>NZ_JBIATV010000001.1:0-737570 GCF_042892175.1 Streptomyces sp. NPDC001828
ATGTGGAAGCCCGGTAACGGGTGGAGCTGACTGGTACTAATAGGCCGAGGGCTTGTCCTCAGTTGCTCGCGTCCACTGTGTTTGTTCTGAAGCAATGAACTCCCATGTCGGTTGAGTTCAACTTCATAGTGTTTCGGTGGTCATAGCGTTAGGGAAACGCCCGGTTACATTCCGAACCCGGAAGCTAAGCCTTTCAGCGCCGATGGTACTGCAGGGGGGACCCTGTGGGAGAGTAGGACGCCGCCGAACAATTTTTAGGGGAAAGCCCCGCACCAGACCGTAAGGAATTACGGTCACGGTGCGGGGCTTTTTCGTGTTTCCGTCCGCTTTGTGAGGTGCTGGCCTGGTGCTCCTACCCCCTGTGCAGCATTGGCGCGTGCTGACGGTAGGGTCAGGGGGCATCGTCGGCACATTTCCCACAGGAGGCCCCCGGGTGGAGGTCCAGGAGACTCGCGTTCAGACGGACCGGGTGCTCACCATCCCCAATATTCTCAGCATGGCGCGCCTGGTCGGCGTTCCGCTCTTCCTGTGGCTGATCCTCCGCCCCGTCTTCGGCGGTCCGAACAGTGATGGCTGGGCCCTGCTGGTGTTGGCGCTGAGCGGTGTCAGTGACTACTTGGACGGCAAGCTGGCCCGGCGGTGGAACCAGATCAGCAATCTGGGACGCCTGCTCGACCCCGCCGCCGACCGGTTGTACATCCTTTCCACGCTCGTCGGCCTCACCTGGCGGGAGATCCTGCCGATTTGGTTGACCGCTGCCCTGGTGGCACGCGAGTTGATGCTTCTGGTGATGGTGGGAATCCTTCGCCGGCATGGCTATCCGCCGCCGCAGGTGAACTTCCTGGGCAAGGCCGCCACGTTCAACTTGATGTACGCCTTCCCGTTGCTGCTGCTCAGCGACGGGCACGGGTGGCTGGCCTCCCTGGCGGCGATTTTCGGATGGGCGTTCGCTGGGTGGGGTACAACTCTGTATTGGTGGGCAGGAATCTTGTATGTGGTTCAGGTCCGCCGGTTGGTGAAGGCGGACGCAGCGGCCGATTAGCTCGGCGACCGCGGCCCCCGACGGGTAGTCGGCGGACGCGTGTGGCGCCAGAGGCCTTGCCCGTCCGGGCGAAGTCGGCCAGACCGCCGTCTCTTCGAGGAGGACGTTTCCGACATGAAGGCCGTCGTTATGGCTGGTGGCGAGGGCACACGCCTTCGCCCCATGACTTCGAGCATGCCCAAGCCGCTCCTGCCGGTCGTCAATCGACCGATCATGGAGCACGTGCTGCGGCTGCTCAAGCGGCATGGGCTCAATGAGACCGTCGTGACCGTGCAGTTTCTGGCGTCGCTCGTCAGGAACTACTTCGGTGACGGAGAAGAGCTCGGAATGGAGCTCACCTATGCCAATGAAGAGAAGCCCCTCGGTACCGCAGGCAGCGTCAAGAACGCCGAGGAAGCTCTCAAGGACGATGCCTTCCTGGTCATTTCTGGTGACGCCCTCACCGATTTCGACCTGACCGATCTCATCAATTTCCACAAGGAGAAGGGCGCACTCGTCACGGTGTGCCTGACGCGCGTCCCCAACCCCCTTGAATTCGGCATCACCATCGTCGACGAAGAGGGTAAGGTCGAGCGCTTCCTGGAGAAGCCGACGTGGGGTCAGGTCTTCTCCGACACGGTGAATACGGGCATCTACGTGATGGAGCCCGAGGTATTCGACTACGTCGAGGCCGACAAGTCCGTCGACTGGTCCGGCGATGTCTTCCCGCAGCTGATGAAGGAAGGCAAGCCGATCTACGGCTATGTCGCCGAGGGCTACTGGGAGGACGTCGGCACGCACGAGAGCTACGTCAAGGCGCAGGCCGACGTACTCGAGGGCAAGGTCGACGTCGACATCGACGGGTTCGAGATCTCCCCGGGCGTGTGGGTCGCGGAAGGTGCCGAGGTCCACCCCGACGCGGTGCTGCGCGGGCCCCTCTACATCGGCGACTACGCCAAGGTCGAAGCGGATGTGGAAATCCGCGAGCACACCGTCGTGGGCTCGAACGTGGTCGTCAAGAGCGGCGCCTTCCTGCACAAGGCCGTCGTCCACGACAACGTCTACATCGGGCAGCACAGCAATCTCCGCGGCTGTGTGATCGGCAAGAACACCGACATCATGCGGGCCGCCCGCATCGAGGACGGCGCTGTCATCGGCGACGAATGCCTCGTCGGTGAGGAATCGATTGTCCAGGGGAACGTCAGGGTCTATCCCTTCAAGACCATCGAGGCCGGTGCATTCGTCAACACCTCGGTGATCTGGGAATCCAGAGGCCAGGCCCATCTCTTCGGAGCCCGTGGTGTCTCCGGGATCCTGAACGTCGAGATCACACCCGAACTCGCCGTACGCCTCGCCGGTGCGTACGCCACGACGCTGAAGAAGGGGTCGACCGTCACCACGGCGCGCGACCACTCCCGTGGCGCGCGTGCGCTGAAGCGGGCCGTCATCTCGGCGCTGCAGGCCAGCGCCATAGACGTACGGGACCTGGAGAACGTGCCGCTGCCCGTCGCACGGCAGCAGACCGCGCGGGGCAGCGCCGGCGGGATCATGATCCGGACGTCACCGGGTGTCCCGGATTCCGTGGACATCATGTTCTTCGACGAGCGGGGCGCCGACCTTTCCCAGGCCGGACAGCGCAAGCTCGACCGGGTCTACGCCCGCCAGGAATACCGGCGCGCCTTCCCCGGTGAGATCGGCGACCTGCAGTTCCCCTCCAGCGTCTTCGACTCGTACACCGGGTCGCTGCTGCGCAAGGCCGACACCACCGGGATCGCGGAGGCGGGGCTCAAGGTCGTCGTCGACGCGTCCAACGGAAGCGCCGGCCTGGTGCTGCCCAGCCTGCTGGGTCGGCTCAAGGTGGATGCGCTGACGATCAACCCCGGTCTCGACGAGTCGAGGCCCACCGAGTCCGTGGAGAGCCGGCGTGCCGGTCTTGTGCGGCTCGGGGAGATCGTCGCCTCGGCGCGGGCGGCCTTCGGGGTGCGGTTCGACCCGGTCGGCGAGCGGCTTTCGCTGGTCGACGAGCGGGGCCGGATCGTCGAGGACGACCGTGCGCTCCTGGTGATGCTGGACCTGGTCGCGGCCGAGCGGCGCAGCGGCAGGGTGGCTCTGCCGGTCACGACCACCAGGATCGCCGAGCAGGTCGCCGCGTACCACGGCACGCAGGTGGAGTGGACGACGACCTCTCCGGACGATCTGACGCGGGTGGGCCGCGAGGAGTCCACGATCTTCGGCGGCGATGGGCGCGGCGGGTTCATCGTGCCCGAGTTCAGCAGCGTCTTCGACGGTGCGGCCGCGTTCGTGCGGCTCATCGGGCTGGTGGCGCGCACCCAGCTCACGCTCAGCCAGATCGACGCCCGGATTCCGCAGGCGCACGTCCTCAAGCGGGACATCCCGACGCCGTGGGCGGTCAAGGGCATGGTCATGCGCCGCGTGGTGGAGGCCGCCGGGGGCCGGTCCGTGGACACCACGGACGGCGTGCGGGTCGTCGAGGCCGACGGCCGCTGGGTGATGGTGCTGCCCGACCCGGCCGAGGCCGTCACCCATTTGTGGGCCGAGGGGCCGGACGACGTGTCGGCTCAGGCGCTGCTCGACGAGTGGGCCGCAGTGGTCGACAGCGCAGGTCACTGACGTCGTAGCGGTGTGCCGGGCCGGGCCTTCGGGCCCGGCCCGGCACACCGGTGGGGCCATTCGGTGGTAGCGCCGACGACGTGCGACGATGTGCGGCATGCCGCAGCAGCCCCCCGTTCGGAGCACGCCGTCTCCGCCCCCGCGTCCCGACGCGTCGATGTCGCTGCTGACCAATGTCATGGACCACGCGCTCGACGACGGATACGCGGAGGCGACCGCTCGGCGCAAGGCCGAGGGCCAGGCAGGGATGCCGCGCACGCTGAAGGCGAAGCTGGGCCTCGCGGCCGGTCTGGTGCTCGCCGCCCTCGTGGTGACGGTCGGCGCGGCGCAGGCCCGTATCACCGCCCCTGTGGTCGCCAAGGAGCGCCAGGAGCTGATCGACCGGGTTGACTCGGAGACCAAGGCCGCCGACAAGCTGCAGAGCGAAGTGGACGGGCTGCGGACCGAGGTCGGGGACCGGCAGCGCAAGGCGCTGGAGAAACACGGCGGGGACCAGGGCGAATTGGTGGCGCTCCTGTCCGGCGCGACGGAGGTGCACGGCTCCGGCGTGAAGCTGGTGGTCGACGACGCCAAGGAGACCTCCCAGGGCGACGGCAGCCGGCCGCGCGAGAGCACGACGTTCGCCGACACCGGTCGCGTACGCGACCGTGACATGCAGCGGGTCGTCAACGGGCTGTGGCAGTCGGGCGCTGAGGCGATCGCCATCAACGGGCAGCGCCTGACATCGTTTTCGGCGATCCGGGCCGCGGGCGACGCCATACTGGTCGACAACAGGCCACTGGTGCCGCCCTACACGGTGCTCGCGGTGGGCGACGGCAAGAAGCTGAGCACCGATTTCCAGGACAGCGCGGACGGCCAGTACCTGCATGTGCTCCAGCAGAACTACGGGATCAGGGCCAGTATTTCGGCCGAGGGCGACGTGCGTCTCCCGGCGGCGCCGAGCCTGACCGTGCGTACCGCAAAACCAATGGCCACGGGCGCCGGCAAGGGCGCGGCCGACACAGGGAAGGGCACATCGTGATCGCCGTACTTGGCCTTGTCGTGGGAGTCGTGGTCGGACTTTTCGTCCGGCCCGAGGTGCCTGCGGTGGTCGAGCCGTATCTGCCGATCGCCGTGGTCGCGGCACTGGACGCGGTCTTCGGCGGGCTCCGTGCCATGCTCGACGGCATCTTCGTCGACAAGGTCTTCGTGGTCTCGTTCCTGTCGAACGTGGTGGTCGCGGCGCTGATCGTGTTCCTCGGCGACAAGTTGGGCGTCGGCGCGCAGCTGTCGACCGGCGTGGTCGTGGTGCTCGGCATCCGGATCTTCTCCAACGCGGCCGCCATCCGCCGGCACGTCTTCAGGGCCTGAGGCCGATGAGCGACGTGGAGAAGAACACCGGTCCGGGTGACGGCGACGAGGAGCGGCCCGTCGACGCGCCGGGTGAAACCGCCGAGGCGAAGGCCCCGCTGACGGGGCGCCAGCGGCTCGCCGCCGGCCTGTGGCCCCCGCGGGTCAGCCGGGCGCAGCTCATCGTGGCGCTGCTGCTGTTCGTCCTGGGTCTCGGGCTCGCCATTCAGGTCCGCTCGAACAGCGACAACAGCGCGCTGCGCGGGGCCCGCCAGGAGGACCTGGTGCGCATCCTGGATGAACTGGATTCCCGTACGAAGCGTCTCGAGGACGAGAAGCAGCGTCTGGAGGGCCAGCGCACCGAGCTGGAGACCAGCTCCAACCAGGCGGAGGAGGCGCGCAAGCAGACCGTCGAGAAGGAGCAGCAGCTCGGCATCCTGGCCGGGACGGTCGCGGCGCAGGGCCCCGGCATCACGTTGACGATCAGCGACCCCAAGGGCGCCGTCGAGTCCGACAAGGTGCTTGACACGGTGCAGGAGCTGCGCGCTGCGGGCGCGGAGGCGATCCAGATCAATGACGTCCGCGTGGTGGCCAATACGTACTTCTCCGACGAGACCGGCGGCATCGGAGTGGACGGAACCAAGGTCACCGCCCCGTACGTCTTCAAGGTGATCGGCAGGCCGCAGGATCTGGAGCCGGCGCTCAACATCCCTGGTGGAGTGGTGCAGACTCTGGAGAAGGAGCAGGCCACCGCCACTGTGGTCCGCTCGGAGAAGATCATCGTGAACGCCTTGCGAGCCGCGAAGCGGCCTGACTACGCTCAGTCGTCCTCGCACTGATGGGGGCATGCGTGAGAGCTGCCGCACAAGGGCAGGACGTTGCGGGGGGTCGCCGCTCCGTAACAGTGGTGCGTGGTGGAAACTGTTTGGCGGATACGGACGTTGTGAGGATGTCCGGTTCGGCCGGTGTGTTGGTTCTGGGTTCGTCCTGCCCCACGGGCGGGTCTATTTCGGTCAAGGGGAATCGCCCGTGAAGTTGTTTGCGAAGTTGTTCGGCAAGAGCGCACGCCAGGACGGCGGCAGCGCCGCCAGGCACCGTGCTCAGCGCCCCGGAGAGCCGGAGGAGCAGGGCGGCGAGCGCCCGCTGTTCCGCGATGAGGTGGCTGGTTCCGGAGGCGACATTCCGGGCGCGTCGTCTGTTGACCCCGCCGGTGCGGGGCGCATAGGTTTCGGGGATCCGTCAACCTCAAGTACGGGTGGAGGGTTTGGCTCCGACCCGTATGCCACCAGCGCCCACGCGGTGCCGCCGCGGCAGGAGGATCCTTCGATGTCGGGCATGCCTGTTTGTACGAGGTGCGGGCACACCAACCCCGCAGCCAGTCGCTTCTGCTCCAACTGCGGTGCTCCGCTGCGCGCCGGTGTCGTTCCGGAGCGCGCCTCCGAGACCACCTCGACCATCTCGATCTCCGGCCTCGAGGCGTACGACGCCGAAGTCACCGGGCAGACGCAGCTGCCGTCGCTCTCCCCGGAGGCGCAGGCCGCCGTCGACGCCCTGCCGTTGGGCTCGGCGCTCCTGGTGGTGCGCCGCGGGCCGAACTCGGGAAGCCGATTCCTCCTGGACGGCGAGCTGACCACGGCCGGCCGCCACCCGCAGAGCGACATCTTCCTCGACGACGTGACGGTCTCGCGCCGCCACGTGGAGTTCCGGCGCGGTCCCGACGGGCGTTTCACCGTCTCCGACGTCGGCAGTCTCAACGGCACGTACGTGAACCGTGAGCGCATCGACTCCGTCGACCTGGCCAATGGCGACGAGGTCCAGATCGGCAAGTACCGGCTGGTCTTCTACGCGAGCCAGCGCGCGCTCTGAGCCCCGGCCAGGGAAGGTCCATGCTGCAGACACCGACGGGCGGTGCCGGATCCGGCACCGCCACCGCGGGCGGCCGCCTGATGAGCATCGGCGGCGTCCTCGGCCAGCTGCGCGAAGAATTTCCCGAAGTGACGATCTCGAAGATCCGGTTCCTCGAGTCCGAGGGCCTGGTGGAGCCCCGGCGTACGCCATCGGGGTACCGCAAGTTCAGTGCCGAGGACGTAGAGCGGCTGGCCCAGGTGCTGCGGATGCAGCGGGACCACTATCTGCCGCTCAAGGTCATCCGCGAGCACCTGGATGCCCTCGCCCGGGGCGAACAGCCCGCCCTGCCGTCCTCGGGCGGCTCCCGTGAGCTGCTCGACGGCCTGGGTGAGCCCGAGGCCGAGCGTCCCACGGCCGCCCGGGTGGGCCGGGCCGAGCTCATGGCGGCCGCCGAGGCCTCCGAGGCGGAGCTGGCCGAATGGGAGTCCTACGGGCTTGTCACGCCCGGGCCCGACGGTGGTTTCGACGCCGAATCGGTGAATGTGGCACGCCTTGTGGCCGATATGGGGCGGTTCGGTCTGGAACCGCGCCATTTGCGCGCCATGAAGGCTGCGGCCGACCGTGAGGCGGGACTGGTCGAGCAGGTGGTGGCACCCCTGCGATTGCACCGTAATCCGCAGACCAGGGCCCATGCGGAGGCCACCACGAAGGAGCTCGCGGCGCTCTCCGTACGGCTCCACGCGGCACTCGTGCAGACCGCCCTGGGTGTCCGGCTTCACTGATCTTGTAGGTGCCCGACTACCCAAACCTGCCGAGCACGTCCTAGGGTTGCTGTGTGAACGAGCTCGACGTCGTGGGTGTCCGGGTGGAAATGCCCTCCAACCAACCGATCGTGCTCCTGCGTGAAGTAGGAGGCGACCGGTACCTCCCCATCTGGATCGGTCCGGGGGAGGCGACCGCGATCGCCTTCGCCCAGCAGGGCATGGCGCCGGCGCGGCCGCTGACGCACGACCTCTTCAAGGACGTCCTTGAGGCCGTGGGCCAGGAGCTGACCGAGGTCCGCATCACGGACCTGCGCGAAGGCGTCTTCTACGCGGAGCTGGTCTTCGCCAGTGGGGTCGAGGTGAGCGCGCGGCCGTCCGACGCCATAGCGCTGGCTCTGCGCACCGGCACGCCGATCTACGGCAGTGACGGGGTGCTCGACGATGCCGGCATCGCGATCCCGGACGAGCAGGAGGACGAGGTCGAGAAGTTCCGTGAGTTCCTCGACCAGATCTCGCCCGAGGACTTCGGTACCAACAGCCAATGAGCACCGGAAACGAGTGATCCGGCGGCCGTCGGAGTGGTGTCGCGCGCTGCGCGTGCGCCGGAGGGGTTTCGGCGCATTCGAGTAGCCTTTCCCGCAAGAGAGACACGGGAAACCACTCTCAGGGTGATTATCACTCGGCGTGCCGAGTGTGGCGATCGTTGACGCACCCCGAGTGACTGCCTACCTTCGAGTGGGCAGGTCAAGGACGGAGGGTCGGCGTGAGTATGAGCGGCGACGGTACGGCAGGGGGCGCTCCCGGACTCGGTCCGGGGGAGAGCGGGCCGTACCCGCTCCACAGCAGTGCGGCCGACCCGAGTACCGAAACGATCGGATACCGGGGCCCGACCGCGTGCGCGGCGGCGGGGATCACCTACCGACAGCTCGACTACTGGGCGCGTACCGGTCTGGTCGAGCCGAGCGTGCGTCCGGCCTACGGCTCGGGCACGCAGCGCCTCTACAGCTTCCGGGACGTCGTCGTCCTGAAGATCGTCAAGCGTTTCCTCGACACCGGGGTCGCCCTCCAGAACATCCGCGCCGCCGTGCAGCACCTGCGTGAGCGCGGCTTCCGCGATCTGGAGCGGATGACGTTGATGAGCGACGGTGCCACCGTCTACGAGTGCTCGTCCCCCGACGAGGTGGTGAACCTCCTCCAGGGCGGCCAGGGCATCTTCGGCATCGCCGTCGGCGTGGTGTGGCAGGACGTCGAGGCGGCGCTCTCCCAGCTGCACGGTGAGCGCGTCGACACCGGCGAGACCCTGGTCGGCCACAACCCGGCCGATGAGCTGGCCAGGCGGCGCAACCGCGCGGTCTGACGCCCCGGCGGCGCCGCCGGGGCCGATTGTCAGTGGCGTACGGCAGCATCAGTGATGTGAGAGCCGCGCCGACCATTCTGCATCTCGACATGGATGCCTTCTTCGCCGCCGCAGAGCAGGCGTCGAAGCCGAGCCTGCGCGGAAAGCCGGTCGTGGTGGGCGGGCTCGGGCCGCGCGGAGTGGTCTCGACGGCGTCGTACGAGGCGAGACGCTTCGGGGTGCGTTCGGCGATGCCGATGGCGCAGGCCCGGCGGCTCTGTCCCAACGCCGCCTATCTGGTGCCGCGCTTCCAGCTGTACCGCACCATCAGCGAACAGGTGATGGAGCTGCTCGGCCGGCTGTCGCCGTTGGTCGAGCCGCTGAGCCTGGACGAGGCGTTCGTGGACCTGGAGGCCGGCGGGGTGGCCTTCGAGTCGGCCTCGGCGCGGGCGGCCGGTGAGCGGCTGCGCAGGGACATCAGGGCGGTCACCGGGCTGAGCGGGTCGGTCGGGCTCGCCGGATCCAAGATGCTGGCCAAGATCGCCTCGGAGGAGGCCAAGCCGGACGGGCTCGTCCTGATAGAGCCGGGCACCGAGCGCGAGCTCCTCGGGCCGATGTCGGTGCGCACCCTGCCGGGGGTGGGCCCGGCCACCGGGGAACATCTGCGCCGGGCCGGGATGACCACCGTGGCCGACCTCGTCGAGGCGGGCGAGGACGAGCTCGTACGGCTCCTGGGCAAGTCGCACGGCGCCTCGCTCTACCGGATGGCGGCCGGGCACGACGACCGGCCCGTGGTGGCCGAGCGGGACGCGAAGTCGGTGTCCGTGGAGGACACCTTCGATGTGGACCTGCACGACCGGCTGAGGATCACCATCGAGGTGGGGCGGCTCGCCGACCGGTGTGTGCAGCGGCTGCGGGCGTCGGGGCACTCGGGCCGCACCATCGTGCTCAAGGTACGTCGGTACGACTTCTCCACGCTGACCAGGTCCGAGACCCTGCGCGGGCCCACCGACGACCCCGCGGTGGTCCGGGAGGCCGCCGCGCGGCTCCTTGAGGCGGTGGACACCACGGGCGGGGTGCGGCTGCTCGGCGTCGGGGTCAGCGGGCTCGCCGACTTCACGCAGGAGGACCTGTTCGCGCAGGCCGCAGGGGAGCGGGCCGTGGAGGAGCCGGCGGGGCCGCTGGGCGAGGAGTCCACCCCGGCCGCCGAGGCGGAGGCGGAGCCCCCGCAGGACCCGGCACAGCGGCGCTGGCTGGCCGGGCACGACGTACGGCATGCCGAGTACGGGCCCGGCTGGGTGCAGGGCAGCGGGGTCGGGCGGGTCACGGTGCGCTTCGAGACGCCGACGGCACGGGCGCCCGGGCGGGTGAGGACGTTCAAGGTGGACGACCCCGGCCTGGAGCCTTCCGAGCCGCTGCCGCTGGTCGAGCCGACCGGAGCGGAGAGCGGGGAGGGAGGAGGGGCCGGAGCGCGGAGGGACGGGGAGGCGGGGGCCGCGGAAGGGGCGGCGGCGGGTCAGGATTCGCCGTTGGCGAGCCGGCCGAAGTCGCGGTCGGAGGGCGGCGGGCCGGGTTCGGGGGCCGCGATGTCCAGACCGTAGTGGTGGTAGAGCTGGAGCTCCTGTTCCGGGGAGAGGTGGCGGCCGACGCCGAAGTCCGGCGCGTCCTTGATCAGGGCACGGTCGTACGGGACGCGCAGCGTCTCGTCGACCAGGGTGCTCGGTTCCAGCGGGACGAAGGCGTCCCGGCTGAACAGTCCGGTGCGCACCGCGGCCCACTCGGGCGCGCCCGTGGCGTCGTCCAGGTAGACCTCGTCCACCGTTCCGATCTTGTGCCCATTGCGGTCGTATGCCTTGCGGCCGATCAGGCTGCGCGGATCGATATCGGTCTGCACGGTCCCTCCAATTGGTCGCAACCGGTTACAACTGCTCCATAAGCACTACGAAAGTGCACATCCCGGGTGTTGGCCACTTGAGCAGGTGAACAAAGAATCGAGCTCGGACCTCGCTGGTACGCTGGCAAGCGGCTGCTGACCCCGTGCGGGAGAGTCCACCGAAGAGCTCATCGAGTTCTCGGCGGACGCCGAAGGAGCAACTCCTCCCCGGAATCTCTCAGGCCCACGGACCGCACGGACGAGGTCACTCTGGAAAGCAGGACGGGGGACGTACGGGCACTTCAGCCCGGGCGGAACCTTTCCTCACCGACGGTGAAAGCCGGGTCGCCCCCATGCGCCCCGGTGAAGCTCTCAGGTTGAGATGACAGAGGGGGAGGCCGTCCGGGTACCCGCGCCGTGGTGCCCCTCGCAGGTCGTGCGACCAGGAGGCCTCCGTCATGACCGCCAACCGCATTCCGCTCAGCCAGCTGGAGCGTGGCATCCCCTTCGAGCAGCGCCACATCGGGCCCGATGCCGAGGCGCAGGCCAAGATGCTCGCCCAGGTCGGCTACGGCTCGCTCGACGAGCTCACAGACGCCGCCGTTCCCGAGGTCATCAAGAGCGCCGGGGCGCTGGGTCTGCCCGAGGCGCGCACCGAGGCCGAGGTGCTGGCCGAGCTGCGCCGGCTCGCGGACCGCAACCAGGTGCTCGCCCCGATGATCGGCCTCGGTTACTACGGCACCTTCACGCCGCCGGTCATCCTGCGCAACGTCATGGAGAACCCGGCCTGGTACACGGCGTACACGCCCTACCAGCCGGAGATCTCGCAGGGCCGCCTGGAGGCGCTGCTCAACTTCCAGACCATGGTCGCCGAGCTGACCGGCCTGCCGACCTCCGGCGCCTCGCTGCTCGACGAGGGCACCGCGGCCGCCGAGGCGCTCGCCCTGTCGCGGCGCGTGGGCAAGGTCAAGGGCGGGGTCTTCCTCGTCGACGCCGACACCCTGCCGCAGACGGTCGCCGTGATCCAGACGCGCGCCGAGCCGACGGGCGTCGAGGTCGTCGTCGCCGACCTGAGCGACGGCATCCCCGCCGAGGCCGCCGAGCGCGGCGTCTTCGGCGTGCTGCTCCAGTACCCGGGCGCCTCCGGCCAGGTCCGCGACCTCAAGCCGGTCATCGACGCGGCCCACGAGCTTGGCGCGATCGTCACGGTCGCCGCCGACCTGCTCGCGCTCACCCTGCTCGCCTCGCCGGGCTCGCTCGGCGCGGACATCGCCGTCGGCACGACCCAGCGCTTCGGTGTCCCGATGGGCTTCGGCGGACCGCACGCCGGGTTCATGGCGGTCCAGGAGAAGTTCGCCCGCAGCCTGCCGGGCCGCCTCGTCGGCGTCTCCGTCGACGCCGACGGCAACAAGGCCTACCGCCTGGCCCTGCAGACCCGCGAGCAGCACATCCGCCGCGAGAAGGCCACCAGCAACATCTGCACCGCGCAGGTGCTGCTCGCCGTGATGGCCGGCATGTACGCCGTCTACCACGGCCCGGACGGCCTGAAGCAGATCGCGCGGCGCACCCACCGCTACGCCGTCGTCCTCGCCGAGGGCCTGAGGGCCGCCGGGGTCGACGTCGCCCACGGCGCCTACTTCGACACGCTGACCGTACGCGTCCCGGGCAAGGCCGCCGAGGCCGTCAAGGCCGCCCGCCAGGGCGGGGTCAACCTGCACCTGGTCGACGCGGACACCGTCTCCTTCGCCTGCGACGAGACCACCACGCGGGCCCAACTGGCCGCAGTCTGGGCCGCGTTCGGGGTCGACGCCGATGTGGAGGCGCTGGACACCGCGGCCGCCGACACGCTGCCGGAGGCGCTGCTGCGCACCGACGAGTACCTGACCCACCCGGTCTTCCACCAGCACCGCTCCGAGACCGCGATGCTGCGCTACCTGCGCAAGCTGGCCGACCGCGACTACGCGCTCGACCGCGGCATGATCCCGCTCGGCTCCTGCACGATGAAGCTGAACGCGACGACCGAGATGGAGCCGGTGACCTGGCCCGAGTTCGGGCAGATCCACCCCTTCGCGCCGGTCGAGCAGGCCGCCGGCTACCTCACGCTCATCCGCGAGCTGGAGGAGCGCCTCGCCGAGGTCACCGGATACGACGCGGTGTCCATCCAGCCCAACGCCGGCTCGCAGGGCGAGCTCGCGGGTCTGCTCGCGGTGCGCGCCTACCACCGCGCCAACGGCGACACCCAGCGCACCATCTGCCTCATCCCGTCCTCCGCGCACGGCACCAACGCCGCGAGCGCCGTGATGGCCGGCATGAAGGTCGTGGTCGTCAAGACCGCGGACGACGGCGAGGTCGACGCCGACGACCTGCGCGCCAAGATCGAGCAGTACCGCGACGAGCTCTCGGTGCTGATGATCACCTACCCGTCCACGCACGGCGTGTTCGAGGAGCACGTCGCCGACATCTGCGCCCTGGTCCACGAGGCCGGCGGCCAGGTGTACGTCGACGGCGCCAACCTCAACGCCCTGGTGGGCCTCGCCAAGCCGGGCAAGTTCGGCGGCGACGTCTCGCACCTCAACCTGCACAAGACGTTCTGCATCCCGCACGGCGGCGGCGGCCCCGGCGTCGGCCCGGTCGGCGTGCGCGCGCACCTCGCCCCGTACCTGCCCAACCACCCGCTCCAGCCGAGCGCCGGCCCCGAGACGGGCGTCGGCCCGATCTCGGCCGCGCCGTGGGGCTCCGCGGGCATCCTGCCGATCTCGTGGGCGTACGTACGTCTGATGGGCGGCGAGGGCCTCAAGCGGGCGACGCAGGTCGCGGTGCTCGCCGCGAACTACATCGCCAAGCGCCTGGAGCCGCACTACCCGGTGCTCTACACGGGCCCCAACGGCCTCGTCGCGCACGAGTGCATCGTGGACCTGCGGCCGCTGTCCAAGGCGACCGGCGTCAGCGTCGACGACATCGCCAAGCGCCTGATCGACTACGGCTTCCACGCTCCGACCATGTCGTTCCCGGTGGCCGGCACGCTGATGATCGAGCCCACCGAGTCCGAGGACCTGGGCGAGATCGACCGGTTCTGCGACACGATGATCGCGATCCGCGGCGAGATCGAGAAGGTCGCCTCCGGCGTCTGGCCGGCCGACGACAACCCGCTCGCCAACGCCCCGCACACCGCGGCCGCGCTCGGCGGCGAGTGGAACCACGCCTACAGCCGCGAGGACGCCGTCTTCCCGGCCGGGGTGTCGGCCGCCGACAAGTACTGGCCGCCGGTCCGCCGCATCGACGGCGCCTTCGGCGACCGCAACCTGGTCTGCTCCTGCCCCCCGCTGGACGAGTACGACCACTGACCCACGCACGCGTAAGGGCCGGTTCGGGGTGTGCTCCCCGGGCCGGCCCTTGTGTTTGTTGTCCGTACCGGACCGCCCCGCTGGGGACCGGTCCGTACGGGAACTGCCCGTACGAGGCCGCCTAGGCGGCCGTCGCCACCTGCTCCGCCGTGAGCGGCCGGTGCGGGGCGATGATCTGCCCGTCCGGCAGCAGCTCACCGGTGTCCTCGAAGAGCAGGACACCGTTGCACAGCAGGCTCCAGCCCTGCTCCGGGTGGTGTGCCACGGGCTGCGCGGCTTCCCGGTCGGCGGAGAAGGCTGTCGGACAGGCTGGCTTGTGCTGGCACATGGATGCGTTCTTTCGCTGCGTCGTGGTGAGTGTGCTGCGGCTCGATGCGTTGTTCATGGCCGCCCCCCGTAGTAAGTCGGTCGGTCCGGTCCCAGTGTTGCCCCACGGGAGTCAATCCGCAGGGATTTCGCGGCAGCGCTTCCTACTGCTTAATGACGTATCACCCGTGCGGACGGTTCAGCTCAACTGGCTTGTCTTTTCGGGTGGTTCGGGGTGGCCCGGCTGGGCTAGCCCGTATGGCGCAGGCGGCGCGTACGCAGCATAGACACACGATGCCCCGCGACCACACTGGTCGCGGGGCACTTTTTTCCCGGGCCGCCGGCGGTGGCGTCAGACGGGCTGGCCGAGCAGCCGGGCGGGGGCCAGGCGCAGGGTGAGTACCGGAAGCAGTTCGCTGACGCGCAGCGGGCGGTGCGCGCAGATTCCGGGCGGGGCGGGCGCCAGCGGCACCAGGAGGTCATGGGGTGCGGGAGTGCCCGAGGCGCCGTCGGCACCGGAGTCGGCGTGCAGCCACAGCGTGAGCATGTACAGCTCGGGGACCGAGAGCAGCCGGGGCTGGTAGTGCGTGGTCAGCTGCTCGGCCTGGCGCAGGGCGCGCTGGGTCGAGGTGATGTAGGGGCCCTCGAAGAAGTGCGAGAAGGCCCAGCCGTCGGGGGTGAGACGGGTGTCCGCTGCGGCGACCGGATGGTCGGGGTCGCTGATCAGGAAGCGCCAGCCGGCCAGGCGGGTGCGCGGGGTCCGGACGCCCGGGGTGATCCCGTCCAGGACGTGGAGCGGGAGCGGCAGTTCGGGAGTGAGCGGACCTTCGGTGGAGCGGAGGGCCGGCGTGCGGGCCTCGCGTACGGCGGTGGGGGAACCGAGTGCCGCGAGGACGCTGCGCAGGGCGGGCGCGGGGGCCGGGGGGACATGCAGCGGCATGGTGGGTCGCCTCTCACTTCGGGAGACACGGTGATGCGGGGGCAGTGCGGACGGCGCTGTCTGCGGTGCGGGGTCAGAGGGGGGCCGACGATGGATGGCCGGGGGCGCCAACTCTCTGCCTCGTTTGCAGAGTTTATACGACACGTGTTCACGCAGTGTTTCGGCTAGCTGTCCTGGATATTGCCCGCAAGTCGGTATCCGGTCCTCCTGGGCAGGCGCTCCACCCGGGGAAATATCCGGTGCGAGGTCCCCACCTGGAAAGCTGTCCCCGCGGGGGTCGGCCGATTCTCGTCGGCGTTTTTCACCATTGACGAGGGGGCGGTAACTGCACGTTGCCGTATGCCCGCTGAATGTGCCGGAGGCCGTAGTCCTCGACGCTACTCCTTCGGCACTGCGCGCGCAGGCGTTATGGATCAGTCAGTCTGGGCATTATCGACCATGACGCGAGCGGCCGGTGTCCCCGGCCGCCCATTCGAGGAGGGACCCTTCGATGGGGGAGAAGGTCGTGGCAGGCGGATTCGACCTGTCCGATCGGCACCGCTACCGGGACAAGCTTCAGCAGTGCCTGGAGGGCCTCGGGAAGCTGCTGGCCCAGAAGCGGTTCGACCGTCCCAGGAACATGATGGGGCTGGAGCTGGAACTGAATCTCGCGGGTCCCGACGGCATGCCGCGCATGATGAATGGCGAGGTGCTGGAGCGCATCGCGAGCAGGGATTTCCAGACCGAACTCGGAATGTTCAACCTGGAAGTGAACATCGCGCCGCACCGGCTCAGCGGCCGGGTTTTCGACCAGCTCGCCGAGGAGCTGCGCACCGGGCTCGGGTATGCCGATCGCAAAGCCGCCGAGGTCGATGCCGGCATCCTCATGATCGGAATTCTGCCGACCCTGACGCAGGACGATCTCGTATCCGGGAATCTCTCCGACGTCGACCGCTACCAGTTGCTGAACGATCAGATAGTGGCCGCCCGCGGGGAGGATTTCACCCTCGACATCCAAGGGGTGGAACGCCTCTCCTGCACCTCGGCGTCGATCACCCCCGAGGCCGCCTGCACCTCCGTGCAGTTGCATCTGCAGGTGACGCCCGCGCGCTTCGCCGCGGTGTGGAACGCGGCCCAGGCCGTCACCGCCGTGCAGATCGCGGTGGGGGCCAACGCGCCCTTCCTGTTCGGGCGCGAGCTGTGGCGGGAGTCGCGGCCGCCGCTGTTCGAGCAGGCCACCGACACCAGGCCGGCCGAGCTGCGGGCCCAGGGAGTGCGTCCGCGCACCTGGTTCGGGGAGCGCTGGGTGTCGTCCGCCTACGAGCTCTTCGAGGAGAACCTGCGGTTCTTCCCGCCGCTGCTGCCGATCTGCGACGAGGAGGAGCCGCTGCGCGTCATCGCGGACGGCGGTGTGCCGAGCCTGAAGGAACTCGTGCTGCACAACGGCACGATCTACCGCTGGAACCGCCCGGTGTACGGGATCGCCGACGGCGTGCCGCACCTCAGGGTGGAGAACCGGGTGCTGCCGGCCGGGCCCACCGTCGTGGACGTGCTCGCCAACGCGGCCTTCTACTACGGCCTGGTGCGCGCCCTCGCGGAGGAGCAGCGCCCGGTGTGGACGCGGCTCCCCTTCGAGTCGGCCGCCTCCAACTTCGACGCCGCCTGCCGCTACGGCATCGACGCCGAACTGCTGTGGCCGGCGCCGAGGCGCGGCGGCGGGGTCACCCGGGTGCCCGCCATCAAGCTCGTACGCGAGGAGCTGCTGCCGCTGGCGGCCGCCGGGCTCGACGCGTGGGGGATCGAGGCGGCCGACCGGGACCACTACCTTGGCATCATCGAGGAGCGCTGCCGTCGCCGGGTGAACGGGGCTTCCTGGCAGGTCGACACCTACCACCGGGCGCTGGCCGCGGGGCTCGGCCGGGAGGCCGCGCTCGCCGCCACCACCCGGCGCTACCGGGAGCTGATGCTGGAGGGCGAGCCCGTGCACACCTGGCCGACGGGCTTCCCCGGCCCCGAGGCACGCCGTCGCTAGCCGTGGTGCTGGGCCTGGCTAGCCGTGGTGCTGGGCCTGGCCGAGGGCCATGATCGCCTGCAGGATCACGGCCTGGATGTCGGCCGGGTCGGTCACCTGGTAGCCGACCCCGCCGGTCGCCCTCGCGATCTGCCGCACCTCGTCCTTGTCGGCCTGCGGGCCGACCGCGATGGCGATCAGCGGCACGGGCCTCGACGGGTCGGTGAGCTTCTGCAGCTGGGCCACCAGGTCGGCCCGCGAGATGCTGCCGGGGTCCTCGTTGGCGCCGTCGGTCAGCAGCACCACCGCGTTGAACTTGCCGCTCGCGTACGTCGAGGTCGCCTCCTTGTAGGCGGCGAGGGTCGTGTCGAACAGGCCCGTGGCTCCGTCCGGCACCGGCTGGAGCGCGGCGAAGGCGGCGGACAGCTTGTCGCGCTGGGTGCGGCCGCCGGCCGCCGGGTCGCCGAGCCGGGCGGTCGGCACCAGACGGCGGTAGTCGCGCGGGCCGTCCAGACGGGTGGCGAAGTCCCACAGGCCGATCTCGTCCTCGGCGGTGAACTGGGAGAGCGCCTGGAGAAGCGAGGCCTTGGTGACGTCCATCCGCGACCGTCCGCCCGCCCCCGGCACCGGCGCCGCCATCGAACCCGAGGCGTCCACCACCGTCGTCAGGCGCGCGCTCTGCACGGTGATCGTCCACATCCCGAGCGCGTCCTGGAGTTCCTGCGCCGACGGCGGTTCGGCGGCGGCGCTCGCGTACGGCTGCGGGGGACTGCCCCCGGCGGCCGCAGGGAGGGGGTCGGCGACGGGCCGGCCCGGCACCCGGAAACCGTGCCCGGCCAGGACCTGGGCGGACTCGGGGTCGCCGAGCAGCGTCAGGAAGCGCATGGCCGCCCGGCTCTCGTCGGTGCTCATGCCCGTCTCGCGGATCATCGTGTACGGGTAGTCGAGCTGGGGTGCGCCGTCCTTGGGGTAGAAGAGCCGCACCTGCTGGTCCGCGCCCCGCGCGCGATGCGCCGCGTTGTAGGCGAAGGCCGCCTGCTCGGACAGGACCACGGCCCCGCTGCTGTGTGAACTGCCTTGGTCCGCAGGGGATTTGGCGAGGGCCAGTGTGTCCGCGACTTGGCCGTCGCCGTCGGTGACCCGCTGCGAGAGCACCTTGGCGAGCGCCGCGGTCCGGGTGCTGCCCTCGGGGCCCGGGCCCGCCGACTTGCCGATGCAGCTCAGCGCGAGCAGGCCCGAGGCGCTGTGGGCGGGGTCGGCCGCGCCCAGGCGCACCTTGTCGTCCCCGGCGGTGGCCATCGCCAACTCGCCCCACCTGTACGTCTTCTGGGGCCAGCCGAGCGCCTTGGCGGCCGGGGGCACCACGCCGAGGGCGACGGGGGAGCCGGCGACATGGCCCGCGGTGACGACGGTGGCCGAGCCGGCCGCGTCCTTCGCCCGGTCCACCCACAGCGAGGCGTCGGGTATCCACACCGCGAAGTCGGGTCTGGCGCGGGAGGTGAAGGAGGCGGCCACCTTGTAGGAGTCGCGGGCGGTCACCCGCACGTCCATGCAGGAGCCGTCCGAGGTGATCTTCTCCTTGCGGGCCCGTTCGGCCACGGCTTCGACGGCCGGCGCCACGTCGGGCGAGGCCACGAGGTCGATCCGTACGGCGGTGGAGGCGCAGGAGCGGCCGAACGAGAGCAGCCCGCGCTGGGCGGCGACGGCGGTTCCCCCGGCCACGGTGAGGACGAGCGCGGTGGCCAGGGCCACGGTCCGTCGCCGGGCGGATTCCGGGCCCGCCCCGGTGCTTGGGTTCGCGGCGTCGTCGGGCAAGCTGTGACGTCCCATGGCGGTGGTGCCCCTCCTTGAATCCCGAACAAGGAAAAGGGGGACCCGCACCCTCGCAATGGCGCCCGTCCCCCGGCCTGTCGCGCGCGATCTTCATAATTTCTTCCGAGACCCTAGCGGGGCGGCGGTGGGGATGGAACGGGATTCGTCAACTGGAGGCAGGTGTGCAGGTGGAGGCCGGGCGCGTGGCTGATTCTCTTCCCGAAGAGGGGACTTCACCGCGAATCCTGCGGTCCGAGACCGTGCTCGTACTGGCGCTCTCGCTCGGCGCGAGCGGAGTGTCGGCGCTGATCAGCTTCATCGGATCGCTCACCAAGCCGGGCGGGCTCAAGCACCAGGCGGCGAACCTCAACACCTCGTACGCCCCCGGGCGGCCGTGGCTCGATCTCGCCTGGCAGCTCTTCGGCATCGCGACCGCGCTCGTGCCGGTCGCGCTCGTGGCCCACCTGCTGCTGCGCGAGCGCGCCGGTGGCCTGCGGGTGATCGGCTTCGACCGGACCAGGCCGTGGCCGGACCTCGGCCGGGGCGTGCTGATCGCCGCCGGGATCGGCAGCGCGGGGCTCGCCTTCTATCTGGTGGCGCGGGCGGTGGGCGGCAATCTGACCGTGGTCCCCGAGTCACTGCCCGACGTGTGGTGGAAGTACCCGGTGCTCGTGCTGTCGGCGCTGCAGAACGCGGTGCTCGAAGAAGTGATCGTGGTGGGGTATCTGCTGCGCAGACTCGGCCAGTTGGGGTGGACGCCGATGGCCGCGCTCGTCGCGAGCTCCGTGCTGCGCGGCTCGTACCACCTCTACCAGGGCGTCGGCGGCTTCCTCGGCAACATGGTGATGGGCGTCGTCTTCGTGCTGCTGTACCGCCGCTGGCAGCGGGTCGGCCCGCTCGTCGTGGCGCACGCGCTGCTCGACATCGGGGCCTTCGTCGGATACGCGCTGCTCGCGGGCAAGGTGAGCTGGCTGCCGACGATGTGAGCCGGCCGGAGGGCGGGGCGGGGCATGACAAGTAAGGGGCGTACGGCTATTGCCTACGCCCCTTACCTCGTTACGGCGTGCCCTTGAGGCGCGGTCAGCAGCTCGCCGTCAATCACCGTCACCGCGCGGCCCGTGAGCAGGGTGCGCTCGCCGTGCAGCGCCGTGCGGACGAGACCGGAGCGGGCCGAGGCCTGGAGGCCGGTCAGCTCGGCACGGCCCAGGCGCGCCGACCAGAACGGGGCGAGAGCGGTGTGGGCGCTGCCCGTCACGGGGTCCTCGTCGATGCCGACGTTGGGGAAGAAGCAGCGCGAGACGTAGTCGTAGCCGGTGTCCGGGCCGGCGGCGGCCGTCGCGATGATGCCGCGCCTGGAGTGCCGCCCGAGGGCGCGGAAGTCGGGAGCGAGGGCCCGTACGGCCGTCTCGTCGGGCAGCTCCACCAGGAGGTCACCGACGTGGGCCGAGGTGTCGTGGACCGAGCGGACCATGGTGCCCAGCGCCTCGTCCAGGCCGGCCGGGACCGGCTCTTCGACAAGCTCCGAGGTGGGGAAGTCCAGGGTGATCGTGCCGTCCTCGGCGGCGGTCGCGGTGAGGATGCCGCAGCGCGCGGCGAACCGGACCGTCCCGCTCGCCGCCCCGCTGGAGTGCAGGACGTGCGCGGTGGCCAGGGTGGCGTGGCCGCACATGTCGACCTCGGTGGCCGGGGTGAACCAGCGCAGCGCCCAGTCCGCGTCGCCGCCCGGCGGCAGCGGGTGCGCGAAGGCGGTCTCGGCGTGGTTGACCTCGCGCGCCACGTCCTGGAGCCAGGCGTCGGCCGGGAAGGCGTCGAGCAGCAGCACGCCGGCGGGGTTGCCGGCGAACGGGCGGTCGGTGAAGGCGTCGACGATTCGAATGCGCATGTCCGCACCGTACGGGACAAGAAATCCCTCGGGCCAAGGCCAATTCGCGGTGTCTGGACCGCTTGTGGGCTTGTCGTTGCGGGGCGCGCTTTTCGTCGGCGCCCGTGGGTCACACGGCCAGCGGGACCGCGTGCACCTCGTCGGCGGGGTGGCCGGCCCGCTCGTGGACGCGCTGTACGGCCTCGGCCGAGGGTGCCTCGGAGAGGCAGTAGACCGTGCCCGACTTCGGGTCCGCCCAGGCCTTCTCGAAGTGGACGCCCTCGTCCTTCTCGATGTCGAGGTCCGCCTGATGCGCCTGCTTCAGCTGCTCTGCCGTGATGCCCGTCATCCCGTGGTGGACGTCCATGAACCGCGACATGGCGTCGCACCCCCTTCCGGCGTTCCGCACCGGGGCGTCCAGGGCCGGCACGTCTTGCGCCGGCTCCCGCTCCGCTCCTTCCATCGTGCGCCCGTGCGGGCCCCCGGGCGAGCGGGCCCGCGGCGGGGGTCTCAGTCGGCCTTGCCCCAGGTGCGGGTGCACAGGACGAGGCGGTAGCCGTCCGGGTCGGTGATCGTCACGCCGTGCTCGTCCCAGTACGGGTTGTGCGCGGGGACCCGGGTGCCGCCGGAGGCGACCAGCCGGGTGATCAGGGCCTCGTCCACGGGGGCCCCGAGGTAGACCACGAACAGGTCGTCCACGGTCGGGGTGGGTTCCAGCGGGCGCTCGGGGTCGTGCGTCAGCTCGAAGTGCCAGAACCCGCCGGGCGGCCCGACCATGAGGAGGTCGTGCTCGCCCGGGGCGCGCCCGGTGGTGCGCCACAGTACGTCGAGCCCGAGGCCGTCCACGTAGAAGTGCCGCGCGGCGGCGAGGTCCCGCGAGGGGCGGGCCACGCGGATGTGGCTCGTGGGGTCGATCATGCCGAGCGCTCCAGGGCGGCCCGCCATGCGGGGCTGTCGACGTAGTGGTTGTCGAAGCGCTCGGCCGACTCGGCGATCTCCTTGGGGTCGGCCTCGCCGCGCATCACCCGGCCGAGCAGGCGCAGGTAGTCGAACCGGCCCATCCCGGGAGTGAACACGAAGAGGACGTCGGCCTCGGCGCCGGGCGCCGCGGCGAAGGCGTGCGGGGTGTGCGGCGGGACCGCCAGGAAGTCGCCCGCGTTCAGGACGGTGACCTCGTCCCCCACCAGCACCTGCAGGGACCCGCTGATCACGAAGAACAGCTCGGTCGCCTTGGTGTGGAAGTGGGCCGGTGCTCCCACGGCTCCCGTGCTGAAGCTGGACCGGTAGCTCGTGAAGCCGCCGCCGGGACCGGCGGTGTCCGCGTCCGCCAGCAGGGTCATCACGCTGCTCGGGTCGGCGCAGGTCTCGGCTTCGGCGTGGCGGGTCAGCACGGCCGGAAAGGCGGTGGCAGGGGCGCTGGCGGGGGTCTTCTCCTCAGTCATGATCATGACCTTACGTTCCCAACTGCCCTCCGGGCCAGGCCATTTCGGCGCCGGAAGACTGGGCCAATCGCGCGAGGCCGAACGCGGCGTTCGACCGGGCCGCGGCCATTCCGAGGCGACGGTCGGGCCGCCCCTGAAGCGGCCGTCGGGCCACCCCCCGAAGCGAGGGGTTGTCAAACGAAAGCTACCGATATATCGTTGACGCATCGCGACAGATCAACGATGGAAGGAAGCGAACCATGCGTTCACATGGATACGGACAGCAAGGACCCGGCCATCGCGGTCGGGGCGACTTCGAGGGGCGGCGTGCCGCCTTCGGACCCTTCGGGCCCGGCTTCGGCGGGGGACCGTGGGGCGGTGGACCGTTCGGTCCCGGCGGCCGTGGCGGCCGGGGCGGTCCCCGGGGCAGGGCGCGGCGCGGCGATGTCCGCGCGTCGATCCTGGCCCTTCTGAAGGACCGGCCGATGCACGGCTACGAGATGATCCAGGAGATCGGCGAGCGCAGCGGCGGGGCGTGGAAGCCCAGCCCGGGCTCGGTCTACCCCACCCTCCAGCTCCTGGAGGACGAGGGTCTGATCACCAGCGAGAGCGAGGGCGGCAAGAAGCTGTTCACGCTCACCGACGCCGGGCGCACGGAGGCCGAATCGGGAGCCGAGGCTCCCTGGGAGGACGCCGGGCGCGGGGTCGACTGGGAGGCCATGCACGAGATCCGGCAGGCCGGCTTCGGTCTGATGGAGGCGTTCGGCCAGGTCTGGAAGACCGGCTCCGCCGATCAGCGCCAGAAGGCACTCGCCGTCATCAACGACGCCCGTAAGAAGCTCTATCTGATCCTTGCCGACGAGGACTGAACCCCGTCGAAGCGGAGCCCCGCGGCCACCGGCCGCGGGGCTCTCGCGCGTTCTAGGCGCACAGGCCCCCGAGCTTGCGCAGCGACTCGTTGAGCGCGGCCGTCGCCGAGTCCTTGAGCTTGCCCGCCATGAGCGACACCGCGGCCCCGGTGAACTCGCCGTCGATGCGGACCGTGCTGGCCCCGCCGTCGGGGACGACCGTGTACCGGTTGAAGACGCTCACGCCCATGGGGCCCTTGCCGCGCACGCCGAACACCCGCCCGGCCTCGAACTCGTCCACCGTCCAGGCCACTTCGGCCGGGAAGCCCATGAGCTTCATGTTCTCCGCGTAGGTGGCGCCCAGCTCCAGCTTGTCGGGGCCGCCCGAGGGGAAGCTGGTGTGCGTGGCGTTCCACTCGCCGTACGAGGAGAAGTCGGTGAGCTGTGCCCAGACCTTCTCGGCCGGAGCCTCGATGCGTGCCTCCGCGCTGACCTCGGCCATGCGACCACTCCTTCGTGGGACCACGTGGAACTACGTGGGACGGTGACGGGGACGTGCGCGGAACGTAGCCGGAGCCGGACGAACATTCAATACTGATGAACCGTCAGATCTGCTGGCTCTCCAGCGCCCAGATCTGGGCGGAGTCGAACAGGTCGCAGGCGCGCGGCCGCGCGGACTCGTCGTGGCAGTGGAAGGCCGCCCAGAACAGGTCGCCGGGGAGTGCGTCGCAGGGCGCGTACACCCGGTACACGTACTGCTGTCCGTCCTGGGCCAGCAGGGCGACCATCCAGCACATCGGCGCTCCCTCGGCGGGCGGTGGGGACGGCTGTGTCCCGGGGGAAGGACGAGCCCGCGCGGTGGACCGGTTGCGCCGGGGGCGCGGGCGGAGACGTCTCGCGCCGCTCAGAGTTCCCCTCGCGCGGGAGATTTCCGAGATCTCATCCGTAAGGAGGAGAAGCCGGTCATTCGTGCCCACCTTCTGTGGGAGATCGAATGCTCCCCCACGGCGATGTGCCGCGCGCCGGCGGCTGATGAGGTGGACTGGTGCACCGTCCTACCCCAGGAGCCGCTCACCCGGCCCCTCCCGCAGACATCGAAGTCCGGCTCACCGCGGAGCTGGCCTCCGTGGTCGCGGGCGCGCGCAGACGTGCGCTGCGCGACGGGGACCGGCAGCTCGACACCGCGCATCTGCTGCACTCCCTGATGGAGAGCGACCCCGAGGTGCGGGCCGCCTTCGAGGACGGCCCTCAAGTGGCGCGAGTACTCGGCTACTTGGTGCAGCGCAGCATCGGATACGGGCTGCGCTGGCAGGGGTCCGTGGAGGACTCGGGGGCGGTGCCCCTGGTGACGCAGCCCGGCTGGTCGCCCAGTGCCCGGACGGCGATGGAGCACGCGCTGCGCCGCGCCGAGGCCCGGGGCGGCGAGCCGGTCGCCGGCTGCGACGTGCTGGCCGCGCTCGCGGCGGACCGGGAGTGCCGCGGCGTGGAGGTGCTGCGGCACGCGGGCGTGGACGCGGCCGCGCTGACCGACCGCCTGGCGCAGCCGCGCGAACCGGGCCTGACCGGAAGCCTGGGCGGGTCGGCGCGGGGGGCCTGAAGACCTGCGCCGGGGCTTCCCTCCGGCCGGGTCGCGGGGGCGCCGTCTCGACAGGTGTCACACGGATGACGGTGCTGATGCGGGCTGCCATGATGTCCCGATGCACGCGTCTCAGGGAAGAAGCGTCGGCCTGGGACTCGCCTTGGTGTCGGCCTTCGCGTTCGGTGGTTCAGGAGTGGCGGCCAAGCCGCTCATCGAAGCGGGGCTCGACCCGCTGCACGTGGTGTGGCTGCGGGTCACCGGCGCCGCGCTCGTCATGCTCCCGTTGGCCTGGCGCCACCGGTCCCTGGTGCTGCGCAGGCCCGCCCTGCTCGCCGGGTTCGGGCTGCTCGCCGTCGCCGGCGTCCAGGCCTGTTACTTCGCCTCGATCTCGCGCATCCCGGTGGGCGTCGCGCTGCTCGTCGAATATCTGGCGCCCGCGCTCGTCCTCGGCTGGGTCCGGTTCGTCCAGCGCAGGCAGGTCTCCCGGGCCGCGGCGGTCGGCGTGGTGCTCGCCGTCGGCGGCCTCGCCTGTGTCGTCGAGGTCTGGTCCGGGATCGGCTTCGACGCGGTCGGGCTGCTCCTCGCGCTCGGCGCGGCGTGCTGCCAGGTCGGCTACTTCGTCCTGTCCGACCAGGGCGGCGAGGGCGAGGGGGCGGCCGACCCGATCGGCGTCATCGCGTACGGCCTGCTCTTCGGCTCGCTCGTCCTGACCGTGGTGGCCCGCCCGTGGGGCATGAAGTGGGCGGTGCTCGGCGGCAGCGCCGACATGAACGGCTCCCAGGTGCCCGCCGCGCTGCTGCTGTGCTGGATCGTGCTGATCGCGACCGTGCTCGCCTATGTCACCGGGGTCGTCTCGGTGCGCAAACTCTCCCCGCAGGTGGCCGGGGTGGTCGCCTGTCTGGAGGCGGTGCTCGCGACCGTGTTCGCCTGGATCCTGCTCGGCGAACACCTCTCCGCGCCGCAGATCATCGGCGGCGCGGTGGTCCTGGCCGGCGCGTTCATCGCTCAGTCCGCGGCCCCCAAGGCGCCTTCGGGCCCGCTGGTCACGGGCGGACCGGCCCCTGCGGAAGGGGAGTTGGCGCCCGGACATTCCGCCGCCTAGGGTGGCGCCCATGCACGCGACCGTACTGCCGCCTCCCGCCGCGTAACGCGGGCGGCCGCACTCCAGACGAAGACCCGGCTCGGGCAGTCCCCGAGCGGCTCGTCGCTGCCCGCGTACTCCACGCCAGCGAACAGCCAGCCGTCTTCCTCCTCGGAGTACGCACGTGTCGAACTCTTCAACGGGCCCTGCCACGGCCCCCACCGCCCTGCCCGTCGGCCGCGGTCTGCTCTACCTCGCCTTCGCCGGAGTCGCCTGGGGCACCGCGGGCGGCGCCGCCGCCCTGGTCTTCGGGGCCAGCGACCTCGGACCGCTCGCCCTGTCCTTCTGGCGCTGCGCCGGCGGACTCGTCCTGCTGCTCGGCGCGATGGCGCTGCGCCGCCGCCGTGCGCCCAGGGCCGCCGAACCGCGCGGCCGCAGGCTGCTGCGGGTCCTCGGCAACGGCATCGGCCTGATGGTCTTCCAGAGCGCGTACTTCGCGGCCGTCGAGGCCACCGGACTCGCCGTGGCGACCGTGGTGACCCTCGGCGCGGGCCCCGTCCTCATCGCGCTCGGCGCCCGCCTCACCCTGGGCGAGCGGATCGGCTGGGCCGGCAGCGCGGCCGTCGCCGGGGCGCTCGCCGGGCTCGCGGTCCTGTGGATCGGCAACGGCGGCGGCACGGTCCGGCCCGCCGGAGTCGCGCTCGCGCTGGTCTCGGCCGCCGGGTACGCGGCCATCACCCTGCTGACCAGGTGGCTCGGCCGCGACGGCGGAGCCGGCGACCCGTCGGCCACCACGGCCTGGGCCTTCGGCGTGGCAGCCCTGTGCCTGCTGCCGTTCGCGGGCGCGGAGGGCCTGCTGCCGCACACCGGGGAACCGCTGCGGGTGGTCGTGCTCCTGCTGTACGTGGCGGCCGTGCCCACCGCGTTCGCGTACGCCCTCTACTTCGCGGGGGCGGCTGTCGTCCGGGCCGCGACCGTCTCCGTGATCATGCTCCTGGAGCCGGTGAGCGCGGCCGTGCTGGCCGTGTCCGTACTCGGCGAACGGATCACCGCGGCCACCGCCGTCGGCACCGCGCTGCTGCTGCTCGCGGTGCTCGGGCTCGCGGCGGCCGAGACCCGGCAGGCGGCGAGGACACGACGCGAAGCGGTCCTCCTGTGAGGCACGGGGCCCCCGCCGCGAGACGGGGGCCGTCCGGGGGCACGATCCGGTTCACATCACGGTGAGGTAGTCCGGTACGGCCACCGCCGGGTCGAGGTCGTCCGCCGGGAGGGGGGCGCCGTAACCGGGGGCGAGCGGAAGGACGCCGGCCCAGTGCGGCAGCGCGAGGTCCTCGGCGTCGTCGCTCGGGCCGCCGGTGCGGAGCTTCGCCGAGACCTCGTTCAGGTCGAGGCTGATCACCGCGGTCGCGGCCAGTTCCTTGGCGTTCGCCGGGCGCGAGTCGAGGGAGCGGCCGGGGACGACGTGGTCCACGATCGCGTCGAGCGCGGTGCGCTTCTCCTCGGGGTCGGTGACCTCCCGCGCGGTGCCGTGCACCACGGCCGAGCGGTAGTTGATCGAGTGGTGGAAGGCGGACCGGGCGAGCACCAGGCCGTCGACGTGGGTGACCGTCAGGCAGACCGGCAGCCCCGGATCGGCCTGGCCCGCCGCGCGCAGCGGACGCGAACCGGTCGAGCCGTGGATGTACAGCCGCTCGCCGACCCGGGCGAAGAGCGTCGGCAGCACGACGGGCGCCCCGTCGCGGACGAAGCCCAGATGGCAGACGTACGCCGTGTCGAGGATGCCGTGCACCAGCTCGCGGTCGTACGAGGCCCGCTCGCGCGAGCGGGTCGGTACCGTGCGGTCGGTCGCCTGGTAGGGGGCTGCGGTCGCGGTGTCCGACATTGCGATCTCCATTGCACTAGTGCATAATCAGGTTTGTGCTAGGAGAATATCGGATCGTAGGGCGTCGCGCATCGGAGATTGCCGAGAGCGTGGAGCGCGCGGTGGGTTCAGGCGGGCTCGAACCCGGTCAACTGCTGCCTCCGCTGCGGGAGTTGGCCACCGAGCTCGGCGTCAATCCCAACACCGTCGCGGCCGCCTACCGGCTGCTGCGCGACCGCGGGGTGATCGAGACGGCGGGCCGGCGCGGCAGCCGGGTGCGGCCGAGGCCCGCGAGCACCGCCCGCGACCTCATCCGCGCGGACGTGCCCGAGGGCGTGCGCAACATCGCCGACGGCAACCCGGACGCGCGGCTGCTTCCCCCGCTCGGCGACGCGCTGGCGGCGGCCGCCCGCGCCAACGCCGGGCAGCCGGAGCGGTTCATGTACGGGCAGGAGCCCGTGGACGAGGAGCTGGCTCGGCTCGCCCGCGCCGAACTCGACGAGCAGGGCGTGCCGGACGGGCCGGTCGGGGTGCTGTCGGGCTCGCTCGACGCCATCGAGCGGGTGCTCACCGCGCACTTGAGGCCCGGCGACGCGGTCGCGATCGAGGATCCGGGCTGGAGCGCGCTGCTCGATCTCGTACCGGCGCTCGGCCTCCGGCCCGAACCCATGGCGCTGGACGACGAGGGCCCGCTGCCCGAGGCGCTCGATCGCGCCCTGGCGGCGGGCGCCCGGGCCGTCGTGATCACCTGCCGGGCGCAGAACCCCACCGGAGCCGCCGTGAGCGCGGCCCGCGCCCGGGCGCTGCGCGAGGTGCTCGCCGCCCACCCCGGGGTGCTGCTCATCGAGGACGACCACGGCCACGGCATGGTCGACCTGCCGCTGCACCCCATCGCCCCGGCGACCGAGCACTGGGCCTTCGTGCGCTCGGTGGCGAAGGCGTACGGGCCGGACCTGCGGCTCGCCGTCCTCACCGGGGACGCCGTCACCCTGGACCGGGTGCGCGGGCGGCAGCGGCTCGGGCCCGGCTGGGTCAGCCGGCTGCTCCAGCGGGCCGTGGTCGAGTTGTGGACCTCCGGCGCGGTCGACCCGGCGAAGGTCGCCCGCTCCTACCGCGAGCGGCGCGAGGGGCTGCTGCGGGCGCTGCGCGAGCGCGGGGTCCCGGCGCACGGGCGGAGCGGATTCACGGTGTGGGTGCCGGTGCCCGAGGAGACGGGGGCCGTCTCCCGGCTGCTGCACGCGGGCTGGGCGGTGGCGCCCGGGGCACGCTTCCGGATGGCCTCGGCGCCCGGGGTCCGGATCACCGTGTCGAGCCTGGGCCCGGACGAGCTCGGGCCGCTCGCGGACGCCGTGGCCTCCGCGGTCGGGCCGGGCCCCGGCGTCCGCTTCGCCTACTGAGCCTTCGGCCTCGCGCGCCGGCGGCTCTGGGTGAGGGCGGCGCCCGCGAGCACGACGGCCGCCCCGACCGGGGTGTTCCAGGTGATGCTCTCGCCGAGGACCGCGACGCCCGCGGCCGTGGCGATCACCGGGATGAAGTAGGTGACCATCTGGGCCGTCGTCGGGCCCACCTCGTTGACGAGCCCGTACTGGACGAGCACCGCGAGGCCCGTGCCGAGTGCGCCGAGCGCCGCGACGGCGAGCAGCGGAACGAGCGGGAAGGAACGGGGGAGGCCCGCGAACAGCGGGGTGACCAGGGCCAGTTGAAGGGTCGCGACACCGAGCTGGGAGCCGATCAGGGACAGGCTGGAGTGGCCGCCGCCCGCCAGGGTGCGCCGGACGTAGATCCAGCCGATGGGGTAGCAGAGCGAGGCGAGCAGGGCCATCGCCGTCCCCGTCACGTCCAGGCCGTGGAAGCCCTGCCAGGCGCCGAGGACCGTGAGGACCCCGAGGAAGCCGAGCCCGAGGCCCGCGACCCGGCGGCGGGTCGGCCGGTCCTCGGAGAGCGCCACCATGGACAGCGCCATGCCCCACAGCGGCGAGGTCGCGTTGCAGATCCCGGCCAGGGTCGAGGGGATCGTGAGTTCCGCGTACGCGAACAGCGAGAACGGCGCGGCGTTGAGCAGCAGTGCCGCCACCGTGAGGTGCAGCCAGGTGCGGCGCCCGCGCGGCAGCCGCTCGCGCTTGACCGCCATCGCCACCGCGAGCACGAGGGTGCCGAAGAGCAGTCGTCCGAAGGTGACCTGGAACGGGGCGTAGCCGTCCGTGCCGACCTTGATCAGCAGGAAGCTGAAGCCCCAGATCAGCGAGAGCCCGGCGAACCGGAGCCGCCAGTCGAGGGCGGGGCGGCGCCCTGCCGTGGACGGGGCCGGGGGAGCGGCCGGGGGGACGGTGGCGGAGGTGGGCCGGGGAGGGGTGGCGGTGCTCATGACGACCACGATGAGGCTCAGCACCGCGTAGCACAAGCGAGACTTCATGGCGGTGATCGGTTAGCATCGCTTACATGTTGAACCTGGAGCGCCTGCGCACCCTCGACGCGGTGGCCCGGCACGGCTCGGTGGGCGGCGCGGCCGACGCCCTGCACGTGACCACCTCCGCGGTCTCCCAGCAGCTGGCCAAACTGGAGCGGGAAGCCGGCCAGCCGCTGCTCGCCAAGAACGGGCGCGGCGTGCGGCTCACCGACGCCGGGCAGCTCCTGGCCGAGCACGCCGCCCGCATCCTCTCCCAAGTGCAGCTCGCCCAGGCCGAGTTGGAGGCCCAACGGGACCGCGTCGTCGGCCGGCTGCGGATCGCGGGCTTCGCCACCGCGGTGCGCGGGCTCTTCCCCGCGGCCCTCGCCTCGCTGCGCGCGGAGCACCCGCAGCTCGCCGTCCGCTCCGAGGAGCTGGAGGCCGAGGAGTCGGTGCGGGGCGTCCTCCTGGGCGACCTCGACGTCGCGCTCGTACTCGACTGGTACAACAAGCCGCTGCCGCTGCCCGAGGGCCTCGCCAAGCGGGCGGTCCTCGACGACCTCGCGGACGTCGCCCTGCCCGCGGACCACCCGCTGGCCGGCCGCGCGGCGGTGGACCTGGAGGAGTTCGCCGACGACGAGTGGATCACCTGGCCCGAGGGCGAGTTCTGCAACGAGTGGCTGATGTTCACCCTGCGTGGCAAGGGGATCGAGCCGAGGGTCGCCCATGTGGCCCGCGAACACGCCACCCAACTCGCCCTGGTGGAAGCCGGGTTGGGCGTCAGCATCACCCCGCGCCTGGGGCGCGGCCCGATCCCGGACGGGGTCCGGGCGGTCCCGGTGCGCGCGGCGATGAGCCGCCACGTGTACGCGGTGTGGCGTGCCGAGGCCGACCGCAGGCCCTCGATCAGGGCGGCGGTCGACGCGCTCGCGGCGGCGGGGGAGGAGCTGGTGCCGGGCCAGTAGAGCCCGGGTCGGCGCCCGGACCCCGTAGGCCGGCGCTCGGACGCGGGGATCGGTGCCCGGATGCGGAGGCGGGCGCTCGGAGGCGAAGGCCGGCGCGCTTGGACCTGGTGGGGTCCGCGCTCGGGCCTCGGAGTTCAGCGCCCGAAGTCGCCGCCCAGCTTGCGGAAGTCCCAGGACACTACGGTGTCCGGCGTCAGGCGCAGCCACGCGTGCCGCCCGTCGTGGATCATCTCCTGGAGACCGAAGTTCTTGGCCGCGAACAAAGCCTCCACGGGCGCGAGTTCGGGGCACGGCTCACCGGTGCGGGGCGCCTCCCCGACCGGCACGACACTGCCGCCGAGCTCCACCCCGCGCAGCTCCCCGTACTCCGTGCCGTCGTCCACCACCACCGCGACGCGCGGGTCCTTGCCGAGCTGGGCCCAGCGGCGGCTGCGGGTGATCGAGTACAGCCAGAGCGAGCCGCCGTGCCAGACGTACCAGAGCGGGGCGACATGCGGGCTGCCGTCCAGCGACACGGTGGCGACCCGGCAGGTGCGCTGCTCGCCGAGGAAGGCGTCGCGCTCCTCGTCGCTCATCATGATCCGTCGGCCCCGGCGCTGTGTGGCGGTCATGACGCCTCCCCTTCGCGATTCCACGGTCCCCGTCCCGCAGTGTTCTGACGGGACGTCAGGAATCATGGCGTGCTCTTCCCTCGGCACGCAATGGCGGTTAGCCTCCCGCGCCATGGCGAAGAAGGAACTCCTCGCGGAACAGCTCGACCCGGCCACCACGGCCTTGATGACCGTCGAGTGCCAGCAGGGCGTGGTCGGCGCGGACAGCGCGCTGCCCGAACTCGCCAAGCAGGCACGGGAGTCGGGCGCCCTGCACAACGTGGCCCGTCTGGTGGCCTGCGCGCACGAGGTGGGCGTCCAGGTGCTGCACGCGGTCGCGGAACGCCGCCCCGACGGCCGTGGGGCCAGCCGCAACGCACGGCTCTTCCGGGCCGCCGAGCGGCTGCCCGTGCAGCAGCACTCCGGCTCGCGGGCGGTGCGGATCGCCGAGCCGATCGAGGTCGCGGACGAGGACATCGTGGTACGCCGTCTGCACGGCCTCTCGCCCGTGTCCGGCACCGACGTGGACCCGCTCCTGCGCAACCTCGGCTGCCGCACCCTGATCATCACCGGGGTCTCGGCGAACGTGGCGATCCCCAACGCGGTCTTCGACGCGGTCAACCTCGGCTACACCGCCGTGGTCGCGGCCGACGCGATCGCGGGGGTGCCGGCCGACTACACCCCCGCGATGATCCGGCACACCCTCGCCCTGGTGGCCACGGTGACCACCACGGACGACATCCTGGGCTGCCTGAAGGCGGGGCGCCGCGTCACGCGAGCTTGATGGAGTCCCCTTCGACCGAGATCGCGGCGGCGGGCAGCGGGGAGGGCGCGGGACCGCCCTTGACGCTGCCGTCCGTGACGTCGAACCTGCTCCCGTGGCAGGGGCAGTTGATGGTGCCGTCCGACACGGACGACACCGCGCAGCCCTGATGCGTGCACTTCGCGGAGAACGCCTTGAACTGGCCGGCGGCGGGCTGGGTGACCACGACGCCCTCCTTGGCGAAGATCTTCCCGCCGCCCTGCGGAATCTCCGACGTCTTGCCGAGCACGCTCCCGCCGCCCTTGGCGCCGCCGTCCCCGGCGGCCGTGGCGGGCCCGGCCGCGGCCGCGCCGTCCGAGCCGCTCCCGCACGCGGTGAGCGCGGCGGCGAGCCCGGCCGCGCCGACGCAGGCGATGACGGTCCGGCGAGCCGGTACCTGGACGGGTACGGACTGCGATTCGGTGCTCATGCTGACTGTCCTCTCGACGTACGACGCTTGACTGCGTGGGGGAGTACGGGAGAGGGGCGTGGGGCGTTCAGCGCCGGGGTGACTTCCCCGTTCACCCGGCACGTGCCTTCGCTGTGCGGGGAACGTGAGCGGTTGGAGGAGATGCCGCTCGACGGGCCGGCGGACGGGCCGGCGGGCGGACCCGTGCGGCGTCCTCTATAGGGACTCCTCCAGCGGGCGCGCTCGCTCCACCTTCGCCAACTCCGGCGGCCCCGCGTAGCCGTAGCAATCGGGGTGGTGCGCGAGCGAATCGAAGTAGTCGTCTACGTCACATGCACACCCTGGCGGGTCGGTGATATAGTGATCATTTATGTACATTTGACCCTCTATGTAATCCTGTGACGCATCCTGCAACGCATAAGGATTATCCTACGGCGGCGAAATGTTCCCGGAGCGGCCGTCGACGAGGCCTGCGGGGCTTGCGGAGCGGGCGGTCCGGGCGTTGGGGGCACGGCCCCGGCCGGGTGCGGGTGCCGCCGGATCGGGTGGGCGCCTCGTTTCAGCTACCTGGCACCCTGGTGGCCGAGGGCGCACACATCGTATGGATATCTTTGAAGCGCCAGAGTTATCCAGAGCGAGGGTTGAGGTTGCTGTGCCGGACATCTCCGTAGTGGTGATCGTCTACAATGACGCCGAACGGCTGCCCAGCGCAGTCCAGTCTGTGCTCGACCAGACGCTGCGGAATGTCGAAGTGGTGATAGTCGACGACTGCAGTACCGACGGGTCCTTCCAGGTCGCCCAGACGCTGGCGGCCACTCACCGCGACCGGGTCCGAGCCTTCCAGCTCCCCGAGAACAGCGGCGCCGGCGGCGAACCCCGCAACCTGGGCATCAGCCAGGCGACCGGCCGTTACGTGATGTTCCTCGACAGCGACGACGTGCTGGAGCGCAACGCCTGCCGGAACCTCTTCGAAGCCGCCGAGGAGTCCGGCTCCGACATCGTTTCCGGCCTCTGCGTGCGCCTGCACAAGGACACGCGCAACCAGAAGCGTGACGAATGGTACTCGTGGCTCTACTCGGAAACGCGCACCCTCACCTCCGTCGCCGACCTGCCGGACCTGTTCGTCTGGGACACCCTTTCGACCAACAAGTGCTACCGGCGCGAGTTCCTCCTCGACAATGATCTGCGCTTTCCCAAGGGGATGTACTACGAGGACCTGATGTTCATAGCCGAGGCCTACCTGGCCGCGGAGAGCATCACTCTCATTCCCAACCAGGTCTATTTCTGGCATGTATTCGAACGCGCCGCGAACAAGTCGGTGACCAACAGCCGGCACGACATGACCAACTTCGTGCACCGACTGGAGATTCACCGCCGAATCGACGCCCTTCTGGCCGAACACGGGCTGACGGGCCTGAAGTTCGCCAAGGACGTCAAGTTCCTCAAGCACGATCTGGTGCTGCACCTGCGCGATCTGCCGTTCCGCGACGACGCGTACCGCCGTGAATTCGCCGAACTGGCCGGCGACTACCTCGCGACCCTCGACCCGGCGGCCTATTCCCAGGTCCTGCCCATCCAGGCGATCTGCGCCTACCTGCTGCGGCAGGGCGACTGGGAGCGGCTGATCCCCGCCGTCGACACCCTCACCCATCGCGACAAGATCTCCTCCCCGCTCGCCGAGCGCGACGGACGGATCTACTGGTGCGAGGAGCACCTGGACGACGCGTTCGGCCGCACCGTGCTGGACGTGACGGGCCTCGGCTACCACGACAAGCCGCTGAACCAGCTGTTCCTGCGCAACCAGCTCACCGGCTTCTCGACCACGGGCCAGACCGTGCGGATGGCCGGCGAGATCGTCAACCCGCTGGGCATCATCCCGGTCGGCGCCACGCTGAAGGGCGAGCTGCAGTTCACCGCCCGCCGCCGCAGCCTCCAGTCGTTCAGCTTCCCCGTGCAGTCGCTGCGGCACGACGGCCGGAGCATCCACTGGGACGCCGCGGCCGACCTCACGGCCCAGCTGCGCCCGCTGGGCATCGTCGACACCGTCTGGGACGTGCGACTGACCCTGGACGCGGACGGCACGCGCACGACCACCCGGCTCACCGTCGGCGACACGGACCTGTCCCGGGGAGCCCTGCCGGTGCGGCCCCGGCTGACCCGCATGGTCGCCGACCACCTCGAACCGCACGTCTCCGCCAAGGGGCACCTCTCCTTCGAGCTGGTCACCGAGAGCCAGGCCGGCGAGCGGGTCCAGGGGTTCATCGACCGCGGCATGCGCGGCAAGCCGGGCGCGCTCGCCAAGTCGGGCTACCGTCGGGCCAAGTCGCTGCGCAAGACCCTCACCTCGGGCGACACCAAGCTGCGGGTCTACGACGAGGCCTTCAGCCGCCTCCCCGTCAAGAAGCGCACGGTCGTCTTCGAGTCCCACATGGGACGGCAGTACAGCGACAGCCCGCGCGCCATCTACGAGGAGATGCGCCGGCGGGGCCTGGACTTCGAGGCGATCTGGTCCTACACCGGCAGCCAGAAGGACTTCCCCAAGGACGCCACCCTGGTGCGCCGCTGGTCGCTGCCCTACCTCAAGGCGCTGGCGCAGGCCGAGTTCTGGGTGGACAACCAGGGCTTCCCGCTGAAGCTGGCCAAGCGCCCCGAGACCACGTACATCCAGACCTGGCACGGCTCGGCCCTCAAGCGCATGGGCTTCGACCTGGCCGAGCTCAAGGCGATGACCCGAGGCCAGCAGCAGGAGCAGCAGGCGGCCCTCGACCGCTTCGACCGCTTCCTCGTCCGCTCCGAGCACGATGTGCGCACGCTCGCCAAGGCCTTCCGGCTGCCCGAGCGGGCCCTGCTCCGGGTGGGCTACCCGCGCAACGACTCGATGGTGCGCCTGCGGCGGCGCGAGCTCGCCGAGGGCAGCGTCGAGCGCGGCCCGCTCGCGGCCGAACTCGGCATCCCCGCCGACAAGAAGGTGCTCCTGTACGCGCCGACGTTCCGCCGCAGCAGCGGTGGGCAGCAGTTCGAGCTGCCCTTCGACGTGGCCCGGTTCGCCGAGGAGTTCGGCGACCAGTACGTCCTCCTGGTGCGCGCGCACTACCTCAACCACGTGGTGCTGCCGCCGACGGTGCGCGGCAGCGTCATCGACGTGTCGAACCTCCACGACGTGGGCCCGATCATGGAACTCGCGGACGCGCTGATCACGGACTACTCCTCCGTGATGTTCGACTACGCGCTCCTCGACCGCCCGATGCTCTTCTTCGCGTACGACTACGAGGAGTACGCGCACGAGAGCCGGGGCACCTACTTCGACCTCAAGAAGGCCGCCCCGGGCCCGGTGTTCACCACCGAGGAGGAGTTCTACGCCGCCGTGAAATCCCTCGATGCCCAGGCGCTCGAACACGCCCCGGCACGCCGGCAGTTCGTCGACCGGTTCGGCGAGTACGACACCGGCAACGCCGCCGAGAGCATCGTCGACCAGTTCTTCGCCAAGTGGAGCCGTTGATGGCCAAGCAGACCGCAACCACGTCCGAGATCTCCGGGGTGCTGCCCCAGGACCCGGCCGCGGCCGTGACCCGGGACATCATCTTCGTCTCGAACAGCATGAACGAGATGGGCGGCATCACCAGTTGGTCCCACCAGCTGGCCCGCCTCCTCAGCGAGCGCGGCCACCGGGTGCAGATCGTCGGAATCGTCCCGGCCCCCGAAGGCCGGGCCGCGGAGTTCGGCGACGACCTGCCGTACCGCACGGCGACGCTGTACGACGTCCACCCGCCCAGCGTGAAGGCCGCGCGGGGCCTGAAGGACCGGCTCGACATTCCCGAACAGCGCCGCCGCGCCGCGCGGGACGCCGGCATGCGCCAGCAGGCGGCCAAGCTGACCGCGATCTTCCGGGCCGCGCGCCCGGGCGCGGTCGTCGTCGTCACGCAGGTCTGGGCGATGGAGTGGGTGGCGCTCGCCGACACCTCCAACGTGACCGTGATCGGCATGAGCCACGAGTCCTTCGAGACCTGCCGCAAGTCCTCCCGCTTCCAGCGGGTGCTGCGCTACTACGCGGACGTGGACCGCATGCTCGCGCTGACCCGCGAGGACGCGGACAACTGGATCCGTCAGCGCATGGACAACGCGGGCTTCATGCCGAACCCGCTGCCGTTCTTCCCCGAGACGCCCTCGCGCCGCGAGGCCAAGACCGTGGTGAGCATCGGCCGGCTGCACGAGGAGAAGGGTGTCGACCTGCTCCTCGAGGCCTGGTCCCTGGTCGCCCCGGAGCACCCCGACTGGACGCTGCGCATCTTCGGCGCGGGGCCCGAGGAGTCCGCTCTGCGCGAGCAGGCCTCGCAGCTCGGCATCGCGTCCTCCGTCGAGTGGATGGGGCGCACCAACGACGTCCCCAGCGCGCTGCGGGACAGCTCGCTCTTCGTGCTCAGCTCTCGCGGCGAGGGCTTCCCGCTGGCCCTGATGGAGGCCATGGCGACGGCCGTCCCGTGCGTCGCCCTCGATGTCGCCCCGGGCGTCCACGAAATCATCAGCGACGGCGAGGACGGCCTTCTCGCCCCGCCCGGCAACACGCCCGAACTGGCCCGCCAGCTCGGCAAGTTGATGGCGGACAAGGATCTGCGCGACCGGATGGGCGAGGCCGCCCGCGTGAACATCCAGCGCTATTCCACCGACAAGATCGTCGCCCGCTGGGAAAGGCTGTTCGCCCTCCTGGAGGTGTGAGGGCCGAGGCGTGGGAGCGGGGCGAGGCTCTCCTCCCACGCCCCTGGGCCCCGGGGCGGCACCGCCCCCGGGCCCGCCCCGAGCGCCTCCCGGATCCGGGTGCTGGGCCGGCGACGGGCCTTTGGCCGTGAGGCCCGAAGGCTGAGCCTTCCTATTCGCTCGCGCCGGATTCGCCTGGACCGGATTTGTCGGGATGCACGAACAGCCGTGAGGACACCGGGAATTCAGGTTCACCGATTCCGCTGTCGTGCTGTCAGGCCGATTCCCCCCGGCCGCTCCTCGCTATCGCCTGGCGTTCTGTGCCCCAGGGATTCTGGCGGCGCGGAAACGTGATGGGCCCCGGGTACTTGTTTGTGGCCCTGGCGCGGTGGCTCCGGTACCTCTCGCTCGCGATCACCCGCGGTTACTATGCTCACTTCATGCCCGAGGCATGGGAGCAAGGGGCGCACTGCCTTCGGCGGTCGGCTCGGGGAGCAGGGGGAGCCGCACGACAGCGGAAGGTTTCCCGGTTCTCTCCAGGGCCGTCGATGCGCGACCCCGCTGTTGGGCTCCTCCGAAGTGGGCCGTTGGTGAAGGCTGAAGAGATGGATGGCCGGGAAAAATGTTGAATGAGGTCGTCGCGACCCGCTATGTGACACCCCTGCGTGAGGGCGGCTCGCTCCCCGGCATCGTCGAGGCCGACGATCTCGGCACGTACGTCATGAAGTTCACCGGGGCCGGCCAGGGCCGCAAGACGCTCGTGGCGGAGATCATCTGCGGTGAGCTCGCCCGCAGGCTCCGGCTGCGCGTACCGGAGCTGGTCACCATCCAGCTCGACCCGGTCATCGGCCTGTCCGAGCCCGACCAGGAGGTGCAGGAACTCCTCAAGGCGAGCGGCGGTCTCAACCTCGGCATGGACTATCTGCCGGGCTCGCTCGGCTTCGACCCGCTCGCCTACGAGGTGGACGCGGCCGAGGCCGGCAAGGTCGTGTGGTTCGACGCGCTGATCAACAACGTCGACCGGTCCTGGCGCAACCCCAACATGCTGGTCTGGCACGGCGACCTGTGGCTCATCGACCACGGCGCCACCATGATCTGGCACCACAACTGGCCGGGGGCCGCCGCCTCCGCGGCCAAGCCCTACAACGCCTCCGACCACGCGCTCGCGCCCTTCGGGCCGGACATCGCCGCCGCTGCCGCCGAGCTCGCGCCGCTGATCACCGAGGAACTCCTGACCGAGGTCACCGCCCTCGTCCCCGACGAGTGGCTGGTCGACGAGCCCGGCTTCGGGACGACCGACGAGTTGCGCCGCGCCTATGTCGAGCCGCTGCTCGCCCGCGCCGCCACGATCCACGAGCGGATCGTCCTCGACGCGCCCACGGCCACCAAGCCCTCGCGGGCCCCCGGCTGGCTGACCGACCGGATCAAGCCCTGGCCGCACCCCACCAAGCAGAGCAAGAAGGACGACGACCGTTGAGCAAGCGCGATGTCTTCGAGTACGCGCTGCTGCGCGTGGTGCCACGCGTCGAGCGCGGTGAGTGTTTCAACGCGGGCGTGCTGGTCTATTGCCGCGCCCACTCCTTCGTCGCGGCCCGCACCCACCTGGACGAGGCGAAGCTGAAGGCGCTCGACCCGGACGCCGACGTCGTGGGCGTACGGGCCGCGCTGCGCGCCGTCGAGGGTGTCTGCGGCGGCGGCGAGGCGGCCGGGCAGGCCGCCGGTGACGACGCGGGCCGCCGCTTCCGCTGGCTGATCGCGCCGCGCTCCACGGTCGTGCAGCCCGGCCCGGTGCACACCGGCCTGACCGCCGATCCGGAGGCCGAGGCCGAGCGGCTGCTCGACCTGCTGGTGCGCTGAACCGGGCCCCGGCGGGGGTGTGACATGCGCCGGGGGATCCGTGGGCCGTTGACACCGGGTGCCAGGGCTTCTAGCGTCACGTCTGCTGAAGCTACTAAGCGGTTGCTCAGTGACTGAGGGCCGCGGATCCCAGGGCGAGGAGAACAGCATGTCCACCACCGAGCAGCGTGTCGCCATCGTGACCGGGGCGGCGCGGGGCATTGGCGCCGCGACCGCCGTCCGGCTTGCGGCCGAGGGCCGGGCCGTCGCCGTACTCGACCTCGACGAGGCGGCCTGCAAGGACACCGTCGACAAGATCACCGCGGCGGGCGGCCGGGCCATCGCCGTCGGCTGCGACGTCTCCGACAGCGCCCAGGTGGAGGCGGCCGTGGAGCGCGTGGCCGCCGAGCTCGGCGCGCCGACCATCCTCGTCAACAACGCCGGCGTGCTCCGCGACAACCTCCTCTTCAAGATGAGCGAGTCGGACTGGGACCTGGTCATGAACGTGCACCTCAAGGGCGCGTTCCTGATGGCCAAGGCCTGTCAGAAGCACATGGTGGACGCCAAGTGGGGCCGCATCGTCTCGCTCTCCTCGTCCTCCGCGCTCGGCAACCGGGGCCAGGCCAACTACTCCGCCGTCAAGGCCGGTCTGCAGGGCTTCACCAAGACCCTCGCCAAGGAGCTCGGCAAGTTCGGCATCACCGCCAACGCGGTCGCGCCCGGCTTCATCGTCACCGAGATGACCGCGCAGACCGCGGCCCGCGTCGGTATGGGCTTCGAGGACTTCCAGGCCGCGGCCGCCACCCAGATCCCGGTCCAGCGCGTCGGCCACCCCGAGGACATCGCCAACGCCATCGCCTTCTTCACGGGCGACGCCGCGGGCTTCGTCTCCGGCCAGGTCATGTACGTGGCCGGCGGACCGCTCAACTAAGGCCGGGGACAAGGAACATGACTGAACTTCCTGAACTGTCGGGCAAGGTGGCCCTGGTCACCGGGGCCAGCCGCGGCATCGGCTACGGCATCGCCGAGGCGCTCGTCGCCCGCGGCGACCGGGTGTGCATCACCGGACGCGGCGAGGACGCCCTCAAGGAGGCCGTCGACAAGCTCGGCTCCGACCGGGTCATCGCGGTCCCGGGCAAGGCCGCCGACGAGGCCCACCAGGCCGCCGCCGTCGAGCGCACCATGGAGGCCTTCGGCCGGGTCGACTTCCTGGTCAACAACGCCGGTACGAACCCGGTGTTCGGCCCGATCGCCGAGCTCGACCTGAACGTCGCCCGCAAGGTGTACGAGACCAACGTGATCTCCGCGCTCGGCTTCGCGCAGCAGACCTGGAAGGCCTGGCAGAAGGAGAACGGCGGCGCGATCGTGAACATCGCCTCCATCGCCGGCGTCTCCGCCTCGCCCTTCATCGGCGCGTACGGCATGAGCAAGGCGGCCATGGTCAACCTGACCCTCCAGCTGGCGCACGAGTTCGCGCCGACGGTACGGGTCAACGCGATCGCCCCCGCCGTGATCAAGACCAAGTTCGCGCAGGCGCTGTACGAGGGCCGCGAGGCGGAGGCCGCCGCGGCCTACCCGATGGGCCGGCTCGGCGTCCCCTCCGACATCGGCGGCGCGGCCGCGTTCCTCACCTCCGACCAGTCGGCCTGGGTCACCGGCCAGACCCTGGTCGTCGACGGCGGCCTCTTCCTGAACGTCGGGGTGCACTGACGCGACAGCGCCGGGGGTGCCCCGAGGCACCGTCCGTCACCCCTGAGCGGATTTGCTCCTGAATATGCCAAGTGCCCTGCTGAGACGGTCGGTTGACCCAGCAGGGCACTGCGGTATGGTCTGCCGATCCATGGCCGATCGAGGAGCGTGCACGTGTTCAGAGGGACCAACTGCCGACCCGCCGTGACGGCCCTTGCGTCCATATCCCTGCTCGCCGGATGCGGACTGATTCCGGGCGGGTCCTCGGGCACTCCGCAGGAGATCACGGTGGGCACCACGAGCGAGCCGAGCACGCTCGACCCGGCCGCCTCCTGGGACGGATCCTGGGAGCTGTACCGCAACGTCTTCCAGACCCTGGTGGCGTTCCCGACCGGCAGCAGCGCCCCGCAGCCCGACGCCGCGCGGTCCTGCGGATTCCAGGACAAGTCGAGCCGCACCTTCACCTGCACCCTGCGCAAGGGAATGACCTTCTCGGACGGGACCAGACTCGACGCGAACGCCGTCAAGTACTCCATCGACCGCATCATGAAGATCAACGTGAAGGCCGGCCCCAAGGGGCTGCTCAGCAGCCTGGACAAGGTCACCGTCGACAACGACCTGACCGTCACCTTCCACCTCAACAAGCCCGACGCGACATTCCCTTACGTGCTCGGCGCGCCCGCCATGTCCATCGTGGACCCGGCGGCGTACCCGGCCGACAAGCTCCGCGACGACGGCGGCCTCACCGGCTCGGGCCCCTACACCCTGGAGTCCTACAAGGCGGGCGACCGTGCCGTCCTGAAGAAGAACGGCACGTACCAGGGCTTCGCGCAGCGCGAGAACGACGGCGTCACCATTCGCTACTTCCGCGATTCGCAGGGCATGCTGGACGCCCTCAAGAACAAGCAGATCGACATCACCTACCGCGGCATCACCGCCGACGAGGTCGAGGACATCCGCAACGAGAAGGCCGCCGGAAAGCCGTTCCAGCTCGTCGAGAACACCGGCACCGAGATCCGCTTCCTGGTCTTCAACCCCAAGGACCCCGAGGCCGCGAAGCCCGCCGTGCGCCGCGCGGTCGCCCAGCTCGTCGACCGCGACGCCCTGGTCGCCAAGGTCTACAAGGGCACCGCCGAACCGCTGTACTCGATGGTCCCCACCGGTGTGAACGGGCACACCACGAGCTTCTTCGACACCTTCGGCTCGCCCAGCGTGCCCAAGGCGAAGGACATCCTGCGCAAGGCCGGCATCACCACCCCCGTCCCGCTCACCCTCTGGTACACCACCGACCGCTACGGCTCGTCCATGGCAGCGGAGTTCAAGGAGCTCAAGCGGCAGCTCGACGCCTCCGGGCTGTTCGACGTGACGCTCAACAGCCGCCCCTGGAAGACCTATACCGAGGGCTTCCAGGCCGGCGACTTCCCCGTCTTCGGACGCGGCTGGTTCCCCGACTTCCCCGACCCCGACAACTTCATCGCGCCCTTCGTCGGCAAGGACAACGCGGTGGGCACGCCCTACGACCAGCCCGAGATCACCACGCAGCTGCTCCCGCAGTCGCGCCAGATCTCCGACCGGGGCGCCGCGAGCAAGCAGTTCGAGCGGGCCCAGGACATCCTGGTCGACGACGTACGGCTGCTGCCCCTGTGGCAGGGCAAGATCTACCTCGCGGAGAGCGACGACATCGCGGGCGGCGAGCGGGCGATGGACCCCCAGACGGTCATGCAGATGTGGGAGTTGCACCGCAAGACCAGCTGGTAGGTGCGGGCGCGGACGGCGTTGTCAGTGGCGGCGGGTAGGTTCGGAATTCCGCGAGAGAGTGCGGGAACCGAATGTCCCACGGAGGTTGTTGACGTGACCGATACCGCCATGCTGCCCGCGTCCTGGCAGGGCGTCCTCGGCGAGGAGCTCCAGAAGCCGTACTTCGAGGAGCTCACCGCGTTCGTCGAGGAGGAGCGGGCGAAGGGCCCCGTCTTCCCGCCCCGCGACGAGGTGTTCGCGGCGCTGGACGCGACTCCGTACGACAAGGTGAAGGTCCTGGTCCTGGGCCAGGACCCCTACCACGGCGAGGGCCAGGGCCACGGGCTGTGCTTCTCGGTGCGGCCCGGGGTCAGGACACCGCCCTCGCTGCGCAACATCTACAAGGAGATGCGCGACGAGCTCGGCCTGGAGGTCCCGGACAACGGCTATCTGATGCCGTGGGCCGAGCAGGGCGTGCTGCTGCTCAACGCGGTGCTCACGGTGCGCTCGGGCGAGGCCAACTCGCACAAGGGCAAGGGCTGGGAGAAGTTCACCGACGCGGTGATCCGGGCCGTCGCCTCGCGCCCGGACCCGGTGGTGTTCGTGCTGTGGGGCAACTACGCGCAGAAGAAGCTCCCGCTGATCGACGAGGAGCGCCACGTCGTGGTCAAGGGCGCGCACCCCTCGCCGCTCTCGGCCAAGAAGTTCTTCGGTTCCCACCCGTTCACGCAGATCAACGAGGCGGTCGCGGCGCAGGGCCACGAGCCCATCGACTGGCGCATCCCCAACCTGGCCTGAGGTCCGCCGGGCGGAGGCCGGGCGGGCGCCCCTCGGTAGGCCCGTCGGCGGGGCGTGTGACGGCGTCCGGCTGACAGGTGGGGGCGCGCCCGCCCGAGCCTCAGGCCGATTGTCAGTGGCGGCGGTTAGCGTCGAAGCCGTTGGAGTTCTGGTGACGACGGGTGGAGACAGCGGTGACGGACATGCAGGAAGCCCCGGGGGACGTCGTGATGACCCGGATCGGGCAGGCGATGATGCTGCTGCACGGCGGGGACCGCGAGGAGGCCCGCAACCGCTTCGGCGTCCTGTGGTCGGAGATCGGCGAGAGCGGCGACGCGCTGCACCGCTGCACCCTGGCCCACTACATGGCGGACACGCAGGACGACGCCGGGGACGAACTGGCCTGGGATCTGCGGGCGTTGGCGGCCGCCGACGGTCTGAGCCAGGCGCGTCTCACCGAGCACCACGCCTCCCTCGCGGTACGGGCCTTCTATCCCTCGCTGCACCTCAACCTCGCGGCCGACTACGTGAAGCTGCACCGCCCCGAGGAGGCCCGCCTCCACCTCGACCGGGCCCATGACGCGCTGGACACGCTCTCCGACGACGCGTACGGGAACGGCATCCGCGAGGCGCTGCGCCGCCTGGAGCGGCAGTTGGACGCGGTATGAGGGGGCGGGGCCTGCGGGAGGGGCTGGGCTGGGCTCGGCTCGCGCTGTGTGCCGGAACGAGAGCCTTGCGGGCAGGTGACGGCGATGCGGATGTGATGGCTCGTCAATTACCGTACGTAGCGCGGCAGATGCTTGCCTCCGGGCTGTCCTCGCGCCAGCCGCCGTAGCGCCGGCCCAGTGCGCAGATGTCACCCGATGCGGGCGGCGCCGGGGCGGTTCGGGGGTGCGGCTTTCCGGGGGCGGCGGAAGGGTGCCCGGGCCTATCGGCCCGGGGGTGGCGCTCCGGGCGGGGCGGGTCGGGCCGCTCATGCCGCTCGGGGGGTGCGGGCGGGGTGACTGACGGAACGCCGGGGGAGGGGGAGGGGGCATCGGGGGGCATGACCGTGTCCAGGGCCTCGCGCGCCGGGGCCTGGACGGCCTGCGGGGCGGTCGCCGACAGGTGCCGGGCGGGCGGTGCGGCGGGTGCGGAGGGTGCGCGGCCGCCCTCGACGGCTACGCAGCCCGCGACGCTTGCGCAGACGGTCAGGGTGGCCGCGGCCGTCAGGAGCGTCAGCGTGTTGCGGGTGCGGTGCATCCGTCAACTCTGCTGGCCGTGAGGGCCGTTGGGCCACTTCGGGCGCCCACAATGGCCCGCACGAGTGACCCCGTGGTGGGCCGCCCGCCCCGGCTCAGGCTCCGGTCGTGCCGTCGATCGCCTCGCGCAGCAGATCGGCGTGGCCGTTGTGGCGGGCGTACTCCTCGATCATGTGGGTGTAGATCCAGCGCAGGCTGAAGTGCCGGCCGCCGCGTGCGGTGCCGACGCTGAGCTCGTCGAGACCGCGTCCGGCCGCGGCCCTGCGGGCTGCGGCCACCTCGGCGTGCCAGGTGGCGAGGGCCTCCGCGTAGGTGTCACCGGGGCCGAAGTGGAAGTCGCCGTCCGGGTCCTCGTCGGTGCCGTACACGCCTTCGTCGGTGCCGCCGGCGAACACCGTGACGAACCACCAGCGCTCTACCTCGGAGAGGTGGCGCTGCAGTCCCAGCAGGGTGAGCGCGGAGGTCGGGACGGCGGTCCGCTTCAGCTGTTCGTCGGTGAGCCCGGCACACTTCTGGGCCAGGGTTTCGCGGTGGTACTCCAGCCAGCCTTCGAGCATGGCCCGCTCGGTGGCGTCCAGGGCGGGTTCGGTGCGGTCGGTGGTTTCGGCGGGCTGTACGTCGGGGGTCGTCATGCGGCCATCCTGGCCGCCCCGCCGCGTCCCTGGCCAACGGTTATCGCCCCCGGTTGTCCCCGGGGCTCCGCCCCGGACCCCGTATCGCGCCTCAAGGGCGCTCGTCCTCAATCGCCGGACGGGCTGAGGTTGCCTGGCCTGGCCAGGACCGGTCCAGCAGGGACGCCGGCGCAGGCTGATGCGGGCCGGCGCCGACCCTGCCGGGGGCGCGGAGTGCTGCGGGCTGAAGGTTCGGGCTCGGCATCGACCCTGCCAGGGGCGCGGAGAACTGCGCGACCAGCCCCGCACGGTCCGCACGGTGAACCGGGCCCGGGGCGGGGGCTCCGCCCCCTGCACCCCCGTTCGCGCCTTAAGGGCGCTCGTGGCCAGGGCCGGTCCAGCAGGGGCGCCGGCGCAGGCTGATGCGGGCCGGCATCGACCCTGCCGGGGGCGCGGGGTGCTGGGGCTGAAGGTTCGGGCCGGCACCGACCCCGCCAGGGGCGCGGGGAACTGCGCGACCAGCCCCGCACGGTCCGCAGCCGAAGCGGCCGTTTCCGCCCGCCGGCACGGCAACCCCCGCCGCCCGCAGGGCAACGCACGGCAACCCCCGCCGCCCGCAGGGCAACGCCCATCACCCCGCACCGCAAACCCCGCCGCACGTATGCTGACCAGCCAAGGACGCAGAACACCCCTCGGCGACAGGAGAACCGCGTGAAGGTCGGATGCATCGGGCTCGGGGACATCGCGCAGAAGGCCTATCTGCCGGTGCTGAGCGCGCTGGCGGGTACGGAGCTGCATCTGCAGACCCGCACCCCGGCCACCCTCGCCGCCGTCGCCGACGTCCACCGCATACCGGCCGCGCAGCGCCACACCGGTCTCGACTCGCTGCTCGCTCAGGGACTCGACGCGGCGTTCGTGCACGCGCCGACCGCCGTGCACCCGGAGATCGTGACCCGGCTCCTCGACGCGGGCGTACCGACGTACGTCGACAAGCCGCTGGCCTATGAACTCGCCGAGTCCGAGCGCCTCGTGGCGCTCGCGGAGGAGCGCGGCGTCAGTCTCGCCGTCGGCTTCAACCGGCGTCTGGCCCCCGGTTACGCCCAGTGCGCCGACCACCCGCGCGAGCTGATCCTGATGCAGAAGAACCGGGTCGGGCTCCCCGAGGACCCGCGCACCCTGGTCCTCGACGACTTCATCCACGTCGTCGACACGCTGCGCTTCCTCGCCCCCGGCCCGATCGACCACACCGTCGTGCGGGCCAGGGTCCGCGAGGGCCTGATGGAGCACGTGGTCCTCCAGCTCTCCGGTGACGGCTTCACCGCGATCGGCACCATGAACCGGATGAACGGCTCCACCGAGGAGCTCCTGGAGGTCTCCGGCCAGGACACCAAGCGCCAGGTCCTGAACCTGGCCGAGGTCGTCGACCACAAGGGCCAGCCGACCGTGCGCCGCCGCGGCGACTGGGTGCCCGTCGCCCGTCAGCGCGGCATCGAGCAGTCGGTCCTTTCCTTCCTCGACGCCGTACGGGCCGGCAAGACGCTCAGTGCCCAGGACGCCCTCGCGACACACGAGCTGTGCGAGCGGGTGGTGCGGGAGGCCTGGGAGCAGGCTTCCTGAACGCCCGGGCCGCCTCGGCCGCGCAGAACAGGGCGAGCGCGGCGAGGGCCGCGTACACCGCCCAGTCGCCCAGGCGGACATAGGGCGTGGTGCCGGTCGCGAGCGGGACGTCGTACACCGCGGCGGTGCTCGCGGAGGTGGGCAGCCAGGTCCCGACGCGGCCCCCGTCGGGACCGTAGACCGCGCTGATGCCGGTCAGCGTCGCGTGCACCATGGGGCGGCCCGTCTCGGCGGCCCGCAGCGCGCCGAGCGAGGCGTGCTGGGCAGGGGCCCAGGTGTCCTGGAACGACGAGGTCGAGGACTGCGCGATGAGCAACTGGGCGCCCATGCGCACCAGATGACGGCTCATGTCGGGGAACGCGGACTCGAAGCACACGAGCGGCCCCACCCGCACCGCGTCCGGCAGGGTCATCACCACGGGCGTGGTGCCGCGTTGGCGGTCCTCGTCGGCGGCCTTGCCGACCGACGTCGCCCAGCCGAGCAGCGAACGGGCCGGGATGTACTCGCCGAACGGTACGAGGCGCATCTTGTCGTAGCGCTGCCCGGTCGGCCCGCCGGGGCCGACCAGGACCGAACTCTTGAAGATCCCCGGCTTGTCGGACCTGCGCGCGTCCACGTTCACCAGGATGTCGGCGCCCAGGTCCTGGGAGAGCCTCGCGATCCGCGCGGCCAGGTCCGGCCGGGACGCCAGATCCTGCCCGACACTGCTCTCGCCCCACACGACGAGATCCACGTGCTGCCCCGCGAGCGAGCGGGTCAGCGCCTCGCTGCGGGCGAAGCGGGCATCCCCGTTCTCGATCTCGCCCGGCTGCACCACCGCGACCTTGAGGTGGCCGTCGCGGTCCATGTGCGGCGCCCACATCCACACGGCACCTGTGGTGAGCGCACACACCACCAGGACCGAGACCATGGCGGTACGTACGGGGGGAAGCACCACACCCAGGGTGACGGCGGTGTTCACCGCCACCACGAGCAGGCTCACCAGCCACACCCCGCCCACCGACATCAGCCGCAGCGCCGGAGTCACCTCCCACTGGCTCGCGCCGAGCAGTCCCCACGGTCCGCCGAGCCCCTGCCACGACCGGACGAGCTCCACCGCGAGCCAGCCCGACGGCACCACCACGACCGCCGCGAGCGCGCGCGGCGCGGAGGGAGCCCCGCCCATGAGGGAGCGGACGAGGACGCCCCACGGCGCCCACAACAGCCCGAGCAGCGCGGCCAGTACCACGATGAACACGTTGAGGCTCGGGAAGAGCCAGTGGTGCACCGCGAGCATGAAGCCCGTACCGCCGAGCCAGCCGTCGACGGCGGCCCGCCGGACGCTGCTCGCGGAGCGGACCAGGAGCAGCAGCGGCACCAGCGCGACGTAGGCGAGCCACCACAGCGAGGGCGCGGGGAAGGCGAGCGCGGGCAGCGCCCCGGCGAGCAGCGCGGCCGCCGCGCGCCACCAGGCAGAGCTCAGGCGCGGACCGTGACGGCCGACCGGGATCCGCATACCGCGCCTCCTTGCCCACCCCCGTGATCAGTGGTGTTTCCGCCCTGCCAGTGTGCGGGAGAGCCGGCGCCACGCACAGATGGCCCGGCGTGCGGCGCGTCCCTCCCGTCGCTCATGCCCCGGCGAGCGCCCCCGACACCCGCCGCCACTTCTCGTGCACGGTCACCGACCGCAGCCGCCAGCCCGCGTCCGTGCGGAGCAGTGAGAAGGCGTAGCGCCCGCCGGACTCGAAGCCGGGCGCGGGCGGGGTGCCGTCGCCGTTGCCGCCGAAGCACATCGGGTTGAGGTAGTCGGCGCGCAGCTCGGCCCGGTCGCCCGGATAGCCGCCGAGGTCCTGGAGGCTGAGCAGCCGGTTGGTGATCAGGTGCTGGCGTACCGGGAAGAGCCGCATGGTCTCCTCGAGCCAGCGCGCCACCTCCTCGGCCGGCCCCTCGATGCCGCCCGCGGGGCGGTAGTCGGCGCGGCCGTCGGCGGCGAACAGGGCGCGGTAGGCGGTCCAGTCCCCGTCGTCGACGGCCGCGGCGTATCCGGAGATGAGTTCGTCGATGGCCAAGCGGTCGAGCAGGGTCCCGAGATCCACGCGCTGCGTCATCGGCCAAGTCTCCGCCAGTGCGCCCCGAACGCCAAGAGCCCCGCACTTGTGGCTGGTTGGGGCCGCGTGCTACCGCTGGCGCCATGACTGACGAGACGGCTCCAGCGGTACGCAGCGAACGGCACGGCCCGGTCACCACGGTGGTCCTCGCGCGTCCCGGGGCGCGCAACGCGGTGGACGGCCCCACCGCCCGGGCGCTCGCCGACGCCTTCCGCGCCTTCGAGGCGGACGAGGCGGCGGCGGTCGCGGTGCTCTGGGGCGAGGGCGGCACGTTCTGCGCGGGCGCCGACCTCAAGGCGATCGGCACCGAGCGCGGCAACACGGTGACCGAGGACGGCGACGGCCCGATGGGGCCGACCCGGCTCCGGCTCTCCAAGCCGGTGATCGCGGCCGTGGCCGGGCACGCGGTGGCGGGCGGCCTGGAACTCGCGCTCTGGTGCGATCTGCGGGTGATGGAGGAGGACGCCGTGTTCGGGGTGTTCTGCCGGCGCTGGGGCGTGCCGCTGATCGACGGCGGGACGGTTCGGCTGCCGCGGCTCATCGGAGCCGGCCGCGCCATGGACCTGATCCTCACCGGCCGGCCGGTGGACGCGGCCGAGGCCCATGCCATCGGACTCGCCGACCGGGTCGTGCCGAGCGGTACCGCCCGCGCGCGGGCGGAGGAACTCGCCGCGGAGATCGCGGCTTTCCCGGGTACCTGTCTGCGCCACGACCGGATGTCGCTGCTCGAACAGGAGGGCCTCGGCGAATCCGAAGCGCTGCTCAACGAGGTGCGGCACGGCATGCACGCGCTGGGTGAGGCGGCCGAGGGCGCGGCGAGGTTCGCGGCGGGAGCGGGCCGGCACGGAGCGTTCGACGGCCCGGGGCGAGGGACGGCCTGAGGGGACGCTCGCTCCCGCGCCGCGCGGGGCTACGGCAGTCGTACGTACGGCGTGGTCACCGTCAGCGGGGTGAAGCCGAGGCGCTGGAGGATGGGCCTGCTCAGGTCCGAGGCGTCGACCTGGAGGTAGCGGTACCCGCGCTCGGCGGCGATGCGGGCGCGATGGGCGATCAGGGCGCGGTAGATGCCCCTGCCGCGCCACTCGGGCAGGGTGCCGCCACCCCACAGACTGGCGAACTCGGTGCCGGGGTGGAATTCCATGCGGGCCGAGCTGACCGGTACGTCACCGGCCATGGCGACGACCGCCGTCACGGTGTCGGGCGCCTCCGCGAACTGGGCGAGCAGGCGCGCCCTGAACGGCGCGGGGTCGTTGTCGAAAGCGCCGGCGTGGACCCGCGTCATCAGCTCCACCCCCGCTTCGTCGGTCACCGGGCGCAGGGTGATGCCGGCCGGGGGCGCGTCGTCGTGCGGGAGGTCCGCGACGCGGGCGACCATGACGGTCTCGGCGGGCTCGGCCTCGAACCCGGCCGCCAGCAGGCGCTGTCCGAGGTCGGCGGGGTGGTCGTGGGCGTACAGCTTCCACTCCCACGCCTGGCCGAGCGACGCGAAGTGCCGTACCTGCGCCGCGATTTCGTCGTCCGCGTCGGCCTCGGTCAGCTGCGACCAGATGACGCCGTTCCAGACGTGGCCGGGACCCACCTGCCGTACGACACCGCCGGCCCGCTCCACCGTGGCGCTCGGTCCGTCGGGCCGGGCGTGCCGGCGCAGCTGGAGGTCGAAGGCCGCGAGCAGGGAGTCATCGGTGGCGCCGTCCGGCGCGGGGGTCAGCATGCGGCCACTCCAACACCGTGAGGAGGGCCACAGCAACCGGAATTAAGGCGGTGCGGGTTCGGGCGCGGGTGTTGTTGGTGCGAGGTCTTTCGGGCGGAGCTCGCGGCTTGGGTTCGCGGCTTCCGGCTCAGGGGCGCGGCTTCGCGGCGGTTCCCGCGGCCAGCGTGGTCGGTTCGCCGACGGCGGCCGCCCAGTCGGCGAGCAGCCGCTCGTACTCCTCCGCGGGCCACTGTCCGTCCGCGCCGTCGACGAGCGCACGGATGGCGTCGTTGGCGGCATCCGCGTCGGACGGCGCGGGGTCGGGCCGGTCGGTGGAGTGGGACATACGACCAGGCTACGGGTCCGGTCGGGCGAACGACCCCGCCGAACCGGCCGAACCCCAGGTGGGAGGGGTGCGGGGTGGGCAAGGTCACAGGCGGGAGGAGGTTTGGAGCGACGTACGTCACGCCGCCTGGGCGGTGTCACCCCGTACGGCGGCGGCCCATTCGACCAGGAGCCAGTGGTAGCGCTCCTCCTCGTCGGGCGAGAGTCGGCCGTCGGACTGCTCCCACAGCGAGCGGATGTCCGCGTTCACCACGTCGGCGGGGCGAAGGAATCGGCGGTCGGAAGTCGGGGGCATGGGGCAAGCCTACGGCCATGAGGTGACCCACCGCCACGGAGTGGGAACTCTCAGCCAACATTAAGGAGTTGGGCCGGGAGGGACGGCCCGCGCGAGCCCGGTCGGAGAGCGGGAGCCGGACGGCGTGAACCGGCCACCGCTCGGACCGTAGGGACAACTGGCCCGAGTGGTGCGGGCGTTGGCCCGCGCCTGGGGAGGCGGCGGCGCCTATCCTCGCGGAATGGAGCAGAGCGAGGTTCTCAAGCGAGTGATCGGCATTCTCACCGAGGCCGGCGACTACCGCCGCCGGATCGAGGAGGACGCCGCACGCGGGCCCCGGGACACGGAGACCGGCATCGTCACCGCCCTGCTCAACGAGACGATGCCGCACATCGAGATCCCGGCCGACGCGACACCGCAGGAGATGGCGACCCTGGTGGCCCGGGAGGTCGGCGGGGCCATTCGCCAGCTCGTGGCCGCCTTCAGCCTGGCGTTCGTGGCCCTCGCCCAGGTCCATGACTCCGGCGAGCAGGACGTGTCGTCGGCCGATGTGCTCCAGGATCTGGCGCTGCGCGCGGAGGAGTCCAAGGGGGAAGGCCCACAGGCGTCGGAGGACTGAGGGACCGGCTCTCAACTGCCGCCCGCAGAAGCCCAGTTGGAGGGCTGCCGTCCTCGGGCCCCGAGTTGGCGAGCCGCCGCCCCCGGACGCGCGGTCGGCGAGCCGCCGCCCCCGGACCCCCGTCAGAGGCCGCCGCCCGCGTCCGGGCTCAGGGTGCCGGCGGAGATCAGGGCGAACAGGGCGATGCCGAGGACGATGCGGTAGACCACGAACGGCATGAAGCTCTTGCTGGAGATGAACTTCATGAACCAGGCGATGACCGCGTATCCCACCGCGAAGGCGATGACCGCGGCGAAGAGGGTGGGCAGCATCGGTGCCTGACCCGGGCCGCCCGCGTCCTTCAGCTCGAAGACCCCGGAGGCCAGCACGGCCGGGACGGCGAGCAGGAAGGAGTAACGGGCCGCCGCCTCGCGGGTGTAGCCCATGAGGAGGCCGCCGCTGATGGTGGCGCCGGAGCGGGAGACGCCGGGGATCAGGGCCATGGCCTGGCAGATGCCGAAGATCAGGCCGTCCTTGGTGCCGAGTTCCCGCAGCGACTTGCGCTCCTTGGCGGCGCGATGCCGTCCCCCCGACTCGTCGCGGGCCGCGAGCCGGTCGGCGATGCCGAGGACCACACCCATCACGACCAGGGTGGAGGCGATCACCCGCAGATCGCGGAAGGACGTGTCGATCTGGTGCTTCAGGACGATGCCGAGCACCCCGATCGGGATCGAGCCGACGATGACGAGCCAGCCCATCTTGGCGTCGTGGTCGTCGCGCAGCGAACGGTCGGTGAGGGAGCGGAACCATGCCGAGACGATCCGCGCGATGTCGGAGCGGAAGTAGATGAGGACGGCCGTCTCGGTGCCGATCTGCGTGATCGCCGTGAACGCCGGGCCCGGATCCTGCCAGCCCGCGAAGGCCGCGGTCAGCCGCAGATGCGCGCTGGAGGAGATGGGCAGGAACTCCGTAAGCCCCTGGACGAGCCCGAGTATGAACGATTCGAACCAAGACATGGGTTACTGCGCCATCCAAGGGGGGTCGGGGCCACGGCCGGTCGGCACGACCGGGACCGGCCGGAGCACCGGGGCGACACGGCCACACCGGTGATCTTGCGCGGATCGAGCGGCACGGTAACGGGCCCGGGTTAACGGATGGTTGACGCCGGGCGGCCTGCGAGAAGCGCCGCCCGTCGCCTGGCGAGCGCTCCCCGCCCGCCCCGGCCGCTCCTGGCCGCCCCGTCCGCTCCGTCGCCCCGTCCGCTCCGTCGCCCCGCGCCCGCCCCGGTCGCCCGGCCCCCGCGCCCTACCGCTTGCGCAGCCCGCTCCGCTTGCGCCAGGCCACCGCGGCCGCCCCGGCCCCGCTCAGCACGATGAAGCCCATCGCGATCAGGAACGTGGGGGAGGTCGGGGAGGAGGCGCTGCCGCCCGCGACGACGTAGGCGAGGGTGTTGGGCACCGAGCCGAGGCCCGTGGCCACGAGGAACGGCGCCCAGCCCATGCGCGAGACCGCCGCGCAGTAGTTGGCCGCGGCGAACGGCACGCCGGGGAAGAGCCGGATGGCCATCATCGAACGGAACCCGTGCCGCGACAGCTGCCCGTCCGCGGCCTTCAGCCAGCGCCCCCGCACCAGCGGCCGCAGCGCGTCCTGCCCGAGCACCCGGCCGAGCCCGAACGCGATGCCCGCGCCGAGGACCGTGCCCACGAGCGAGGCCACGAAGCCGGCCGGGGTCGCGAAGAGGGCGCCGGCGGCCAGGTTGAGGATCGGGCGCGGCACGAACGCCGCCGCGCACAGCCCGTACGCCACCGCGAAGAGCACCACCGCCCAGGCCCCGCCCATCTGGGGCGGCCAGCCGTCGGCGAGCAGCCGCTGCGGCTGGAGGACGAGCACGGCACTTCCGGCGGCCGCGAGCACCACCACGAGCAGCGCGAGCCGCGACCACGGCGAGAGCAGTGCTCTCCCGCAGCGTGCGGCGAGACCTGGCGTCGGTCGGGCAACGGGCTCGAACATCAAGGGAGACTAACCGACCCGGCCGGTCGCCCGTCGTAAGGGAGCTCGCGCGCACCCGGGCCGCACGCAACTTCCGCCCGCGGAAAACCATTCGACGCGCCCCCGCCCACCAGGGATGATCGGCGGCATGTCCAGGTACGCCTTCCTCGCAGCGCCGTCCGCAGTCGCGGACGCGCCGAAGGCTGCCGTCTTCACCGCGGCCGGCGCATTCGAGGCCGCAGCGCCCCTCGGCGGCGCCCGAAGCTGACCCTTCCCGGAAAGTCCGGCGGACCCCGCACGGGGAGGGTCGGCCGGACCCAGGGGTCCCAGCACCGCTCCGCGACCACGCGAGGGACACTCAGCCATGCCCAAGACGGCATACGTACGCACCAAGCCCCACCTCAACATCGGCACCATGGGCCATGTCGACCACGGCAAGACCACGCTGACCGCCGCCATCACCAAAGTGCTCGCCGAGCGCGGCAGCGGCACCTTCGTCCCGTTCGACCGCATCGACCGCGCCCCCGAGGAGGCCGCCCGCGGGATCACCATCAACATCGCGCACGTCGAGTACGAGACGGACACCCGCCACTACGCGCACGTCGACATGCCGGGCCACGCCGACTACGTCAAGAACATGGTCACCGGCGCCGCCCAGCTGGACGGGGCGATCCTCGTGGTCTCCGCGCTCGACGGGATCATGCCGCAGACGGCCGAGCACGTCCTGCTCGCCCGCCAGGTGGGCGTCGACCACATCGTCGTCGCGCTCAACAAGGCCGACGCAGTCGACGACGGTGAAGACGCGGTGCTGAGCGACCTGGTCGAGCTGGAGGTCCGCGAGCTGCTGTCCGCGCACGGATACGGGGGAGACTCCGTGCCCGTCGTGCGGGTCTCCGGCCTCAAGGCCCTTGAGGGCGAGCCGCGTTGGACCGAGGCGATCGGCGCGCTGCTCGACGCCGTGGACACCTATGTGCCGATGCCCGAGCGCTACGTGGACGCGCCGTTCCTGCTGCCGGTGGAGAACGTGCTCACCATCACGGGCCGCGGCACCGTCGTCACCGGAGCCGTCGAGCGCGGCACCGTGCGCGTCGGTGACCGGGTCCAAGTCCTGGGCGCGGACGTCGAGTCGGTGATCACCGGCCTGGAGACGTTCGGCAAGCCGATGGACTCGGCGCAGGCCGGCGACAACGTCGCGCTGCTCCTGCGCGGGGTGCCACGCGACGCGGTCCGCCGCGGCCACGTGGTCGCCGAGCCGGGCAGCGTCACACCGAGCCGGAGGTTCACCGCCCAGGTGTACGTCCTGTCCACGCGCGAGGGCGGCCGCTCCACGCCGATCGCCACCGGTTACCGGCCGCAGTTCTACATCCGCACCGCGGACGTGGTCGGCGACGTCGACCTCGGCGAGCTCGCGGTGGCGCGGCCCGGCGACACGGTCACCATGACCGTCGAGCTCGGCCGCGACACGCCCCTGGAGCCGGGGCTCGGCTTCGCCATCCGCGAGGGCGGCCGCACGGTCGGCGCCGGAACGGTAGGCGCGCTCCTCTGACCGGCCGGCCCGCCTCCCCAACACCCCGGGGGAGGCGGGCCGTTGGCGTTCGGGCACACTGCGATCATGACGGACACGGCACTGGTACTCGGATCGGGCGGCCTCACCGGAGTGGGCTGGGAGATCGGCATCCTGCGCGGCCTCGCCGAGGCGGGCGTGGACCTGACCGACGCCCGCCTCGTCGTCGGGAGCTCGGCGGGCGCGGTCGTCGCCGTGAACCTCAGCGCGCGCCGCGCCACCCTCGCCGCGCTGTACGAACGTCAACTCGCCCAGCCCGCAGGCGAGATACCCGGACACCTGGGGCCCGGCAAGCTCTTCCGCTACGCGCGGGCCGCGCTCTCCTCCGCCACCCCCGAGGAGTACGGGGTGAGGATGGGCCGGATGGCGCTCGTCGCCGACACCCCGGGCGAGGCCGACCGGCGGGCGGTGATCGCCGGCCGGCTGCTCACCCACGAGTGGCCCGAGCGCGCCCTGAAGCTCACCGCGGTCGCGGCGGACACCGGCGAGTTCCGGGTCTTCGACCGGGACGGCGGCGTATCGCTCGTCGACGCGGTCGCCGCGAGCTGCGCGGTCCCGCTGGTGTGGCCGCCGGTCACCATCGAGGGGCGCAAGTGGATCGACGGCGGGCTGCACTCCCCGTGCAACGCCCACCTCGCCGCCGGCCGCGAGCGGGTCGTCATCATCGCGCCGAACCCGGCCGGCGGCGGACCGCTCGCCTCCCCCGCCACCCAGGCCGCGGCCCTCGCCGCCGAGGGTGCGCGGGTCGTGCTGATCACTCCGGACGCGGCGGCGAAAAGGGCCTTCGGGCGCAACAGCCTCGACCCCGCGCGCCGGGCCCCGGCCGCCCGGGCGGGCCGCGCGCAGGCCGCCTCGCACGTCCGGGCCGTCAAGGCGCTGTGGACCGACGCCTAGGCCCTGTCCGCGCGGATCCCGCCCGGGACGCGCGGTGCGACCGGGTCCGCCGGACCGGCCCGGGCCCGGCGGCCCGCATCCGGCGGCCGGGCGCACAATGGGAGGGTGAACGACGACCCGAGTGCCGAGCCGATACCCGTCATCCGGGAGGTCGACCGGGGTACCGCGAAACTGCTGCCCGACGTCGACCGCGAGCGCGCCTGGCTCCTCACGGTCGACGGCGCCCCGCAGTCGTACGTGGACCTCGACGATCCCACCTTCATCGAGTTCGAGTACGTGCGGCGCCTCGCCCACGTCGTGGACTGCGCGGCCGCCGAAGGCGTCCCCCTGGACGTGCTGCACCTCGGCGGCGGGGCGCTCACCCTGCCCCGCTATGTCGCGGCGACCCGGCCGGGCTCGCGGCAGGTCGTCGTCGACGCCGACCGCGCGCTCCTCCAACTCGTCCGCGAGCACCTGCCGTTGCCCCCGGACACCGGGATCGAGCCGCACGCCGCGGACGCCAGGGCCTGGGCCGAAGCGGCACCCGCCGCCTCGGCGGACCTGCTGGTCGCGGACGTCTTCGGCGGCTCCCGCGTGCCGGCCCACCTGACCTCGGTCGAGTACGCGCGCATCGCCCAGCGGGTCCTCAGGCCCGGCGGGATCTACGCGGCCAACCTCGCGGACGGCGCTCCGTTCGTCTTCCTGCGCTCCCAACTCGCCACGTTCCGGGCGGTGTTCGCGGAGGTCGCCCTGATCGCCGAGCCGTCCGTGCTGCGCGGGCGGCGGTTCGGCAACGCCGTGCTGCTCGCCTCGGCGCGGCCGCTGGACGTGGCGGCGCTCGCCCGGCGCACGGCGGGGGACGCCTTCCCGGCCCGGGTCGAGCACGGCGACTCGCTGCGCCGCTTCATCGGGAACGCCGGTGTGGTCGACGACGCGGCGGCACAGCCCTCACCCGAGCCGCCCGACGGCGCCTTCAGCATCGGCTGACACCTCGCACCCGGCCACGGCGGCCGGCTCGGCGCGCCGGGTCAGACGGCGTACGTCGGGCACGCACAGCACGGCGGCGGTCAGCAGGACGACGAGTGCCGAGCAGCCCCACAGCGCGCTGGTGCGGCCGACCGCGCTCTGCGCCGGCCCGGCGAGGGCGGTGGCGAGCGGCACCATCGCGATCGAGCCGAGCCAGTCGTAGGCGGACACCCGGGACAGCTTGTCCTCCGGGATCTCCTGGTTGAGGGCGGTCATCCACGAGACGCCGAAGACCTCGATGGAGACGCCGGTCAGGAGCATGACCGCGGCGAGCGCGGTGACCGGCAGCGGCACCGCCAGCGCCGCCGAGGGCAGGGCGAGCGGGAACACGCACAGGCTGCCCGCGAGCAGCAGCCGGCGCGGCTTCCAGCGCATCATCAGGAACGCCCCGCCGACCGTGCCGGCGCCGAACGCGGCGAGCGCGAGTCCCCAGGGTCCGGGACCGCCCAGTTCGTCGCGGGCCACCAGCGGCCCGTACACCGCCTCGGCCGCCGCGACCACGGCGTTGACCACCGCGAACTGCACCACGATCGACCACAGCCACGGCCGTGAGACGAACTCCCGCCAGCCCTCGCGGAGGTCGGAGACCATGCCGCCGCCCGCCTCGCGCGGCGGGATGTGGCTCACGTCGAGGAAGGCCCGCAGCGCGCCCGCGACCGCGAACGCGGCCGCGTCGATCGCGAGCACCCAGCCCGCGCCGAACGCGGCGATCAGGGCGCCGCCGAGCGCGGCCCCGCCGATGCCCGCGCCGTGCATCGCCATCCGGTAGAACGCGAACGCGCGCCCGGCGTCCGTGCCGTTCACGCTGGACATCAGCATGCCTTCGGACGCGGGGCCGAAGAACGCCTGGCCCACACCGCCGAGCGCGGTGAGCGCCATCATCTGCCAGAGCCGGGGGTCGCCGGTGAGCACGAGGAGCGCGAAGGCGCCCTGGGAAAGGAAGTTGAGGGTGTTGGCGGCGACCATCACCCGGTGCCGCGGCAACCGGTCGGCCAGTGCGCCGCCGATCAGCAGGAAGAGCACCAGCGGCAGCGTGCGGGCCGCCGCGACCAGGCCCACGTCGCCCGCGCCGCCGCCGGACTGCAGCACCGCGAACGCCGCCGCGATCAGTGCGCCCTGGCTGCCCAGGTTCGTCACCACCGAGGCGGCGGTCAGCAGGCTGTAGTTGCGGCCGGCCCACGACGGGCGCCGGGCGGGCGAGGGGAGGGCGGCGGAGGTCACCCAAGGACTATCGCCGCCACCGGCCCCGCCCGCCAAACGGTTTGCCGCCGGCCCGTGTCAGGAGGTGGTGACCGGCACCAGACGGATGGTGCTGAGGATCTTCTGGATGGTGTCCTCGTCGACCGCGCCGGGCACGCCCGTGTTGGCGATGAGGCTCCAGGCGGCCAGGTCGCCCTTGGGCGTCTTGAAGCCGAACAGCACGGACTGGCCCTCGGTGGAGCACTTGTCCGTCTTCTTCACGCCGGTGGTCTTGGCGCGGACCACGCTGCCCTGGAGGCCGGACTTGGTGGTGTACGGGACCGGCTTCTCGGAGGTGATGTGGTTCTTGTCCGGCTGGGTGTAGGCGTAGTACAGCCAGTCGTCGGCCTGCTCGGCCGCGTCGCCGGTCGACTTGGCACCGTTGGCGCCCTTGGTGCCGACGCTGGCGAGAGCGGTGTTCTCGTCGCGGCTGCCGGGCTTCTGGACGGTGCACCACTTGGACTTGAAGTAGGCGGGAGCGGACATCATCATGCCGCCGAACCCGTTGGGGTCCGCCTTGTCCGACCAGCCCACGCTCATGGTGGGGCTGTCGACCTCCCACTCCGGCGGTACGTCGAAGGCGTCGCCCCTGGCGGGGTTCACCACGACCTTCCAGCCCGCGATGACCGGCTTGACGTCGGTGCCGGCGCCGCGCGGGTTGGGCGCGGGGGAGGAGGGCGCGGCCGAGGAACCCGACGGCGACGGCGACTTCGTGCCCTTGCCGTCGGCCTGGGTGCTGGACTTGCCGTCGTCCTTGAGGACCACGAAGCCGGTCACGGCGGCGGCCACGACCACGGCCGTGGCGGCCACGATGGCGATGACCGTGGTCTTCTTCTTGTCATTGTTCTGCGGCGGCTGCGGCGGCCCGGGAGGGCCGCCCACCGGATACTGCGGCACCGTCGGCTGCTGGTACGGGTTGGGCGTCTGGTAACCCTGCTGCGGGTATCCGGGCTGCGCGGGCTGCTGCTGCGGATAGCCGTACCCGGGCTGCGCCGGCTGCTGCCCCGGCTGCTGATAGGGGTTCGGCTGCTGGTACCCCGGCTGCTGGTACGGGTTCTGATTCGGATCCTGCGGGTTCTGCTCGCCCCCGGGCGGCTGCTGTCCTGGCCACATGGCCAGTAACCATAGAGGTGCGCCCCGGCTCCGGCTACGGCCGCCCCCGCCGGGGATGGCCAACGGTGGCTACCCATGGGTAACATCGGGTCCCATGAGCGCTGATCAGATGTCCGTGGGCGAGATGCTCACCGCGACCGTTCCCATGGCCCGCACCCTGAACCTGGAGTTCCTGGAGACCACCCCCGAGCGAGCCGTCGTGCGGCTGCCGGACCAGGCCGACTACCACAACCACGTGGGCGGACCGCACGCCGGAGCGATGTTCACGCTCGCCGAGTCCGCCAGCGGGGCCATCGTCATCGCCGCCTTCGGCGACCAGATGCACCGCGCCGTGCCGCTCGCCGTCAAGGCGGAAATCGGCTACAAGAAGCTCGCCAAGGGCGTCGTCACCGCGACCGCCACGCTGGGCCGCCCGATCGCCGACGTGGTGGCCGAGCTGGACGCCGGGCAGCGCCCCGAGTTCCCGGTCCACATCGAGATCCAGCGCGCGGACGAGGCCGTGACCGGCGAGATGACCGTCGTCTGGACCCTGCGCCCCAACTCCTGACCCCCTCCGCGCGGACCGCGCGACCCGAAGGCGTCCCGGCTCCGGCCGGGGCGCCTTCGTCGTGTCCCAAGCCCGCCGTCCCCGCATTGACTCTTCCGCCGGACGGTCCTACGTTTCCCGGCGCCTCGTGGCGCCTGACGGGTTGTCAACTCGGTCGTGACGCATAGTGCGTTCACACCTCGAACGTCGGCCCGCCGCCCGCTGTGCCGCGGTCCACCACGTCGTGCCCGCACACAAAGGAGTGACGGTCCATGTCCGACACCGTTTCCCGAAGGTCAGCACTGCGTCTGCTCGGCGGCGCCGCCATGGTCGCGGCCGCCGTGACCGGCCCCCTCGCCGTCTCCGCCCACGCGCTCGCCCCGGCCCCGGCCTCCCGCAAGGTGGAGTCCCTGCTCGCCCGGCTGACCCTGGACGAGAAGATCAGCCTGCTGCACGGCGCCGCCGATCCCAACAGCCGTGGCCAGGCCGGTTACGTCCCCGGCGTGCCCCGCCTCGGCATCTGCCCGCTCAGACTCGCCGACGGCCCCGCCGGTGTCCGCGTCACCGCGCACGCGACCGCCCTGCCCGCGCCGGTCATGCTCGCCTCCGCCTTCGACCCGGCGCTCGCCCGCGAGTACGGCGAGGTCATCGGCCGTGAGGGCCGCGCGCTGGGCCAGGACGTCCTCCTGTCGCCCATGGTCAACCTCATCAGAACCCCGTACGCCGGACGCAACTTCGAGACCCTCTCTGAGGACCCCCTGCTCAGCGCCGACCTCGTCGCCGAGGAGGTCCGCGGGATCCAGGGCCAGGGGCTCATCGCCACCGTCAAGCACTTCGCCCTGAACAACCAGGAGAAGGACCGCCTGACCATCGACGTGCGGATCGCCGAACAGCCGCTGCGCGAGCTCGAACTGCGCGGCTTCGAGGCGGCCGCGGCCGCCGGAGCGGGCGCCGTGATGGGCGCGTACAACAAGGTCAACGGGGCTTTCGCCTGTGAGAACAAGCCAATTCTCACCGACGTCCTGCGGGGCGACTGGGGCTTCGAGGGCTGGGTGATGACCGACTGGGGCGCCGCCCACAGCACGGTCGCGGCCCTCAGCGCCGGGCTCGACATGGAGATGCCCAGCGGCGACTACTTCGGTGACGCCCTCAAGGCCGCCGTGCGCGACGGCCGCGTTCCGCAGGCGCTGGTCGACCGGTCGGTGCGCCGCGTCCTGTCCGTCATGGAACGCTTCTCGCTGCTCGACGGGAGCGCTCCCGCCCGTCCGGACCGCGACGCCGGGCGCGGCGCGCGCACCGCGCTCAAGGTCGCGCGGGCCGGCGCCACCCTGCTCCACAACCGGCACAGCACCCTGCCCCTGACCGGGCCGGCCACCCGCTCCATCGCGGTCGTCGGGCCCACCGGAAGCATCCCGTTCGTCAGCGGCGGCGGCAGCGCGCACGTCGTGCCGGACCATGCCGAGAGCCCGCTCGACGCGCTGCGCTCCCGGGCCGGCGACGGCGCCCGCGTCACGTACGCGCTCGGCGAGGACCTCTTCGGCAAGCCGCTGCCCGGCACGTCGCCCGGCGCCGACTTCGAGGGCCAGCACGTCGAACCCGGCGCCACCTGGACGTACGACGGCACGCTCACCGTGGCCGACGACGACGAGTGGACCTTCGTCATCCACTACTCGGGGGACCGGCCCAAGGTGCTGCTCGACGGCACCGACCTCTTCCCGCCCGCCCCCGGCCTCGGCGAATTCTTCTCGGGCGGCCTTGTCGGCACCGCGCCCGACGGGCTCGCGGTCCGCCGCAGCAAACCGCTGCGCCTGACCGCCGGGGCCCACCGGCTCGCCATCACCGCCAAGGGCCGCGACCAGGGCCAGCTGTTCCGGCTGCGCCGCACCACCGGAGCCACCCGCGCCGCCGATGTCGCCGAGGCGGTACGCGTCGCCCGCGCGGCCGCGGGCGTGGTCGTGTTCGCGTACGAGGACGCCACCGAGGGCGCCGACCGCACCGGCCTCGCCCTGCCGGGCCACCAGAACGAGCTGATCGAGGCGGTCGCCGCCGCCAACCCCCGCACCGCGGTGGTGCTCAACACCTCGTCCTGCACCACCATGCCGTGGCTCGACGGCGTCGGCGCCGTACTGCAGATGTACTACCCGGGCCAGGAGGGCGCCGAGGCCACCGCGGCCGTCCTGTTCGGGGACTGCGACCCCGGCGGCCGGCTCACCCAGACCTTCCCGGTCTCCGAGGACCGCCACCCCATGGCCGGGAACCCGCGCCGCTACCCCGGTGTGGACGGCACCGAGGAGTACTCCGAGGGCATCCACCTCGGCTACCGCTGGTACGAGGCCGAGGGCGTGGCCCCGCTGTTCCCCTTCGGGCACGGCCTCTCCTACACCACCTTCGCGTACACGGACCTGAGCGTGCGGCCCGACGGAGACGGGCTCGCGGTCCGCTTCACCGTGCGCAACACCGGCGCCCGCACCGGCATCACCGTCGCCCAGGTCTACCTCGGCCCCTCGCCCGACCTCCGTCTCGACCAGGCCCGCCGCGCCCTGGCCGGCTACCGCAGGCTGCGCCTGGAGCCGGGCCGCGCCCAGGAGGTGACCGTCAGGATCTCCCGGCGCTCGCTCTCCTCGTGGGACAGCGGCCGGCACGCCTGGGTGCTCGGCACCGGAACGCGCGAGGTGAGCGTGGGTGTCTCGGCGGGCGAGCCGCGCCTGACGGGCCATGGCCGGGTCGGATCGGCGCCGGCCGGCGGCCGAGGCTGAGCGGGTAGGCTTCCCGGCGTGCGCCAGGGGGGCGCATGCCGGGCTCCGGCCCGGGGCGAGCGGGAGGAATGCGGCGTTGCACATCCAGGAGTGGCTGGAGAACATCCCCGCCGTCAGTGTCTATCTTCTGGTGGCGCTGGTCATCGGGGTCGAAAGCCTCGGGATCCCGCTGCCCGGTGAGATCGTCCTGGTCAGTTCGGCACTGCTCGCCTCGCAACAGGGTCACATCAACCCGCTCGTGCTCGGCGCCTGCGCCACGGCCGGCGCGGTCATCGGCGACTCCATCGGTTACGCGATCGGCCGCAAGGGCGGCAGGCCGCTGCTCGCCTGGCTCGGCCGCAAATTCCCCAAGCACTTCAGCGAGGGCCATGTCGCCATGGCGGAGCGGTCCTTCCAGAAGTGGGGCATGTGGGCCGTCTTCTTCGGCCGCTTCATCGCACTGCTGCGCATCTTCGCGGGCCCGCTCGCGGGCGTCCTGCACATGCCGTACTGGAAGTTCCTCATCGCCAACGTCCTCGGCGGCATCTGCTGGGCGGGCGGTACGACGGCCGTCATCTACTACCTCGGCATCGTCGCCGAGTCCTGGCTGAAGAACTTCTCCTACCTCGGCCTGGTGGCCGCGCTCCTCATCGGCGTCGCCTCGATGCTGGTCGTCAAGAACCGGGCGAAGAAGTCCATGGCGGAGGCCGAGGCGGCGAACTCGACGCCGGAGAACGTGCCCGCCGCCGACTGATCGCCCCCGTGGGCGGGGCGGCCGGTCAGCGTGCCCGGTCCTTCAGGAGCACCTTCACGGCGTGCCCGAACAGGAGCCGCCCCGCGTAGGCGGTCAACGGGTCGAGGGCGCGCGGCAGTCCGCGTACGCGCAGGTCCTCGCGCCAGATCAGATACGCGCCCGGCGCGGGCGCACCCCGCCCGGGCTCACCTTCCCCGGACGCCGTTTCCCCTACTTCGCCCACTTCGATCTCGGCCCAGCCCGTGATGGTCCGGGCGCGCTTCTCCAGGCGGCACACGCCCGGACTGCCCGGGACCGGCGGCTCCCAGCGGGTGATCTCCATCCGGTCGTCGAAGCCCAGCCGGCCCAGACCGGTGCGGGCCACGAAGACCGTGCCCGGCCCGCTCGGCGGCGGGGTCTCCACGGTGATCCGGGTCAACGGCACGCCCTCGGCGTGCCGTTGCCAGTCGGTGAGCCGCCGCCAGGCCTCGGCGGGGGCGAGCGGGGTGCGTCGGACGATCCGGAACAGTGCCATCGCGTGATCGTAAGCGGGCCCCCGGCCGCGCGGGCCCAGGCGCGGTCGCTTAGCGTGACTCCCGGCGCGATGGAATCCGTACCGCGATGGAATCCGTACAAGGAGTGGCGCATGGCAGAGCAGGCGTTGGTCGTGGCAGTGGGTGGCAAGACGCCCGAGATCGCCCCGACCGCATTCACCGCACCCACCTCGGTGGTGCTCGGCGAGGTGACCCTGGGCGCGGGGGCGAGCGTCTGGTACCACGCGGTCCTGCGGGCCGACTGCGGGCCGATCGTGATCGGCGCCGAGAGCAACATCCAGGACAACTGCACCGTGCACGTGGACCCGGGCTTCCCGGTCTCGCTCGGCGAGCGGGTCACGGTCGGGCACAACGCGGTGCTGCACGGCTGCACCGTCGAGGACGACGTCCTGGTCGGCATGGGCGCCACCGTCCTCAACGGCGCCCATGTCGGGGCGGGTTCGCTGATCGCGGCGCACGCCCTGGTGCCGCAGGGCATGGTCGTGCCGCCCGGCTCGCTGGTCGCGGGCGTACCGGCCAAGGTGCGGCGCGAGCTGACCGAGGAGGAGCGCGAGGGCATCAAGGTGAACGCGCTGATGTACCTGGGCCTGGCCGAGGACCACCGCAAGGCGCACGGCGCCTGAGCCCCGGCGGGTCCCGGGCTGAGCGGAAGATCACAGGCGTCGGCCCTGATCGGCCGGGTCGGCGGTGAGTACCGTGAGCGGGTGCCCAAGAACAGAAACACGTTCTCGTCGCTGACCGCCTGGCGGCGCCGCATCGCCTCCCGCGCGGTGCACGGCGGCTGGGCCCTGCTCAAGGAGGCGGGCGCGGTCACCGCCGAGCACCCGGGGAGGCTGCGCTTCCGCAGGATCGGCTCCGGGACCCGCCTCGCCTTCCCGCAGGGCACGGTCTTCGGCGAGCCCTGGATCGAGCTGGGCGACCACTGCATCATCGGCGAACAGGTCACTCTCACCGCCGGGATGATGCCCGGCCTCGACCTCGGCGCCGAGCCGATCCTGACCCTGGGCAACGGTGTCGTACTCGGGCGGGGCAGCCACGTCATCGCCGACACGACGGTCAGCATCGGCTCGGACACGTACTGCGGCCCGTACGTCTACATCACCTCGACCAATCACAGCTACGACGATCCGCGCCAGCCCGTGGGCAAGCAGTGGCCGCGCATGGAGCCGGTGGAGATCGGGCCGGGCTGCTGGCTCGGCACCGGAGCCGTGGTGCTGCCCGGCGCCCGGCTCGGCCGCAACGTGGTCGTGGCGGCGGGCGCGGTGGTGCGCGGCGAGGTGCCCGACCACGCGGTGGTGGCCGGGGCGCCCGCGCGGATCGTACGGACCTGGGACGAGGAGAACGGCTGGCAGCCGCCGCTGCGCACGCCGGCGCCGGTGCCCATCCCGGAGGGCGTCACCCCCGAACAGCTCCTCGCCATCGCGGAGTTGGCGCCCGAAGAGGCCTGATCAGCCGCTCGCGAGCAGCACGGTGCCGACCAGCGCGAGCCCGGCGCCCGCCGCCTGCACCGCGCGCAGCCGCTCCTTGAGGACCCCGCGCGCGGCAAGCGCGGTGACCACCGGGTAGAGCGAGGCGAGCACCGCCGCGATGGTGACCGGGCCGTGCTGGGCGGCGATCGAGTACGTCCCGTTGGCGGCCACGTCGGCGAGGCCGACGAAGGCGAGCGCGGGCAGCGCGAGCCACACCGCGCGGGACCCGCCCTCCTCGGGCAGCGCCCGGGCGCCGCGCCGTACCGAGACGAACAGGGCGGTGCCGCCGACCGCCACGTTGGTGACGCGCTGCACGAAGAGGGCGAGGAAGAGGCCGGTCACGGTGGTGGACGCCTCGGAGATCAGGGCCATCACCGTGCCGAAGCCGAAGGCGGCGAGCAGGGTGAGCAGCACGGCCTGGCGGCGCACCGCGGTGCCGCGGAACTCCGGGCCGCCCGCGAGCAGAATGCCGATCACCGCCACCGCGATCCCGGCGAACCGCAGGAGGCCCGGACGTTCGCCGAGGACGATCCCGACCCCGACCGGCACCGCCACGCCGAGCGAGCCGAGCGGCGAGACGACGCCCATGGGGCCGAGCGCGAGGGCCTTGTAGAAGCTGAGCATGGCGACCGGGCCGACGGCGCCCGCCGCCACCGCGAACCAGAGCTGCGGGCCCGCCTCGTGCCATCCGCCGGTGGCGGCGACGACCGCGCCGAGGACCACCACGGCCAGCGTCTGCGAGGCGACCACGACGGTCAGCGCGGGCATCCGCCGGGTGAGCAGCCCGCCGCCGAAGTCGGCCAGGCCCCACAGGAGGCTGGTGGCCAGGGCGAACAGTGCTGTCATGGGGGCCTCGCAGTACAGTGCGGTGGCACAGGAGATCAATGGCTTGCACCGCACCATAGTGCGCTGTATTGAACTCTGTCATCAAAAATATTGGACGGCCTCGCTGGGGCCCACCTCATGGACGGAACGTGTCGGACCTCGAACTGCTGACCCAGTCACTGGGCCGCAACGTCAAGCGCTGGCGCACCGAGCGCGGCTTCACCCTCGACGCGCTCGCGACCAGGGCCGGAGTCAGCCGCGGCATGCTCATCCAGATCGAGCAGGCCCGGACGAATCCCAGCGTGGGCACCGTGGTGAAGATCGGTGACGCGCTCGGCGTGAGCATCACCACGCTGCTCGACTACGAGAGCGGCCCCAAGGTGCGCATCGTCCCGCCCGACCAGGCCGTCCGGCTCTGGTCCACCGAGCGGGGGAGCTACAACACGCTGCTCGCCGGGACCGAGGCGCCGGGCCCGCTCGAAATGTGGCACTGGCACCTGATGCCGGGCGACGGCAGCAACTCGGACCCGCATCCGGCGGGCACCGTCGAGCTGCTCCACGTCACCGAGGGCACGCTCACCCTCGCCGTCGACGGCGTCGACTACGCGGTCCCCGCCGGACATTCGGCCTCCTTCGAGGCCAACGCCGCGCACACGTACCGCAATGCGGGCTCGGAGCCGGTCAGCATGACGATGGCCATCTCGGTCCCGTTCGAACGCTGAGAGCCTCAACGGCCTTTCCCCGAGGGCCTGTTAGCGTTGATGGTGGACCCTGACCGGTTCAACATCACCTTCTGGACGATTTTGGCCCTGTATCTGGTAATGGGGGCCGCGTCGGGTGGAGGCTGGCTATCGTCACTCTCGCGACTCCGGGGGGCGACGAAAAGCGGAGTTCACCTTGGACGAAACCACTCGTGCGAGTGGATTCCGCGCCAACGCCGAACCTGGGCACGGGCCAAGGCAGTTGTGGTGTCCCGGGGAGGCGGCAGTGGCCGGACCAGTCGCTCGTGGCGCTTGAGCGCACATGGGCACGGCGTGCGGCCGAATTGCGCGACGTACCAGAACCCATGCACGTTCTCCGAGCCGTGTCTCCGCAGTGATCCAGAAAGACCCCGCTGCGAGAACGGCGCGACGACCCGAAAGGCGCTCACGTGGACGCTCTCGTCTCGGCGGCCGAACGGCCCGGCCCCGCCCCCCACAGGCCGGCCCCTCAGTGGCTCACCCTGGTGCAGCGGGCGGCGGCGCAGGGCGCCGGCCGGGCTCCGGTGAATCTGGCCCGGGTGATGGCGGCGTACGGGAACCCCACGGTCCCCGCCGCGTCCGCCTTCCAGTCGGCGCTCTGACGGGCGGAACGACTCAACCCATGGACCGGCCGATTCCGCCTGCCCTGTCGCAGTTCGTGCTGAAGGTGCACAGCCGATGCGACCTGGCGTGCGATCACTGTTACGTCTACGAGCACGCGGACACCAGTTGGCGGGGCAAGCCCCGCGCCGTCTCGGAGGAGATCCTCGCCCAGGTGGCGAACCGTATCGCCGAGCACGCCCGACACCATCGACTCCCCACCGTTCACGTCGTTCTGCACGGCGGCGAGCCCCTGCTCGCCGGCCCCGAGCGGCTGCGCCGCGCCGCCGAGGAACTCCAGCGGGCCCTGCGCGGAGTGAGTGCCCTGGACCTGCGCATGCACACCAACGGCGTGCTGCTCGACGAGACGTTCTGCGAACTCTTCCTGGAACTCGGCATCAAGGTCGGCGTCTCCCTCGACGGCGACAAGGCCGCCAACGACCGCCACCGCCGCTACGCGGACGGCCGCAGCAGCCACGCCAAGGTCGTCCGGGCCGTCGAACTCCTCAACCGCCCGCGCTACCGGCGCCTGTTCGCCGGACTGCTGTGCACCATCGACGTAGAGAACGACCCGGTCGCCGTCTACGACGCCCTCGTCGCACTCTCGCCCCCGCGCATCGACTTCCTTCTGCCGCACGCCACTTGGGACACCCCGCCGCCCCGGCCCGGCGGCGCGGCCACCCCCTACGCCGACTGGCTGGACGCGGTCTACCGACGCTGGGACGCGGCCGGGCGCCCCGTGCCGGTCCGCATCTTCGACTCCGTGCTGCGCACCCTGCGCGGCGAGAGCAGCCTCACCGAGTCGCTCGGCCTCGCGCCCGCCGACCTCGTCGTGATCGAGACCGACGGCACCTTCGAGCAGGCCGACAGCCTCAAGACGTCGTACGACGGGGCCCCGGCCACCGGCATGGACGTCTTTACGCACTCGCTCGACGACGTCCTCCAGCACCCCGGCATGCTCGCCCGCCAGCAAGGCGTCGAGCAGCTCTGCGAGCAGTGCCGCGACTGCCCGGTCGTCCAGTCCTGCGGCGGCGGCCTCTATGCCCACCGCTACCGCACCGGCGACGGGTTCGACAATCCCTCCGTGTTCTGCCCCGACCTGCTCGCCCTGGTCACCACCATCCGGGACCGGGAGGCGGCCGTGCCCGCACCGACGCCGACACCGGCCGAACTCCCGCTGGACCAGGGCGACTTCGACGCGCTGGCCGCCGGGTTCGGCGGCGCGGACACCGTGACGCGGCTGGCGGCCGCCCAGCTCGACATCAACCAGGAGCTGCTCGCCGCCGTCAGCGAGCAGCGCATCGCCCCGTCCGACCGCGAAGCCGCCGCCGCCTGGGAGCTGTTGACCCAGCTCGACGCCGAGGTGCCCGACGAACTCGCCGGCGTCCTCGCCCACCCCTACACCCGGCCCTGGGCGCTCGGCGTGCTCGAAGGCCGCGTGGCACCCGCCGCGGGCCTCGCCGAGATCGCGGCCACCGCCGCTCTGCGCGCCCGGCTCGGCCGGAGCGTCACGGTGCCGCTGCGCGCCGGCACGCTGAGGCTGCCCGGGTTCGGCAGCGTACGGCTCGGCACCTCCGCTCACCACGCCGAAGTGAGCGCGGGGGCCGAGGGGTTCACCGTGCGGGCCGGTGCGCGCCGGCTCGACATCGGATGGCACGAGGGCGTGGACGGCCTGACTCCGCACTGGCACCCCGTACGCCTCTTCGCGGGCGAGGGCTGGAGCGTGGCCATCGAGGACACCGACCCGCTGCGCGACTGCCACGAGTGGCCCGTCGCCGAGCGGCTCGCGGCCGACGAGGCGAAGCTGTGGTCCGAGGACCTGACCGGCGCCTGGTCGCTGATCCGGCGTGAACTGCCCGCCTACGCCGACGGAGTGGCCGCCGGGCTGCGCCTGATCACGCCGCTGCACGCGCCGGACGGCAGCGATGTCAGCGCCGCCTGCAAGGACGCCTGGGGCGCGATCGGGGTGGCCCGGCCCGCCTCGCCCGAACAGCTCGCCCTGCTGATCGTCCACGAGTTCCAGCATGTGAAGCTCGCCGCCGTCCTCGACGCGGTCGACCTGTACGACAAGGCCGACCGCGACCGCTACTACGCCCCCTGGCGCGAGGATCCCCGGCCGATCGGCGGCTTGCTCCAGGGAACGTACGCCCACATCGCGGTGACCGACTTCTGGCGGGTGCGCCGCGAGACGGCCGGGCTCGCGGCCGAACGCGGCGCCGCCGAGGCCGAGTTCGCCCGCTGGCGGCAGCAGACGGCGGAGGCCGTCGAGGTGCTGCTCGGCTCGGGATCCCTCACCGACCTGGGGCAACGTTTCGTCGGACGCATGGGCGAGACCGTGTCGGGCTGGCGCGACGAAGCCGTCTCGGCGGGCGCGCTCACCGCCGCGGAGGACTCCGCACGGCGTCATCGCACGGCCTGGAAGGCCCGTGCCGAAGGCGGCGCCGAGTGAATTCACCTGCGAATTGAGCGAATTCTCCCCCCATTTGATTGATCCACTCGCCGCGCTCCGCATGATTCCGGTCATGATCTGATCGAAACCCGGCGAGTGGATCGGCCAATGGGTTTGTTCGTTCTGTTCCGCCGGAGAATCCTCCGTTCCTACACTGAGGTCCCATCCACTTGGACCGGGGGAGACAGTGGTGCAGGGATCAGTGGGGGCCGGGGGAGACGAGCAGAAGCCATACTTCTTCCTCAGCTACGCGCACACGCCGAAGAGCGACCCCAAGGACAAGGACCCCAACCTGTGGGTCCAGCGTTTCTTCCGGGACCTCTGCGCCCATGTGATGCAGCTGACGCCCCTCCCGGCCGGCAGCGCCGGCTTCATGGATCAGCAGATGCAGCCCGGCGAGGGCTGGCAGGAACGGCTCTCGGAGGCGCTGGCCTTCTGCAAGGTGTTCGTACCGCTCTATTCGCCGCGCTATTTCCTCAGCGAACAGTGCGGCCGGGAGTGGTTCGCCTTCTCCAGCCGCGCCGCCGCGCAGAACGCGCGCAGCAGCAACAACAACAGCAACCCCGTCACCGGAATAGTGCCCGCGCTATGGGTGCCCGTGCCGACGCGAGGGCTGCCGCAGCCCGCCGAGCGGCTCCAGTTCAACCACGCCACCTTCGGCGACGAGTACGCCGACGAGGGCTTCTACGGGCTCATCAAACTCAACTACCTGCGGGACCAGTACGAACGCGCCGTCTACCGGCTGGCCAAACGCATCGTGAGCGTGGCCCAGCAGACCCAGCTGGAACCCGGCGACCCGCACCAGGACTACGCCAAGGTGCCGCCCGCCTTCGGTCCGGCCGGCGGGCCCGCCCGGGAAATGGAGGTCTCCGTCCTCGCCTGCTCGCGCTCCAGCCTCCCCACCGGACGCAGTCCGGACTGCTACGGCACCGAGGCCCTCGACTGGAACCCCTACCATCCGGCGTCCTCCAGACCGCTCGCCGACCACACCGTCGACGTCGTACGCAACCTGAACTACACCGTGCACCTCAGCGACTTCGAGGCCGAGCCCCAGCGGCTCCTCGCCTCCGGCCCACCCGCGCCCGGTCTGCTGCTCCTGGACCGCTGGGCCCTCGACGCCCGGCGCCGCCGCGAACTCCTCGACCAGCTGGGCGCGAGCCGCCGGCCCTGGATCAGCGTCATGGTCCCCGGCAACGTGGCGGACCCCCAGACCCGCGCCAGCAACGAGGAGTTGTCGCAGCAGACCGACACAGCGCTCGCCACCCGGGTCGACGAGAGCGACGGGCACCGCACACCGAGCGCCGGACTGCCCACACTGGAGGCCTTCAGCAAGGCGATCCCGGGGGCCGTGAAGGCGGCGGTCAAACACTACGAGGCCAACGCGCCGACCTATCCACCGCCCGGAAGCGGTGGGCCGATGCCCCGGGTGCTGCCGGGCGGCATCGGCTACGGCGCGGGTGGCCCCAGTGGCCGCGGTCAGAGCACGGACCAGGACAAGAACCACGGTGATAAGGCGGAGGGCTCATCAGATGACTGAGAACCGCAACGGGACCGTCGTCACGTTCTACTCGTACAAGGGCGGCACCGGACGGACCATGGCGCTGGCCAACTGCGCCTGGATCCTGGCGGCCAACGGGTACCGGGTACTGGCGGTGGACTGGGACCTGGAGGCGCCCGGCCTGCACCGGTTCTTCCACCCCTTCCTCGACCTCGCCGACCTGGAGGCGACCCCCGGTCTGATCAACCTGATCACCGACTACCAGGACGAGGCCCGGCGCCCCGCCGACCGCGAACCCGACTGGCACCGCGACTACGCCCGGGTGCGCCCGCACGCCACCTCCCTGAACTGGAACTTCCCCCAGGGCGGCAGCCTGGACTTCCTCTCGGCGGGCCGGCGCAACCGCGACTACCCCTCCATCGTCGGCAAGATGGACTGGGACGACTTCCACGAGCGGTTCGGCGGCGGCCAGTTCTTCGACGCGATGCGCGACGACATGCAGCGGCACTACGACTACACCCTGATCGACAGCCGCACCGGCCTCAGCGACATCGCCGACATCTGCACCGTCCAGATGCCCGAAGTCCTCGTCGTCTGCTTCACGTTGAGCGACCAGAGCATCGACGGCGCCTCGGCGGTGGCCCGTGACATCGAGGAGCGCTACCACGAGCGGCGCATCCGCATCCTGCCCGTCCCGATGCGCATCGACGACGGCGAGAAGGAGAAGGCGGACGCCGGCCGCGCGCTGGCCCGCGAGAGCTTCCCCGGCTTCCCCAGCGGCCTGAGCCCCGAGGAGCTCGGCAACTACTGGGGCACGGTGGAGGTCCCCTACCGCCCCTTCTACGCGTACGAGGAGATCCTCGCCACCTTCGGCGACGCCCCCAACGTCAGCAGCTCCATGCTCAGCGCCTGCGAACGCCTGACCTCCGTGCTCACCGGGGGCCTGGTCAACTCGCTGCCGCCCATCGACGAGGCCGACCGGCTCACCCATGTCGCCGCCTACACCCGGCGCCGGCCCATGCCGCCCTCCAACCTGGTCCTCACCCATGTCGCCGAGGACCAGATGTGGGCGGACTGGCTGGTGCACGTGCTGACCACGGCGGGCTTCCACGTCGTGCCGGTCGACGTCCGCGCCCCCCAAACGGGCACCCCCGAGGTCGAGTTCACCTCCGGGGTCGGCTACCGCGTCCTGCCCGTCGTCTCGCAGGCCTACCTCAACTCCGAGCGCGCCAGGAGCTCCTGGGAGACCGGAAGCGGCCTCGACCAGGCGGGCGTGCGCCGCCACATCCTGCCGGTGCGCGTCGGCGACGTACGGCTCAGCCCGCCGCTCAGCAACCGCGGCGTCATCGACCTCGTCCGCCTGGACGAGAACGACGCGGCGGCAGCCGTGCTCAACGCGCTCGACCGGGCCGAGGCGGTCGCGGGTCTCGCGTCCGCGCCCGTGGGGCCGCGCTATCCGGGCAGCGTGCCCAAGATCTGGAACGTACGGCCCCGGCACGCCTGGTTCACCGGACGCACCTCCGTCCTGGAGAGGCTGCGCGACCAACTGCGCGGGGACAGCCGCTCCGCCCAGCGCTTCCCGCAGGTCCTCTACGGCCTCGGCGGCGTCGGCAAGACGCAGGTGGCCCGCGAGTACGCCCACCGCTTCCGCGCCGACTACGACCTCGTGTGGTGGATCGAGGCGGAACAGCCCGACCGGGTGGTGTCCTCGCTCGCCGAGCTCGCCGCCGAGATGGACCTCAGGGCCGGCGACGTGGTCGCCGAGGCCGCGACGGCCGCCCTCCAGGCGCTGCGGCGCGGCGCGCCCTACTCCCGCTGGCTGCTGATCTTCGACAACGTCGAGGACCTCGACCGGGCCCTGAAACTGCTCCCGGACGAGGTGGAGCCCATCGCGGGCGAGACCTACGGACACATACTCGCCACCTGCCGCAACAAGCCGGCCTCGACCCATGTGGAGGCCATCGAGGTCGAGGTCTTCACCCGGCCCGAGAGCGTCGAGCACCTGTGCCGCCGGGTCACCAAGCTGCCCGTCGCCGACGCCGACCGGGTCGCCGACGCGGTCGGCGACCTGCCGCTCGCCGTCGAGGTCGCGGCCGCCTGGCTCGCCGAGACCGCGACCCCGGTCGACGCCTATGTGGAACAGCTCAGGGAGCAGAGCACCAAGGTCCTCTCGCTCGGCAAGCCCGAGGACTACTCGGAGCAGATCGGCGCCACCTGGAACATCTCGATCAGCCGCCTGCGCGACGAATCCAAGGCGGCGGTACGCCTGTTGGAGCTCTGCTCGTTCTTCTCGGCCGAGCCCATCTCGATGCGGCTCATCGGCAGCGACTCGATGTTCGAGTCGCTCCTGCCGTACGACCCGGACCTGCGCGAGCGGTACATGCTGGGCAAGGTCATCCAGACGCTGAACCGTTTCGCGCTGGCCAAGGTCGACCCGGCGGACAGCAGCATCCAGGTGCACCGGCTCGTCCAGGCGGCGGTGCGGGCCGGGCTCAGCGAGGAAGAGGTGGACACCGCCAAGCACGAGGTGCACCGCATCCTCGCCGAGGCCCGCCCGGTCGAGGGCGTCGACCGCGACAACCCCGTCAACGACCCCAAGAGCTGGCCCAGTTTCGAACTGATCTGGCCGCACCTGAGCGCCTCCGGCATCGCCGACTGCGACGAGGAGAAGGTCCGCCAGCTCATGGTCGACCGCATCCGCTATCTGCTCAAGCGCGGCGAACTCGAAAGCGCCCGGGTGCTCGGCACCCAGCTCAACAAGGTCTGGACGCGCGAACTCGGCGAGAACGACCTCCAGACCCTCAACATCCGCTTCGAGCTGGCCAACGCGCTGCGCGCCCAGGGCAAGTACCAGGAGGCCCGGGCGATGGACGAGGACACCCTCGCCCGTCAGATCAGCGTCCTGCACAAGGACCACCCGGGCGACGACCACCCCAGCATCCTCATCACCACCGGCAGCCTCGCCGCCGACCTGCGCGCGCTCGGCCGGTTCGACGAGGCCCTCACCCGGGACCTGAGGATCTACCACGGGCTGCGCCAGATCTTCGGCGAGAACCATCCCCGCACCCTCATCGCGGCCAACAACCTCGCAATCGACTACCGGCTCAGCGGCGACAGCGAGGCGGCCCGCCGGCTGGACGAGGAGACGGTGGAGCGGCGCAGCGCCCTGCTGGGCGAGGAGCACCCCTTCACCCTCACCACCAAGGGCCACCTCGCGAGGGATCTGCGCGAGAGCGGCGAGTACGCCGCCTCCATCCAGGTGCTGCGCACGGTGGTGTCGGCGTTCGAGCGCGTCCTGAACGCGGACGTGCCCGAGGCGCTGCGCACCGCCAAGAGCCTCGCGGTGTCCCTGCGCAAGGCGGGGCATCCGCACGAGGCGAAGCGGCTGACCGAGGAAACGTACAACCGCTACCGCGGCCGCTACGGGACCAAGGCGCCGGACGCCCTCGCCTGCTGTCTGAACCTCGCCGCCGACTTCTCGGCGACCGGCGACAAGCAGGCCGCCCTCGACCTCGCCCTCCAGGCCTACGAGGGCTACCAGAGCACCCTGGGCGAGGAGCACCCCTTCACCCTGGCCTGCCGCAACAACCTGTACATCTACCAGCGGGGCCTCGGCGCCGCGGAGGAGGCGGCGCGGGGCGGCGAGGACGTGCGGGCGGCCCTGGAGGAAGTCCTCGGCTCGCGGCACCCGTTCACGCTGTGCGCGGCGATCAACCTCGCCAACGCGTACGGCGACCTGGGCCGGCCCGACCTGGCCGAGCGCTGGGAACGGACCGCGCTCAAGGGCCTGTTGGAACGGTTCGGGCCCGCCCATCCCGATGTGCTCGCCTGCCGCTCCAACCTGGCGATCACCCTGCGCGCGGCGGGCCGTGAGGAAGAGGCCCAGCGACTGCGGGCCTCCATCCTGGAACCGGCCGCCAAGCAGCTGGGCGTGGACCACCCCATCGCCGAGGCGGCCCGCGCCTGGCGCCGGATCAACCGGGACCTGGAGCCGCAGCCGGTGTGACGGACACGGGCGGGGGAGTGCCCGGGCCCAACGGCCCGGACACTCCCCGGCTCACCTGTCCTCAGGAACTCACCAAGTGGCCCAGCTCAGCACGCGGGTGAGCACCCGCAGCGCCCCGAAGTGGGCAGCGCCGCGCTCGACGATCAGCTGGGCGCCCGGGATCCGCTCGGCCAGCCAGCGGGTGTGCTGGACGGGCGCGAACACGTCCTGCTCGCCGTGCCACAGGAGCACCGGCGCGGTGATGGCCTCCAGGCGGAAGTCCCAGTCGGTGCTGAACGCCATCACGTCGTCGACCCAGCCGTCGGCCGAACTGCGCAGCCCCTCCTCGAAGTTGCGCTCCAGCATCGCCCGGATGCCCGCGTCCGCGACGATGCCGCGGTCCGGCTTGGGAAGCCCGTGCCGCATGTCGTCCACCGAGCGCCGCGGATCGGACCGGATGGTGATCGACCGCATCTCCAGGGCCGTGGTCAACTGCCCTTTCCCGGCAGCCGCGTTGATGTACTCGCGGACATTGGACTCGGTCATCCCCTCGAACCAGTCGAGCCCCTGTGCGTCGCGCGGCGCGAGCCCCACCAGGGCCGCGGCCCGCGCCGTGCGGTCCGGAAGCAGCGCCGCGCAGGCGAGCGCGTGCGGGGCGCCGCCGGAGCGCCCGACGACGGCGAACTCGTCGAGGTCCAGGGCGTCCGCGATGGCCTCCACATCGGCTGCCGCGTCCGCCACCCGGCGCCCCGGCAGCCGGTCCGAATCGCCGTAGCCCGGCCGGTCGAACGTGATCAGACGGACGCCGAGGCGATAGAGCACCGCACTGCGGGGTGCCGGGCCCAGCCGGCTCCCCGGGGTGCCGTGCAGCAGGAACACCGGTCTGCCCTTCGGGTTCCCATAGTTCTCAACCGCTAAGTCCCGCCCGTCCCGGGTACGAATCAGCTCCCCCAACTGGTGCCTCCCCCTAGGTCTGGTTGGCGCCAGTATGAGCGTGTGCCATTCAGTGGTACATACCCGCACTCGTCGAATGCGGGCGGGCCCCGGTCCAACTCACCCCAGGCGCGGGATCTCGATCGCCGGGCACCGGTCCATGACCATGTCGAGACCCGCTGCCCGGGTGCGCTCCAGGGCGCCCTCGTCGATCACCCCGAGCTGGAACCAGACCGCCTTGGCGCCGATCGCCACGGCCTGGTCGGCGACGGCCCCGGCCAGCTCGCTGTTGACGAAGACGTCCACGACGTCGACCGGGAAGGGGATCGCGTCGAGCGAGGCGTAGCCCTGCTCGCCGTGGACGGTCTCCGCCTTGGGGTGGACGGGCACGATTCGCTTGCCGAAACGCTGAAGGACCTCCGCGACCCCGTGGGCGGCACGGCTTCGATTGTTGGAGAGCCCGACCACGGCCCAGGTGTCGCCGGTGTCGGTGAGGATCTTGCGGATGGTGTCCTGATCGGCGTACACGGCGCTCTCCTGGGTGTGGCGGGGATGTCCTGAGGTGTCAACGCGCGGGGTCGGCGGTGTCATTCCGGCGGGCTTGCCCCACGACGTCCGCCTGGTGCGGCGGCGCTGTGCGCCCGCCCTCATGTGGTGCGTCGCCGGAGGTCTCGGCCGGTTGCGCCCGCACGAAGAGCCAGTCGAGGCGCGGCTCGACGAGCGGCCTGGTGAGCCGGGCCACGGGACGGGTGCAGAGCAGCAGGGCCAGGGCGACGGAGAACACGGTGAGGACGGCCTGGCCGGCCGCGTGGTGCAGGACGGGGTGGTCGTAACTCCGGGTGTGGACCAGGGCCTGGCGTGCGAAGGCGTGCAGGAGGAAGGCGCTCATGGTGCCGGCGCCGAGCGCGGTGTACCAGGTGCGGCGGTTGGGGACCAGGGCGAGGAAGGCCGCGGTGAGGAGGAGCCCGGTGGCATGGACGGCGAGGGACTGGGCGGCCCAGTGGACGTAGGAGACATGGAGCTCGGCCGCACCGCCGCTGCGGTACAGCCAGCCCGCTCCCAGCCGTGGGGCCAGCCAGTACGCCGCCGCGCCGGCCAGGGCGAACACCGCCACGGCCGCCGCCTTCACCCATCGGGTCTCGCGCAGCCACTTGAGGTGAGCGGGGCGCAGGGTGAGCCCGATGACGAAGACCGGGAGGAACTGCAGGACCCGCGTGATGGAGAGCTGCGCGCCGAGCGAGAACGCGCCGCTCGCCAGGAAGAGGACGGTGGCGACGGTCACCGGAGCGCGCAGGGTCCGCCACAGCGGGGCGCTCAGGCGCCACAGGCAGAGGGCGATCAGGAACCAGGTGATCCACACCGGGGTGAGCGGCTGGATCTTCGCGTGCGCGCCGGACAGCGCGTTGTCGAAGAGCGTGAGCAGGGCGCCCCACAGGACGAACGGCAGGAGCACCCCGGTCGCCAGGCGCCGCATCTGCCGCGGCCGGGCGTCGAAGGACCGTGAGAAGAAGCCCGAGATGAAGATGAAGGCGGGCATGTGGAACGCGTAGACAAGGAGGTAGAGGGCCTTGAGATGGCGCTGCCCCGGCTGCTCGACGAGCGGCTCCCAGAAGTGACCGCAGACCACCAGCACCACGGCGAGGAGCTTGGCGTTGTCGTAGTACGGGTCCCGGCCGCCGCTGGGCCGCTCCCCGCCGCCGGAGCGCCGGGTCGGGGACGGGAGCGGCGTCACGTGGCTACCTCGGGGGACTGGTGGTCATGGAGTGGGGCGAGGGCGGGAGCAGGAGCAGGCGCCGCGCACGCGTTACCGGCGCGGCCGACGCCGATCGTAAGCCCGTGCGCGCACGGCCGTGCGGCAGTCCTGGCCGACTCGCCATGCCGGGGCGAGCGGTTCGGGTGTGCGGCCCGGGGTGTTCGGTGCGGGCGAGCGGCCCCGGGTGTGCGGCCCGGGTGTGCGGTGCGCCGCCGCTGGGTCGTCGTCCGCCTTCCCGTCACCCGCGCGACGCCGCTCCCTGCGGCGCCCCTGAGGTGCGCCCCCGGCGCAGCCTCCGGGCCTGCGCGTACTCCCGCAGCAGCACCCGCGCGGCCCCCGTCGCCGAGGGGCGGGCCGGTGCCTTCAGGAGTTCCACGCCCTTGCGGGCGGCGGCCGCGCTGGTGAGCTCGTCGAACGAGATGAGCGCGCGCACGAGGGGCCTTCCGGGTGCCGGGACGATCGTGACCAGCGGCCGGCTGGCCGCGAGAGTGGCACGGGCCTGCCCGAGGACGGCGGCGATCAGCTCGCGGGTGCCGGGGAGATCGCGGGCCTGTTCCAGGTCCTCGCGGGTCACCCCGTGGCGCTCCAGCGTCTCGCGCGGGACGGTGAGGCGTCCGTCGGCGAGGTCCTCCGCCAGGTCGTTGACGAAGTCGAGGCGCTGGCTAGCGTCGATGAAGGTACGGCAGGCCGCGCGGAACTCCGTGCTGTCGCCCTGCGGGGCGAGCAGACCGGCCACGAGCATGAACGCGGGCAGCGAGTACGCGTCGATGTACGCCTGATGGTCCGCCTCCGTATCGAACCCGGCGAAGTCCAGGTCGGCGCGGGCGGTCACGAGGTACTCCTCGACGTGGCCGCGCAGTTCGGGATGCGCCGCCAGGGTGTTGAGGACGGGGCGGATCACCGGGTGGTCGGCGGCGCCGGTGGCGAGAGCGTCGCGGACCCGGCGCTCCCAGGCGTCGTACGCCGCCGCCCGGCCCTCCTTCGGGCCGCTGTCGAGCAGGTTGTCGCTGTGGTGCATGAAGGCGGTCATGGCCACCACGTGCGGGAACAGCGGCCGGGGCAGCAGCAGTCGGGCGGCCAGATAGGCGCTGCGCTTGAAGCGGGCGACCAGTTCGCGCTGACGCGTGTAGTCGTCGCGCAGCCCGGGGTCGCGGATGCCCGCGGCGTCGAGTGCCTGGTTCCACGCGCTCATCGATGACCTCTCCCCGGGGTGCGGATGCCGGGCCCCAGTTGATCACGACGGCACGCCGGCGCGTCCGGTCAGTCCGTCGTGAACGTGTGGGTGGCCCCGCCCCGGAGGACCCGGCGACGTGGAGTCCACCGCAGGGTGCGGGTGGGTGGCGATCACGGTGAAGCTGCGCGGCCGCACGCAGGGCCGGGGCACCTTCACCACCCGGCCCGCCCCGGCCTGCCCCGGTCCGCCGGGGCGGGCCGGGTGCGCGGGGCGCTTAGGCTGGTCGAATGCAGGAGCAGTACCGGACCATCGCCCGAGAGGGCGTGCACGAGAGCGAGATCAACAGGTCGCGCTTCCTGTGCGCGCTCGCGCCCGCCGCCACCGAACAGGAAGCGCAGGACTTCGTGGCCCGCGTCCGCAAGGAGCACCCGACGGCCAGCCACAACTGCTTCGCGTACGTCATCGGCGCCGACGCCTCCGTGCAGAAGGCGAGCGACGACGGCGAGCCCGGCGGCACCGCGGGAGTGCCCATGCTCCAGATGCTGACCCGGCGCGAGATGCGCTACGTCGTCGCTGTCGTCACCCGTTACTACGGCGGCGTCAAGCTGGGCGCGGGTGGTCTGATCAGGGCGTACGGAGGTGTCGTCGGCGAGGCTCTGGACGCGCTCGGCACGATCGTGCGCCGTCGGTTCCGCCTGGCCACGGTCACCGTCGACCACCAGCGCGCGGGCAAGCTGGAGAACGACCTGAGAGCGTCCGGGCGCGCGGTGCGCGAGGTGCGGTACGCCGAGGCCGTCACCATCGACATCGGGCTTCCCGAGGCCGACGTCGAGGCCTTCCGCGCCTGGCTCGCGGACGCCACCGCCGGCACGGCGACGCTGGAGCTCGGCGGAGAGGCGTACGGGGACGACTGAGGTGCGAGGAAAGGGACGTCCAGGACAAAAGGGAAACCTCATGTGGCGCCCTCGGAAAGGGACTTCAGGGACAAAAGGGGTAGGCGTGTGAGGCTCCCGGGAAGGGTGGACGTCCCCGTTGCCGCCCGTGTTGTCGTACCCCACCGTTACCCTCGAGGAACATGAGATTCCTGCACACCTCGGACTGGCACCTGGGCCGGTCCTTCCACCGGGTCGACCTGCTCGTCGCCCAGGCCGCGTTCGTCGACCACGTGGTGGCGACGGTGCGTGACCGAGGTGTGGACGCGGTCCTGGTCGCGGGGGACGTGTACGACCGCGCGGTGCCGCCGCTCGCCGCCGTCGACCTCTTCGACCGGGCGCTGCACCGCCTGGCCGGCCTCGGGGTGCCCACGGTGATGATCTCCGGCAACCACGACTCGGCGCGCAGGCTCGGCGTCGGGGCCGGCCTGATCGAGCGGGCCGGCATCCATCTGCGCACCGACCCGGCCGGCTGCGGCACACCGGTCATGATCGGCGACGTGGCCTGCTACGGCCTGCCCTACCTGGAGCCCGCCCTGGTCCGCGACGAGCTGGCCGCGCCCAAGGCCGGGCACGAGGCGGTGCTCGCCGCGGCCATGGCGCGCGTACGGGCCGACCTCGCGACCCGCCCCGAGGGCACCCGCTCCGTCGTCCTCGCGCACGCCTTCGTGGCCGGCGGCGAGCCGAGCGACAGCGAGCGGGACATCACCGTGGGCGGAGTGGCCGCCGTGCCCGCCGGGGTCTTCGACGGCGTGGACTACGTGGCCCTCGGCCACCTCCACGGCAGCCAGACGATCACCGAGCGGGTGCGCTACTCGGGCTCGCCGCTCGCCTACTCCTTCTCCGAGACCACCCACCGCAAGTCCATGTGGCTGGTCGACCTCGCCGCCGACGGCGCCGTCACGGCCGAGCGGATCGACTGCCCGGTGCCCCGTCCGCTCGCCCGCATCCGCGGCCACCTGGAGGAGCTCCTCGAAGACCCGGCCCTGGCCCGGCACGAACAGGCCTGGGTGGAGGCCACGTTGACCGACCCGGTGCGCCCCGCCGACGCCATGGCCAGGATCGGCGCGCGCTTTCCGCACGCCCTCAGCCTCGTCTTCGACCCCGAACGGGCCGACGTCGACCCGCTGGCCTCGTACGCGCAACGGCTCAGCGGCCGCAGCGACCAGCAGATCGCGGAGGACTTCGTGGCTCACGTGCGCGGCGGCAGCGGCCCCGACGCCCGCGAACGGACCGTTCTGCAAGGGGCGTTCGACGCCGTGCGGGTGGACGACGGCGTGCGCGAGGTGGCCCGATGAGGCTGCACCGCATGCGCGTCACCGCCTTCGGCCCCTTCGCGGGCAGCCAGGAGGTCGACTTCGACGCGCTGTCCACGGCGGGCCTCTTCCTGCTGCACGGCCCGACCGGCGCGGGCAAGACCTCGGTGCTCGACGCGGTCTGCTTCGCCCTGTACGGAGCCGTTCCCGGCGCCCGCCAGACCCCCGGCACGCCGCTGCGCAGCGACCACGCCGCACCGGACGTCTTCACCGAGGTGCTGCTCGAACTGACCGTCGGCGGACGGCGGTTGGAGGTCACCCGCCGCCCGCAGCAGGACCGGCCCAAGAAGCGCGGCAGCGGCTTCACCACCGAGAAGGCGCAGACCTGGCTGCGCGAGTACGACCCGGCGGACGGCGCCTGGCAGGCGCTCAGCCGCTCCCACCAGGAGATCGGCGAGGAGCTCGGACAGCTCCTCGGGATGAGCCGCGAGCAGTTCTGCCAGGTCGTGCTGCTGCCGCAGGGCGAGTTCGCCAAGTTCCTCAGGTCGGACGCCGAGGCGCGCGGAAAGCTGCTCGGCCGGCTCTTCGACACCCGCAGGTTCGCCGCCGTGGAGGGCCGCCTCGCCGAGCTGCGCAAGACCGCCGAACGCCAGGTCAAGGAGGGCGACGAGCGGCTGCTCGCCCTCGCCCAGCGGATGGCGCAGGCCGCGGGCGACAGCGCTGAGGCGCGCGCCTGGCCGCTGCCCGACGCCCGGCCCGGAGACCCCGGCCTCGCCTCCGCCGTCCTGCAGTGGGCGGCCGTCGCGCGCAGCGGGGCCCAGGAACGCCTCGACATCACCTCGGCCGCGCTGGACGCCGCCGAGAGCAGGCAGGCGGCCGCCCGACGGCTCGCCGAAGAGGCCCGGCAGCTGGCCGCCCTGCAGGCGCGGTACGCCGAAGCGCGCGCCGGCGCCGAGGAGTTGGCGGCCCGCCGCCCCGAGCAGGAGGAGCTGAAGGCCCGCCTGGACACGGCCCGCAGGGCCGAACGGGTCGCGCCCGCCCTGGAATGGCAGGGGCAGGCCCAGCGGTCCCACCGCACCGCGACGGCCGAGCGGGACCGCTCGCGGGAACGGCTGCACCCCGACCTGGCGGACGCCGGAGCCGATCAACTCGCCGCCCTGGAGCGGCGGATGCGCCAGGACCTCGGCGCCCTGGAGTCCGCCCGCCGGGCCGAGCGGCGCAGCGCCGAGATCGACGAGGAGCGCTCGCGCCTGGACCGGCAGGCCCGTGCCGACGAGGAGGTCCTCGCCGACACCGCGGCCTGGCTCACGGGCTGGGAGACCGCCCGGCTCGGCCACCAGACCCGGATCGACGCCGCCCACGAGGCCGCCGCCCGCGCGGAACACCTCGCCGGACAGCTCGAACCGGCCCGCCGCCGCCTCGCGGCCGCCCGCGAACGCGACGCGCTCCAAGGCCGCCTGAGCGAGGCCGAGAGGCGGCACGAGAGCGCCCGTGAAGGCGCCAACGCCGCCCACGAGCGATGGCTGACGCTCCGTGAGGAGCGGCTGCGCGGCATCGCGGCCGAGCTGGCGGCCCGCCTGAAGGAGGGCGAGCCCTGCACGGTGTGCGGCTCGGCCGAGCACCCCGCGCCCGCGCGCCCCGGCACCGGCCAGGTCGACCGCGCCACCGAGGACACCGCACAGCGGGCGTACCGCCAGGCGGAGCGCGTCCGGGACGAGGCCGAGGCGGCCCTCTCCTCGGTACGCGAGGAGATCGCGGGCGCCCGGGCCGAGGCGGGCGCGGCGAGTGCGGCCGAACTGGCCGCAGCGGCAGGCGAGTTGGAGCAGGAGCACAGTGCCGCGCGGGCGGCGGCGGGAGGGCTGCACGAGGCCCGGCTCGCGCTCGCCTCGGCGGAGCGCGAGTACGAGCAGCGCCTGGCCGCTCAGCGCACCGCACAGGAGACCAGCGCCGCCCGCACCGCGAGCCGCGAGGCCCTCGACCGTGAACAGGCCGCGCTGGAAGCCGAGTTGAGCGAGGCGCGGGCGGGTGCCGCCAGCGTCGCGGAGCAGGCCGGTCTGCTCGAACACCGCGCGGCCATCCTCGCCGAGGCGGCGGAGGCGGTCCGCGCCGTCGAGGACAGCGCCCAGCGGCTCAAGGAGGCCGACGGACGGCTCTCCGAGGCGGCGTTCCGGGCCGGCTTCGACACCCCCGCCGCGGCGTCGGCCGCCCTGATCGACGAGCGCGGCCAGCGGGACATCCAGCACCGGCTCGACGCGTGGCAGAACCAGCAGGCGACCGTCGGCGCGCGCCTCGCCGAGCCGGAGACGGCCGCGGCCGGGCTGGCCCCGCCCGCCCGCACCGAGGAGGCGGCAGCCGAGTCCGCCGCCGCCGAACGCGCCCTGCGGGACGCGGCGTCGGCCCTCACGGCGGCCCGGGCCCGCTGTACGGAACTGCGCGCCCTGAGCGCCCGGGCCGTCGAGGAGACCCGTGGCATCGGCCCGCTGCGCGAGGAGTACGAGCGGGTGGCCTCGCTCGCCGGGCTCACCGCGGGCACCTCCGCCGACAACGAGCGCAAGATGCGCCTGGAGTCGTACGTACTCGCCGCCCGCCTGGAACAGGTGGCGGCCGCCGCCACGGCCAGACTCCAGCGCATGTCGGGCGGCCGCTACACCCTGGTCCACTCCGACGCCCGGGGCGGCAGGGGCCGCTCGGGCCTCGGGCTGCACGTGGTGGACGCCTGGACCGGCCGGGAGCGGGACACCGCGACCCTGTCCGGCGGAGAGACGTTCTTCGCCTCCCTCGCCCTGGCCCTCGGCCTCGCCGACGTCGTCACGGACGAGGCGGGCGGCGCGCGCCTGGACACCCTCTTCATCGACGAGGGCTTCGGCAGCCTCGACGACCAGACCCTCGACGAGGTCCTCGACGTACTGGACTCGCTGCGCGAACGCGACCGCAGCGTGGGCATCGTGAGCCATGTGGGAGACCTGCGTCGCCGCATCCCCGCCCAGCTGGAAGTGGTGAAGGACCGCACGGGTTCCTCGGTGCGGCTGCGCGGGACCGAGGGGACGGCCTCAGTGGCCGATCGCGCGCCGGGGCAGCGGGGATGAGTACACCACGCTCGTCGTGACGGAACCCAGCGTGCCGATCCTTCCGGAGATCTCCTCCAGGTGGCTCATCGAGCGGGCGTTGACCTTGATGACGAAGCAGTCGTCGCCCGTCACATGGTGGGCCTCCATGATCTCCGGCGTCGCCTCCACCAGATCGTGGAACGGCTTGTAGTTCCCGTTCGGATAGCGCAGCCGCACGAAGGCGAGGATGGGCCGGCCGAGGCGTTCCTGGTCGACCACGGCCGTGTAGCCCGCTATCACCCCGGCCTCCTCCAGGCGGCGCACCCGCTCGGTGACGGCGCTCGCCGACATCGAGACGGTCCGGGCCAGCTCGGCGAAGGTGGCCCGTCCCCGCGCCTGCAGGGCTTCCAGAATGCGCCAGTCGGTGGCGTCCGGGGAATACGCGTTCATGCCGCCAAGACAACCGTGAAATCCCCGGTGGATCAAGGGTTGTCCCGGGGATCGTTCCTTCCCGGAGTGGATCACCGGCACCTAGATTTTCAGCCATGACGACACAGCACACCGCCCCCGCCAACCCGGTCCTGCGGGTGGCCCCGGCCGCTCCCGCCGACGCCGCCGCCTACTTCCGGGCCTCCCTCGTCTTCCACGCGGACGTCTCCGACGTGGCCGCGGCCCTCTCCGACGGAGGTGATCCCGGCTTCGTCGTCCTGGACTCCCGCTCCACCGAGTCCTGGGACCAGGGCCATGTGCCCGGCGCCGTCCACCTGCCGACCGCGCTGATCGCCGAACAGGCCGAGCGGCTCCTGGACAAGTCCGTGCCCGTGGTCACCTACTGCTGGGGCCCCGGCTGCAACGGCGGCACCCGCGCGGCCCTCGCCCTCGCCGAACTCGGCTTCCGGGTCAAGGAGATGCTGGGCGGCTTCGAGTACTGGGCGCGCGAGGGCTTCGCCTTCGAGACGTGGGAGGGCAGCGAACGGCGTGCCGCCGACCCGCTGACCGCCCCGGTCGGCGCCGACGACTGCGGTTGCTGAACTCCCGTGCGGGGGCGGCCCGTCGAGTGCGCCGCCCCCGCCGGAACCTCAGAGCTTGGAGAGCTCGTCGACCAGGTCGTCGAGGCCGAGCGACCCCTGCGAGAGGGCCGCCATGTGCCAGGCCTTCGGGTCGAAGGCGTCACCGTGGCGGGCCCGGGCGTTCGCCCGGCCTAGCAGCCAGGCGCGCTCGCCCAGCTTGTAGCCGATGGCCTGCCCCGGCATCGACAGATAGCGGATCAGCTCGCTCTGTACGAAGTCGGCGGGCCGGCTGCTGTGGGCGCTGAAGAACGCGTGGGCCAGCTCCGGCGTCCAGCGCTCGCCCGGGTGGAACGGCGAGTCCGCCGGGATCTCCAGCTCCAGGTGCATGCCGATGTCGATGATCACCCGGCAGGCGCGCATCATCTGCGCGTCCAGGTAGCCGAGCCGGCGCTCGGGGTCGGTGAGGAAGCCCAGCTCGTCCATCAGGCGCTCCGCATAGAGGGCCCAGCCCTCGGCGTTGGCGCTGACATGGCCGACGGTCGCCTGGTAGCGCGAGAGCTGGTCGGCGACGTGCACCCACTGCGCGATCTGGAGGTGGTGGCCCGGCACGCCCTCGTGGTACCAGGTCGACACCAGGTCGTACACCGGGAAGCGGGTCTCGCCCATGGTGGGCAGCCAGGTGCGGCCCGGGCGCGAGAAGTCCTCGGAGGGGCCCGTGTAGTACGGGGCCGCGGCGCCGCCGGGCGGCGCGATGCGGGACTCCACCTTCCGTACCCGCTCGGCGAGTTCGAAGTGGGTGCCGTCGAGCGCCTCGATGGCCTCGTCCATCAGGGACTGCAGCCAGTCGCGGACCTCGTCGACGCCCTCGATGTGCGCCCCGTGCTCGTCGAGGTGCGCCAGCGCCTCCCAGGGCCCGGCGTCGGGCAGGATCTTGGCGGCCTCGGTCTTCATCTCGCCGAGCAGCCGGTGGTACTCGGACCAGCCGTAGGCGTACGCCTCGTCGAGGTCGAGCGCGGTGCCGTTGTAGTACTGCGACCAGCGCTGGTAGCGCTCGCGGCCCACCGTGTCCAAGGCGCCCTCGATGCCGGGCGCGTACACGTCGCGCAGCCAGTCGCGCAGGGCTGCGAGGGCGGCGGAAGCCCCGGTGGCGGCCGCGTCGAGTTCGGCCCGAAGGGACTCGGGGCCCGGGGCGGCGAGTCCCTCGAAGAAGCCGGTGTCGACCCACTCGCCGAGCTGGCCGATGACGGTCTCGGTGGCCTGCGGTCCGCCGAACAGCTTGCGTTCGAGGCCCAGTTCGAGCGAGGCGCGGTAGCCCTCGATGGCGGCGGGCACCGCACGCAGCCGGGAGGCGAGGGCGCGCCAGTCCTCCTCGGTCTCGGTCGGGGTCATCGTGAACGCCATCCGGACCTCGTGCACCGGGGAGCTGAGGTTGCTCACCTTGCGCAGGCCCTCGTCGGCCTCGTGCACGCCGAGTTCGGAGGTCAGGCGCTCCCGCAGCAGCCTGCCGCAGCGCCGCTCGGCGTCGCTGTCGGCGCCGGGCAGGCGCTCGGCCTTGTCCAGACGGGCGAGCGTGGTGCGCGCCAGGTCGGCCAGGGCCGACTGTCCTGCGGGGGAGAAGTCGGGCAGGAGGGCGTGGCTCGCCCGGACGCCCAGATAGCTCCCGGTGATCGGGTCGAGTTCGATGAGTGCGTCGACATAGGCGTCGGCGACCTGGCGGGGCAGCGCGCTGCTGGAAGTGACTGACATGCGGACATCCTCTCCGAGGGAGGGCTCCGCGTCACCACCTGTCGTGACGGGACACCTGACCGGAGTTCCCGGGTGGCGTTGCGGCCGGCCGCGACCGGCCGCACTTCCACGTCGCGCCGAAGGCCCGGCGGGCCGTCGCGGGGCGGGGCTCAGCCCTGCCCGAACTGCCCGTGCCGGGCGGCGGAGCCCACCGGCGTGCTCGTGCCGAGGCGGGCCGTGACCACCAGGGTGCCCTCCTCGATCTGGTAGTCCAGGGGCAGCCCGAGCCCGCGCATCGCCGCGACCATCGCGGTGTTGGACGACTGGGTGACGGCGTACACGCTGTCGCAGCGGGCCTCGACGGCGAGCTCGACGAGGCGGCGCAGCAGCTCGGCGCCGATGCCGCGGCGCTGCCAGGAGTCCTCGACGAGCAGGGCGACCTCAGTCTCGTCGCCGTCCCACAGCAGATGCCCGAGCGCGACCAGGCGCCCCGAGGCGGTCTGCACCGCCAGGGTGCGGCCGTAGCGCGGGCTGAGCAGATGCCCGAGATAGCGGTCCGCGTCGGCCACCGGCCCGTGGTAGCGCAGGCCGAGGGTGCGGTCCGAGCAGCGCTCGTGCATGGCCTTGGCCGCTTCGAGGTCGCTCGGAGCGGCGCGCCGCACGGTGATCTCGTTGCCCTCCGGCAGCGTCAGGACGTCCTCGCCGCGCGGAACGCGGGGGCCGAGCCGGGCGTCCAGCTCGACCAGCGCGCGAGCCCTGGCGAACTCGGTCGGGGTGAACGGCAGATGGGGCCGCTCGATGGTGATGGCCCCGCCGCCGGGGTCGCGCAGCCGCATGACGGTGGACTCCAGTACGCCCTCGACCGGGGCGCTCTCGCCGGTGGCCCGGCCGGTCAGGGAGACCGCGGGCAGCGAGTGGATGGTGCAGCGCCCGAGCAACTGGCGCAGCGCGAGCGGGAGTTCGGCCGCATCCAGGGCGGTCCTGGTCGCGAGGCCGAGCACCCGGGTCGGCGCGTCCACCAGGTCGTGGGCGTCGGCGCGCTCGGTCCAGGTGTCGGCGCCGCCGGCCGCGGCGACGGCCCGGGACAGGTCGGCGGCCGACAGCTGGGCCGGGGTGCGCAGCAGGAACTCGTCCACGGTGCCGTCGGCGAGCGGGTGGGTCTGGAGCGTGAGGATGTCCACGCGCTGCTCGGCGAGGACGGTGCACAGCGCGGCGAGGCTGCCGGGTGCGTCCCGAACGGTCGTCCGCATCCGCCACAGCGCCGTCTCGCGGGGCGCGCTCCCGCCCTCGCCGTCGGCCGCCGTGGCGTCGGTATCGCCCGTATCGCCGGCGCCCGGAAGCGGGGGTGAGTGGCTGTTGCGGCGTGCCCACCAGGTGTGGAAGGCGGCCGTGGCGATGAGTGCCACGGCCGAAGCGCCCAGCATGAAGGGCCCGTCGGGGCCGTGCGCGACCAGGTTCGCGAGTCCGTCGGCGACGGCCACGGCCGTGAAGAGCGCGGCCAGTTCGACGAGGTCCCGCCGCCAGTGGTGGCGGCGGGCGGGCTTGGGGGAGATCTGTCCTTGCATATCAGTCATGGCATCACTGTGACGCAGCGGTGTTGCGTGATCACGAACGTTTTGTGACTGACGGGTTAAGTGTGCTTCTGATGCTCTTTTGGCGGTTTTCTCTGGGGTGTGGCCTGGAGTGTTCGCCTCCGCCTCCTGGCCTGCCCACCCGGGCCGTTGACCTCACTGGCCGACGAGGCCCGGCCGCAGCACCTGGGTGAAGAGTACCGAACCTCCCTGGGCCCTCAGCCGCACGGTGAGGTCGCCCGACGCCCCGTCGATCTCGATCTCGCCGAAGTTCGGCGGGGTCTCCATGGGCGAGGCGTTGGCCGCGGCCGGGGCGTGCGTGAAGACCGGGCGCGGGCCGAAGGTGCCGTCCAGCCTGTTCGCGGGGAAGCCGCCCGCGGCGAGCGGCCCCGAGACGAACTCCCAGAAGGGCGCGAAGTCCTGGAACGCCGCGCGCTCGGGCTCGTAGTGCGTGGCGGCCGTGTAGTGCACGTCCGCCGTCAGCCACAGCGTGCCCGTGATCCGGCGGTGCTTGATGAACCGCAGCAGTTCCGCGATCTGCAGCTCCCGCCCGAGCGGGGCTCCCGGGTCGCCCTGGGAGACGGCCTCGAAGTCGGTGGCGCCGTCCGCCACGACGATGCCGAGCGGCATGTCGGCGGCGATGACCTTCCACACCGCGCGCGAGCGCGCCAACTCCCGCTTCAGCCACTGGAGTTGCTCGGCTCCAAGGATCCCGACCCGGTCGTCGGGCTGCCGGTCGGGGGAGTTGGCGTCGCGGTACGTCCGCATGTCGAGCACGAACACGTCCAGGAGCGGACCGTGCCGCAGCACCCGCTGCACCCGGCCCGCGCGGTCACCGGTGCCGAGCGTCGAGATCGGGAAGTACTCGCTGAACGCCCGCCGCGAACGGGCCGCGAGGACGTCGATGTTCTTCTCGGTGTAGCGGACGTCGTCCAGGATCTGCCCGGGGTACCAGTTGTTGCGTACCTCGTGGTCGTCCCACTGCACGATGGACGGCACCTGGGCGTTGAAGGCGCGGACGTTCTCGTCGAGGAGGTTGTAGCGGAAGTTCCCCCGGTACTCGGCGAGGGTCTCGGCCACCTTCGACTTCTCCTCGGTGGTGACATTGCGCCAGATCCGGCCGTCCGGCAGCGTGACGCTCGGCAGGATCACGCCGTCGGCATAGATGTTGTCGCCGCTGCTCAGGAAGAAGTCGGGGTCCAGGCGCCGCATCTCGTCGTAGACGCGGTAGCCGCCCAGATCCGGGTTGATGCCCCAGCCCTGCCCCGCGATGTCCCCGGACCACAGGAAGCGCACGTCGTCGCGCCGGCCGTCGGGCGCGGTGCGGAAGGTGCCGGTGACCGGGCGGCTCGTGCGGTCCGGGTCGTCGGGGTCGGACAGGGTGACCCGGTAGTGGATCTGCTCGCCGGCCGGCAGCCCGTGCAGCGCGGTCGTGCCGGTGAAGTCCGTACCCGTGCCGAGCAGTGGGCCCCGCCATCTGCGGGCGCGCCGGAAGGACTCGGTCGCGGACGTCTCCACGACCATCCGGGCCGGCCGGTCCGAGCGCGTCCAGATCAGCCCGGACGAGCCCGTGATGTCGCCGGCCTGCACGCCCCAGGAGGCGCTCGGGCGGCCGGAGCGGGCGAACGCGGGCGCGGCGGCGAGCCCGGTGGGCAGGGCGAGACCCGCCGAGGCGGCGAGGGAACCCTTCAGTACGGAACGGCGGTTGGGCATCGGTGTCGCCTCCTGGGGAGGGTGGTCGCTGGCTGCCCTGCCATGCCTAGTGGGCGCCTGCGGCGCGGGTGCGAACACCGGGTGAACAACCGGCCCGGACCCCCGGGGGCCGGGCCGGGAGCGCTCTCGATCAGGCGAGCTGGATCGTCGGACGGACCGGTCCCGCGCCGACCGGGCGGCTTCCGTCGAGGATGACGCGGGCGACCAGGGCCGGGTCGTCGTTCATCGGCACATGGCCGCAGCCCGGCAGGCGTACGAGCCGGGCGCCCGGGACGGTGAGCTTGGCACGCACGCCCTGGCGGCGCAGCAGCAGCCGGTCCTTGCTGCCCCAGGCGACGGTCACGGGCACGCCGGGCACATCGTCCGTGAACTGGACGCCCTGCCCGGCGGCCAGGGTCTGCCGGAAGCCGGGCGCGTTGCGCAGGGCCAGCGTCTCGGCCACCACGGCCGCCGGGGAGCGCCGGGCCGGCCGGGCATAGATCGTGCTGGTCAGCGCGGTGCGCCCGGCGGCCGTGCGGGACATCCGCTCGATGACCGGGAGCGGCAGCGCCTTCGCCACCTGCCGCATGGTGCGCAGCACGGAGAACGCGTACTGCCGCTCGGACGGCGTCCAGAAACCCGCGGGCGACAGGGCCGTAACGGAGCGTACGAGCTTCTCGCGCCCCAGCTCCAGGGCGAGCAGACCGCCCAGCGAATTGCCCGCGACATGCGGCCGGTCGATGTCCAGGGCCTCGCACAGCGCGGCGAGGACCGGCACGACGGTGGACAGACCGTAGGAGACGCCGTCCGGCAGCGCGGGGGAGGTGCCGAAGCCCGGCAGATCGATCGCGATCACATCGCGGTCGGCGGTCAGCAGCTCGAAGACCGGGTCCCAGGCCTGGTGGTGATGGCCGATGCCGTGGAGCAGCAGCAACGGCTCGCCGCTGCCCTCGCGCCGATAGGCCACCGAGGTGGAGCGGCTCCCCAGGGGAGTGTCGATGGTGAACGAGACCTCTGCGGTCATGGGGCTGCTCCCTGTCCTGCGATCCGCGATTAGACGTCCTGTCAGCAACAACTACCGCTCGGTAGCTTGGAGTTCAAGAGACATACCGGACGGCGGGACGGCCCGGCGGGTTTTCCCGTTCGCGGCCCGGACCGCGGAAGTTTCCGAAGTGGGCCCTTTGTCGCGCGGCCCGCACGGCGGCGCGAACGTCGTGTGAACACCCTGTGGCAACTCTCGTGTGCGCTCCGTAACGGAACGAGGATTGGTCTTGACCAAGGGGTTGGGCCGCCCTATGGTCGCAGAGTTAGTGCAGGAACCTTTAATAAACAAGGGCACGGAAAGCCGCCGCGGACACGGCGATTGCGGAGGATCAGGGTGGGGACCACGCAGCTGGAATCGGTGCCGGAACCGAAGTACTGGCACCTCAAGACGGTACTCAGCGAGGCGCTCGACTCGGACTTCGCGGTGGGTGAGATCCTGCCCAACGAGCGTGATCTCGCGGCCCGGTTCGGCGTCGCACGCGCCACGCTCCGCCAGGCCCTGGAGCAACTCGAACTCGAAGGCAGGCTCCAGCGCCGCCGGGGCGTCGGCACCACGGTCGCCCCGCCGCGTACGGCCGTCTCGGTCTCCACCGCACAGCACGACTGGCCCGGTGCGCCCGGCGACGACTGGCAGACCGCCGACGCGACGACCGCCGTGCCGCCCACCGCGGTGCGGAGCCTCTTCGATGCCGCCGGCGGCGAGGAGATGCACATCGTCCGCCGGACCCGGGTCGCCCACGGCCAGGCCGTCGCCGCCGAGCTCCTGTACGTACCGGCCGCCTCGGTGCCCGAGCTCTCCGCTATCGACGTGCCCCCGAGCCCGGCCCGAGGCCGCGCCGTACTGCGCGAACTCCAGCGCCTTGACCTCGAAGGCCAGGACCGGGCCGTCGAGTTGGGCTCGGCCCGCGCCGATGACGCCAAGGAACTGGACCGGCTTCCCGGCGCCCCCGTCCTCGTCGTGACCACCCGGTACTTCGCCGAGGGCCGCACCATGGCCGTCTCCGTCGCCACCTACCGCGCCGACACCTGCCGCCTCACCTTCGGCGACTCGGGCGACGTGGAGATCAGCCACCCCGGCCAGCAGCGCCGGGCCTCCTGACCGGACACCCCGGCCCCGAAACCGTAGGCCCGCGGCTCCTGGTGGAGCCGCGGGCCGTCGTGCTGTGCGGGCGCCCCGGGTGCGGGGCGCCTCAGCGCCGGGCGGTCACCGTGCCCTCGACGGCGAACAGCTCTTCCTCCACGTGGTCCAGGGCGAGCCGCAGCGCTCCCGTCGCCACGACCGCCTCGCCCAGCATGGACTGGACCACGCGGGGCGGCCGCAGGCAGTAACGGGCCAACTCCCTGCGCAGCGGCTCCAGTACGCCGTCGATCCCGGCCGCCCAGCCGCCCACGACGACGAGCTCCGGATCGAGGGCCAGCACCAGCGCGGCCACATCGTGGACCAGGCGCTGAAGGAACCGCTCCACCGCGGCCTGCGCCCGCTCGTCGCCCTGCCGGGCCAGCGCGAACACATCGGCGACGGCCTGCTCGTCCAGCGGGTGCAGCGGCTCGCCCGTCGTCGAGAGCAGCCTCTCCGGGGTGACGTCGCGGCCGAGCAGATGCAGCGCGCCGATCTCGCCCGCCGCGCCGCCGAAGCCGCGGTGCAGTCGGCCGCCGATCAGCGAACCCGCCCCCGGGCTCAGGCCTGCCATGACGAAGACGATGTCGTCGGAATCGGCCGCCGCGCCCTTCCAGTGCTCGGCCACCGCCGCCGCGTTCGCGTCGTTCTCGACCAGGACCGGGCAACGGAAGGACCGCCGCAGCCGCTCGCCCAGCGGCAGCCCCGTCCACTCGGGCAACGCGGTGCCCAGCCGTACGGTGCCGTCGGCCTCGACGATCCCGGGACTGCCGACCCCGACCGCCCGCAGCGAACTTCGCGCCACTCCGGCCCGGCGCAGCACATCGGCGACGGTCATCCGGACCCGCTCCAGGCGCTCGTCGGCCGAAGCGGTCTCGGGCACCTCACGGGAGCCCGCGCCGAAGATCCGGCCGTCGAGCCCCGAGAGCAGCGCGGCCACCCGGTGCGGGCCGATCTCTATGCCGAGCAGATGCCCCGCCTCGGCACGGAACCGGAAGCGCCGCGCGGGCCGCCCCTGACGCCGGGCCTCGCCCTCCTCGGGCGCGGACTCGACGACGAGCCCCGCCTCCATCAGGCCGTCGACCACGCCTTCGACCGTGGGCCGGGACAGACCGGTGATCCGGGTCAGATCGGTCAGTGTGGGAGATTCCGCGCCCCTGAGGGCGTGCAACACCACCGCGGAGTTGATCCTCCGCAGCAGAGAGGGGTCCCCGCCGGTCAGCCGCCCCAACGTGTGTCCTCCCAGCTCGTGCGCGTGTCTGCCGGATCGTACTCGCTGGTCAGGTGTACGGCGAGCGGCGGCCGGTAACGGAGGCGCATCAGCTCGGAGCCACGAAACCGGACTCGTACGCGGCGATGACCGCCTGGGTGCGGTCCCGGGCGCCCAACTTCGCGAGCACCGCGCTGACATGGGTCTTCACGGTCTCCGTGCCGACGATCAACTGGCCGGCGATCTCCGCGTTGGAAAGCCCGCGCGCCATCAAGCGGAGCACCGCGGCCTCCCGCTCGGTGAGTGCTACCTCGGCCAGGGCGGTGCGCGCGGCACCGTTGCCGTACTCGGAGGCGAGCGCCCGCACCGCGGCCGGAAACAGCAGTGAGTCGCCCTCCGCGACCAGCCGGACCGCGTTGACGATCTCGGCGGGCCGGGCGCGCTTGAGCAGAAAGCCGTCGGCCCCGGCACGCAGCGCCTCGTACACGTACTCGTCGTTCTCGAAGGTCGTCACGACCAGGATCTTCGGCGGATCCTCGACCGTGCGCAGTACCGCCCGGGTCGCCTCTATGCCGTCCAGGAGCGGCATCCGCACATCCATCGCGACCACGTCCGGCCGCAGTTGCCGCACCAGCGGGATCACCGCCGCGCCGTCGGCCGCCTCACCCACCACCTCGATGTCGGGCTGCGCCTCGAGCACGGCCCGCAGACCCGCGCGGACCAGGGGTTCGTCGTCGACCAGAAGTACGGTTACCGGCATCCGGCCAGCCTAGTGGCAGGCCCGCAGGCAGCCGGACGGCCTGTGGACAACGCCCGCCGGGGAGCCGAGCCGGGGCCGGTATCGGGGTGGTCGGGTCCGCGTCAGATCAGAGTGTCGAGCGGCAGCCGCACCCGCACCCGCCACTCACCTTCGTACGGCCCCGTCTCCGCCTCCCCTCCGAGCAGCGCGGCCCGCTCCCGCATCCCGCGCAGACCGCTGCCGCCCTTTCCGCCGGGTGCCGCTCCGGTCAGCGGATTGGTCACGTCCATCTCAAGTCGGTTGCCCAGCACGGCCATTCGGATCCGCACGGGCACCGGCCCCGAGTGCCGCAGCACATTGGTGAGCGCTTCCTGGAGGATGCGGTACCCCTCCCGCGACACCGGACCGGGGACCAGCTCCAGGGGCCCGGAGAACTCCGAGGCGACCTCGGCACCGGAGCCGCGGGCCGACTCGATGAGCCGATCGGCCTCCAGGAGCGTCGGACGCTGGCTGGCCGGAAGGGTCGTCTCGCGCAGCACGAGCAGCACCCGCTCCAGGTCCTCAAGCGCGGCCCGGCCGGTCTCCTCGATCGCCGCGAGGGCCCGGTCGGTGAACGCCGGGTCCCCGGCGGCGCGCGCGGCACCCGCCTGCACCACGGCGACGGTCAGCGCGTGGCCGATGGAGTCGTGGATCTCGCGGGCGATGCGGTTGCGCTCAAGAAGCAGCTCGGTCCGCTCCTCCAGCGCGGTGAGCCGCTCGGTCGCCGAGGGCGCGAGCAACGTGCGGGCGATGACGGTGATGAGCTTTCCGGCCAGCACCAGGCACGCCAGCATGACCGCGAGCGGCACCAGCGCCAGGGGTATGAGCCAGGCGCTGGGCGGCAGCCAGGGCGCCAGCCACCCGAAGACGACCGGCCGGCCGCCGAAGCCCCGCGCGACGAGGTCCACGGACACCGACGGAAGCCAGATCGTCCCCGCGATCGCCACCGCCGAAAGCGCGAGCCGCGCCTCCAGCCACAGCACGGTCCGCCAGCGGTCGCGCCAGGTGGTCGAGGGCGTGACCGCGATCGACGCGTCGGGCCTGCCGCGCTCGCCGGGCGTGAGCAGCAGCTGGGCCTGTGTGCCTTCTTCGAGCCGCACCGCCGGTATCAGCCCGAGCGGCACGACGAGCAGCCCGACCACCCACGGGTGATCCATGTCGATGAACAGCCAGATGGCCACGAACGCGACGGGGATGAGCAGATGCAGCCATCGTGTGTAGGTGACCGGACGGGCCAGCGGGCGAAGTGTGCGGTGCATTCGCCCATCGTCCCAGCGCGATGATCCAGGCGGCTCCCCCGCGCGGGGGAGAAGCTCCCCTCTGCCGGGGGAGGCGTCTGACCTGCGTGAACGGCCACGCTTGGGGCATGACACGGATCGACGTCCAAGACCTCCGCAAGGAGTACGGCAGCACCCGAGCGCTGGACGGGCTCACCTTCGCGGTCGAGCCGGGCCGGGTGACCGGCTTCCTCGGCCCCAACGGGGCGGGCAAGTCCACCACGATGCGCATTCTGCTCGGCCTCGACCGGCCGACGTCCGGCTCCGCCCTGATCGGCGGCCGCCGGTACGCGGACCTGGCGGAGCCGCTGCGTGAAGTGGGCGCCCTCCTCGACGCCCAGGCGGCGCACGGCTCCCGCACGGCCCGAGCCCATCTACAGGCCCTCGCCGCGAGCAACCGCATACCGGCGGGCCGCGTGGCCGAGGTCCTTGAGGAAGCGGGGCTCGCGGCGGTCGCGGGCCGCAGGATCAAGACGTTCTCCCTCGGGATGCGGCAGCGGCTCGGCATAGCGGCCGCCCTGCTCGGTGACCCGGCGGTCGTGATCCTGGACGAGCCGTCCAACGGCCTGGACCCCGAAGGGATCATCTGGACAAGGGAGTTGATGCGCTCCCTGGCCCGCGAGGGCAGGGCGGTGCTCGTCTCCAGCCATCTCATGAACGAGACCGCGTCGTTCGCCGACCACCTGGTCGTCCTCGGTCGTGGCCGGCTCCTCGCCGACACCCCGATGCGCGACTTCATCGACTCCCGGATCCGGCCCAAGGTCCGGCTGCGCACCACCGAGGCCGGCCGGCTGCGGACCCTCCTGCTCGGCACGGGCTTCGCCCCGATCCAGAGGGAGGACGGGCTCTGGGAGGTGGACGGCGCACGGGTCGAGGACATCGGCCCGATCGCCGCCCGCGAGGGCATCCCGATCCTCGAACTCGCCCAGGAGGAGGCCACGTTGGAGCAGGCCTACCTCGATCTGACCGCCGGCGAGGCGGAGTACACCTCCGTCCCCGCGCCCCTGAACCAGGAGGCCTGAACCATGTCATTCTCCGCGGCCCTTCACACCGAGTGGATCAAAATACGCTCGCTGCGCTCCCTGGTCGGCTCCCTGCTGGCGGTCCTCCTGGTGACGGCGGGCCTGTCCCTCCTCCTCTGCGGCACGCTCGGCCGCCCGGTGCCCGACAGCACGGACTTCGATCCGGTGCTGTTCTCCTACTACGGCCTGAGCTTCGGCCAGTTGGCCGCGATCATCTTCGGCGTCATCGCGATGGCGGGGGAATACAAGAACGCCGGGATCCGGATATCCCTGGCGGCCGTGCCCGACAGAACGCGGTTCTACGCGGCCAAGCTCGCGACGGTCGGCGGCTCTGTTCTCGTGGTCGGCCTGGTGGCCAGCTTGATCAGCTTCCTGGGCGGCCAGGCCCTGATGGATCGGGGCTTCGGCATAGGCATCGCCGATCCGGGCGCGCTGCGCGCGATCATCGGCTGTGCCCTCTACCTGGCCCTGATCAGCCTGCTGGCAGCCGGAGTCGCCGCCGCGCTGCGCAGTGTCACCGGCGCCCTCAGCGTGCTCGTGCCGCTGTTCCTCATCGTCTCGTTCGTGGTGGGAGACGTGTCGCAGGGAGGCGGAGCGGCCGACTTCCTGCCCGACCGGGCCGGACAGCGGATTCTGCTCCAGCACCCCTCCGGGGCACTCGGGCCGTGGAGCGGGATGGCGGTCCTGGTGGCGTGGACGGCGCTGGCGGTGGGGGCCGGCTGGTGGGCGCTGCGCCGGCGCGACGCCTGACCGAATGGCATCGCCGCCGAGCCTGACGGCGCGCCAATTGTCAGTGCCTGGCGCTTTACTGACGGCATGACCACCGCTCTGTATCTCCAGCACATCGACTGGTTGCGCTCCCGGGACTTTCCCGCGGAGCGCAGCCGAAGCGGCTCGGATGTGAGCGGGCCGGGATACCACTGCTCGTGCCTGAGCGCCGACGAGGAGGAATGGGAGGACCTGACGGAACGCCTGGAGAAGCGGGCCCAGTGCGTAGCCGACCATGACGCCCTGGTGGCGGAGCTCACCCGACGCTGGGAGGAGCCGCAGTGGATCAGCCTCTGGAGCGCTCAGGCCCGCCTGGTCGCGGGCGAGGCGATACCGGAGCCCTGGGCCGAGTTCGCCGTGGGGTTCGACTTCCTGCACCTGTGGCGGCTGGACGGCCGCTGGATCGCGATAGGACTCGATCTGGAGGCGGAGGGCCCGGGCTGGGACCTGAGCGTAGCGGTGACGGAGGTGGACCCGCCGTAGTGCTCGCTCGGCCTCAACTCACGGGCACGGCAGGGGAGTTCACGGCCCTCTCCCGTTCGCCCCGGCAAGGGTTCACCGGCCCCCGCAAGGGTCCACCGGCTCGGCAGGGTCCGGGCGCCCCGGCGGCGGCAGGATGTGCCGGGCAGCCGCTAGTCGAGGCCGGCTTCCGCCGCGAGGCGCAGCCGTGCGTACTCCTCGGCCATGGTCTGGGCGGTCCAATGAGCGTTGAGCCCGCTGGGATTGGGCAGCGCCCACACTCTGGTCGCGCCGATCATGTGCTCCTGCGGGCCGATCCGGGCCTTGCGGTCGCCGAAGGCGGTGCGGTACGCGGTCACTCCGACGACGGCCAGCCACCGGGGGCGCAACCGCTCGACCTTGGCCGTCAGGAGCCGGCCGCCCTCGCGGAACTCATCGGCGTCGATCTCGTCCGCCCGCGCGGTGGCCCGGGCCACCACATTGGTGATGCCGAGGCCGTAGGAGAGGAGTTCGTCCTGCTCGGCGGGCTTCAACTGCCGTGGTGTGAAGCCGGACATATGCAGTACCGGCCAGAAGCGGTTGCCGGGGCGGGCGAAGTGGTGGCCGGTGGCACCCGACATCAGGCCCGGGTTGATGCCGCAGAACAGTACGGACAGACCGCCCGCGATCACGTCGGGGATGACGGTGTCGCGAGCGGCCTGGAGTTCCTCGGGAGTCAGCACGGGGGCAGGCTCACAGGATCGAGCCCGGGGTGTAACCGGCCGCCGCGGGGTGCTGCTTGATGATCTCCTCGATGCGCGAGACGACGGTGCCCACCTGGTCACCGGCCGCGCCGGTGAAGGACAGCTTGTCCGCCATCAGCGCGTCCAGCTGGGCCCGGTCGAGCGGCATGCGCTCGTCGGCGGCCAGCTTGTCGAGGAGCTCGTTGCGCTCGGCACCCTGCTCGCGCATGGCGAGGGCGGAGGCCACGGCGTGCTCCTTGATGACCTCGTGCGCGGCCTCCCGGCCGACTCCGGCCCGGACGGCGGCCATCAGGACCTTCGTCGTCGCCAGGAACGGCAGGTAGCGGTCCAGCTCACGGGCGACGACGGCCGGGAACGCGCCGAACTCGTCGAGCACCGTAAGGAACGTCTCGAGCAGACCGTCGAAGGCGAAGAACGCGTCGGGCAGGGCGACCCGGCGGACCACCGAGCAGGAGACGTCGCCCTCGTTCCACTGGTCGCCCGCGAGCTCGCCGGTCATCGAGGCGTAGCCGCGCAGGATCACCATCAGGCCGTTCACGCGCTCGCAGGAGCGGGTGTTCATCTTGTGCGGCATCGCGGACGAGCCGACCTGGCCGGGCTTGAAGCCCTCGGTGACCAGCTCGTGCCCGGCCATCAGCCGGATCGTCTTGGCGACCGAGGACGGCGCGGCGGCCAGTTGCACCAGGGCGGTGACCACGTCGTAGTCGAGGGAGCGCGGGTAGACCTGCCCGACGGAGGTGAACGCGTGGGCGAAGCCGAGGTGGCCCGCGATGCGCTGCTCCAGATCGGCCAGCTTCGAGGCGTCGCCGCCGAGGAGGTCCAGCATGTCCTGGGCGGTGCCGACCGGGCCCTTGATCCCGCGCAGCGGGTAGCGGGCGAGCAGGTCCTCGAGGCGGCCGTAGGCCACGAGCAGCTCGTCGGCGGCGGTCGCGAAACGCTTGCCGAGGGTGGTGGCCTGCGCGGCCACGTTGTGCGAGCGCCCGGCCATGACCAGCTCGGCGTACTCGCCGGACAGCTTGCCCAGACGGGCGAGGACCGCCACCGTGCGGTCCCGCATCAGTTCGAGGGAGAGGCGGATCTGGAGCTGCTCGACGTTCTCGGTCAGGTCGCGCGAGGTCATGCCCTTGTGGACCTGCTCGTGGCCGGCCAGCGCGTTGAACTCCTCGATGCGGGCCTTCACATCGTGCCGGGTGACCTTCTCGCGCTCGGCGATGGAGGCGAGGTCGACCTGGTCGACGACGCGCTCGTAGTCGGCGAGCGCTGCCTCGGGCACCTCGATCCCCAGGTCCTTCTGGGCGCGCAGCACGGCGAGCCACAGCTGGCGCTCCAGCTTGACCTTCTGCTCGGGGGACCAGAGGACGGCGAGCTCCGCGGAGGCGTAGCGGCCGGCCAGGACGTTCGGGATGCGAGGCTTCGCAGACACAGCAGTCACGTGTCCAGAGTCTACTGGCGATTTCTGCAGGCCAGCGCCCCACCCCGGTTTGTGCCTTGCTACGAGAGGGCGGGCGGCGTACGGAGCGCGACGGGCGGTCGGCTCCCGGTGACGCGGGGGCTCACGCCTCGGGGCCGCTGTCCAGTTCGAAGCCGAGGGCCTCGGCCGCGGCGGCCGGGGTGGGCTGGGTCCATAGCCCGGCCATGGCCTCCCGCGACGACAGCGAGCGCAACTCCGCGCGGTCCAGGTACAGCACGCCGTCGAGGTGGTCCGTCTCGTGCTGGACGATGCGGGCCGGCCAGCCCGTGAACACCTCGTCCACCGGGCGGCCCCGCTCGTCGAGCCCGCGCAGGCGAACGGCCTCGTGCCGGGCCACGACCGCGCCCCAGCCCGGCACGCTCAGGCAGCCTTCGAAGAACGCGGCCCGGCCGGTCCCCACGGGCTCGTACGACGGATCGACCAGGACCCGGAACGGCTGTGGCACACGCCCCCTGACCTCGCGGATCTCCTCCGAGACCTCCGCCGCGTCCTCGATGACGGCGAGCCGCAGGGGCAGACCCACCTGCGGTGCGGCGAGGCCCACGCCCGGGGCGGCGAGCATCGTCTCGCGCATGGCCTCGATCAGCCGGCCGAGGCGCTTGCCGTCGAGGCGTCCGTCCAGCGGCTCGGTGGGCCGCCGCAGGACCGGGGCGCCGGCGGAGACGATCGGCAGCGGGCCGGATACGGCGAGGAGTTCGTCGACGAGGTCGGAGAGCGAGGAGGACGACATGTGCACAGCATGCCAAGAACGATCACTCGGCGAACACGCGGGGCCATGTCGGCCGCGTGAACAATCCGGCCTCGCGGGAATGCGCGAGCGAAGCCGGAACTTTCCCTTAGGGGCGCGCACGGAGCGGTACGCGCAGCCCCGGCCGCCCCATCCCGAACACCGAGCGAGGAGAACATGTCCCACGCGTCCGTCCGCACCGAGATCCCGGCGCATCCCCTGGACAACCCCGCCTACGCCGCGCTGGCCGGCCCGCACGCGCGGTTCGCCGAGGGGCGCGGCCGGGTCCTGCGCTACGAGACCGACGTCTCGCCCTGGCTCGGACTGCCCGTGGAACCGGACGCCGCCGACTGGGCGGACCTCGCGGCCCTCGTCGGGCCCGGCGCCGAGGTGGCGCTGCCCGGGGTGCGGGCCACGCTGCCCGAGAGCTGGGAGATCACCTTCGACGTGCCGGGGGTTCAGCTCGTCGACGAGTCCCTCGACGCACGCCACGACGAGGAGGCGGTGCCGCTCGGCGCGGCCGACGTGCCCGAGATGCTCGCCCTCGTGGAGCGCACCCGGCCCGGCCCGTTCCTGGCCCGCACCGTGGAGCTCGGCACCTATCTCGGCATCCGCCGCGAGGGCCGGCTGATCGCGATGGCGGGGGAGCGGCTGCACCCGCCGGGCTGGACCGAGATCAGCGCGGTCTGCACGGACGAGGACTTCCGCGGCCAGGGCCTGGGCACCCGCCTGATCCGCGCGGTCGCCGCCGGGATCAGGGAGCGGGACGAGACCCCCTTCCTGCACACCGCGGCCGCCAACACCGGCGCCATCAGGCTGTACGAGTCCCTCGGCTTCCGCGTCCGCCGCGACGCGCGGTTCGTCGGCGCCCGGGTTCCTGAGGACCCGTCAGTGTCCTTGTCGTAAGCGCGAGTTGGCGGCGGGACCGGACCTGGGCGGGCGCCCTCAGTCCTCGACCCGCACCCACTCCGACACCGGTCCCACCGGCTTCCCTTCCGGCGGAGTGACCCAGAACGCCCGGCCCTCGGCGACGCTGTAGTGCGCGCCGTGGCGGCCGTCGCCGGTGGAGCGGCCGGTCAGCCGGCGCCCTATCCACGGCCCCAGGTGCTGCCGGGCGAAGCGCAGGTCGGCGGTGCGGCTCGCGGCCCAGCCGGGGCGGGCGGGGGGCGCCAGCGGCGAGCGCCAGTCGTCCTCGGCGTCCAGGCCCAGCGTCTGCCAGACGGCCTCGGCCACCCTGCGGTGCCCCTCCGCCGTCAGATGCAGCCGGTCGAAGTCCCACATGTGCTGCTCGGCGAGCGCCGGAGCGCCGTAGAGGTCGACCACCAACGCGCCATGCCGTTCGGCGAGTTCGTCGACGTGCGTGAAGAGCTCCTCCATGCGCGGCCGGAAGCGGTCGAGTACCGGGCCGTTGCGCCCCGGGCTGCGCATCAGCACCAGCTGCTTGCAGGACGGGGCGAGCTGCTCGACCGCCTCCGTCAGGAGTCTGCGTACCCGGCCCATGTCGCACTTGGGGCGCAGGGTGTCGTTGAGGCCGCCCACCAGGGTGATGACGTCCGGGCGCAGGGCGGCCGCGGCGGCCACCTGCTCTTCGACGATCTGCCCGATGAGCTTGCCGCGCACCGCCAGGTTCGCGTAGCGGAAGCCGGGGGCGCGGGCCGCGAGGCGGGTGGCGAGCACATCGGCCCAGCCGCGGTAGGACCCGTCGGGAAGCCGGTCGGACATGCCCTCCGTGAAGGAGTCGCCGATCGCGGCAAAGCTGGTGTATGAGGCATTCATCTCCATGGCGGAGCGATCCTACCGCGCGGTAGCCGAACGGCTCGGGGCGATGGGAACCCCTGGCCGGGACCGTGATCACAAAGAGGCCGGTGAGGCCCTGTCGGCGGGGCGCGTTACGCGGTATGCCAGGAGCACATCAACTTTTACGACCCCGGCCGGGACGAGGCCGGTGAGAGAGCGAGCGTGCGATGTTGTTCACCGCTGCCTTCTGGAAGGCCACCGCCGAGCGTGCCATCCGCACCTTCGCCCAGGCGCTCGCCGCCGTGCTCACGGCGGGCGCGACGAATCTGCTCGACGTCCACTGGACAGCGGCGTTCGCGACCGCCGGCATGGCCGCGCTGCTCGCCGTCCTGATGGCGGTCGGCTCCTCGCAGCTGGGCCTGCCGGGCCCTGGCCTCACCGAGACCACGAACCCGGCCGGCCCGGCCGACCCCGTCAAGTAGCCGCACCCGTCGAGCGGGGCCGGTCAGCCGGCGGCCGCCGGGGGGCCCACCAGCTCGCGGAGCACGTCCTCCATGGTGACGAGACCGGCCAGCTTGCCGTCCTCGTCGAGCACGGCCGCCAGGTGCGTACGGCTGCGCCGCATCGCGGTCAGCACGTCGTCCAGCGGGCTCGCCGCGCGGACCCGGGCGATCGGGCGCAGCGCCGCGACCGGGAAGGCCACCTCCCGGGGCGCCGCGTCCAGGGCGTCCTTGACGTGCAGATAGCCGAGGATGCGGCTGTCCTCGTCGACGACCGGGAAGCGCGAGAACCCGGAGCTCGCGGCGAGCCGCTCCAGCTCCTCCGGGGTGGTGCCGACCGCGGCCCGCACCACCTCGTCCAGCGGCACCACCACGTCCCGCACCGGCCGGCGCCCCAGTTCCAGGGCGTCGTGCAGGCGCTCGGCCGCCCGGTCGTCCAGCAGCCCCGCATCGCCCGCGTCCGTCACCAGACGGGCCAGTTCGTCGTCCGAGAAGGTCGCCGCGACATGGTCCTTGGCGTCCACCTTGAGCAGCTTCAGGATGGCGTTGGCGAAGGCGTTGATCGCGAAGATCACCGGGCGCAGCGCCCGGGCCAGCGTCACCAGGGGCGGGCCGAGCAGCAGCGCGGTGCGCGCGGGCTCGGCGAGCGCGATGTTCTTCGGCACCATCTCGCCGAGCAGCATGTGCAGATACGTGGCGACCGCCAGGGCGATCACGAACGACACCGGGTGGATGAGCCCGTCCGGCACGCCCACCGCCTCGAAGACGGGCGCGACCAGGTGCGCGATGGCGGGTTCGGCGACCACACCGAGCACCAGGGTGCACAGCGTGATGCCGAGCTGCGCCGCGGCCATCAGGGCCGAGACGTGTTCCAGGCCCCAAATGACACTGCGGGCGCGGCGGTTGCCGTCCTCGGCGAGGGGTTCGATCTGGCTGCGGCGCACCGAGATCAGGGCGAACTCGGCGCCGACGAAGAAGGCGTTGACGACCAGGGTGGCCAGGCCGATCAGAATCTGGATCGCGGTCATCGGCCGGCCTCCTCGTCGTCCTCGTCGCCCTCGGTCTGCGGCGGCGCGTGCAGCAGGACGCGGGCCGCGCGCCGCCCGGCGGCGTCGACCACGTCCATGCGCCAGCCGGCGAGCTCCACGCGGTCGCCGACCCGTGGAATCCGGCCGAGCTCGGTCGCCACCAGACCGGCGAGGGTCTCGTACGGCCCGTCCGGGACGCGCAGGCCGATGACGGCGAGCTGGTCGTCACGGGCGGCGCCGTCCGCGGAGTACAGGGTGCGGCCGTCCGCGTCCTGGCCCGCCGGCGCGAGGTCGGGGGTCTCGTGCGGATCGTGCTCGTCGCGGACCTCGCCGACGACCTCCTCCACGATGTCCTCAAGGGTCACGACGCCGGCGGTACCGCCGTACTCGTCGATGACGACGGCCATGGTGCGCTTGCCGTACAGCTGGTCCAGGAGGCGGTCCACGGTGAGCGTCTCGGGGACGAGCAGCGGCTCGCGCAGCAGCGCGGTCACCGGGTGCAGCCGCCTGCGCTCGGCCGGGACGGCCAGGACGTCCTTGATGTGGGCGATGCCGACGACCGAGTCCAGGCTGCCCCGGTAGACGGGAAAGCGGGACAGGCCGGTGGCGCGGGTCGCGTTCGCGACGTCCTCGGCGGTGGCCTGGATGTCGAGCGCGGTGACCTGCACGCGGGGCGTCATCACGTTCTCGGCGTTGAGCTCGGCGAGGCTGAGCGTCCGCACGAACAGCTCGGCGGTGTCCGCCTCCAGGGCGCCCTCCTTGGCCGAGTGCCGGGCGAGGGCGACCAGTTCCTGGGGGCTGCGGGCGGAGGCCAGCTCCTCGGCGGGCTCCAGGCCGAAGCGGCGTACCAGGTGGTTCGCCGAGGTGTTGAGGTGACTGATCAACGGGCGGAAGGCCGCGCTGAAGGCGCGCTGCGGGGCCGAGACGACCTTCGCGACGGCGACCGGCGACGAGATGGCCCAGTTCTTGGGGACCAGCTCGCCGACGACCATCAGGAAAACGGTGGAGAGCACCATGCCGAGCACCAGGCCGACCGAGCTCGCGGTCGTCCCGGACAGGCCCAGCGATTCGAGCGGCCCGGTGAGCAGCTTGGCGATCGACGGCTTGGCGATCATGCCGATGACGAGACCGGTGACGGTGATGCCGAGCTGGGCGCCGGACAGCTGGAAGGTGAGGCTGCGTACGGCCTTGAGGGCGCTGGAGGCACCTCGTTCGCCGCGCTCGACGGCCCGTTCCAGGTCGCTGCGCTCGGCGGTGGTGAGGGAGAACTCGGCCGCCACGAAGACCGCGCACACCAGCGAGAGCAGTACGGCCGCCAGGAGCAGGAGCACTTCGGTCATCGGGTCACCTCCGTCCCATGATCGGGCAGAGGGAGGCGGTGCGCGCGGTGTCGCGCGGCGGTACTGGTACTGGGAGGCTCGCCCATGGGCGGACGCTCACACCTTTCAGTCGGTGGGTGGAGATGCACCCATGGTAAAGCACTGGCAAAAGGAAGAGCCGGGGCCGATCGCTCAGGCCAGCAGCTTCACCCAGCGGCGCCACCGCTCCTCGGGCCCGTAGCCCGCGGCCGCCCAGGCGTGCTGGGCCGGCTCGTTGCGCACCAGCACCATCGCGTCCGCCCGGCGCCCTCCCAGCGCGGTGAACCGGTCCTCGGCCGCGGCCAGGAGCGCCCCGCCGATGCCGCCCCGGCGGTGGCCGGGGTGGACCGCGAGCCGGTACAGATGGCAGCGCCAGCCGTCGAACCCGGCGATCACAGTGCCGGCCAGCTCGCCGTCCCGCTCCGCGAGGATCAGGGCGTCGGGGTCGCGGGCGACGAGGCGCTCGATGCCCGCCCGGTCGTCGCTGATGCTGGTGCCCTCGGCGGCGGTCTTCCAGAAGGCCAGCACCGCGTCCAGGTCCTCGGGCCCGGCGGCCCGGATGCGCAACTCGGTCATGGCCTCATCCCATCACCGTCGCCCGGCGCGCGGCGAACCGTTTTGGCGGGCGGGGCGGACAACAGCCGCATCCGCTCCAGGACGGCCGCCGCGGTGGGCCGCTCCATCCGGTCCACGATGCGGCCGTCCCCGAGGAAGAGCACCAGATCGGCGTGGCCCGCGGCGCCCGGGTCGTGCGTCACCATGACGACGGTCTGGCCGAGCGCGTCCACCGCCTCCCGCAGGAACGACAGGACCTCGGCGCCGGCCCGGGAGTCCAGGTTGCCGGTCGGCTCGTCGGCGAAGATCAGCTCGGGCCGCGAGGCGAGCGCCCTGGCACACGCCACCCGCTGCTGCTGACCCCCGGACAGCTGCGCGGGGCGGTGTCCGAGCCGGTCGCGCAGGCCTAGGGCGTCGATGACCCGGTCGACCCAGGCGGGGTCCGGGGTGCGGCCCGCGATGTCCATGGGCAGCGTGATGTTCTCGGCGGCGGTGAGCGTGGGCAGCAGGTTGAACGACTGGAACATGAACCCGATCCGGTCCCGCCGCAGCCGGGTCAGCTCCCGGTCCCTGAGGCCGGTGATCTCGGTGTCCCCGACCCACACCTGGCCCGCCGAGACGGTGTCGAGCCCGGCCAGACAGTGCATCAGAGTCGACTTGCCCGAGCCCGACGGGCCCATCACCGCGGTGAAGACGCCCCGCGCGATGTCCACGTCGACCGCGTCCAGGGCGAGGACGGTGGTCTCACCACTGCCGTACGCCTTGGTGAGCCCGCGCGCCCGTGCGGCGACCGGCGCCGCGGGCTCGCTGCCGTAGGTGTGTGCCGTCGCGGGTGTGGACATGGCCGCCTCCGTGGTGTGGCATCGGGCCGTGCCAACTCCCTTACCGCATAAGGGTGTTCCAACTCCCTTGCCGCGCAAAAAAACCAGGCTCATTCGTCCGGGCCGAGCGCCGGGCGCCGCGCCACCCCGAGCACACACGGCGAGGAAGGCATCGCGATGCCCTTCTCGGGAACCCGCAGATGGCGGTGGCCCACGATCTCGAACCCCGCCGCCTCGATCGCGCCCAGCGGATCGCGCGCCGTGTGGCAGCCGCCGAACAGCCTCGGCCACACCGTGCGGTCCAGACCCCGCTGCACCGACGCGAGCGCCCGGCCCTCGGCCCGGCCGTGCTCGAAGAACCGCAGCTCGCCGCCCGGGCGCAGCACCCGCCGGATCTCGCCGAGCGCCCGCGGTAGATCCCGCACCGAGCACAGCACCAGCGAGGCGACCGCCGCGTCGAAGCCCTCGCTCTTGACCGGAAGGGCCTCCGCCGAGCCCGGCACCACATCCACCGGGACCTCCGCACGCAGCGCCGCGCGGACCGCCAACTGCCGTAGCGTGCGCTCCGGTTCGAGGGCCACCACCTCGGAGACGGCCGCCGGATAGTGCGCGAAGTTGAGCCCGTTCCCGGCGCCGATCTCGATGACGCGCCCCGAGAGCCCGTCGAGCAGTTCGCGGCGGTACGCGGAGATCCCGGCCCTCAGGTCGACGGCCTCGCTGTAGCGCGCGTAGAAGCGGGCGAAGACGGGGTGGTGCACGGCATCCGGGGCGATCTTGGTGCGCTGCGCCATGTCGGACCTCCTGAGCCTGTGGGGCGGCCGGTCGGGGCCGCGCGTCCCGGACAACGCCGCCGCACCGGCCCCTACCCGCATTGTCCCCGCGCCCGGCCCGCTCACCCGTCGGCGCCCTCCACGAAGCAGAACTCGTTGCCCTCGGGATCGCGCATCACCTGGAAGGACCCCTGGGCGTCGGTCACCGTCGCGCCCACCGGCGCCGCCCCGCGCCGCACGGCCGCCGCCCGCGCCCGGCGCACGTCCTCGACCGCGAGGTCGAGGTGCAGCCGGTTCTTGGCCGCCTTGGCCTCCGGCACCTTCTGGAAGGCGAGGCGCGGGGCGCCCGGCGGATCGACGTACGCCCACGAGGCGTCCCGCACCACCGGGCGCCCGCCGAGCAGCCCGGCCCAGAAGCGGGCGAGCCGCCCCGGGTCGGCGCAGTCCACGACGAGCTGCCCGAGGCGGGCCCGTAACACAGCCATCAGATACTCCAAACGCCGCCGAGCGCCGGGGCGAGCCAACCGGCCGCTCGGGTACGGAAGTCGGCGGGCGCCAGCCGTCCGGCGCCCTCGGGCACGGTGCCGAGCAAGGGCGCGCCGGCCGACTCCGGGAGGTCCGCGAGATTGCACCGCGAGGCCAGGTCCGGCTCGGCAGGCCAGCTGCCCACGACGACCCCGGCGAACTCGATGTCCCGGGCCCGCAGGGCCTCGCCGGTCAGGGCCGTCGAGTTGAGTGTGCCCAGTCCGGCGGGCGTCACCACCAGGACGGGGGCACCGAGCAGCCGGGCCGCGTCCGCGAGGGTGCCGCCCTCGTCGTCGAACCGGACCAGGAGCCCGCCCGCACCCTCGACCAGAACCAGGTCGTGCTCGGTGGCCAGCTTCGCCGCGGCCTCGGCCACCTCCTGGGGTCCGACGGGTGTCATGCCCGCCCGGCGGGCCGAGGTGTTGGGCGCCAACGGCTCGGGGAACCGGGCCAGTTCGGCCCCGGTCACCGCCTCGCCGGCGAGCCGCCGCACCTCGGCCACGTCACCGGGCTCGCCCGGTGCGACCCCGGTCTGGGCCGGTTTCAGGACGGCCACCGATCGGCCACCGGCGAGCGCCAGGGCGGCGACCGCCGCCGTGGTGATCGTCTTGCCGATCTCGGTGCCCGTACCGCTCACTACCAGAATCGTCATCTCAGCCCTCCCGCGCCGCCGCGCACACCGCTCGGCAGATGCGCGCCAGATCGTCGTCGCCCGTCACATAGGGCGGCATCGTGTAGACCAGGTCCCGGAACGGGCGCAGCCACACGCCCTCGCGCACGGCCGCCGCGGTCGCCGCCTTCACGTCCACCTCGTGGTCCAGCTGCACGACGCCGATCGCGCCGAGCACCCGCACCTCCCGTACGCCCTCGATCGCCCGGGCCGCGCCGAGCCCGTCGAGCAGCCCGGCCTCGATGCGCCTGACCTCGCCCAGCCAGTCCTGGCCGAGCAGCAGATCGATCGAGGCGAGCGCCACCGAGGCGGCCAGCGGATTGCCCATGAACGTCGGCCCGTGCGCGAGCACCGGGACCTCGCCCGAGGAGATGCCCTCGGCGACCCGGCTGGTGCACAGCGTCGCCGCCATCGACAGATAGCCGCCGGTCAGCGCCTTGCCGACGCACATGACGTCCGGTGAGAGCGCCGCGTGGTCCGCCGCGAACAGCGCACCGGTGCGGCCGAAGCCGGAGGCGATCTCGTCGAACACGAGCAGCACGCCGTACTCGTCACAGGCCTCGCGCAGCACCCGCAGATACTCCGGCGCGTGGAAGCGCATACCGCCCGCGCCCTGCACGACCGGCTCCACGATCACCGCGGCCACCTCGTCGGCGTGCCGTGCGACCGCCTCGCGCAGCTCGCGCGCGTACGCCTCGTCGAACACGGCCGGCGGGGCGTCCACGAACACCTGCTTGGGCAGCGCGCCCTGCCACAGCTCGTGCATCCCGCCCTCGGGGTCGCACACCGACATCGGCTGCCAGGTGTCGCCGTGGTAGCCGCCGCGCCAGGTGAGCAGGCGCTGCTTGCGCGGCTGTCCGACCGAGCGCCAGTACTGCAGGCACATCTTCACGGCCACCTCGACCGAGACCGAACCCGAGTCGCTGAGGAAGACGTGCTGGAGCGGTTCGGGAGTGATCTCGACGAGCCGGGCGGCGAGCCGGACGGCGGGCTCGTGCGTGAGCCCGCCGAACATGACGTGGCTCATCCGGTCCAGCTGGGCACGCACCGCCTCGTTGAGCACCGGGTGGTTGTAGCCGTGCACGGCCGACCACCAGGACGCCATCCCGTCGATCAACTCGCGCTGCCCGTGTGCCGGTTCGGCGAGCCGGAGCCGCACGCCCGACGCCGACTCGACCAGGAGCTGCTCCTGCCGGTTGGGCATCGGGCCGTACGGGTGCCAGACGTGCCGGCGGTCCAGTTCGAGCAGGTCCGCGGGGGAGTGCTCAGGCATTGGGCGCGAGGTCCGTTCCGGCACCCCGGCGGCGCACCGCGACCAGGTCCGTGCGCGCCTGGTCGGCGGGCACCTGCTCGGGCACCTCGGGCACCTCGGGCGCGCCGTGGCCGCCGCAGGGCCCGCAGCCGCCGCCCTCGTGGGAGCCGCAGCCGCTGTCCTCGTGCGAGCCGCAGCCCGCCGGGCCCGTGCCGCAGCCCGAGGCGGCGAGCGCGTCGGCGCGGTGGCGCGGCAGGGTCGTGGTGCCGGCGCCCTCCACCTCGAACCCGGCGTCCGCGATCATGTCGAGGTCGGCCTGTCCGGCCTGGCCCTCACTGGTGAGGTAGTCGCCCAGGAAGATCGAGTTGACCAGGTTCAGGGCGAGCGGCTGCATCGAGCGCAGATGCACCTCGCGGCCGCCGGCGAGCCGCACCTCGACGTCCGGGCACACGAACCGGGTCATGGCGAGGATGCGCAGGCAGCGCTGCGGGGTGAGGTTCCACTCCTTGGCGAGCGGAGTGCCCTCGAACGGGATCAGGAAGTTCACCGGCACCGAGTCCGGGTCCAGCTCGCGCAGCGAGAAGACGACGTCCACCAGGTCCTCGTCGGACTCGCCCATGCCCGCGATCAGCCCCGAGCAGGCCGAAAGACCCGCGTCGTGCGCCTTGGTCACGGTGTCCACGCGGTCCTGGTAGGTGTGCGTGGTCGTGATGTCCCCGTACGTCGCCTCGGACGTGTTCAGGTTGTGGTTGTACGCGTCCGCGCCGGCCGCCCGCAGCCGCTCGGCCTGGCCGTCGGAGAGCAGCCCGAGGCACGCGCAGACCTCGACGCCCTCGTTCTGCTCCTTGATCGCCTCGATGGTCTCGGAGACCCGGGCGATGTCGCGGTCCGTGGGGCCGCGGCCGCTGGCCACCAGGCAGACCCGCTTCGCGCCGCCCGCCACGCCCGCGGCCGCCGCCTTCGAGGCCTCGTCGGGCTTGAGCCAGGTGTACTTGAGGATGTCGGCCTTGGAGCCGAGCCGCTGGGAGCAGTACGAACAGTCCTCGGGGCACAGGCCCGACTTCAGGTTGACCAGATAGTTCAGCTTCACCCGGCGGCCGAACCACTGGCGGCGCACCTTGCCGGCCGCGGCCACCACATCGAGCAGTTCGTCGTCGGAGGTCGCCAGTACGGCGAGTGCCTCTTCGCGGGTCGGCAGTTCGCGCCGCAACCCCTTGTCCACCAGCGTGTTCAGCAGGTCCATGGCGCCGATCTTCGCGCACGGCACCGCCCCTGGCCAAGGTAGGGATCCCACAACACAGCCCGTTTGAGGTGTGTGTATCGCCACACCATGACCGGGCATGGCACCGGCTAGGGTCTGTCGGCAGCCTACAAAAAGGGACTCCACCATGCCGCGAGCGCCGTTCGACTGGATCGACGCAGAATCGGAGCGCCGCGAGCGCGCCGGTCTGGTCCGCACGCTGCGGCCGCGCGCCGCCGGCCAGGACCTCCTGGACCTGGCGAGCAACGACTACCTGGGCCTCACCCGGCACCCCGAGGTCATCGCGGGCGCGGCCGGCGCCGCCCAGCGCTGGGGCGCGGGCGCCACCGGCTCGCGCCTGGTCACGGGCACCACCGCGCTGCACGCGGAACTGGAGCGCGAACTGGCCGATTTCTGCGGCTTCGAGGCCGCCCTCGTCTTCTCCTCCGGGTACGCGGCGAACCTGGCGGCCCTCACCGCGCTCGGTCCGCACGGCTCGCTGATCGTCTCCGACGCGGGCAACCACGCCTCCATCGTGGACGGCTGCCGTCTCGCCCGGGCCCGCACCGAGGTCGTCCCGCACGCCGAACCCGAGGCCGTCCGCAAGGCCCTGGACGCCCACGGCGGGCCCGGGCTCGTCGTATCGGACTCGGTGTTCTCGGTGGACGGGGACGCCGCGCCGCTGCTCCAACTGGCCGCCTTCTGCCGGGAGTTCGGGGCCGCGCTGGTCGTGGACGACGCACACGGGCTCGGTGTCCTCGGCGAGGGCGGACGCGGCGCGCCGCATGCCGCCGGGCTCGCGGGCGCCGGCGACACGGTCGCCACCGTCACCCTGTCCAAGTCCCTCGGCAGCCAGGGCGGCGCGGTCCTCGGCCCGGCCCGGGTCATCCGTCACCTGGTGAACGCGGCCCGCACCTTCATCTTCGACACGGGCCTCGCCCCGGCGGCCGCCGGCGGGGCGCTGGCGGCCCTTCGACTGCTGCGCCGGGAGCCGGAGTTGGCGGGCCGGGCCCGTGCCGTCGCGGCCGAGCTGCACGCCAGGATCACCGCCGCCGGACACCTGGCGGTACGCCCCGACGCCGCGGTGGTCTCCGTGCGGGCTCCCTCACCCGAGGCCGCGGTGGCCTGGGCCGCCGACTGCCGGGCGGCCGGGCTCGTGGTGGGCTGCTTCCGTCCGCCGTCGGTGCCGGACGGCATCTCGCGGATCAGGCTGACCGCCCGGGCGGATCTGACGGAAAGCCAGATCGACATGGCGGTGGGCACGGTCCTCAGGACCGCGCCCACGGCGTGACGAACCGTCAACTCGACTGCGTGACAGTGGAGATGAAGCGTTGCCAGGCGGGTGCGCCGAAGAGCAGCGCGGGCCCGTCGATCCGTTGGGAGTCGCGTACGGCAAGCAGCTCGCCATTGAGCCGGGCCGTCTCGACACAGTTGTTCATGCCCACGCTGCGGCTGCTGCGCCGCCAGGTGGCACCGGTGAGGGACGTACTGGAAGGAACTTGCGCAGGGCGTGCGGACATCATGCCTCCCCACTCGCCGGGAACTAGCCCGGTCCTTCCCGGGCCGTTCTGGCGATGAGATCCGACGATTCCTCGGAGGAAAGCGCGAGTGCCTGGACGGTCTTGAACGCGGCACTGTACGCCTCAAGGTCTTCTCTCCGCTCGAGATAGAGGCTACTCGTCAAGTGGTCGATAACAACCACATCCAGATCGGAAATGGCCGGAAAGGAAAACATAATGAAAGGCCCGGTGAGGCCGACATAGCCGCCGTGCTGGAAGGGGATGACCTGTAACCGCACGTGCGGCAGCGAGGCCACCTCCAGCAGGTGCCACAACTGCTCCCGCATGGCCTCCCGGCCGCCCACCCGCCGGCGCAGCACCGCCTCGTCCAGGACCGCGCTGAGCATCAGCGGCGGATCCCCGCGCAGCACCTCCTGGCGCGCGATCCGCACCTCCACGAGCGTGTCCACCTTGTCCGGCGGAAGTCCGCCGAGCGCGGCCCGCGTCACCGCCCGCGCGTACGCCGGTGTCTGCAACAGGCCGGGCACCACCGAGGTCTCCAGGGTGCGCGCCGAACGCGCCTGCGACTCCAGGCTGATGAAGTCGCGGTACTGCGGCGGCAGCAGACCCCGGTACGCGTGCGCCCAGTCGACCCCGCCGCTGCCCGCCGAGTCGGCCAATGCCTCAAGGAGCGCCCGGAGTTGGGGGTCGCCGACCCCGTACGCGTCGAGCAGCCGGGCCACGTCCGCGGGCTTCGCACCGCTGCGTCCGGTCTCGATCCGGCTCACCTTCGACTGGTGCCAGCCGACCAGGGACGCCGCCGCCCCGCTCGTGAGCCCCGTGCCGTCCCGCAGCTTGCGCAGTTCCTCGCCGAGCTTGCGCCTGCGCACCGCCGGTCCATGCCCCATGGCCGCCTCCTTCGCCTCCGGCGATGGGTAAGTGTGAGCCCAAATACGCTCTGCCGTCGGACAGTTCACCGCTTTGAGCGACAGATATATGCATATCTTGGTGGATCGCACCCGAGACCGGCACGATGAGTGGCACTCTGGCGCGAAGCACAATCCGAGGCCGTAGTCGTCTTCGCGAGCGCTCATCCGCCACGAGTCAACAATCGGCCCGGGTGGGAAAGGGAAAGCGTCGCCATGGCAGACCACCTCGAAGCAACCGTCACTCTGCCGAGCGCTCCCGCCTCGGTCTCCGCGGCACGGCGGTACGTCGCCGGGATCCTCACGGACTGGGGCCTGCCCTCCGATGCCGAGGCCGCCGACACGGTCCGGCTCATCGTGTCGGAACTCGCCACCAACGCGGTTCAGCACACCTTCGGCCAGTCGCCCACCTTCACCGTCGACATCCATCTGGAGCGCGAGGCGGAGTTGCGGATCGGCGTCACCGACAGCCACCCGCGCTGGCCGAAACGATTGCCCGCGGCCGTCCAGCAGGACAACGGCCGGGGCATGGTGATCATCCGCTGGCTCGCGGCCGAGTCCGGCGGCCGGCTCTCGGTCGCGCCCACGGCGGACGGCGGCAAGACGGTCTGGATCGCCCTGCCGTGGACCGCGTCGGTCCAGAGCGGCCAGTAGGCCCACGGGGCGCGCCTGAGCCTCCCCGGGGCGTCGGACGCGTGCCGGGGACGGGCCGACGGGGTGTCAGCCCACCCGCCCGTACCAGACGGTGTTGCTCCAGATCCGTTCCAGACGGACCACGGCACCGGTCTTGGGGGAGTGCCAGATCCGGCCGTTCCCGGCGTAGATCCCCACGTGGTAGACGCTGCCTCCGGAGTGGAAGAACACCAGGTCCCCGGCCTTGCGGGAGGACGCGGTGACGTGCCGGGAGCTGTTGTACTGCTGCTGCGCCGAGCGGGGCAGCTTGCGGCCCGCCTGCTTGAACGAGTACAGCGTGAGCCCCGAGCAGTCGAAGCGAGAGGGCCCCGAGGCGCCGAACTGATAGGGCGATCCCTTCTTCGAGGCGGCCACATGGAGCGCCCGGGCGGCCACGGCCGCGGCGTTGGCCTCGGACGTGCTGCCCGGGGCCAGCGTCGTCCCGCCCGTGACGGCGAGAGCGAGCGCACAGACGGTGCCGAGCCGGACCGTCAGGGACGGGACGTGTGTCTGCGCAGTCATGCGCAACCCTTCGTCAAACCGCCTGCGAAGGATGACCTGTCGGGTTCGGACTGGCGAAGATGCCCGGCCGCGCGAACGGCTTCACCCCGAGGGACGGCCGTGGTCCGGCCGCCCCGAAGAAATCGGGTCCTCCACTCCTGCCGGTCCACTCCTGTCGACCAGACGTCCGGAACGGCGGCAGGACTCGGCGTCCGCCCGGACCGCCCCGCCGCGGTGGCGGGGGCTTGTCGTCTCAGGGATCTTCACGCACCGACTGTCGGATTTACCGCCCAAAACGGGTTTCTGTGAGGCTCCTCACGAGTGCCCCATTCGGGTGGACAGGGGCGGATGGACGCTCCTCCGAACGGGGTTGACGAGCCTCTTACCTGCGACGGAAGGATCGTTTCAGCACAGGAGCCACAGGCCATAAGCGACTCATAAGGGTCAGTGAAAAGGGCCTCCGGTGAGCCGAACGGGGGTAGCCCGTTTGGTTCGTTTCGCCCGTTACTTGAGCGCGTCGGGTACCCCCGGCGCCACTCGGCCTCCTCACATCGTCGACTGCGGGGGCACCGTGAGGCGGCCCGCGCGTCGCTCACCGTCCAGCACGCGCAGCGCCCGCGTCAGCGTCTGAGCGTGCACCCGCGACTCGCCGCGCGCGTGCATCAGCGTGAGCGCGTCCTTGAGCGAGGCCGCCCGGCCGACCAGGGCCTGGGCCGCCCGCAGGGCCGCGTAGGTGTCATGGCCGTGCGCCGGGTTGATCCGGCCGAGCAGGTCGACCACCGCGAGATAGGAGTCGATGAACTCGGACTCGGCGCGCGTGAGCGCCGGCAGCGGCGGAAGTTCCGGTGGCAGCACGGCACTTCACCTGCCGCGCAGCGACGTCTTGCGGCTTTCGAGCACATGGTCGGCCAGCCCGTACGCCACGGCGCCCGCGGCGTCGAAGACCACGTCCCGCTCGATGTCGGCGGCCACCCGCTCGGGGTCCTTGCCGGTGTACTGGGCGAGCAGCTCCGTCAACAGGGCCCGGCCGCGCAGGATTTCGGCCGCGTGGATCTCCAGGTCGGAGGGCTGGCCGCGCATCGGCTCCTCGATGGAGGGCTGCTGGAGGAGCACCCGGGAGGCGGGCTGCACGGCCCGCTTGCCGGGGGTCCCGGCCGCGAGCAGCACCGCCGCAACCGAGCTCACCTGGCCCAGACAGAACGTCTGCACATCACAGCCCACGAACCGCATCGTGTCGTGGATCGCGGTCATCGCGGTGAGCGAGCCACCGGGGGAGTTGATGTACAGCGAGATGTCCCGGTCCGGGTCCGCGTGCTCCAGGTGCATGAACTGGGCCATCACATCGTTGGCCGACGCGTCGTCGACCGGGGTGCCGAGAAAGACGATCCGCTCCTCGAAGAGCTTGGAGTACGGATCGAGCGTGCGGGTGCCGAGGGCGGTGCGCTCCTCGAACTGCGGGAGTACATGGCGGGCGGCAGGGCGGTGGTTCATGACGTACCTCTCCTCGACCGGGGGACCGGAAGGCCTCTTGAGAAACGTACAGGACGTACAGAACGCACAGATAGAGGCGTCGTCGCTTCTTGCGAGAAGGGGCAGGTCGGAGGGTGTTTCGCTGTGAGCGAGCGGGAGATTCGCGCCGTTACGGGGCCCGGCTGACGACCCGGGCTGGCTCATTAGGCGCTCTCCCCGCGCATCCCCCGGATGGCTAGCGTGCGTCGGCGCGGGGGTCACCTGGGGAGAGGGCTCACTGAAGTGTTCTATTTCGCATTCCGTCTCGTGCTGCTGCCGCTGCTGCGGTGGCTGTTCCGCCCGAGCGTCGAGGGGGCCGGGCGGGTACCCGAGGCAGGTGCGGTGATCCTCGCGGGGAATCACCAGTCGTTCACCGATCAGTTCCTGCTCGGCGTGACGCTGCGGCGCCGGCTCACCTTCCTGGCGAAGCAGGAGTACTTCACCGCGCCGGGCCTCACGGGCCGGGCGACGGCCGCGTTCTTCCGCGCGCTCGGCCAGATCCCGGTCGACCGCTCCGGCAAGGACGCGGCCCGGGCGGCGATCGACACCGCGCTCCAAGTCCTGGACGGGGAAGGGGTGTTGGGGGTCTTCCCGGAGGGGACGCGCTCGCACGACGGGCGCCTCTACAAGGGCAAGGTCGGGGTCGCGGCCATGGCGCTGCGCTCCGGCGCCCCGGTGGTGCCGGTCGCGATCATCGGTACGTTCGAGGCGCAGCCGAAGGGGCGCAGGCTGCCCCGGCGCGTACCGGTCACCCTCCGGTTCGGGGAGCCCCTGGACTTCTCGCGCTACGCCGGGATGGAGGACGAGCGCCTGGTGCTGCGGGCCGTGACGGACGAGATCATGTACGCGGTGCAGAGGCTGTCCGAGCAGGAGTACGTGGACGTATACGCGGTCGAGGCCAGGACGGCGTGGGAAGCGGGCGCCGCGGCCGCCTGAGGCCCGCGCGCCGGACGGCGGGCCCCGAGTGGCGGCCCGCCTGTCGGCGCGATACCGGCAAGATCCGGAGATGCGCCTCTGACCTGCGCACTTGCCGTCCCGCGCTGATCTCGTCGGCCCCGTCGGGCGGCGTCTAAGCTGGACGGCATGGCCTACGAGATTCCGGTGACGCAAGCCCGCGCAGAGCTCGCGGAGCTGATCAACCGCGTGGTGTACGGCGGGGAGCGGGTCGTGGTGACGCGGCACGGAAAGCCGCTCGTCGCCCTGGTGTCCGCCGCCGACCTGGAGAAACTGGAGGCCGAGCCGGAGGAGCAGGTGATCACGTCCCTGTCCTCCGTGCGCCATCTGCCGGCCGCCCCGCCCGCCGAACCCCGGCGCTTCGGGATCGCCGCGGAGCACCGGGACCCGCGCATCGGGGACTGAGGACGGGAGTGCGGGGTGCGAGGGGCGCATGAGGCGCGTGTGGGTGCCCTATACACGCACTGACCCCGCTTCGGCGCCCTTTTAATGATCATGGCTTTCTAAAGTGTCAGTTAACGCGCCGGAAAAACTTGCGCCCTAACGTGCAATGGCTGGCCAAGGGGCCGGGAGATGGTCCTCAACAGGATGTTGAAGTCGGATACGGTTCCGCTGCGTTCGGGCGGAAGGTGCCGGTCCGGTCGGTCTCCGCCCCGGACGCTCGCTGGGCCCGTCCACGGCTGTCCGTGGCGGGAAGGGCACGAGTGTGAGGTGGAAAGCGTGCAACTGACGCCGCACGAGCAGGAACGGCTGCTCATCCATGTAGCCGCGGACGTGGCAGAGAAGCGCAGGGCCCGCGGGGTGAAGCTCAACCACCCCGAATCCGTCGCACTGATCACCTCGCACATCCTCGAAGGCGCTCGCGACGGCCGCACCGTCGCCGAACTCATGGCGTCCGGACGGAAGTTGCTCTCCCGCGACGACGTCATGCCGGGCATCCCGGAGATGATCCACGACGTCCAGGTCGAGGCGACCTTCCCCGACGGCACCAAGCTCGTCACCGTCCACGAACCGATCGTCTGACGGGGGAGACCGCCGTGATTCCCGGAGAGATCCTCTTCGCCGAGGACCCCATCGCCCTCAACGAGGGCCGCCCGATCGTGCGGATGACCGTACTCAACGCCGCCGACCGGCCCGTCCAGGTCGGCTCCCACTACCACTTCGCCGAGGCCAATCCGGGCCTCGACTTCGACCGTACGGTTGCCCGGGGCAAGCGACTCAACATCGCCGCGGGCACCGCCGTCCGCTTCGAACCCGGCATTCCCGTAGACGTAGAGCTCGTCCCCCTGGCCGGCCGGCGCATCGTGCCCGGGCTGCGCGGCGAGACCGGAGGCTCCCTCGATGACTGACCTCGACCGTGCCGTCTACGCCGACCTTTTCGGCCCCACCACCGGCGACCGCATCCGGCTCGCCGACACCGCACTCCTCGTCGAGATCGAGGAGGACCGCTCGGGCGGTCCCGGACGGTCGGGCGACGAGGCGGTGTTCGGCGGCGGCAAGGTGATCCGCGAATCCATGGGGCAGGCGCGCACCACCCGCGCCGAAGGCGCGCCCGACACCGTTGTCACCGGCGCCGTGATCATCGACCACTGGGGCATCGTCAAGGCGGACGTGGGCATCCGTGACGGACGGATCACCGGGATCGGCAAGGCCGGCAACCCCGACACCATGGACGGCGTCCACCCCGACCTCGTCATCGGCCCCGAGACCGAGATCATCGCGGGCAACGGGAAGATCCTCACCGCGGGAGCCGTCGACACCCACGTCCACTTCATCTCGCCCACCCTCATCGACCAGGCGCTGTCCTCGGGCATCACCACCCTGGTCGGCGGCGGCACCGGGCCCGCCGAGGGCACCAAGGCCACCACCATCACGCCGGGCCCCTGGCACCTGGCCCGCATGTTCGCCGCGCTGGAGAACGCGCCCGTCAACATCGGGCTGCTCGGCAAGGGCAACACCATGTCGCGCGAGGCCATGCACTCCCAACTGCGCGGCGGCGCACTCGGGTTCAAGATTCACGAGGACTGGGGCGCGACCCCCGCCGTCATCGACGCCTGCCTGAGCGTCTGCGACGAGACCGGCGCCCAACTCGCCATCCACACCGACACGTTGAACGAGGCCGGCTTCGTCGGCGACACCCTCGCCGCCATCGCGGGCCGCTCGATCCACGCGTACCACACCGAGGGCGCGGGCGGCGGGCACGCGCCCGACATCATCACCGTCGTCTCGCAGCCCAACGTGCTGCCCAGCTCCACCAACCCGACCCGGCCGCACACCGTCAACACCATCGAGGAACACCTCGACATGCTGATGGTGTGCCACCACCTCAACCCGGCGGTGCCGGAGGACCTGGCGTTCGCCGAGTCCCGCATCCGGCCCTCCACCATCGCCGCCGAGGACTACCTGCACGACCTCGGCGCCATCTCGATCATCTCCTCCGACTCCCAGGCGATGGGCCGGATCGGCGAGGTCGTGCTGCGCACCTGGCAGACCGCGCACGTCATGAAGGTGCGCCGGGGCGCGCTCGCCGGTGACGGACGGGCCGACAACCACCGGGTGCGGCGCTATGTCGCCAAGTACACGATCAACCCGGCGGTCGCCCAGGGCCTGGACCGCGAGATCGGCTCGGTCGAGTCCGGCAAGCTCGCCGACCTCGTGCTGTGGGAGCCCGCGTTCTTCGGCGTCAAGCCGCAGCTCGTCATCAAGGGCGGCCAGATCGCGTACGCGCAGATGGGCGACGCGAACGCGTCGATCCCCACCCCGCAGCCGGTCCTGCCGCGCCCCATGTTCGGCGCGCTCGGCAAGGCGCCCGCCGCCAACTCCCTCAACTTCGTGTCGCAGGCGGCACTGGAGGACGGGCTGCCCGAACGGCTCGGTCTGGACAAGCGGTTCGTGGCCATCGAGAACACCCGCCGGGTGAGCAAGGCGGACATGCGCGAGAACGACGCGCTGCCGGACGTCCGGGTCGACCCGGACACGTTCACCGTGACCATCGACGGGGACGTGGTGGAGCCCGCTCCGGCCGCCGAACTGCCCATGGCCCAGCGGTACTTCCTCTTCTGACGGGCTGTCATCACATGAGTCGCGCTGCCCTGCTCGTCCTCGCCGACGGCCGCTTCCCCGCCGGGGGCCATGCCCACTCCGGCGGTGCCGAGGCGGCCGTCAAGGCGGGCCGCATCCGCACCGCCGCCGACCTCGCGGAGTTCTGCCGGGGCCGGCTGCACACCGCGGGCCGCACCGCCGCCGGGCTCGCGGCGGCGGCCGCCGCGGGCCTCGACCCCCTCCTCCTGGACGAGGCGGCCGACGCCCGCACCCCGTCTCCCGCCCTGCGGGCCACCGCCCGCAAGCTCGGCCGCCAGATGATGCGGGCGGCCCGTGCCACCTGGCCGTCCGCCGAACTCGACGCGCTGGCCGCGGCCCGGCCGCGCGGCGCCCACCAGCCCATCGTGCTCGGCCTCGCCGCCCGTGCGGCCGGGCTCGGGCCCGAGGACGCGGGGCACTGCGTGGCGTACGAGGCGGTGAGCGGGCCGGCCACGGCGGTCGTCCGGCTGCTGAGCCTCGACCCGTTCGACGCGACGGGCGTCCTCGCCCGGCTCGCGCCGGAGCTGGACGCGGTGGCCCGCCAGGCCGCCCTCGCCGCGGCGGAGGCGGTCCTCGACGGGGTCGACGCGCTGCCCGCGGCGTCGGCCCCGCTCCTGGACGTCATGGCCGAGGCACATGCGGCCTGGCCGGTACGGCTGTTCGCGTCCTAGGAGGCGCGGCCCCGTCAGGGAGCCCCGACCCCCGACCCCCGTTCGCGCCCCAAGGCGCACACTCGACCTGGAGACCCCATGCACCTCGACCACTCCCACGAAGGCCCCGCCCCCGTCAGCGCCGACGCCCACCGGCCCGACGGCCGCCGCAGGGCGTTGCGCGTCGGACTCGGGGGGCCCGTCGGGTCCGGGAAGACCGCCACCGTCGCCGCACTCTGCCGGGCCCTGCGCGACCAGCTCTCCATCGCCGTCGTCACCAACGATATCTACACCCGCGAGGACGCCGCGTTCCTGCTGCGCAACGCCGTGCTGCCGCCCGAGCGGATCCAGGCCGTGGAGACGGGCGCCTGCCCGCACACCGCCATCCGGGACGACATCTCCGCCAACCTCGAAGCCGTCGAGGACCTGGAGGACACGGTCGGACCGCTCGATCTGATCCTCGTCGAGTCCGGCGGCGACAATCTCACAGCCACCTTCTCCAAGGGTCTCGTCGACGCCCAGATCTTCGTCATCGACGTGGCCGGCGGTGACGACATCCCGCGCAAGGGCGGCCCGGGGGTCACCACCGCCGATCTGCTGGTGATCAACAAGACCGACCTCGCGCCCTACGTCGGCTCCGACCTGGCGCGGATGGCCCGGGACGCGAAGGAGCAGCGGGACGAACTTCCCGTCGTCTTCCAGTCGTTGAGGTCCGACGAGGGCGTCGCCCAGGTCGCCGGCTGGGTGCGGGAGCAGCTCGCGGCATGGGCGGCCTGACCCTCGGCGCGCGCGGGGTGCGCGCCACCGCCCGTATCGTCGCCACCCCCGAAGGCCTGCCCGTACTGGAGGGCGAGGGCCCGCTGGCGCTGCGCCGCACCCGGGCCGGCGGCCCCTACCACCGGGTCACCGTCGTCGGCGCGATGAGCGCACCGCTGGGCGGCGACCGGATCGCCGTCGAGGCCGAGGCGCGCGACGGGGCGAGGCTGCACGTCGACTCGGCGGCCGCCACCATCGCGCTGCCCGGCCGGGACGGCGAGCGCGCCCACTACGACGTACGGCTCACCGTCGGCGAGGGCGCCGAACTGCGCTGGCTGCCCGAGCAGCTCATCTCGGCGGGCGGCAGCGACCTCGCCCTGCGCACCCGCATCGACCTCGCGCCCGGCGCCCGGCTGGTCTTCCGCGAGGAGCAGGTGCTCGGACGGCACGGCGAGCCGCCCGGCACCCTCGTCAGCCGCCTCACCGTGCACCGCGCGGGCCGCCCGCTCCTCGACCAGGAGCTGGCCCACGGGCCGGGGGCGCCCGGCGGCTGGGACGGGGCGGCGGTGCTCGGCGGGCACCGCGCGGCGGGCCAACTGCTCGTCGTCGACCCGGAGTTCGCCGACCGTCCGGCCGAGCCGCGGCTGCTCGGCGACCACGCCGTACTGACCCCGCTCGCCGGGCCCGCGCTGCTCGTCACGGCCGTCGCGCCGGACGCCCGGCTGCTGCGCCACACCCTCGACGACGCCCTGCGAAGCCACCTCGCGACACGCTGACCGCTCAGCGGAACACCGCGCACCGGCTATCGGTTCGGTAAAAAAACACCTGTACGGCCTGTGCACAGTGGGCTCACAGACGAAAGGATCCCCCGACAGGCCCAAACGGAGCGCTGAGACTGACAGCGCACTTCAGCAGGGGGAGGTACCACTTGAGACGCACCGCAGTGCTCGGCTCGGCCGGCACACTGATCGCGGGCACGCTGATGGTGGGCGCGATAGCGGCTCCGGTCGCCAACGCCGACAACCGCGACCACGGTTGGTCCGAGGCGCGTGGCGCGCAGGTCGCTGCCGACAGGGCGGCCAAGCAGGGCATCAACTGGACGGACTGTCCCACGGACTGGGCGATCGCCAAGCCCATCCAGTGCGGCTACGTCAGCGTTCCGCTCGACTACAGCCGGCCCAACGGCAAGCAGATCAAGCTCGCCGTCGACCGCATCGGCAGCACCGGCACCAAGGCCGAGCGCCAGGGTGCCCTCGTCTACAACCCGGGCGGCCCCGGCGGCTCGGGCATGCAGTTCCCCACCCGGGTGACCAAGAAGAACCCGCTCTGGACGAACACCTCGAAGGCGTACGACTTCGTGGGCTTCGACCCGCGCGGCGTGGGCCACTCCACGCCGATCTCGTGCGTGGACCCGCAGGAGTACGCCAAGGGCCCCAAGGCCGACCCGGTGCCGAGCAGCGAGGCCGACAAGCGCGCCCAGCGCAAGCTCGCCGCCGAGTACGCGGACGGCTGTGCCGAGCGCAGCGGCTGGATGCTGCCGTACATGACCACGCCGAACACCGCCCGCGACATGGACGTCATCCGTGCCGCGCTCGGTGAGAAGAAGCTCAACTACCTGGGCGTCTCCTACGGCACCTACCTGGGCGCGGTCTACGGCACGCTGTTCCCCTCGCACGTCCGCCGCATGATCGTGGACAGCGTGGTCAACCCGGACCAGGACAACATCTGGTACCAGGCCAACCTGGAGCAGGACGTCGCCTTCCAGGCCCGCTGGAACGAGTGGGAGGACTGGGTCGCCAAGTACGACGCCAAGTTCCACCTCGGCACCACCCGGGCGCAGGTCGAGGCGCAGTGGCTGAAGCTGCGCGCCGACGCCAAGAAGAGCCCGCTCGACGGCAAGGTCGGCCCGGCCGAGCTGCTCGGGTTCTTCCAGAAGGCCCCCTACTACGACTCGTACTGGGTGCCGGTCGCCCAGGCGCTCAGCGCCTACGCCGCCGGTAACAGCAAGCCGGTCGTCGCGGCCGCCGCGTCCGACATGACGGACATCGCGGGCAACATCGCCTCCGAGAACGGCAACGCGGTCTACACGGCCGTCGAGTGCGCGGACGCCAAGTGGCCGACCAGCTGGCGCAAGTGGGACCGGGACAACACCCGTCTGAACAAGGACTATCCGTTCCTGACCTGGTCCAACGCCTGGATGAACCTGCCGTGTGCCACCTGGCCCACCAAGCAGCACAACCCCATCGAGGTCAAGACCGGCAAGGGCCTCCCGCAGGTCCTGATCGTGCAGTCCACCAATGACGCCGCCACCCCGTTCCACGGTGCCGTCGAGCTGCACAAGGCCTTCAAGAACTCGCGTCTCGTCATCGAGAAGGGCGCCGGTTCGCACGGTGTGACCGGTCTCGTCAACCCGTGCATCAACTCGCGCGTGGACGACTACCTGCTCACCGGCAAGACCGACAAGGCCGACTACACGTGCACCCCGCACGCGACGCCCGTTCCGTAGGCGGTAGTTGAGCTCACTGGTTGAGTGAGGGGGCGGCCGGGAGTGCTCCGGCCGCCCCTTTCCCTCGCGCCTCGCGTCCGGTCGCGGACGCCCCGGCGGTGCCGTTACGCCCGTCCCGCAAGCCACGCGTCCTCGGCCGCGTAGTCGAACAGGCCGACGGCGGCGTAGTTCCTGGCCATGGCCGGGAACGCCTCGCTCCACTCCCGGCCCCGCAACTGCCCGGCCAGCCACTCGACCGTGGCCGGCAGCGACTCCACGTACCCCGTCACCGGGCGGTAGCCCAGCTCCCGCTCGGCCGCCGTCATGTCGTACACGATCGGATGCGGGGTGCTCCACGGCGTGCTGCCGATCCTGCCCTGCGGTGCCGGCCCGTCCACGAGGACGAGCTCGCCGCTCACGCCGAGGACCGCGTCGACGGCCGTGGCGATCTCGGCGACAGTCGGGGCCTCGCCGTCCGCCGCGTTCAGAACGCGGTCGCCGGGGCGGTGTGCGGCCAGCCTGATCAGCTCCGCGATGTTGGACACGTGCGCGGGGTGGAACCGGCTCTCGCCGTTGTACGCGAGCACCCGCACCGGGCGCCCGTCCAACGCCCTCTTCACGAAGTACAGTTCGCGCGGTGTCCGGCCGTACGGGCCGTGGACCGCCCCCGCGCGCAGCAGCGTGGAGGGGATCGGGGAGCCGAGCAGCTCCTGTTCGAGGGCGATCTTCCGGGTGCCGTACGTCGCCCCGCCGGGGGCGACCGTGGCCAGCGACTCCGGGATCGGCACCGGATAGCGGGGCGAGCCGTCGGGCTCGCCCTGGGTGTCGAAGCTGCGGCCCCTGTCGTCCTCGTACACCGCGCCGCTGGAGATCACCACCGCCGACCCGATCCGGCCGGCGAGCGCGGTCAGCTGCCGTGCGTGGTCCTGCCCGTACGCCACCATGTCGACCACGACGTCGGCGCCGTCCCCGAGGGCCGCGGCGAGCGCGGCGCCGTCCTCGCGGTCGAGCCGGACCCGCCGCACCTCCCCGGGCCAGCCGTCGTCCCCGCCGCCGCCTCGTGAGGCGGCCCGCACCTGCCAGCCGTCCTCGGCGAGCGCGCGCACGGCGACCCGCCCGATCTGTCCCGTGGCGCCGATGACGAACGCTGTTCCCTTGCTCATGGACCGGACGCTACGCCCGCGCCGATCACGGCGGCCAGAGCGTTTCGCCCTGCGCGGATCCGCCCACGGCCGAGCGCTCCGGGGAACTTCCGGGCCCGTCCGGCCTCAGCTGATGAGGCCCCTGAACCGGCGCGACTCCTCCGCCTTCACATCGGCCGCGTACCGGTCCACGTACTCCTGGCCCGACAACTCCATGACCTTGTACGTGATTTCGTCGGTGACCGCCCGCAGGATGGCCTTCTCGCCCTCCATCCCCGCGTAGCGGGAGAAGTCGAGCGGCTCGCCGAAGCGGATCGAGACCCGCTTGATCTTCGGCACCACCTGGCCGGGCGGCTGGATCTCGAAGGTGCCGACCATGGCGCACGGGATCACCGGAGCCCCGCTCCGGATGGCCATCACCGCGACGCCCACCTTGCCCTTGTACAGCTTCCCGTCGGGCGAGCGGGTGCCCTCCGGGTAGATGCCGAGCAGCTCGTCCTTGGCGAGCACCCCGAGCCCCTCCCGGATCGCGGCCTTCCCCGCCTCCTTGCCGGACCGGTCCACCGGGATCTGCCCGACCGCCCGGAAGAACGCGGCGGTCAGCCGGCCCTTGATGCCGGGCCCGGTGAAGTACTCCTGCTTGGCGAGGAAGGTGATGCGCCGCTTCAGCATCACCGGCATCAGGAAGTGGTCCGAGAAGGAGAGGTGATTGCCGGCGACGATCGCCGGGCCCTCCTCGGGGATGTGCTCGAGTCCTTCCAGCCGGGGCCGGAACAGCAGTCTCAACAGGGGCCCCAGAACTGCGTACTTGAGGATGTAGTAGAGCACCCGCGAGCTCCTCACCATGCAGAAGGGTGGCCAGTGTAGGGCGAGGTCCGGGCCGCTGTAACCACCGTCGACCGGCCCGGCGGCGGATCGATCAATCGATCATTTGTGCGCGAGTTCTTGAGCGAACGAAGTGCGGCGTGTACAAACCGTTCACGTCGCCGTGTGAACCCTCCCTCCCCTTCCCCCTCTCCGGGCTGGAGTCCCCATGACCGCTCCCTGGTCCCGCCGTGGCTTTCTGTACGCGACGGGCGCCTCGGCCCTCGCCCTGGGGACCGTCGGCGCCCCGCGGGCGGGCGCCGCCGACGCCTACGACGCGCTGCGCGCCACCTGGCGCACGCTGATCCTCGGATCCGGCTTCGCCCCCACCGCCGAGCCGTTCAGGTCCAGGCTCGCCGACCTCGGCACCTCGGCCGCCTCGCTCCACGCCACCATGGCCCCGTCGAACGGATCGCTGTGGCCCGACGCCGGGTACGCCGACCCCGATCCGGACACCGACCAGGAGTCGTTCGGCTACTCGGCCAGGATGAACGACAGCTACAACCGGCTGCGCACCATGGCCGAGGCCTACAGCCAGCCGGGCACCGGCCTGACCGGCGACGGCGGCCTCGCCACGGCCATCGTCACCGGCCTCGACCACCTGCACGCCGACGTCTACAACGAGAACAGGGCCACCTACGGCAACTGGTACAACTGGCAGATCGGCGCCCCCCAGGCGCTGCTCGACATCTGCGTCCTGCTGTACGACCACCTCACCTCGGCCCAACTTGCCAGCTATCTCAAGGCAGTTGACCACTTCGTGCCGGACAGTGCGGTCGCCGTCTACGCCGGCACCAGCACCGGCGCCAACCGCGTCGACCTCTGCCGGGTGCTCGCCCTGCGCGGCGCCCTCGGCAAGAGCTCCGCGAAGCTCTCCCTGGCCGCGAGCGCGCTGTCACCGGTCTTCCCGTACGTGACCGGGGGAGACGGGCTCTACGCGGACGGCTCCTTCGTCCAGCACACCTACGTGCCGTACACCGCCTCCTACGGCTCGGTGATGCTCGGCGGCCTCGGGATGCTGTTCGCCCTGCTCGCCGGTTCCGCCTGGGCGGTCTCGGACCCGGCCCGGCAGATCGTCTTCGACGCGGTCGAGAACGCCTGGGCCCCCTTCCTCTACAACGGACTCGCGATGGACGGCGTCGCCGGGCGGGCCATCAGCCGGGGCGTCTCGGCGGGCGACCCGGCGGCCCGCCAGCAGGACGACCATGTGCGCGGCCACTCGATCCTCGCCTCGATCGTGCTGCTCGGCCAAGGCGCCTCCAGCGCCGAGAACGCGCGCTGGCGGGGGCTCGTCAAGGGCTGGCTGCGGCGCGACTACTACAGCCCCGCGCTGAGCGACGGCTTTCTCACCGTCCCCAACCTCGCTCTGCTCAAGGGAGTTGACGACGACAGCGCGCTCCCCGCGATCGCCGAACCCGTCGGCCACCGGCTCTTCACCCAGATGGCCCGGGCCACCCACCGCCGCCCCACCTGGGCCGCCTCGATCAGCATGGCCGACAAGCGGATCACGTACTACGAGACCGGCAACGGCGAGAACCTGCACGGCTGGCACACCGGCTCCGGAATGCTGTACTGGTGGGGCGACACCTACGCCAACGGGCAGTACAGCGACGCCTTCTGGCCCACCGTGGACCCCTACCGGCTGCCCGGCACCACCGCCTCGCGCAAAACCCTCGCGGACGCGGCGGGCGGCGACTGGGGAGCGTCCCGGCCCGATGTGAACTGGGTGGGCGGCGCCACCGACGGGCAGCGGGCCTCGATCGGCCAGTACCTCAAGGGGCTCCAGAGCACCCTCGTCGCCAAGAAGTCCTGGTTCTGCCTCGACGACGCGATCGTGTGCCTCGGCGCGGGCATCACCTGCCGGGACGGCGCCGCCGTCGAGTCGACCGTCGACAACCGCAACCTCGGCCCGACCGGCGCCGCCGCCCTGACCGTCGACGGTGTCGTCCAGCCGTCCGCCTACCCCTGGTCGGCGACCCTGACCGGCGCCTCCTGGGCCCACCTCGCGGGTCACGCAGGCTACGTCTTCCCCGGCCGGGCGACCGTACGGGCCAGCCGCGAGGAGCGCACCGGACACTGGAGCGACCTCAACAAGGGCAGCGCCACGACACCGGTCAGCCGCCGCTACCTCACCCTGTGGGCCGACCACGGCACCGACCCGTCCGGCGCCGGATACGCCTACGTCCTGATGCCGGGCGCCTCAGCGGCCCAGACCGCGGCACGCGCCGCCGCCGCGGGCTGGCCCACCGTCCTGGCCAACACCGACAGCCAGCAGGGCGTCGCGGTGCCCGCGCTCGGCTTCACCGGGGTCAACTTCTGGCTCGGCGGCACCGTCGGCGCGCTCACCGCCAGTGCCCCGTGCGCGGTGATGATCAGCGAGCGCGGCGACGGGACCGCCGTGATCTGTGTCAGCGACCCCATGCGCGCGCGGACGTCGCTCACCCTCACCTGGAGGCGGGCCGTCGCCTCGGTGGTCGCGCGGCCGGCCACCCTCACCGGCGCGACCACCGGAGCGTCGCTCGGCCTCACCTTCGGTGACCTCAGCGGCACCGGGGGAGCGACCCAGCAGACCGTCGTACGGCTCGGCTGACCGCGCGGGGCCCGCCCGGCCGCGTGCGGCGGCTCAGGTGCTGCGTGACGTCGCGGCCGTCCCGATCGCGGTGAGCCCGAGCACCACCCAGCCGAACCACAGCCAGCCGCTGCTGCCGAGCGCCACCGTGTACGCCGTGACCACCACCAGCATCACCAGGGTGAGCACCATCATCGACTTCGTCGAACGGGGCATCGCGTCCCCTTCCTCCCGGCAGGTGCCGTGAGGACCATGGTCCCCCCGCGACGGGGCCCGGCGCTACTGGCCGCGCGTGTTCAGCGAGGCGAGATAGGCGTTGTAGGCCTGAAGTTCCCGGTCGCCGTCGCGGTCGGCGGCGCGGTCGGTGCGCCGGGCCTGGCGCTTCTCCGTGGCGTACCACTGGAAGACCAGGGCGATCAGGACGAGCACGGAGGGGATCTCGCTGAACGCCCAGGCGATGCCGCCCGCCGCCTGCTGGTCGGTGAGCGCGTCGATGCCCAGCGAGGAGGGCGGATTCTTGTACGTGCCGATCATGGGCTCGCTGGCCATCATCAGGGCGATGCCGAAGAAGGCGTGGAAGGGCATGCCGGCGAAGAGCTCCAGCATCCGCATCACATAGCCGGGCCGGTGCGGCCCGGGGTCCACGCCCATGATCGGCCAGAAGAAGACGAGGCCGACCGCGAGGAAGTGGACCATCATCGCGATGTGCCCGGTCCTGGACTCCATCAGGAAGTCGAAGATCGGCGTGAAGTAGAGCCCGTACAGGCTCGCGATGAACAGCGGGATGGTGAACGCCGGGTGCGTGATGATCTTCATGTACCGGCTGTGCAGCAGCATCAGGAGCAGCTCGCGCGGACCCTTGCGGCCGCGCGTCGCGGACACCGGCAGCGCGCGCAGCGCGAGGGTGATCGGTGCGCCGAGCAGCAGCAGGATGGGCGACAGCATGCTGATCACCATGTGCTGCACCATGTGCACGCTGAACATGACCATGCCGTAGTCGTTCAGCTTGGTGCACATGACGAACGCGATGGTCAGGACGCCCACGGTCCAGAAGACCATCCGGCTGACCGGCCAGCTGTCACCGCGCCTGCGGAGCCGGACCACACCCCACGCGTACAGGGCGAGCCCGAGCAGGCACCCGATGAGGAAGAAGGAGTCCGCCGACCATTCGAGGCCCCGCGCCAGCGTGAACGGCGGCAGGTCCATATTCATGTCCATGCCGTGCCCGCTGTGATCCATCCGCTGACTCCTGATTCGTACCGGTTGTCCCGCACCAGACTAGAACCGCCCCCGGCCGGCGATGCGGGCGGGGGCGGTTCATTGCGTACAAAACAATCCGGAAGCGACCGGAGCGGCGGAGGCTAGAGGACGCACTCCGCTTCGGCGTACCGCTCGGCCGGGACGGTCTTCAGGGTGGCCGTCGCCTCGGCGAGCGGGACCATGACGATGTCGGTGCCGCGCAGCGCGGTGAGCATCCCGAACTCGCCGCGGTGGACGGCCTCTACGGCGTGCCAGCCGAAACGGGTGGCGAGCACCCGGTCGTAGGCGGTCGGCGTGCCGCCGCGCTGGACGTGCCCGAGGATGACCGGCCGGGCCTCCTTGTCGAGGCGCTGCTCCAGCTCGATGGAGAGCTGACGGGCGACGCCGGCGAAGCGCTCGTGGCCGTAGACGTCGGTGCCGCCCACGTCGAACTGCATCGAGCCCTCGCGCGGCTTGGCGCCCTCGGCGACGACCACGATCGCGAACTTCTTGCCCGCCGAGAAGCGCCGGCCGACCAGTTCGGTCAGCTCGTCGATGTCGAAGGGGCGCTCGGGCACGACGATGGCGTGCGCGCCGGCGGCCATGCCCGAGTGCAGGGCGATCCAGCCGGTGTGCCGGCCCATGACCTCGACGATCAGCACGCGCTGGTGCGATTCGGCGGTGGTCTTCAGACGGTCCAGGGCCTCGGTCGCCACGCCCACAGCCGTGTCGAAGCCGAAGGTGACATCGGTCGAGGCGATGTCGTTGTCGATGGTCTTCGGCACGCCGACGATGGGAAGCCCGGCCTCGGACAGCAGGGTCGCGGCCTTCAGAGTGCCCTCGCCGCCGATCGGGATGATCGCGTCGAGGCCCAGCTCGGCGACATGGCCCTTGGCGCGCTCCACGCCGTCGCGCAGATGCGCGGGCTGGACGCGGGAGGAGCCGAGGATGGTGCCGCCACGGGCGAGGATGCCGCCGACCGCGTCGAGGTCGAGCTTGCGGTAGTCGGCCTCGAGCAGACCCCGCCAGCCGTCGTGGAAACCGATGACCTCGTCGCCGTGGTCGACCACCGCACGGTGCACGACGGATCGGATGACGGCGTTCAGGCCGGGGCAGTCGCCGCCGGAGGTGAGCACACCAATTCGCATTGCCCGGAGAACCTTTGCAACGTGGGCCGACGACCGGACCACGTCGTCCGGTTGGATCCCCGTCACCCTACCGGCGCAGGGTGACGGGGCCGAATCGGAGGTCCGACTGATGGACGTAGTACGAACGTACGAACCGTCGGCCGCCCGGAACGAGGTGTCGCCCTTGCCCGATTCGCGCGTTGCGCGGCTGCCTGTGCGTCAGCCGGGGTGCGTGCGCGTCAGGCCGGCTGCGTCGCCGAAGCGATGCGCTCCGCGCGCAGCGCCTCGTACCAGCGGTCGTCGGTCGGCGGCAGCGCGTTCACGTCGAGCGCCAGCTTGAGCAGCATGTCCGCGATCTGCGGATTGCGCGCCAGGACGGGGCCGTGCATGTACGTGCCGAACACGGTGTCGTTGTACGCGCCCTCGGTGCCGTCGCCGGTGCCGTTGCCCTTGCCCAGGCGCACCCGGGCGAACGGGCGGGCCGTCGGGCCGAGGTGGGTGACGCCCTGGTGGTTCTCGAACCCGGTCAGCTGGGGCAGGCCGAGCCGCTCGTCGATGTCGCCGAGCACGTCGCCGACACAGCGCTCGCCCTCGCCGCGGGTCGAGATGACGTCGAGCAGTCCGAGGCCCGGCTCGCGCTCACCGAGGTCGTTGATGAACTCGTGGCCGAGGATCTGGTACCCGGCACAGACCGAGAAGATGATCGCGCCGTTGGAGGCGGCGCGGCTCAACCCGGTGTCGCGGCGCAGCCGCTCGGCCGCGAGCCGCTGCGGCCGGTCCTCGCCGCCGCCGATGAGGTAGATGTCACCGGAGGTCGGGATCGGCTGGTCGCTGCGGACGTCGAGCCGGTGCACGTCCAGGCCGCGCTGGCGCGCCCGGCGCTCCACGACCAGGGCGTTGCCCTGGTCGCCGTAGGTGCTCAGCAGGTCGGGGTAGACCCACACGAGGCGCAGGCTGTTGTCTGCCATGTCGCTTGCTGCTCCTGCCTTGCTCAGTTGCCGACGACGCGGCGTACGTCCTGGAACGCGGTGTAGTTGGCGATGAGTTCGATCCGCCCGGGCGGCGCCAGCTGCGCGCACTCCTCCAGGCTCTCGCAGACCCGGAAGTCGAGGTTCGCGACTTCGAGGCGTACCGCCAGGTCCAGCTTGCGGTCGCCGATCACGAAGATCGGGTGTCCGGCGAGGCGGGTGTAGTCGACGTCCCACAGCCACGAGGTGTCCGTGCCGTCGGCGCCACGGGCGTTGACGGACAGGACGACCGGGGTCGGCGGCGGGTCGATGAGGGAAAACGTTTCGAGCCAGCCCGCCGGGTTCTTCGCGAGCAGCAGCCGCACCTCGCGCCCCTGGAAGCTGACCACGTCGTAGCGTCCCGCGACCGCCTGCACCTGGTACATGCGCTCCAGAGCGACCTGCGGCGGCACCCCGAACACCGCGGCGACCGCGGCGGAGGTGGCGGCGTTGGCCTTGTTGGCGCGGCCGGGCAGCTGGAGGTGGATCGGCCAGGCCGAGCCGTGCGGGTCGAGCACGTAGTCGCCGTTGAGCACCCAACTGGGCGCCGGGCGGCGGAAACCGCACTCGCCGCAGAACCAGTCGTCGCCCGGACGCTGCATCACACCGCCGCAGGCGGGGCACGACCAGGCGTCGTCCTTCCACTCCTGACCGGCCGCCACCCACACCACGTTGGGGGAGGAGGACGCCGCCCACACGACCAGCGGGTCGTCGGCGTTGGCGATGACCACGGCCTTGGAGCCGGACAGTCCCTCGCGCCACTTCTCCGCGAGCATCCGGGTCTCGGCCGCGCGGTCGAGCTGGTCGCGGGAGAGGTTGAGGAGCGCGATCGCCTTCGGCGTCACATCGCGCGCGACTCCCGCCAGGTACTTCTCGTCGACCTCGATCACGCCGTACTTCGCGTCCGAACCGCCCGCGAGCGCCGACGTGATGCCGGCCGGCATGTTGGCGCCGAGCGCGTTCGACACCACCGGGCCGCTGGCCCGCAGTGCCTCGGCGATCAGCCGGGTCGTGGTCGTCTTGCCGTTCGTCGCCGACACCAGGACGACGTCCAGATGAGTGGCGAGCCGCCCGAGCAGATCGGGGTCGAGCTTGAGCGCGACGCGCCCGCCGATCACCGATCCACTGCCCCGCCCCGCCGCGCGCGACACCGCCGCGGCGGCCTTGCCCGCGGTCACGGCCAGCTTGGCTCGCGGTGACAGGGGCCCGGCACCTCCAACGTGTCCTGACATCGTCCTTGATCCTCCTTGCGCCTGGGTCGGGTGTCAGCCTATCGAGATCCGGTCAGCGGCCCGAACCGCGCCACCATCCGGAATGCCATCCGGTCACCGGAACGTACTCTTGCGCCCATGCGCCACCGCCCCATTCCCGGCAGTTCCGGCTCCGTACGAGAGATGAGTCTCCTCGGCGACGGACCGCTGCACGCCCCCTGCGAACCCGTCACGGACTTCGGGCCCGCCCTGCGCCGCCTGGTCGAGGACATGTTCGCCACGATGTACGCGGCCGACGGCGTCGGCCTGGCGGCCAACCAGATCGGCGTCGCCCAGCGGGTGTTCGTGTACGACTGCCCCGACGACGAGGACGTCCGGCATCTGGGGTACGTCGTCAACCCCCGTCTGGTGGAGGCGGACGGCATCGAGGTGCGCGGCCCCGAGGGCTGCCTCTCGCTGCCGGGCCTGGAGGCGCCGACCTCTCGCTTCGACCGCGCGGTGGTGGAGGGGGTGGATCTCTCCGGCGCGCCGGTGCGCGTCGAGGGGACCGGGTTCTTCGCCCGCTGCCTCCAGCACGAGTGCGACCACTTGGAGGGTGTGGTGTACGCCGACCGCGTAACGGGCCGCCACGGGCGCCGCTTGCAGCGCGCGATCCGCAAAGCCGGCTGGAGCTGACCTCCCTGGGGCTCCGCCCCAGCCCCCGGTCCGCGCCCGAACGGCGCTCGTCCTCAAACGCCGGACGCGCTGAGGCTGCCTCTGTTGGGCACCCCGCCAAGGTCTGCCCCGTCAGGGGCGCGGGGAACTGCGCGCACGGCCCCTGCGGTCCGCAGCCGGAGTCGTCACCCCCGGAGGGTCTCGGGAAGGGGCGGGGTGGGGAATCAGAACCCCGGGCCGCCCACCCGGTCGCCCGCCGCCGCGAGGCGCCCCCACAGGAGGTCGGCCAGGGCCTGTACCAACTCCGCGCGGGAGCAAGGGCGTTCGCCCAGCCACCAGTCGCCCGCCGCATGCATCATGCCGACGATCCCGTGCCCCCAGACCCGCGCCAGCACCTCGCTGCCCGGCCCGAGGTCGATCCGTTCCGCGATGACCACGCCCAGGTCCTCGCCCATGCGGCGAAGCAGCGGCGCCGAGTGCCGGCCCACGTCGAAGCCCTGCTCGGACTCGGGTGCCGGCGCGTCCTCGGCGGGGTGCATCAGGAACCGGTACACCTGCGGCCGCGCCTCGATCGCCGTGAGATAGGTCTCCAGGGTCGCCTCGACCCGCTCCCGCCGCTCGGCCGGCGCGTCGAGCGCGGCCCGCAGCGCGGAGAGCAGCGCGTCGGTGTGCCGCTTGGCCAGGGCCCGGTAGAGGCCGCCCTTGTCGCCGAAGTGCCGGTAGAGGATGGGCTTGGTGATGCCCGCCTCCGCCGCGATCGCGTTCATCGAGGCCTGCGGGCCGTCCCGGAGCACCACCCGGTCCGCCGCCTCCAGCAGTTCGCGCCGCCGGCGCTCCGCCGCCGTGCGCTGCTGTTCGGCCTGGTGCCTGGTCTCCATGGGTGTCTTCTCCCCGCCCGTACTGCGTCCCGTGCTGCGTCTTCCGTGGGTTTCCTGGTCGCGGAAGCCTTGCGCAACGTAACACTCCGCCCGGTCGCGGTGCTGCGGGGCAGGTGGTCGGTTGACAGCGGCTACCCGTCGGTAACAGACTGCGGTTACCGCAAGTAACGCTTGGAGTGGTGGAGGGGACATGGCCGAGTTCACGATGGATCTCAACGACGACCAGAAGCAGGTCCGGGACTGGCTGCACGGCTTCGCCAAGGACGTGATCCGCCCCGCCGCCGCCGAGTGGGACGAGCGTGAGGAGACCCCCTGGCCGGTGATCCAGGAAGCCGCCAAGGTGGGAATCTACTCCCTCGACTTCTACGCGCAGCAGTTCTTCGACCCGACCGGCCTCGGCATCCCGGTCGCCATGGAGGAGCTGTTCTGGGGCGATGCGGGCATAGCGCTCTCCATCGTCGGCACCGGCCTCGCCGCCGTCGGCGTCCTCGCCAACGGCACCGAGGAGCAGATCGGCACCTGGATACCCCAGATGTACGGCGACGTGAACGACGTCAAGGTCGCCGCCTTCTGCTCCTCCGAGCCGGACGCCGGCTCCGACGTCGCCTCGATGCGCACCCGGGCCGTGTACGACGAGGCCAAGGACGAGTGGGTCCTGAACGGCACCAAGACCTGGGCGACCAACGGCGGCATCGCGGCCGTGCACGTCGTCGTCGCCGTCGTCGACCCCGAACTCGGCTCCAAGGGCCACGCCTCCTTCATAGTGCCGCCGAACACCCCGGGCCTGACGCAGGGGCAGAAGTTCAAGAAGCACGGCATCCGCGCCTCGCACACCGCCGAGGTCGTGCTCGAAGACGTACGCGTCCCGGGCAGCTGCCTGCTCGGCGGCAAGGAGAAGCTCGACGAGCGGCTCGCCCGCTCCCGCGAGAGGGCGAAGGCGGGCGGCGGCGAGCGCGTGAAGAACGCCGCGATGGCCACCTTCGAGGCATCCCGCCCCGCCGTCGGCGCGATGGCGGTCGGCACCGCCCGGGCCGCGTACGACTACGCGCTCGAATACGCCAAGACCCGCGAGCAGTTCGGCCGCCCGATCATCGACAACCAGGGCATCGCCTTCCAGCTCGCCGACATGCGCACCCAGATCGACGCGGCCCGGCTCCTGGTGTGGCGCGCGTCCTGGATGGCGACCACGGGCAAGAAGTTCGAGTCGGCCGAGGGCTCGATGTCCAAGCTGTACGCGAGCGAGACGGCCAAGAAGGTCACCGGTCAGGCGATCCAGATCCTCGGCGGCAACGGCTTCACCCGCGAGTACCCGGTGGAGCGCATGCACAGGGACGCCGCCATCTACACCATCTTCGAAGGCACCAGCGAGATCCAGCGGCTCGTCATCGCCCGCACCCTGGCGGGCATGCCGATCCGCTGACGCGCGGAGCGCGGACCGAAGATCCGGTCGAGGCCCAGGCGCCCCACCCTCGGACGAGGGCGGGGCGCCTTCGCGCGCGGGGGGTCAGGCGGGCAGGTTCGCCTCGACGAGGGCGACGACCTCGGGGGCCTCGGGCTCCGTGCGGGGACGGATGCGGGCCGCCACCTCGCCCGTGGGGGAGATGAGGAACTTCTCGAAGTTCCACTGGATGTCGCCGGCCTCGCCGTCGGCGTCCGCGGTCTTCGTCAGCTCGCTGTAGAGCGGGTGGCGGCCCTCGCCGTTCACGTCCGTCTTCTCCAGGAGCGGGAAGGTCACGCCGTACGTGGCCGAGCAGAACGTGCCGATCTCCTCGGCCGTGCCGGGCTCCTGGCCGCCGAACTGGTTGCACGGCACGCCCAGCACGGTCAGACCGCGCTCGCCGTACTGCTGCTGCAGCCGCTCAAGACCCGCGTACTGCGGGGTCAGGCCGCACTTGGACGCCACGTTCACCAGGAGCACGGCCCGGCCCTCGTAGTCGGCGAGCGAGGTCGGCTCGCCGGTCAGGGTGCGCAGCGGGATGTCGTACAGGCTCATCGGTAACTCCTTCTGAAAAAAGGTGAGTTGATCAGTCGGCGGCCGGGGTGAGAGGGCGGAACAGGCCCTCCTGGACCACCGACACGAGCAAGTGGCCCTCGCGGTCGTAGATGCGGCCGCGCGCCAGGCCCCGGCCGCCCGTGGAGACCGGGGACTCCTGGTCGTACAGGAACCACTCGTCGGCCCGGAAGGGGCGGTGGAACCACATCGCGTGGTCCAGGGAGGCCATGTCGAAGCCGCGCGGCCCCCACAGCGGCTCGACCGGGATGCGCACCGCGTCCAGGAGCGTCATGTCGCTGGCGTACGTCAGCGCGCAGGTGTGCACCAGCGGGTCGTCGCCGAGCGGGCCCACCGCCCGCATCCAGACCGCGCTGCGCGGATCGGCGCCCTTGATCTCCTCGGGCGTCCAGCGCAGCCGGTCCACGTACCGGATGTCGAACGGCTGGCGGCGCGCCATCCGCTCCAGGGCCTCCGGCAGCGCGCCCAGGTGCTCGCGGATCTCCTCGGTGACCGTGGGCAGCGACTCCGGCTCGGGGAAGTCCAGGCGCGGCGGGAGCTGGTGCTCGATGCTGCCGGGCTCCGGGCGGTGGAAGGAGGCCGTCAGGTTGAAGATCGTGCGGCCCTGCTGCACCGCCGTGACCCGCCGGGTGGTGAAGGACCGCCCGTCGCGGACCCGCTCCACCTGGTAGACGATCGGCACGCCCGGCCGGCCCGGCCGCAGGAAGTAGGCGTGCAGCGAGTGCACCGGGCGCTCGCCGTCCGTGGTGCGCCCGGCCGCGACGAGGGCCTGGCCCGCGACCTGGCCGCCGAAGACCCGCTGGAGGGACTCCTCGGGGCTGCGGCCGCGGAAGATGTTGACCTCGATCTGCTCCAGGTCGAGCAGATCGACGAGTCTCTCCGCCGGGTTGGTCATGTCGTCGCGGTCCTTCCGGAACAGGGGGTGTGGGTCAGAGTTCGCCGACGTCGGTGACGCGCAGCACCGCGCGGCCCTCTTCGTCGGAGGCCGCCAGATCGACCTCCGCGCTGATGCCCCAGCCATGGTCGCCGTTCGGGTCGGCGAACGTCTGGCGGACGCGCCACAGGCCGTGCGCCGCGTCCTCCTCGATCGCGAGCAGCTTGGGGCCGCGCGCGTCGGGGCCGGTCCCGAGGTCGTCGTACTCGTCCCAGTACTTGTCCATCGCCTCGCCCCACGCGTCCGCGTCCCAGCCGGACTCCCCGTCCAGCTCGCCGAGCGCGGTGAGGTTGTCCAGGGCCGCCAGCTCCACCCGGCGGAACATCGCGTTGCGCACGAGCACCCGGAAGGCACGGGCGTTGGCCGTGACCGGCTTGACCTCGTCGGCCTTCTCCTGGGCCTCCTCGGCGGTCTGCACCTCGGGGTTGGCGAGCTGCTCCCACTCGTCCAGGAGCGAGGAGTCGACCTGGCGGACCATCTCGCCGAGCCAGGCGATCAGATCCTCCAGGTCCTCGGTCTTGAGGTCGTCCGGGATGGTGTGGTCGAGCGCCTTGTACGCGCTCGCCAGATAGCGAAGGACGATGCCCTCGGTGCGCGCCAGCTCGTACCAGGAGGTGAACTCCGTGAAGGTGAGCGCCCGTTCGTACATGTCGCGGATGACGGACTTCGGCGACACCGGGTGGTCGCCGACCCACGGGTGCGACTTCTTGTAGACGTTGTAGGCGTGCCACAGGAGCTCTTCCAGCGGCTTCGGGTACGAGATGTCCTGGAGCCGCTCCATGCGCTCCTCGTACTCGACGCCGTCCGCCTTCATCTGCCCGACGGCCTCGCCGCGCGCCTTGTTCTGCATCGCGGCGAGGATCTGGCGCGGATCGTCCAGGGTCGACTCGACGACCGAGACCATGTCGAGCGCGTACGACGGCGACTCCGGGTCGAGCAGGTCGAAGGCGGCGAGCGCGAAGGTGGAGAGCGGCTGGTTCAGCGCGAAGTCCTGCTGGAGGTCGACGGTGAGCCGGATCGTGCGGCCCTCCGCGTCCGGCGTCTCCAGCTGCTCCACCACGCCGCCGTCGAGCAGCGAGCGGTAGATCGCGATGGCCCGGCGGATGTGCCGCAGCTGCGCCTTGCGCGGCTCGTGGTTGTCCTCCAGGAGGTGGCGCATCGCCTCGAACGCGTTGCCCGGCCGGGCGATCACCGAGAGCAGCATGATGTTGGTGACCCGGAAGCGGGAGGTCAGGGGCTCCGGCTCGGAGCCGATCAGCTTCTCGAAGGTGGTGTCCGACCAGCCCACGAAGCCCTCGGGGGCCTTCTTGCGGACCACCTTGCGGCGCTTCTTCGGGTCGTCGCCCGCCTTGGCGAGCGCCTTCTCGTTCTCGATGACGTGCTCGGGCGCCTGCGCCACGACATAGCCCGCCGTGTCGAAGCCGGCCCGGCCCGCGCGGCCCGCGATCTGGTGGAACTCGCGGGCCCGCAGGGTGCGTACGCGCGTGCCGTCGTACTTCGTCAGGGCCGTGAACAGCACCGTGCGAATAGGGACGTTGACGCCCACGCCGAGGGTGTCGGTGCCGCAGATGACCTTCAACAGGCCTGCCTGCGCCAGCTTTTCGACCAGACGGCGGTACTTGGGCAGCATCCCCGCGTGGTGCACGCCGATGCCGTGCCGGACGTAACGGGACAGGTTCTGGCCGAACTTGGTGGTGAAGCGGAAGTTGCCGATCAGGTCGGCGATCTTGTCCTTCTCCTCGCGCGTACACATGTTGATCGACATCAGCGACTGCGCCCGCTCGACCGCCTGGGCCTGTGTGAAGTGCACGATGTAGACCGGCGCCTGCCGGGTTTCGAGCAGCTCGGTCAGCGTCTCGGTGATGGGCGTCGTCACGTACTCGTACGAGAGCGGCACGGGCCGGGTGGCCGAGCGGACGACCGCGGTCTCGCGGCCGGTGCGGCGCGTCAGGTCCTTCTCGAACATCGAGACGTCGCCCAGCGTGGCCGACATCAGGACGAACTGGGCCTGCGGCAGCTCCAGGATCGGGATCTGCCAGGCCCAGCCGCGGTCGCCCTCGGCGTAGAAGTGGAACTCGTCCATGACGACCTGGCCGATGTCGGCGTGCTTGCCGTCGCGCAGCGCGATCGAGGCGAGGACCTCGGCGGTGCAGCAGATGACGGGCGCGTCCGCGTTGACGGAGGCGTCACCGGTCAGCATGCCGACGTTCTCGGTGCCGAAGAGCTTGCACAGGTCGAAGAACTTCTCCGAGACCAGCGCCTTGATCGGCGCGGTGTAGAAGGTGACCTCGTCCCGGGCCAGCGCCGCGAAGTGCGCACCCGCCGCCACCAGGCTCTTTCCGGAGCCGGTCGGGGTGGAAAGGATCACGTTGGCCCCCGACACGACCTCGATCAGCGCCTCCTCCTGGGCCGGGTACAGATTGATGCCCTGGCCCTCGGCCCAGGTGGAGAAGGCCTCGAAGAGGGCATCGGGGTCGGCACTCGGCGGCAGCTGATCGATAAGGGTCACGCCCCCATCTTGCCTGGCCCGGGGCCGGAAGCGGGAACCGGCCACCGGCGCGAAGATCATCGCAGGTAGGCTGCCAGCTCGGCCCGTCCACGGACGGGCCGTCAACTGGGTTGATGAGCAAGAGGAATGGGGCGGGGCACGGTCATGATGGGACCAGCGCACTCACTGTCGGGGGCCGCGGCCTGGCTCGGAGTGGGTGCGGCCGCGGCCGCCGCCGGGCACGCCATGCCGTGGCCGGTGCTCGTCGTGGGCGCCCTGATCACGGCCGGGGCGGCGCTCGCGCCCGACCTCGACCACAAGTCGGCGACGATCTCGCGCGCGTTCGGGCCGGTGTCCAAGGCGCTGTGCGGCATCGTCGACGACCTCTCGCACGCCGTCTACAAGGCGACCCGGGGCCCCGGCGACCCCCGCCGCAACGGCGGTCACCGCACGCTGACCCACACCTGGCTGTGGGCCGTCCTGATAGGGGCGGGCGCCTCGGCGGCGGCGGTCTTCGGCGGGCGCTGGGCGGTCCTGGGCATCCTCTTCGTCCACCTCGTCCTCGCGGTCGAAGGCCTGCTGTGGCGGGCCGCCCGCGTCTCCAGCGACGTACTGGTGTGGCTGCTCGGCGCGACCAGCGCGTGGATCCTGGCCGGCGTCCTCGACAAGCCCGGCAACGGCTCGGACTGGCTGTTCACCGGCCCCGGGCAGGAGTACCTGTGGCTCGGGCTGCCGATCGTTCTCGGCGCCCTGGTCCACGACATCGGCGACGCCCTGACGGTCTCGGGCTGCCCGATCCTGTGGCCGATCCCGCTCGGCCGCAAGCGCTGGGCCCCCCTCGGCCCGCCCAAGGGCATGCGCTTCCGTGCGGGCAGCTGGGTGGAGCTGAAGATCCTGATGCCGGCGTTCATGGTGCTGGGCGGCGTGGGGGCGGCGGGGGCCCTGAACTTCATCTGACCCCGGGCCCGCCTCGGGGGCCATCCCCGCCGGGGTGAAGAGTGCCGCTAAGGGGCGCGGGGAACTGCGCGACCAGCCCAGCACGGCCCGCGGCGAACAGCGCACGAGGGGCTCGGCGATGAGGGCGCCGGCAAGGAGATGCCGCTAAGGGGCGCGGGGAACTGCGCGACCAGCCCAGCACGGCCCGCAGGAAAGCACGGTCAGCCCAGCACGGCCCGCAGGAAAGCACGATCAACCCAGCACGACCCGCAGGGAAACAGGGGACCCGGGGCCCAGCCCCGGTGGGCCAGGGCCGGGCCCCGGCCCGGTGCCGGGTGCCGAGCCCCCTGCCGCGCGCCGCAGGCTACCCGTGCCAGGACCGCCAGAGCGCCGCGTACGCACCCCCCGCAGCCACCAGCTCCTCATGGCTGCCCAGCTCCGCGATCCGCCCCCGTTCCACCACCGCGATGACGTCCGCGTCATGCGCGGTGTGCAGGCGGTGCGCGATCGCCACCACCGTGCGGCCGTCCAGGACGCGGGCCAGCGAGCGTTCCAGATGGCGGGCGGCGCGTGGGTCCAGGAGCGAGGTCGCCTCGTCCAGGACCAGCGTGTGCGGGTCCGCCAGGACCAGGCGGGCCAGCGCGATCTGCTGGGCCTGTGCCGGGGTGAGGGCCAGGCCCCCCGAGCCGACCTCGGTGGCGAGGCCGTCGTCGAGGGCCCGTGCCCAGCCGTCCGCGTCGACCGCCCCGAGCGCCGCCCACAGCTCGGCGTCCCGCGCACCCGTGCGGGCGAGCAGCAGGTTGTCCCGCAGCGAGCCCACGAACACGTGGTGCTCCTGGTTGACCAGGGCCACATGCTCGCGCACCCGCTCCGCCGGCATCCGCGACAGCTCGGCCCCGCCCAGCGTGACCCGGCCCTCGCGCGGTGCGTAGATCCCGGCGAGCAGCCGCCCCAGGGTCGACTTGCCCGCGCCCGACGGGCCGACCAGGGCGACCCGGGTGCCCGGGGCCACCGAGAGCGACACCTCGTGCAGCACGTCCACGCCCTCGCGGTAGCCGAAGCGGACCCCGTCCGCCTCGACGTGCCGCCCCTCGGGACGCACCCCCGCATCCCCCGCGTCCGGCTCGATGTCCCGGACGCCGACCAGACGCCCGATCGACACCTGGGCCACCTGCAGCTCGTCGTACCAGCGCAGGATGAGCCCGACCGGCTCGACCAGCATCTGGGCGAGCAGCGCGCCTGTGGTGAGCTGGCCGATCGTGATCCAGTCCTTGAGGACGAAGACCCCGCCGATCGTGAGCACCGACACCATGATCGTCATGTGGGTGACGCTGACCACGGGGAAGAGCACCGAACGCAGCCACAGCGTGTACCGCTCCCACGCCGTCCACTCCTTGACCCGCTGGTCCGAGAGCGCGATGCGGCGCGCGCCCAGGCGGTGCGCCTCGACCGTGCGCCCCGCGTCGACCGTCTCGGTCAGCGCGGAGGCGACCGCCGCGTACCCGGCGGCCTCCGAGCGGTAGGCCGCCGGGGCCCGCCGGAAGTACCAGCGGCACCCCACCACGAGCACGGGCAGCGCGATCAGCACCGCGAGGGCCAGCGGAGGGGCCGTGACGCCGAGCGCGCCGAGCAGCAGCGCCGCCCACACCACGCCGATGGCGAGCTGCGGCACGGCCTCGCGCATCGCGTTGGCCAGGCGGTCGATGTCCGTGGTGATCCGGGACAGCAGGTCGCCCGTGCCGGCCCGCTCCAAGACGCTCGGCGGCAGCCCCACCGACCGCACCAGGAAGTCCTCGCGCAGATCGGCCAGCATCTCCTCGCCGAGCATCCCGCCGCGCAGCCGCACCATCCGCACGAACACCGTCTGGATGACCAGCGCGGCCGCGAACAGAGCGCCCACGCGGCCGAGTTGAAGGTCGCGCGACCCGTTGGACAGGTCCTCCACGACGCCGCCGAGGAGGTAGGGGCCGACCATCGACGCGATCACGGCGACGGCGTTGACCGCGACCAGGACCGTGAACGCCCCGCGGTGGCGCCGCATGAGCTCGCGTACGTACGTCCGGACCGTCGCCGGGGTGCCCACCGGCAGGGTGGTGGCCGACTGCGGGGCCGCCGGGTCGTACTCCGGTGCTGCCACGCCGATCATGCCGACTCCTCCACTTTCTCCATCGCCCGGGACATCGTCCCGGGCGTCGTCCGGGGCTTGGCCGAGGACGGCGTCCCCGGCATCGCGTTCGTCGCGTCGCCGTCCGTCTCGCGGGTGACCACCGCGCGGTAGCGGGCGTCGGCGTGCACCAGTTCGCGGTGCACGCCCACCGACGCGACCTCGCCCTCGTGCACGAACACGATCCGTTCCGCGAGGTCGAGCAGGAGCGGTGACGACGTGAACACGACCGTCGTACGGCCCGCCCGCAGCCGCTTGATGCCGTCCGCGACCCGCGCCTCGGTGTGCGAGTCGACCGCCGAGGTCGGCTCGTCGAGGACCAGGACCTCCGGGTCGGTCACCAACGACCTTGCCAGCGCCAGGCGTTGACGCTGCCCGCCCGAGAGCGAGCGGCCGCGCTCGGTGATCCGGGTGTCCATCGGATCCTGCCCGGGGTCCACCGACGCCTGCGCGAGCGCCTCCAGTACGTCACCGCACTGCGCCGCCGCCAGCGCGTCCGCCGCCCCGACCTGCCCCGACGACGGCACGTCGAGCAGCTCCCGCAGCGTGCCCGAGAGCAGCACCGGGTCCTTGTCCTGGACGAGGACGACCGTGCGGGCGCCCTCCAGCGGCAGCCCGTCCAGGGCCACCCCGCCGAGCAGCACCGAGGACTCCCCGGCCGATTCGGCGGGATGTCCGCCGAGCCGGTCCGCGAGCCGTCCGGCCGCGTCCGGGTCGCCGCACACCACGGCCGTGAACCGGCCCTCGGGGGCGAGCAGCCCGGTCGCCGGGTCGTACAGGTCGCCCGACGGCAGGGCCGCCGGCCGCCCGGACGGCACCCCCGTGTCCGTCCCGGCCGGGTCGGTGACGCGCTGGAGTGCGAGCACCCGCGCCGCCCGCTTCGCGGAGGGCCGCGAGAACGAGTAGGCCATCGCGATCTCCTCGAAGTGCTGCAAGGGGTACATCATCAGCGTCACCGCGCTGTACACGGTGACCAGTTCGCCCACCGAGATCCGCCCCGCGAGCGCCAGGTGCGCGCCGTACAGGACGACCGTGATGAGCAGAAGGCCGGGCAGCAGCACCTGGACGGCGGAGATCAGCGACCACATGCGGGCGCTGCGCACGGCGGCCCTGCGGACCTCCTGCGAGGCCTCGCGGTAGCGGCCGAGGAACAGCTCCTCGCCGCCGATGCCGCGCAGCACCCGCAGGCCGGCGACCGTGTCGGACGCCAACTCCGTTGCCCGGCCCGCCTTTTCGCGCTGGATGTCCGCACGCTTGGTGGCGCGCGGCAGCAGCGGCAGGACGGCCAGGGCGAGCACGGGTACGCCGATCGCGACGACGATGCCGAGCGCGGGCGCGTAGATCAGCAGCCCCACGCAGATGATCACCAGTGCGGCGGCGGCCGCGGCGAACCGCGAGAGCGCCTCCACGAACCATCCGATCTTCTCCACGTCACCGGTCGACACGGCCACCACTTCGCCCGCCGCGACCCGGCGCGTGAGCACCGAGCCGAGCTCGGCCGTCTTGCGCGCGAGGAGCTGCTGCACCCGGGCGGCGGCGGTGATCCAGTTGGTGACCGCCGTGCGGTGGAGCATCGTCTCGCCGACCGCGATGGCCACGCCGAGCAGCACGTTCAGACCCGCGGCGAGCGCGAGCCGGCTGCCCGAGCGGTCGATGGCCGCCTGGACGGCGAAGCCGACGGTCAGCGGCAGTCCGGCGATGCCGCACTGCTGGAGCAGCCCCCAGCCGAGGGCCTTGAGCTGGCCGCCGAGCTGGTTGCGGCCCAGCCAGTAGAGGAAGCGGGGACCCGAGCGGACGTCCGGTTCGCCTGGATCCGTGTAGGGAAGATCGCGAATCTGCATGGCGTCCGGGATTCCTTGCATCGAGGGGTGGAAGCCGTGCAAGGTTCGCCCTTCCATGCTGCTGATTTCAATCGATTTTTCCGCGTTGGGGCCCAGAACCCGCCATGGGCCGCCCTTCGGGTCTGGCGTCCCGGCCGCGCTCGCGCTTCACTCCTGGTCCATGAGACGACGAAGGATCATGTCCATGCTCGGCTGCCTCACCCTGGCCGCCGGCCTGCTGCTCGGCGCGGGGCCGGCCCACGCGGCCGGCTCGCCACCCGCCGAGTTCGGCACCGACTGGCACGACCCGCTGACCGCGGCGCCGCCGGTGGCCGCACCGCACACGAAGTCCTGCCAAGTCACCCTGGCCGAGGCCCAGTTCCGTGACTTCACGCCGTACAAGGGGAGTTACACCCCGCCCCAGGGCTGCGGCGACCGCTGGAGCAAGGTGGTGCTCCGCCTCGACGGCAAGGTCAAGGGGCGTCAGTACGACCGGCTCGGCTACCTCCACGTGGGCGGCACGGAGGTGCTGCGCACCTCGACACCGGAACCCTCGGTGGACGGCATCGCCTGGAACGTCGAGAAGGACGTCACCCGCTACAGCCCCACCTTCCGCTCCGCGCAGCCCGTCGAGATGCTCATCGGCAACACCGTCGACGACACCTACACCGGCGTCATCGACGTCAAGGTGACCCTCACCTTCTACGCCGCCGACCGCCGCACCCCGCCCGCCGCGACCCCCGACACGGTGCTCCCGCTGGACACCGCGCGGGTCACCACGCCGCGCAACACCGAACGCGTCGTGGCCGAGGTGTACGCGACCGGCTCGGGCGGTGGCTGCGAGGAGTTCTGGTACCTCGCCGTGCCCGAACCCGCCCCGTACTCCTGCAAGGCCCCGGCCGGACCCAACCGCGAGGTCCAGATCAAGGTGGACGGTCGACTCGCCGGCATAGCGGCGCCGTTCCCGACCGTGTGGACGGGCGGCTGGTCCAACCCCTTCCTCTGGTACGTCGTCCCCGCGCCCCGCGCCTTCGACGTCAAGCCCGTCGAGTACGACCTGACGCCGTACGCCGCGCTGCTCAACGACGGACGCCCGCACCGGGTCGAGGTGTCGGTCGCCGGGGTGCCCGTGGGCCAGGACGGCTGGTCCACGCCCACCAATCTGCTCATCTGGCAGGACAAGGGGAGCAAGGTCGTCACGGGCGCGCTGACCCGCCACGACGAGTCGACGCCCGTCAACTCCACGACGTACCGGCCGGGTTCACCCGAGCTGCGGCTCGACGCGAAGAGCGAGCACCGGCTCACCACCGCCGGATACCTCGACACCTCGCACGGCCGCGTCACCACGACCGTGGCCCGCTCGGTGTCGGCCGACTCGGCGCACCGCTGGACCGAGGGCGAGAACACCGATGCGCTCAAGGGGAGTTGGCGTGACGACCAGAGCGTGACGACCTCCGGCCGGGGTCCCTCGGCGACCGTGCGCGACAGCCGGACGTACACGATGGACGGCACCACGACCATCGGCACGGACAGCCGGCTGCGCACCGCCATCACCCTGGGCGACCGCGCGGATTCCGTGACTCTGCGCGGCGCGCGTCCCACGGCCTTCTCGCACCTCGACGACGCCTACCGGGGTGATGCCTCCTGGACGATGAACGTGCCGCGCGAGCAGCGCCACGCGACCGGCACCTCCGCCGAGCGCTACCGGCTGTACGGCTCGGACGGCTGCTACGACCGCAGTCTGAAGACGGCCCAGGGAACCCTGACCGAGGACGTCCGGCACTGCTGAACCGCCCGGTGCTCCCGGCCCCAGGGCGGGCCGGGAGTACCGCGTCCTCACGCTCCGGCGGGCTTCTCGGAGTCCATGCCGGGACGCGCCTTGCGCCACTCGCCCCGGGTGAAGTCCGGGATCTCCTGCGGCAGTCCGCGCTGCTTGATCGACAGGTGGCTCAGCGGCACCGGCGAGGTCCAGGTCGCCGCGTCGTACACGTCGAAGTCCGGCACGAGGCCCAGACGCATGCACTGCGTCAGGCGGAACACCAGCATGTAGTCCATTCCGCCGTGCGCGCCGGGCGGGTTGGCGTGCTCCTTCCACAGCCAGTGGTCCCACTCGGCGTACTTCGAGAAGTCGCCCCACTCGTCGTTCTTGTGGTCCGGCTCGATGTAGATCCGCTCCGGATAGTCCTCGAAGAGGCCCTTGGTGCCGCCGAGGCTGTTGATCCGGCTGTAGGGGTGCGGCGTCGACACGTCGTGCTCCAGGCGGATCACCCGTCCCTTCGCGGTCTGCACCAGGCTGATGGTGCGGTCGCTCCCGATGTACGACTCCTTCCAACTGGGGTCGCCGGCAGGCAGGTTGGCGGCACGGTACTGGGAGAGCCCGAGCGAGGGCGAGCCGACGCTGACGATGCTGACGGCCCGGTCGCCCCGGTTGAGGTCCATGTAGTTGGCGACCGGGCCGAAGCCGTGGTTGGGGTACAGGTCGCCGCGCAGCCGCGTGTGCCAGAGCCTGCGCCAGGGGCCCTCGTAGTAGGCGGGGTCGAACATCAGCGAGCGCAGATCGTGGTTGTAGGCGCCCGCGCCGTGCAGCAGGTCCCCGAACTTGCCCGCGTGCGCCATCCGCAGCACCCGCATCTCGTTGCGCCCGTAGCAGCAGTTCTCCAGCTGCATGCAGTGCCTGCGGGTGCGCTCGGAGAGGTCCACCAGGGCCCACAGCTGGTCCAGTTGGAGTGCGACCGGGCACTCCACGCCGACATGGACCCCGTTCAGGAGCGCCGACCTGGCGATCTCGAAGTGCGAGTCCCAGGGCGTCGCCACATGCGCGAAGTCGATGTCGCCGCGCCGCAGGAGCTGCTCGTAGTCGTGGTCGCCGTGGACGTAGACGGCGGGTGCCGGCTGCCCGGCGGCGGTCACCTTGGCGGCGACCCGCTCGGCCTTCGCCTTCACGGGGTCGCACAGCGCCACCACCTGGACGCCCGGCACGGCCAGATACAGCTCGGTCATCGCGGCGCCGCGGTTGCCGAGGCCGATCATCGCGACCCGCACGGTCGAGCGCCGTTGGAACGGCACCCCGATCATCGTGCGGCCCTGACGCGGAGGCTCCTTGGCGGCGGCCCGCTCCGGCGGCTGGTGCGACGGCTGGTCCTCCGGCCGCTGCGCCGCCTCGGCCGTGCCGCCGAAGGCGCCGAGCCCGAGCCCGGCGCCGGCCGCCCCCGTGGTCCACAGAACGGAGCGCCGGCTGACGTCCTGGTGCTCCGGTACCGCGTCGTTCATCGAGCCTCCTGGTGATCGACAGGAATTCCATGGGCTGAGATTTGCGCGACCTTTGCCGAACCTAGGTAGCGACCTTGAAGGAAGGTCCGGCTTGCGCGCAAGAGCCCCGCCGGTCTCTTGATACCGGCCCAGGAAGGCTTGATGACGTTCCATCAGGGGCGGGGACGTACGTGTCGCCGTCGAAGCCCGCCCCTCAGACCGGCGCTCAGCTGCGCCGGAGGTACGCGGGGCCGGGCCGCGTGGCCCGCTCCAGCTCCAGGATCACGGAGTAGTACCGACGCCCCGTACCGTGCTCAAGGCCGACCTCGCACATCCGGTTCGCCGACAGATGCGCCTCGTACGGCCGGGCGCGCACCTCGGCCGCCTCACGGGCGGTGGCCGACTCCGTCAGCTCCGGATGCAGCATCCCGCGGTCGCCCGCGAACGCGCAGCACCCCGCGTCGTCGGGCACGACCACCTCGTCCGCGCACGCCGCCGCGACGGCCCGCAGCTGCGCCTCGTCCCCCAAGTGCCGCATGGAACAAGTGGGATGAAGGACGGCCGAGCGCGCCGTACGCAGGACGGTGAGGCGGGGCAGGAGTTCCTCGGCGGCCCAGACGACCGAGTCGACGACCGTCAGCTCGCGGTGCAGCTCGCGGTTGTCGTCGCTGAGGTAGGGCACCACCTCGTGCGCGATCCCGAGTGTGCACGACGAGGCGTCGACCACCAGTGGCAGGAGCCCGCCGGCGGTCCAGCCCCAGGCGGCTTCGACGATGCGGTTGGCCATCACCACGTTGCCCTCGGCGTACCCCTTGGAGTGCCAGATCGTGGCGCAGCAGGTGCCCGCCACCTTCTCCGGGATCCACACCGGCCGCCCGGCCCGCTCGGAGACCGCCACCAGTGCCTCGGGGAGCGAGGGCCCGCGGAAGCCGTCGGGCTCGCCGAAGATGCGGTTGACGCACGCCGGGTAGTAGACCGCAAAGGCGCCGACGCGCTCGGTACGCGGGAGCCTGGAGCTCGCGGCGCCGGGGATCCGCGGCAGCCACTCCGGTACGAGGTCGGGGCGTACGGCCTTGCGGGCGAGGCCCGTGACGCGCTCCACGAGCCGGTCGCCGATCTTGTCGGCCGCCGCCACCGCGAGCCGGGCGGACGCCTCGACGGCCTTGAAGTTCCGGGCGGCGAGGGCCGCGATCCGCTCCTCGCGCGCGGAGTGCCGTTGGTGCCGGAAGCCCTTCATCAGGGCGCCCGTGTCGATGCCGACCGGACAGTCCAGGGCGCACGTGGAGTCCCCGGCGCAGGTGTCGACCGCGTCGTAGCCGTAGGAGTCGAGGAGCGCGGACTCGACGGGTGAGCCGGCCGGCTGGCGCGTCATCTCCCGGCGCAGCACGATCCGTTGGCGCGGGGTGGTGGTCAGATCGCGGCTGGGGCAGCTCGGTTCGCAGAAGCCGCACTCGATGCAGGGATCGGCGACGAGCTCCACCTTCGGGATGGTCTTGAGGCCCCGCAGATGCGCCCGTGGATCGCGGTCCAGCACGATGCGCGGCGCGAGCACCCCGTCCGGGTCGATGGCCTGCTTGGTGCGCCACATCAGCTCGGTCGCCCTGGGTCCCCACTCCAGCTCCAGGAACGGCGCGATGTTGCGGCCCGTGGCGTGCTCGGCCTTCAGGGATCCGTCGAAGCGCTCCACGGTGAGGCGGCAGAACTCGTCCATGAACGCGGCGTAGCGGTCCACGTCGGACGGCTTCGACGCGTCGAAGGCCAGCAGGAAGTGCAGGTTGCCGTGCGCGGCATGACCGGCGACGGCGGCGTCGAAGCCGTGCCGCGCCTGGAGTTCGAGCAGTGCCGCACACGCCTCGGACAGGCTCGACGGCGGCACCGCGAAGTCCTCGGTGATCAGCGTCGTACCGGAGGGGCGGGTGCCGCCGACGGCGGTCACGAACGCCTTGCGCGCCTTCCAGTACCCGGCGATCGTCCCCGGATCCCGGGTGAACTCATTGGTCACCGAGGCGGCGGGCGCGACCAGTTCGAGCCCCGCGAGCACCTGGGCGGCGGCCCGCTCGTACGCCTCCTGGGCCGCCGGCGCGGGCGCCCGGAACTCCACCAGGAGCGCCGTGGTGTCCTTGGGCAGGCCGGCCCAGTCGGCGGGCACCCCCTTGACGCTGACGGAGGCCCGCAGCGTATTGCCGTCCATCAGCTCCACGGCGATCGCGCCCGCCTCGTTGAACAGCGGCACGGCCGCCGCCGCGGCGGGCAGCGAGGGGAAGAAGAGCAGGGCCGTGGAGACGAGCCGGTCCAGGGGCAGCGTGTCGAAGACGACCTCCGAGATGAACCCGAAGGTGCCCTCGGAGCCGACCATGAGCCCGCGCAGGATCTCGACCGGCGTCGACCCGTCGAGGAAGGCGTCGAGGCGGTAGCCGTTGGTGTTCTTGATCGTGTACTTGGCGCGGATCCGGGCGGTGAGCTCCGGGTCCGCCTCGATCTCCCCCTTCAACGCCAACAGCGCCGCGCAGAGCCGGGGTTCGGCATGAGCGAGGTCCTCGTCGGCGCGTGGATCCCCGGTGTCGACGACCGTGCCGCTCGGCAGCACGAAGGTGAGCGAGGAGACGGTGCGGTACGAGTTGCGGGTGGTGCCGGCCGTCATGCCCGAGGCGTTGTTGGCGACCACCCCGCCCACCGTGCAGGCGATGGCGCTGGCCGGATCGGGCCCGAGCACGCGGCCGTGCCGGGCGAGCGCGGCATTGGCGCGGGCGACGGTCGTCCCCGGCCGGACCCGCGCCCGCAGCCCGTCGTCGAGCACCTCGACGCCCGCCCAGTGCCGGCGCACGTCCACCAGGATGTCCTCGCCCTGCGCCTGCCCGTTCAGGCTGGTGCCCGCCGCCCGGAAGACGACCTCGCGGCCCTTGCCGTGGGCGTACGACAGGACCGCGGAGACGTCGTCGATGTCCTCGGCGACGACGACGGCCCGCGGCACGAAGCGGTACGGGCTGGCGTCCGAGGCGTAGCGCACCAGGTCGGAGACCTTCCAGCACACCTTGTCCGCGCCGAGCAGCGCGATCAGCTCCGAGCGCAGCGGCTCCGGGGTGCCGGCGGCCAGGCGGTCGGGGACCCGGTCGGGGGAGGGCTCGCGCCGTCCGGTGGGGCGCAGGCTTCGCGGATCGGGCTCCAGCAGCGGCATGACCACGGCCTCCTCGGGTCCGTCAGCAGCGGTGCTCCGGGGATCCGTCCACCAGAGCCGTCAGCAGTCCGCCGAGCACCTCGCGCTGGCCGGCGTCCAATGGAGCCAGGATCTCCTCCGCGGCGCCCCGGCGCGCGCTGCGCAACGCGCGCAGCGTGGCGCGGCCCGCCTCGGTGAGCTCGATCCGGATGACCCGGCGGTTGGTGGGATCGGGCACCCGCCGCACGTCCCCGCTCTCCTCCAGGGCGTCGACCAGGGTGGTCACGGCGCGCGGCACGACCTCCAGGCGGGCGGCCAGGTCGGCCATGCGCGGCGGCTCGCTCCAGTGGGCGAGCGTGCGCAGCAGCCGGGACTGCGCGGGCGTGATGCCCACCGGCTCCAGGTGCTGCTTCTGGATCCGGTGCAGTCGGCGGGTCAGCCGCAGCAACTGCTCGGCCAGCAGGCCGTCGGCGTCGGGGGCCCGGGAAATGTGTGGCTGCATACGGGAACAATAACAGGACCTGGTTCATTGTGAGTATAGGTAACAATGAGCTATGCTCCCGAAGTCACCGCCGCGCCGCCCCCGGGCGGACGCCCTCACACCTGTCGAAGGAGCCCATGCGCCCCGAACAATCCACCTGGACACCCCCGCCCCGTGGCTCCGAGCCGCAGGAGCCGGCGCAGATCCGCCGCATCCTCGGCCTCTTCCGGCCCTACCGCGGCAGGCTCGCCGTCGTCGGCCTGCTCGTCGCCGCCTCCTCGCTCGTCTCGGTCGCCTCGCCGTTCCTGCTGCGCGAGATCCTCGACGTGGCCATTCCGCAGAACCGCACGGGCCTGCTGAGCCTGCTCGCCCTCGGCATGATCGCCACCGCGGTCGTCAACAGCGTCTTCGGCGTGCTCCAGACGCTCATCAGCACCACCGTCGGCCAGCGCGTCATGCACGACCTGCGCACCGGCGTCTACGCCCAGCTCCAGCGGATGCCGCTCGCGTTCTTCACGCGCACGCGCACCGGTGAGGTGCAGTCCCGCATCGCCAACGACATCGGTGGCATGCAGGCGACCGTGACCTCCACCGCCACCTCGCTGGTCTCCAACCTCACCGCCGTCGTCGCCTCCGTCGTCGCGATGCTGGCGCTCGACTGGCGCCTGACCTGCGTCTCGCTGCTCCTGCTCCCCGTGTTCGTGTGGATCAGCCGCAGAGTCGGCCGCGAACGCAAGAAGATCACCACCCAGCGCCAGAAGCAGATGGCCGCGATGGCCGCCGAGGTCACCGAGTCGCTGTCCGTCAGCGGCATCCTGCTCGGCCGCACCATGGGCCGCGCCGACTCGCTGACCCAGAACTTCGCCGCCGAGTCCGAGCGCCTGGTGGACCTCGAAGTGCGCTCCAACATGGCCGGGCGCTGGCGCATGTCCACCATCGGCATCGTCATGGCCGCCATGCCCGCCGTCATCTACTGGGCGGCCGGCCTCGCCCTCCAGACCGGCGGCCCCTCGGTCTCCATCGGTACCCTCGTCGCCTTCGTCTCGCTCCAGCAGGGCCTGTTCCGGCCCGCCGTGAGCCTGCTGTCCACGGGCGTCCAGATGCAGACCTCGCTCGCCCTCTTCCAGCGGATCTTCGAATACCTCGACCTGCCGGTCGACATCACCGAACCCGCCGAGCCCGTACGGCTTCCCCAGGCGCGCGGCGCGGTCCGCTTCGAGGGCGTCGACTTCCACTACGACGACAAGCAGGAGCGGCCGACCCTCTCCGGCATCGACCTGACCGTGCCCGCGGGCGGCAGCCTCGCCGTCGTCGGCCCCACCGGCTCGGGCAAGTCCACGCTCAGCTACCTGGTGCCGCGCCTGTACGACGTGACCGGTGGCCGCGTCACGCTCGACGGCGTGGACGTGCGCGAGCTCGACTTCGACAGCCTGGCCCGCTCGGTCGGCGTGGTCTCCCAGGAGACGTACCTCTTCCACGCCTCGGTCGCCGAGAACCTGCGCTTCGCCAAGCCCGAAGCCACCGACGGGGAGCTGGAGGCGGCCGCCCGCGCCGCCCAGATCCACGACCACATCGCCTCGCTGCCGGACGGCTACGACACCCTGGTCGGCGAGCGCGGCTACCGGTTCTCGGGCGGTGAGAAGCAGCGCCTGGCCATCGCCCGGACGATCCTGCGCGACCCGCCGGTCCTCATCCTCGACGAGGCCACCAGCGCGCTCGACACCCGGACGGAACAGGCGGTCCAGCAGGCCATCGACGCACTGTCCGAGGGCCGCACCACCATCACGATCGCCCACCGGCTCTCCACCGTGCGGGACGCGGACCAGATCGTCGTCCTCGACGGCGGCGTGATCGCCGAGCGCGGCACCCACGAGGAGCTGCTCGACCAGGACGGCAGGTACGCGGCACTGGTCCGCAGGGACGCCCAGCTGGCCCCCGCCCGAAGCTGAGCCCCCTGGGCACACGGCGACGCCGCCGCTCCCGTGGGACGGGGAGCGACGGCGCCGGGCGTGACGATCGTCAGACGAGCCAGCCGATGAAGTGGAGGACGCCGGCGAGCAGGTCGGTGATGAGGTTCATGGTGGTGCTTTCTCCTTGTACGGGTGATGCGGCGCTGGGAAGACGCCGCTGTGGGACCGCGCAACTCCGGTCTCCAGACCGTCGCTTGCGCCCTACAAGCATCGTTCGCCACAAGGGAGTCGAGCAACGAATCCGGTGACGATCACGCGTACTGGCGAACACCCGATCCCCTGTTCGTGTGTTCCCCGGAGCGCGCCTGCCGTGCGTGTCGACGCCCGTCGGATGTCTGGTTTGTCTGATCTGTGGGGGTAGCGTGCCGCCATGAGCGAGACCGCCTACCGCAGACGCCCCCGCCTGACCCGCCGGGGCCGACTGCTCCTGCTGCTGTTCGCGCTGCTCCTGGTGGCCGGTGTGGTGCTCGTCCTGGTGCTGCGCGGGACCCGCGCCCCGGCCCGTACCCTCCTCGTCCCGGAGGGGTGGCGGGCGAGCCAGGTCTACGCGGCCGTCGACAAGCGCCTCGATGTGCCGCCCGGCACGACCAAGCGGGCCGCGACGACGGCCGACCTCAAGCTGCCGGCCGAGGCCAAGGGCAACCCCGAGGGCTATCTGTTCCCGGCGACCTACCCGGTCACGGACGACACGACGCCGGGCGGTCTGCTCGCCTACATGGTCGAGACCGCCAACAAGCGCTTCGGGCAGGACCGCATCACGGCGGGCGCCAAGGGCGGCGGCCTGACGGTCTATCAGACCGTCACCATCGCCGGGATCGTGCAGGCCGAGGCCGACACCACGGCCGACATGGGCAAGGTCTCCCGCGTCATCCGCAACCGCCTGGCCCGGGGCATGCCCCTCCAGATGGACTCGACCCTGAACTACGCGCTCAACCGCTCCACGCTGGCCACCACGACGGGTGACACCAGGATCGACAGCCCGTACAACACCTACGAGCACAAGGGCCTGCCGCCCACCCCCATCGCCAACCCCGGCCAGGAAGCCGTCGAGGCCGCCGTCAATCCGACCCCGGGCGACTGGCTGTACTTCGTGACGGTGGCCCCCGGGGACACGCGCTTCACCGACAGCTATGCCCAACAGCGCCTGAACGTAAGGGAGTTCAACGAGAACCAGAGCAGAAGGACGGCTAGCGCAGGCTGAGCTCGGGACTCCGCTCGCGATCGAGCAGCCGCTTGATCTCCCGTACCGCCGACCGGCCGGCCCGGTTCGCGCCGATCGTCGACGCCGAGGGGCCGTAGCCGACCAGATGGACGCGCTCGTCCCTGACCGCCTTCGTGCCGTCGAGGCGGATGCCGCCGCCCGGCTCGCGCAGCCGCAGCGGGGCGAGATGGCCGATGACCGGGCGGAACCCGGTGGCCCACAGGATGACGTCGGCCTCGACCGCGCGCCCGTCGTCCCACACCACCCCGTGCTCGGTGATCCGGTCGAACATCGGCAGCCGGTCCAGGACACCCCGGGCGCGTGCCGCCCGGACGGCGTCGTTCAGGGGCAGCCCCGTCACCGACACCACGCTCCTCGGCGGCAGCCCGAGCCGCACCCGCTCCTCGACCTTTCCGACGGCCTCGCGCCCGGCGTCCTCGTCGAAGGGCCCCTCGCGGAAGACCGGTGGCCTGCGCGTCACCCAGGTCGTGTCCGCCGCGACCTCGGCGATCTCCATCAGGTGCTGGGTGCCCGAGGCCCCGCCGCCCACCACGATCACCCGCTGCCCGGCGAACGCCTCGGGCCCCGGATAGTCCGCCGTGTGCAACTGCCGCCCCTGGAACGTCTCCTGACCCGGATGGCGCGGCCAGAACGGCCGGTCCCAGGTTCCGGTGGCATTGATCAGCGCACGTGTGGCGTAGGCGCCCTCCGACGTCGCGACGAGCAGCCGTCCGTCCGCGCCCTCCCGTACGGCGCGCACGTCCACGGGGCGGTGCACCCGCAGGCCGAAGGCGTCCTCGTACGCGGTGAAGTACGCGCCGATCACCTCGGACGACGGGCGCTCGGCGGCCGCCCCGGTCAGCTCCATGCCGGGCAGGGCGTGCATGCCGTGCACCTTGCCGTAGGTGAGCGAGGGCCAGCGGAACTGCCAGGCGCCGCCCGGCTTCGGCGCGTGGTCGAGCACCACGAAGTCCCGGTCGGGCTCAAAGCCGGCCCGCCGCAGGTGGTAGGCGCCGGACAGGCCCGCCTGCCCGGCGCCTATGACCACCACGTCCACGTCTCGCACCCCGAAGTCGTTCACGGTTCTGCCAACCGTGCGGGGTGCGGGGATCTTCCCCGGGGTGGCTCAGCGGCCGCCGCCCACGAGCAGCGGGGCTCCGCCGGGCGCGGAGGCCGGGCGCCCGTTGGCCGCGGGCACGCCGAGCAGCGGCGAGGCCGGGATCGTCGGAAGCAGCCCGCGCGCGGCGAGGTCGGGCGTCACGCCCTCGCCGAACCAGTACGCCTCCTCCAGGTGCGGATAGCCGGACAGGACGAAGTGCTCGACCCCGAGGTCGTGGTACTCCTCGATCCGGTCGGCCACCTCCGCGTGGCTGCCGACGAGCGCCGTGCCCGCCCCGCCCCGCACCAGGCCCACGCCCGCCCACAGGTTCGGCGAGATCTCCAGGCCGTCCCGCGAGCCGTTGTGCAGCGCGAGCATCCGCTGCTGGCCCACCGACTCGCTCTTGCCCAGCGCCTGCTGGGCCGCCGCGATGGTCTCCGCGTCGAGGTCGCCGAGCAGCCGGTCGGCCGTGGCCCACGCCTCCCGCGAGGAGTCGCGCGAGATCGTGTGGAGCCGGATGCCGAACCGCACCGTGCGGCCGCGTTCCTCCGCCAGCCCCCGGATCCAGTCGATCTTCTGCTTCACCTGCGCGGGCGGCTCGCCCCAGGTCAGATAGACATCCGCGTGATCGGCGGCCACCGGCCCGGCGGCGGGCGAGGAGCCCCCGAAGAAGATCTCCGGCAGCGGGTCCGGCGGCAGCGCGGTCAGGCCGCCCTCCACCTGGTAGTGCTCGCCGTCGAAGTCGTACGGCAGTCCGCTCCACACCCCGCGGACGACGGACAGGAACTCCGAGGTCCGCGCGTAGCGCCGGTCGTGGTCCAGGTGGTCGCCGAAGCGCCGCTGCTCGGTCGAGTCGCCGCCGGTCACCACGTTGAGCAGCAGCCGGCCGCGCGTGATGCGCTGGTAGGTCGCCGCCATCTGGGCCGCGAGCGTGGGGGAGATGACGCCGGGCCGGAAGGCGACCAGGAACTTCAGCCGCTCGGTGTGCTGGGCGAGCGCGACCGTCGTCAGCCAGGCGTCCTCGCACCAGGTGCCCGTCGGCGTCAGGACCGCCTCGAAGCCCAACTGCTCGGCCGCCTTGGCGATTTGGGCCAGGTACTCGATGTCGGGCGCCCGCACCCCGGTCACCGGGGTGATCCGCGAGCGCTTGATGCCGCCGTCGGTGTAGGCGTGCCGGTCGACCAGGGTCCGGCCGTCACCGCCGGTGGGCAGGAACCAGTGCAGATGGACGGTCATCAGGAAGAGGCCTTTCCGTACGAGCGGGGCGCGGTGGTGGAGGGGGGCAGCGAGCCGTTGAAGCGGGTGTCCACGTAGTCCTTGAAGGAGAAGCGGCGCGGGATCAGCTTCAGGTCGGCGAAGGTGTCGGCGATCTGCTGCTCGGAGGAGACGGCGGCGTCGTCCAGGGCGACCGGGACCCGGGTGCCGTTGGAGCGCTTCACCGAGTCGAGCGCGACCGAGTAGGGCAGCCCGGTCTCCTTCGCCCAGACCTTCGCCCAGGCCTCCGGGTGCTTGAACACCCAGTCCTGGGCGCGGTTGAGGCGCTGGATGTAGTCGCCGATGGCCTTCGCCTTAACCGGGTCGCCCAGCGCGTCGGGCGCGGCGACCTGGAAGCTGAGGCCGTTGACCTGGCCCTCGCCGGTCGTCAGGATCCGCCCCTTCTTCGAGCCGAGGACCTGCGAGGTGTACGGGTCCCACACCGCCCAGGCGTCGACCTTGCCGCGGTTGAAGGCGGCCAGGGCGTCGGCGGGCTGGAGGTAGTTGAGCTTGACGTCCCCGATGCCGAGCCCGGCCTTCTTGAGCGCGGCGAGCAGCTGGTAGTGGGCCGAGCTGCCCTGGGCGACGGCGATCGACCTGCCCCGCAGATCGGACGGCTGCTTCAGCGGCGAGTCGTCGGGGACGAGGATGGACTCGCCGGCGGAGGAGCCGTGGGCGGCCGCCACGACCTTGATCTTGGAGTTGGCGCCCGCGGCGAACACCGGGGGAGTGTTGCCGACCGCGCCGATGTCGACGGCCTTGGCGTTGACCGCTTCGAGCAGCGGCGGGCCGGAGGTGAAGGTGGACCACTTGATCTTGTAGTCGAGGTGGTCGAGTTCACCGGCCGCCTTCAGAATGGCCTCCGAACCGCCTTTCTGGTCACCGACGTTGAGCGTGACGCCGCCGGAGCCCGAGCCGGACCCGGCCTTGGTGTCGGCGGCCGAGTTCCCGCCGCAAGCGGCCAGGAGCACGGTGAGCGGCAGAAGCATCAGGACGGGCAGGGTGTGGCGTCGCATGAGTACGTTCTTTCTTCGCAGAGTTCGCAGAGTTCGCAGAGTTCGCAGAGTTCGCAGAGTTCGCGGGGTTTGCGGGGTTCTTAGGGGGTTCCGGCGCCCGGATCAGGCGGCGGAGGCGGAGGCGGAGGCGGCGGAAGGCGCGGCGGGCTGCTCCACGCCCAGTTCGCCCAGGAGGCGGGAGCGCAGCGCCGCGAAGCCGGGCGCGCCGACCGAGCGGGGCCGGTCCAGCGGGACGGGCGTGTCGTGGGCGATGGCGCCGTCCCGCATCACCAGGACGCGGTCGGCGAGCAGCAGGGCCTCGTCCACGTCGTGCGTGACGAGCAGGACCGCGCAGCCGCGCCGCTGCCACAGCTCGGCGACCAACTGCTGTGCCTTGATCCGGGTCAGCGCGTCGAGGGCGCCGAACGGCTCGTCGAGCAGCAGCAGATCGGGCTCGCGCACCAGCGCCCGGGCGAGCGAGGCGCGCTGGGCCTCGCCGCCGGACAGCGTCTTGGGCCAGGCACCGGACCGGTGGCCGAGCCCCACCTCCTCCAACGCGCTCTCGGCCACGGCCCGTTCGGGCTTGCCGGGAAGCCCGAGCAGGACGTTGCGCCACACCCGCTTCCACGGCATCAGCCGGGGCGCCTGGAAGGCGACGGCCCGCCGCTTGGGCACGAGGACCGTGCCCTCGATCTCCCGGTCGAGCCCGGCGAGCACCCTGAGCAGGGTGGACTTTCCGCAGCCGCTGCGCCCGAGCAGCGCGGTGAACTCCCCTGCCCGCAGGGTGAGATCGAGCCCGTCGATGACCGGCCGCCCGTCGAAGGCGCGGGTGAGCCCCTCGACCCTGACGGCGTCGGCGGTGGCCGTGGTGGTCACTGGCCCGTGAAGGTCGGTCGCCATTGGAGGAGCAGCCTTTCGAGAGTGCGGACGACGGCGTCGGCGAGCAGGCCGAGGAAGGCGTACACCACCAGGCAGACGACGATCACGTCGGTGCGGAAGAACTCGCGGGCCTGGTTCATCAGGAAGCCGATGCCGGCGTCCGCGTTGATCGACTCGCCGAAGACCAGGGCGAGCCAGGCCGTGGCGAGCGAGTAGCGAAGCCCGGTCATCGCGCCGGGCAGGGCGCCCGGCAGCACGACATGGCGCACCAGGCCCCAGCGGCCGAGGCCCAACGCCTGCCCCGCTTCGACGAGTTGGGCGTCCACGCCCCGGATCCCGGCGTAGACGTTCAGATAGAGGTGGAAGGCCACGCCGAGCGCGATGAGCGCGACCTTGGGGGCCTCGCCGATGCCGAGCCAGATGATGAACAGGGGGATCAGGCCGACCCACGGCACGGTGCGCAGCATCTGCACGGTGGCGTCGATCAGGTCCTCACCGAGCCGTGAGAGCCCGGACACCAGGGCCAGCGCGATTCCGGCCACGCCGCCGATGAGCAGGCCCACGGCCACCCGCTGGAGCGAGATGCCCATCGCCGACGGCAGGGTGCCGTCCGAGATCAGGTCGGCTCCGGCGCGGGCCACGGTGCCGGGCGAGGCGAGGGTGTCGGGGCTCAACACCCCGGTGGCGCTGAGGACTTGCCACAGCACGAGCAGGGTCACCGGTCCGATGGTGCGCCGCAGCCAGCGCGGCACCGAGCGCAGCGGGCCGCGCCGGGAGGCGGCCGGAAGGACCGGTTCGAGGACTGGACCGGCGGGCGCGGCCACCGCGGCTTCACCGGACGGGACGGATATGTCCGGCGGGGCATGGTCGACGGTCATGGAGGCTCCATGGTCGGAAGAAGAGGGGAACCCGGGCCCCGGGCAGCGTCGGCCGCCGCACCTCGGCCCCGGCCCACGCCGGAGCGGGGCCGTGCGGGGCGGTGGTGCGGGGCGTGGCCGGCCGGCCGCACGCGTCAGCGGACGGCGGCGGGGCTCAGGAGGAGAAGAAGGCGTACGAGGGTGCCGGGAAGGACGTCAGAACCGCGACCGGCCGGAGAAGGGGCCGTCGGGCGCCGCAGGAGCGGAAGAGGACGTCAGCAGCCGCGACAACAACAAGCGGCGGACGCCACCCGCAGCAGGTCGATGTGACCGCGCGTGGTGAGCAGGGCTGTACGCAACATGGCGTGAACGTAGCGACCCGTTCCGGACGAGGTCAACGGTGTCTCGCCACTCGGACGCCCGATCTTGCCCGTTGGGCATCCGGACGGTGCGGCTGCCGCGTGTACCCGGTGGGCCGGCGGGAAGATGGGAGGCATGTCCGACACCTTCACCACCCACGTCCTGAACCTCACGACCGGCTCCCGTGAGACGGTCACCGATCTGACCGGGGACTGCGAGGAGTTCCTGCGGCAGCGGGCGGCGGGCCGCGACGGCCTGCTCAACGTCTTCGTACCGCACGCCACGTCATGGGGTGTGCAACTGGCATCAGTAGATGCGGTCAGTGGCCCCTGACTGACGGGGCCCTGACCGGGGAGGGCCCGTTGGTGAGCACAGCTATTGAGGTAGCTCCGTGGACACGGGGAACTGAAAACGTCAAGGGCGTGGACCTGACTCAGTTTCTGGACGACGTGGAGGGCATGGACCCGAAAGACCTGGCGGACCTCTACGTCCGGCGGTCCAAGCCGTCAGAGGACATCGCCACGTTGATCAAACACGCGTGGGACATGGTGGAGGCCGCCCACAGGGAGGATCGCAAGGTCCGTGCCGTGTGGTGGGAGCAGCGCAGTGCCTCCAAGACGTACGTACGCCGCAATGAACTGGAGTCAGCGCTAGGAGCGGTCCTGACCGGGCACTCCAAGACCTTGTACGTCAGGAAGTTGGACCGGTTCGACCGTCGCGGCATGGGGGCCGTAGGCGGGACGCTGGATGAGCTGGACCGGCGGCGGGCGCGGCTACGAGTCGTGAAAGAGGGGCTGGACTCTTCAGTGGCCGGCCATCGCATCATATTTGCGGTGTTGGCTGAGCGTGCCCGTGAAGAGGCTGCGGACATCACCTGGCGGACGAAGGAAGGGAAGGACTCCCACAAGGCTCTTGGGGAGTGGCAGGGCGGGATCCTTCCCTTCGGCGTAGAACGGGACGATGCCAAGGGGAGAGTCCGGCGGAGTCCAAAGGAATACCCCACGGCACGCAAGATGATTGCTGAGCCCCTACTCAAAGGTGTCTCAGCACGTCAAGTTGCCCTTTCTTTGAACGCGGCCGGTAAGCGTACGCGCGGTGGGTTTCTATGGACCGCTACAACGGTGGCCAAGCTGGCTCAGTCAGCGCTGTGGGCCGGACTCCTGCCCGATCGTGAACGGGTGATGGACGAACACGGCAACCCCACGGGCCATTGGACCCAGACGTCTCGTCCATACCTGGATGAGAAGGGGAACACGGTCAGCGTTGGGCAGGGCGTCGTCACGCCGGGGGAACGAACCATCATCATGGCCTATATGGCGGCCCGTACGCGGCCCGATGGCAGAGGGAAGAGGGACACCACCTGTCTGCTTACTGAAATCCTTCGTTGCGGCCACTGCGGAGGTCCAGAAGAGGGCGGCGGTGGGAATGCAGTGGGAGGCCGCTATCACTGCCGTAAGTGGTCGCAATTGGGCAAGGAAGCTTGCCTGGGGGTGATCACAAGGCGTCCCCGTGTAGAGCGGGCAGTCGAGGCCATGTGGCGCAGCCATGTATCCACACTCAGCCCTGGAGACCCCGCTTTGGACGAGATCGCACGCAGATGGATCACGCTCCAAGATCCTGAGCGAGATGCGCGCCGCAGGGAAGTCAGTGCAGAGCTGGACGTTGCAGAGCGACGAATGGCCAAGCTCGATCACGACCATTATGTGCGCGGAAGGCTTTCAGAGGACCGCTACGAGGAACTGCGCGAGCGCCAGGAGGCCCACGTGGCCGCACTGCGAGAGGAAGCGGAAGAACTCGCCAGGGAGGCGGACTTGACGCTCCTCTTTGAGGATGGTGACGCCCTGACTGATGCCTGGGAGGCGTCCTCAATGGAGGAGCGTCGGATGTTGCTCCGATGTGCTCTGAAGAGCGTCACTATTGCTCCTGCCAAGCACCAGGGGGACCGGACGCCAATTGAAAAGCGGCTCACCCCGGTTTGGGTTACGCAGCCACAGGCGGCCCTCTCTCGCGTTGCGTGATCGTTCCACGTCAGAGGGTGACGATGTGGGTGGTTCGGAAGCAGGAAAACACCTTCCCAGTCCTTCTTTTCTATCTGTGTGTGTAGAGAAGAAGGACTGGGAAGCGGCATTGATGCTTCCCTCAGCGGAGAGAGGGGCGCGTGTCCTCAACGAGGCTGTAACGCCTCTCAGTTCATGTGTATGTAGCGGCTCCCCACTCCACACTCCAGCGTGAGACGTGGAGGTGAGAGTGGTCCGCTTTAAGGCTCCCCTCCCGCTCCCCAAACTCTCCTCCGGGTTGAGCGGGAGGGTTGAGCGCTTCTGAGCTTCCGTGTGTGGTGTAAGTGCACAGGGGATCAGTACCCGACCCGGGCGCGGGTCGCGGGAACACTCCCCGTGAGACGGCCCGAGCGACCGTCCACGCGGACCCCTTGACCGGCTTACGCGGCTGTGATGGGGGATTGACTTACCGGGGCGCCGGCGACGGCCGACCCCACAACTGGACCGTGGGGGCGTCGTGGCGTGGGAGACCAGTGATCGACGTTCGCGCTTGCCCAGTGACTGGCCTAAGCGACGTGCGGTTGTGCTGCGGCGTGATGGCTACCAGTGCGTGGCCAGGCTGGTGGATGGGCCACGGTGCCCGGAGCCGGGTACTGATGTAGACCACATCGAGCCTGGCGACAACCATGACTTGATCAACCTTCAGACGCTGTGTGCCTGGCACCACTCGCGTAAGACCGCTCGTGAAGCGGCAGCGGCCAGGGCCCAGAGGCGGGGGCCGGGTAGGGCTCGGCCTGGGCGGCGTCATCCTGGGGACTTGGGTTGATGATCCTTTGAGGCTTGATCACTGAATGTGATCAATGTCCGATTCGATCACGTTGAACCCAATGTCCGAATTGGGTGGGGGTGACCCCCTTTGGATCTCTGACAGGCATCGAAGCGTGATAGCAGCTCGATCCCTGTACGGGTTCCAGGGTCCGTCAGGACCCTGGACCGGCATTACGTAAGCCATCTGACCTGCGGAAATAGCCCTCTGGAGGGCTCCACGGTCTCGATTTGAACTCACCGTAACCGCCCTCCTGGGCTCTGACGCGCCCGGGGGGTGCCTGCCATGCCCGGACCCGTGCCGAAGCGCTCCGACCAACGCCGTAGGCGCAACACCCCGGACGGCCCCGGACTGGTGACGGCGGAGGCCGGGAAGGCCCCGACCATTCCGCGCGCGTCCGGGGAGTGGCACCCAATCGCCCAGCGCTGGTTCAAGTCCCTGAAGGACTCCGGCCAGGCCAGGTTCTACGAACAGAGCGACTGGCTTACCGCCGTGTACGTGGCGGAGGCCATGTCTCGGAACCTGGCCTCCACCAAGTTCTCCGCCCAGCTCTTTCAGGCAGTCATGTCCGCGATGACGGACCTTCTGACCACGGAAGGCGCCCGGCGACGGGCCCGGGTGGAGCTGGAGCGGGAGGCCGGCGGGGAAGACCCGGCGGAAGCGGCCCGCGTGACGCTGATGGACGCCTACCGGAAGGCGGCGGCCGGTGACTGACATAGCGCCGGTCCGCACTTGGCCGGACACCGTCCCCGACGTGACACGGACCCTGGGCTGGGACGTCCTTCTGTGGACCGCCCGCTACCTGCGCCAGCCGGACGGCCCCGACGCGGGGACGCCCTGGCGGTACACGCCGGAGCAAGTCCGCATCGTCCTGCGTTGGTTCGAGATCAACGACGCGGGGGAGTTCGTCCGCCGCCAGGGCACCATCCGACGCCTGAAGGGTTGGGGCAAGGACCCCTTCCTGGCCTCCCTGGCGGCCGTGGAGTTCGTCGGCCCGTGCCGTTTCGGCGGCTGGCGGGAGGACGGTATTCCCAAGGCCGTCCCACACCCGGCCCCCTGGGTCCAGGTATGCGCGGTGAGCAAGGACCAGACCCGCAACACGATGCGCCTGTTCCCTGGGATGTTCTCCCCGGAGGCCGTCGCGGAGTTCGGCATCGACCTGGGCAAAGAGATCATCTACTCCGCCGGAGGCGGGGTGATTGAGGCCGTCACCAGTTCGCCCCGTGCGCTGGAAGGCGGCCGATTACCGGTCCACGTTCGTGATCATGAACGAGACCCATCACTGGATCTCTGCCAACGGCGGCCACGAAATGGCCATGACCATTGCGGGCAACGTCGGCAAGTCCCGTGGCGGCGGCGCCCGAACCATGGAGATCACTAACGCCCCCTTGCCGGGTGAAGACTCCGTGGCCGAACAGACTTGGCACGCCTGGTCCAAGTTCGCGGAGGGCAAGTCCCGGGACTCCGGGATGTATTACGACTCCGTGGAGGCCCCGCCGGTTGACCTGGCGGACCCCGACCAACTCCGCGCCGGGATCATCGCGGCCCGGGGGGATGCGGACTGGCTGGACGTGGAGTGGATCGTCTCCACCATCTACTCCGGCCACATGCCGCGCTCCCGGTCCCAGCGCATATTCCTGAACCAACTGGTGACCGCAGAAGACCAGTTGATCGCGCCGGACGAATGGGACGCGTGCGCCGTGGAGGACACCCTCCAAGACGGCGACACGATCACGCTCGGGTTCGACGGAGGCAAGTCGGACGATGCAACTTGCCTGGTGGCTGTCCGCGTTCGGGACCGCCTGATCGTTCCCCTGGCCGTCTGGGAGAAGCCGGACGGCCCGGCCGGCGACGGCTGGCAGGTGGACCGCCTGGCCGTGGACGGAGCCGTCCGCAACGCCTTGGAGCGCTACGACGTCCAGGCGTTCTTCGCGGACACTGCCCTGTGGGAGTCCTACATCGACACATGGTCGGAGGACTACCGGGACCGCCTGGTGGTCAAGGCCGGCCCCCAGTCCGCCGTGGGCCGCGACATGCGCGCCGGGCTCCAGGAGCTGACCGCAGCAAACGAACGGCTGGTCTCCGCGATCGAGTCGGGCAAGGTCCGCCACCTGGGCCAGGACTTCCCGCTGGGCAAGACCCTGCGGCGCCACGTCCTCAACACCCGCCGACGCCCCAACCGTTACGGCCTCAGCTTCGGCAAGGCCAACCGGGAGTCCGGCTTGAAGGTGGACGCCTACGCCGCCGCACTGCTTGCGGACCTGGCCCGCCACCGACTGATCGAATCCGGGAAGTCCCGGGCGCCTGACCGCTCCGGCCAGGTCTATTTCTTCTGACCCTGGGAGGGGTGGCATGCCTGACACCAACACCCCGGAGGGCCTGGCGGAGCTGGGTTTCACCCGCCTGAAGAGCGAGCGGGAACGCCTGGATCGCATCGACCGCTATATACGCGGCGACCATGACGGCCCCTACACCCCACGCTCTGCCACGGATGAGTACAAGCTCCTGGCCAAGCGGGCCATCACCAACTGGCTTCCGCTCCTGGTGAAGACGCCTGCCCAGTCGCTGGCGGTGGAGGGCTACCGGCGTCAGTCGGACGGCCCGGTCACCCAGACTCCGGCGGAGTGGGAAGCGTGGCAGGGCAACCGGATGGATGCCCGTCAGGCCCCGATCATGCGGGCCGCGCTCACCTATGGCCAGTCGTTCGTTACGGTCCTGCCGGACGTCGCGGACCCGGCCCGCACGGTCATCAAGGGCGTGTCCCCGCGCCTGATGTACGCGGCGTACGACGATCCGGCCGCCGACGAACTTCCGCTCTGGGCCCTCCAGGTGGAGAGCGTCCCGACCCAGGACGGCGTGGAGACCCGCGCCTGGCTGTTCGACGCCACCACGGTCTACGACGTGATGGTGGGCGGGAAGGAAGGCCCCAAGGTCATCGGGTCGCGCCCGCACGGGTTCGAGCGCCCCCCGGTGGTCCGGTTCGCTCCGGACATCGACCTGGAGGGCCGGGTTACCGGCGTCGTGGAACCCATGATCCCGATCCAGGACAGGGTCAACCAAACTGTCTTTGACCTCCTGGTCTCCCAGACGTTCGGCTCCTTCAAGGTCCGCACGATCAGCGGCATGGCACCGGAGTTCGTTCGCGATGCGGACGGAGAGCTGGTCTACGACTCCACCACGGGCAAGCCCAAGGTGGTGCCGATCCAGGCCGACGCCTCCCGCTTCCTGGTCGCTCCTGACCCGGACACCAAGTTTTCCCAGCTTGACGAAACCCCCCTGGCCGGGTTCCTGGAGGCTATCGAGATGGGCGCCAAGCACATGGCCGCCGCCTCCCAGGTCCCCGCCTTCCACCTCCTGGGCTCCCTGATCAACCTTTCGGCGGAGGCCCTGGCGGCGGCGGAAGCGGCCCTGTCCCGCGCCATTGACGAATACCAGCACGCCTTGGGGGAGTCCTGGGAGCTGGTTCTGGGCCTGGTCGCCATTCGCGGCGGCCAGGAGATGGACCCCCACGCCCGTGTCCAGTGGAAGGACATGGCCTCCCGCTCCCTGTCCCAGACGGTGGACGCGCTGGGCAAGGCCGTGACCATGCTCCAGGTCCCGCCGCGCGCCCTGTGGCCCCGCATCCCCGGCGTAACTGCCACGGACGTGGAGGAGTGGGCGCAGATGCAGGAACAGGCGGATCCGGCCCTGAAGTTGGCCGCGTCCATGGCCAAGGCCGTGGCCCCGCCGCTGGCGGAGGTGACGCCCAATGCGGCGTAGGGCAACTACCGCTCTCCTGGACCAGTACTGGCGCACACAGGCCCGGATCGGCGCCAACGTGTCAGCCCAGTCCCTGGTCCAATGGTCCCGTGTCTCCCCGCTCTCCCTCCAAGAGTCGGGGAACGTCTGGCTGGCGTTCATGCTCGCCCTGGTCCGGCGTGAACGGACCCGCTCCAGAGAATCCGCGGTGGCCTTCTACCGCTTGTACCGGGCCCTGGAGACAGGGCACACGGTCCCCCTGCCGGACCAGGACCACATTCCCGAATCCCTCACGCTGGGGGAGCTACGGGAGGACTGGGCCAGGATCTCCGACACAGTCCGCCGCCCGGAGCCGGACGACGCGGACCGCGTGAGCGTGGACGATTTCGACTGGCCCGATGACCCGGAGGACGACCACGAAAGCGCGGCCGTAGCCAACCTGATCGGCAACGGCCCGGCCCGCGTGGCCAGGGAGCTGGACCGGCTGAAGTCCCAGGAGGACGACGGCGGGCGGCTTGATGACGCCGGGTTCCTCCAGGAGCTGGACACCCTGATGCGCAACGCGGGTACTACGGCCGCCGGAGCGGCCGACCGTGAAGCCCTGCGCGCGGGCCGAGACCTGATCACCCACGCGTCCCAGGAGGACCGTCGGGCGGTCGGATGGGCCCGCGTCACGGACGGCGACCCGTGCGCGTTCTGCGCCATGCTCGTGTCCCGGGGGGCCACCTATACCTCCCGTGCCACGGCAATCGGTGGTGGCCGTCGCAAGCCGGAGGGCTCCCCCGATGGGAGGGCCCGCCAGCACCGCCGGCCCCCGGTGGCTTTGGAAGACCTGACCCGCTACCACTACGGGTGCCACTGTCAGACCGTTCCGGTGTACTCCCGGAACGATTTCATGACGCCCCAGGCCCGTGACTATGACCGCCAATGGCGAGAGGTCACGCGCGGACTGTCTGGTGACGATGCCCGGACCGCCTGGCGGCGCCACATCGACGCGCAACGGCGCGCGAACCAATCCCCTTCCTGACCAACCCGCCCACGCGGCGGTCCCTGGCGTGCCCTGGAGGCGTACCGCATGGCAGAAAACCCGACCCCGGACCCGGTTGAGACGCAGACCCTGGAGGACGGCCAGGAGGTCCAGGAGACCCCCGTGGACGCGCCCCCGGAGGCTGCGGACGACGACGGCCAGGAGGACGGCGTCCTGGACGTAGACGCACTCCGCTCGGAGCTGGAAGCGGCCCGCAAGGAAGCCGCCAAGTACCGCGTCAAGGCCCGCGAGACGGCGGACGCCCTGAAGGCGGCCAAGACCCCCGAGGAGTTCGCGGCCATTCAGGAGCGGGCCCAGGAACTGGAGACGGAACTTCAGCGCGAACGTCTGGGCCGCACCTACAGCCTTCCCGCCGTGTTCGCAGCCCTGATCCAGGGGGCGGACGACGACGCGCGGGAGGCACACGCCAAGGCTCTGGCGGAGGAGTTCCACAAGCGGCCCTCCGGCGTCGGCCGTGGCGGCCTGGACCCCACGGACAAGCCGGTCTCCAACGACCCGGCGGCCCTGGCCGCGTCCATCCCGCGCGGGCGGCACTGACCCCGCACACCACTTACTTTTGCGGCCCCCTGACCGGGGCCTTTCCTATGCCCACAGGGGGATTTCATGGCTAACGCCTTTCTGAAGGCCGAGACCATCGCGGCAACGTCGCTCGGTCTCCTGGACCGCGAACTGGTCCTTGGCAACCTGGTGTGGTCCAACGCCGGTTTCGACTTCACCGGAGCCAAGGCCGACACCGTCACGGTCCGCATTCCGTCCCAGCTCAACGCGCGTGAGTACGACTGGCGCAACGACCGGACCACGGACATCGTCCTGGACGAGCTGACGGAGGACTCCATCACGGTCCAGCTCAACAAGGACATTTACAGCGCCGTAGCCGTCACGGACGAGGAACTGACGCTGGATGTAAAGGACTTCGGATCCCAGGTCCTGGAGCCCCAGGTCAAGGCCGTGGCCAAGGCCATCGACACGGGCGTGGCCAACATGATCCAGACGGCCAACTACAGCGTGCCGGCCATCGTCGTGGACGAGAAGGACCCGTTCCCGGCGTTCATCGACGCCCGCGCCGCGCTCAACAAGGCAGAGGTCCCGGTCAACGACCGAACCCTCCTGATCGGTTCCGACGTGGAGACGGCCCTCCTGAAGTCGGGCCGCCTCACGGACGTGTCCAAGTCCGGCTCTGACTCGGCACTCCGCCAGGCGGAGGTGGGCAAGCTGGCCGGGTTCAACCTGGTGACCTCCAACGCCATCAACCCGCGCTCCGCATTCGCGTTCATCCCGTCCGCGTTCGTCCTGGCGACCCGCGCCCCGGCCATTCCGGCGGGCGTGACCTCCGGCTCCAGCCAGTCCTACAACGGTCTGTCCATGCGATGGGTCCGTGACTACGACGCGGCCAAGCTGCGGGACCGCTCCATCGTCAACCTGTACGCCGGGTTCAACGTGATGACCGACAAGGTGGGCAACACCAAGAAGCTGGTCCGCGCGGTCAAGCTCGACATGCCCGCCGCGCCCAAGTAGGGGGACCTGTGACGCCCCTTGCCGAACTGGCGGCTCTGGAGGCCCGGTTGGGGCGGACGCTCACTGGAGAGGAGCGGGCACTGGCCCAGGCGGCCCTAGCGGATGCCTCTGCCATGGTCCGCTCCTACGGTCTCCCGTGGCCCGACCCTGCCAAGGCGCCGGACGTGGCCGTGACCGTCACCCTTGCGGCGGCCGAACGACGGACCCGCAACCCCGAAGGGTTCCGCTCCGAAATGCAGGGGTCCTACCAGTACCAGCTCCCCGCATCCCTGCCGGCGGGCGTCGCACTCACAGACGCGGAGGTCCGCCTCTTGCGCTCCGTTGCAGGGCTCGGCGGTCTGTTCTCCGTACCCATCGCGGGCCTTGGCGGGTCGCTGTGAGCCTGTTGGACTCCGGACCGGATGAGATCACGGTCTACCCCACCGTGGACATGGACGACGGCTACGGCGGCACCCGGCCCGGCCCCGGTGCTCCCGTGGTGGTGCGGGCCCGCGTGACGCCCGCCTCCGCCGACGAACAGGGCGAACCCGGATACCTGACCGGCACCTTGTACCGCGTGTACGCGCGGAATCTCCCTGCCGGGCCGTGGTCCCGCGTCGAGTGGGCCGGGACCACCTGGGCCGTGGTCGGGGAGCCCCAGCGGTTCGGCGGCAACCCCCGGGTGTCCTACCACGCAGCAACCATCAGGAAGCGGGGGTGACATGGCGACTGTAGACCCCCGGCTCAACTCGGTGGTGGCCCACATGCCCGGCGTCAAGCAAGCCGTCCGCGAAGAGCTGGACGAGAGGGCCGCGCGGGTCCAGGCCGTGGTGGACGCCCACATTTTCAGCGGTGACCTGGCCCGGAGCCTGACCGTACGCACCAACCGCGTGGACTCCACCGTGTCCATTGAGGACCCGATGATCCACGCCATCAACTGGGGCCACCGCTCACGCAACGGCCGCTGGGTGAACGGCATTTACGTGATCGAGGCGGGCCTGTGAACCGCCCGTATCCACTCCTTCCCGACACGGACGCCCTGGTGACTGGCGCCCTGCGCACGGGCCTTGACGGCGCCAGTGTGCGGGTCCTGTGGCCCGACGACTGGGCGCACGTCCTCCCGCTCGTGGTGGCCCGCCGGGTCGGCGGCGCAGCCCTGGACGCCCGAGGCATCGACTCCGCCCTAGTGGACGTGCAGTGCGCGGCCGGCACCCGCCTGGAGGCATCCCGCCTGGCCCGCACCGCGCGGGCCGCCCTGGCGAACGCGTGCGCGGACCAGTTCCGGGGCGCGGACGGCTACCTGTCCCATTTCGAGGACGTGGCGGGCCCCGCCGAACTCCGCACGGGCGACCCCGACGCCGGGCCGGACCTCTTCCGGTTCCAGGCCACCTACCGGGTCACCGCCCGGCCCATCTGACCTTCCCCACCCCATCTCACGCGGAACATGTTCCGCCCCGGAGGCACGCCCTTATGGCACTCGTTGACGACGCCGCGTTTGTCGCGGCGGGCGGTTACATCTACATCGCAGATGCGGACAAGCCCAAGCCCACCGCCATCACGGACCCCCTGGCGCCCGGCGCGGGCTGGGAGTCCATCGGCCACACCTCCCGTGATGAACTCCCGGAGTTCGGCCGCGACGGCGATGACCCGGAGATCAAGGGGAGTTGGCAGAACGCCAAGCTCCGCTCCACCAACCCGGACGTGACGTACTCGATCACGTTCAAGTCCATTCAGGCGTCCCCCGAGACGTACGGCCTGTACTTCGGCGCCGGGCCCGGTGCGGTCCAGGCGGACAAGTCGTTCCGTATCCCGGCCACGCCGGTTCCCCAGGTCAAGGCCCTTTTGGTGGTCTTGGTGGACGGAACCAAGTTCCTTCCGCTCTGGCACCCCCGGGTGTCGCTCCTGGGCTCGGATGCCGTGGCCATGGCCGTGGACGACTTCGTGTCATTCCCGATCAAGGGCACGTTCCTGGGCTCCTCCACGATCGGCAACGCGATTGGTGAGTGGGCGACCATCACGCCCCCGGCCAAGCCCTGACCCAGAAGCCACGTCGAGCGCCACGCGCTCCGTGCCCCCACCGCCTGGACGGTCCCCCGGGCGGTGGGGCTCCACCCGGGACCGCCACCACACCTCACCTAGGGGACCCGATGACTGTTCTTTCCTGTGCTGACCTGATGGCCGAGACCCAGAAGGAGTACGCGTCCGTCCCGCTCCACACCCGAGCGGGCGCGGAGGTTCGCCTCCGCAACCTCCTAATGCTCCCGCCGGACCGCATGAAGACGGCCCGCATTCTCCTGAACGCCTTTGCCGACTCCGGCAGTTCGGACCTGGACGCGCTGATTCCCCAGCTCCGTGACCTCCTGCTCCTGATCGGTGACAACACGGCCGCCCTGACCGAGGAAATGGCGGACTGGCCTATCGGCATGTACGTCCGCGTGATCAACGGATGGCAGGACGGCACCCAGGCCCCGGAAGCGCCGGGCTCGGCGGCCTGATCGAGGACGGCCACGGCGGCCCGCTCCGCGCTGATCTCCAGCGCTTCTACGGGCTCGACCTGGCCGACATCTGGCGGGGGACTCTGACCCCCCGCCGGGCCTGGACGCTGACCGAGCACCTACCCGAAGACTCCGCCCTGGCCGCCGCATTGGCCGGCGGGCCGGAGCATCGCGGCTGGACCCTCCAAGCACACCTGTTGGCCCAGGTGGTCAACGCAGTTCGTTTCGCGGACGCCAACAACGTCCGTGTCTCCGGCGGCAAGGTCCGCCGTGATCCGGAGCCCGTGAAGCCCCCGGCTCCCCAGTCCGCGCGCTCCGCGCGCCCCGTACTGGACCTCTCCCATCACCCGCACGCAATCCCACTGCCAGACAAGTACATACGGGGGTGACCCATGGCCGGGCCCGGCGGCACGGAGCGTGGACGCATCGCGATTCGCGTTCTGCCGGACACGTCTAATTTCGCCCAGTCGCTCCAGCGGTACTTGGACCGCACAGAGCGCCGGGCCCGCATCAAGGTCCAGGCGGTGCCGGACCTGTCCCAGGGCTTCCGCGACCGACTGAACCGGGACCTGTCCAGGGTCCGCGCCAAGGTCAAGGTTCGCGTGGACCCGGACCTGAGTGCATTCGGTGACACGCTTCGCACCCGGCTCCAGACCCGAGCGGCCACCCTGAACGCCCGCCTGGAAATCAAGGACGCGGAGATTGCCAGGCTACGCCGGGAACTGGCTCACCTGGAGCCGCCGCTCACCATCAACGCCCACATCAACGCCGACCGCTCCCAGACTGCCCAGCTCGAAAAGTCCCTGGGCTCTCTGGCCAAGGCCGTAAGCGGCGCGGCCAGCGGCCTGGGCGGTCTGCTCGGCACGGTAGCCAAGCTGGGCTCCATGGCCGGGACCATCCCGTCCATGGCGGGCCTGGTGTCCGGCCTGGTGCAGATGGCACCCGCCGCCGCTCTGGCAGCACCCGCCGTACTGACCATGGCCAGTGCGGGCGCGGCCCTCAAGATCGGCATGAAGGGCGTGGCGGAAGCCCTGAAGGGTGACGCGGACGCCCTGGCCAAGCTGAGCCCCCAGGCAAAAGCGTTCGTCGCAGAGGTCAAGTCCCTGGGCCCGGCCTGGGAGAAGGTCCAGAAGTCCGTGCAGGGTGCCTTGTTCAAGGACATGGGCACGACCCTGGACCGGGTCTCCAAGTCCGTTCTTCCGGTGTTGAAGACCCAGCTCACCGGGACGGCCGGAGCACTCAACCTGATGGGCCGCCAGGTCCTCAACACCGCTGATGGCCTGGCTCGTTCCGGCGCTCTGGGCAAGGCCATGGGCGGTGCGACGGTCAGCCTGAAGAACCTGTCCGCCCTGCCGGCCACCCTGGTCCAGGGCCTGGTCCAGGTCGGAGCCGCCGCTACTCCCGCGTTCACCAAGCTCACGGCCGCCGGAGGCCACTCCCTGGACGCGCTCTCCCAGAAGATGGCGAGCGCCTTCAAGTCGGGCGCCATGCAGAAGGGCATTGAAAAGGCCATCGGCCTGGCCGGATCGTTCTTCACCACTCTGGGCAACCTGGGCCAGACCCTGGCCAACGTCTTCGGACCGGCCGCGACGGCCGGAGCCGGATTCCTGGGCGTCCTCTCGGAGATCGCAGCCAAAGCGGCGGCCATCACCTCAACCCCTCAGGCACAGGCTACCTTCACGGCCCTGTTCGAGACCCTGGCCTCCATCGGCCACCTGGTCTCGACCGTGCTCGGGGCCGCCCTGGAGGCCGCCCTCCCCATCCTGTCCACCCTGGTCAACACCCTGGCCGGGCCCCTCCAGACAGCGGTGGCCCAACTCGGCCCCGTCTTCGCCCAGTTGATCAAGTCCCTGGGCCAGGGTCTTGGCCCCGTGGTCGGGTCCCTGGCGGGCGCGTTCGCCCAGGTCCTTCCCGTCGTCGTCTCGCTCGCCTCCGGGCTGGCCACCGCTCTGGGGCCGGTCCTTGGAGCCCTGGGCGGGGCGTTCGCCGCGATTCTGCCGGTCGTCGTCTCGCTGGCATCAGCCCTGGCCACGGCACTGCGGCCGATCCTCGGTGCCGTAGCGGAAACGTTCAAGCTCCTGGCCCCGGTCCTGGCGGACCTGGCGAAATCCGCCGGACAGGCCCTGATTCCCATCGTCCGCTCCCTCTCGGGAATTCTCGCGGAAATCGTTCCGATTGCGGCCCAACTGGTCGCCCAGATCGGCACGGCATTGGGTCCCGTTCTCATCATCTGTGCGAATTTGTTCAGGCAGGTTGCGGGAATTCTAATGACCGCCCTGCGGCCCATTCTTCAGCAACTCCCGGGAATTCTTGGTCCGCTGCTTGTTGCTTTCGGTGCGCTGGTTGCGGCCGTCGCTCCGATCGTCTCGCAATTGCTGGAGGCCCTAGCCCCGGCTCTCGCCAAAATCGGTGAATCCATCGGACAACTTGCCGTTGCCCTGGGCCCGCTGATCGAGGCCGCGGGCGTCTTCCTGGTGCAGGCCCTAGCAGCCCTGATGCCCGTCATACAGCCACTGATCGGCCTGGTGGCAGACCTGGCGGCCATGCTGGCGGACAACCTGGCATCGCTGATCCAGAACGTGGTTCTTCCTGCCATTCAACTTATCGTCGCGATTTTGCAAGGCGATTTCTCGCGCGCCTGGCAAGCCGCAAAAGACCTGCTCTCCGGTGTGCTCACGTACATGGGCGACGTGTTTTCGAACATGAAGGCACTGGCGTCGAAAGCCCTCGGAAAAGTCGTAGATCTCTTCGGAGGTATGGCTTCCGGGGTCTGGCGGAAATTGCAGGAATGGGGCTCCGGATTGGCGGATTCGGCATCCAATGCAATGAACGAATTCGGCCGCTGGATCTCCGGCGGAATCAACACCGTCTATCAGTGGTTCGCTGATCTGCCCGGCAACATCGTCAACACCCTTGGCGACATGGGCCGTCTCCTGGTCCGCGCCGGTATCGACCTCCTGAACGGCTTCCTGGACGGCATCTCCTCCATGTGGTCGAGCGTGAAGAACAAGCTCAACGGCCTGACCGACATGCTCCCGGACTGGAAGGGCCCGGCCCGGCGGGACCGCACCATCCTGGCGCCCGCCGGCCGCCTTGTCCTGGACGGATTCATGGACGGCATTGAGGACCGCATCCCCGGCCTGAAGCGCCAACTCACTGGCATTACAGGAACGTTGCCGGACCTGATCGGTACCGGGCCGCAGGTCAGTGTCAGTCAAAGCGCTCAGCCCGCATGGTCAGCGGACCTGGTGGACGTGCTCCGCCAGTACGCGGACCGCGATGTGGTCGTGAAGGTCGGAGAGCAGGAACTGGCCCGAGCGGCGGCCAACGGAATGCGTCAACTGGCCCGCCGCTGAACGAAGGGAGCACCGACTCACGTGAGTCGGTGCTCTGCCCCGACCCTCTTTGGAGAAGACGTGTCCTTGTGGATTGGCCGGTCCGGTGCCCTGCGGGAGTTCCCGGAAGCGGCCGTCACCTACGACCGCAGTAACGATCTTGGTGTGAGTGAGTTCCGTGCCTTGTCCGGCGCCCTGACCACGTGGGTGCCGCCGGTTCAGCCCAGGCGGATGAAGCTCACCTGGACCTCCATGGCCCTGGAGGACGCGCAGTTCCTGGACCGTCTGGCCCGCCGTGTGGACGGCCCCGGCCCGGTCCGTGTCATCGACCCGGCATCGGAGAACTGGTTCTTCGGCCCCCAGGCCAACGGCCTGCGAAGTATCAATGGCGCGGTCGACTGGCGGGGAGACCCGGGGGCCAAGGTAACGGTCAACTCAGGCTCTGCGCTGTACGACCCGGTGACGGTATCGGCGCCCGCCGGGGCCGATGGTTGGTTCATCATCGAGAACGCCCGGGACATCGGTGGGTTCCCCGTCATGCCGGGCGGTCAGGTGACGTTCTGGGCTCCGGAGCTGGCGGCGGTGGTCTCGGACGTGCGGCTGATCTTCTATGGTCCCGCTCCCCTTTACGCCTCGGTCGGGTCCATCGGTGGGCAGGGCTTTGACCGCCCAGTGGTGGCGAGTGTCCCCGCCGGAGCGGCCACCGTCCGGCCCTCCCTGAAGATCAACAGAGGATTCGCCAACTGGGCCGTGGGGCGCGTGCTGTTGCGGCGAACACGGCCTGGTGATGAAAGCCTCCGTGTCCCATTCCGTGAGGCGCTACCGGCGGCCCAGGCACTGGGAAGCGGCCCAACCAGTCAGTGGAACTATGCCGCCGGTATCACTCTGTCGCAGAGCGGCGGACAGGTCATGTTCTCGGGTAAGGGCGGCATTGACTGGGCGCCCACTGGGGGCCGCGGATTTCCCGTCCAGCCGGGCGAGAGCGTGACATTCACACACAGCGTGCCCGGAGTGACTTCCTTCGGCCTCCAGTTCATCGACGCGGCCGGCAAGGACGTGACCCTTAGCGCTGGTATGCAGGCCGCCCAGGCTCCGAGCGCCAGCGCATACGTCAAACCGTGGATCGGTGTGGGAGACACCCCGGCTCCCACACCGATTGGGCCCGCTTCCCTCTCGATCGGGACGCCATCAGCCATTGCCATACCCCCCGGTGAAGGCGGGTCCCAGTTCAGCGTGGCCGGATTCACCCAGTCAGTTCGGCCCGGCCGACTGTCCGAACGAGACGTTTCCCTGGACCTTGTGGAGGTAGTCAATGCAGTCGGGTAACCCCGCTCTGGTATCGGCCCTGAAGGCAGGAGAGCGCAACGCGGCCCAGTCCATCCGGCTCGGCGGCCAGGACATGAGTGGCCAGGTCCAGGAGTGGTCCTTGGACTCCGGCTACAGCACAGATTTGCCCGACGCCATGCGCGCCTTCAGCGGCTCCAGCTCCACCCAACTAGAACTCTCGGTTGGCGGTGCGGGCGGGAAGTCGGCTCCGGCTCTGTATGGGCCATGGGCCCCACGCGCTACGGGGGACGTGTCGCGGCCGGGTCAGTCCGTGGTCCAGGAGTGGGGGGTGAACGGTCAGACCCTCCCCGCATTCCGGGGAAGCGTACGGTCCCGGACGGCTCAGTCCGGCGGGGACACAGTGCGCGTGAGTGCTCTTGATGGCGCGGAGCGGTTGCGAATGCCGGCCGACCTTCCCCGCCCGGCGGGAGGTCTTGACCCGAGGACTACGCGGTGGTGGACCACGGACTGGGTGGCCAGCGCATCGTGGTGCGTAGATCACCTGTTGCGCAACGCTGGAATCCACACGTGTCCCCCTCCCCGCCAGGGCTGCATCCTCTACGCATCGCTGCATGGCGGGGCGGCAGCCAATATCGGCACGCTCACGCGGCTGGAGGGCATGTGGAAGTTCTGGACGAAGGACCAGGCACCGCATGAGATGTGCTTCGACTGGTACGCGGGCAAATCCACTGCGGAATACGTTCCTTCGGTACGCCCTGTCAACCGGGGCAACACGCCGGGTCTGTTCTATGAGGCATGGATCAACAACGCGAACATCCCGGGCGATGGCCTGGTGGAGAGCGGTATTGAGTTCACCATGGCGTGGAGCGACGCGAACAACCAGCTCACGTACACCTCCGCGCTTATGCAGTTCAACACGGCCATCAAGACGACACAAATGGTTGTGGCGGTGGGCACCAACGAGGACCCGAGCAAGAACGGGGGCGCCACCTGGGATGGCTGGGACGTCAAGCCCAAGAAGGGCACGTTCCACCTTGGGCTGTGGATGGAGTTTGATTCTTCCGGAAAAGCTATCCTGCTTCCCCGCCTGACGGCCCCGGACGGAGTGGTCCACTTCGGGGTTCCTGCGTCGAGCCCTTCGGCGGTCCCGCCTGGATCCCTGGCATTCATCCGGCTCGTGATACAGAACCTTCGCGTGGAAGCCGTCCAGCTCTCCCAGCTCGCAACCAGGCCGTTGGGAGCGGCGCTGACCCAGACGGGCATGTGGCAGAAGACTGCAACGCTGGACCTGCCGGATGCTCCTTTGCGCGTGATTCCGCAGGTAAGCGGGAGTGCGTGGGACGTGATTACGCAGATAGCGGCGGCCACCCTGTCCACGGCGGAGTTCGATACCAACGGAGTGTTTCGGTGGCAGGGCCGCAATCGCTGGTCCATCGCGCCGGCGACCCCGAGCCTGACCGTTACCTCTGACCGGGAATTGGCCTCCCTGACCGTCACCGAGGAAATCGACGCGTGCCGGAACTACATCACCGTGCCTTGGGACAACTGGCTCAGTGTCCAAACGACTGACTCAGTAGCCAATCCCCTGTATAACGTTGCACGGCTGGGCCCCGGTGAGTGGGCGGAACTGTGGTGGCTGGTCGGAGACAACCAGTTCGACGCTATGCCGCCGTTGACCAAGCCGGGAGCGGTGGGGGAGAACGCGATCCGGTTCGTCTCGGCCGATTCCGACTCGGCACCCCAGGTGTTCGGTGCGGTTGAGGTAGGGCTCCGCAAGGTGGACGGGCGGTTCTACCTGACGATGCGCAACCGGAGCACGTCAGTGGTGTTCCTGCGGGGCGCCACCTCCGGTGCCGTATCCGTCAACGTGAAGTCTCCTGCCGTCTCCTCTGGTGACAATCCAGTGCGGTATTCCGCCACGTCTCAGAACACCACCAGCCAGGCGGCTTACCGGGTGCAGACGTACAACCATGACAGTGGAGGCTGGGTCCAGACGGCTGAGTCCGCCACCGCCGTGGCCGACGCGCTCTTGAAGGCAGGTCAGTACCCAGCTCCAATCCTGGGAGACGTGGAGATCCTGCCGGACCCTCGGCTCCAACTCGGCGACGTCGTACGCGTCGTGGACCAGACTGGAGCGAGTCTCGACACGTTGGCGTGGATCGTCGGGAACAAGCTCTCCGCCTCTGCGGGGGCGGTAAAGCAGACCCTCACCCTGCGCGGAACGACTTACAACGGCGTTCCCCAGGACGCGGGGCTGACACCGGACCCGCCCGTACGCCTCTAGGCCTCTCTGGCCGACCACCACACATCACACGAGAGGGCTCCGCACCGCGCGGGGCCCTCTCCCCTTTCCCTGAACAGGAGTTGACCATGGGTGTATGCAATGACGTCTTCCGTGTCGCACTTACGGAAGTCGGCTACCAGGCGGAGCGCGCTCCGGGTGAGCGGCCTTCCGGCCACCAGAAGTATTCGAGTCAGGTACCCGGCCTGGAGTGGTCCAACTACCAGCCGTGGTGCGCCACCTGGACCTCCTGGGTGGCCATGCGCGCGAATGCTGCGAGCCTCTACCCGCGCACGGCATCTGTGGAGGAGGCCATGAACTGGTTCAAGGCACGCGGGCGCTGGAGTGAGTTCCCGGCCGTGGGCGCGCAGGTCATCTACGGAGTGGACGGTGACGAACACACGGGCATCGTTCTGAGCTACGACCGGGACAACATCAACACTGTGGAGGGAAACACCTCCCTGACCAACGATGCCAACGGCAACAAGGTCATGCGCCGAACCCGTGCACGCCGGTCGGCTTACGTCCACGGCTACGGCCTCCCGGCATTCCCGGAGGGCATCGTGACGGCTGACCCGTCGCTGAAGGGCCGGTCAGGATTCGTCTACCAGGCCACCGCGGATTCCCCGGCGGGCGGCACAGCCGGCACGGGCTCCAGCGGCTTCCCGGGCACCGGATACTTCGGTCCGGGCAAGGCCAACGACTACGTGACCCAGCTTGGCCGCGCGCTCATCCGCAAGGGGTACGGCCGCTTCTACTCGGTAGGGGCGGGCCCGCGCTGGACGGAGAGCGACCGTAAGGCCACCCGGGCATTCCAGGAGGACCAGGGCTGGAGCGGGTCGGACGCGGACGGCATCCCGGGCCCGTCCACCTGGGCACGGTTGATGGGATGAACGAATCAGAGCGTGACCCGCTCGGCGTCACCATCGGCGCGCGGGAGATCTATGACCAGCTAGTGGGGATGCGGGAGGACGTCCGCAATCTCACCCAGGCCCAGGAAGGCGTGAGCCGCACCCTCGCGGACCAAGAGGACCGCCTCCGGGCCCTGGAGCGGTGGAAGTACGCCATCCCGCCCACAGTCGTCATGGCCGTGGGCTCCCTGGTCTCCGCGCTCCTGGGCCCGAAGGGGAAGTAACGCGGCTCAGTCGATGTCGGGGAACCGTTCCCCGACCAAAGGCCGCACCATGCGCACCCCTCACATCGCTCTCTCTGGCAAGGCCAGGTCCGGCAAGGACACCGTGGCCCAGGTACTGGTCCGCCACGGCTCCTACACCCGCCTGGCATTCGCGGACGAACTCCGCCGGGCCGCCCTGCGCCTGGACCCGTACATCCCCCTGAACCCTGCGAAGAACGCTGCCCGCCTGTCCCAGGTGATCCGGGAAACCGGGTGGGAGCGGGCCAAAGACCAGTTCCCGGAGGTCCGCCGCGTTCTCCAGGAGTACGGCCAGTCCGTCCGCGAGATGGATACCGGCTTCTGGATCCGGGGCGTCATCGGCCAGGTACGCCAAGGCACCGAGTGGAACATGCCGTGCGTCGTGACGGACGTCCGCTACCTGAACGAGGTGGAGGAGCTGAAGGCGGAAGGCGCCGTGGTTGTCCGCGTCGAACGGCCTGGGGCTGGGGTCGGCGCCTACTCCTCCCACAGTTCGGAGACGGCCCTGGACGGCCTGGTCCCGGACTACGTCATCCGCAATGACGGCACCTTGGCCCAGCTCCGGGACCAGGTGCGCACTCTCTATGCACAGCTTGGAGGCTGACTTGAATTTCGATGCCCTGAAGGTGTTCCTCCGTGACAACCCGGTCCGGGTCCGCGCAGGTATCGCGGCGGTCCTGGTGCTGGTCGCTCAGACCGTTCCGGCCGTTGCGGACGTGGCGGTCAATGACACGGTGGTGGACTTCCTGACTTTCCTGGTGGTCCTCATCTGTGGTGAGAGCGCATCCCGCCAGGTGGCGGCCAAGTACAACCCGGGTGACTGACCCGGTCCAGCCCCTGGGGCCCTGTCCGGCGGAACATGTTCCGTCTGGCAGGGCCCTTTTCTGTTTCACGAGAGTGTAAAGATGACCCTAGCGGGTTAGGCGTGCGTGGTACGTTGTGGCCGCAATTTCACAGGGTGAAACGGGGTAGCTGGTGGCAGTCAGCGGAGCGCGAATCATTGCAGGCATTGAGCTGATATGGGAGACGCTGAAGACGGACCACCCAGACCTACCGGACGTGACGGTGGTCCTTGATACCGCCGGCGCCCGCCACAACCTGGCCTGGCCCGAACATGAAGGAACGCTGGGTGGGAAGCCGGACCTCCCTGTCAACGTGGAGGCTCTGAGAGCTGGGCCCCGGGCCGTCCTGGAGGCCGTTCTTCACGCTGCGACGCACGCGCTATGCCATGTGCGGGGTATCTCGGACACCAGCAACCGGGGGCAAAGGCACAACAAGCGCTTTGCGGCCATGGCCAAGGAGCTGGGCATGACCTGGCCCCAGGACAATGAACTCCACCCTGTGAAGGGGTACAGCCCCATCCCGGTGGACGAGTCCACGGCAACCAGGTTCGCGCCGTTGATGGAAGCCTTGGCGCCGGTTCTGGCGGCAGAGGTCCCCGCCCTGGAGGTGGTCGTCCCGGAGAAGGGCAAGAGCGGAACCCGCCTCAACCTGGTCTGTGGATGCGGCCGGACGATGCAGATGGGCAAACGGGTTTATGACCAAGGTCCCGTGACATGCGGGGTGTGCGGTACCAACTTCGTGGTGAACCAGCACCGTTGACCGGGCACAGGAGTCACCCCGGTGTTAGCTTGGCGGCTCCCGCACAGGTAGGGGAGACCATGGCAGAGGCAGCAAAGAAGACCACGGCTAAGAAGGCGGCGGCCAAGAAAACCGCCGCGAAGAAGACGACGACTCGACGCGTGCCAGTAAAGAAGACGGCCCCTCCTAAGCCAGCCAGCACAGCCAAGGACTTGGCGGCGGAGATAGAGCGCAGGGCAGAGGAGAAGAACCTCACGCCCGTTGCGGAGGGCCTGGTGGTGGAGTTCGCCTCCGCCGACCCGATAGCCCTGGAGGCCCTGAAGGACCCCAAGGTCAGCCAGGCATTCAACGACGCCAAAGACGCCGGACGGCTCCTGAAGCAAGCAGAGGACAACGCCACCGAACTACGGAAGACGACCGCCAGTCGCCTGGTGGACCTGCGTCAACTGTTCAAAAACGGCAAGGACGTTGACTGGGACGGCCAGAGCCCTCAGTACCAGGCCCTGGCCGGACTCCTCTACCAAGACCTGGGAATGGACGCATCGGCGCAGCGAGCCGTCCGTCACCACATCGAGGACGTCAAACGGGAGCGCATCCCCAAGGCCCTGTGGGCCAAGTTCAACGTCCAGCCCCTCACACGGGGCCAACGCTCCCAGCTCGAAAAGCGGGCCGCCCAGGCCGTCACCAGCGTGGACGACGCCCGCAAGGACGCCGGCAACAACACCGCCGCGTCCATGCTCAACCTGGCCCGCCACATCAAGAGTGGCACCAAGGCATTCCGCGCGGAGCTGGTCCCCGTCATGACCACCGCCCAACGCCGGTCCCTGCGCGCCCAGTTGGAAGAAACGCGAGCGGAGACGGACCGTGTGTTGGCCGCCCTGGCGGAAGTCGAGAACGACCGCGACCACTGACACGCCACTCGCACAACGCGGCCCCGATCCTCCTGGACGGGGCCGCTGGCGTTGGGGAAGCAACATGCATGCTTCCCGTTCCTTCTTTCTTCAATACAGAGGGGGAAAGAAGGACCCGGAAGCACTCTTGATGCTTCCCTCTCCCTGTAACACCCGTCAGTGCATGACCCCGTAAGCGACAGAGCGCGGCTCGGCGCCGCGCACGCATGAGGGGGCTCTCTTTGGCCGCACTGACAACCATCCAGCGATCCGGAAGCCGTTTCTACGTGGACCCGGCCTCCGGGGAGAAAGTCCCCGGAGTGACCTCCGTCCTGGGAATGCTCCCCAAGGTCTTCTTGAACTACTGGTACGCCTCCCAGGTGGCGAATGCCGCCGTGGACCATGTGGGCGCCGTGGTGGACATGATGATCCGCGGTGACCGCAACGGCGCTGTGGACTACCTGAAGCGCGCACCAGGACGCTTCACCAAGCAGGCGGCCGACACGGGCAGTGCGGCCCACGACATCTTCGAACGGCTGGCCCGGGGAGAGGACGTGACCCGCGTCCACCCGGACCTCCGCAGCTACGCCGATCACTTCCGGGAGTTCCTGGACCAGGTCCAGCCGGAGTTCCTGTTCCTGGAGGACGCGGTCTGGTCCGACCAGCACCACTACGCCGGGTCGTTCGACGCCATCGCACGCATCGGTACGGAGACCGTGGTCCTGGACTGGAAGACCACGCGCTCCGGCGTACACGAGGAGGTGGCGCTCCAGCTCTCGGCGTACGCCAACGCGGACCGGATCGTACGGGCAGATACGGGGGAGTCGGTCCCGGTGCCGGCCATCGACGCGGCGGCCGTCCTCCATGTCCGCCCGGAGGGGTGGAAGTTGGTTCCCGTCCGCCACTCGCCGGACCTCTTCGGCGTGTTCCTCCACCTGCGCCAGGTGTTCGAGTGGGAGCGGACTCTCAAGTCTGGCGTGATCGGTCGGGCCGTTGCGTCGGGCGGTGCCGTGGAGACCGGCACCCAGCGGCGGAAGTAGGGCACGCGCCTGTAACGGCGCTCAGTAGATGCATTCGAGCAAGAGGCCTGGGGCCAATGCCCCAGGCCTTTTCGCTGCCCAACTTCCAAGTGGATCCCAAGACATGGAGCGCCGTATATGGCCCGCACTCTTCGCATTCTCGATCAGGACCCGGACGCCCGTCCCAAGGTCTTCACCAGTGACTACGTGGGCCGTTTCCGCGCGGGTCAGCAGCTCAACGGGCGCCCCGTTGCTTTGAAGTCGTGGCGCATCACCACGGGGGATCCGGAGGTGGCCGCATCCGTTGCCGAGATGTACGGCGGCACCCCCGAGGAGTGGGAGACCACCAAGGAAGATTCCCTGGAAGTCATGACCGCCAAGGACACCATCCGCGTCATTGTCGATGGTCCGGACGCCATTTCCTTCCGCATGGCTCTGTACGGCATGACGGGAAAGCCCATCCATGCCTGTGACGGTGTCGAATTCACGGACCAGGAGGACACGCGTTTCGGCCAGCCGTGTGGGTGCCCTACCACGCTGCCGGAACGAAAGGCGGCGGCCAAGGCCGGCCACGGCCCTAAGCCGGACCAGCGTGTGACGTTCCGCCTGGCAGAGAACCCGGACCTGGGTAAGTTCCGGCTTGTCAGCTCCTCTTGGGAGTTCATGAAGGGCATTGAGACGGTCTGGCGTGAGCTGGAAGCCGTGGGGCGGCCCGCAACGTGTGACCTGAACTTGGAGCTGGTCGAGTTCACTACCAAGTCCGGCATTGACGTGAGCTACCGAAAGCCGGTCCTGAAGGTTCGCGGCCCGGCGCCGGCACCGGACGAAGTAAACGAGGGTATTCCGTCGCTCTCCAAGTCCCTGGAAGAGCCCCCCTTCTAACCCCCCGGCTTGGGTCGGCATGCAACGTTCCACGGCAGGGCCCGAACTGGGGCCCTGCCTGCATTTACAGGAGGAAAATCCAAGTGGCTAAAAGAGGAGAGATCCACGACTTCACGGGCGCCCCGATTCGTCAGGGTGACACCGTGGTCTACGCGACACGGCAGGGCAACCGGGTGCGCATGACGGAGGCGGAGGTCATCCGCCCCACGTCCGCGATCGTGGCGGGCCGGGTCATGCCCCTTTTGAAGGTGCGCCCCACGGGGCGGGAGTCTGGGTTCGTGAAGCGGCGCAGCTACCGCGTGGAGACCATCGCGGCTGAACACGTCGCGGTGACTATCCCTGGCGAACTGGCTTAGCCCTTGCCGATCTTGGAGTTGTGCGCAGGGTACGGGGGACTGGGCACGGCAGTAGAGGCCCTGACGGGTGAGCGCGTGGAGTTCGTCGCGGAACTGGATCCGGCGGCCTCCCGCGTGCTCGCCCACCGCTTCCCGGATGCCCCCAACTTGGGGGACATCAGGGAAGCGGACTGGGCTGGACTGGCCGAACGGGTGGACCTCATAACGGCTGGCTTCCCATGTCAAGACATTTCAAATGCAGGTAAGAGGGTGGGTATCAGTGGCGAACGCTCCGGCATCTGGCGAAACGTTGCTGAAGCCATTCGCGTCATTCGACCGAGAATCGCATTCCTGGAAAATGTTTCCGCGATCAGAGGCCGCGGGCTCTCGCAAGTCCTCTCAGACCTGGCCGCGATCGGGTATGACGCGCGGTGGATATGCGTACGAGCGTCCGACGTTGGGGCCCCACATCACCGGGACCGATGGTTTTGCATTGCCACACCTTCCGACCCCGACGGCCGCTGACGGCGTACGCGGTCCGGACTACGCCAAAGCCGCCCGAGCGGGCGCCGGCGGTGACGACCTGGTGACAGCGATTGCCCGCCTGTTCCCCCGGGACAAGGCGGAAAAGCTCCTGAAAACGCCCACGGCGAACCTGGGTCGCAACGGCGCACCGCAGCACCCGGACAAGAGGAAAGCCGGAGGACATGGCCCGACCCTGGAGGACGAAGTCGTGTTCCTCCTGGACGTCGAGCCGGATGCGGAGCAACAGGAGGGCGGCCACTCGCCAGCCGAATGGTGGGGTGATTTCCGCCGCGCCATCCACCGGTGGGAAGTCCTGAAAGGGTCACCTGCCCCTGTGCCCATCGAAATGGGGCCGCGCGGAGGTCTTCGCCTGGCCCCGGCATTCGGTGAATGGATGATGGGTTTGGTTCCCGGCTGGGTCACCGGAGTTCCGGGCCTGAAACGGGGCGAGCAACTGGCACGAATTGGAAACGGCGTATGTCCTCAACAGGCGTACCACGCTTATGCAGCACTCTTGAACGAGGGGGAATGACGGTGCCGCGATACATGGGGCACGGCCAGAACGTGGTCTATCGCGCCGTAGTGGAACACCGGTATCCACAGGATGCAGACCGGAAGGCCAGCAACAAGACCACCACCTACGGGCCCTACGCCACCAGCGGAGCGGCCAAGGCGGTTATCCGCCGCGAGAACGAAGCGAACTACGTGCGCCTGGTGACTGGGCGGGACGCCCCGGAGGTCCGGGGCCGTATCGAACACGGCCTGGTGGTCTGGTCGTTGCTGGAGGAGGTGGCGCCGGAGTGAGCACCGTCAAAGCTAAGGGCACCGCATGGGAGAGCGCGGTCCGTGACTTCCTGAACGAGGAGCTGGGCCAGTACGTGACCGACTGGCGAGACGCGGACTACCGGTGGAAGGACCCCCACGACCTGGGGAACGTCAACCGCCAGGTACAGGCCGGGGTGTTGGACGTGGGAGACCTCCACGCCCGGCCGTTCGTGCTGGAGGCCAAGGCGGAGAAGTCCATCCGGCTGGCCGAGTACGTACGGCAGGCGAATCGGGAAGCGGCCAATGCCGGGTTCAAGTTCGGTGCGGCCGTGGTGAAGGCTCCCCGGCGCAACGTGAAGAACGGATACGTGGTCATGGACCTGGCCACGTTCGCCCGGGTGCTGGAGGCACTGAGGGAGTGAGCTGGTGAGCACAGAGCGGGCGTGTAACGGCGGTCAGTGGATGACCCCGGTACACGCCCGCTTTCCGTGTTTGAGGAGTCACCAGTGAAGAACCTTGCCCAGTTCCTGAGCCGCTTCCCGGAGGTGGTCGAGGAGCGCGGGGAGTATGGCGTCCCGTGTCCGGTTCACGACGACCACCGCCCCAGCCTCTTTTTCCGGCTGAAGCAGGACGGACGGCTCCTGGTCCGGTGCTGGGCTGGATGCGACAAGGACGCCATCCTCCGGGCGCTGGGGATGTCGGCATACGACCTGTTCGAGTGGACCCCCGGCGACGGTATCCACGCGTCGTCCAAGCCGGTGGCTGGCGCCTTGTCCACGGAGCACATCGCGGCCCTGGCCGTCTACGTGGACACCGCGAACATGGCCTTTCTGGACCGTGAGCACCCGGAGGCCCGGAACTACGTCCAGGCCCGGTTCGGACTGGACGCGGAGCGCGCGGTGGACCTGGGGCTGGGTCTGGATTACCCGGGCCTGGACCAGCGGTTCACCTACCGCTCGACCGCCTTTCAGCGCTTCCCCCGCCTGACGGTCCCCCTGTGCGACTTCAACGGCGTCCCGCGCGGACTCCAGGGCCGGGACCTGTCCGGCCAGTGCCCGGCCCGGTGGCTGAGCATCACCTCCCCGGATGGGGCCGCATGGGGCAAGTACGGCGTCCTGCGGAGCGGGTCTGGCTATGACACGGTCCTCATCACGGAGGGGCCGGGCGACGGCCTGACCGCCGTGGCCACCGGGTACGACGTCGTCATGGTCCGGGGCGCAGGATTGGCCCGCAATGCGGACCTGATCGCGGAACTGGCGGAAGGACTGAAGGGCCGGGACGTTGTGATCGCGGGAGACCGGGACAAAGCCGGTGAGGCGTTCACGGAAGCGTTGGCGGATGCTCTCGTCCACGCGGGTGTCATGGTCCGCAAGCTGGTCATCCCCCACGCCGGGGACGACTTGACCGACTGGCGGGCCCGTGACCCCGAAGCCTTTCCCACTGCCTTCCACGCGGCCGTCCGCAGGGCCCCGCTCCACGTCGTGGACCTGGAGCCCGAGCCCCGGCCGGAGGCCGATTCCTCAGAGGCGGAGGAGGCCACGGTCCTGCCGCTCACGGACCTGGGCAACGCGGAGCGACTGTTCCGCCAACTGGGCGGACATGTGCGGGTAGTTCCCGGCGCCGGAGTGTTCCGCTGGCATGGCCGGCACTGGGCGCAGGTGCCAACCGAAGCTCTGTACGCGGACGTTCGGTCTGTGGTCAGCGCGATGGCCTCCGAGACGGGCCACGACCCGGAGAAGCTGTCCAAGCACATCTTGAACTCCCAGAACAGTTCCAAGGTCAAGGGCATGGTGGACATGCTGACCTCCATCCCCGGTGTGTACGCCCAGGTGGACGCGTTCGACGCGGTGCCGTATCTGATGGCGTTCAAGAACGTGGTGGTGGACCTGCGAACCGGAGTGACCCGGCCACACCAGCCGGAGGACATGAATACCTACTACGTGGAGGTGGACTACCGACCGGACGCTGAGTGCCCCCGCTGGGAGCGCTTCTTGATGGAGTGTCACCCCCAATGCGGGCAGATGCCCGGCTTCCTTCAGATGCTGTCCGGGTACGGGATCACGGGTTACGGCGTGGAGCGAGTCGTGATCATGCACGTGGGACCCACGACTAACGGCAAGACGACGTACACGGCCGCCATAGAGGAGACTTTCCGGGCGGCCGTGAAGCGTGCGGACGCGTCGTTGTTCCTGCGGCGCCGGGAATCCGGCGGCCCGCGTGCGGACGTGGTGGGGCTCCGGGGAAAGCGGCTGGTGATTTCCTCCGAGTGGCCCGCCAACATGCCCTTGGACCAGGCCTTGATGAAAGCCATCACGGGAGATCAGAGCATCACGGCCCGGGGCGTGTACGCAAAGAGTGAGATCACGTTCAAGCCTGTGTGCCTGGTCCAGGTGGACACCAACTACGCGCCGGAGGTGGACGCTACGGATGCGGCCCTGTGGCAACGCGTCCGGGTCGTTCCGTGGAACGAGGACTTCACGGGCCGGGAGGACCGCCACCTCCAAGCCACGCTGGAAAAGGAACGGGAGGGTATCGCAGCGTGGGCCGTTCGCGGTGCCATTGCCTGGCATGCCGCCTACCGTGCCGGCCAGGGCCTGGACTTCCCCGACGTGGTGAACCAGGCCACCCTCCAGTACCGGGACAGCTCCCACCCGCTAACCGGGTTCATCGGGGAGGAGTTCGTCGTGGAGGACGGCGCGTTCGTTCCCAAGTCCGTGTGCTGGGAGCGCTACCGGACTTGGACCGAAGAGGCGGGCGTCCGGCACCCGATGACGCGGAACAAGTTCTACGAAACCCTGCGGTCCTTCCCTGGCGTGACGGAAGGCCAGGGCTCGGGGCAGTCCCGGGGAATCCGCGGGTTCCGCAACCTGGCCGACTGCACACAGGTGAAACGCCCGTCAGTGGATGACGGTGCGGCGGACATCTTCGGCCAAGCGAAGTAGCGCGTACCACACTTGCGTTGGGGGTCGTCCCGTACCGGGTCGGCCTCCTTTCGCATGTCAGGGCCCCTCCGCCGCGACCCACTGACGGAGGACTCCTTGAAGACGTACACCCACCTTGTGGCCGGGGAGCCGGTGACCATCCACGCCCTGGAGACGGAAGCGGATGTGGCCACCGCCCGCGACTGGCTGAAGACTGTACAGCCGCGCTCGCTCGCACTCGACACAGAGACCAGCGGCCTGGACACCTTCCGCCCCTCCCACAAGCTCCGCACGGTCCAGTACGGCACGGCGACCACGGCATGGGTCGTCCCCGTCGAACGCGGCCCAGCCTTCCAGGACTTGGCCCGGACCGTGGTCACGCGGTGCCCGGAACTGGTGATCCACAACGCGGCCTATGACCTCCTGGTCCTGGACCGCCACGGCATCGCGCCCCTGGACGATGTGTGGGAGCGGGTGCGGGATACCAAGATCCTGGCCCACCTCCGCGACAGCCGCCAGGACTTTGAAGGCGGAGTGGGGGTCAGTCTCAAGCCGTTGTCGGCATGGTTCGTTGACCCCTCCGCGCCCGACACCCAGGCAGGGCTGACCAGCGTGTTCCACGCCCACGGCCTGACCAAGGCAACCGGGTTCGCGCGCATCCCCTACCAGGACGAGACCTACCAGAAGTACGCCGGACTGGACGTGATCTACACGGCCCGGCTCCGCCCTTGCCTGGAGCGGGAGTTGGAGGTCCTGTCCATCCCTCCGGCCCTGGTGGACTACGAACACCGTCTGATGGCCATCTGTGCCCGGATGGAGCGAACCGGGATGCTCCTGGACGTGCCGTATACCCAGGGCCTGGCGGACCGCCTCCAGGACCAGGCGCAGGAGCACACGCTCCGGGCCGCCCGCTACGGCGTGGAGAACATCAACTCCACGGCCCAGGTGGCTACGGCACTCCTGGCCATGGGGGAGACCCTGACGGAGACCACGCCCTCCGGCTCCCTGAAGGTGGACAAGAGCGTCCTACTCGATGCGGCGGACCTGGACGACCAGTGGCAACCGCGCGCCACCCGCCGAGGGAACCCGCTCGCTCACGCGGTCCTCCACGCCAAGCGTGCGGCCAAGTGGCGCCAGTCATACGCCCTGGCCATGCTCGACAACCGCGACGCCGCCGGCCGCATCCACCCGAAGATCAACACCCTGGGAGCCAAGACGGGCCGTGCGTCGGTGTCGGACCCGCCGCTCCAGCAACTCCCGTCCAAGGGGTGGGAGATCCGGCGGTCCATCGTCGCGGAGCCCGGCATGGCGTACTTCAGCGTGGACCAGTCCTCCGTGGAGCTGGTCGTCCTGGCCGCTCTCTCTCAGGAGCCGCGCATGTGCCAGGCCATCCGGGACGGCCGCAACCTCCACGACTTCACCGCCACCTTGATGTTCGGGGAGGGCTTCACCAAGCACCAACGCGACCTGGCGAAGATCGCGGGCCTGGGCACGTCCTACCAGGGTGGGGCCGCCACCCTGGCCAAGCAGACCGGCCAGCCCGTGGACCTGATGCGCGACACCCTGAGCCGCTATGCGCGGGCCTACCCCGGCGTGAAGAGGTGGGCCCGTGGCCTCCAGCGCCATGCCCTGGCGAACGGGTGTGAGATCCGTACCCCCAGTGGCCGGCGCCTGGTCCTGGACCGGGACAAGCTCTATAAGGCAACGGCCTACATCTGCCAGTCCACCGCCCGAGACACCATGGGTCAGGCCCTGTTGGACCTGGAGGCCAAGGGTCTGACCAGCCACCTAAACCTCTGGGTGCATGACGAAGTGCTGGGCACCGCCCCAGAGCGGGAAGCGGCGGAGATAGCGGCGGAGGTGGCCGCCACGGTGCGCATGAACCTGTTCGGCGTCCCCATCGGCACCGATGCGGCGGTCTACGGCCGTACCTGGGCCGGGGGGTACGGCCTGCCGGATGAGTGGGCCGTGAAGTAGAGGCGCCAGAGACCCCTCTGACCTGGGAGGACAGAGCACCACAGAAGCCGCGACCCGGGCATGTGATGAACATGAACACGATTGACGGGCCTAGCGTGTTCATGTTTGGGTGGCTCTCATAAGTCGGACGTATCGACTCACGGGGGAGGGCGGGTCCATGCAGGTGCATTGGTGCAGGTCGGCAGCGTGCCGAGACCTCCCCGCCTCCCCGTGCCGCTTCCACGGAACGTAAGCAATCCACTCGCTAGACACCCCATGACCCTCGGCCCTCTCGGGGCCGAGTGGCGATACCTCACGCCCAAATCCGCCTGAAGGACGGCCGGTTGGCCGCCCGGCGGTGCCCCCTACCCACTGACGCCCGGCGGACCATGTTCCGCCCTTCCTGACCGGCACAACTGCGCTTTTCGATTCGAACACACATGCGATCAAGCGCCTGTAACGGGGCTCAGTGCATGGGGGCGAGCGGGCCAGACCCGCCCCCCATTCAAGGAGAACCCCCATGCTTGACGCTGCCCTGATTTGTGCTGCCCAAAAAGGCGACACCGAGGCAAAAGCGCAGGTCATCGCCGCACTGGACGGCCTGATCTACACCCTGGCCCAGAAGCGCATGGCCAGCATCCCGGCCCTGTCCGCCGGGTACACCGACAAGCTTGACGATCTCCGCCAGGAGGGCCGTCTGGCGGTTCTCGAATGCCTGGAGCGCTACAACCCGAACGGTGGCGCCAAGTTCTCGACCTACGCCCACAAGCGCATCGCGGAGGCCCTGGGAGAAGCGGCTCACGACCACGGCGGAGCCACCGTCTCCCCGGCGGCCCTGGCCACCTTCCGCGCCGCACTGGGCACCGTCGCCGGCGACTGGGAGGCGGCGGAGTTCCTGGTCACCGTCATTGACTCCTCCCACCGCATGACCCCGGCCAAGGCGCACACGGTCCGCCTGGTCCTGGAGGGCATTGACTCCCTGGACGCCCCGGCCGGAAGGGAGGAAACGTTTCCTCTCCACGAAAACCTGGAGGCCCCCTACGGCTACGGCGTCCCGGAGGACCTGGTGGAGCCCCGCGACGTGGCCCGCCGCGAACGCGCCCACAAGGAAGCGTTGGCCCACGCCCTCCTGGCGACGCTGAAGGAGAACCCGGCCCGGGTCGTACGCATGACGTACGGCTTTGAGCCGGAGGTTCACCTCCACCAGGGATATGACGCCCAGGGCCTCCCCGTCCCCGACGCCGCCGCAATCGCGGAGGAGCTGGGCACCACCCCCGGCAACGTCCGCGTGATGCTGACCCGCTCCCTGGCCAAGATGCGCCAGGCCGTGGAGGTCGTAGCGGAAGGGCTGGAGGCGGACGCGGCGTGATCCCGGCGCCACGGCGGATGAGGTCGGCCCGGCGACCACCCCGGCCCCGACCGTTCCCCCGTGCAGCCCGGCTTCTGCGCCCTGAGCCCTACGACCGGAAAGAAGTCCTGGCCCGCTGGGCCGGGTGCTGCTACTGCGACGGCCCGGCGGAGGAGCTGGACCACGTAATCCCGCTCGCCCTTGGCGGGCCGGACGTGGCCTCCAACGTCGTGGCCGCTTGCCGGGACTGCAACCAAGCCAAGTACACCAAGCCGCTTGCCGTTTGGGCGGCCGAGCCTTGAGAGGCCCGAGCAATGCGACACCGCTACATGACCCCGGAAGACGCCACGCTGGCCGGCGCCTCCGTCCTGGATCAGGACGACGACACCACCGCGGATTCCACCGACGACTCCACGGACCTCTGGGACCTGATGGACCAGTCCGACTACGCCCGGACGTGGCGCGCATGACGGACGAGACGTTCCCAGACGAATGGACGGAGGAGACCCAGCTCTCCCTCCGAGAGGATCCGGACGGCTACGTGGAACTGTCCGTGGGACCTGCCCCGGGGACGGGCGAAAGCCTCCGGGCCTATCCCCTGGCGGTCCTGCTATCCCCCGAGACGGCCCGCCGCCTGGCCCGTGCCGTGACCCTGACGACATTCCGCCTTGAAGGTGAAGACGTGACCGACGCCGTTCCCGAGCCCTGCCCCGACACCGCCAAGCCCTGCGTCACGGACTGCCCCCTCCGCCGGGCCTGCCGGGACTCAGCCCTGGAGGACATCTACCGCGCAGACCTGGAGGACGGCACGCACCCGCCGACCCTCTCTCCGATGGTGCTGGAGCTGTCACCGGAGGAACGGTTCCTGGAAGCAAGGGAGTTGGCTGGTCCGGCCGCATCCCTGGACGACGTACTCCGCCTGGCGGCCTTCTTGAAGGAGGGTTGAGCAGACTAGAGCCCCGGCTCCCCCTTAATTGGGGGAACCGGGGCTCTTGTGCGTAGGGGTGATCGGCGGAGACTCAACTCCGTTAAGAGGTAGGCCCAAGCCGATTCACGGGGGCGGCGGCCGTCGTACCCTGCAAGTATGAGCGATGCAGGCGAGCGTTTGAAAGCAGCCCGCAAGTGGCGGGGGCTGACCCAAACTGAGCTGGCCGAAGAATCGGGCGTGGGTGTGACGGTCATCCGTCACCTGGAGCAAGGCGTCCGGGATACGGCCCGCATGGAGACGTGGCGGAAGCTGGCGCATGTCCTTCAGGTACCGACCATGCGCCTCGCGGAGGGCACGGACGAGCCGGGTGCGAACGAAGACACCCTGGACACCTGGGCGGCTGTCAGAGAGGCTCTGAACACCCCGCCGGGGGCGCTGGTAGTCGAGAGTGACGAGCCCCCGACTCTGGCCGGGGTCCGGGCCGTGGTCGATGCGGCGTTCCCCTACTTCAAGGGGCAATTCGGGGAGCTGGCGCGGGTGCTGCCGGGGATACTTCGCGACGTGGCCGCGCTGGGCGACGAGGGCCAGGCTCTCCGCGTGCGCGTGCTCCAACTCGGCGGCTGGGCCTTGACCATGACGCGCCAGTTCGACTTGGCCGAGGACGCCCTTGATCGGTCGATGGACCTTGCGACGGACCGCATTCAGGCGGCGGAGACGGTCAACAATCTGACGTGGTTGTACCTCCGCCGGGGCGAGTTGGACCGGGCGCGCAACTTGGCCATCAAGTGGGCTGACGAGATGGAGCCGTTGAAGATGCGTCGGGCGACGCCCGATGAGCTGTGCGCCTGGGGGTGGATGCTGCTTCGGGTGTCGGCGGCGGCGATCCGGGACAACCGTGCCGGCGAAGCCACGTCGGCCATGAAGTGGGCGAAGGTCGCGGGCGACGCGCTGGGGTCTGAGTTCCTGCCATCGCCGTACACGACGTTGCGCACCTTCGGGCCGACCACGGTCATGTTGAAGACGTGCGAGAACGCGGCCGTCTTGGGCCACCCGGACCAGGTGCTCAGGCTGGCCCGTCGGGTGCCCAAGGGGGGCGTCCGGCCGACGACCAACAACATCAACCGGCACATGCTCGACGTGGCCGACGCACAGGCGATGACGGGCGATTATGCGGGGGCGGTGTCCCGGCTGCTCAAGATCAAGCGCAAGTATCCGGAGTGGCTGGGCAATCAGCGTTACGCGGGTGACGTGGTGACGCGTATTGCGGAGCACCGCCGGTTGATCACGCCAGAGCTGCGGGAGGTAGCGAGCGTGGTGCGGGTAAACCTCTAAACGATCACTTGCGACAGTTTCACCCGCTGACCTGACGAACTGTTGCAGACATGCAATTGCACCGCCCCTACCGTTTCCTGACACGTAGTCGGATAGGGACGGTGGCGTAGTGGACACGGGTCAGTGGGCGTACGACACGGGGGCTAAGAAGCTAGGCAAGGTGTCGGAGGTGGACCCTTCCGGGACCGTATGGCTCCGTCCGCCTGGCGGCGGTGCCGAGTGGACGTGCGCCCGACCCGACGAGGAGCTGCGAGAGCCGGACCCCTCCGAGCTGGCCCGCGCGCTGCTGTTGAACACGCCGGTTGGTGAGGAGTGATGGGGGCGGGGGACTACTTCGCGCCGCAACACAACTGGCAGGAGCAGCCGGTTGAGCTGCCTTTGCGGTACGTGCCTGCACTGGAGCCCGTCGTGTACCCCGAGTGCGCTGACTGCGCTTGGTGCGACGAGGGGCGCATGGAGGCGCGGGGCCGTGGTGATCTGTCGGCGGTGGCTGACTTCAACGTCGAACTCGCCAACCACCCGCACATCGTGCCGAAGTTGAGCCAGCTCCCGAGCGCACAGGGGGTGCGGTCGTGAGCGCCCCGAGAGCTACGGCCCGTTTCGTGGCGTACACGGTCTCTTCCCACCCGGATGGGGAGCGGTCTGTCTCTGTGGATTGCGTGGGCCCCGGCTGCAAGTTCACGATCGTGCCGACGGCGGAGTATGAGCGGGCGGACCAGGCCATGCGGCACCACGCCGCGCGCACCGGTCACGCTGTCTTCGCCCGGCGGTTCGATGACATCGCCGTTGTGACGCTGGCCGACAAGGCCGAGCAGGAGCGGCGGGCCGAGGTCAACGGCTTGGAGCTGGCTTCAACTCCGGCGGGCCGGGCGAGCCTTCGGGCACGGATGCGGCCGAGGCCCGCCGACGTGGAGCCCGACGCAGAACACGGCCGGGCGGCTCCGTGAAAGACCGTACGCATGCCGTGGTGGTCACGGTCGGCGCGGTGGTGTGGGTTGCCACGGTTGCGTTGATAGTTGCCCAGGGGATGCGAACGTGATCACCGCTGTCTTAGTGACGTACGAGCCGCGTGACCTCGGAAACGATCACTTTGTCTTCAGGGATGGTTGGGGCGACATTAGCGCGCTGCGGTGCCCTCTCTGCCAGCACGTCGTTTTCATCGACCGGTGGAAAAGCGGCTACATGACCGAGCACCACGTCAGGCGGCTGGCGTGCCGGACATCGGGCCTGCCGATCAAGGACGAGGCCCGCCAAAATACCCCTGACTCTCGGTGAGGCCCGCACCGGTCCGCCCCTGCTACGGATGGCAGGCGGACGTGACGGCGGTCCCGTCCCGGCCGGGGGTCAGGTTCCAACTCCCGCTCCCCGCACGTGATGTGAGGTCCGTTCCGGGGAGCGGGGTCAACACTCCTGACCCACAAGGGTCAGGGGCCAAAGTCCCGAGGCCGGCTGGGGGCGAAAGTCCCGACGGTTCGGGCGAGCAACGGAGGTTCTGAGATGCGCAGTTGGTGGTTGACCATGTCCGACGGAAAGCACGGAGGGCAGCCCGCTGACAAGCCGTGGACCCCGCCGCCCACGCCCCCGTCGCCCGACGGTTCCCGGCCGAAGTAAGAGAGGCCATGGACTACCAAGAGATCAGCCGCAAGGAGCTAGAAGCCATGGGGGCCTTTCGGTCCCCGTGGCTTCGGCCAGCGTTCAACGCCGTGGACCGCGAGGCCTTCGCGCCCGCGCAGTTCTGGGGCTACGACACCGACAGTGAGGGGCTACACGAGGTCATCGACCGGGATAAGGACGAGGATGCGTGGCGGCGGGCAGTGTGGGGCACACACCGTTCACTCATCACGCAGATGGATGACGGCATCATGCCCGAACACGGCCCCGCGCGTGGCGACTTCACGTCGTCCATTTCCGCGCTGGACATCGTCTTTGAGAAGCTGAACCGCCTGGACGCCGAGAGAGGAAGTCGCGTCCTGCACATCGGCACGGCGTCCGGCTACGACTCCGCACTTTTGTGCGAACTGGTCGGTTCGGACCGCCTGACGACGGTGGAGTTTGACCCCGCCCTTGCATCGTGGGGCAGGGCCAACCTGGAGCGCTCCGGGTACGCCCCGGCCACGATCACGGGTGACGGCTTGGAGGGCCACGCGCCGAACGCGCCCTACGACCGGATCATTGCGACAGCGGCCGTGCGAGACATCCCGGCGGCGTGGCGTAGGCAAGCAGCGGCCGGCGCCCTGATCCTGACGCCGTACAACACGCTGTTTGCGTCAGGAGGGTTGCTGAAGCTGGCAGTCCTTGGGGGAGTGGCCAGCGGAAAGTTCGTTGGCGGCGCGTCATACATGTGGGTGCGAAGCCATCGGCCGAACACCGACATCAACCCTCCGGGCGAGCCTCGTAAGTCGGCATCGGTAATCGACCCTGACGAGCTGTTCGGCGGGGACTGGTCGAGCCGGTTCGCGCTCGGACTGTTCCTGCCGGATATTGCGTACGCCCATCGTGGCCAGGGCGAGAGCCGACAAGTCCAACTGTGGGACGAGGCGGGTACCTCGGTGGCCCTGGTGGTCTATGACGAGTGGTGGCGGCCGGATGCGGTCGTCACTTACGGACCGCGCGATCTTTGGTCGGAGTTGGTTGGGGCGTACACGGCTTGGCGGCTGGAGGGTCAACCGCATTTCGAGCGCTTCGGCCTCACGTTCACGGACGACGGTCAACACCTGTGGCTTGATGAGCCGACCAACGTCATGCGATCGTCCCTCGCAAATGACAGCCTGGCGCGGGGGTTGGGGGCCGCTCCCCGGGAGAAATGATCCCCGACGAGACCGCCCCGGCCTGACGCTCCCCCGTGGCGTCGGGCCGGGGCTCTCGTATGCTCCGGACATGGACCGCGAATTCAGCATCAGGGACACGGAGTTCACGCGCTGGCTGTTAGACCACGCTCGGACAGCGGGCTGGGACCTGGACGCGGACACGGACGGGCGGGACAAGCTCCGCATGGCCGCTGCTCTCATCCGGACAAGCGGCATCGGAGCGGTGGACACACCGAGGCTGGCCAGACTCCTCGGTGTGACGGTGGCGGACATCGTGGAGGCCGCCCGGACGGAACTGGAGACCAGTACGGCCATGCAAACGATCATGGACCAGCCGGACGTGGCCGCCCTGGACGAAAAACTGGACGGCATCGCGCACGACGACTGAAATACGCCCTGTTGGGCGTGGCCCCCCATTCGCTACGGTTGACTGCTTACGGGCTGGTTCAAGCCTCCGGGCTCAGGCGGCGCCCCTTGGCCGGTCGCGAACGGCCGGGGCTCTCCTCCTCACCGGCCGGCCCGTTAGGGCCCTGTCCGACATCCCCGGACAGGGCCCTACTGTGTGTTCGGATGATCACACAGAGTGTGGAACATCGCCTTCCGCTGCGTCCTGGTCTGTGCCAACCTGGTCCCTCGAAATTCGCACGAAGATTCGAAACGAGGTGAGCGCGGCATGCCCACCCACCAGATGGCGCGCCTGGCCACGCGGGGGTGCCGGTTGATCACGGCCGGTCACGGGCGTATGGTCCTAGCTCACCTGAACGCGTTCAACATGGGGGGTGTCGTGACCGTTCAACCGACCGGCCATGACCACGGCCGACACATACGGCCACGGCCAGGACCCGACCGATAACGGTCACGTACGGCCACTCACGAAAGAGACAACGGTCACGGCCGCAAACTCGGCCACGGACACGTGCAACCTTTCGGCCATGCAACTGGTCACACCCCTGCGGCCGTCATGTCCCCGGGCGTTGGCCGGCCACCCGGACCAACCCAGCGGACACCCACGGCCGTTGGTCCCAGGGTCGGACGCCCCCACCGCAGACACGCAGGTGGGGCCACATACGAACATGGCCGGGTCTGGGAACCAAGACGGAACAATTCGGGGTCAACTGTCAGAGGTGCATGGCAAGGTTGAGGCAGCAACAACCAGCGGGGGAGCAAGTGAGCACAGAGGAATGGCAGGCGGGGGACTGGGTGCTGGACGCCAAAGGCCATGTATGGGTCCGCGCCGATGAAGAGGACGCCGCGCAGGGCTGGGCATGGGGATACCCCGGCGAACGCGCTCGGTGGGCGCACCAAGGCCAGCACTTTGTGAAAGTGCCGGAAGGTTCTGTCACGGAGGACGACGTGGCCCGCCCTCTGTCCTTGATCCTGCGGGATGGCTACCCCGCTGCCTCCCGAGCCGCATAGCCTCACGGCCCCGCCCAAGGTGACGACCCTGGACGGGGCCAGACGCGCCACCAGCCCTACTCCACCAGGCGCAGGTACCGCCGACCCGTACGCGCTGACACGCCAAGCCGTTCCCCCAGCGCACGCCCACTCGGCTTCACATCAGCCTCCACCAAGGACTCCACCGCCTTCCGAATCTCTTCCACGCCCACCTCACGAGGCGTCAAGACCTTCCGACCCTCAACAGATTCGCCCTGCGGCATCTCCTGGCCCCCCGGGGACCCCTCCGGCTCCTCCGGGCTGTGCTCTTGCGGCTCCTGACCTTGGACGGAATCCGCGGTGACCCCAACCGCCGGCACTGCCTCCACCACCAGCTCCTCCACGGCCTCCTGAACTGCAACCGGCGGGGCGCCCGCTCGGGTCGTCAGGTGGATGAGGTGGGCAACCACGATCGGCGGAACGGCGGACGTGGCCGCTACCAGGAACGCGGACGACCCCATGTAGTCCTGGGCAATCAGATGAGCCACCATCTGTGCACAGAGCGCCAGACCTAGGGCCAAGAGCGCCCCTACGGCGGCGGACCCTCGCCCCCGAGACCCCTTGGGCATCCCGTCCACGAACGTGGCCGCCACGGCCGCGTAGACAGACACACAGACAGGCATCAGTCCGGCCACCCAAGGGCCCCACCCGGCCAAGCGGGCAAGCTCATATTCGCCAGGCGCGGACATGATCAGCGCCGCACCCAGCACCACACGTGCCGCAGGGCGGGCGTACTGCGGAACCGCAGTCATCGAGCACCCCCAGCCACCACACGACGGGCCCGCATCGCTTCACGGATCCTGGCCGCCGTGGCCACCACGCCCGAATCCAACCCGCCACTCTCCACCGCAACCGGCGCAGACAGCCCGGCGCACCTAGCGCAGATACCGGAGGCCTGACCAACCGGCAGAGGGTTCCGGCACTCCGCACAATCCGCGTACGACTCCCATGAACGACGCGGCGCGGGCAACTTCCGCGTGAGCCGATCCGTCACCAACTTGGCAGCCGAGTAGATCCGCTCCGGCAAGCCCTGGGTCACAGCGTCCGTGATCTCCGCGACCGTCGCGCCCCTCTGAAGCCACTGGGTCACCAAGGGCGTTACGGACTGGGTCTGGCGACGGGAAAGCCGGAGGCGGCCGTCCACGGCCTCCAGGCGTCCCAGGATCCTCTCTGCCTCTCCTGCCCTCCCGTCCTCATCAGGAGCCACGGCCACGGAGTCGCTGGAGGGGGAGGGGAGGGATATTTCCTGGGTCCTTGACCCAAGATCCTTTACTCCCGAAGGGAGCGTTCCCGTACGGCCGCTCACCGGCGAACCGGTTCCCGGCGGGACGGGAACCGGAGAGAACTCTGCCTGGGGCGTGTCGAACACGAACGTCTCCGTACGGACCCGTCCTTGATCGTCGCGGTAGGTGTGGCGGAAGTAGTACCGCTCTCGGATCAACTCCTCCACGGCGTCCTGGACGCCCTTCCGGCCTACGACCGGGTTACGGTCAGCCAGCGTCCGGACGTCCTCCCTGGCGCCACTCGGGAGAGACAGCAGGTGCACCAAGATGCCACGTGCCGTGAAGGACAGGTCGCGATGCCGAGCGGCGGAGTTGGGCACGATCGTGAAATTTGCAGAGTGAGGCGTACGATTGATGCGCACTGGGAGTTACAGCTCCTGGTGTCGGGCCCCGGGAGTGTTACAGCACTCGCCGGGGTCATCTGTGTATGTAGTTGGTGAAGCCGCCCAAGTCGGGAACCATGGACACATGAGCCACGGATTCAAGACCCGCACCCTGAACATCACCACGGGAGGCGCAGAGCGCGTCTTCGACCTGACGTCAGACTGTGAAGCTTTCCTGGCGGAGGTGGCCACCGGTTGTGACGGCTTGCTGAACGTTTTTGCGCCACATGCAACAACGGGAGTAGCCCTCATGGAGACGGGGGCCGGCAGTGATGACGATCTTCTGGCCGCGCTTCACACCTTGCTCCCGGCTGATGACCGCTGGCAGCACCGCCACGGCAGCCCCGGGCACGGACGGGATCACGTCTTGCCAGCGATCGTCCCGCCCCATGCAACGTTGCCCGTCATCGGTGGCCAACTGGCCTTGGGTACTTGGCAATCGGTGTGCCTGGTCGATACCAACAAGGACAACCCTGAACGCCAAGTGCGGCTCTCCTTCCTGGGCTAATGTTGGTTCGAACGTACACGCCACCGCCGGGATCGCCGTGTTGGAGACCGGTGCGGGCAGTGACGACGACCTGCTCGCCGCGCTGCACATCCTGCTCCCCGCCGACGACCGGTGGCAGCACCGGCACGGCAGCCCCGGCCACGGCCGCGACCACGTGCTGCCCGCACTCGTGCCGCCGCACGCCACGCTGCCCGTCGTCGACGGGCGGCTCGCGCTCGGAACCTGGCAGTCCGTGTGCCTGGTGGACACGAACAAGGACAATCCGAACCGTCAGGTGCGGCTGAGTTTTCTCGGCTGAGTACGGTGAAAGGAACTTCAACAGTGGGTGAGTTGAGGGTGTGGCATCATGGCCGCGTTGTCCGCCCGGGCCCGGGAGCCTGAATCCCGGGAATCAGTCGAATCGGCATTGCAACGGCCTGCTTCTCCAGCGTGGAAGGCGTGGAAGGCTAAGGATGAAGGTGTCTGGCTCTGCGTTACCGTCGCCGGAGGACCGTCGGCTCAGGCGCCGTCTCAAAAAGGTTCGTCAAACTTGTGAGGCGCTGCTCGCGGACTGGGGCATGGAGCACGGCTGCGGCATTGATGAACTGCACGGCTATCTCAGTGCGCAGAACCAGCGGCCGATCCATCTGATTCCGATGCCCTTCCCGGAACGCCATCTCTTCGGACTGTGGCTGAAACTCGACGATTTCGACATCATCGCTTACGAGAAGGCCGCCTCCGCGTCACACAAAGAACACATCATCGCCCATGAACTCTCCCATATCGCCTTCGCGCACCGGGGTTCTGTGGAATTCGATCACAGTGATACGAGTCAGTTGTTCACGGATGTCGAACCGGCCGTGGTGCAGAGCATGTTGATGCGTTCGCGCTACAGCGACGACGAGGAGCAGGAGGCCGAGACGATGGCCTCGCTGATCCTGGCCCGCGCCACCAAGCGCTGGCTGGAGCCGGCCTGGGGCGTTCCCGAGGAAGCCGCCGAGATCGTCGCCCGCATCGAGAACGGCGTCGGCCACGCGGACCCGTCATGAACGCGGTCAACGGAGTCCTCACCTGGGTCTGCGCGCTCGGCGGCCTGGCGGCCTTCGGCTATCGCCTGCCGGACCTGCTGCGCAGGAAGCACGACGTCGCGCTGTGGGCGCTGTGCGTCTACTTCCTGTGTTCCGGGATCAGCTTCCTGGTCGACCTGGACGCCCTGCGGGTGCACATCTCCAACCTGTTCGGGCTGCCCAACATCACCTCGCTGATCGTCCAGGTGGCCGTCGTCGTCCTCACCGCGGCCCAGCAGGTCGTCCTCGTGTACTGGTCGTCCCCGCCCGAGGAGGCCCGGAGCCGGGCACGACGCCGGGTGGTGTTCTTCGGCGCCGCCCTCGCCGTCCTGATCGTGGCCTCCCTCGCCGTCAGCCCGGTCGCCAGCGCCAAGACGGCCACCTCCACGATCCTGCTCAGCATTCAGGACGCCCGGTACGCGCTGTACATGTCGTTCTATCTCGTCATCTGCGGTGTGGGGCAGTTCGAGACGGTCCGCCTCTCGCTGCGCTTCACCAAGATGGCCAACCGGCAGTGGCTCAAAGTCGGCATGCGCACGGTCACCGTCGGCGCCAGCCTGATCCTGGTCTACTGCGTCACCCGCAGCATCCAGATCGCCGGCACCCAACTGCACTTCGACGCCTCGGCACTCGACCCCATCCAGTGGTCGTGCGGCACCATCGGCGCCCTGCTCCAGATCACCGGCTGGACCATCCCGTCCTGGGGCATCCACCTCACCCGCGCCGGGGGCTGGCTGCGCAGCTACCGCTCCTACCTCCGGCTGCGGCCCCTGTGGTGGGCGCTCTACCAGGCCTCGCCGGACATCGCGCTCGACCCGCCCCGCTCCTGGGCGCGCGACTTGATCCCGCCGCGCGATCCGCACTACAGCCTCTACCGGCGGGTCATCGAGATACGAGACGGCCAGCTGATGCTGCGCACCTCCCTCTCGCTCGCCGACTTCTCACGCGTGGCCCGCTCGCTCGGCCTCCCCGAGGACCCCACCTCACCGCTCGGCGAGGCGCTCCAGGTGCGGGCCGTCCTGAACCGCCCGGCCGAGGAGCGCGACGACGAGGCCGAGGCCACCGAGATCCCCGCACGGCCGCCGTACGACGACTTCCGCGACGAGGTGGAGTGGCTGACCCAGGTGGCGTCCTCGTTCACCGCCCTCACCCAGGGCCGGGCGGTGCGCGCGCCCGACAGAATCCCGTCATGACCGAGCCGCCCCACCCATACGCCCTGGCACCCGGGGCCCTGACTGCCCTGGCGTTGACGGCAGTTGAGCACCTGGTGTCCCTGGACGCGGCGCACGGGGCGACGGCGGCACTCCCCGCCGTACGCGACCTCCTGAAGCGCGTCCCCGAACTGTCGTACGCCCCCGCCGCCCTGCACGGCCGGGACGGCGACGTGCTCGCGGCGCTCGCCGAACTCTGCGAAGTGATCGGCTGGATCCTCTTCGACGCGGGCCTGGACGGCCCGGCCCACCGCATGAACGGCCGGGCCCTGGCCCTCGCGGAGCTCTGCGGCGACCGTGCCACCGCCCGCCTGGTGTTGCTCAACGACAGCATGCTGCTCACCCGCGCCGGCCGCCCGCTCGCCGCCCTGGAAGCCGCGGCCCGGGTGTCGGGACCGCGCCCCCTGCCGACGCTGGTCGCCACCCTCGTCCTCGTCCGCCGGGCGCACGCGACCGCCCTGCTCGGCGGACGCCGGGAGGCCGAGCGCCTCATCGCGCGCGCCCGCAGCCGGTTCCTCGACGGCGCCTCGCGCCACGACCCGCCCTGGGCCTGGTGGATCGACCGGGCCGAACTCGTCGGCCACCACGGCTGGGTCCTGGCCCGCCTCGGCGACCGGGACCGGGCGATCCCCCTCCTGCACGAGGCCGCCACCGCCCCCGGGCCCTCCTACCGCCACCTGTTCACCGCGGAGTTACTCGCGGCGCTGACCGGCGCCCACGCCTGGAGCGATGCCGAGGAGCTCATCGCGGAACTCGCCCCGCGCGCCGGGGACATCGGTTCCGTACGGACCACCGAGACCCTCGCGCGGACCGCCGTTCGCCTGCGCGGCTGTGCGCAGGCGCCCGTGAACCTGCGGGACGCGGCGGCCTTCCTGCTGGAGTCCGTGCCCCCGCACCCCGGCGGCCAGGACAGCCCCACCCGCTAGGGCCCGGCAGGACCAGCACCAGCACCATCCCCACCAGAACCCGACAGACAGGGATCACATGCTGCACATCAGGGTGTCCACGCCCGCGGCCGCCGCTCTCGTGGCGGTCGCTCTCCTCTTCACCACCGGCGGCCAGGTCTCCGAGGTCGCCTACGGCAAGACCGTCACGCAGACGGAGACAGCACAGGCCGCCACCACGGGGAGCGCCTATCTGGCGACACACCTCTACTTCGGGACAGGCCGCCACAACGGCGAACCACCCATAACGGACGCCCAGTTCATGAAGTTCGTCGCGGACGTGATCACCCCCCGCTTCCCCTCCGGCCTGACCATCCAGCAGGGCCGCGGCCAGTGGCGGGACAAGACCGGCAGCATCAACCGGGAGATCTCCTACGAGCTGACGGTGCTCTATCCCGCCCGCGAGGCCCGCACGCACAACCCCGACATCGAGTACATCCGCAACCTGTACTGCTCGATGTACGGTCTTGAATCCGTCGGCCGCGCCGACGTCAAGGCCCAGGCCGACTTCTGATCCGCACCGGCCCGCCGGCCCGGCGCGCACCGCTCACAGCGCGAGCCGCCGCACCACGAAGAGCATCGCGCCGAGCAGGACCAGGACCGCCCCCGCCACAAGCGATTCGAGGTCGGTGACCCCGGCGAACGCGAGACGGCGACCGCCCACTGCCGCGGCGCTCTCGCGGGGCACGGCGGTGGCGGGCCGGACGACGGGCGCCCGATCGGCGCCCGCCGCCCGGTCCGCCTCGGCCGTCGGCGCCGGGGAGGGCGGGGCGCAGTCCAGGACCCCGGCGACGTCCTGGCGGAAGCCGCCGGGGCCGAGCACGGTGAACCGGTAGCTCTGCCGGTCGGCGACCGGCACCAGGATGGTCCGCGAGCCGCCCGGCTCCACCGAGGCCGCGACGCCCGCCAGTTGGAACGTGAACGGGGCGTCGCCCCCATTGCGCGCGGTGACGTCCACACCGCCCCGAGCGCAGTCGTCCACGGCGGCGACGGCCGGCGCCGGCCCCTTCGCGGGCAGCGCCGCGCCCGTTCCCGCGACCGTACTCACGGCCACGAGCACGACGGCCCAGCGGGCCGCCCGCTGCTTCGGTACGTGCCTCACGGAAGGCCCTTCGGGACGGGGGAGGGGGTGTGCTCCAGTACGTGCGCCGATGGCCCGGTGTTCAACCGGCCCCGCCCGAGCCGGGGTGAGCGCGAAGGGGTGGCGGTGAGCGGCGCCCGGCCCGGTCGGCGGCCGCGTGGGCCGCCGCGCGCAGCGTTCAGCGCAGCTGCCGGCGGACCAGTTCGCGCAAGCGCCCGTTGGGGTCGGCGAGGAGCTCTGCGGGCGGGCCCTCCTGGACCACACGGCCCCCGGACATGACGATCACCCGGTCCGCGTCCAGGACGGTGGAGAGCCGGTGGGCGATCACGACCCGGGTGGCCGCGAGGCCCCGGGTGCTCTCGATCACGATGCGCTGGGTCTCGTTGTCGAGGGCGCTGGTGGCCTCGTCGAAGAAGAGCACGCGCGGGCGCCGGACCAGCGCCTGGGCGATCATCAGGCGCTGACGCTGACCGCCCGAGATGGCTCCGCCCCCGGAGATCATGGTGTGCAGGCCCATCGGCATCCGCTTGATGTCCTCGGCCAGACCCGCCATCGCGGCGGCCTCCCACGCCTCCTCCTGGCTGAACACCTCCGCCCCGCAGATGCAGTCCAGGATCGACCCGGAGAGCGGCTGGGCGTTCTGCAACACCACCCCGCACTGGCGGCGCACGGCCGCCCGGTCCAGTGCCGACAGGTCCTGCCCGTCGTAGCGGACGCTGCCCGAGACCGGGTCGTCGAAGCCGATGAGCAGCCGCAGCAGGGTCGACTTGCCGCAGCCGCTCGGCCCGACGATCGCCACGAACTCACCCGGCGCCACCTTCAGGGACACGTCGTCCAGGACGAGCGGTCCGTCGTCGCCGTAGCGGAACGACAGGCCCCGCGCCTCGATCTCCCCGGAGAGCGCACCCGGCTGGATGCTCGCCCCGCGCACCTCGGGAGCCTCGTCGAGTACCGGCTCGATCTGCTCGAACAGGGGCAGCACCGCGGCCGCCGAGATGAACGCCCCGGTCAGCTGGGTGACCGCGGTGAGCAGCATCGTCACAGCCGTGTTGAAGGTCAGGAAGGCGCTCGCCGAAAGGGAGTCGCGGGCGGGCCCGGCGAGCAGGACGAACAGCAGCAGCGAACACAGCGGCAGATAGACGGAGTTGACGACCGTCGTCAGGTTCTTGATCCGGCCCGCCCGCTGCTGGAGCTCCCGGCTGCGCGCGAACTCCCCGGCCCACGCCCCGTACGCGAAGCTCTCCGCCCCGGCGACCCGCAGCTTGGGCAGCCCGCGCAGGGTCTGGAACGCCTGGTTGTTGAGCTTGTTGCCCAGTGCGATCAGACGGCGCTGCCAGCGCAGCTCCCACATCCCGAGCGCGAGGAACACGGCGGCGATGACGGTCAGGAGGGCGATCGCGACCAGGGCGAGCGGCACGCTGAAGCACAGGAGCAGAGCGAGGTTCATCGCCCCGACCGTGCCGGACTGCACGGCCACGGGCCCGATCCCGGACAGGACCCGCCGGATCGCGCTCACGCCCATCGCGGCGCTCGCCAGCTCACCGGTGGAGCGCTCGGCGAAAAACTTGGTCGGCAGCCTCAACAGCCGGTCCCACACGGCGGGTTGCAGGGTGCTCTCGATCCGCCCCTCCATGCGGAGCACGGTGAGGTTCTGGAGCAGAGTGAACGCGGCCGACACGACCCCGGTGACGACGACGGCCAGCGAGACCTGCACGATGAGGCCGTTCTGCGCCCGTGGCACGTACACCCCGAGCACCTGCCCGGTGGCGATCGGCACGAGAGCGCCGAGCGCCACCGTCACCAGACCGGCGAGCAGCAGCCGGCGTACGTCGGGGCGCGTGCCGCGCAGGCTGAAGCGGAGCAGCCCCCACCGGCCGAGCGGACGGTCCGGCAGCGGCCGGTAGAGCATCACGGCCCGCCGCTCGAACTCCTCGGCGTTGCCCGCGTCCACGCGGGTGCGCCGCCCGGACACCGGGTGCACCGCCTCGTACCCGCCGCGCCGCCACAGCAGGGCGACCGGGGTGCCGCTGGCCCGGTGGCCGACGAGCGGCCCGGAGTCCTCGCGCCACCAGCGGCCGTCGAGCCGTACCGGCCGGGTCCGGATCCGCGAGGCCACGGCGACCCGCTCGACCGGGTCGATCCGGTCGCTGACCGCGCCGCCCAGGGCCGGATCCGCGAGCGTGATCCCGGCCGCGTCCGCGACCAGGCGGCAGGCCGCGTACGTCGTGTCGTCGGACGCCACCGCACGCGAAGTCCCCTTGCGGGGGCGGCCGATGGAGGTGAGCAGCGCCCGGTCGGCCTCCTCGCGGACCGCCTCGCCCGCCTTGATCCCGGCCGCCGCGCGGTCCTCGTGGGCCCGCTCCACCCGCTCGATCCAGCGGTCGAGCGCGGAGAGCAGCCGGTACTGCTGGTTGACCATGCCCTGCCACAGGGCGCCGTCGACGAGGAGATCGCCGGCCGCCTCCGCACTGAAGGCCGCCCCGTACCGCACACTGCCGGGCGCCACCGGAAGCCACAGGATGTCGTCGTCGGCCACCGACTCCTCCGGCGCGGTACGGCCGTCCAACGGGGCCTCGAACAGGACCCGTTGGCCCCGCCCGACGCCGAGCGAGAAGGCGTGCTCCAGGAGGCTGAGGGCCGTGTCGCCGGTGTCGTACCGGCTCGGATACCCGCCGCCGTACCCGCCCGGATACCCGTCTTCGTATCCGCCGGATTCCGGCTGCCGGTACAGCTCGCGCAGCGGGATGCGGCGCAGCACGCACTCCCGCAGGGGGCGGCCGACCAGGGTGTGCTGCGGGCCCTCGACGGGGCCGAGCAGCAGGGTGCCCGGTTCGAGCCGGCCGAGGAAGTGCCAGTGGCCCTGCTCCGCCGCGTCCACCGCGAACAGGTCGAGGGCGCCGGAGACCACCAGCCACAGCACCTGCGGCCCTTCGAGCGAGAAGGCGCGCAGTCCGGCGCAGTCGATGGGCCGGCCCAGGCCGCCGAGCGCGCCGACGACGGCGTCCTGCCCGTCGGTGCCGGTCGGCGCGAGATGAGGTACGGAGCTCACGTCAGTGCTCCCTCACGAGCTGGGCGTACGGTCCCGCCGCCGCGACGAGCTCCTCGTGCCGGCCCCGCTCCACGACCGTGCCGTGGTCGAGCACCACGATCTCGTCGCTGTCGCGGACCGTGCTCAGCCGGTGCGCGATCACGACGCACGCGCAGCCGCGCCGGCGCAGGTTGTCGATGATGACGTGCTCGGTCTCCGCGTCCAGGGCGCTGGTGACCTCGTCGAGGACCAGGATGCTGGGGCGCCGCACCAGCGCCCGCGCGATTTCCAGGCGCTGGCGCTGGCCGCCGGAGAAGTTCCGCCCGTCCTGCTCGACCCGGCTGTGGATCCCGCCGGGCCGCCGCGCGACGACCTCGTACAGGGCCGCGTCCTTGAGCGCGGAAACCACGGCGTCGTCCGGGAGCGAGGGGTCCCACAGAGCGATGTTGTCCCGCACCGTGCCCTCGAAGAGGAAGACGTCCTGGTCGACGAAGGAAACAGAGGCGGCGAGCGCCCCGCGCGGGATGTCCTCCAGGCGCTGCCCGTCGATGCGGATGGTGCCCTCCCAGGGCGCGTACAGACCCGAGATCAGCCTGGACACCGTCGACTTGCCGCTGCCCGAACCGCCGACCAGAGCCACCTGCTGACCCGGCCCGACGGTCAGCGAGAACCCGCTGAGCAGAGGCTTGTCGAGCGGGCTGTAGCCGAAGGTGATGTCGTCGAGCGTCACATGACCCTTGAGGCGACGGGTACTCGCGGGCGGCTCGGGGCGGCTGTGCAGCGCGTCCACGGGGAAGTTCTCGACGTCCTTGAGCCGGGCGACGTCGGCGGCGAAGTCCTGGATCCGCCCGGCCACCCCGTTCAGCCGGGTGACCGGCGCGGTGAAGCGCGTCACCAGCGCCTGGAACGCGACCAGCAGACCGATCGAGAGGTGTCCCTCCACCGCCCGCAGGCCCCCGATCCACAGGATCAGCGCACTGTTGAGCGTGGCGAGCGCGGGAGCCACCACCCCGAGCCAGGCGCTCGGCACCCCGAGGCGCTGCTGCACCTCCAGGGTGGTGGCGTGCTGGCCCGCCCAGCGCCGGAAGTACCCGTTCTCGCCGCCGGTGGCCTTCATCGTCTCGATCAACTGGAGCCCGGTGTAAGCGGTGTTGGTGAGCCGCGCGTTGTCGGCCCGCAGCTTCTGCGTGCCGGTGGCCCGCAGCCGTACGACGATGCGCATCGCGACGACGTTGAGCAGCGCGATGCCCACCCCGATGACGGTGAGCTGGGGATCGTAGGTCCACAGCAGGACCGCGTAGAGCAGCACGACGACGCCGTCCACGGCCGCCGCCGTCAGGTCGCGGGCCAGGGTCTCGGCCACCGCGTCGTTGGACTGCAGCCGCTGCACGAGGTCGGCGGGGCTGCGCTGCGCGAAGAAGGTGACCGGCAGCCTCAGCAGATGCCGGAAGAAGCGGGCGCTGCTGAGCGTGGACGAGATGATCCGTCCGCGCAGCAGGTTCGTCTGCTGGAGCCAGGTCAGGACCACGGTGAGCGCGACCATGAGGCCCATCGCCGAGAACAGCGTTCCCAGCAACGATCTCTGATGGCCTATCAGGAACAGGTCGATGTACGTACGGCTCAGGGCGGGCAGCGTCGCGCCCACGGCCACCAGGAGGAGGCTGGCGAGCAGCGAGGCCAGCATCGTGCCCGTGGTGCCGCGCAGCCGGGCGGGCAGCGCGCCGAGGATGCCGGGCCTGCGGCCGCCGGGGCGGAAGTCCGGGCCGGGCTCCAGGACCAGGACGACCCCGGTGAAGCTGGTGTCGAAGTCCTCCGACGCGACGAACCGGCGGCCCTTGTCCGGGTCGTTGATGTGCACGCCCCGCCGCCCCAGGCGGCGGCCCATGCCGTCGTACACGACGTAGTGGTTGAACTCCCAGAACAGGATGGCGGGCGCCTGGACGTCGGCGAGGGCGGCCGGCTCCATCTGCATGCCCTTGGCCGTGAGGCCGTAACTACGCGCCGCTTTGAGGACGTTGCTGGCCCGCGACCCGTCGCGCGAGACGCCGCACGCGATGCGCAGCTCTTCGAGCGGGACGTGGCGGCCGTGGTGGGCGAGCACCATGGCGAGGGACGCGGCCCCGCACTCCAGGGCCTCCATCTGGAGGACCGTGGGGCTGCGCACCGCCCTCGTGGGCCGGGCCTTCGGCGCCTGCCGGGCCCGTGAACGGCGGCCGCCACCGGGCGAGTTCGCGGGGCGCCGCCGGCCGTGGCCGGGCGGCAGCTGCGGGGTGGGGGGCGAGGCGTGGGACGCGGTCACGGGAGCAGCCAATCGATGGGGCGCCGGTCGGCCAGATGGACGGTGCCGGTGGCCGGGGTCATGGAGTCGACCGCGTACGGCGGGCCGTCGGCCGACGACCAGCGGTAGCCGGACTTCGTGCCGGGCGTCCGGTCCAGCCGGACCGCGACCGCCACCGGCCTGCCGTCCCGCGCGAACTGCCCGGCGAGCTGCCCGTCGCCCAGGAACGCGGCGATCTGCTGCGGGGTCTGCGCCGCCCGGCCGACCGCGGCCACCGTGCCGCGCAGCACCCCGTACCGCTCGGCCGGCACGGACTGCACGGTGAGGTCGACCGGGGCGCCGACGGGAACGCTCGCCGCGCTGTCACCGGGCACGTACAGCATGACCATCAGGGGGTCGTCACTGCCGCCCGTCCGCTCGACGCTCGCCACGTTCGAGCCGGTGGCGACGACGGCGCCGATGGTGGCGGCGAGGCTGGTGAGGCGGCCCGCCGCGATCACGCGGACCGTCCGGTCACCCTGAGGGGTGCGGACCTTGAGGAGCGGCGCGTCGGCCGGCAGCGTCTGGCCCTCCTTGGCGAACACTCCGGTGACCTGGCCCGCGACCGGGCTCTGCAGCACGTAACTGCCCTGCGCGTGCGTGAGGATGCCGGGTGCGTCGATCGTGGAGGAAACAGAGCCCGTGACGGCCCAGAAAGCGGCGGCCGCCATCACCACGACGGTGACAAAGAGAACGAGCCGCCCCTGCGGGCGCGCGAAACGCACCGGCAGGTCGAGTTCCTCCGGTGACTGCAGTTTGGAAAGGGCTTGCTGACGGAACTGCACGCGACTCTTTCCTTACCCGCGAAACTTCCGCAAAGCGTGAATCATTCGCAAGGGGCCCCGGAACCGAGGGGTTCCGGGGCCCCTTGCGCGATCTCAGAGACCGGCGACGAGACCGGTGGCCAGGCCCGTGACGGCGCCCGTGTTCACACCGGTGACCGAACCGACCAGGCCGGTGGCCGAGTTGACGATGCCCGAGACCGGCAGGATGGAGTCGGCGGTGCCGGTCACGTTGCCGAGAGCGGTGCCCACGAGGCCGCCGGACACGTTGTCCAGGTCGGCGTCGGAGATCTCGAGGGTCTCAACCTGGGGAGCGTTGTTCATGGTGAGTATGCCTTTCATGGGGACATTTCCTATCGGGAACTCCTTGCCGGGGCTCCCGCAGTGGCCAGGATCAAAACACGCCGACGGCATGGACAGCCAATCGAACGGGGGATGGACAGGGCTTTCCATCGGCCTTGAATTGCCGTCGCGTGCAGACCTGTTCATGATTCCGGGTCATTTTCTTCACGAGCTTCACGGGATGAATTCCGGATGCTCCGAGATCGCTTCTCCCAAGTGGGACACTCCCGCACCAATGAGCTTCGGCCGCGCGGCCGCCGAAGCGTGGCCCGGGCCCCCGTGACGGGTCCGCGCACGCGATGTGCAGATTCTCGGAAGGTGCCCTTCCGCTTGTCTGTGAGGCACGGCGCCCGTGGCGTACGCGAGCCGTCCGGCGCGGATCGGCCACGCGGCACATCTCATGGGTGGACGGGGGTGGTCCTGCCGGTGAAGTGTGCGCGAGGATGGCGTCATGACCGCGGCTCATCGCGCCATGGATCAGTTGGAGTCATGGCCGAACCTGGTAAGTGGCCCGCCCCGGTGCGCCGTCGGGCGGGCGCTCTTCACCGCGGAGTGCGAAGTGGTGCACTTCCACTCCGGTTTCGCGGCGGACCTGCACCTCACGCACCCGGCGATAGAGCGGCTGCGCCCCGAGCTCCGGCACAGCACCGCCATACGTCTGAAGCCCGGCTCGGCGTGGGTGACGGTACTGCTCGACTGCGACGCGGATGTGGATCTGCTGCTCACGCTGGTCAGCGTGGCGCTGAAGGCGCATACGGGCAGGGCCCCGAACGCCCTTGCCCCGCCGTGCACTTGGTACCGCCCCACCGGTCCACTGCGGCGCGTGGCCGAGTCGCCGGTGCTCGTCCTTGAGCCGAGGGGTGTGATCCCCGCCGCGCGCAGGGCGGTCGGCCGCTTCCTGCCCCACGGGCCGCGTCCGGTCTGAGCGGTCGGCCGCCACGGAGCGCGAGCCCCGCCCGGTGTGGCTGGGCGGGGCTCAGCTGCCGGCCGTGTCGGGCCGTCAACGCCCTTGGAGCGCCTTGACGTTGTTGCCGAACGTCCAGTTCTTGGAGCCGTCCCAGTTGAGGGACCAGGTCATCAGGCCCTTGAGCCCGCCCCCGTAGGTGTTCCACGCCTGCGCTACCTGACTGGTCGTCATATAGCCGCCGCCCGCGCCCGGCTGGGCGGGCAGACCCGGAACCTGCTTGTCGTAGGGGACCTTGATGGTGGTGCCCTGGACGACGAGGCCCTTGTTGAGGCAGGTGGTCTGCGCCGTGAACCCGGCGACCGTGCCGGCCTCGTAGGAGTCGCCGGAGCACCCGTACATGCTGCCGTTGTAGTACTGCATGTTCAGCCACCACAGGCGGCCGTTGTCCGCGTACTTCTTCACGATCGGCAGATACGCGCCCCAGATCGAGCCGTACGTCACGCTGCCCCCGGTGACGTACGCCGTCTCCGGGGCCATCGTCAGGCCGAAGCCCGCGGGCATCTGGGCGAGGACGCCGTCGATGATGCGGATCAGGTTGGCCTGCGAGGCCGACAGCGTGTTGATGTTCCCGCTGCCCACCAGGCCGGTCTCGATGTCGATGTCGATGCCGTCGAAGTTGTACTGCTTGAGGATCGGCACGATGGACGCCACGAACCGGTCGGCCACCGCGCTGGAGCTGAGGTCGATACCGGCGGCGGCTCCGCCGATCGACATCAGGATGGTCTGGCCCGACGCCTTCGCCTGGCACATCTCGGCGGGGGTGGGGACCTTCACCGTCGCGTCCATGCCGTCCTGCCACAGCACGGTGCCGTCCGAACGGATCACCGGGAACGCCGCGTTGATGACGTTGTAGCCGTGAGCGCCGATGCGCGCGTCGGTGATCGGGATCCAGCCCAGCGGCGGATGCACGCCGTTGGCCGCACCGTCCCAGTTCTCCCAGTACCCCTGGAGCACCTTGCCCGAGGGTCTCGACTTCACCGCGCAGGTGTCGGCCTGGGGCGCACTCGGCGCCGCGGCCACCGGGGCCTGTGTGGCGAGCGCCAGGACGAGCCCGGCTCCCAGCAGACGTAACGTACGACCGATCATGCTGTGCTCCTTGCCTCCGGGAGCGGGCGCGACGAGGCCGCGCCGCTCCTGGACCGTGGGGGGACCTGAGGAGGTGCGAGGGGGTGGCGCCCCACACCGTAGATTGGTCCAGACCTTCCGTCAATCGTGCCGGAGGCACCAGGTCATGGCCCCGTGGCTCCCTCAGGTCCCGCACGCACGGCGGGAGTTGGGCCTCAGGCGGGACGTGCCGGGTCGGCGGCCAGGTCCCCCGTCATCCACGCGTACGCCCGCTCGGCGCTGAACTCCCGCTGCCCGCCCGGGAACAGCAGTCCCGCCGTGGCGAACGCCGGGTCGCCGGCGCTCGCCGGCAGGTAGGGCACGGCGACGCAGCGCATTCCGGCGGCGTGCGCGGCCGCCGCTCCGGGCGGGGCGTCCTCCAGGACCAGGCAGTTCGCGGGCGCGGCCCCGAGACGGCGGGCGGCCTCCAGGAAGACGTCGGGCTCGGGCTTGCCGTGCTCGACCTCCTCGGCCGACACCACCAGGTCCATGTAGGGGGCGAGGCCGGTGCCGGCGAGGACCGCGTCGATCGCCGACCGCGAGGAGCCCGAGGCCACCGCCATCCGTACGCCCTCGGCGCGCAGCCGCTCCACGAACGCGCGCATCTCGGGGAAGACCTCGGTCGAGGTGCGGGCCAGCTCCAGATAGGCCGCGTTCTTCGCCGCCAGCATCTCCTCGATCGACCCGGTCAGCGTGTGCTGCCGGTCCAGGAGCTCCAGCGTCTCGCGGGTGCCGATGCCGATGAAGCGGGCGTGCTGCTCCCAGCTGAAATCCGGCAGGCCGTACCGCGCGAGCACCTGACGCGCGGCTTCGTAATAGTTCGGCTCGCTGTCCACGAGAGTGCCGTCGAGATCGAAGATGACCGAAGTGATACGTGATGTGCTCATGTGTCCCAGCATGCCAAGGGCCGGCGGCGTTCTCCGCCGCTCACTTCGCGCAGGCGCGGCCCACCGACTCCACGAGCGGCAGCAGCCGGTGCGCCACGCGCTCGCGCAGCGCCACCTCGGTCCGGGTGCGCACGACGCCCGGGAGCTGGATGAGCCGCTGGATGACGTCTTCCAGATGCGCGTTGTCCCGGGCCGCGACCCGCGTCAGGAGATCGCCGCCACCGGTGATCGAGAACGCCTCGATGATCTCGGGAACCTCCGCGAGGGCGTCGCCCACCTCGACCAGGTGCCCCTGGGTCACCTCGATGTGGACGAAGGCCAGCACCGGGTGACCGAGGGCGGCGGGGGAGAGCGTGGGGCCGGTGCCGGTGATCACCCCGTCCCGCTCCATCCGGTCGAGCCGGGCCTGGAGCGTGCCGCGCGCGATCCCGAGGACGCGCGCGTACTCGCGGATGCTGGTGCGCGGCTGCTCGATGAGCAGACGCAGGATCCGGGTGTCGAGTGTGTCCACCGTCATGTCCCGTTGGCTCCCTTCTGGTCCTGTCGTCGAACTCCGAACTGTACCAATGGCTCAGTGAAGCGATGCTCGGTTGAGCCAGTGTCCCTCCGGGTGTTTTCCTCTGGTGGTAGATGGCGCCGCGCAGCGCGCGGGACGGCGACGAAGCCGGTCCGGGCCCCGCGGCGCCTTTGTCATGCCTGAGGCCGATTGCACGTAAAGGGGGCGCGGCGACCGCCGTGAAGAGGATGTTTGTGGCTCCGGACCCGGGGCTTCTGCGACTGCGGGTGTCCCTGCGAGCCGTGCTCGGCGTGGGCCTGTCGGTGACCGCCGCCGAACTCTGCGGGCTCTCCCTCGCCGCGTCGATCACCGCCGGCCTCGCCGCGCTGCTCGCGCTGTTCACCGTCGGCGACCCCACGGTCCGCGCCCAGGCCACCACCACCGCGCTGCTGCCCGTCGTCGGCTTCCCGGTGCTCGCCCTCGCGGCCTCGCTGCACGCCACCCCGCTGCCGCGCGACGCCGCCTGGCTCGTGGTGATCTTCGCCGGGGTGTACGCCCGGCGCTGGGGCCCGCGCGGCCACGCGCTCGGCATCTTCGCGTTCATGATGTTCTTCGCCACCCAGTTCCTGCATGCGGTCACCTCCCAGCTGCCCGAGCTGTACGCGGCCATCGGCCTCGCGATCGCGGCCTCGGCGACGGTCAGGTTCGGCCTGTGGTGCATCGAGCGCCACATCGCACAGCCCGCGGCCCCGGCCCCGCTCGCCGGGCGCGGCTTCGCCCGCCACACCACCCGGCAGGCCTTCCAGGCGACCGTGGCCTGCGGCTTCGCGCTCGGCGTGGGCCAGGTGCTCTCCGAGGACCGCTGGTACTGGGCCGTCGGCGCCGCCTGGTGGATCTTCGTCAACACCGCCTCGCGCGGCGAGACCCTGGTGCGCGGATTCCGCCGGGTCCTCGGCACGGTCGTCGGCATCCTGGCCGGACTGCTCATCGCGATCCCGCTGCACGGGGCGCCGGCGCCCACCGCCGCGCTGGTCGCCGTGTGCGTCTTCGGCATCTTCTACACGGCCGCGCCCAGCTACAGCTGGATGATGTTCTTCGTCACCGTCATGGCCGGGCTGCTCTACGGACTGCTCGGCGTGCTGCACCCCGGACTGCTCGTGCTCCGCGTCCAGGAGACGGCGGTGGGCGCCCTCGGCGCGGTCATCGGCGTCGCCCTGGTGCTGCCGGTCACCACGCACACCGCCACCGACGCGTGGATCCAGCGGGCCCTGCACTGCGTGCGCCGGTGCACCGCGGCCGCCGCCCACCGGCTCGCCGGGGACGAGAGCGCCGACCCGGCACCCCGCGCCGCCGAACTGGAACTCCTGCTCGGCCGGGTGCGCCTCTCGCTCGCCCCGCTCGTCCACCCGCTCAGCCCGCTGCGCGCCCGCAGGGCGCGGGCCCACCAGGTCCTGGTCCTGCTCGACGAGTGCGCCCGCGAGGTACGGGGCCTGGCCGCGGTGGCCGCCGACCCGGCCGCCTCCCACGACGCCCGCCTCACCGCGGCCTGCCAGCGCGTGGAGGCGGCGGTGGCGGCCCTGGTCTCGCCGGAGCCCGACCACAAGACCTGGTCCACTCTCGCCTCGCTGCCGGCCCCGCACCACCACCCCGGCGCCGAGGCCGCCCTCACGCACCTGCACGGCCTGGAGCGCGCCCTCGGCGAGCTCGCCGCCCCGCTGCGGTCCGCGCCGCGCGCTCCGCTCGCCGCCGCCTGACCGCGGGCGCCGGGCCCATCTCGCCCCAGTTGGTCTAGACCCCCTGCTACGGTCGGCCCAGCACAGCGGTGCGCAGGGGCGGCCCCGGCTCATGGGGCCTTCGGCGGAGAGGGGTAGCACGGTGAGCAGGGACAGGGCCGCGCGGGCGTTCATCGGGTCGTTCACCACGGCGGGCGGGCACGGGGTGACCGCGGTCGCCGTGGACGGGGAGACCGGGGCGCTCACCGTCCTCGGATCTTCTGCCGCCGTCGCCAACCCGTCGTATCTCGCCGCCTCCGAGGACGGCGCCGTCCTCTACGCCGTGGGGGAGAGCGCCGACGGGACGGCCGCCGCCTTCGACATCGGGGGAGACGAGCCCCGGCTGCTCGGCGAACCCGTACCCGTGGGCGGTGCGGGCCCGACGCATCTGGCCCTGGCCGCCGGACACCTGGTCACCGCCAACTACAACTCCGGCAGCGTCACCGCGCTGCCCCTGCGCCCCGACGGCGGCCTGGGCCCTGCCACGTCCGTCCTGGCCCACCACGGGTCGGGACCCCACCTCGAACGGCAGCGCGAGCCGCACGCGCACCAAGTGCTCGCGGACCCCGGCGGACGCTGGGTCGTCAGCGTCGACCTCGGCACCGACTCCGTCCGCGTCTATGAACTCGCCCCGGAAACCGGCGAGTTGAGCCCGCACACCGAGACCGCTCTGCGGCCCGGCAGCGGCCCGCGCCACCTCGCCTTCCACCCCGGGGGCCGGTACGCGTACGTCCTCAACGAACTGGCGCCGACGCTGACCGTGTGCCGCTGGGACGCCGAGGGCGGCCGGCTCGAACCCCTCGACGAGGTACCCGTCGTCGAAGACGGCGTGAACGTGGACACGTTCCCCTCGGAGGTCGTCGTCGCGCCCGACGGGCGCTTCGTATGGGCGGCCAACCGGGGCCACGACTCGATCGCCGTGCTCGCGCTGGACGCGAGCGGCGAGAAGGCCCGGCTCGTCACCACCGTGGACTGCGGCGGACACTGGCCGCGCGACCTCACCCTGGACCCCGCCGGACGCCGCCTGTACGCCTCCAACGAGCGCTCCGGCGACGTGACCTGGTTCGACATCGACCCCGCCACCGGCATCCCCGCACGGGCGGGTTCCCTCGAAGCCCCGGCCGCCTCCTGCCTGGTCTTCGCCTGACGGCGGCCCGGACGCGACGGGGCCCGCACCGGACGTCCGGTGCGGGCCCCGCCCTTCGTACGTACGGTCAGTGCACCGGCGATCCCTGCGGCTGCGCGGTGATGCCCAGCGCGGCGGCGTACTTCGACAGGACCAGCTTGCCGATCGCCGGGTAGGCGCCGAGCGCCTCGGCGACCGCGCACTCGGCTTCCTTGGCGGCGGCGTCGAGCAGCCCGTCGGCCACCTCCGGGCCGATCAGGTACGGGGCGACGGCGAGCTGCGCCGAACCCGAGCCGCGCAGCTGTGCGGCCATCGCCGCGATCGCGCCCTCCTGGTCGAGCGCCGCGGCCATCACCGGCACGGCGAGCCGCGCGGCCAGCAGCATGCCGGTGATCCCGGCGGCCTGTACGGCCTCCTCGCCGCCGACCGTCGCCAGGATGATCCCGTCGGCGGCGGTCGCGACCGTGAACAGCCGGGCCCGGTCGGCACGGGCCAGACCTGCCTCGGAGAGCCGCACGTGCAGGCCCTCGGCGAGCAGCGGGTGCGGACCGAGCACGTCGGTCAGCTCGGCGGCGGCACGGCTGTCCGCGACGGCCTGCCGTATCCGGCGGATCAGGGCACTGTCGGGACCCGCGAGCAGCGGGACCACCACGGCGACCGGGCCCTCGGGCTCGGCGGCCTCGCGCCCCGCCGCGCGCGCCTGCTCGACGCGCGCGCCGCGCTCGGCGGCGGTGTGGGCGAGGACGGCGTCGAGCGTGGGGTACTCGGCGGACTCGGCTTCGGTGCTGTCCAGGTAGCCGATGCGGGCGTGCAGGCCGGGCAGCTCGGAGCGGGCGATGCTGATGACTTCTTCGGCCAGGCTGCGCACAGCGGGGCCGGGAACGCCGGGAACGGCGAGAACGAGCGCGGGCGCGCCCTCCGGAGCAACCACCGGTTCCGGGCGGCGGTGCCGGCCGGACTGGCGGGGTCGCGGCATTCGTACGGGCAGGCCGGATGCTGGCCCAGTGGGGGTGCTCATGGCGTCGCATGCTACTGGTTTTGCGTGGGCGGCTGTTCGGGGAGGGGACAGCTGAGCGGTATCTGCCCCGATTTTCCCGGAGAGTGGCATAAAGATCAACTGTCCTGATCTGTCTTGGCACTCACTCGGTCGTGATCCGTCACGCCGTTTGCGATCCACAACATGCGCGGATCGCGCGGCAGTCGCAGCTCCCCGCCCGCGAGGGCCGCCGCGACGAGCAGCGAACCGTCCAGCGGATCCCCGGCCGCCTCGACCGTCCGGGCGTGCGGCAGCCGCCGCTCGAACTCCGCGCGCAGCGGTACGAGAAGAGGCTCGCCGAGCTTGAACAGGCCTCCGGTGAGCGCCACTTGGGGCGGCTCGCCGATGCCCGGCGGGCAGACGGCGGCGGCGGATTCGGCTATGTGCCGGGCCGCGTCCCCGAGGATGCCCGCGGCCACCGGATCGGCCGCGGCGCAGCCCGCGACCTCGGGCGCGAACGAGGCGAGCACGGCGGGCCGGTCGTCGCGCGGATACAGCAGCCCCGGCAGCTCGCCGGGGGCGCCGAACACCGCCTTCAGACGGGCGAGCAGGGCCGGCGAGCCGCCCGGCCGCCCGTCGTGCTCGCGCAGGGCCGCATCGAGACCGGCCCGGCCGATCCAGGCGCCGCCCCCGGCGTCGCCCAGCAGATGCCCCCACCCGTCGGCCCGCCGCCAGGTGCCGAGGTCCGTGCCGAGCGCGATCATCCCGGTCCCGGCCGCGACCACCGCCCCGGCCCGCTGGCCGAGCGCCCCCGCGTACGCGGTGACGGCGTCGGCGGCCAGCGCGAGGCTTCGGGCGCCGAGGTGACGGGCCAGGGCGCTAGGCAGTTCGGCCCGCAACGCGTCCCCGAGCGTGGCCATCCCGGCCGCGCCGACCGCGACCGCCGCGATCTCGTCCGCTCCGGTACGCAGCCTCAACTCCTGCGCCGCCGCGAGCAGTTGATCAAGGAGGTGCCCCGCGTCGATGCCGGCGGGGCCGGTCCGTACCGGTTCCTTCGAGGCGATCGTCTCGGCCCGGGAGCCCGGCTCGGTCCGGCGCAGCGCGAACCGCACGCCGGACCCTCCCGAGTCGACCCCGAGCACCCAGGGCGCCCCGTGGTCCGTCACGGCAGCCGCCAGTCGACCGGCTCGGCACCCTGGCGCTGGAGAAGTTCGTTCGTACGGCTGAAGGGGCGCGAGCCGAAGAAGCCCCGGTCCGCCGACATGGGGGAGGGGTGCGCGGACTCGATCGCCGGGAGGTCCCCGAGCAGCGGGCGCAGATTGCGGGCGTCCCTGCCCCACAGCACCGACACCAGCGGGGTGCCCCGCGCCACCAGCGCCCGGATGGCCTGGTCGGTGACCTCTTCCCAGCCCTTGCCCCGATGGGCCGCGGGCTTGCGGGGCGCCGTCGTCAGCGCCCTGTTGAGCAGCAGCACCCCCTGCCGGGTCCACGGCGTCAGATCACCGTTGGACGGTCTCGGCAGTCCCAGGTCGGAGTCGAGCTCGCGGAAGATGTTCTCCAGGCTGCCCGGCAGCGGCCGCACCTCGGGCGCCACCGAGAACGACAGGCCGACGGCGTGACCCGGCGTCGGATACGGGTCCTGGCCGACGATCAGTACCCGCACCTCGTGGAACGGCTGCTGAAAAGCCCTTAGTACATGGGCTCCTGACGGCAGGTAAGTGCGCCCCGCCGCGATCTCCTCACGGAGGAAGCCGCCCATCGCGGCGACCCTTCCGGCCACGGGTTCCAGTGCGTCCGCCCAGCCGGGCTCGACGATCTCTTTCAACGGTCGTGCTGCCACGCCGTCACTCTACTGGCGCAGCCCCCCGCGCCCTGCCGTCCCGGTCAACCGATCACCGCCGCCCGCACACACAGCACGTCCGGCAGATGCGAGGCGAGCAGCCGCCAGCTGTCGCCGTCGTCGGCGCTCGCGTAGACCTCGCCGTTGCGGTTGCCGAAGTAGACGCCCGCCGGGTCGGCGTCGTCCGTGCACAGCGCGTCGCGCAGCACCGTGCCGTAGTGGGCCTCCCGTGGCAGGCCCGCCGAGAGCGGCTCCCAGTTCTCGCCCGCGTCCTCGGTGCGGAAGACACGGCACCTGTTGTCCGCCGGGACCCGGTCGGAGTCGGCGGTGATCGGGAAGACATAGGCGGTACCGCCCCGGCGCGGATGGGTGGCGGCCGCGAAGCCGAACGTGGAGGGCAGCCCCGCGCCGATGTCCGTCCACCGCTCCCCGGCGTTGTCGCTGCGGTAGACGCCCCAGTGGTTCTGCAGATAGAGGCGGTCCGGGTCGGCCGGATCCTGGGCGATCTTGTGGACGCACTGGCCGAATTCGGGGTCCGGGTCCGGCAGGAAGACCGCCGAGACCCCCTTGTTGGCGGGCGCCCAGCTCTCTCCGCCGTCCCGGGTGCGGAACACCCCCGCCGTGGAGACGGCGACCGTCAGAACCCGGGCGTCGCGCGGATCGGTGACGATGGTGTGCAGGCCTTCGCCCCCGCCGCCGGGCACCCATCGCGAGCGCGTCGGGTGCTCCCACAGGGGGCGCACGAGCGTGAAGCTCTCGCCGCCGTCCTCGGAACGGAACAGCGCGGCCGGCTCCGTCCCCGCGTACACCACGCCCGGCGCCTCGGGCCCCGCCGGACGCAGCTGCCACACCCGCTCAAGCGACGTGCCCGTGAACTCGGGGAACTTCACGGCCGGTTGCTTCGGCTCGGTCCAGCTGCGGCCGAGGTCGTCGGAGTGGAACACCGACGGTCCCCAGTGTGTGCTGTCCCCGCCGACCAGGAGCCGGGGCGAGGGGCCGTGCCGGGTGTCGACGGCCACGGAGTACACCGCCTGGGCGTTGAAGTGGGGCCCTTCGAAGTCCCAGGTGCTGCCGCGTCTGCGGCCGAGAAAGAGCCCCTTGCGCGTACCTGCGGTGAGCAGTACCTCGGTCATGCCGGTCCCTCCAAAACGCCGTTGTTCCGGATGTGGCCAGTGTGCACCCGGCCACTGACAACGGGCCTCATCGGAAGGAAACAGCAGATCAGAGTGCTTGTGGCAGGGGTTCGGTCACGGCCTCGACGAGGAACGGCAGGAAGCGCTCGGCCAGCGCGCCGGGCGCCAGGACGTCCGGCTCCACATAGCTCTGCCCGAGCGCGCCCTCACGCAGCGCGACCACGGCCCGTACGAGTTCCGCCAGATCCCCGCGCGGGCGCAGACCGGCCCTCGTCAGCAGGGCGCCGAGCAGGGCCGCCGCCTCCTCGCGCAGCCGCGCGTCGTGGTCGGCGAGCCGGGCGGCCGCCCCGGGATTGCGGATCGCGTAGAGGGTGAACTCGGTGGTCACCAGGAACCAGGTGCGCTCGTCGGGCCCGATGTGCGCGAGCAGTGCGGCGATCCGTGCCACCGACAGGTCACGGTCGTCGGTTTCCGCGGCGAGCCGGGCGATCCGCTCCAGCTCGCGCGCCGCGTGCGCGTCGAACAGCGCGAAGAACAGCTCCTCCTTGGAGGAGAAGTTGGAGTAGAAGGCGCCCCGCGTGTAGCCCGCGCGCCGGCACACGTCCTCGATCCTGGCCGCCCCGAACCCCGACTCCGCGAACACCTCGAGCGCGGCGTCGAGCAGCCGGGCCAGCGTCTGCGGCCGCCGCTTGGTCGTTCCCTTGGGCACTTCCCGCTCCCGGACTCTTGACAGCACCCGCGCCCTCGGAAAGCATCCAGGCGCGTATCGGATACGCGAATGTATCCGATGGTGGCCCCCAGCGACCGGCGACTCCAGGAGGAACGCTCATGACCGACGACGTCACGGCCCCGGCCCCCGCCGAGGTGATCGCGGGCGCGGCGGGCCCGCTGCCCGAAGGAGTGACCGTCCCGACGCCGCCCGTCTTCGACGGCGTCGAGGACGAACGGCGCTACCGCAAGGAACAACTGGCCGCCGGATTCCGGCTGTTCGGCCGCTTCGGCTTCTCCGAGGGCGTGGCCGGACACATCACCGTCCGCGACCCGGAGCACCCCGACCGGTTCTGGGTGAACCCGTTCGGCATGGCCTTCAGCCGGATCAAGGCGTCCGACCTGATCCTGGTCGACCACGAGGGCAACCTGCTGCACGGCAGCCGCCCGGTGAACCGCGCCGCGTTCGTCATCCACGCCGCCGTGCACCAGGCGCGCCCCGACGCGCTGGCCGCCGCCCACTCGCACTCCCTGCACGGCAAGGCGTTCTCCTCGCTCGGCATCCCCCTCGACCCGATCACCCAGGACGCCTGCGCCTTCTTCGAGGACCACGGGCTCTACAGCGACTACCGGGGCGTGGTCAGCGACGCCGAGGAGGGCAAGCGCATCGCGGCGGCGCTCGGCGCGTACAAGGCGGTGATCCTGCAGAACCACGGGCTGCTGACCGTCGGCCACTCGGTCGCCGAGGCGGTGTGGTGGTTCATCACCATGGAACGCTCCTGCCAGGCCCAGCTCCTCGCCATGGCCGCCGGCACCCCCCGGCACATCGACCGCGAGACCGCCCTGCACACCCGCGGCCAGCTCGGCGGCCACTTCGCGGGCTGGTTCCAGGCCCAGCCGCTCTACGAGCAGATCGCCGACTCCGACCCCGACCACGTCAACTAGCCTGCCCCGTATGGGAATCGCGGCCGGACGCGGCATCGCCGACATCACCGGGGAGACCGCCGAGTGCGGCCTGCTCGGCTACGGCAAGGCGGACCAGCAGAGCGCGGGTCTGCACACCCGTCAGCGGGCCCGCGCCTTCGCGTTCGAGGAGGGCCGGGTGCGGCTCCTCCTGGTCGTGTGCGAACTGCCCCTGATGTCGGACGCCGTCGTACGCGAGGTGCTGCGGCGGCTGCCCGAGGGCTACGGCGCCGCCAATGTGATGCTCACCGCCACCCACACCCACTGCGGACCCGGCGGCTACTTCCACCACCGGCTCTACAACAGCAACACCGGCGGCTTCCGCGAGCAGACCTTCCGTGCGATCACCGACGGCATCACCGAGGCCGCCCTCGCGGCGATCGCCGACCTCGCCCCCGCCCAACTGCGCCTGGCGCAAGGTGAGCTGAGGAACGCCAGTACCAACCGCTCGCGTCCCGCCTTCGACCGCAACCCGGCCGCCGACCGCGCCCACTTCCCGGACGCCATCGACCCGGCGACCACCCTGCTCGCCGTGGAGCGCGACGGCCGGCTGCACGCCGCCCTCAACTGGTTCGCCACCCACAACACCAGCATGACCAACCGCAACCGTCTGGTGAGCGCCGACAACAAGGGCTACGCGGCCCTGCACTGGGAGCGAACCGTCGCGGGCGTCGACCATCTCGCCGATGCGGAACCGGAGTTGGTGAGCGCCTTCGCACAGACCAACGCGGGCGACATGTCACCGAACCTGGGACTCGCACCGGGCCGCGGCCCGGGAGGCGACGAGTTCGAGAACACCCGGATCATCGGCCTGCGCCAGTACGAGGCCGCGGCCGCGCTCACCGGAGGCCGGACGATCCGCGGCGGGCTCGACTTCCGCGCCACCCACCTCCACCTCTCCGCCGTCGACGTACGCCCCGCGTTCACCGGCGACGGGCGCGCCCACCGCACCTCCCCGCCCGTCGGCGGGGCCGCCGCCTTCGCCGGAGCCCGGGTCGACGGCCCCGGCTTCAAAGGCTTCCGGCCGGGCGCCAACCCGCTGTGGGACGCGGTCTCGCGGCGGCTCGTCTACCCCTTCGCGCCCGCGCTGCGCGACGCCCAGTACCCCAAGGCGCTCGCCCTCCCGGCGGGCCCGCTCAACCGCCTCGTGCCGGTGATCCAGGAGCGCGCCCCCGTCCAACTCCTGCGCATCGGACCGCTGTTCCTCATCGGCGTACCCGGCGAGGTCACCATCGTCGCCGGGCTGCGGCTGCGGCGCACGGTCGCGGCGATCGTCGGCGCCGAGCTGTCCGACGTCCTGGTCGCCGGGTACAGCAACGGCTACATCCACTACGTGACCACGCCCGAGGAGTACGACGCCCAGGAGTACGAGGGCGGAAGCACCCTGTTCGGCCGCTGGGAGCTGCCCGCGCTCTGCCAGGCCGCGGCCGGCCTCGCCGCCGCGATGCGCGACGGAGTCCCGGCCGAGCCGGGTGTCCCCGAGCCCACGGCGGCGGTGCGTGCGAGGCGCCGCCGTGCCGAAGCCGACGCGCCGCACCCGGGCAGGCGGTTCGGTGACGTCCTCGACTTCTCGCTGATCGGCCGCCGCGCCACCGCCTCCTTCGTGGCCGCCCACCCCTCCAACAACCTGCGCAGGGGCGGAAGTTACCTGTCCGTGGAGCGCCTCGGCGGCGACGGGACGTGGGTGCGGGTCGCGGACGACGGCGACTGGTCGACGCTGTTCCGCTGGGCGCGTTCCGGCGCCGCGACCTCGATCGCCACCGTCACCTGGAACATTCCCGAGGGCGCCGCGCCGGGGACGTACCGCATCGCCTACCACGGCGACAGCACGCCGAAGGGCCCGTTCACCGGGGTGAGCGGGCCCTTCGAAGTGCGCTGAACGGCAGGGAGGCCGACGGGGGACCGGCGCACCCGCCGGCGTCAGACCGAGCGGTGGTACTGGTCCGGCACGTGGACGTCGCCGCCGAGTTCGCGGGCGGCCCGGCGGGCCCACGACGGGTCGCGCAGCAGCTCGCGGCCGAGCAGGACCGCGTCCGCCTCGCCGTTCGCGAGGATCTTCTCGGCCTGCTGCGGCTCGGTGATCATGCCGACGGCGGCGACCGCGAGCGGGCTCTCGTTGTGCACCCGCTCGGCGAACGGCACCTGGTAGCCGGGGCCGGTCGGGATGCGGACGCCCGAGGCGTTGCCGCCGGTCGAGACGTCGAGCAGGTCCACGCCGTGCTCCTTGAGCAGCGTGGCGAGACGCACCGTCTCGTCGGCGGTCCAGCCGCCGTCCTCCAGCCAGTCGGTGGCGGAGACGCGGAAGAACAGCGGCAGCTCCTCGGGCCACACCGCCCGTACGGCGTCGGTGACTTCGAGGGCGAAGCGGGTGCGGTTCTCGAACGAGCCGCCGTACTCGTCGGTGCGCTTGTTGGAGTGCGGGGAGAGGAACTGGCCGATCAGGTAGCCGTGTGCGCCGTGGATCTCGACGACCTTGAACCCGGCGTCCAGAGCCCGGCGGGCCGCCGCCGCGAACTGGCCGACCACCTGCTGGATCTGATCGACCGTCAGCTCGGTGGGCACGGTGTGGCCCTCGTCCCAGGCCACCGGGCTCGGGGCCACGGTCTGCCAGCCCTCCTCGCTGTCGGGCGCCAGGGGCGCGCCGCCCAGCCAGGGGCGGTCCGTGGAGGCCTTGCGTCCGGCGTGCCCGATCTGGATGCCGGGCACGGTGCCCTGGCTCTGAAGGAACGCGGTGATCCGGCGCAGCGCCGCGACCTGGGTGTCGTTCCAGATGCCCAGGTCGGCGGGCGAGATCCGGCCCTCGGGGCTGATGGCGGTCGCCTCCACCAGGATCAGGCCCGTACCTCCGGTGGCGCGGGCCGCGTAGTGGGCGAAGTGCCAGTCGTTGGCCACGCCCGCGTCCGGCCCGAAGACCTCGGCCGAGTACTGGCACATCGGCGCCATCCAGACCCGGTTCGGCACGGTCAGGGACCGCAGGGTGTAGGGCTCGAAAAGGGCACTCGCAGCAGACACGGCATTCTCCACTCGAAACGGCCCGGGGCACCGGTGCGGTGCCGGGATCGCTTCGTACGATAACTCTCGTACTACGGGAGATGTCAAACTACGATGATTCTCGTACAATGATGCGGGTGACCACCGTGACGAACACCCGTGAACTCGCCCACCCGGCGCGCGAGGAGATCCGCCTGGAGGGCATCCTGCACGCGCTGTCCGACCCGATGCGGATGCGGGTCGTGCGGGCGCTCGCCACCACCGACGACGAGCTCTCGTGCTCGTGCTTCGTGCTGCCCGTCACCAAGTCCACGACCACCCACCACTTCCGCGTGCTGCGCGAGAGCGGTGTGATCCGCCAGGTCTACCGGGGCACCGCCAAGATGAACGGCCTGCGCCGTGCCGACCTCGACGCCCTCTTCCCCGGGCTGCTCGACAGCATCCTGGACGCGGCGGGCCGCGAGGCCGGGCGCCTCGGCGACCAGGCCTGAGCGCCGGGGAGCCCGGCGGCGGCCGCGCCTCAGCCGCCCTCCACGGCCGCGAGCAGCCCGTCCCAGTCGGGGATCTTCACCGAGCCGCGCCCCAGTGACCGGCCCAGCTCCGCCTCGGCGCGCTCGATCGCCAGCCACCCCTGCCAGGTCACCGGGCGCAGCCCCAACTCCCGCAGCGCGTCAAGGGGTTCGGCCGCCACCGTCCGTCCCGCGAGGAGCGGCGCGTCGGCGAGCAGTGAGGTCACCGTCTCCTTCGCGCAGGGGCGGTTGGTGCCGATCACACCGGTGGGGCCGCGCTTGATCCAGCCGGCCACGTACTCGCCCGGCGACGCCCTGCCCGCGCGCAGCACCCGGCCCGCCGCGTGCGGCACCGTGCCGGTCGCCGGGTCGAACGGCAGGCCCTGCGGCGGCACCCCGAGGTAGCCGACCGCCCGCAGCACCAGATGCGCCTCGATGTCCTCGTGTACGCCGGTGCCGAGCACCCCGCCGGTCCCGTCCGGCACCGTCCGCTCGAAGCGCACCGCGCCCACCCGGCCGTCCCGCTCCAGGATCTCCACGGGACGCAGATAGAACCGCAGGTTCAGCCGCCGGGCGCCGGGCCGCACCGGGCGCCCGACCCAGCCGCGCAGCACCGCCACATTGCGCCGCACGGGCCCCGGCAGCGCGGCCGGGTCGACGAAGTCCGGATCCCGGGCCAGCTCGTCCACGGCCACCGTGGCGTCGGCGCCCGGCAGCGAGCCCAGCTCGCGCAGCTCCTTGGTGGTGAAGCGGGCCTGCGAGGGTCCGCGCCGCGCCGCCATGTGCACCTCGCGGACCTGGCTGACGGCGAGCGCGCCGAGCGCGGACTGCGGCACGTCGGTCGGCCGCAGCTCGTCCGCGCCGCGCGCCAGCATGCGCGCCACGTCGACCGCCACGTTGCCCGCGCCGATCACGACGGCCGAACGGGCGCCCAGGACGAAGGCGCCCGGATCGCTGTCGGGGTGCGCGCTGTACCAGGACACGAACTCGGTCGCCGAGAAGCTCCCCGGCAGCTCCTCGCCGGGAATGCCCAGGTGCCGGTCGGACTTGGCGCCGACGCAGTACACCACCGCGTGATACAGGCGCGCCAGCACGTCCGCCGGGACCCCGCCGGGGCCCACCTCGACATGTCCGAGGAAACGGATCCGGCCGTCCTCCAGGACCGCGCGCAGGTTGTTCTGCAACGACTTGATCTTCTCGTGGTCCGGGGCGACCCCGTAGCGCACCAGACCGTACGGGCACGGCAGCCGGTCCAGGACGTCCACCCGGACCTCGTCGGCCGCGCTCAGCTCCACCAGGCTCTGGGCGGTGTAGACACCGCTCGGCCCGGATCCGACGACGGCGATGCGCAGCATGGCGGGCGCTCCTTGGAAGAGAGAACCGCAGAAGACCGCAGGGAATTCAAGGATGGCACCGCCGCGTCCACGGCGGGTAGGGGTGTGCCGCCGGTCAGGGGACGCCCTCGGCGGTCAGGGGGCGGGCTTCGGCGGAACGCCCAGCTCCCAGTCGAGCGCGTACCGCTGGAACAGCTCGGCCCGCAGCCTGGCCGCGTCCATCGGGGCGCCCGGCAGCAGCGCGGCGAACACCGCCCCCATCAGGTTGGCGCGCAGCAACGGGTACTCGGTGTCGACGTCCCGCGAGCCGTACCGCACGACGGTGTCGCGCAGCAGCGCGGCCAGGCGCTGCTGCTCGGGGCACTGGACGAAGCCCTGGGCCTGGAGGATCCCCGCCATGTGGGCCCGCATGAGAACCGGCTGCGAGTGCGTGAGCCCGAGGATCGCGTCGATCGCCCGGGCCATCCGCTCGCGCCCGTCGGCGGTCCGCGGCTCGCGCTCCAGGCCCTCCTCCAGGGTCAGATGCATCAGGCGGTGCACCGCGGACTGGAGGAGCTGGCGCTTGCCCGGGAAGTAGTACGACACCAGACCGCGGGCCGAGCCGGCGCGGTCCGCGATGTCGCCGAGAGTCGTCGCTTCGTAGCCGCGTTCCGCCACCAGTTCCACCGTGGCTTGCAGCAGCCGCTCGCGAGAACGTCTGCGCAATTCTTCATTGACCGATGCGCTGCGCGGGGACATGCTGTAACTCCTGCGTTGACTGGCTCTGAGCCAATATACTCAGGGTGTCCCAGGGCGGTACCCCTCAGTCGGGCCCCGACCTGGGCACGGGCTGCTCGTTCGGGGTGACGCGGGGGATCACCCCGGACGGGTAGCCCCTTTTGCGCCCTTCCCGCCGTCTCAGCGCCCATCTCCGGCCAACGCGAGCACGGGCAGCAGACCCTCCGGGCGTTCGTCGGCCGGCAGATGGTCCACGAAGTGCACCGCACAGCCCACCGCGGCCGCGCCCCCGTCCGCCCGACGGTCGTCGCCCACCATCAGCACCTCGGCGGGGTCCTGCCCCAGCGCCCCGCAGGCCGCCCGGAACAGCCGCTCGGCCGGCTTCTGCACCCCGTGCTCGAAGGACAGCGCGTACGCGTCCACGAAGTCGTCCAGGCCGTGCTCCCGGAAGACCGGCCGCAGGTCCCAGCCGATGTTGCTCACCACGCCGACCTTGATGCCGCGCCCGCGCAGCCCGGCGAGCACCGTCCTGGTGTCGGGGTAGGGGAGCCAGGCCGCCGGGGTCATGTGGCGGTCGTAGAGCAGGTCGTACAGGCGCTCGTCGGGCAGCTCCACCTGGCGGGCCAGACCCGTGTAGGTCCGGCGGTGGAGGTCGCCGCTCTGGTCGCGTACGGACCACAGCTCCGCCAGGTGCTCGGGCATGTGCAGCGGGTTGGCGCTGCCGGGCAGGGCCCCGGCCTCCTCCAACTCCCTTGTGTACACGGCTAGTTCGTCATCGGTCAGGGTGATGCCGGCGGCGTCGAGCACGGCGGAGAGCCAGTCACCGACCGGCTCGACGCGAAAGAGGGTGCCGGAGAAGTCGAAGAGAACGCCCTTGATCGTCATGCCCGTGATCCTCGCGCGCCCGGGCCCGCCGGTTCAAGGCCAGACGCCGGTGGGCCGCCGCGCTCAGGGTGACGACGGCCACGGCGATCAGCCAGCCGCCCACCACGTCCGAGAACCAGTGCACGCCCAGGAACAGCCGGGTGAACCCGACGCCGAGCGCGGACACCACCCCGACCACGAGAACCGCCAAACGCGGGCGGCGCCCCGCCCCGTGCAGGGCGAGCAGCCACACGAGCAGCCCGAAGGCGACGGTCACACCGATCGCGTGGCCCGAGGGGAACGCGGCATAGCCGGCCGAGTCCACCGGGTCCGGCCACCGCGGCCGGTCCCGCCCGACCGCCGCCTTCAGGCCCTGCTGCACGGCCGTGCCCAGCGCGCTCGTCGCCGCGACCCACAGTGCGAGCAGCCGTTCGCCGCGCCACAGCAGCACCGCGACGGCCACCGCGAGCAGCGCCCGCATCGCCCAGGGATCCCACACCCAGTCGGTCAGGATCCGGTTGACATGGGTGAGCCCGGGATCGGCGACCGCCCGGCGGTGCAGCCCCTCCGCGACGGACCGGTCCAGCGACATCAGCGGACCCCACCGGGCGGCCACCAGAGCCAGCAGGACTCCGGCGAGCAGGGCGCAGACGAGCCCCGCGCGCAGTGGCACGGACGGGCGGGGGCGGGCTTCGGGGGTGGCGAGGAGCATGGAAGAGATCCAAGCCCATGCGCCGGGCCGCGGCTAGGGCCCGCCCGGCGGGCCGGTCACCGGCCGCGCCCCGGACAAGACCCGGCGGCCCCTAGCCCAGCGCGTGCAGACCCGGTACCAGAGCCACGATCAGGGGGACGGCCGGGACCAGCGCGGCGTACGCGGTCAGGCGCAGGCGGTGGCTCGCGGGCAGCCGAGGGGCTGCGGACAGGAGCCGGTGCACCCGCTGGGGGAGCTGGCCGTCGGGTGCGGGGCAGGGCCCGAACACCCCTCGGTGCTCGTTGAGTTCGACCAGCGCGAGCGCGATCGTGAGGCGGCCGAAGCGGCGGGACGCCACGTCGTCGGCGGCCAGCTCCACCAGGCGGTGCATCTCGTCGCGGAACGCGGCGAACACCGGCACCTGCGGGAACCCCCGGGCGAGCGCGCCCGAACAGTGCAACAGCCAGTCGTGCCGGGCCCGCGCGTGGCCGAGCTCATGGGCGAGCACCGCATCGAGCTGACGGCCCTTCAGACGCTGAAGTGCCGCCGTGCTGATGACCAGTTGGGGCGTCTGGCCCGGCAGCCACCAGGCGTCCGGCCGGGCCGCCTCAAGGACCACGAGACGCTCGCCCGACGGCTCCTCGCCGGGCAGCAGCGGCGAGCGCAGGCGAAGCTCCGCGCGGCGCCGGCGACGGCGTGCCCAGCTGTCCCGGATCTCCCGCGTCAGCATCGCCCCGGTCCAGGCGCCGCCCAGGAAGAGCAGCACGGCGAGCGCCGCCGACCAGGGACCGTACGGGCCGAGCGCGTACGCCTCGACCACGGCGCGGGGCGCGGTCGCGAACACCTGGCCGCGCACGGTCCGCCAGGCCGACGCGGCGCTGAACACCATCGCGAGCCCGAAGCACAGCAGCACGGCCGCCACCACGCACTGCCACACCCACAGCGCCACCACCGGCTCGCGCTCGACCCAGTCGGCGCGGGCGAGCAGTCGCGGGGCGGCGACGGCGGACACCAGGCCGAGCACCAGCAACGCGAGGGAGACCGTCATGGTCTCAGCCTATGAGCGGGGCCGCCGTCATAGGTATCTCCGTGGACATCAAGTGACGCACGCCACGATGGGCCGGCCCGAAGGGCGCCCCGAGTCCGCTCAGACGGTGACCAGCATCGCCACCATCGCGATCCCCATGGACAGACGGCAGGCCAGCGCCAGTTCGGGCCGCGCGCCCCACGAGACGGCCGCGACCGGCGCGCCCCCGGCCGCACCGGGCAGCAGCCGCACCCCCGTCGACAGGACATAGCCCGCGAAGTACAGGAGCAGCACCCCGGTCAGGAACGGAACCCCGCCCGCCGTGTGGCCCTCGTGCCCGGCGTGCCCGCCGCCCCCGCCCGCCGGCGCCATCGCGAGCGCCATGTAGACCATCGCGAGCGAGCCCACCACATGGTGCAGATGGTGCGCCCCGCCCCGCGCCAGCCACAGCGCCCGCAGCGCCGCGCCGCCGAACACCACCGCGTACCCCGCGAGCATCCACGGCGGTGGCGCCAGGAACGCGGCGGGCACGGCCATCGCGGCCATCCCGAACCCCATCACCGCCTCGCCGCCCGCCGCCCTGCGGGCCCGCGCGGAGCCGCTGCGCATCCGCAGCAGACAGTACGAGCCCGTCGCCGCGCACAGCGCGACGAGCAGCCATCCGGGCAGCACCGGACCGTGCACGGCGTACCTCCCCGCTCTGTGTGACGCCCTGCCGACAGGTCGATGCCCGGCCACGGGGCCGCATACGCGGGCGCAGGGACACACAGGGGGAGCGCGCGGGAGGTCTTCGCCGGTCAGGGCGGGGGAGCGAGGCGGCCCACGGGACACCGGGGGCCGATGGGGTCAGGGGCGGTAGCGCAGCGGGTGGTCGGCGGGGATCTCCACGACCACGATGCGCACCCCGTCCGGGTCCTCGATCCACATCTCGATCAGCCCCCACGGCTCGCGCACCGGCGGCCGCGCGATCGTGACCCCGCGCCCCGCGAGCTCCTCGTGCGCCTCGGCCGCGTCGGCGACCTGGAGCCACAGCTGGAGTCCCGGTGCCGGCGGCCCCTCGGCACGGCCGGACACCTCGAGGAAGCCGCCGCCGAGGAAGTACACCGTGCCGCGTTCGGGCCCCGTACCGAACTCCCGGTAGACGGGAAGTCCGAGCCGCTCGCCGTAGAAGGCGCGCGAACGCTCGGGGTCGGTGGGGCGCAGAAGGGTCCGGCTGCTCAGTACGTGCACCATGACCAGCGACCCTAACGGGCCGGGTTACGCTCGGGAGGCCGCCGTGGCGCAATTGACCAGCAGGGAGAGCGAACGATGGACACCGCAAGGCGCGCCGCCGCACAGCTGAGCTACCGGGACGCCACCGAAGCCGACGTCGAGGCGCTGGTGCCCCTCATCGAGTCTGCCTACCGAGGGGACTCCAGCCGCGCCGGCTGGACCACCGAGGCCGACATCCTCCAGGGCCGGCGCACCGACCCCGAGGGCGTGCGCGCGGTCATCACGACCCCCGGCAGCAGGCTGGTCACCGTAGAGCGCGACGGCGCGCTCGTCGCCTGCTGCCAGCTCGAACACCGCGGCGATGCCGCCTACTTCGGGATGTTCGCGGTCTCTCCCGCGCTCCAGGGCGCCGGCCTCGGCAAGCAGATCATCGCCGAGGCCGAGCGCATCGCGCGCGCCGAATGGGGCGTCACCGAGATGCACATGACCGTGATCTCGGTGCGCGACGAGCTGATCGCCTTCTACGAGCGGCGCGGCTACCGCCGTACGGGAAGGATGACGCCCTTCCCGTACGGAGACGAACGCTTCGGCCTGCCGCAGCGCGACGACCTCGAATTCGAGCTGCTGGTCAAGGAGTTGGGCTGACCGCGCCCGTCCCGCGCTAGGCGGTGAAGCGGCCGGTGCGGCGGATCTCCGGGTAGTCCGTCGTGGCGCCGTCCAGCTGCAGGGCGCGCACCAGACGCAGGTGGTCCTGGGTGTTCACGGTCCAGCCGATCACCTTGAGGCCGGCGGTGTGGGCCCGCTCGACCGTCTCCAGGTTGAGCCGGTTGATGTCCAGGACCAGGCTCTTCGCGCCGACGGCCGCGGCCCGCTCGACGAGATCGGGGCCCCAGTCGTCGTCGACGAGCGCGGTGCGCACGCCCGGCACCAGCGAGGCGATCTCGGCGAGCGCCGCGTCGTGGAACGACAGGACCTCCACCCGGCCCACCAGGTCGCGCCGCAGCATCACCTCGGCGAGGGCGCGGGCCGCGGCGGCGTCCTTGATCTCCGCCTGGACCGGGGTCTTCACCGCGTCGAGAACTTCCTCGAACACGGGGACGCGTTCGCCCTGGCCGGCGTCCAGTTCCCGCAGCTCGGCGAGGGTCAGCTGGCCGATGGCGCCCTCCCCGTCCGTGGTGCGGTCGACCTCGGCGTCGTGCATGACGACGAGGGCGCCGTCCTTGCTGAGATGCAGATCGAGTTCGATGACGTCCATGCCCACGCGTTCGGCGTGGACGAAGGAACGCAGGGTGTTCTCCGGCTCGACACCCATGACCCCGCGATGACCGATGGTGAGGAACGTCAAGACAGGCCTCGCTTCCGTCGACGGCGCTATTGGCGCGCGATGCAGTCCCGTGCGCACGCGGCAGCCGCAGCCTAACGGCCCGCCACCGCAACGGACCCCGGCTCGCGGGGCGCATCGGAGTCGTCCGCCCGGGTTGACGCGATCCCGAGGACGAGGCCGGTGATCAGGGCTGCGACAAGGACGGCGCGGGTGCTCATGGGCGCGGCTCCGGGGTGCGGACGAGGGGCGGGAGGACTCCGTCCTACCTGTGCGGACCCGCCACGGGCCAACGCGCGTCACCCGCCCGTGGGCGAGTCCTTCCGCGCTTGACGCCCCCGCCGCGCCGCCCTACCCCGGGCCGGGCCAGCCGTCGTGATGGGCCGGATTCCCACCCTGCGGCGGCGTCAGACGGTCCAGATCCGCGAGCATCGCCCGGGCCAGCTCCAGCTCGGCCAGCTCCCGCAGCTCGCTCCAGCGCAGCGCGATCCGGGGATGCGCCCACTCGGCGTTGTCCTCGGCCCGCGCGAGCGCGGCCCGCACCTGACTCAACTCGGCCTCGGTACGCACCAGATGCTCCTCGACCAGGGCGCGCAGCCGCTCCGGCGCCGCGAGGTGCCCGAGCCAGATCCGCAGCACCAGCGGATGCTTGAGGACCGCTGGCCCGGCCGCGTCGGGGGAGTCCGCCCACGCGGCGAGCGCGGCGCGGCCCGCCTCGCTGATCGCGTACCGGCGCTTGGTGCGCGGCTCCTCGGGGCCCGAGCGCCGCGAGGTGGCGTACCCGAGCGCCTCAAGCCGGCGCAGCTCGGCGTAGATCTGGCTGATCGCGGGCGACCAGTAGAAGAACCGCAGCGAGGCGTCCGCCCACTTCTTGAGCTCGTAGCCGGTCCGCTCGCCGGGGAACGAGAGCAGCCCGAGCACCGCCCATGCCGTCGGCGGCAACTGACGTTCCGTGTCTTGCTTGTTGGAGAACTGACGACTAGTCATATGACGAATTGAAGTAAGCGAGACACGCGGACACAACCCCTGGAGGGCCCGTGAAATTCTCCGTGATCTTCGAGGCGCAGTTGGCGGATCCCACCGTCGAGCGCGAGCACCGGCTGTTCCACGACTGTGTTCAACAGGCCGTGTACGCCGAGCGGATGGGCTTCGACCGCATATGGGCGGTGGAGCACCACGCGCTGAAATGGTACGCGCACATGAGTGCCCCCGAGATCTTCCTGACCTGGGTCGCCGCCCGCACCAGCACCATCCGGATCGGGCACGGCGTGGTCTGCATGCCCTTCAACTTCAACCACCCCGTCCGCGTCGCCGAACGCGCCGCCACCCTCGACCTGCTCTCCGGCGGCCGGCTCGACCTCGGCGCCGGGCGCGGCGGCACCGAGCAGGAGACCTCGCTGTGCGGCGTCGACCGGGACCGTACGACGCGGGAGGTGGAGGAGGCGCTGCGGATCATCGGCGCGGCCTGGCGGAAGGAGGAGCTCGAGTACCACGGCGAGCTGATCGACATCGCCCCGCACCCGATCCTGCCCCGGCCCGCACAGGCCCCCCACCCTCCGCTGTTCCTGGCGTGCAGCCGCACCGAGACCCTGACCCGGGCGGCCGAACTCGGCGTCGGGGCCCTGGTGATGGGCTTCGCGGGGCCGGAATCCATCGCCGCGATGCGCCGCGCCTACGACGGCGCGCTCGCGGCCCGCACCGGCGAAGCCTTCGTCTCCACCGCCGTCAACGACCACTTCGCGGTGCTCTGCCCGACCATCGTCTCGGACGACCGCGAGCCGGCCCGGCGCGTCGGCATCCGGGGCCAGCGCTTCTTCGCCCAGTCCATCGGGCACTGGTACGGCGGCGCGGGCATCCCGGACGAGGCCGTCGTCGAGGGCTCGGACGAGGCGGCCGCGATGCGCGTCGCGGCCGAACAGGTCGTGGCCCGCCTGCACGAGCAGCACATTCCCGTACGGCCCGCCTCCACCGCGACGTTCAACGCCGACCACGCCTATGGCACCGCCGACGACGCGATCGCCTATGTGGAGCGGCTCAGGGACGCGGGCGCGGACGAGGTCATGTGCCTGATCCAGATGGGCACCGTGCCGCAGGAGGCCTGCATGGAGACGCTGCGGCAGTGGGGCGAGAGGGTCATCCCGCACTTCACGACGGACACCCGCCCGTGACGGGCACAGCCGACGAGGGGCACGACGGACCCCTTCACGACGGACCCCTCCGCGACGGGCCCCTCCGCGACGGGCCCCTCCGCGTCGGACCCCTTCACGAGGGGCCGCCGCCCGTGACGGGCGTACGCGGCGAGGGGCTCGACCGGCACCCGTCCCCAACAGGCTTACCGCGCAGGGGAGTTGACCGCCTCGCGCCCGCCGCCCGCCGCTGGGCCGACGTGCTGGCCTCGGTCTTCCCCGATGTGGGCGGCGCGGTCACCGACGCGGTCGAGGCCCGGCGGATCCTCGCCCGGGCGCCCTCGTCACCGGGTGCGCCGCCGGCGGTCGGCTCGGTGACCGACCGCTCGGTGCCGGGCCCGGCCGGCGCACCCGATCTTCCGGTCCGCGTCTACCGGCCCGCCGCGCCCGGCCCCGCCCCCACGGTGGTCTACCTGCACGGCGGCGGCTGGGTCCTGGGCGGCCTCGACCTGTACGACCGCACCTGCCGCGCGCTGTGCCGGGCCTCGGGCGCGGTCCTGGTCTCCGTCGACTACCGCCTCGCCCCCGAGGCCCGCTTCCCCGCCCCCGCCGAAGACGCTTACGCGGCGCTCCTGTGGGCCGGGCGGCACCTCCAGGACCTCGGCGGCGCCGCGGGCCCGCTCGTGGTGGCGGGCGACAGCGCGGGCGGCAACCTCGCCGCGGCCGCCGCCCTGCTCGCCCGCGACCGCCAGGGCCCACCGCTCGCCCTCCAGGCCCTTGTGTACCCGGCGCTGGACGCGGCCCGGGACACCGCCTCGTACCGCGCCAACGGCCAGGGCTACTACCTGACCGCGGCGCACCTGCGGTGGTTCTGGGCGCAGTACCTCGGCCCGCGCGGCGACGGCGGGCATCCGCTCGCCTCGCCGCTGCGGGCCGACCTCACGGGACTGCCGCCGGCCTACGTGGTCACAGCGGGCTGCGACCCCTTGTGCGACGAGGGGCGCGCCTATGTGCGGGCCCTGCGCGCGGCCGGGGTTGCGGCCGTCGGCGACCACTGCCCGGGGATGTTCCACGGTTTCGTCGGCCTGGCCGACGTGCTCCCCGAAGGCCGGGCGGCGCTCACCCGGCTCGCCGCAGCCATAGCCGTGCCATTGGCCTGACACAGGAAGAAGAGCGGCGCAACTGAAAGATCGCAGGATAATTTATCGTGCTTCCTCTTGAGGGGAAGAACCGAACGCGGATACGGTGTCTTGACGCTAGGTTCTCCTGTGGAGGAAGTGACATGACGGAAATTCTTGTGCAGGACCCGGCCGTGGGGGGCGCAACAGCCGACCGGCGGGTGGTCGACCACCCCGCCTGGCCCGCGCTCAAGAACGCCGTCGAGGAGATCCGGCCCTGGCAGTCCAAGGACGGCTCGATCGACTTCGACGCCGAGGGCGCCCCCGCCCGCGCCGCCGTCGACGCGACCCTCGACCAGGTGATAGCCGCCGTGGAGCAGCTCTCCCCGCTGCTCCCGCACGACGCCGACTACCACCGCGCGCTCGTCGAGGACCTCCGCAAGTGGTCCGACAGCGCCTTCGACGTGCCGGACTTCCTGGACTCGCTGATGCGCTTCCACCCGGCCGCCGACCGCGCCGACGGGCTCCAGCGCCTGGTCCTCTTCCCCATGTACACCCAGAACGGCAACCCCGACCGCAACCTCGAAGCGGTCGTCCTGCGCATGGTCTGGCCCGAGTGGCTCGCCGACCTCGAGGCCACCCGCTACGACAACCCGCTGTTCTGCGGCATCACCTTCGAGGACTTCACCGCGGGCTACGACACCCACTCCGCGGTCCTCTTCCCCGAGACCATCGCCGTGCGCGAGGCCCCCGAGCGCTTCACCTGGGGCGGCATCTTCTGCGACCGTGAGGCGGCCCGCTTCCGCGCCGTCACCGAGGCGTCCGTCGACATCCTCGGGCTCGAACTGCCCGAGGACATCCGGGAGTTGGTGGCCGACCAGGAGCGCTGCGAGAAGGCCTTCGTGCTGTGGGACATGGTGCACGACCGCACCCACAGCCACGGCGACCTGCCGTTCGACCCCTTCATGATCAAGCAGCGCCAGCCGTTCTGGATGTACGGCCTCGAAGAGCTGCGCTGCGACCTCACCGCCTTCAAGGAGGCCGTGAAGCTGGAGGCCGAGGGCAACCAGCACGGCCGTGACGTCCAGTACGCCGTGCTCTTCGACCGGATGTTCCGCTTCCCGGTCTCCGGCGACCGCGTCCGCAACTACGACGGTCTGGGCGGGCAGCTCCTCTTCGCCTACCTGCACAAGCACGACGTGGTGCGCTGGACCGACAACAAGCTGCACATCGACTGGGACCGCGCCCCGCAGGTCACCAACCAGCTGTGCGCCGAGATCGAGAAGCTCTACCGCGACGGCATCGACCGCCCGAAGCTGGTCCACTGGTTCGCCGCGTACGAGCTGGTCTCCACCTACCTCGCCCCGCACCCCGGATCGACCTGGGCCAAGGGCCCCGACGCCCTGGACCTGACGCAGCCGCCCCGCAAGCTCGTCGACGACGTGCTTCCGGACGAGTTTCCGCTCAGCATGTTCTATGAGGCGCTCGCCAAGAAGCTGAAGAACGTGATCGCCTCCACCAAGGGGATCACCGCCGCTTCCGCTCCGGCCGGGGCTGCCGAGTGAGCTCTCGTACGGAAGGTTCGGAAGGTTCGGAAGGGGCGAGGAAAATGAACAACGGACCTCTCAACGGCGCCGTCGTCGCCGTGGCCGGCGCGGCGGGACCCGCCGGCCGGGCCGCCCTGCTCCGGCTCGCGGAGGCGGGCGCGGTCGTGGTGGGCGCCGACGCGGACGTCGAGCGCCTGGCCTCGGCCGTGGACGCCGCGCGGTACGCGCACGGCGGGGCCACCGTCACCGGCGACACCGTCGACCTCCTCGACCTCCAGGCCACCCGCGACTGGGCCGACCGCATCCAGAAGGACTTCGGCCGCGTCGACGGCCTGGTCCACCTCGTCGGCGGCTGGCGCGGCGCCACCTCCTTCCCCGAGACCGACCTCGCGGACTGGGACCTTCTGGAGAAGCTCCTCATCAAGACCGTGCAGCACACCTCGCTCGCCTTCCACGACGGGCTGCTGCGCAGCGACCGTGGGCGCTTCGTCCTGGTCAGCCAGTCCGGCGCGCACAAGCCCACCGCGAACAACGCCGCCTACAACGCGGGCAAGGCCGCCGCCGAGGCGTGGACGCTGGCCCTCGGCGACGCGTTCCGCAAGGCGGGGGGCGAGGACGGGCCGGGGGCCGCTGCTGCGATCCTGGTGATCAAGGCACTGGTGCACGACGCGATGCGCGCCGAGCGACCCAATGCGAAGTTCGCGGGCTTCACCGATGTCACGGAGCTGGCCGACGCCATCGCCGGAGTGTGGGACAAGCCCGCCCAGGAAGTGAACGGACAGCGCCTGTGGCTGACCCCCAAGCCGTGAGGACCGACGCGCGAGCGCACCACGACCCGGCGGTGCGCGGCTTCGCCAGCGACAACTACGCCGGCGCGCACCCCGAAGTCCTCGCAGCCCTCACCCTCGCCAACGGCGGTCACCAGATCGCCTACGGCGAGGACGACTACACCGACCACCTCCAGCGTGTCATGCACAGCCACTTCGGCGCGGGCGCGCAGGCCTTCCCCGTCTTCAACGGAACCGGCGCCAACGTCACCGCGCTGCAGGCGCTGACCGACCGCTGGGGCGCGGTGGTGTGTGCCGAGAGCGCGCACATCAACGTGGACGAGGGCGGTGCGCCCGAGCGCATGGCCGGGCTCAAGCTGCTCACCGTGGCCACGCCCGACGGCAAGCTGACGCCCGAGCTCATCGACCGGCAGGCCTGGGGCTGGGAGGACGAGCACCGCGCGATGCCGCAGGTCGTCTCGATCACCCAGAACACCGAACTGGGCACGGTCTACACGCCCGACGAGATCAAGGCGATCTGTGACCACGCCCACGAGCGCGGCATGAAGGTCCATCTCGACGGGGCCCGCATATCCAACGCGGCCGCCTCCCTCGACGTGCCGATGCGCACGTTCACCAGCGTGGCCGGCGTGGACGTGCTGTCGTTCGGCGGCACCAAGAACGGGATGCTGTTCGGCGAGGCGATCGTCGTACTCAACCCGGACGCGGTCCGCCAGATGAACCACATCCGCAAGATGTCCATGCAGCTCGCCTCCAAGATGCGCTTCGTATCGGTGCAGTTGGAGGCCCTGCTCGCCAAGGACCTGTGGCTGCGCAACGCCCGCCACTCCAACGCGATGGCCCAGCGCCTCGCCGAGGGGGTGCGCCAGGTCGACGGCGTGGAGATCCTCCACGAGGTCCAGGCCAACGCGGTGTTCGCGCGTCTTCCGCACGACGTCAGCGAGCGGCTCCAGAAGCGCTACCGCTTCTACTTCTGGGACGAGAACGCGGGCGACGTCCGCTGGATGTGCTCCTTCGACACCACCGAGGACGACGTCGACGGCTTCCTCATGGCGCTGAAGGAAGAAATGGCACGCTAGCCGGAAGGCCCGGCCCCGGCCGGATTGGCGGATAAATATGCGGCCGACCGTAAAGTCATTGACTTGTGGTCGGCCGCGTTCGTACGCTCACGGGCCATGAAGCTCATACAGCGCCACCCCCAACTCGCCGCCTACCTCGTCGCGGACGAGGTCATCGACCACGAGCACCCCACCGTGCGCGAGGTGGCGGCCCGGATCGGGTCCGGCAGCGCCGACGCATACACATACGCCAAGGCGGCCTTCGAGTACGTACGGGACGAGATCCCGCACTCCACGGACTCGGGGGACCCGCGCGTGACCTGGCGCGCCTCCGACGTGCTCGCGCGGCGCACCGGGATCTGCTGCGCCAAGGCGCACGCCCTCGCCGCGCTGCTGCGGGCCGAGGGCATCCCGACCGCGTTCTGCTACCAGCGCCTGACCGAGAACGGCGCCGACCCGGCCGTGCACGGCCTCATCGCCCTCCGGCTGCCCGGCGCCGGCGTCTGGGCGCGCCAGGACCCGCGCGGCAACGTGCCGCCCGGGGTGGACGCCCAGTTCTCCCTGGGTGAGGAGCGGCTTGCCTGGCCCGTCCGCGCAGAGTTCAGCGAAGTGGACTATCCGGTACTCTTTGATGAACCGCATCCGGCGGTCGTCGCCGCGCTCAAGGCCGCGCCCGACCGCCCGTCGCTCTGGCCGATCTACCCGACCGAACTGTGAGGCACCACCGATCATGACGCTCACACTCACCGTGTCCGACGAGGTCCGCGCCCTCGCGCCCGCCTTCACGTACGTCGCCGTCGAGGCCACCGGGCTCCTCAACGCGCCCAGCGACACGGCGAGTTCGGCCCTCCTGGACGACGCCGCCCGCCGTCTCGCACAGCGCCTCGCGGGCCGGGCCCCGCACGAGGACCCGCACATGGCCGCCTGGCGCGCGGCCTACACCGCCTTCGGCTCCAAGCCCAACCGCACCCGCAACTCCGCCGAGGCGCTCGCCAAGCGGGCGCTCGCCGACGGCGGCCTGCCCCGCGTCAACCGGCTCGTCGACGTGTACAACGCGATCAGCGTCGCCCATCTGGTACCCGTCGGCGGCGAGGACACCGGTCGCATCAAGGGCTCGATGCGCCTGGTGCGGGCGAGCGGCGAGGAGGCGTTCCACACCGTCGCGGGCGGCGAGCCCGTCGTCGAGCACCCGGACGCCGGCGAAGTGGTGTGGTGCGACGACGAGGGCGTCACCTGCCGCCGCTGGAACTGGCGCCAGGGCGTGCGCACCAGGCTCACCGAGGAGTCGGCCGACGCGCTCTTCCTCCTGGAGGGCATGGCCCCGCACTGCGATCTGGCCGCGGCCGGCGCCGAACTGGCCGAACTCCTGGAGAAGTTCAGCCCGGGGGCGCGGATCACCGTCCACCCCCCGGCCGGCGCCTGAGCGCCCTCCGCGCCCTGCGCGCCCTCCGTGCAGGAGTGACGATTCAGCCGGCCGCCTCGGCGGCCTTCACCTGCTCGGCCGTCGGCGCGGTGCCGCCCAGGTGCGCCGGCACCCACCAGGTGTCGCTCGCGTCCTTCGGGCGTACCGGATAGGCGCGCTGGGCGGCCTCCAGGAGCTCCTGGCAGCGCTCGCGCAGCCGCCGGGTGATGGCGCCCGCGTACTGGTCGGCGGGAGCCTCCACGGGCTCGCCGACGCGGATGGTGACCGGGATGTGGCTGCGCTTGAAGTTGCGCGGCCGCCCCTTGGTCCACACCCGCTGCGTTCCCCACAGCGCCATCGGGATCAGCGGCACCCCGGCCTCCTGGGCCAGCCGCGCCGCGCCCGACTTGAAGCTCTTGAGCGTGAACGACTGCGAGATGGTCGCCTCCGGGAACACCCCGATCACCTCGCCGGAGCGCAGCGAGGCGAGCGCGTGCTGATAGGCGTCCTCGCCCTGCTTGCGGTCGACCGGGATGTGCTTCATGCCGCGCATCAGCGGGCCGGAGATCTTGTGCCGGAACACCGACTCCTTGGCCATGAAGCGCACCAGGCGCTTCTGCGGCAGCGCCGCGAGCCCCGTGAAGATGAAGTCCAGATAGCTGATGTGATTGCTGACGAGCACCGCCCCGCCCGTGCGCGGGATGTTCTCCGAACCCTGGGTGTCGATCTTCAGGTCGAGCGCCTTGAACATCGCACGTGCGGCGCCGATGACCGGCCGATAGACGAGTTCTGCCATCTGAGGGGAGACCCTTCGTGTGCCCGGGGAGGGTGCTCCCGGAGTCATAAGTTACGCGCCCGTAGGTTTCGGGCTTTGGGCAGATGGTGCCCGATGCGAGCCGAGCTGGCCAGTCCTGGCGCTGTGCGCAGGGGAGATTCTCGTCACGTCTTCGCAGGTCGGGGCCCGGGGGGAATCATTGCGGGCCGCTGCGTGCTGCAACCGTACGTCAGCGCAGGTAGTGGCCGCGTGAAGACGCGGAGGGGCAGGCGGAGGTGGAGGTCGCGTGAGTGACGACGGCGGGCGCAGGCTCGGCGAGGCGGAGTTGGGGGCCGGGCTCGGCGAGCGGGCCACGCTGGTGCAGTTCTCCAGCGCGTTCTGCCAGCCCTGCCGGGCGACCCGGCGCACCCTGGCCGAGGTGACCCGCATGGTGGACGGCGTCGCCCATGTGGAGATCGACGCCGAGGAACGGCTCGTTCTCGTACGGGAACTGGGCATCGAGCGCACCCCGACGGTGCTCGTGCTCGACGCCGCCGGGAGCATCGTGCGCCGCGCGGCCGGACAGCCGCGCCGGGCGGACGTCATCGCCGCCCTCGGGCGGGCGGTGCGAGAGGCCCCGGGAAAGGGGCCCGACCCGCAGTGAGGGATCTCCCACATGCCGGAAGCCACTTGACTGCGACCGCGCTCAATCGTCAGTCTGACGATGTGCCGACAGACCTCCTTCTCTATGGACGCGCCCATGTGGACCTCGCCCGCAACGCGAGCGCGCGCTGTCCGGGCTGCTGATCACCCGCAGCCCTTGTCGCACCTCTTGCAGAAGGACAATTCCATGACGGCTTCGCCCGAGCTCGGTACTGCCCAGACCGCTTCTCCCGAACTGCTCAGGTCGGTCTTCCGCCAGCACGCCGCCGGTGTCGCGGTGATCACCGCCCAGCGCGGCGGCCGGCCCGTCGGCTTCACCGCCACCTCCCTCAACTCCGTTGCCGCCGAGCCCCCGTTGCTCTCCTTCGGGATCGGCACCGGCTCCTCCAGCTGGCCCGTCGTCGCCGAGGCCGACCACATCGGCGTGCACATACTCGGCGAGCACCAGCAGGACCTGGCCGCCACCTTCGCGCGCAGCGGCGCCGACCGGTTCGGCCCCGCCACCCAGTGGCGCACCGGCCCCGAGGGCGTGCCCGTCCTCGACGGCGTACTGGCCTGGCTGGTGTGCAAGGTGGTGGCCCGCATTCCGGCCGGGGACCACCGCATCGTGCTCGGTCAGGCGGTCGTCGGCGACCCCGCGGGGGCAGGCCGCCCCCTGCTCTACCACCAGGGCCGCTTCAACGCGCTGCGCGACTGAAAGTTCCCTGATCACGTCGATTACTCACCGTTGGCAACGTCACAGTTCAAAGCGCTTGCTTACTGGGAACAAGCTGGGTGTACTGGCGAGTAATATTTCGGTGGGAGCGCCGGTCGCCCCGACCGGAAACCGCCCCATCAGGCGCCTATGCTGCGTGCAACAAGGCAGCCCAGAAATGACGATGCAGTAGGAGAGCCGGCGTGAGCTTGAGGATCGTTGTCTGTGTGAAGTACGTGCCCGACGCCACCGGCGACCGGCACTTCGCCGATGACCTGACCGTCGACCGCGACGACGTCGACGGCCTCCTTTCGGAGCTCGACGAGTACGCGGTCGAGCAGGCACTGCAGATCGCCGACGAGGCGGACGACGCGGAGATCACCGTGCTGACCGTCGGCCCCGAGGACGCCAAGGACGCCCTGCGCAAGGCGCTGTCCATGGGCGCCGACAAGGCCGTCCACGTCGAGGACGACGACCTGCACGGCACCGACGTGATCGGCACCTCGCTGGTCCTGGCCAAGGCCGTCGAGAAGACCGGCTACGACCTGGTCATCTGCGGCATGGCCTCCACCGACGGCACCATGGGCGTCCTCCCGGCGCTGCTCGCGGAGCGCCTCGGCGTCCCGCAGGTCACGCTGCTGTCCGAGGTCTCGGTCGAGGACGGCGTCGTCAAGGGCCGCCGCGACGGCGACACCGCCTCCGAGCAGCTCGAGGCGTCCCTGCCGGCCGTCGTGTCCGTGACGGACCAGTCGGGCGAGGCCCGCTACCCGTCCTTCAAGGGCATCATGGCCGCCAAGAAGAAGCCGGTGGAGTCCCTGGACCTGGGCGACCTGGACCTGGAGGCCGGCGAGGTCGGCCTCGAGGGCGCCTGGACCGCGGTCGACTCCGCCGCCCAGCGTCCGGCCCGCACCGCCGGCACGATCGTCAAGGACGAGGGCGAGGGCGGCAAGCAGCTCGCCGAGTTCCTGGTGAGCCAGAAGTTCATCTAAGTGCCGCACCGGCCCGGGAACCTTTCGGGCCGAGTCCGCGCTTAGGGCTCGCCGAGCCCCTCAACCGCCCGCCTTTTCTTCGCACTTGCAGGAGATTGAAGTCCCATGGCTGAAGTTCTGGTCTACGTCGACCACGTGGACGGCGCCGTCCGCAAGCCCACCCTCGAACTGCTGACGCTGGCCCGCCGCATCGGCGAGCCCGTCGCCGTCGCGCTCGGCGCCGGTGCCGAGAACACCGCCGCGGCCCTCGCCGAGCACGGCGCGGTCAAGGTCCTCACCGCCGACGCCCCCGAGTTCGCCGACTACCTCGTCGTGCCGAAGGTGGACGCGCTCCAGGCCGCCTACGAGGCCGTGTCCCCGGCCGCCGTGCTCGTCCCGTCCTCCGCCGAGGGCAAGGAGATCGCGGCCCGCCTCGCGGTCCGCATCGGCTCCGGCATCATCACCGACGCCGTCGACCTCGAGGCCGGCGACGAGGGTCCGGTGGCCACGCAGTCCGCGTTCGCCGCCTCCTTCACCACCAAGTCCCGCGTCTCCAAGGGCACCCCGGTCATCACCGTCAAGCCGAACTCGGCCGCCGTCGAGGCCGCCCCGGCCGCGGGCGCCGTCGAGGCCCTGACGGTCACCTTCTCCGCGCTCGCCACCGGCACCAAGGTCACCTCGCGCACCCCGCGCGAGTCGACCGGCCGCCCCGAGCTGACCGAGGCCGCGATCGTGGTCTCCGGCGGCCGCGGCGTCAACGGCGCCGAGAACTTCTCGGTCATCGAGGCCCTCGCCGACTCGCTCGGCGCGGCCGTCGGCGCCTCGCGCGCCGCGGTGGACGCCGGCTGGTACCCGCACTCCAACCAGGTCGGCCAGACCGGCAAGTCCGTCTCGCCGCAGCTCTACATCGCCAACGGCATCTCCGGCGCCATCCAGCACCGGGCCGGCATGCAGACCTCGAAGACCATCGTGGCCGTCAACAAGGACGCCGAGGCCCCGATCTTCGACCTGGTCGACTACGGCGTCGTCGGCGACCTGTTCCAGGTCGTTCCGCAGCTGACCGAAGAGGTCAACTCTCGCAAGGGCTGACCTGCGCGTTCAATCCGGTCCCGGGGCCGCGTGGTGATCTTCACCGCGCGGCCCCGGGCGGTTTCGGACAACCATTGACGCAGGAGGACCGGCCTACTAACTTCGCTATACGGATTGTTGATTCCGTGAAGCGGAAAAGTTTCGACCGTGTGGAGGATGCAGGATGGGTCAGCAGGAGCAGGTGGCAACGAGCCTCGCCGGCGTCGTCAGCGAGGAGATCAGTGCCTCGCTCGTCGCCGTGGACGAGGAACTCGCCCGCCGTTACCCGGGCGACCCCGGCACCCGCCAGCCCGTACACACCGTCTACGTACCCGGCGACGCCTTCACCGCGGACACCATCCGCACCTGGGGCGACCAGGCACTGGCCGCCCTCGACGAGCACGCCCCCGACGCCGCCTCCTTCGCCCGCGTCCTCGGCATCGCCGACGAACTCGCCCAGCCCGTCTACGACCGGGTCCGCGCCAAGCTCACCCGCGAACCCATCGAAGACCTCCGCGTCGACTTCGAGGACGGCTACGGCCCGCGCCCCGACGCCGAAGAGGACGCCGACGCCGCCCGCGCCGCCCGCCTCATCGCCGAAGCCTTCAAGAACGGCACCGCGGCCCCGTACATGGGCATCCGCATGAAGTGCATGGAAGCCGCCGTCCGCGACCGCGGCATCCGCACCACCGACGTCTTCCTCACCACCCTCATGCACAACGGCGGCCTCCCCGAAGGCCTCGTCCTCACCCTGCCCAAGGTCACCTACCCCGAGCAGGTCACCGCCTTCGTCCGGCTGCTCAGCGCCTTCGAGAAGGCGCACGGCCTGCCCGAAGGACGGCTCGGCTTCGAGATCCAGATCGAGACCAGCCAGTCCATCCTCGCCGCCGACGGCACCGCCGCCGTCGCCAAGATGATCGACGCCGCCCAGGGCCGCGCCACCGGCCTGCACTACGGCACCTTCGACTACAGCGCCTGCGTCGGCGTCTCCGCCGCCTACCAGGCCAGCGACCACCCCGCCGCCGACCACGCCAAGGCCGTCATGCAGGTCGCCGCCGCCGGCACCGGCGTACGCGTCTCCGACGGCTCCACCAACGTGCTGCCCATCGGCACCACCGAACACGTCCACGAAGCCTGGCGCCTGCACTACGGCCTCACCCGCCGCGCCCTGGCCCGCGCCTACTACCAGGGCTGGGACATGCACCCCGGCCACATGCCGACCCGTTACGCGGCCGTGTACGCCTTCTACCGCGAAGGCCTGGAACAGGCCGCCGGACGCCTCGCCGCCTACGTCGCCAAGACCGAGGGCGACGTCATGGACGAACCCGCCACCGCCAAGGCACTCAGCGGCTACCTGCTGCGCGGCCTCGACTGCGGCGCCCTCGACAACGCCGAGGTCGCCCGCCTCACCGGCCTCACCCGCGCCGACCTCGACGCGTTCGCCTCACCCCGCCGCGGCAGCCTCACCGTCACCGCCCCGTAGCACCGCCGGGACCCCACGGCAGCACCGCCACCACCCCTGCCCCGTACCCTGTACGCGACCACAATCGCCACACAGGGACGGGGCAGCGGTGACCACGGGGGAGAGCCAACTACTGGCGGGCCGGTACCGGGTCGTCGCGCGGCTCGGCCGCGGCGGCATGGGCGTCGTGTGGCGCGCCCACGACGAAGTCCTCGGCCGCGAGGTCGCCGTCAAGGAACTGCGCACCTTCACCGACGCCTCCGCCCCCGAACTCGGCGACCTGCGACTGCGCATGCAGCGCGAAGCCCGCGCCGCCGCACGCGTACGCCACCCCTCGGTCGTCGCCGTCCACGACGTCACCGAACACCAGGGCCGCCCCGTCATCGTCATGGAACTCATCGACGGCCCCTCCCTCGACGACGTCCTCGCCGAGCGCGGCGTCCTGGAACCCGGCGAAGCCGCGGCCATCGGCGCCACGGTCCTCGAAGCACTCGCCGCCGCCCACCAGGCGGGCGTCCTGCACCGCGACGTGAAACCCGGCAACATCCTCCTCGACGCCTCGGGCCGCGTCGTCCTCACCGACTTCGGCATCGCCGCCATGGACGACCCCGGCGACGGCTCGACCGCACACCTGACCCGCAGCGGCGAACTCGTCGGCTCCCTGGACTACTTGGCACCCGAACGGGCCCAGGGCCAAGAACCCGGCCCCGCCTCCGACATCTGGGCACTCGGCGCCACCCTGTACGCCGCCGTCGAAGGCGCCACCCCCTTCCGCCGCACCTCCACCTGGTCCACGCTCAACGCCATCGTCGTCGAACCGCTCCCCCCAGCCCGCCGGGCCGGCCCCCTCGCACCCGTACTGCGACGCCTCATGGACAAGGACCCCGCCCGCCGCCCCGACGCCACGACCGCGTCCCGCCTCCTCGCGGAAGTCGCCGAGGCCGCCGGCACCACGAGCCCCGAGCCCAACGGGCCGACAGCCCTGCGCACCACGCCGATACGGGCCACCGCACAGCCCGCCCCGCCGCGCAGCGCGACCGTACGCGACGCGGTACCCCACCGTCCCGAGGGATTCGGGCCGCCGGCCACCCCGGCCCCCGAACCCCCGGCGGCACCCCAACAGCCCGAAGGCTTCGGCCCCGTGGTGAGCGACGTTCCACCGGGACCGGGCCGGCCCGCGACGCCCGGCCGAGGACGCGGCAAGATCCTCGTCGCCGCCGCGGTGGCCGCCGTCGTACTCGTCGGCGCAGGAGCCGCCTACGCACTCCTCGGCCAGGACGACACCCACGGCGGGCAGCAGGCGGCAGGAGCCGCGAACAGCACGGCCCCCGGCGCCGCCGACGACCAGGTCGGCGCCGCGGGCCTCGCCACCGCCGGCCCCTCCACTCCCGCCCCCAACTCGCCCACACCCAAGCCGAGTTCGAGCACCAAGCCGCCCGCCAAGAACGACCCCGCGCAAGGCGACGGGACCGCCAGGACACCCGACCCGAAGAAGAACACCCCGAGCGCCCCCGCCCCAGGAGGCGCGGGCGACAAGCCGGGCGGCTCCGCACCCCCGGCGGGCAGCTGCGCCCCCATCGCCGGCGGCAAGTACAACTGCCAGGTGTGGCGCGCCGCCAAGTCCATTCGCCCCAACGGCGCCGCCGCGGGCGTACTCAACACCGGCACCAACTACTTCTACTGCCAGAGCGACCTCGGCCGCCGCGAGACCTACGGGAAGTGGACCAACACCTGGTGGGCCAGGACCGACGACGACAGCGGCAACACCAACGTCTACGTCAGCGTCGTCTACCTCAAGGGCGGCGACAACAACCAGCCCGTACCGGGCCTGAAGACCTGCTGAACCACAACCCGCTACCCGTCGCCGGGCGGCGGGAGCTCGCCCGAGCCACGCTGGATCAGCACAGTGGGCAGCTCGACGCGAGCGGGCGTCCCGTCCGCCCCGTCCAGCCGCCGGAAGAGCAACTCCGCCGCCGTACGGCCCAAAGTGGCCGCGTCCTGCGAGATCACCGTGATGCCCAGCAGATCCGCCAGCTCGATGTCGTCGAACCCCACCAGAGCCACCGGCCGCTCCCGGCCCGCCAGCACCCGCACTGCCGTGACCGTCACCCGGTTGTTGCCCGCGAACAGCGCCGTGACCCCGCCCGGCCCCGCAAGCATCGACTCGGCCGCCGCACGCACCCGCTCCGGGGACGTCGAGCCGAGCGACACCCAGGACTCCTCCACCGGCAGATCCGCGTCCGCCATCGCCGCGTGATAGCCGCGCAGACGCTCCGTGGCCGTGTGGATGCGCGGCTGGTCGCCGATGAAGCCGATCCTGCGGTGCCCGTGCGCGATGAGATGGGCCACGCCCGCCCGGGCCCCGCCGAAACTGTCCGACAGCACCACGTCGGCGTCGATCTGCCCGGCCGGACGGTCCACGAACACCGTGGCCACACCCGCCTTTATCTCCGGCTCGAGATAGCGGTGGTCGGACCCGGCCGGAATCACGATCAGCCCGTCCACCCGACGGGCACAGAACGCCAGCACCAACTCCTGCTCACGATCGGCGTCCTCCGCGCTGGAACCGTTGATGAGCAGCGCCCCGTGCTCCCGCGCCACCTCCTCCACGGCCCGGCTGAGCGGCCCGTAGAACGGGTCGGCGAGGTCCTCGAGGACCAGCCCGATCGACGCCGTGCGGCCCTTGCGCAGCACCCGCGCGCTGTCATTGCGGCGGAAGCCCAGCGCCTCGATGGCCTCCTGCACCCGGCGCTCGGTGTCCGGGGTCACCCCGGGCTCGCCGTTGACCACCCGGGACACCGTCTTGAGGCCGACACCGGCGCGCGCGGCGACATCCTTCATCGTCGGGCGGTTGCCGTAGCGGGGCTCGTGGTGGCGGGCGTTATCGGCCACAGTGCGCTGTCCTGTCGTCGTCGGGAGCCGTCCGGCGGGGTCCGGTGCCATAACGGTGTGTGTGGCGTCGAGCATAGGCCCTGGACAACGTTGTCACATGCAGGGAGACTCTCATCTTGACCTGCTGTTACCCGTCCCTCACCAGGAGATCCGACCTCGATGCACACCGACCTCGTGGCCGCGCTCGACATCGGCGGCACCAAGATCGCCGGAGCGCTGGTGGACGCCGACGGCCGGCTGGTCCTGCGGGCCCAGCGGCCGACTCCCGCCCATGAGGACGGCGACACGGTGATGCGCGCGGCCGAGGCGGTCCTCGCCGAGCTGACCCGATCCCCGCTGTGGGAGCGCACGAGCGCCGTCGGCATCGGCAGCGCCGGGCCCGTGGACGCCGCCGCGGGCACGGTCAGCCCCGTCAACATCCCCGGCTGGCGCGGCTTCCCGCTGGTCGAGCGGGTCCGCGCGGCCACCGACGGACTCGACGTCGAACTCGTCGGCGACGGCGTCGCGATGACCGCGGCCGAACACTGGCTCGGCGCGGCCCGCGGCCACGACAATGCCCTGTGCATGGTCGTGTCCACCGGCGTCGGCGGCGGACTCGTTCTCGGCGGCAAACTGCACCCGGGCCCCACCGGGAACGCGGGCCACATCGGCCACATCAGCGTCGACCTCGACGGCGACCCCTGCCCCTGCGGGGCACGCGGCTGCGTGGAGCGGATCGCCAGCGGCCCCAACATCGCCCGCCGCGCCCTGGACCACGGCTGGCGCCCCGGCCCCGACGGCGACACCTCGGCCGCCGCCGTCGCCTCGGCCGCCCGCGCGGGCGACCCGGTCGCCGTCGCCTCCTTCGAACGCGCGGCCCAGGCGCTGGCGGCGGGCATCGCGGCGACCGCGACCCTCGTCGAGATCGACGTCGCGGTCATAGGCGGGGGAGTGGCCGGCGCCGGCGACGTACTCTTCGCACCGCTGCGCCGCGCCCTGCGCGAGTACGCCACGCTCTCCTTCGTCCAGAACCTGACGGTGACCCCCGCCCTGATGGGTACGGACGCGGGTCTGGTGGGGGCGGCGGCCACGGCGTGGGCGAGGCGGTCGGAGGGGGCGGCGTTGCTGAAGTGACGGACAGAATCTGAAAGTTGATCGCCGTCAGCTGCCATCCGTCATTCGCCGTCCGCCACCCGCTCCCCGCCAGCGCTCCGACCACTGACCCCGCCCCCACCCCGCACCCCCGCCACCGACCTGACGCTTCGTCACACTCCTCTCGCCACCCCCGTGAGATAGGACGACATCATGCCCCTGTCAACCGCTCCGGTCCGGCGAGCGTTTCCGGTAGGGCTTGTTGGACTCTGTTGGGTGAGAAGCGGTAACGGTTGCCCGGCATTGCGTCAAAACCCTTGACGGCACTCTGACTTGAGGGTGTTATCCAAGCCTCGCGTTTGGTTGTGTTGGGTTGCACCCCGGAGGAGGGGGACATGGCGCAGTCATCGTTCAACGGTCCTATGGCGCCCGATGGCGTGGCAGAACATCGGATGTCTCGGCGGAATCTTCTGCGGGGTGCGGCGGTCGGCGCCGGGGCGGTCACCCTGCCGTCGCTGCTCGCCGCGTGCGGCAGCGGCCCCGGGGGTGACACCAAGACGATCCGGCTGGGCTCGAATTCGTCGGACGCCGTCCCCAAGAAGGCATTCGCCGACGCGTTCGCGGCGTACGAGAAACAGTCCAAGGAAGGCCGCAAGATCAAGGTCAACACCGTTGACCACAACACCTTCCAGGAGAACATCAACCGCTATCTCCAGGGCAAGCCGGACGACGTCTTCATGTGGTTCGCGGGCTACCGCATGCAGTTCTTCGCGCAGAAGGGACTGCTCTACGACATCAGCGACCTCTGGCACGGCTTCCAGGGTTTCTCCGACGCGCTCAAGGCGCAGTCGACCGGCGCGGACGGCAAGCAGTACTTCGTGCCGTACTACTACTACCCGTGGGCGGTCTTCCACCGCGCGAGCGTCTTCACGGAGCACGGCTATACGGCGCCCAAGACCTTCGACCAGTACGTCGACCTGGCCAAGCGGATGCAGAAGGACAAGCTCGACCCCATCGCGTTCGGCGACAAGGACGGCTGGCCCGCCATGGGCACCTTCGACTATCTCAACATGCGCACCAATGGCTACGAGTTCCACAAGAGCCTGATGGCCGGCAAGGAGGCGTGGACCGACAAACGGGTCAAGGACGTCTTCGACAGCTGGCGCCGCATCCTTCCGTACTGCCAGCAGGGCGCGAACGGCCGCACCTGGCAGGAGGCCGCGCAGAGCCTGCAGAAGAAGGAGTCCGGCATGGCGGTGTTCGGACTGCCGCACGTGGGCCAGCAGTTCCCGAAGGCCGAGCAGGACGACATCGCGTTCTTCCCCTTCCCCGAGATGGACCCGCAGTACGGGCAGGACGCGGTCGAGGCCCCCATCGACGGGTTCCTCCTCGCCAGGAACGCCAAGGAACTGAAGAACAAGCAGTCCATGCAGAGCGCCAAGGACCTGCTCGCCTGGCTCGCCACGCCCAAGGCCGAGGACGCCTATCTCGCGGGCGACCCGAACAACATCGCGGTCAACAGCGGGGCGGACACCTCCGCGTACAGCGCGTTGCAGAAGAAGGCGGTCGAGCTGGTCTCCGGGGCCAAGCAGATCTCGCAGTTCCTGGACCGCGACACCCGGCCCGACTTCGCGTCCACGGTGATGATCCCGGCCATCCAGAAGTTCATCGGCAACCCGAAGGACGTGGACGGACTCGTGAACGACATCGAGCGCCAGAAGAAGACGATCTTCGCCTCAGAGGGCTGAGGGCTGAGGGCGGGGGTGGGCGAGGACGCGCCCGCCGCCCTCGCCCCCGTCGAAACCCCTCCAACCCACCGACTCCCGTTGCGACTTGGAGTACTCAGCCGTGGCGCTCATCACCGCGCGGCGCGCAGGACGACGGGGTCCGAGGCGGTTCACCGCCCGTGACCTCGTCGTCCTCGGCGTGCTGCTTGGCCTGCCCGTACTGCTCGACCTCGCCATCGTGTGGGGCCCGACCCTGGCCTCCGTCGTCCTGTCCTTCACCGACTGGGACGGCATCGGCGACGTCAAGTGGGTCGGCACGCAGAACTACACCAACCTCTTCACCAACTACCCGCCGTTCTGGCCGGCGGTCCGGCACAACCTGATGTGGCTGGCCGTACTGGGCCTCGTGGCGACGCCGTTCGGGCTGCTGCTCGCCGTACCCATCGACCGGGGCGTGCGGTTCAGCCGCTTCTACCAGTCGACGCTGTACATGCCGGTCGTGCTCTCCCTCGCGGTCGTCGGCTTCATCGCGCAACTCGTCTTCTCCCGCGACCAGGGGGCGCTCAACGCCCTCCTCGGAAACAAGGACGACCCGACCGACTGGCTCGGCGACCCGAACCTCAACATCTGGATGATCCTGCTGGCCGCGGCCTGGCGGCACACCGGGTACGTGATGATCCTGTACCTCGCGGGCCTGAAGGCCGTCGACCCCTCCCTGAAGGAGGCCGCGGCCATCGACGGCGCGAGCGAGCGCCAGACCTTCTTCCGCGTCGTGTTCCCCACACTGCGCCCGGTCAACGTGATCGTCGGGGTCATCACGGTCATCGAGTCGCTGCGCGCCTTCGACATCGTGTACGCCGTCAACCACGGGCGCAACGGCCTCGAAGTGCTCTCGGTGCTCGTTACCGACAACATCATCGGCGAGGCCAGCCGCATCGGGTTCGGCTCCGCGATCGCCGTGGTGCTGCTGACCGTCTCCCTCGGGTTCGTCATCACGTACCTGGTCCAGGAGATCCGAGGGGAGAAGAACCGATGACCACCCACACCGCCCCAGCGCCCCCAACTACGGCTTCAGCAAAGGCACTTGCTGCTCCCGGACGCCGGGTACGCCCGGGGCGCCTGGGCGTGCACGCCTTCCTCATGGCGGTCTCGCTCGCCTTCCTCGCCCCGCTGCTGCTCGCCGTGTACGCCTCGCTGCGCCCGTACGAGGAGACCTCGCGCGACGGCTACTTCTCCCTCCCCAAGCACCTGTCCTTCGCCTACTACCGCAAGGCGTTCACCGACTCGGGCATGACGAAGTACTTCGTCAACACCCTGATCATCGCGGTGCCGGGCGTGGTGGTCGTCCTGTTCCTCGCCGCGTTCGTGGCGTTCGCGGTCTCGCGCCTCAAACTGCGGGGCGCGATGCCCCTGTTGATGCTCTTCACGGCGGGCAACCTGCTCCCGCAGCAGGTGATCGTGACCCCGCTGTACGTGGTGTTCAACCGCATCCCGCTGCCGTACTGGATGTCCGACTCGATGACGATGTTCGACTCGTACTGGGCCGTCATCGCCGTCCAGGTGGGCTTCCAGATCGGCTTCTGCGTCTTCGTGCTGGCCAACTTCATGCGCACGCTGCCGCAGGAGATCCTGGAGGCGGCGATCGTCGACGGCGCCGGCGTGTGGACCCAGTACTGGCGCATCACCCTGCCCCTGTGCCGCCCGGCCCTGGCGGCCCTGGCCACCCTCCAGTTCACCTGGATGTACAACGACTTCCTCTGGGCCCTGGTCTTCATGTCCGACGGCGACAAACTCCCCATCACCTCGGCCCTGAACAACCTTCGCGGCCAGTTCTTCACGGACTACAACCTGCTGGCAGCGGGCTCGGTCATCGTCGCCCTCCCCACCCTGATCGTCTTCCTCCTCCTGCAACGCCACTTCATCGCGGGGCTCACGTTGGGGTCCAGTAAGGGGTAGGTCCGGCTGGTAGCGATCAACTGGGGGGCCGGCGCACCGCGTTGAAGAGCCAAGCCCCCCTCCGCGCCCCCGCGACCAGCCGTCGAGTCCGGCTCCAGCGGGGGCCCACCGAAAATCGAGGCGGGCGCCACAAGGTCTGCGCTCTCACGCAGACGCTCGACCGCGGCATCCCGGCCTTGAGGTTCGATCAAGGCCGGACCGGAGCGGTCGCAGCCCGACCTCGGAGGTCGCCATGACCGTCGAACTGCACGTCGCCACCGCTCTCCTGCACGACCTCGACCCGGCGCGCAGCCCGCTGCCCGGCCGCGAGGTCGCCCGCAGGCCCAGCCCCGTGGACCCCACGGTCACCATCGTCGACCTGGAGACCCCGGACGCGCCCGAGGGCGCCGCGCTCGTCGACCCCATCTTCCAGCGCGCGGGACTCCACGACATCCGCATCACCGAGATCCGCTGGTACGACCGCGACGGCTACTTCATCGCGCCCAGCGTCCGGCTCGCGCCCGGAGTTCCGCTCGCGGCCTGAGCCGCCGGTGGTTCGGCGGAGTAGCCGGGTGGCCGTCCGGACGGCCGTGAGCGTCGACCATAGCCGCAGGTCAGGCGGGTCGGCCACAGGTTATTGGCGGGACAGGGAGGGCGGCGAAAATGCGTGGCCCAACCGCTCGCCACCGGTCAAGCTGCTGCTGACAGCCCACTTTCCTGGAGCAGCAGTGATCGACCTCGACCGACTTCTTCCGCCCGCGGACCTGGCCTCCGCCATCGCCGCGGGGCACGTGGTGCGCAAGGCGCATCCCGAACTGCCGCTCTCCCTGTACTCGTACACCAGGTCGTGCCAGTACGAGCAGGCCTGGGACGAGGTCACCACGCGGTGCCGCGGTCTTGTCGTCGACGATGTGCGCGGGGTGGTCGTCGCGCACTGTCTGCCCAAGTTCTTCAACGTGGGGGAGCACGGCGCCGGCCGGCACTACGCGCCGCCGCTGCCCGACGAGGCCTTCGAGGTGTTCGACAAGGTCGACGGGTCGCTCGGGATCGTCTTCCACTACGCGGGGCGCTGGCGCGTCGCGTCCCGGGGTTCGTTCACGTCCGAGCAGGCCACGTGGGCGAGCGCCTGGCTGGACGGCCGGGACACGGGGAAGCTGCGGCCCGGGGTCACCTACCTCGTGGAGATCCTCTACCCGGAGAACCGGATCGTCGTGGACTACGGAGTCCGGCGCGACCTCGTGCTGCTCGCCGCGTACGAGGCGACGGGCGAGGAGATCGAGCTGTCCCGGGCCGCCGAGGACTGGGCGGCGGTCGGCTCCGTCGCCCGGGCGTGGCCCGCGATGCCGCTCGCGGAACTCCTGAAGCGCACCGGCTCCAACGCGCACGCCGACGGCCGCGAGGCCAGCGGCACGGACGCCGAGGGGTACGTCGTCCGGTACGCCTCCGGCCTCCGGGTCAAGGTGAAGATCAGCGAGTACGTGCGGCTGCACAAGGTGCTGACCGGCATCACCGAGCGCGACATCTGGCGCTTCCTCGGCATCCGCCGGTTCGCCGGGCGCGACCTGAAGCAGGTCGCCCAGGCGCTCGGCTGCGGCCCCGGCGAGATCGCCGGACTCACCGCGGACGGCGCCGACCCGCTGGAAGCTATGCTTCAGCAGGTCCCCGACGAGTTCGACACCTGGGTGCGGGGCGTCACGGCCCGCCTGGACGCGCGGGCCGCCGAGCCCGCCCGGCTGGCCGCCGAACGGTTCGGCGAGATCGCCCATCTCGCCCAGGACCGGGGCGCGTTCGCTCGCGCCGCCCAGCGGATCGGGGACCGCACCGTACGCGCGGCCGTCTTCCAGCTGCTCGACGGCCGCGACATCGACCTGATGATCTGGCGGTCCGTCAAGCCGGCGGCCGCCGACCCGTTCACGAACGACGAAGAAGGCTGAACCCCTGCCATGCCCACCGTGCACGTCATGACCGGACTGCCCGCCTCCGGCAAGACCACCGCCGCCCGCAAGCTCGTCGCGGACTCCGAGGGCCGGTGCCGTCGGGTGAACCTCGACGACCTGCGCGCCATGTTCGACGAGGCCGGGGCCCGGCGGGAGCGGTCGCACACCGCCGAGCAGAGCGTCCTCGCGGTCCAGGACGCCGCGGTGCGCGAGACGATCGCCGCCGGGTTCGACGTCGTCGTCGACAACACCCACCTCACCTCGCACATCCCCAAGCGGCTCAAGGCGGCCGTGGCCGGCCGGGCCCGGTTCGTCGTGCACGACTTCACGGACGTGCCCGTCGAGGAGTGCCTGCGCCGCGACGCGGCCCGCGCCAACCCGGTCGGCGAGGACGTCATCCGCCTGCTCGCCGACAAGCACGCCAAGGCGGTGCGTGGCGGCTGGCGCCTGACGGACGCCTGGATGAACGACACCGTCGTCCTCGCCGAGGTCGAGCCGTACGTACCGGACGCGTCCCTGCCCAGCGCGGTGATGTGCGACATCGACGGCACGCTCGCGGTCAACGTGGGCCGCAACCCGTACGACTTCACGCGCTGCGAGCAGGACGGCCTGAACGGGAGTGTCCGCGACGCCCTGATCGGCTTCCGGCAGGCGCACGGGGACACGATCGTGCTGCTCTCGGGCCGGGGCGAGGAGTACCGGCCGCAGACCCGGGCCTGGCTCGCCGCGCACGAGGTGCCGTACGACGAGCTGTGGATGCGGCCGGCCGGGGACGGGCGGCGCGACGACCTCGTGAAGGCGGAGCTCTTCGACGCGCATGTGCGCCACCGGTTCAACGTGCGCGTCAGCCTCGACGACCGGGACCGCGTGGTCGCCGTGTGGCGCCGCCTCGGCCTGCCCACCTGGCAGGTCAACTACGGTGATTTCTAAGGCTGGTCGGGGCCCTGTGCCGCGTCGTGGAAGACGAGGCCGAGGGTGCGGCGCCGGCCGGAGCGTACGGCGCTGACTCCGTGCCGCACCGGCGCCGCCGACCAGCCGCGCCGGGCGGCCACTGGCCGGTCCCGGGTGGTGAAGACCAGCCCGTGGCCCTGCGGGACCGGGGTCGCGGTGCCCCTCGACTGGGCGCGCGGCCGTTGCTCGACGAGGAGGAACTCGCCGCCGGTGTAGTCGGTGCCGGGCGCGTCCAGGCCGACGACGACCTGGAGCGGAAAGACCGCGTCGCCGAACAGGTCGCGGTGCAGGGCGTTCCAGTCGCCGGGCCCGTACCGCAGCAGGATCTGGGCGCACTTGGCCTGCCCGGCCTCGCGGCAGTGCGCCAGCCACTCCTCCAGGGTGTCCGGCCAGGGGGCGGGGCGCCCGAGCCGTGCCGCCCAGTCGCGGGCGACGGGCAGCAGCAACGGGTAGAAGGCGGCGCGCAGTTCCTCGACGAGGCCGGGCAGCGGCTCGGCGAAGTAGCGGTACTGCCCGGACCCGAAGCGGTAGCGCGCCATGTCGACGGTCGAGCGGAACCGTTCGGCCCGGTCGTAGGTGTCCGCCAGGGAGCGGCACTGGGCGTCGGTGAGGAGGCGCTGGGTGGGCGCGCAGCCGTAGGCGTCGAGTTCCTCGGCGATCCTCGGCCAGTCGTCCGCGCTCACGCGGTCGGCCGTGGTGGTGCTGGACATGGAGACCCTCCGATGTGCGGGGCGGGCGTACGGCCCGGGCCCTGAGCGGTGCCGCACATCGAGGGTCGCGCCCGCGGCCCGCCTCGACCGGCGGAAATCGGACGTCGCGGTGCGGCGGCCGGCGGGGCCGGCCGCCGGGGCGTCAGACGGCCGGCTCCGGTGAGGGGCGCGGAACGACGACCAGGAAGGCGTCGCTCTCCAGGTCCATCACGACCTCGGCCGCGAGCCCCTCGTTCCTGCGGTCCCGCGCGAACTCCTCGGCAGGCCAGTGGCCGCGCGGACCGCCCGCGGGAAAACGTTCCAGTACTGTACGACGCATTTTTCGCGCCCCCTCGTGTCTCTTTTGGCACTCGCACAACGACGTCTCCGCCGTCGCGTTACGGCCCCCCGTGACCGGTGCCCGTACATCAGGACGCCTCCCGTGGCCCGCCGGTGGCACCCGGCAAGCAACAGCCCGGCCACAGTTGTACGCGCGATCAAGGACGGCCGGAGCCCGTAGCGGGGTTTCCGTGGCAGGGTGTTGCGGGCAGTCCACTGGGGGCTACGAAGAGGGGGAACCGTGATCGTCTGGGTCAACGGCGCATTCGGCGCGGGCAAGACGAGCACCGCGCGCGAGCTGATCGACCTGATCCCGAACAGCACGTTCTACGACCCCGAGGTGATCGGCGGGGCGCTGCGGCAGCTGCTGCCGCAGAAGATGCTCGACCAGGTCAGCGACTACCAGGACCTGCCGGTCTGGCGGCGTCTCGTGGTGGACGGCGCGGCCGCGCTGCACGCCGAGGTCGGCGGCGTGCTCGTGGTGCCGATGACCCTGATGAGGCAGGAGTACCGGGACGAGATCTTCGGCGGGCTCGCGGCCCGCCGGATTCCGGTACGCCATGTGCTCCTCACCCAGGAGGAAACGATCCTGCGGGCGCGGATCGCGGCCCGGGTGGAGTTTCCCGAGGACCCCGAGGCCGATGAGCAGCGGGTCCGCGCCTGGGCCTACGACCACATCGAACCCTTCAAGGACGCGCTCGGCTGGCTCGCCGCCGACGCGTACACCGTCGACAACGGCACGCTCACCCCGCACGCGGCCGCCGAGCGAATAGCCGACGCGGTCCGCTCCGGAGCGGCCCGCGCCTGCGACATCGTGCAGACCCCCGAACCCACCGCCGAGACGCTCGCCGCCGGGGTGCTGCTCTTCGACGAACACGACCGGGTGCTCCTGGTCGACCCCACCTACAAGCCGGGCTGGGAGTTCCCCGGCGGCGTCGTCGAGCGCGGCGAGGCTCCCGCCCGGGCCGGAGTGCGCGAGGTCGAGGAGGAGCTCGGCGTCCGGCTCGGCCATGTGCCGCGGCTCCTCGTGGTCGACTGGGAGCCGCCCAGACCACCCGGATACGGCGGCCTGCGGCTGCTGTTCGACGGCGGCCGGCTGGAGAGCGCACGGGCCGCGGAGGTGCTCCTTCCGGGCGCCGAACTGCGCGGCTGGCGCTTCGTCAGCGAGCAGGAGGCGGCCCAGCTCCTGCCGCCCGCCCGTTTCGAGCGGCTGCGCTGGGCGCTGCGGGCCCGGGAGCGGTCGACCGTGCTCAACCTGGAGGCCGGAGTCCCGGTCGGCTGAGGCCGACGTGAGTGCCGGCTCGGCCATGTCCGCGCTCCGGGCGATGTCCGCCGAGCGCTCGATTCCGAGCCGGCCCTCCTCTCAGGAAGGGATCAACTCCGCTTGGACTCCGCGTAGTTGACCAGGAAGTGCGCCTCCGCCACCGACAGGCGCTCCAGCTCCTCGGGAGACACGCTCTCGTTCACCGCGTGGATCTGCGCCTCGGGCTCGCTGAGACCGATCAGCAGGATCTCGGCCTGCGGGTAGAGCGCGGCCAGCGTGTTGCACAGCGGGATCGAGCCGCCCATGCCCGAGGACTGCATCTCCTCGCCCGGGTAGGCCACCGCCATCGCCTCGGCCATCGACGTGTACGCCGGGCTGTTGGTGTCCGCGCGGAACGGCTGGCCCTGGCCGACCTGCTCGAAGGAGACGCGGGCGTTCCACGGCACGTGCTTCTCGATGTGCGCGTACAGCAGCTTGGTCGCCTCGGCCGCGTCCTGGCCGGGCGGCACCCGCAGGCTGATCTGCGCGCGGGCGCTCGCCGGGATGGACGGCGTCGCACCGGCGACCGGGTGGCAGTCGATGCCGACGACCGTGACGGCCGGGCGGGCCCAGATGCGGTCGGCGACGGTGCCGGTGCCCGGCAGCGCCACCCCTTCGAGGACCTTGGCGTCCTGGCGGAACTCGCCCTCCGGGTACTGGAGCCCGTCCCACGCGGAGTCGGCCGGGAGGCCCTCGACGACCGTCTGGCCGTGCTCGTCGCGCAGCGAGTCCAGTACGCGGATGAGCGCGGCGAGCGCGTCGGGGGCCGCGCCGCCGAACTGGCCCGAGTGCAGGTTGCCCTCAAGGGTGTCGATCCGTACCCGGATCATCGTCATGCCGCGCAGCGTCGCCGTCACGGTGGGCAGGCCGACCCGAAAGTTACCCGTGTCGCCGATCACGATCGCGTCCGCGGTGAGCAGCTCGGGGTGCGCCTCGGCGTACTGCTCCAGGCCGCCCGTGCCCTGCTCCTCCGAGCCCTCCACGATCACCTTGACGGAGACCGGGACACCGCCGTTGGCCTTCAGGGCGCGCAGCGCGAGCAGGTGCATGATGAACCCGCCCTTGCAGTCCGCCGCCCCGCGGCCGTACCAGCGGCCGTCGCGCTCGGTCAGCTCGAACGGCGGGCTCACCCACGCCGACTCGTCCAGCTTCGGCTGCACGTCGTAGTGCGCGTACAGGAGCACCGTCGGCGCCCCCTGCGGGCCGGGCAGCAGACCGTAGACCGACTGCGAGCCGTCGGGGGTGTCGAGCAGGGCCACGTCCTGGAAGCCCTCGGTGCGCAGGGCTTCGGCCACCCAGTTCGCGGCGGCCTCGCACTCGCTCCGGGGCGCCACCGCCTCGTCCGCCACCGACTGGAACGCGACCAGCTCCGTCAGCTCCGCCTTGGCGCGGGGCATCAGGGATGCGACGGTCTCGGCGATCGGATGTGCGGTCATGGGCACGCTCCTCGTGGGTGCGACGTTGATAAGTACGGACACGCGTCGGTGTACGCGTGCGTACGACGGAGACAGGGCCGATCCTCCCACAGCGGGCCAGGACGGGAGGGCGGGGCTACTGCCCCGTAGGATGCGGTCGTCAACACGGGCCACTGGTCGGACGGGGAGCAAAGGCACATCGTGAGCAGCGAGAACACAGACGCCGGGACGGACGGACCGCTGGAGGAGAACCAGGGCGAGCCCGCCGCCGAATCGGTGACCGGGCCCGTCGAGGGGCCCGTCTGGGACGTCGTCGTGGTCGGCGCCGGGCCGGCCGGAGCCTCGGCCGCGTATGCGGCGGCCGCCGCGGGGCGCAAGGTGCTGCTCCTGGAGAAGGCCGAGCTGCCCCGCTACAAGACGTGCGGCGGCGGCATCATCGGTCCCTCGCGCGACGCCCTGCCGCCCGGCTTCGAACTGCCGCTCCAGGACCGGGTGCACGCGGTCACCTTCTCCCTCAACGGGAAGCTGACGCGCACCCGTCGGTCGAAGAAGATGCTGTTCGGCCTGATCAACCGGCCGGAGTTCGACGCCGGTCTGGTCGCCGTCGCCGAGAAGGCGGGCGCGGAGATCCGTACCGGCGCCACCGTCTCCAAGGTCGAGCAGCACGGCTCGGCCGTGCCCGACCGGCGCACCGTCGCCGTGGTCCTCGCCGACGGCGAGACCGTGCTCGCCCGGGCCGTCGTCGGCGCCGACGGCAGCGCCAGCCGCATAGGGGCGCACGTCGGGGTGAAGACCGAGCAGGTCGACCTGGGCCTTGAGGCCGAGATCCCGGTGCCGGCGAGCGTGGCCGAGGACTGGAAGGGCCGGGTGCTCATCGACTGGGGCCCCATGCCCGGCAGTTACGGCTGGGTCTTCCCCAAGGGGGACACCCTGACCGTCGGCGTGATCTCGACGCGCGGCGAAGGCGCGGCCACCAAGCGTTACTTGGAGGACTTCATCGCCCGGCTCGGCCTCGCCGGGTTCGAACCGGCCGTGTCCTCCGGCCACTTGACGCGCTGTCGCAGCGACGACTCGCCGCTGTCCCGTGGCCGGGTCCTGGTCTGCGGTGACGCGGCGGGCCTGCTCGAACCGTGGACGCGCGAGGGCATCTCCTTCGCGCTGCGCTCGGGCCGCCTCGCCGGCGAGTGGGCGGTGCGCATCGCCGAGTCGCAGGACGCGGTGGACGCCCGCCGCCAGGCGCTGAACTACGCCTTCGCCATCAAGGCCGGGCTCGGCGTCGAGATGGGGGTGGGCCGGCGGATGCTGACCCTCTTCGAGAAGCGCCCGCTGCTGCTGCACGCCGCGATCACCGGCTTCCGGCCCGCGTGGAAGGCCTTCGCGGACATCACGCGCGGCGCCACCACCCTGGCCGGCCTGGTGCGCAGCCACCCGATGGCCCGGCGCGCCCTGGACGCCGTCGACCGCTGAGCGTGGCTCGCCGACGCGCGGGCGGGGCCGGAGCGATCCGGTCCCGTTCGCGCGTCGCCGGCCGAAGTCCCCTCACCCCGCCGCGCCAAGGGTTCCACGAGCGCGTGCGGGGCTCTTGACGTCCGCCCGCGCAGGACGCTTTCATCCCACCGTGGCCCGGACCGCCGCGCGGTCCCGCCGCCAGAGGTGCGCCCAGCCGGCAAGGTCCCTGGACCGGGGTCCCGGGCCGGCCCGAGTCGCCAGGACCCGCACGCCGGGTCCGAGGCGGGGACGTACCCGCGAGGGATGGAGCGGATCATGCCCGCCGGCCCGGATCGCGCCACCGCCCCCTCGCCCCACGCGACGCCGCAACGTTCAACTGCCGCTCCATCCCCGGCCGGCACCCCACCACACCACTTGGCCCCGGCCGGCACCGTCCCCCCTCCACGCCACCCGGCCCCCGGCCGCCGCACGCTCCTGAGAGCCGGGGCGGGCTGTGCGCTGGGCGCCGTCGCCGTACCGGCCCTCACGGCCTGCGGCTCGTCGCAGGGGGACGGCGTCGGGCCCGACGGCAAGGTGACCGTCGAGCTGTGGCACGGCCAGACCGACACCCTGAAGCAGGCCATCGAAGCCCTGGTCGGCGAGTTCAACCGCACCCACCCCACGATCCACGTCGACGCGGGCGGGGGAGCCACGGCCGATGTGATGCTCCAGAAGGTGACCGCCGCCCTCGCCTCCGGCTCCTACCCCGACATCGCCTACGTCTTCGGCTCGGACATCGCGAGCATCGCCCGCAGCCCCCGCGTCCTCGACCTCACGGGCGCACTGCGCGGCCCGGGCCCCGTGCCCTGGAACGACTACTGGCCCTCGCTGCGGGAGGCGGTGACCATCAACGGGAAGGTGCGCGGCGCGCCCGCCCTCGTCGACTCCCTCGCGGTCATCTGCAACACCCGCCTGTTCCGGCGCGCCGGGCTCGAACTGCCCCAACCCGGCTGGTCCTGGGCCGAGTTCGCCGATGCGAGCCACCGGTTGACCGACGCCGCCAAGGGCGTCTTCGGCACCGGCTGGCCCGGCGTCGGCGACGAGGACACCACCTGGCGCCTGTGGCCGATGGTGTGGGACCTCGGCGGCGAGATCATCGCGCCGGACGGCAAGGGCATCGGCTTCACCGAACAGGGGCCCCGGGCCCTGGAGACCGTCGCGTCCCTCGCCACGGGCAACGCCGTCTACATCGACCCCAAGCCGGGCAGCGCCCAGATGTACCAGGTCTTCCTGTCGGGACGCATGGGCATGGTGCTCGGCGGGCCCTGGTCGCTGCCGGACATCGTCGCCGCCAAGGTGGACTACGCCGTCGTGCCCCTGCCCTCCTACAGCGGCCGTCCCGTCACCATCTCGGGCCCGGACACCTGGACCGTCTTCGACAACGGCTCCGCACGCTCGAAGGCCGCCGTCGCGTTCGTCCGCTGGCTCATCTCGCCGGACCAGGACGTCACTTGGGACATCGGCGCCGGAAGCCTGCCGCTCAGCGTGGAGAGCGCGCGGCGCCCCGCATGGCTCGGCCACTCCGCCGAGACCGTCGGGCTCCCGGTGTTCACCAAGGCCCTGGAGTCGGCCCGGGTACGCCCCGTGCACCCGGCGTATCCGGCGATCTCGCAGGCGGTCGGCGAAGCCGTCGTGACGGTGCTGCTCGGCCGCTCGTCGCCGGACCGGGCCATGCGCCGGTGCGCCGAGAAGGCCGACGCCGCCCTGCTGATACCGCGCTGAAGCCGCCCCCGACCGGACGGTGAGCCCGCCCTCGACCGGACGGTAAGCCCCCCGACCGGACCGTAAGCCGCCCCCACCGGACCGCTCTGAAGCCGACCCCCGACCGGAAAGGTCCCGGAGATGAGTACCAGCGGAAGGGCCCCGAGATGAGGACCACCGGCCCGCGCACCCCGCGCCCGCGCACCCCGCGCCCGCGCACTCCACGCCCGCTCACGCTCGACCCGGACCGGGCCGCCCGTGTCGCCAGGCGGCGGCGGGCGCGCGGCGAGGCCGCCACCGCCTGGGCCTTCATCGGCCCGGCCGTCCTGGTGATCATCGGGCTCGGTGTCGTACCGCTGCTGTGGTCCCTGCTCCTGTCGTTCCGCGCGGACGACCTGGTCACGCCGGGCCGCTGGGTGGGGCTCGACAACTACCACGCCCTCGGCAAGGACCCGGCGTTCCGCACGGCCGTCGAGAACACCCTGGTCTACGCGGGCGTCTACGTCCCGCTGAGTCTGGCCACGGGGCTCGCGCTCGCCCTCGCGCTGAACCGGCGGATCCGTCTCGTCGGGCTCTACCGCACGCTGGTCTTCATCCCGTTCGTGGTCTCCGCCACCGCCCAGGGCGTGCTGTTCTCGTTCATCTTCGACCCCGACTTCGGCGTCGCGAACGCGCTCCTGCACCACATCGGCGTCTCCCCGCAGGGCTTCCTCAACGACCCGGGCCAGGCCCTCGGCGTCCTGTTGCTCATCTCCCTGTGGAGCGGCATCGGCTTCTGCGTCATCGTCTATCTCGCCGCGCTCCAGGACGTGCCCGCCGAACTCGTCGAATCGGCCCGCCTCGACGGGGCGAACCGGGGCCAGGTACTGCGCCACGTCACCCTTCCCTCGCTCACTCCGGTCACCGTCTTCCTGGTCCTGTGGCAGTTCATCACCGCCCTCCAGGTCTTCGACCTCGTCTACGTCACCACCAAGGGCGGCCCCCTCGGCGCCACCACCGTGATCGTCTACTTCGTCTGGGAGCAGGCCTTCCAGAACTTCACCGCCGGATACGGCGCCGCCGCGGCCTACGTCCTCGCGGTCGGCCTGATCGCGGCGGCCGTCGTGCTGCGCCTCTACCGGCGCCATCGCGACCGTACGGACTCAACGCCCTTGTCCCGTGGGCGAGTTGAGCGGACCGAAGAGAGAGTGAGCCGATGAGCGTGCCCACCGTGACCGCCCCGGGGGCAGCCCCCGCCGTGGAGGCCCCCGGCCCGTTGGCCGGTTTCCGGCGCCGGCTCCCGTTCAGCCCGTGGCACCTCCTTCTCGCACCGCTCTCGATCGGCTTCGCGCTGCCGCTCGTGTGGCTGATCGTCAGCTCCGTGATGAGCGACGCGGAGATCAACCGCTTCCCGCCCGCGCTGTGGCCGCACGGCATCGACCTCGGCGGCTACCGCTATGTCCTCGGCAACGCGATGTTCCCCCGCTGGTTCCTGAACTCCTGCGTCGTCGCGGGCGTCGCCGTCGCCTCGAACCTCGTGCTCGGGGCGCTCGGCGGCTACGCCTTCGCGCGCATGCGGTTCGCCGGATCGCGGCTGCTGCTCGGCCTGATGCTGGCGACGATGGCGGTGCCGTTCCAGCTGACCATGATCCCCACGTTCCTGGTGATGAAGTGGCTCGGGCTCATCGACACCCTGGGCGCGCTCATCGTGCCGTCCCTGGTCACCCCGTTCGCGGTGTTCCTCTTCCGGCAGTTCTTCCTCACGCTGCCGAGGGAGCTGGAGGAGGCGGCCTGGATCGACGGCTGTTCGCGGCTGCGGGTGCTCGTCTCGATCGTGGCGCCGCTCGCCCGCCCGGCGCTCGCCACGGTCGCGGTGCTCACCTTCCTCGCCACCTGGAACGACCTGTCCTGGCCGCTCATCGCCATCAACCACGACGCGCGGTACACGCTGCAACTGGGCCTGACCACGTTCCAGGGCCAGCACCACACCAAGTGGTCGGCGGTGATGGCGGGCAATGTCGTGACCGTGCTGCCGGTCCTGCTGGCCTTCCTGTTCGCGCAGAAGACCTTCATCCAGTCGCTGACGACGAGCGGCCTCAAGGGCTAGCGGGTCGCGGGGCTGAAGGCCCGGGGGGTTCATGGCCCGAAGGGCGGGCGGCCGCGCACCGGCGGTCGCCGTCATCCGAGTCGCCGGAAAGGGCACGCATGACCGAGACCAAGATCGCCTTCATCGGCGCGGGCAGTGTGGAATTCACCCAGGGCCTGCTCGCCGACCTGTTCGCCTTCCCCGAGTTCGCGCGCGCCCGCATCGCGCTCCACGACATCGACCCCGAACGCCTCGCCACCAGCGAGGCCGCCGCCCGCCACATCGCGGCCGAACGCGGCGCGGAGCCGCACCTCAGCGCACACCCGGAGCGACGAGCCGCCCTTGAGGGCGCCGACTTCGTCATCAACACCGTCCAGATCGGCATGAGCGAGGCCACCCGTACCGACTTCACGGTCCCCGCCCGCTACGGGCTGCGCCAGACGATCGCCGACACCCTCGGCATCGGCGGCATCTTCCGCGCCCTGCGCACCTTCCCGCTGCTGCGCGCGCTCGCCGCCGACATGGCCCGACTCTGCCCGGACGCCATCCTGTTGAACTACACCAACCCGATGGCCATGAACCTGCTCTACCTGCACCGGGTGGCTCCCGCGCTGCGCGCCGTCGGCCTGTGCCACTCCATCCACTGGACGATGCACGACCTGTCCGCCCTGACCGGAACGCCCTTCGAGGAGGTCTCCTACCTCGCGGCCGGGGTCAACCACCAGTCCTGGGTGCTGCGCTTCGAGCGTGCGGGCCAGGACCTCTATCCGCTCCTCGACGAGACCATCGCCAAGGACCCCGAACTGCTGCGCCGGGTACGCGTCGACATGTACCGCAGGCTCGGCCACTACCCGACCGAGACCAGTGAGCACTCCTCGGAGTACGTGCCCTGGTACCTGCACCACGACGAGGAGATCGACCGGCTGCGGCTGCCGGTCGGCGCCTATCTCGACATGACGGAGGAGAACCTGGCCTCCTACGCCCGCACCCGCGACGCCCTCGCCTCGGGGCAGCCGCTACCGGTCGAGGGGACCTTGGAGTACGCCCCGCAGATCATCCACAGCGTCGTCACGGGCACCCCGCGCCGGGTCTACGGCAACGTCCCCAACCATGGCCTGATCGACAACCTGCCCGCCGACTCGGTCGTCGAAGTCCCCTGCCTGGTCGATGGGTTGGGGGTGCAGCCCACCCGGATCGGGGCCCTGCCGCCGCAGTGCGCGGCGCTCAACCGGGCCTATCTCTCGGTGACCGATCTCGTGGTACGGGCCGCCGTGCTCGGCGATCCGCGCCACATCCGGCACGCCGCGATGTGCGACCCCGCGACGGCGGCGGCGCTGCCCGTCGAGCGGATCTGGGAGCTGTGCGACGACCTCGTACGGGCCCATGAGCCTTGGCTGCAACCGGAGTTGAGGGTGCTGCTCGGCAGCTGAAGGCCGAGGCGGGGGGCTGGGTCGGGGGTGGGGGCAGGGGGGGTGTCAGGTGCGGGCTCGCTCGGGGGCGGGGCCCGGGTCACCGGGTGAGGGTGATCCGGAAGACGGGGTGGTCGGGGGCGATCCGGCGCAGTTCCGCGTCGCTGGAGTCGGGGCCGACGCCGTTGAAGAAGACGCCCACCTCGGCCTTCCAGCGCTTGAGGTAGGCGCGCAGCAGGGCGGGCTTGTCGTCGTCGGCGACCTCGACGGCGGTGAACGCCTCGGCCTTCTTGCCCAGGTGCAGCTCGCCGCCGCCGGCCGCCCGCATGTTGTGGGTCCACTGGACGTGGCCGCGCGGGGCGACCAGGTACTGCTCGCCCTCGAAGGACAGCAGGTTGACGGGGGTGCGGCGCCACTCGCCGCTCTTGCGGCCGCGGACCGCGAGGACCCGGGAGCCCCAGACGCTGATGCCGCGACGGGTCAGCCAGGTGACGGCCCGGTTCATGACGTTGACCGTGAACCAGCCGGGCTTCTGGACGTGTGCGGAAGCGGACATGGTGTCTCCCTGATTCCCGAAGCCGGTAGGTGCGAGAGCGGTGCTCTCGTTCATGAGCAGCAGTGTGCACCGAAGCGGCGCTCCAAATCAAGAGCACTGCTCTCTTTCCTGTGCACCGCTCCGATTTGTGTGCGGGGGACGCGTTCTTGGCCACTGCTCTCGGTGCTGGCAGACTGGCGCCCATGAGCACCGTCCAGGGAGCCCGCGCACGGGCACGTGTCGAAGTCACCGCCGCCATCAAGGACGAGGCCAGACGACAGCTCGCGGCGGAGGGCGCCGCCAAGCTCTCGCTCCGCGCCGTCGCCCGCGAGCTGGGCATGGTCTCCTCGGCGCTCTACCGCTACTTCCCGAGCCGGGACGACCTGCTGACCGCCCTGATCGTCGACGCCTACGACGCCGTCGGCGAAGCCGCCGAACACGCCCTCGCGCGGCAGCGGGCGGCCGCGTCCCCCGTCACCCGCTGGACCGCCGTCTGCCGCGCGGTACGCACCTGGGCGCTCGCCCACCCCCACGAGTACGCGCTCATCTACGGCTCGCCCGTCCCCGGCTACACCGCGCCCGAGGCGACCAACGGCCCCGCGTCCAGGGTCGGGCTCGTGCTCATCTCCATCGCCCGCGACGCCCACCGGGGCAAGGGCATCGCGCCGCCGCGGCCCCCCGCACCGCTGCGCGCCGAGGGCGAGCGGATGGCCGCGGACTTCGCCCCCGATCTGCCCCCGGCCGCCGTCGTCGCCCTCGTCGCCGCCTGGTCGCAGCTGTTCGGGCTCATCTCCTTCGAGGCGTTCGGCCAGTTCCACCGGGTGGTCGAGGAGCGCGAGGCGTTCTTCACGCACGCGGCCGAGCAAATCGCCCGCTCGGTGGGCCTGGTACTCCCCGCGTAGTACGCGTGATCACCCCGTCGGGGGGACGCCCCGGCGCCCGGCGCCGGTCTAGCGTGGCCGGTATGGACGAGCAGCAGTCACCGCGCGACGCCGGACGCGGCGGCCCTCCCCGGCGAGGGGCGGGGCCGCCGCCCCTGGTGCGGCGCTGGGTGCGGGGCCCGGACGGCGAGGAGGGGCGGCCGGCCCGGCTGCCGTGGGCGTCGACGGTCGCGCTCACCGTGGTGGTGCTCGCCGGATCCCGCTTCGCCGGGCACGCCCAGACGGGCCGGGCCCCGCTCGACGCCTTCGCCCTCGGGCTGCTGCTCGCCGGCTGCGCGGTGCTGCTGATCCGCCTGCGGCACCCCGTCGTCGCGGTGTTCGGCGCCTCGGCGGCCGCCATGGTCTACCTCGGCGCCGGCTATCCCTACGGTCCGGTGTTCCTGCCCGTCGCGGTCGGCTGCTTCACCGCGGTCGTCGCGGGCCGCCGCCGCCAGGCCTGGGCCGCGGTGGCCATGCTGTGGCTGGGGCACCTCCTGGTGGCGCACTGGCTCTACCGGTGGCTGCCGCCCGACGGAGACGCGGCCGCGCCGTGGGGTCAGGAAGTGGGCATCGCCGCCTGGGCCGTGGCCATCGTCGCGGTCGCGGAACTCGTGCGCGTACGCCGGGAGCAGTGGGCCAGGGAGCGGGCCGGGCGGGCCGCGGCGGCCAGGCGGCGGGCCGACGAGGAACGGCTGCGGATCGCCCGGGAGCTGCACGACGTGCTCGCCCACAGCATCTCCGTGATCAACGTCCAGGCCGGTGTCGGGCTCGCCCTGCTCGACACCGACCCCGAGCAGGCCCGTACCGCCCTGACCACCATCAAGTCCGCGAGCAAGGAGGCGCTCGGGGAGGTGCGTCAGGTCCTGGAGACGCTGCGCGCGCCCGGCGAGGCCCCGCGCTCCCCGGCGCCCGGCCTCGACCGGCTGCCCGAACTCGTCGAGCAGGCCGCGAGCGCCGGGCTCACCATCGAGACCACGGCCACCGGCCGTCGCGCGGCGCTGCCGCCCGGCGTCGACCTGGCCGCCTTCCGCATCGTGCAGGAGGCCCTCACCAACGTCGTGCGCCACTCCGCGGCGCGCACCGCGCGCGTCGCGGTCGGCTACGAGCCCGGCGCCGTGGTGCTTCGGATCGAGGACGACGGGCCGTCGTCCTCGGGCGGTGCGGGCGGCAGCGGAAACGGCCTGATCGGCATGCGTGAGCGGGCCGCGGCGCTCGGTGGCACCATCGACGCGGGGCCGGTTCCGTCCGGCGGCTTCCGCGTGACGGCCCGGCTTCCGCTGGGCGCACCCCCCAAGGAGAATCCGTGATCCGCGTACTGCTCGCCGACGACCAGCTCCTGGTGCGCGCCGGGTTCCGGGCGCTCCTGGACGCGCAGGGCGACATCGAGGTGGTGGGGGAGGCCGCCGACGGCGAGGAGGCGGTGGGCCTGGTGCGCGAACTGCGGCCGCACGTCGTCCTGATGGACATCCGGATGCCCCGGCTCGACGGTCTCGCCGCCACCCGTGCGATCACCTCCGACCCAGCCCTGGGCGAGGTGAAGGTGGTCATGCTCACCACCTTCGAGCTGGACGAGTACGTCTTCGACGCGATCCGCGCCGGCGCCTCGGGGTTCCTCGTCAAGGACACCGAGCCGGACGAACTGCTGCGCGCGGTCCGGGCGGTGGTCGACGGTGACGCGCTGCTCTCGCCCGGGGTGACCCGGAGGCTGATCGCCGAGTTCGCGGCACGTTCCAAGGAGCCGGCCGGCGCCGAGAGCTTGGCCCAGCTCACCGAGCGGGAGCGGGAGGTGATGGCGCTCGTCGGCATCGGCCTGTCCAACGAGGAGATCGCCCGCCGCCTGGTCGTCAGCCCGTTGACGGCGAAGACGCATGTGAGCCGGGCGATGGTGAAGCTCGGCGCCCGCGACCGGGCCCAACTGGTCGTCCTGGCCTACGAGTCGGGCCTGGTGCGCCCCGGCTGGCTGGGCTGACGGGGGCCTCGGTCCGACCCGTACGGAAAGCGCCACAGCACGTGCACGGTCCGCCAGACGAACACGATGAGCGCGCAGCCGCCGCCGAGGAGCAGCAGCACCCGCCGCAGCGGGTGCGGGAGTTCGAGGGCGTAGCCGGAACCGGCGATCGCGCCGAACACCACGCCGGCCGCGAACAGGGCGCTGGCCAGGGCGTAGCCGATCTCGGTCGTGACGGCGTCCCGCTCGGCCCGGCTCGGTGTCCCCATGCGCGAAGTCTCACAGCAGGGACGGCCGACGGGCAACCGGCGCCCGTCGGCCGTCCCTTCCCCCGACCGCTCGCACCACGAGAGTACATGTGCGCGCATAGAGTGCAGCCGCATTTAATTCTCATGCAACAAAACCGGTGGGTTCTGCTAGCGTGCCGCCATGGCAGCTGAGAAGCCCGGCGAGCGTCTGCTCGTGCAGGAGTGGCGGGACATACTCGCGGTTCACGCGCGCACCACGTGCGAGCTCGACCGTGAACTCCACGCGTTCGGGCTCGGCGCGAGCGACTTCGAGGTGCTGGACGTCCTGGCGCAGGGCTGCGAAGAGGGCTCGGGCCGCTCCTTCCGCGTCCAGGAGCTGGCTTCGCGGATCCACCTCAGCCAGAGCGCGCTGTCCCGCCTGATCGGACGCCTGGAGAAGGACGGGCTCGTCGCGCGCGGGATGTGCAGCGAGGACCGGCGCGGGGTCAGTGTGGAGATCACCGACGCCGGCCGCTCGCGTCATGCCGAGGTGCTGCCGCTCCAGCGCGCGGTGCTCGCCCGGATGCTCAAGACCCCGTCCACGTCATAGCGTCCGTACCCAACGCGCTTGCCCAATGGCCGAGTTGGTCTCCTGCGGCGCGGGCGGTCTCAGGCCTGGGGCGCGGTGGCGTTACGGGCGGCCCAGCCGATCAGCGCGGCGCCCGCGGCCAGTACGGCGACCGTGGTCAGGGCGAGCGGCAGCGAGGACCACTCGGCGAGCAGCCCGATCGCGGGCGGCCCGAGCAGCATGCCGCCGTAGCCGAGCGTCGAGGCGGCGGCCACGCCGCCCGGCCCGGCGAGGGCGCCCGCCCGCGCGACGGCGACCGGGAAGATGTTGGCGAGGCCCAGACCCATCACGGCGAAACCCGCCAGGGCGAGCCAGGTCGTCGGGGCCAGCGCGCCGAGCAGCATTCCGGCCGATGCCGTGAGCCCGCCCGCGACGAGCGTGCGGGTCTGCCCGAGACGCTCCAGGAGCGCGGTCCCCGAGAGCCGGCCGGCCGTCATGGCCAGCGCGAACAGCGAGTAGCCCACCGCCGCGATTCCGGGGGCGGCGTCCAGGTCCTGCTCCAGGTGGAGCGCGCCCCAGTCCGCCATCGCGCCCTCTCCGTACGCCGTGCAGAGCGCGATCAGGCCGAAGAGCAGCACCAGACGCCGGGCCCGCCCGTCGAGCCGGTGTCCCTTGGCGTGGGGTGTGCTCGGGTGTACGGGTGCCGGATGGCGCAGCAGCACCCGCCCCGCGAGCGCGGTCACCACCAGCCCGACACCGGTCAGGGTCAGCAGGTGCGCGGCGGGGGAGAGGCTGGAGGCGACCACTGCTCCGACGCCCGCGCCGACCATGCCGCCGAGGCTGAAGGCCGCGTGGAAGCTCGGCATCACCGGGCGGCGCAGCGCGGCCACCAGGTCCACGGCCGCGCTGTTCATCGCCACGTTGAGGCCGCCGTACGCGGCGCCGAACGCGAGCAGCACCAGACCGAGCGCGAGCGCCGAGTGGGTCTGCGCGGGAAGCGCGATCGCGAGGGCCATCAGCGCACCGCAGACGACGGTCACCGGATGACTGCCGAAGCGGCGGCAGAGCCGGCCGGTCAGCACCATCGTCACCACGGCCCCGGCCGAGACGCCGAGCAGGGCGAGACCCAGCTCGCCGGCTGAGGCGCCGGTCTGCTGCTTGATCGCGGGGATGCGGACGACCCACCCGGCGAACAGGAAGCCGTCGAGGGCGAAGAACACGGTCAGGGCGGAGCGGAGGCGGGACGGGGAAGCGGTGGCGATGTCGTTGCCAGGACCCCCCGGAGCGGCCGTCCGTACTTTGTTTAGTAGCGGCACAAAGTCAGGATAGGGGCAGTGCGGGCAGCTCATCAAGCGGATGGGGCGGCGGCGGCCCGGGGCAGGTCACCGGGCCGCCCCGGTCGCGGACCTCCGGCCGGTGCCCGACGCCCGGCGCCCGCGAGCCCGGCACCGCGCGAACCGGGCCGGACGCCGCCCGGGATCATGGGAGACTCGCCCCCATGAACGGCAAGGCGACGACCACCAGGACCAGGCTGGACAGGGGCCGCAGCGCGCTCGGACCCGCCCTCGAACTGGTACACACCGGCCGCGCGCCGACCCGTGCCGTGCTCACCTCCGAGCTGGGCGTCACCCGCGCCACCGCCGGCGCGGTCGCCGCCGAACTCGAAGCCCTCGGCCTGATCCAGGTGGACTCGCGGCCCGCCGCCGCCGGCTCCCAGGGCCGCCCCTCGCACCGGCTCGCGGTCAACGAGGCCGGGCCCGTGGCGCTCGCCGCCCAGGTGCACGCGGACGGCTTCCGCGCCGCGCTCGTCGGCCTCGGCGGCGAGATCGTCGCCACCGACCCGGGCTGCGTCACCGTCTCCGCCGACCCGGCCCAGGTGCTCGGCGAAGTCGTCGACGCGGGCGCTGCCCTGCTCAGGGGCAGTGGCCGCCGCTGCGTGGGCGCGGGGCTCGCGGTGCCCTCCGCCGTCGCCGAGCCGGAGGGCACCGCGCTCAACCCGCTGCACCTGGCCTGGCCCGCGGGCTCCCCGGTGCGCGAGATCTTCGCCGAACGCGTCCGGGCGGCCGGCATCACCGGCCCCGCCTTCACCGGCAACGACGTCAACCTCGCCGCGCTCGCCGAGCACCGGCACGGCGCCGGGCGGGGAGCCAGGGACCTGCTCTGCGTGGCCACGGGACACCGCGGCGTCGGCGGCGCGCTGGTCCTCGACGGCCGTCTGCACAGCGGGAGTTCGGGCCTCGCCCTGGAGGTCGGCCACCTCACCGTCAACCCGGACGGCCGCCCCTGCTACTGCGGCAGCCGCGGCTGCCTCGACGTCGAGGCGGACCCGCTCGCCTTCCTCACGGCCGCCGGCCGCGCCCCCGGGCCCGAGGTCTCCCTCCTCGAACAGTCGAGGGCGCTACTGCGCCAGGAGTACGCGGACGCCCCGGTCCGCCGCGCGGCGGAGGAGCTCATCGACCGCCTCGGGCTCGGCCTCGCCGGGCTCGTCAACATCCTCAACCCGGACCGGATCGTCCTCGGCGGCCTGCACAAGGCGCTCCTGGAGGCCGACCCGGACCGGCTGCGCGCGGTCGTCGCCGACCGCAGCCTGTGGGGCCGCAGCGGCGGCGTCCCCATCCTCGCCTGCTCCCTCGACCACAACAGCCTGGTGGGGGCGGCCGAGCTGGCCTGGCAGCCGGTCCTTGACGACCCGCTGGGAGCGCTGGCTCACCAGGCGTAGACGCGTGCCGGATTGGTGACGAGGATCCGCTCCAACAGGTCCTTGCCCAGGTCGAGTTCGAGCCTCGGGGCGACCCGGCGCAGCAGATGCGCCATGCCCGGCGTGTCCGGCGTGACGGTGTCCCCGCCGAGCAGCAGCCGGTCCGCGAACCCCGCGTCCGCCAGCGCCCGCAGCGCGTCCGGCATCCGCCAGTCCGTGGCGTGGTTGGCCCGCGAGGGCCCGTCGAAGGCGAGGTTCGCCCCGGCCTCTGCGGCCAGGCGGTGCACCGCGAAGTCGGGCGAGCGGTTCAGGTGCCCCAGGATCACCGAGCCGGGCGCCACCCCCAACTCCCCGCACAGCAGGTCGAGTACGTCGAGCGCGCCCGTGCCCAGCTCCAGGTGGACGGCGATCGGCGCGCCCGTGCGCCGGTGTGCCTCGGCGGCGCCCCGCATCGTGAGGACGGCGTGCTCGTCGAGCCCGTGGAAACCTCCCGCCACCTTGATCAGGCCGGCCCGCACGCCCGTGTCGCCGATGCCCTCGGTCAGCTCCCCGGTGAACAGCTCGGCGAGGCGGTCGCGTACCGAGGCGAGCAACTCCGCCGTGTAGTGGGCGGCTTGGTGCAGCCCGGTGGCGGCGACGATGTGCACCCCCGACTCCCTTGAAAGAGCGGGCAGTTCGGCGACCCGCCGCCCCATCCCGTACGGCGTCCACTGGACCACCGTGGCGCCGCCGAGCGAGCCGAACGCGGCGAGCCGGGCCGCCGCGTCCTCGACGTCGTCCATCTCCTGGCCCGGCAACCGGGGGCTGCGGATGAAGAGGTGGTCGTGTGCGTCGACGACGCCGAGCCGGCCGGCCGGCACCTCGCCGAGCACCGTGTGCGCCGCGCTCACCAGTGCCGTCCCGACCGCAGCCCCGCGCGCCCGGGCGCGGAGAGGTGCAGCACCTCGAACCGGTCGCCCCCGTCCGCCGGCGCCGGCCCCTCCCAGAGCGTGAGGCGCACCAGCTCCCAGCGGCTCGGGTCGATGCCCACCGCGCTCGCCACCACCCCGGGCGCCGCGTCCTCGGCGACCGCGTCCGCCACGCTGCGGGCCGGTTCGACGCCTTCCGGTACGGGCGTGCGGCGCACGGTCGCGGCGGTGGGAGCGGACGTGGACGCGGGGCCCTCGGCGTACCCGAGGCCCACCCAGTGCCGCACCCGGGGGCGTCCGAAGTCGTCGACGACGCCCTGGAAGCCGGGGCCCCAGAGGAAGGAGTTCATGCCCTCGGGCGTGGCCCAGAGATAGAACGGCGCGTAGGAGTTGACGGGAGACGCGCCCCCTCGCTCGCGCATCAGATAGGCCTTGAGGCCGAGGCCCGGAAAGGCGTCCAGGAGATGGCCCCTGGTGGCGACGCGCTTGCGGATGATCTCCATGTCGTAGTCGGCGGGCAACGTGATCTCGTACTGCATGGCGTGCATCGCGTACTCCTCGGGCGATGGTGGGACGAGTGCCTGCGGCCTTCGCGAGGGCGGGAGTTGGGCGGGCGGCGGTTCGGCATGGGCTGCACCGGGCTCGAACCGGCGGGAGTTCGGGCGAGCGGTCGAGCCCTGGTTCAGCGGGGTCCGGCGGGCGGGGCGAGCAGGGAGAGCAGGCCTCGTACGCCCGCGTCGAAGGCCTCGGGCGAACCGGAGGCGCGGGCCAGCACATAGCCGCCCTGGACCGTCGCCACCACGGCGGCGGCGATCTCCCGGGGTGCCACACGCACCGCGAACTCGCCCTGGTCCAGGCCCTGTTGGACGATCTCGGCGAGCCGGCCGCGCAGCCAGTCGAGCGTCTCGTCGACGGGTGCGCGCAGCTCGGCGTCGGCGATGATCTCGGGGTCCATCGTCAGGCGTCCGACCGGGCAGCCGCGCAGCACGTCACGCTCGCGCAGCAGATACGCCGCGATCCGCTCGTACGCCGTGCCGTCGCCCCCGAACGTGGCCTCGGCCGTGGCCCGCATCTCCTCGGTGGTGCGCCGGATCGCGGCGAGCGCGAGATCGGGCTTGCCCGTGAAGTGGTGGTACATGCTGCCCTGGCCCGCGCCCGCCTGCTGCTGGATCGCCTTGGGGCTGGTGCCGACATAGCCCCGCTCCCACAACAGCTCGCGGGTGGCCTCGATCAGACGCTCCGAAGTGCTCATGGCCTCACTGTACATACCAGTAGGTACAGAATCCAGAGCGGTCGGGGGATCCCGGCCTACTTCCCGTGGGGTACGCCGACCGCCGCCGGACGTACGACGACGCGCGCCCCTCGCGGCGGGAGGCTCGAAGCATGAACCACCCACCCCACCAAGGGAGCTGACCGAGATGAACACCCTGGCCTACGCGGGGCCCGGCCCCGGACCCTGGATCTTCTTCGTCCCGCTGGTCTGGGCGGCCGTGATCCTCACCGTCGTGACCGTCCTGCGGCGAGCCGGCCGGCGGGGCCGCAGCGGGCCGTGGCGCCCGCCGATGGAGCGCCCGCCGACGGACGACCGCTCGCCCATCGCCGTCCTCGGCCGCCGGTTCGCCTCGGGCGAGATCGACGAGGAGGAGTACTGGCGCCGCATCTCCGTCCTGGAGGAGCACTTCGGGCGCGTGAATCCGGCCCCGCCCGGCAAGGGCGGCGCGGCGTGAGCGCCGCGGCGTGAGTGACGCGCCCGCCCGGTCAGCCCGCGACGGCCGACCGGGCGGCGCCGGCCTGACGGCCGCGGCCCGCGTGTTCGGGCCGCGTTTCCCGGAAGGGGGCGCCCGCCGAGACCTCGTACAACGGGTACGGCGGCAGTGACACGGCGGGTGAGGGCGCGGCGAGCGTGAACCACACGGTCTTGCCGGACTCGCCGACCGGGCGCACTCCCCAGCTCTCGCTGACCGCCGCTATCAGCGCGAGGCCGCGGCCGTTGGTGGCGAGGGCCTCGGCGTCCCGCAGGGCGGGCAGCGTCGGGTCGTGGTCGTGCACCGAGATGGTGAGCCGGTCGAGCAGCAGCTCGATCGCCACCGTGCACATCTTGTCCGGCTCGGCGTGCCGGTGGACGTTGGTGAGCAACTCGGTGACGCCGAGCGCCGCCTGGTCTATCAACGGATCCAGATGCCAGTAGCGCAACTGCGCCGATACGATTCTGCGGACCTGACCGATCCGCGACGGCAGGGCTTGGAGCTCCACCGTGCACTGCCTGCTTGGCTGGCTGATCACGGTTGCGACTCCCCGAATGTGGTCCGGAAGTAGCTGTCTGGTCCGGCGGCCCTGCTCAGAGCGTCACCGCCGGTAAACCCTCAGTGATGTGACACCAGCGTGGCCCAGGGGCTGACACTCCGCAACTCGCACGACCCGGAGTCCACGCGTCTCAGCTGTGTGCGCCGTGTGTCGTCTGCCGGATGGCCTGCAGGAACCGCTGGGTCAGCTCGGATCCGCGCGAGCGGTCCGGCTCCTCGCCCATCGTCAGGCGGTAGCGGGTGCCGTTGAGCCGCGCCACCGTCCGGTCCTCCTTGGCGAGCCAGGGCAGCCAGGGCCGCGCCGCGCTGACCGCGTCGACGGGCGCGCTGTCGATCTCCCGTCCGTTGCTGGTGAGCAGCGCGAGCCGCCCGTCCTTGATCAGCACCTGGCCGGCTCTGGTCAGCGAACGGGTCCACCGCTCGATCCGTACACCCTGCGCACTGAACTCGGGTTCCGCCATGACCGTCCGGCCCCCTTCGCATCGCTCCTGGTGGGCAGTCTGCACAACGTCGAGCCTACGCACCAGGGCGCGGTGGGGATCGGGTCCGGGCCAGTGCCGTCCAGCGCTCACCAGACGTCCCACAAGTCACTCCTATGGATGCCCAAAGGGAACGTTTGTGCAGGTCGGAGCGGTATTGTCGAGCGCGGGGGCGGCCAGAGGCAACAACGAGGAGTGGCATGGAAACCATCGATGTGGACCGCGGCGATCCGGCGTACCGCGCCTGGCTGAAGGAGGCCGTGCGCAAGGTCCAGGCCGATGCCAACCGCTCCGCCGACACCCATCTCCTGCGCTTTCCCCTCCCCGAGGCCTGGGGCATCGACCTCTATCTCAAGGACGAGTCGACGCATCCCACCGGCAGCCTCAAGCACCGGCTCGCCCGCTCGCTGTTCCTTTACGGCCTGTGCAATGGCTGGATCCGGCCGGGCAAGCCGGTCATCGAGGCGTCCAGCGGCTCGACCGCCGTGTCCGAGGCATATTTCGCCAAGCTGATCGGCGTGCCGTTCATCGCGGTGATGCCCCGGACCACGAGCGCCGAGAAGTGCCGCCTGATCGAATTCCACGGCGGCCAGTGCCACTTCGTCGACGACTCGATGAAGATGTACCAGGAGTCCGCCAGGCTCGCCGCCGAGAGCGGCGGCCACTACATGGACCAGTTCACCTACGCGGAGCGGGCCACCGACTGGCGCGGCAACAACAACATCGCCGAATCCATCTACCAGCAGCTCAAGTTGGAGCGCTATCCCGAGCCCACGTGGATCGTCGCCACGGCCGGCACCGGCGGCACCTCGGCGACCATCGCGCGCTATGTGCACTACATGCAGCACGACACGATGATCTGTGTGCCCGACCCGGAGAACTCCTGTTTCTTCGACGGCTGGACCCGGGGCGACGCGCTCGCCTCCAGCGACTGCGGCTCGCGCATCGAGGGCATCGGCCGGCCCCGCATGGAGCCCAGCTTCATCCCCGGCGCCATCGACCGCATGATGAAGGTCCCGGACGCGGCGAGCGTCGCGGCCGTGCGCGCCCTGGAGAAGGCGATCGGCCGCAAGGCCGGCGGCTCCACCGGCACCGGCCTGTGGAGCGCGCTGCGGATCGTCGCCGAGATGGTCGCCGAAGGCCGCACCGGCAGCATCGTCACCCTGCTCTGCGACCCGGGCGACCGCTACCTCGACAAGTACTACTCGGACAGCTGGCTCGCCGAACAGGGCCTGGACATCGCCCCCTACGCCGAGACGCTCGACACCTTCCTGGAGACCGGGGTCTGGGCCGCCCGATAACCGGATGGAACGGGACCTTCTGCCCGTGCGGGACCTCGTGGCGCGTGCCAGGGTGACGTCATGGACACGCGCCCGGTAGTTGTCGCCGTAGACGGATCCGACCACAGTCTGCGGGCCCTGGAGTGGGCCATCCCCACCGCCCGCAGACTGGCCGCCGAGCTGGTCATCGCGCACGTCCTGCCCGACCACACCCAGCTCTGGGTGGCCCGGCGCGCGGCCCTCGGCCCCGGCCCCGAGCTCAACGACCCGGTGACCGACCGGGTCCGCGCCGCACTTTCCGGGCGCGACCGGCTGCCTTCGGTGCGGTTCGACTCCCTGGAGGGCGAGGTGGCCGACGCGCTGCACGCCCTGGCCGCCGGCGCCCGCATGCTGGTGATGGGCTCGCGCGGGCGCGGCGGCTTCGCCAGCCTGCTCCTCGGCTCCAACAGCCTGGCCGTGGCGACCCGGGCGCCCTGCCCCGTGGTCGTGGTGCCGCGCCTGGCCCGCACGGGCGAGGACGAGCGGTCCAACGGCCGGGTCGTGCTCGGGCTCAACCTGGCCGACACCGTGGACGACGTGGTCGAGTTCGCCTTCGAGGAGGCCGGATCGCGGGGCGTGCCGCTCCAGGTGCTCTCCGCCTACCCGGCGCCGCCCCCGGCCGCCCTGATGGTCGCGGGCGAGTTCCCGCCGGGGCGGCTGGACGTCGACCAGTACGAACCCACCGAGCGGGACGAGCGGCGCGAACAGGCCGAGCGGCTGCGCCCGTTCCAGGAGCGCTTCCCCGGCGTCGAGGTGGACGCGGTGATCGCGCCCGCCGACGCCGCGGGCCATCTCGTCGACGCCTCGGCGTCGGCCGCGCTGATCGTGGTCGGCCGCCACCGCAGGCGCCTCAAGCCCGGCTCCCTCCTGATGGGCTCGGTGGCACACGCGGTGCTGCACCACGCGGAGTGCCCGGTGGCCGTGGTGCCGGTCCGGGACGACGACTGACCCGCGCCCCGCTGCGCGTACCTCAACTGACGCCCGCCGGGGCGGGGTTGAGCCAACTCCAGCGTTGACCCGCAGTTTGCCCCCGGCGCTCGCTCCGCTGTCTACGGTAGGAAAGATCCACTGAACGGCACGGGGCACACGGGGAGTTCGCATGTCATCTGTACTGATCGTCGGCGGGGGACTGGTCGGTCTGACCGCGGCCCTGTGCCTGGACCACCACGGGGTCGACTACGTCCTCGTGGAACGCAACGCCGAGCCGACGGTGCTGCCTCGCTCGCGCGGAATGCACACCCGCGCCGTGGAGATCTTCCGGCAGCTCGGAATCGAGGACGCCGTCCAGGCCGCGAGCGCCTCCGCCCTGAAGATGGGCAGGTTCGGCGGCGCCCGCACCGGCCGGAGCATCGCCGGATCCGAGGCGCTCGACCTGAGCCACGTCTTCGCGACCGGCGCGATGGTCGGCGCCGACGAGAGCCCCTCCGCGTTCTGCTTCTGCCCCCAGGTGCTGCTCGAACCGGTCCTGCGGGACCTGGCCCGGCAGCGCGGCGGCGACATCCGCTTCGGCACCGAACTGACCGCGTTCACCCAGGACGCCGACCGCGTCACGGCCACCCTCACCGACCGCGCCACCGGCGGCACCAGCACCCTGCACGCCGACTACCTGCTCGCGGCCGACGGCGCCGGCAGCCCGGTCCGGGGCGCCCTCGGCATCACCAGCACCACCCGCCCCGCCACCCACCACTACCTCAACCTCTACTTCCGCGCCGACCTCACCGACCTCGTGCGCGACCGCACCTTCAGCCAGTGCGAGATCACCGGCCCGGAGGTCTCCGGCCTCTTCCTGGCCAAGAACAACACCGACGAATGGTCCTTCCACCTCGCCTACGACCCGGCCCGCGAAAGCCCTGCGGACTATCCCGACGAGCGCTGTCTGACGCTGCTGCGCACCGCCATCGGCGCGGACGACCCCGCCCTGCGCATCGAACTCCTCGCCCGGGGAGTCTGGGACACCGCGACCGCGGTCGCCGACGCCTACCGCCGCGGCCGGGTCCTGCTCGCCGGGGACGCGGCCCACCGGCACGCCCCCTGGGGCGGCTTCGGCGCCAACACCGGCATCGCCGACGTGCACAACCTGGCGTGGAAGCTCGCCGCGGTCCTCGCCGGGCAGGCACCGGACGCGCTCCTGGACACCTACGAGCCCGAGCGCCGCCCGCGTGGCCTGCTCGTCACCGAACAGGCCTGGCTGCGCACCGACTTCCGCGCCCGGTACGCCATCCGTACGCCGGACAACGCCGAGGCGCTCGACCGCCAAGTGGGCACCGGCGAGATCATGACGCGCTACCGGTACGTCTCCGCCGCCGTCCACGGCACCCCGGCGGGGGAGGCGCCCGACACCGGGGAGACGGTCGACCTGCTCGCGGGCCAGACCGGCACCCGCACCCCGCACCTCTGGCTGGAGCGCGACGGCGGCCGCGTGTCCACCCTCGACCTCGCCGGCCCGGGCTTCGCCCTGCTCACCGGTGGGGACCCCCAGGCGGACGCGGCGTGGGCGGAGGGGGCGAAGACGCTGCCGGTGACGGTGCGTCATATCAGGCGCGGGGAAGCCGGATCGCGCTCCGCCGAGGGCGTCCTGTACGACACCGGGGGCGCGTGGCCGGGCCTGGTCGGGCTGCCGCCGCAGGGCGCACTCCTGGTCCGCCCGGACGGCTTCGTCGCCGCCCGGTCCGACGACGGCCTCACCCCGGGCACCCTGGACGGCATCTGGCGCTCGATCATGGGCCGCTGAAACAGGGCGAGTTGGTGATGAGCAGGGCTTGGCCGTCGTGGTCAGGGCGTGGTCGTCCCCACGAGGCGGCGGTCCAGCTTGCGCATCGCGCCCCTGAACGACCGGCCCACTCCGGGCGCCGCCGCCCGCATCGCCAGGCGGAACAGGGCCGGTCCCTCGCTCGCCATCGTCCAGCGGACCCGGGTGCCGGGGCCCTCCGCGACGAGCCGCCAGTCCTCCAGCATCGCCGCCACGCCGGGGGTGTTGGTCTCGTCGATGCGGTAGGCGTAGCGCTCGCCCGGATCCCTCGCCATGATCGTCTCGCGGAAGAACACCCCGCCGCGCAGCCGGACCTCGCGCCCGGCCCCGCCGTCCAGGGGCCGGGCCGCGGCGACCGAGGAGAACCAGGCCGGGGTGTCCGCGACCTCCTCGGCGAGCGCCCGGTAGACGTCCCCGGGCGCGGCCGAGACCCGGGCCGTGTACACCAGGCGTACCGGCGCCGACTCGGCGAAGTCGAGTTCCACGGACCTGAGTCGGCGAGCCATGACGCATACCTCCGGGCGATCGGGTGCGCGAGGACCCGCACCCGGGGAAAGCCCGTGGGGGGCGCGGACCGCAGGGGCGGGAAGCCCGCACACCATAGCTGGCGGGCCGTCAGATGTCTGTGGCTCCGCCGTTGTCGCCGCCGTTGTCCGTGCCTTCTCCCGCCACCACGAGATCCCGCAGGTGCTCGGTCATCTCCTCGCGGGACCCCTGCGAGAGCCCCGCGTCCGTCACCAGCGAGTCGACCTGGTCGAGCGAGGCGAACGAACTCAGCCCCACCGTCCCCCACTTGGTGTGGTCCGCGATCACCACGACCCGCCGGGCGGACTGCACGAACCGCCGGTTGGTCTCCGCCTCCGCGAGGTTGGGCGTGGAGAGCCCGGCCTCCACCGAGATGCCGTGCACCCCGATGAACAGCACATCGAAGTGGAGCGAGCGGATCGCCGCGTCGGCGACGGGACCCACCAGGGTGTCGGAGAGCGTCCGCACCCCGCCCGTGAGGACCACGGTCGCCGCCCCCGGACGCGGCGCCGAGGAGGCCGAGGCGCGCTGCGCGGCGTGGAACACATCGGCGACCTGCACCGAGTTGGTCACCACCGTCAGCTCCGGCACGTCCACCAACTGCTGGGCCAGCGCGTACGCCGTCGTGCCGCCGGCCAGCGCGATGGCGCTGCCGGGCACGGCCATCCTGGCCGCCTCCCGCGCGATGTCCTGCTTGGCGCTGAGCTCAAGCGTCGACTTCGCCTCGAAGCCCGGCTCGTGCGCCGTGGCCTCCGCGACGGGCACGGCCCCGCCGTGCACCTTCTCGATCACGCCCTGGCGCGCGAGCGCGTCCAGATCCCGGCGGACCGTCATGTCCGAGACGTTGAGTTTCCGGGTGAGCTCGTTGACCCGGACCCCGCCACGCCGTCTGACCTCATCGAGGATCAGCGCGCGGCGCTGCTCCGCGAGCAGATTCTGGTGGTCGCTCACTGCCGGGCCGACCCCTTCCACATCGTCGAACACCTCGCCGGGCACAACCGCACCCCCGGCCTGCGAACACCCATCCTGTCACGGGGAGATTCCGTGAGAGCACCGCACCAGGGCGTCCCGATCCGGGATCCTGATGTTCCGTGCCACCCGCGCCGCCGATCCCGCCGTCACGAGAGCGAGCCGCAGAAGTGTCCCGTGCCCCAGCCGCCGCTCCGGCCGACAGCGTCGCCGAAACCGCAGGACCGGCCCTCGAACTGCTGGTCCACGGTGTCGGCGGCACCACACCGCAGGCGATGCTCGGCGACCCGCGCACCGTGCGCGTCACCGGCGACGACACCGCCGCGATCTACCGGTGCGCCGAGGACGTCGACGCCGAGGCGCACCCCGAGCGCTACCGCGACCGCCCGGTGCCCGAGGCGTACGTCTGGTGCAACCTCACCTCCGGCAACAGCGCCCGCGCCCTGTGGCTGCTCCTGCTGCCCTTCATGGTGATCAACCTCGCGCACTGGATGCGCCCGCCGGCCAAGGAGCCGCGCTGGGCGATCCGGCTGTACGGGGTGCTCGTGCGGCTGCTCGCGCTCAGCCTCACCGTGCTGCTCGTCGCCGCGGCCTGCGAGGTCGCGCTCGACCTCACCGCCTGGCAGTGCGCGGGCTCGGCCGCCTGCTCGCGCTCCTGGTACTGGCTGGGCTTCACCTCGGTGGCCCACCACGGCTGGTGGGCCCAGCCGGGGCGCCGGCTCGCCCTCGCCGCGCTCGCGCCCACCGCCCTGACCGTGCTGCTCTGGTACCTCTCCAACCGCACCTGGAGCGCGTACGAATCGCAGCAGCCGCTCAACGCCGACCCCGCCGGCGACTCCACCGAGGCGACACGGCCCGCCTTCAGCAGGCCCGGATTCTGGTACGGCAGGCGGCTGGTGGCCCGGCTGCGCGCGACCCACACCGCCGCCGGATTCCTGACCACCGCCGCCGCCGTCACGGCCGCCGCCGCCCGCTACGACCGCGCCTCCACCAGCGCCGTCTTCGCGACGCTCGGCCTCCTCATCGAGTCGGCCCTCGCCGTCGCGGGGGTGGTCGTGGTGTGGGTGGTGTGCCGACGCGGACGGACCGAGACCCATCTCGACGAGCGCCTCGACAAGGCCGTCACCGCCTGGCTGCCCGTCTCCACGCTCGCCCTCCTCGCCCTCGCCGTCCTCTACGCGGCCTGGGACCGCGCCGACTGGGCCTCGGCCGGCACCCTGCCGGGCGACCGCGCCTTCGGGTTCCTCGCCTTCGCCCAAGGGATGCTCGTGGTGGCGCTCGCCGCCGTGGCCCGGCACCTGCGCCGCCGGGCACCCGGCGAGCGCACCGCCCTGCGGGGACTCGGCGGCCCCGCCGTGGCCATGCTCGCCTGCGCGCTCGGCGGCGTGATGACCGGCGGCGTCGCCCAGCGCGTCGCCGACTGGGTGGACCACGGCGCCACCCCCGGCATGACCGGCCCCGCCCCCAACGGGCCGCCCCCGCTGCTGACTTGGCAGGCCTCGGTGATCCCCGCCCTGATCGCCCTGCTGATCCCCGTCGTGCTGTACTTCGCCGTACGCACCTGGCGCACCGCCCGCGCCGACGCGCCCCGCGTCATCGCGGACTATCCCACCGAGCGGCCCGACAGCGGCCGCACCCGCCGCATCGCCGCCGCCCGCGCCATGGCCCGGCTCACCGACCGGGCCCCCCTTTTCCTCGGCATCGTCTCCGGGGCCTCGCTGCTGCTCGGCGCCGCGGCCCTTGCGGGTGCCTGGTGGGCCGGCCAGGTGCCGGCCCGGGCGGCCGACGACGCCCCCGCCCCGGTCGCCTTCGGCGCCGACGCCGCCCAGTCGCTCGGCTCCTGGTGCACCGGGTTCGGCTTCCTGCTCTTCGTCACGTGGGGGCGGCGCGCCTACAAGGACGCCGCGGCCCGCCGCACCGTCGGCATCCTGTGGGACGTCGGCACCTTCTGGCCGCGCGCGGCCCACCCCTTCGCGCCCCCGTGCTATGCCGAACGTGCCGTGCCCGACCTCGCCTGGCGGATGAACACCTGGACCGGGCGCACCGGCGGCCGCCTGGTGATCTCCGGCCACTCGCAGGGCAGCGTGCTCGCCGCGGCCGCGGTCTGGCAACTGCCTCCCGGCACCCGGCGCCGAGTCGCCCTGCTCACCTACGGCTGCCCCGTGGAGCGGCTGTACGGACGCTGGTTCCCCGCGTACTTCGGCCCCGCCCCGCTCGAAGCGCTGCACCAGGAGGTGCACTGCTGGCGGAACCTGTGGCGGGCCACCGACCCCATCGGAGGCCCCGTCCGCGTGAGCGGCGACGTCGACAGGGGCCCGCTGCTCGACCCGGTCGCCTACGGCCGGACCGACCTGCACCCGCTGCCCGCACCCATCCTGGGCCACTCCGACTACCAGGCCGACCCGGCCTTCGCCCACGAACGCACGCTGCTCCTCGCCGAGTTGGCGCACGGGGTGCCCAACCAGCGCGCCGATCAGGGCAGTTCGGGCAGATCGTCCGGATAGAGCAGGGTCAGATCGTCGGTGCTGGCGTCGGCCAGCTGGGCGACCCGGCCCGCGTGGCGCTCCACCATCGACTCGAACGTCTGGCGCGCGGTCCGCCCGTTGCCGAAGGCCGCGCCCCTGGGCAGCACCGTGAAGTACTTCAACAGGCTCTCCGAGGTACCCGTACCGAGCCGGTACTCGTGCTCGTCGGCCTGCTGCTCCACGATGCGCAGCAGTTCGTCGGCGGAGTAGTCCGGAAACCTGATGGTCCGTGAGAAACGGGACGCCACACCGGGGTTGACGCTCAGGAAGCGCTCCATCTCCGCCGTGTACCCGGCGACGATGACCACGACCGCCTCCCGGTGGTCCTCCATCAGCTTCACCAGCGTGTCGATGGCCTCCCGGCCGAAGTCACGCCCCGAGTCCTCGGGGGAGAGCGCGTACGCCTCGTCGATGAACAGCACACCGCCGCGCGCCCGGTCGAAGGCCTCCTGCGTGCGGATCGCGGTCGAGCCGATGTGCTCGCCCACCAGATCGACGCGGGACACCTCCACCAGATGACCGCGCTCCAGCACGCCGAGGGAGGCCAGGATCTCCCCGTACAGGCGCGCCACCGTGGTCTTGCCGGTGCCGGGGGAGCCGGTGAAGACGAGATGCCGGCGGACCGAGGCGGCCTTGAGGCCGGCCTGCTGCCGCTTGCGGCCGACCTCGATCATGTCGGTGAGCGCCCGCACCTCGCGCTTGACGCTCTCCAGGCCCACCAGCGTGTCCAGTTCCCCGAGGACCGCGCCGGAGCTGCGCGCGGGCTCGGCCGCCTGCGGTGGCGCGGACTCGACGGCCCGCTGGTCGGGCACGGCGGACAGCAGGCCCATGGTCTGCGTCGCGCTCTGCACGGCGGGCGGCTCGGGGGCGCCCGCCGTGGCACCGCTCTCGTCGCTGGTGCAGTCCTCGACCACCGCGCCGTCCTCGGAGAACTCGTAGCCCCGGCGCGCACAGCGCTCGGTGCGGCAGCGCGTCAGCGTCGTGCGGCAGCCGTCGATGACGTGGAAGCCGAAGCCGCCGCTGCCGGTCACCCGGCAGGCGTGGAAGGTGCCGCGGCCCTCGGCGGACACGTAGAAACCGGCCTCGGCCGGCGAGGTGACCGTGACGCGCTCGATGCGCGGGTCGGCGCCCTTGGTCACGATGACGCCGGTCTGGGCGCCGTCGATGGTGCAGCCGGCGAGCGTGCCGCCGCTGCCGTGGTCGCGGAACCAGGCGCCGGTGGCGGCCTCCCTGATCCGGCAGTCGTCGAGCTGCGCGGTCGCGCCGTCGCTCACCGACACGGCGGTGTTGCGCACCTGGGTGAGGTCGCTGTCCACGACGTCGGCGCGCGAGCCCCGGTCGAGCACGAAGATCGCGTCGGGTACGTCATGGACGCGGCAGCCCTCCAGGACCGCGGTCGCCCCGTCGCTGACCCAGACCGCCGGGTAGTCGCCCGTACTGTCGTGGATCTCGCACTGGTTGGCGTCGACCCGGGTGCCCGGGTCCCACACCGACAGGCCGTTGCGTCCGAAGCGGCGGACCTTGGTGCGGGTCAGCGTGAGCACCGAACGCGAGCGCAGGTCGACCGCGTTCTCCGGGATGTCGTGGATGTCGCAGTCCGCCAGCGTGAGCACCGCGTCCGTGTCCAGGGTGATGCCGTCGGCCGAGGTGCGGTGCACCGTGCAGTCGGTGAGGTGGGCCGCGGCGCGCGAGGCGATCTGCACCCCGGCGCCCTTGACCTCGTACACCTCGCAGCCGAGCGCCTCCAGACCGCTGCCCTCGCCGCTGACGGCAAGCCCGGCACCGCTGGAGTGGTGCACCCGGCAGCGTTCGAGCCGGGGGTGGCCCGCGCTGTGCACCGAGACGCCGGACTGCCCGGCCGCGACGACCTCGCACTCCTCGAACACGCCGCCCGCGCCGTCGAAGACGCCGATGCCGACCCCGCCCGGGTTGTCCACCGTGCAGCGCCGCACCGTGGGCCGCGCCCCGCCGCGCACCTCGATGCCGACCGCGGAGCGGGTCACCACCCGCAGATCGACGAGCTCGGGCGCGCCGTCCTCCACGAGCAGTGCGGGCGCCGCCGCGTCCTGGCCCTCCAGATACAGGTCCCGCACGGTCGCCGAGGCCCGCACGGTCAGCGCCACCCCGTCGACGGGGGCGATCCGGACCGAGCCGACGGCGCCCTCGGGGCCGCGCAGGGTCACCGAGCGGCGCAGCACCAGGTTCTCCCGATAGGTGCCCGGGGCGATGGTCAGGACGTCGCCGTCGCCCGCGGCCTCCAGGGCCGCGGCCAAGGAGGCGTACTCACCCGTGCGGCGGCGCCACCTCGACGTGCCCGTGTGCGTCACCTGGACCGTGCCCTGAGCCATCGTGCTGCCGTGCCCCCACCTCGTGTGTGCGACCTCGCACACACCTCGACCGTGACCTCGCATGTGCGGCTGATGGTCCACCGTAGCGCGCGCGGGCCCGGTGAGTTGACCGGTCAGCTGCCCGCGCCGGTCCGGCCCCAGTCCGGACCGTATCGGGCCCACGCCCGGTCCAGGCGCTCATACCGCCGGCGTATCAGGCGCCATACGATCAACCGCCGTATGCCCTCGATGAGTCCGGCGGCCGCCGCGGCCGCGCAGATCCCCGAGAACACCGCGTGCGTCGCCGCCGCGCCCGTCGTCATCGGCCGGGGCACCGGGCCGCCGTGGTCGTCCGTCCACAGCTGGAAGGTGGCGCCGGGCGCGGGCGCGTTCAACGGCGTTCCGATCGTGCCGGTGTGTGAACTGCCGTCGTGCGCCGTCCAGTTGGCTATCACTTTGGTGCGGGTGACGCGGCCCGTCGAGCCGTCCGGCTGCGAGGTCGCCGTCTGCCGCTCGGCCCGGGCCACCACGACGGCCGCGGTCACATGCCGGTGCAGGCGCTGCTCGGCGACCGCCTGGCGCAGCGACGCGTCGGTGCGCGTGCCGCACAGCGCCCCCACCAACGGCACGGCCAGCACCATGACCACCAGCGTCACGAGCGCCAGCCAGGCCTCCGCACGGTCCGTCCGGCGGCGCAGCGGATTGTGCCGCCAACGCCACACTCCCGACATCGCTCGCACGGGCCACGCACCCCCTTCCGCCTCCGGGCCGCCCCCGGGGTGGGGCGGCTTGCGCGCGGGTGACGCGAACAGGGACCCGTCCACCCGGCTCGACTGCTCAACGCATCCGCTACCCACAGGAGTTCCCGCGTGGCGCAGAGCTATGCGGGAACCCTCGGTCAGGCGAGGACCTTCATCGCGTCACCGACGCGCAGGGTGCCGGTGTTCTCCGGGATCACCAGGACGCCGAACGCCAGCGCGCTGCCGATCCTGCGGTGCCGGGCCAGCGTGCGCAGCGGCTCCTTGCCGCGTTCGGCGGTGGCCTGATCGGTGGTGGTGATGACACAGCGGCCGCAGGGCTTCGCGAGCCGGAAGGAGACCTCGCCGATCGAGATCCGCGACCAGGTGTCCTCCGCCCACGCATCGGTCCCCTCGAGCACCACGTTCGGCCGGAACCGGTTCATCGGCAGCGGGCCCTCGTCGGGCCGGTCGCCCTGGGCGATCAGCGAGTTGAGGGCGGCGAGCGACGCGTTCGTGGCGATCTGGAGCGGGAAGCCGTCGGCGAAGCTGACCGTCTCGCCGTTCGGCGCGTACTTCGGGTTGATCGTTCTTCGGCTCGCCGGGTCGTCGAGGTGCGTGAGCCGGACCTCGGCGCCCAGATAGTCGCTGAACCACGCGTGGGCCGCGTCGGCGGCGGCCACCGCCTCGAACTTGGTGCCGAACAGCATGACGCCCGTGGTGGCCAGCGGCTCCGGCGGCTCGACCACCAGGTCGGCGCGCCCGGGCGCGGACAGGCGTACGCCGCCGCCGGGCAGTGTGGCGGCACTGCTCAGAGCGAGGCGCGGGCGCTCGCGTTGCGTCACGGCCGTGCCGTCCGTGTCCACCAGCATCCAGCGGCGGTCCCCGGCGAGACCCCATGGCTCGACCACCGCTTGCGCTGCCTCGTGTCCCCCGACCGACTTGACGGGATGGATGCGGATCCCGTGGACGACAGCATCAAGTCCGTTGTTCATGAACACATTCTCCCAGCCGTCCCGGACAGATGCCCGGACGGCCGGTCCCGCCCTCGGTCAGTACCCGGTGCCCTGATAGGGCCGGTTGTACGGGTCCTCGTACTGCGTGGGCGCCGGCCGCGGCGCGGCGGGCCGCATGGCCTCGTACCCGGTGCCGACCGGACGCTGCGGCATCGCCTGCTGACCCTGGTAGCCGCGCGGGGCCGAGGGCTGCTGAGGGATGTACGGGGCGGGCGCGTGCTGCAGCGGTACGGGCTGCGGCGCCGGCTGCTGGTATCCGTACGACGAGGCGTAGGACGGGCTCTGCTGCGAGGGGGCGGCCGGCAGCGCGGGCAGCGCCGACGGCAGCGCCGGCAGGTAGTTGCTGCCGGTGTCATAGAGGGAGGGCACTCGGATCGGGGCGATCTGAGGCGTACCCCGTTCTGCGACGAGGGAGTCGTAGATGGGGGTGTCCGGGAAGAACGGCGCGGAGTAGTAACCGCCGCCATAGGTGGAGCGGGGGGAGGTCATGGCACATAAGTTAAGCCCACGATGTGGCCGTTGGGGAGCCCCAATCTCGGGGTCATCCCATTTGCGCTGGTTTAACCACTCTGACCTGCCGAAACGGCCGTAAGAACGGCGTCAACGACGGGGTCTGCCGAGTGGGCCGGGCCGGCGGACGGGGGATGACCGCCGGCCCCGCTGTGCCGATCATGAACGGTGGCCGACGGGGTCTTCAATCGTCGGGTTCGGAGTGTGTCATGTCGTGCCGGCCGATTTGAGCGGGATTTGAGCGAAGGGCGAGGGGACCCGGTCCGGCCCCCGATCCTTCGTCCGGGCCTCACCGGGCCTCACCGGGCGTGCGGGCCCGGGACCGTCGAAGCGGACGCGTCGAAGGGCGGGCAGGGGGGCGCGAGATCGCGCCAAGGTGTCCGCCGGGCGGATGTTCGCCGTTCGGGGATGCGTACAGTGCCCGGTGGTCGAAACCGCACGGCAGCCCGGTCCGGTGAGCGGATACCGGCAACAGACAGGCTCTTGGTCGGGCCTCGAACTGACCGTCGGGCAGCACCTGTTGTGCATCACGGAGGCGGGTCCGGCCGTGCCACCCAGCCCCGCTCCAGCACCTGGTCGACAACTCGCACCCACTCGCCCAGCACCTCGCCGACCTGGTATGGCTGAGCTCTCGCGAAACGGGGGGCCTTCGCGGCCCGCGCCCCCGGCCGGGGTAGGTGCCCCGTGGCCGATCGGGCGTTAGGTTGGCGTGCAGAGATCCGTGGGCGCCGCGAGGAGCGATGGGGGAGAGCATGTCGATGCTTAAAGGAGCCAATGTCCCGGTGTCCGCACACTCGGTGCGCATCGAACTGGCCTGGCGGACCGGCCCCGGCGTTCCCGACGTCGACGCCTCGGCGCTGCTCCTGACCGGCGGCCGGGTCCGCTCCGACGCCGACTTCGTCTTCTACAACCAGCCCGCCCACTCCTCCGGGGCCGTACGCCACGAAGGCAAGCGGTCCGGGCCCGACGCGGTGACGGACACCCTCTACGTCGACCTGTCGCGGGTCGAGCCCGCGGTAGAGCGCGTGGTGCTCGCGGCCTCCGCCGACGGCGGCACCTTCGGCCGGGTCCCAGGGCTCGGCATCCGCGTCCTGGACGCGGCGGGCGGCGCGGAGCTGGCCCGCTTCGACAGCCAGGACGCCACCGTCGAGACCGCCTTCATCCTCGGCGAGCTCTACCGCCGCCAGGGCGCCTGGAAGTTCCGCGCGGTCGGCCAGGGCTACGACAGCGGACTCGAAGGCCTGGCAACGGACTTCGGCATCAGCGTCGACAAGCCCCAGCCGCCCGCCGCCCAAGCCCCCTACACACCATCTCGCCCAGCCGCCCCCCAGTCCCCGTACACACCACCCCCCGCACCCTTCACTCCCTCGGTCCAGCCGCCGACCGTCCAGGTCCCGGTGCCGCCCACGGCCCCGCCGGCGCCGGTGCGCCTGTCCAAAGTGACCCTCACCAAGGAAGCGCCCAGGGTCTCGCTGGCCAAGCAGGGCGGCACCTCGGGCGCGATGCGGGTCAACCTCAACTGGCAGAGCCGTAAGCAATTCAGCGGCTGGGGAGCCAAGTTGGGGCGCGCGGCCGCCAACCACTCCGACCTCGACCTCGACCTGTGCGCCCTGTACGAACTCGCCGACGGACGCAAGGGCGTGGTGCAGGCCCTCGGCAACGCCTTCGGCGCGCTCCATCAGCCGCCGTACATCCACCTCGACGGCGACGACCGCACCGGCGCCGTCGAATCGGGCGAGAACCTCACCGTCAACCTCGACCAGAAGGACAAGTTCCGCCGGCTGCTGATCTTCGTCACCATCTACGAAGGCGCCCGCAGCTTCGCCGACCTGCACGCCACGGTGACGCTCCAGCCGCAGTTCGGGGCGCCCATCGAGTTCTTCCTCGACGAGTGCACCGTCCCCTCCACGGTCTGCGCGCTCGCCCTGATCACCAACAACGGCGGCGACCTGGTCGTCCAGCGCGAGGCCCGCTATCTGGTGCCCGCGCGCGGCGTCAGCCCGCAGCGGACCATAGACCAGACCTACGGCTGGGGCATGAACTGGACGCCCGGCCGCAAGTGACGCCGCTCAGCGCCGTTCGGGCGCGGCCTCGGGGCGGGCGTAGGTACGCCCCTTCCAGGCCGCGCCCCGGCCGCGATAGTGCCGCACCGCCGAGTCGACCGTCATCAGCAGGTACAGCAGCGCCGTGAACGGCAGCGTGGGCGCGAGCGCGAGCGGCTGACGGTAGTAGCGCAGCATCGGCAGATACGTGCCGGTCATCACCAGCCAGGCCAGCCCGCCCGCCCACGCCGCCCCCGCGACTCCGCTCGCCAGGCCCGCGGCGAAGGTGAGCGGCGGCGCCAGATAGACCAGCGCCAGGCCCGCGACCGTGCCGAGCAGCACCAGCGGGTTGTGCCGCAGCTGCGCGTACGCGCTGCGCGAGACCATCCGCCACAGGTCCGGGAGCCCCGGATAGGGGCGCACGCTGTCCACCCGGTCCGCGAGGCCCAGCCAGACCCGCCCGCCGGCCCGCCGCACCGCCCGCGCCACGGACACGTCGTCGATCACCGCCTGGTGCACCGCATGCGGGATCCGCGCCCGCTCGGCGGTCTCCGTGCGCAGCAGGACGCAGCCGCCGGCCGCGGCCGTGGCGCGCGGCCTGCGGGCGTTGATCCAGCGGAACGGATACAGCTGGGCGAAGAAGTACACGAACGCCGGGACGATCAGCCGCTCCCAGCCGCTCGCCACCCGCAGCCGGGCCATCTGCGACACCAGGTCGAAGCCGCCGCCGCGCGCCGCGGCGACCAGCTCGCGCAGGCTGTCCGGCCGGTGTGCGATGTCGGCATCGGTGAGCAGCAGGTACTCCGGCTCACCCGCCCGCGCCAGGGCCATGCCCTGCCGCAGCGCCCACAGCTTCCCGGTCCAGCCGGGCTCCGGCTCACCCGGCGTGACCACGGTCAGCGGCAGACCGGCGTGCTCCTCGGCGAGGGACCGGGCGAGCTCGCCGGTGCCGTCCGAGCTGCCGTCGTCCACCAGGAAGACCTCCGCGCGGCCCGGATAGTCCTGCGCGAGCAGCGACGGAAGGCTCAGCGGCAGCACCTCCGCCTCGTCGCGGGCCGGCACCACGACCGCGACATCCGGCCAATCAGTAAGGTCCGCGCGCGGCGGCAGCCGCTGGTCGGTGCGCCAGAAGAAGCCCTGGCCGAGCAGCAGCCAGAGCCAGACGACCAGGGACAGCAGGGCGATCCACACAAGGGCGCTCATCCGCCGCAGTCTGCCCCACAACCCGTGCTCCGCACGGGACCTCGGGCGGTTTCGCCGGGGCCTTCGACTATGGTGACCGGGTGAAGATCGCGCTCATGGACTCCGGAATCGGCCTGCTCGCCGCGGCCGCCGCCGTACGCCGGCTACGGCCCGACGCCGAACTCGTGATCTCGTCCGACCCGGACGGCATGCCCTGGGGCCCGCGGACCCCGGAGAGCGTCACGGAGCGTGCCCTCGCCGTGGCCGAGGCGGCGGCGGCCCTGAATCCGGACGCCCTGATCATTGCCTGCAACACCGCGTCCGTGCACGCCCTGCCCGCGATCCGCGCCGCCCTGGAACCCGGGATCCCGGTGATCGGTACCGTGCCCGCGATCAAGCCGGCCGCGGTCCGCCGGGAGCCGTTCGCCATCTGGGCGACCCCCGCCACCACCGGCAGCCCGTACCAGCGCGGCCTGATCCGCGAGTTCGCCGACGGCGTCCCCGTCACGGAGGTGCCCTGCCCCGGCCTCGCCGAGGCCGTGGAGCACGCCGACGACGCCGCCATCGACCGGGCCGTCGCGATCGCCGCCGCCCTCACGCCGCCCGAGGTAAGCACCGTCGTCCTGGGCTGCACCCATTACGAGCTGGTCGCCGAGCGCATCCGTACGGCCCTGCGTCCCGACGGGGGAGACCTCACCTTCTTCGGCAGCGCCGAACCGGTGGCCGCCCAGGGCCTGCGCCGTGCCGGGATCGCCCCCGCACCGGACGCGGCCCAGGTCGGGGGCCTGACCGTGCTGCTCAGCGGGCGCACCGGCGCCCTGCCCGAGGAGGCTCTCGCCTACCCCGAGGGGCGCCTGCTCCAGGCGGTCAGTCCCGCTCACTGACAGCGGAGCGGTGCCGTAACGGCGGAACCTGAGTAGGCTGCTAAGCATGAGGGAACCGTCCCCGGAGTACCCCACGCCCCCCGAGCCCCACCTCGGCTCCAGCGCCGCAGAGCAGCTGCCAGAGGTCTGGACCGGCCGGGCGACCAACCGTGTCCAGTGGCTCCTCGCGGCCGGCGGCGCGGCCTGCATCGCGCTCGGCGTCGAGCTGGCCGTCGACTCGACCTGGACCTCGGGCATCCTGCCGCTGCTGATGTCCGTCGTCGGCTGCCTGGCGGCCGGAGTCCTCGTTCTGTTCGGGACCCTCGCGTTCGTCCACGTGGCGGTCAAGGTGGACGGCGACTGCCTGGAAGTGCGCTGCGGCCACATCGGGCTGCCGCGCCGCACCATCCCCCTCGACCTGGTGGTCGGAGCGGATTTCGTACCCCGGGTCACCCCGCGCCAGTGGGGCGGCTGGGGCTATCGCTGGCGGCCCGAGATCGGCACCGCCGTCGTCGTACGCCGGGGTGAGGGCGTGGCGCTCAAGCTGGGCGACGGACGCGTCTTCACCGTGACCGTCGACGACGCGGAAGCCGCCGTCCGGGTCATCCGCGACCGGCTGCGGCTGCTCGGCACCGCGAAGCCCGCAGGGGCCTGACAACCGGGCCCCTGGTCTGCGGGGGCCGGAAGACCGGACTCCCCCGAACACAGGGACCCGCCGTAGACTCCGCCGGGTGAGCACCACCGAAACCCCCACCACCGAGCCCGAACAGCTCGGACCGCAGCCCTCCGCGCCCGCGCGGCTGCGGGCGCTGCCGCAGCGTCTCGTCCGGCCCGCCGTGGCGGCGCTGGGTGGAGTGCTCCTGTATCTGAGCTTCCCGCCGCGACCCCTGTGGTGGCTGGCGCTCGTCGCGTTCGCCGTCCTCGGCTGGGTGCTGCGCGGCCGGAGCTGGAAGGCCGGCCTCGGCCTCGGCTACCTGTTCGGCCTCGGCTTCCTGCTCCCGCTCCTCGTATGGACCGGAGTGGAGGTCGGCCCCGGCCCCTGGCTGGGGCTCGCCGCCATCGAGGCGCTGTTCATCGGGGCCGCCGGAGCGGGCATGGCCGCCGTCTCCAGGCTTCCGCTGTGGCCGGTGTGGTCCGCCGCCCTGTGGATCGCCGCCGAGGCGGCCCGCGCCCGGGCGCCGTTCGGCGGCTTCCCCTGGGGCAAGGTCGCCTTCGGCCAGGCCGACGGAACCTTCCTGCCGCTGGCCGCCCTGGGCGGCACGCCCGTCCTGGGCTTCGCCGTGGTGCTGTGCGGCTTCGGCCTGTACGAATGCCTGCGGCAGGCGCTGCGGCTGCGGAGCGCCAACAGCGTCCGCAAGGGCGCCGCGGCGGCCGCGCTGCTCACGGTCGTCGTGCCGGTCGCGGCGTCCTTCGCGGCCCGCGGCCTGGTCAGCGACTCCGCCGAGGACGGCACCGCGACCGTCGCCGTGATCCAGGGCAACGTGCCCCGGCTCGGCCTCGACTTCAACTCCCAGCGCCGGGCCGTGCTCGACTACCACGTGCGCGAGACCCTGCGGCTGGCCGACCGGGTCAAGGCCGGCAAGGAACCGCGGCCCGACTTCGTCCTGTGGCCGGAGAACTCCTCCGACGTCGACCCCTTCGTCGACGACGACGCGCGCGCCATCATCGACCAGGCCGCCAAGACGATCGGCGCCCCCATCTCGGTCGGCGCGGTCGTCGGCGGCTACGGCACCAAGCTCTACAACGAGCAGGTGCAGTGGGATCCGAAGCTGGGTCCCGTCGCGACGTACGACAAGCGGCAGATCCAGCCGTTCGGCGAGTACATCCCGCTGCGCGGCCTCATCGGCACCTTCGCCCCCGGCTACACCTCCATGGTCCGCGAGGACTTCAACCGGGGCACCAAGCCGGGCGTGTTCACCATGGCCGGCACCAAGGTCGGCATCGCCACCTGCTACGAGGCCGCCTTCGACTGGGCGGTGCGCGACACCGTCACCGCGGGCGCCCAGCTGATCTCGGTGCCGAGCAACAACGCCACCTTCGACCGCAGCGAGATGACCTACCAGCAGCTCGCCATGTCCCGGGTGCGGGCGGTCGAGCACAGCAGGACCGTCACCGTCCCGGTCACCAGCGGCGTCAGCGCGGTGATCATGCCCGACGGCAAGGTCGTGCGGAAGACCGCGATGTTCACGCCCGCCTCGCTCGACGTCAAGGTGCCGCTGCGCTCCTCGCAGACGCCCGCGACCAAGCTGGGCACGCTGCCCGAGTGGGCGCTCGTCGCGGCCGCCGCCGCGGGCCTGGCCTGGGCGGTCGCCCGCACCGTGCGCGGCCGTCGCGCCACCCGGGCCTGACCGGCCGGTTCCGGGCGGCCGTTAGGGTCGGGGCATGGCAACTCCTGACTTCATCCGAGACATCCGGGCCCTCGCCGGCCATCAGCTGCTTCTGCTGCCGGGCGTGAGCGCGATCGTCTTCGACGACGACGGACGGGTCCTGCTCGGCCGCCGCGCGGACAACGGCCAGTGGTCGACGATCGGCGGCATTCCGGAGCCGGGGGAGGAGCCCGCCCACACCGCCGTCCGCGAGGTGTACGAGGAGACCGGCGTGCGCTGTGTCGCCGAGCGGGTCGTCCTGGTGGAGGCCGCGCGCACCCCGATCACCTACCCCAACGGTGATGTGTGCCAGTTCATGGACATCACCTTCCGCTGCCGCGCCACCGGCGGGGAGGCGCGCGTGAACGACGACGAGTCCCTGGAGGTGGGCTGGTTCGCCATGGAGGCCCTGCCGCAGCTCAGCGACTTCGGCCTTTTCCGCATCAAGCAGGCCCAGTCGGACGGCCCCACATGGTTCCAACCCAGCACTGGGGTCTGAAGTATGTGCGCTGACCACATGGGTCGGTAAGGGGCACCCTGCCTAGGGTCGGGAGCATGACCGCGCCCGTGGCCCCCGCGCCCCTCCCGCACTCCGTCACCGTCGATCTGACCGGCCGCACCGCGCTGGTCACCGGCGCGGCGGGCGGCATCGGCCGCGCCTGCGCGCTCCGGCTCGCCGCGGCGGGAGCCAAGGTCAGGGCCGTGGACCGGGACGCGACGGGCCTCAAGCGGCTCGCCCTGCGCGCAGGCGGACTCAGCGGCACGGTCGAGACCGTCGTCCTCGACCTGACCGAGCTGGACGCCGCCGAACGGGCCGCCGCCGGAGCGGACATCCTGGTGAACAACGCCGGGCTCCAACTGGTGCGCCCCATCGAGGAGTTCCCGCCCGAGGCCTTCCACACCGTCCTCACCGTGATGCTCGAAGCCCCGTTCCGGCTGATCAGGGGCGCCCTCCCGCACATGTACGGGCAGGGGTGGGGCCGCATCGTCAACCTGTCGTCGGTGCACGGGCTGCGGGCCTCGGCCTTCAAGTCGGCCTATGTGGCCGCCAAACATGGTCTGGAAGGCCTCTCCAAGACCGCGGCCCTGGAAGGCGCCCCGCACGGGGTCACATCGAACTGCGTCAACCCCGGATATGTGCGCACACCACTGGTGGAACGGCAGATAGCGGACCAGGCGGCTGTGCACGGCATCCCCGAAGACCGGGTCCTCGCCGAGATCCTCCTCAAGGACGCGGCACTCAAGCGGCTCGTCGAGCCGCACGAGGTCGCCGAGGCGGTCGCCTATCTCTGCACCCCGCAGGCGTCCTTCATCACCGGAACCTCGCTCGCGCTCGACGGCGGCTGGACGGCCCACTGAAGCGGTCACCGCGCCGATCTCCCGCTTGTTCTGCACCCCTCAAGAGTTGTCCACAGGCCTGGCGAGGCCGCCCGTCCGGCAGGTATCCCTGTGACCATGTCCCACGATCACCCGCAGCTCAGCGACCATCCGGAAGCCCCCTATCTGGCCCTCCTCGCCCGTGGCGCGCCGGCCGAGGCGTACGACCGCCCGGCGCTCCTGGCCCGCGCCGACGGAGCGCGGCCCGAGGCGCTCGCCCGCCTGGACGCGGCGAAGCAACTCGCCCTGCGCGTACGGGCCGACCTCGAAGGGCGCAGACGCCGCGAGGCGGAACTGTCCGCCCTCTTCGAGACCGCCCACGACCTCGCGGGCCTGCGCGATCTGGACGCCGTGCTGCGCGCCATCGTGCAGCGTGCCCGCTCGCTGCTCGGCACCGAGGTCGCCTACCTCAGCCTCAACGACCCGACGGCGGGCGACACTTACATGCGGGTCACCGAAGGGTCGGTGGCCGCCCGCTTCCAGCAGCTGCGGCTCGGCATGGGCGAGGGGCTCGGCGGGCTCGTGGCCCAGACCGCCCGGCCGTACGTCACCGCCAGCTACTTCGACGACGAACGCTTCCAGCACACCAGCACCATCGACTCCGGCGTACGCGACGAGGGGCTCGTCGCGATTCTCGGGGTGCCGCTGATGCTCGGCAGCACCGTCATCGGGGTGCTCTTCGCGGCCGACCGCCACCCCCGGGTCTTCGCCCGCGAGGAGATCGCCCTCCTCGGCTCCCTCGCCGCGCACGCCGCCGTCGCCATCGACACCGCCAACCTGCTGGCCGAAACCCGGTCCGCGCTGGCCGAGTTGGAGAAGGCCAACGCGACCATCCGGGACCACAGCGCGGTCCTGGAACGGGCGTCCGAGGTCCACGACCGGCTCACCGAGCTGGTCCTGCGCGGCGGCGGCGTGCGCGAGGTGGCCGACGCGGTATCCGAAGTCCTCGCCGGTACGGTCGAGTTCGCCGACGCCGACTCGGCGCAGGCCGCGGTGCTCCGCCTCAGCGGCAGCGACGGGCATGCCCTGCGCCACGGCGAGGACTGGCTCGCCGGGGTCTCGGCCGGGGGTGAACTCCTGGGTGCGCTCGTCCTGCACGGCCAGCCCGCCCTCGACCCCGTCGACCGGCGCACCCTGGAGCGGGCCGCCATGGTCACCTCTCTGCTCCTGCTCGCCCGGCGCTCGGCGGGCGAGGCCGAACAGCGGGTGCGGGGCGAGCTGTTGGACGACCTCCTGGACGCACCCGGCCGCGACCCCCGCCTGCTGCGCGAGCGCGCCGCCCGCCTCCGGGCCGACCTCGACGCCCCGCACGTGGTGCTGGCCGCCCGCATCGACGGCCTCGACGCGGGCAGCGCCGCCCGCCGCACCGCGGATCGCCGGCGCATCGGCTCGGCCGCCGCCTACCTGGCCGCCACCCGGCACGGCCTCGCCTCCACCCGCGACGGCGGTACGGTGCTGCTGCTTCCGCTCGGCCCGGGCGACACCCCGGCCGAGGTGGCCCGGGGGATCGCGAAGCAGCTGAGCACGGCCCTGCACGAGCCGGTCACGGTCGGGGCCTCGGGCGCGGTGGCGGCGCCGGCCGTGACCCCTCCCGCGATCGCCGGCGCCTACGCCGAGGCCCGCCGCTGCCTGGAGGCGCTGCGGCTGCTCGGCCGCGCAGGGGAGGGCGCCGCCGCCCAGGACCTGGGCTTCCTCGGGCTGCTGCTCGCGGACACCCGGGACATCATGGGGTTCGTCGAGCGCACGATCGGCGCGGTGGTGGCCTACGACAGGAAACGCGGCACCGACCTGGTCCGGACCCTCGACGCGTACTTCGCGAACGGCATGAGTCCCGCCCGCACCAAGGAGCATCTGCACGTCCATGTGAACACCGTGGCCCAGCGCATCGAGCGGATCGGCCGTCTCCTCGGCCCCGACTGGCAGTGCCCGGCCCGAGCCCTGGAGATCCAGCTGGCGCTGCGCCTCCATGTGGCCGCGCCGGCCATGACGCCCTGAAGGGTGGGGCGCCACCACACAGCAGCCCCACCCCAACACCGTTGACAGCCAAGGTAGTTCAGGCACCGTGCGTCACCTGGGGCATCACGCGGCAACGAGGCGCCAAGTCCGCCCCGGGGCGTCAGGCGGTCCGGGCGTCAGGCCGCTCGGCGGCCGCGTCGGTCCCGCGCGCCACGGTGGTCCTCGCCCCGGCACCACTCGCCGTGCCGCCCTCCACATGCTCCAGATCGCGCTCGCGCGTCTCCTTCGCACACCCGATGGCAACGACGGTGAGCAGCACGGCCGCGATGACGTAGAGGGCGATCGGCGTGGCCGTGCCGTAGTCGGAGAGCAGCGCCGTCGCGATGAGCGGCGCGGGCGCACCGGCCGCGACGGACGAGAACTGCGCCCCGATGGAGGCGCCCGAATAACGCATCCGGGTCGCGAACATCTCCGAGAAGAACGCCGCCTGCGGCGCGTACATCGCCCCGTGGAAGACCAGGCCGACGGTGACGGCGACGACCAGATTGCCGAACCGGCCGGTGTCGATCAGCGCGAAGAACGGGAACATCCAGGCGCCTACGCCGAGGGCGCCGATCAGATACACGGGCCTGCGCCCGATCCGGTCCGAGAGCGCGCCCCACGCCGGGATCACCACGAAGTGCACGGCGGACGCGATGAGTACGGAGTTCAGCGCGGTCTGCTTGGCCATCCCGGCGGAGGTGGTCGCGTACACCAGGATGAAGGCGGTGATGACGTAGTAGCTGATGTTCTCCGCCATCCGGGCGCCCATGGCGACCAGCACGTCGCGCCAGTGGTCGCGCAGGACGGCCACCAGCGGCGGTTTCTCGGTCGCGCTGTCCGCCTCGCGGGCCTCCGCGCGTGCCAACGCCGCCTTGAACACGGGCGATTCATCGACGGACAGCCGGATCCACAGGCCGACGAGGACCAGCACACCCGACAGCAGGAACGGTATGCGCCAGCCCCATGCCGTGAACGCGGCGTCGCTGAGCAGCGCGGTCAGCGCGGACAGGACCCCGGCGGCCAGCAACTGCCCGGCGGGGGCGCCGGTTTGGGGCCACGAGGACCAGAAGCCGCGCCGCCGGGCGTCCCCGTGCTCTGACACGAGCAGCACGGCCCCGCCCCACTCGCCGCCGAGCGCGAAGCCCTGTACGAGGCGCAGTGCGGTGAGCAGGACGGGCGCCGCCGCGCCCACGGTGGCGTGGGTGGGCAGCAGCCCGATGCCGAAGGTGGCCCCGCCCATCATGAGCAGGCTCACCACCAGCAGCTTCTTGCGCCCGAGCCGATCCCCGAAGTGCCCGAACACCAGCGCCCCGAGCGGCCGCGCCGCGAACCCGACGGCGTAGGTGAGGAAGGAGAGCAGCGTGCCGACGAGCGGCGCGGACTCCGGGAAGAACAGCTTGTTGAAGACGAGCGCCGCGGCAGACCCGTACAGGAAGAAGTCGTACCACTCGATGGTGGTCCCGATGAGGCTGGCGGCGACGATACGGGGGAGGTTGGCGGGGGGCGGGGCAACGGTTGCGGGGGAGGACATCGGCACCACTTCCCGGTGTTCGACGGGGACGACTACGTGTCGCCACACCGTAGGAACGCGCAGGTCAGAGGCGTATGTGGTGGGACACCATAGTTCAGGGCCGTGGAGTGCGCGCACCCACCATGCTGCTGGCGCAGGGGCTTCGGGATCGGCCCTGATCGAGGTCGCAAATGGAGCTGTCGGTGCAGCTTCGCTGTGCCGTGTCTGTCTTCCGGGCCGTCTTCGCCGCCTCGCTGGCCGACTCGGCCAAGTGCCGAGGTGCGAGGAAGATCTCGCCGAGGAGTGCCACAAGGGTGTACGGAAGAGGTCTTCGCCGCTGTCGATTCGAAGGTCGTCGCCCGTTGTTGCTGCCGGCAGAGCAGCCCCGTGCGGCACTGTGGCCGAACGCGGCAAGTCGCTGTTGGCGTGGTCGTCCAGCGGGTGCTGACTACGTCATCGGGGGTCGGCCTTGCCCTGAGCTTCACGGCGTGGGCCGGGCAGGCATACAGCGTTGTTCCAGGCCCGCTGGTGCTCCGCATTCCGCGGAGAGCGATCGAGGCCCGCTTGAGCCCGCTTGAGTGCCTTGCACTCGGCGCCGGTCCGGTGTCTCGGATGATGCGCAGTGCTGCGATGCCTGCGGCCCACACCATCCCTCCAGACTGCTTGACCCGCCACCCGCCCCCAGCCGCTGTGGGGGCACAGGTGATCGGCCGGGCCCAGCCAGGACTTCTGGGGCGGAGCCCTCTCGCCGGGAAGGCGGGGAGCGGACCGCCGCGCCGAACTCCGTCCCCGGCTCCGGAATTTCCCGGCCGGTCGAGGTCCAAGGACAGGTCCGGCACCATCGTGCGCAGCTCGTGCGCGAACGGCCGGCCGCAACCCTGCACGTTCGTATCCCGGTCGCCGACCCGCTGCCGTATCAGTCCTGCGGCCGGCACACCCGGCACGGCTCGATGCCCGCCTCGGCCATCGCGATCTGCGCTCCCATCGCATTGAGGTGCCGATCTCCTTGGCATAGCGGCCGAAGCTCGCACGGTGGAGGAGAGCGACACCGCCGGCTGTGCGGGAGGGCTGCAAACGTCACCACAGCCGGACCTCGCCGCCGCTCCACCACTGACCGGCGTTGGGAACACGTCGGCTCGGTCTTGATCTCGGGAAAGCCGCCCTACTGTCTAGTGGGCCCCATGACGTCACCTAGCTCTCAACGACACTCAGCGTGCTGACCTCTGCCGCGATGGCTCCTTCGCCGGCCGCGAGCGAGTCCTGGGCATCTGGCAGGTCAGCTCCTCCACATCGGTTGAAGAGCGGGTGGACAGCTATGAGGAGTCCGTCCGCCGTCCTCTGGTGGTCGAGGTCTGCGCGCATCCTGTGCCCGCATCTTTCGTTGGCTCTTCAGTCCCCCTCCTCGATCACCGGAGAGCAACCGATGTCCACCACCGCCGCCCCGGCTACGAGCCGGACCAGCACCAAGATCGCGACACTGGTCGTGCTCACTACGGCCCTGGGGGGCGTCTCAATGCCTGCTCACGCCACCAGCATCATCGGTTTCGGAAACAGCGCACACGACAACTCCTGCGCCAACCACACGGCCGCCAAGACAGAAGCCCGGAGCCCGACCACCCACAGCAGCGGCACTCTCACCGCTTGGACGGCCGCCATGCCCGCTTCCGGCCCCGTCAACCAGTGCGGCAACCTCGGCCTGCCCGTGGAGGATTCAGCAGTCGGCGGAGGCGGCTCCGCAGCCACAACCGTCGTGGGCAACAGCGGCGAAGCCGCAGCTGCCGCAGCCGCCGCGGCCGTCGCCAACAACGGCGGCTCAGCAGCCGCGGCCGCGGCCGCAGCCGCAGCTCTGGCAGTGGGGCGCTAGTCCGGGGTCCCCAGCCGAATAGGCGCGACTCCGCACCATGCCCGGCGACCTCCTGGATGTCGCCCCGCCCGACGCTCTCCAACTCCGTCCGGCTATCGCGTACAAGAGGTGTAGGCGCCGGGATCAGGTAGTCGGCCATACGTTCCGTCTCGGGCATTGCACTCGTCGCCCGGCTCAGAACGGCGACGGGTGTCCCACACCAGGGCGCAGGCTGTGCGCCGGCCCGGGCTGCACCTTCGCATAGCGGGGTGGAGCGACCGAAGCCTCCAGGCAGATCCCGAGGCGGAGTAGGCGCGATCACCACGACATCACCAACCCTTCCGCTCTGCCCTGCTTCCCGCGGTCCGCGGCTGGTCAGAAGCCGAAACCACTCAGTACTGCGAGTCCGTGCTGCCCTCACCGGCGGCGTTGTTCTGATTGACGTCCTCTACGTTGGAGCCGCCAGACGGCTTCTTCGCCGGCCTTCCCGCTTCGGTGGGCAGGCCGAGATTGCCGCACTGGTTCGCAGGTCCGCTGGTAGGTAGGTCCGCGACAAGCCCGGAAGCAACGCCCGTGGCTTGCCCCACCGGGCCGACGGCAGTGCTGCCGCCCGCGTTGCCACACGCGTTGTCATGGGCAGCGTTACCGAAACCGATCACTGTCGTCGCACCTGCGGAGGCCGCTCCAGCGACTGTCGCGACCGCCGCCGCAACGGAGAGGAAGGCTACGAAAGGGGTACGCATCATGCATACAGAACGACAGTCGAGTGTCGATGTCACCAGCGACGGTCGCCAACTGGTCTTTGGGCTCCTGGCCTCTGTCAACGACGGTGGAACATCGGGCTCGATGTTCAGATGGCCAACTACCGCTGACAACACGGCCGTGCATCGCTGCCAGGCAATCATGCGACCTGGGGCTGAGCGGTCAGGGCTGGCCAACTACCTCTGACGGCTCCAGCTACTGCTGACAGGCGAGCCGTGACCAGTGGGTGCGCGACCACTGCCGGCCGCCTATCGGTGACAGTCACACGGCCGTTGTGACTGTCACCGATAGGCGGCCTTGCGTTCCTGGGGGTGGGGTGACCGAGTCGTTCGTATGGGTGGGCCGCGCGGGGCGCCGACCACACGTGCCCCTCTCTGCCCTTTGCCGCGGTCGTAGTCGATTGGCTGGCCGGATACAGGGCGAAACCCTGGGTGAACCGGCCGTTTCGTCCGGTTCTGGTCCGGTGTTGCGCGGGTGTTTCTACGTTGGCTGCGGGTGCGTTCCAGCGCCCGGTCGATCTGATTCGAGGAGCCGTCAATGGCCCAGCGTGCCTCCACTCCCGATGAGCGTCTCGCTCGCCTGCGCGCCGCGCTCGGCGATGATCCGAAGGTGTCGCGGTCCTCGAACCGCATGGAGCGCAACCGGCCCGCCAATGTGCTGGCCGGGACGGCCCTGCACGCCGCGGCCCGGCTGGAGCAGGGTCTGGAACTCTCGGACCTGGAGCAGGACTTGCTGGAGGTCATGCGGGCGTTCGTGGGGGAGGAGATCGCGGCGTGCGGGCAGGCATACCGCCAGGCATCACCGCGTACCGCCGCCACGCTGTTCCCCGAGCAGATCAGCCGCCTGCTCGTCGAAACGCCGTACACCTTCGAGGACCTGCGCCAGGACCTGCCGGTACTGGCCGGGCAGATCCTGGCACAGCCGAACGTGAGCATCGTCGACGTCTCCACCCTCACCCCGGGCCAGGCCGTGGACAGCGGGGCGGCCGTCGCGGCGATGGTGGAGTACGGCGGCAGCGCCGTCACCGTCCTGACCGGCCCGGCCGAGGAGGGGCCCAGCGCGCAGTCCGGCATGATCGGGCTGGCGCTGAAGCCGATGAAGCTCAAGTGCGTGCGGGACACCAACGACCAGTGGGCCAGCAACGACGAGATCTACTGGGTGAGCGGCGCAGGCAGCGACCTCGGCGAACAGACCACCTACCGCTCGGCCGTCTTCACAAGCCTCAAGACCGGCCAGGAACGGACCTTCCCCGGCGACGCGCTGATGTTCTCCGGCGGGCTCAGCGAATCCGTCCTGATCAACATCGAATGCTGGGAGGAGGACAACGGCGACATCTTCGACGAGCTGCGCAAGCACCTGTGGAAGATCTCCCAGAAGTGCGCGGACGCCGCCGTCGGCATCATCCAGCACGGTGACTCCAGCGAGGCGGCGCTGGCGGCCGTCATCGCGGTCGTGTCCGCGCTGCTTACCTGGCTGCTGGGCTGGCTCTCCAACGACGACGACCTCGTCGGCGAACGCAGCATCGCCATCTCCCGCAAAGCCGTCCGCCACCTCACCAACGCCCAAGGTGGCGAGGTCGGGCCGGACGGGATCGACAACACGACATTCGTCTGGGACTTCGCCAGCAACGAGGGTCACTACCAGCTCACCGCCCGCACCACACCTGTCCCGTTCGAGGACCGCAGTGTCTACCACCGCACCTGGCACCCCACCAACGGCTGGAGCCCCGCCACGGCGCTGCCCGGCTCCAAGATCCCCCTGGGCAATCCTGCCGTCGGCTACCTCAACGCACTGCTCTACCTCTTCCACCGCGACACCCAGGACGTGCTCCAGTACAGGACGTTCGACGGCAAAACCTGGAGCCCCTACACCTCCATGGGATACGGCATCAACAGCGACCTGGCCCTGGCGAACATCCCCATGGGCAACCTCTACTGCGCCTACCAGCGACACGGAGACTTCCACCTGCTGTCCTTCACCTCGCCTACGACCTGGCGCGAGCTCAGGACCGCACACAAGATGACCAACAAATCCGGAGCGCCCGCTCTGGCAGCCGTGGGAAAGATCCTCCACTGCGTCTACCCCACCGAGCCCGGAGGCCCGCTCAACCACGTGACCTTCACGCCCGCCAACAGCACCTTCAGCACCCCGCTGGAAATCCCCCAAAGCGGCGGCGGCCGCGACGCCGCACTCGTCCTCATGGGAACCGTCCTGTGCTGCGTCTACCGCGTCGACGGCGAGCAGGCCGTCCGGTTCGCCAGCCTCATGCCGCCCTATGACAGTTGGATGGCCCGGGGCAGCCTCTCGGGCTCCATCACCTCCGCGCCGGGCCTGGTCTACCACACCGGAAAAGAGACGGTGTACAGCGTCGCCCGCGCCGAGAACGGCCGGGACCTGCAGTGCGGCACCTCAACCACCGTGCCGTGGAACCGCTTCAGCCCCGTCCCCGCCTCCGTCCCCACCTCGACCGCCCCCGCCGTCCAGTGGTACGGCGACAGCGTCAGCGTGTTCTACGGCCGCTGACATCACACAGCCCTTTGTACGGGTGGACCCACCACGCGCTCCGCCGCTTGACTCCTCCATCGGGAAGGCTCCATCAGAGGCAGCCGGCCACGTATCCGAGCGTCGGTCTCGTCCGGACGATTCGGCAGCCCTGTTCGGGGGGCTCTGCGCTGCGGGTAGCTGGTGGCCGTGCTGAGCTGAGCGGGCGGCCGTACAGGGCGGCTGTCGAATCGAAGGAGTCGGGATGTTTCGCTCCACCGCCTCAGCCGCCGCGATCGCGCTGGCCGTATGCACCGGACTGGGCACTGCCCTGGCCGCCGCGCCGGCCGCCCTGGCCGCAGCCCGCCCGGCCGCGCAGAACGTCAACGCCCCGTCCGTCGCCGCCGAACCGCCTCCCGGAGGAGGTCTCTTGGGCATCGGTCTCGACAACATTCTGAACTGCTCTGCGATCCTCGGCAGCGCCGACTGCATCGGCAGCAACTTCCAGACCGGTGGAACCTTCGGCATCTGACTCCTGGGCCAAAATGCCCGCCGGCCCGTAGAGCCGACTTCAGAACCGACGAAGGCCGGTCCTGCGCCCCCGGGTGTCGATCGCGGCCCGTTCGGCGGCGGTGAGGGTGCGGAGGCCGCCCGGCGGTGGTGAGGGTGCGGAGGCCGCCCGGCGGTGGCTCGGGGAGGGGCCCGGCCAGCTCCTGGCGGTGCGGAGTACGGGGCCTCGATCTGCCGCCGCCTCCGGATGACCCTCAAGCCTTGGCCAACGATTTCTGGGATGGGGTGGTTCCTGCTCGTTGGGCGCGGGAGGATGTGCGGTGACCGGCCCCGGACCAAGCAGGAGAGCACCGCATGCCCCAACCCCCTCATGGCCCCGCCCTTCATGTGCAGCAGTACGCGTGCAACGACAGCTGGGTGGTGGCGGCCTCGGGGGAGCTGGATGTCCAGACCCTGCCTCCGCTGCAACGAGCCCTGGAAGCGGCCGCGAGGAACGGGCAGGTCGTTGTCTTCGACGCGTCCGCCGTGCCGTTCGCGGACTCCTCCACCCTGAACCTGCTCCTGACCATCCACCGCACCACCACGCTGCGGATCGCCGGCGCGCAGCCCCAGCTCCTGCGCATCCTGGAGATGACGGGCGCCGACGCGGCACTCGCGCTCTACGCGACGGTGACTGACGCCTGCGCCGCCGTGGCCTCCTGAACCACGCGAGTCTGCTTGCGAGGAAACAACGAAGGCCCGACCGGGCGTCCCCGGCTGGGCTTCGCGGATGATGCGACCCCCCTCGCCGACGAAGACGCCCGAGCTGTGCGAGACCGCCGTCCCAGGGCCTAGGTGCTCGGCTGTTGCGGCCGGTCCGCAGTCTCAACTAGCACGCGTCGTTTCATGGTGATTGCTCATCGTGCGGGGGGACCAACGACCCCTGCCGGAACCGCTCCTGGGCTGGTGGGCTGAGCGCCATCGTGGTGCCCGCCGGCATCGCCCGGGACGCGAACCGCACAGGCGAGGGCCGTCCGGCAGCCGTGCGCGGGCTCAACGACGCCAAGACCGCGCATGTGGTGGGACACCACAGTTCCGTGCTCAGAGGTGGGCGCGGTGGTCCAGGGATGTGGTGCCGGGCGCTTCGAAGTGGGCGGGGAGGGTTCCGGACAGTGCTGTCCGGGTTGTGTCGTCGGCGGTGTCGTTCTCAACGGTCGCATTGGTGATGTGGCCGGCCAGGCCGAGCAGGAGGAAGAGCACCACGAGAACCTTGGCCGCCGTGTCGAGCAGGAGGGGCCGGGTGCCGGAGTGGACGTCCTCCGCCGTCGCCGGAGCGTCGCCGAACAGGCGCTTGGGGTAGGCGGGGCTGAGCAGGGAGGCGTAGGCGTTGAACCGCATCGCGTAGCGGGTGACGGCGGCGGTCGCCGCGTACAGCGGGGCGGGCAGGCGTCCCAGGACGAGCGTGATGAGCCAGAACACCCAGCACATCGCGTACCAGCCGCTCTGGAGGAGGCTGCTGACGATCATCGCCGGGATCATCAGGATCAGCCGGAAGAACACCGCTGCACGGTTGAGCGGGGTGGGACGGACTTCGATCCTCACGGGGTATCGGGGCGCCGAGAACGAGAACGGCGGATAGCTGTCGACGAGGAGCATGGCACTCGCGTTGACCCGGGTCGAGTAGGCGAGTACGGAACTCAGGAACCGGAAGATCCCGTCGGGCAGACGCCCCGTGAACAGGGCGGCGAACCAGCCCGCGATCGTGACGAAGAAGGCCGCGAGGCCCAGGAGCACGATCACCACGAACTGGGGGAGCAGCAGCAGCCACCGCAGCAGTACGGTCCAGCGCCTTTGCCGTCCCGGCGCGGGAATGTCCAGCACCGGCAGCCATTCACCGTGTTCAGCACCGGTCGTGGGCCTCTGGTCCCAGCCTGTCGTCATGAGCGCTCCCGGGCGGTTTTGGCGCGGCCAACACCGTCATGCTGCTCCCGATCGGCCGCTCCCGCGCGGCTTGAGGGGCCAGTGGGGGCTGGTGAGGTGCGGGTGCCGCGTCAGGCGGAGGAGCTGCCCGAAGGGCGTTGCCGGTGATTCAGGGCCGGCCGTCGAGGAAGTTCCGCAGGTGGGCGGTGAGAACGGCGGGCTGGTCCTCGGGGATGAGGGTGTAGCTGTCGGGGATCTCGACGAGCTTGGCCCGCGGCAGTACTTCGGCCAGGCGGCGGCCGTGGGACGGCGGCATCACGCGGTCTTCTGCGGCCCAGATGACAAGGGCGGGGCGGTCGAAGGTGCGGAGCGCCTCGGACCAGGTGAGCAGCTCGGCCTTCGGCGGGGTGCTGAGAAGGTATTTGCGCAGGTCGCGGCGGACCTCGGCGGAGCTGACCACGGGGCGGAGCCAAGCGTCCATGACCTCGGGCGGCACCGGCCGTTTGGTCATCCAGCCCCAGGTCACGGGCAGTCGGCGCAGGGGCTTGAGGCGGAGCAGGCCGAAGGCGACGGACAGGCCGCCGGGCAGCTTGGCGGAGGTCACCAGGTTGCGGCCGGGCAGCCCGGGCGGGTAGTTGTCGAAGGCCTCGCAGGAGGTGATGACGAGCCGGCCGATGCGATCCGCGCGGCCGTCGGCGACAAGGCTCTGCGCGCCACCCCAGTCGTTGAGCACCAGCGTGACATCGCTCAGGTCGAGCCGTTCGAGGAACTCGTCCACCAGCCGGGCGACGCCGAGGATCGACAGGTCCGCGTCCGGGTGCATCGGCCGGCGGTGGCCGCCGAGCGGGAGAGTGGGGACCACGCAGCGGAAGTCGTCCCGGAGCCCGGCGACGACGTGGCGCCAGAGCGAACCGTCCATGGCGACGCCGTGCAGCAGGACGACCACGGGGCCGTCCCCGCCGGTGTCCTGGTAGTCGACGGCCCCCGCCGAGAGTTCCAACTCGGGCATGCGGTTTCCCTCTCACGCCGGTGATGATGGCAGCCGTGTCACACGCGTAGTGCGTGAGTGCTGACTGATCCTCAACTGCCCAAGAACGTAACGCACTTGATGTGGATCCGGAGGCTGCCGTCGCGGCGGTGGCGGCCTCGGAGGTGTGGAGGACTCCCTGCTCGGGCGGATGGTCCCGGCCCTGTCACCGCCGCTCGCTCACGGCACCTATGGGTGGACGCCCTACTGCTTCGGCGTGGATGTGGGTCCGGTTGTGGTTGTGGGTGGCGTAGTCCCTTCAAGTGGCGCGGAACCCTAGGTGTGTTGGTCGATGGTGTCGGCAGGGTGGAGCCGGCGCAGGGCGAGGAGGCCGCCGATGCCGGGAATGACGGCAACGGTCTTGGCGGTGGTCGTGGCCGACGTCAGGCGCCAGGTCGCGATCACGACGAACAGGTAGGCGCAGCCGTGGGTGGGGCCCATCAGGGAGGAGACGGGCTTCAGATGGGCGGTGGCGAGGTTGGCCAGCATGACGAGCAACGAGACGAGTTCGACGTGCGCGGCGAGGCGCAGGGGGCGAAGGCGCACGGTCACGCTCCCGTGGTGGAGCCGGGGCGGACGATCATCAGCACGGTGACCGTTGCCCACAGCAGGTTGAATACGCCGGTGAACATGGCGAGTTGGGCAGCGGGGCCGGGGCCGGTGGCCCGCGCGGAGGTGAGGGCGTTGTCCTGGGCGGGAAGGATCAGCAGGCCCAGGATGGCGGCCGCGGCGGCGGTCAGGACGATCGAGGTGATCAGCCATCCGCTGCCGAGGACGCCAAGGCTGCTGGCCGTGGCGAACCCGAAGACGGGGACCGCGAGGCCGATGCCGGCGTAGACGCGGCAGATGCGGTGCAGGGTGCGCAGGGTCGCGAGCGCCTCGCGGTCATCGGGTGCGCTGTGAGCGCGGCGCAGCGCACCGGGGAACATGCTCGCGGCGACCGTGACCGGGCCTACGGCCAGTACCGCCGCCAGGACGTGCAGGGAGAGGAGCAGTTTCGTCATGCCAGGTGCCCCCCGGCTGGGACAGCACGGCGTCGGCCGGTGACCTTCGAGGCGGGCAGACGTCCGGCCTTGGACGTGCCGGTGAGGGTGTCGCCGTCGAGCGTGACGGAGAAGACCAGGTTCAGGCGCAGGGGCTTGGTGATGGCCTGCTTCCAGGCGAGCCGTTCACCGTCGAGGGTGATGTCGTCGAGCGGGACGTTCTCTCCTGCCCCGTGGGCCGTCCCGGTCAGGACACCGGCCCGCCGGGCAAGTTCGATCACGACGTTGATCCTGCCGACCGGGGTGGAGATGGACAGGTCCCAGATGCCTTCTGCGGACATGATGCTGTTCTTTCCTACGAGTGCGGCGCGGTGGAAGCGCGGGCCGGAACGGGCGGAACGTGTGGAACGGGTGGTCACAGGCCTGCGGGCGCGAGACCTTCGGGGCGCCAGACGGTGCCGCGACGTTCGTGGGCGAACAGTTCCTCGACGGCGTGGGCGACCCGGGGGCCCACCTCTCGCTCCAGCAGGTACAGGCCCAGGTCGAGTCCGGAGGTGACGCCGGCCCCGGTGATGAGGTCGCCGTCGTCGACGACGCGCGCGCTCACCGCGTGGACGCCGGTGGCATCGAGCATGTCAAGGCCCAAGTGGTGGGTGGTGGCGTAACGGCCTTCGAGCAGACCGGCCATGGCCAGGACGAGCGAGCCTCCGCACACCGCGCCGAGCGTCACCTCGGGGTTGTCCTTCGCTGCCTTCAGCAGGGCGGGCAGCCCGGTCGTCAGGGCCCGGCCAAGGAGGACGGGGATGAGTTCGTCCCGTTGCCCTTCCCCGGCCCGCGCGTCGTGTCCGGGGATTTCGCCGGGCCCTTCCGCGTGGCCGGAGGCGTCGTCGCCGGGAGTCTCGCCGGGCCCTTCCGCGTGGCCGGATGCGGCGTCGAGGTCGGGGGTCTCGCCGGGCGCTCCCACCCGGCCCGAGGCGCCAGGAACCAGGATCAGGCCCGCGCGTGCGGGGTCGAGGGCGGCCGTGGCGCGCAGCACCAGGCCCCCGGTGCCGCTGACCACGTCGCGCGGTCCCTCCGCGGAGACCAGCTCCACACTCACCGCGCCGCCCGAGGCGGTGCCGCCGGCGTACAGCACTTCGTAGGGGGCGATGACGTCGAGCGGATCGAAGCCGTCGAACAGGATGATCTGGGCGTGCACGGGAGGAGTCCCTTCGCGGGCGGTCGGCGTCCGGCCGCTGCCGGAGTCGCTCCCGACGCTATGCGGCTGCCGACCGGCCCCCCAGTGGCATTAGTGACAGCTTCCAACGGGATATCGCCATCGCCGTACGTAGGGCTCTGGACTGGGCAAACAGCAACTATCCCCCACTCGGACCGAGGCCTGGGCAGTGTCGGGCAGGTATCTTCTGGCCATGCACACCGTTGCCCTGCTCGCCCTGGACCGGGTGATCCCCTTCGATCTGTCCACCCCGATCGAGGTCTTCTCCCGCACCCGCCTCCCGGACGGACGCCCCGGCTACCAGGTCCGCGTCTGCGCCGAGCGGCCGGAGGTCGATGCCGGCCTCTTCACGGTGCGCGTGCCCTGGGGACTGGAAGGGCTCGACACCGCGGACACGGTCATCGTTCCCGGTACCGCCGACCCCGAGGCCCCGCTCCCTGTCGCCGTCCGCGACGCGCTGCGCGCGGCCGCCGGGAACGGCACGCGCATCGCCTCCATCTGTTCGGGCACGTTCCCCCTGGCCGCCACCGGGCTCCTGGACGGGCTGCGTGCCACCACCCACTGGTCCGCGGCCGGTCTCCTCGCCGCCGCCCACCCGGACATCGAGGTGGACCCGGACGTCCTGTACGTCGACAACGGCCAGATCCTCACCTCCGCCGGCGCCGCCGCGGGCCTCGACCTGTGCCTGCACATGATCCGGCGCGACTACGGCTCGGCCGTCGCGGCCGATGCCGCCCGGCTGTCCGTCATGCCCCTGGAACGCGAGGGCGGACAAGCGCAGTTCATCGTCCACCCTCACGCGCCCGCCCCTCAGGGATCGGTACTCGAGCCGCTGCTGGTCTGGTTGCAGGACAACCTGGGCTCCGATCTCACCCTCGCCGACATCGCCGCCCAGGCCGGAACGAGTACCCGGACCCTGATCCGGCGCTTCCGCGAACAGGCCGGCACCACCCCGCTCCAGTGGCTCCACCGCGCGCGCGTCCGCCAGGCCCAGCACCTCCTGGAGACCACGCACCATTCCGTCGAACGCATCGGTGCCCAGGTCGGATTCGGCTCGCCCACCGCTTTCCGCGACCGGTTCAAGAAGACCACCGGCGTCACCCCGCACACCTATCGCCGTAGCTTCAGCTGAGCCGGCCCATCGCACCGCTCCGGCGACGGTCGTTCGCGGCGGGGGAGGCCACGGCCTCCCCCGCCCCTTCGTCAGTACTCGTCAGTCGTCGTCAGTCCTCGTCCGCCGGGCCCCGCACGGGGCCGGCGTCCAGGATCCTGACGGTGAAGTCGGCCAGCCTCGCCCGCATCGTCTCGCGCGGCACGCCCTCGTGTCCGGCCAGGTGCTCGACCAGGTCGGCCCGGACGGCGGCGAGCAGTGCGTGAGCGGTGAAGTCGCTGTCCGTCAGGCCGGGGATCCGGCCGAGCATGGTGGCGAGCAGGCCGTGCCAGTGTGCGTAGTGGTCGGCCTGGTACGGGCTGACGCTGCTCCCGCCCTCCTCCAGGGCCAGCATCAGGCGGCGGTTGTCGAGCTTGAAGCACAGCAGGGCGTCGAGCAGGGCGGGCACCCGCTGCCGGGGCGGGGCCGTGGGCCCCAGGGGCGGCGGTCCGGCCGTCACGGCCGCGCTCACCGGCTCGAGCCGGGCCTCGTACAAGGCGCGCAGCAGGCCGTGGCGGTCGCCGAAGGCCCGGAAGAGCGTGGCCTTGCCGACGCCGGCCGCCGTGGCGACGGCGGCCATGGTGACGGCCTCGGGGCTCTCGCAGTGGGCGAAGAGGTCGTCGGCGGCCGCGAGGACGGCCTGCCGGTTGCGGACGGCGTCCTTGCGGGGTTCGCGGTCGGGCATGCGCATCCTTCGTTTGCAAAGCGGACCGGCGGTCCGTATCGTCGAAGCGGACCGATGGTCCGTATTCTACGAGAAGGAGGACGCCCGTGTCCGCACCGACTTCGCCAGCAGAGGACACCTACCGCCACAGCCTGCGGCTCCTGCTGGACAAGGACATTCCCGCGTGGGTGGACCTGTGGGCCGAGGACGGCGTCATGGAGTTCCCCTTCGCCCCCGACGGCCGGCCCAAGCGCCTGGAGAACCGGGAGGCCGTCGCCGCGTACATGCGCCACTACCCGGACCACATCGACCTGCACGATTTCCCCGAGCTGCGGATCCACCGGACGACCGACCCCGACACCATCGTGGTCGAGATGCGCGGCGTCGGCCGTCTGGTGCGGACCGGCCGGCCCTTCGACATGACCTACATCGCCGTCGTCACGGTCCGGGACGGCCGCTTCACGTCCTACCGCGACTACTGGAGCCCCCTCGCGGTCCTCGAAGCGGGCACCGACTTCACCGGGAGCGACCGATGACCACCGCGGATGCCAGCACCCTTCTGGTCACCGGCGCGACCGGCACCACGGGCGGGCGCACCGCCGCGCAACTGATCGCCGCCGGCCACCGCGTCAAGGCCGCCAGCCGCCGCGCCACCGAGGTCCCCGGCGCCGAGCCGGTCGCCTTCGACTGGTACGAACCCGCCAGCCACGCCGCCGCCCTGGCCGGAGTGGGCCGCGTCTACCTGATCCCGCCCGTGGGCGACCCGGACCCGGCGGCGGTCATGCTGCCGTTCCTCCGGCAGGCCCGCGCCGCCGGCGTGGAGCGCGCGGTGCTCCTCAGCGCCTCGGCCATCGAGGAGGGCGGCCCGGCCGTCGGCAAGGTGCATCAGGCCCTGCCCGAACTGTTCGAACAGTGGGCGGTGCTGCGGCCCTCGTGGTTCATGCAGAACTTCACCGGATCCCACCTGCACGCCGTGACCATCCGAGACGAGCACGCCCTCTGGACCGCGGCCGGCAAAGGCCGGGTCGGCTTCGTCGACGCCGCGGACATCGCCGCCGTCGCCGTCCACGCCCTGACCGACGAAGAAGCCCCCCAGACCGATCTCGTCCTCACCGGGCCGGAAGCGCTCAGCTACGACGACATCGCCACCACCCTCACCGAGGTCACCGGCCGGAAGGTGACCCACCACCATCTGTCGTACGAGCGGATGCGCGACCGCCTGGCGGAGCGGATGCCGCTGGAGTTCGCCGCGATGCTGGCCGGAATGGACCGTGCCGTCGCCGGGGGGACGGACGACTACACCACCGACACCGTCGAGCGGCTCACCGGCCGACCCGCGCACACGTTCCGCGCCGTTCTCGAACGGGACTTGTGACGGGGATGCGGGCTCGGCGAGCAGCCGCTGCCGGCTCCCGCCGCCCGCTCCGGCCGGTGTCACGGGCCCGCTGCCGGAGCCGGGCCACCGCCCGTACGGGGTTCCGGCGGCCGGGGCCGGGTCGTAGGTGATCGAGGCGGCGGTGAGCTCGTCGATCGCCGCACCCAACGCGTCGTCGAGCTCCTCGAATCCATCCAGCCACCCCGGCGCGGACGTCCTCGGACCGAAGAGCCGGCCGGTCGTCCGGGCGCAGGCGGAGATCACGGACGTGTCCTCGATCGGACGGCCCTCGTCGTCCAGGACCAGCGCGAACATGGCGCTCTGGCCGGACAGCACCAGCGCGGACCGCGGCACACCGGGGTCGGGCTCGGCCCGTGCCCGGGGTGAAGGAGCCCGGGTGGCCGGAACTCCCATGCGCGCGGGGCGAGTTCGGCCAACGGGAGCGGCGCAGGCTCCGCCTTCCTCCGCAGTGCGGGAGCCCATCCGTATCGCATCCGTTCCGGGCACACCTCACCCAGTGGGAATGTGTTCTCTCACCACATGTGCGCCGAGGCCGGCAAGGCAAAGGATTCCCCCCACTTCCCGGACGCCCCCGCTTCCCGGATGCCCCCGGTGGCGGGATCGGCGCCGGGTGATTCTCCTGGTGCGTGAGACCTCGTAAGTGCTCGCAAGCCCTACTCACGCATCGCGGGAGCGCCCCATGGAACGTGCAGGCCCCGGAGCCCGTCGCCTGTCGCGCCTGTCCCGGGCGGTGCATGTGGTGCGCGCCCTGGCCTCGGCGGTCCTGGTGACGGCCCTGTATTACGCGGCACCACTCGACTGGGGAGTGGGTGTGGGCACGGTGGTGATGCTCATGGGCGCGCTGGTCGTGTTCGGGTGGCTGCTCGTGTGGCAGCTCGGCACCATCACCCGCGCGGCATATCCGTGGTTCCGCGCCATCGAGGCGGTGGCGACCGCCGTGCCGCTCTTCCTGGTGCTCTTCTCCGCGACCTACTTCCTGCTCGCCCACGACTTCCCTGGGTCCTTCTCGGAGCCGTTGACCCGGACCGCCGCGCTGTATTTCACGATCTCGGTGTTCGTGACCGTCGGTTTCGGCGACATCGTGCCCACCAGTGAGGTGGCCCGGGCCCTGACCAGCGTGCAGATGATCGTCGACCTGATCGTTCTGGCGGTGCTGGGCAAGGCCGTCATCGGGGCGGTGAGGATGGGGCTGCACCGAAGACGCGGGTCGCCCGGCTCAGGGCCCGAGACCGGCTCCACGCCCGAGACCGGCTCCACGCCCGAGAGCGGCTCCGGGCCCGACCCGGGCTGGGGCCGCGAGGACCTCCTGTAGCGCGCGGGTCAGGCGGGCCGCGCACGCCGTACGTCTCGCGCCCTCCAAGCCGTGCCCTCAGAGGTCGAGGACGAGCCGGGCGGACAGCGCCCGGGACACACAGGCGTACATCGTGCCCTCGGGCGCGCCGATGTCGTCCCGGTGCTCGGGTGTGCCGTCCAGGACGGGCACTTCGCAGCTGCCGCAGACGCCTTCGCGGCAGCCGGAGGGCAGCGGGCGTCCGGCCTGGGCCAGGGCGTCGAGCAGGGACTCGTCGGCAGGCACGGAGACGGTGTGCCCGGAGCGGGCGCAGACCGCTTCGAAAGCGGTGTCGGGGCCGAACGCCCGCATCGCCGGCCGGAACCGTTCGGCGTGCAGCCGCCCGGCGGGAAACACCGCCTCGGCCGCGGCCAGCATGGCACCGGGGCCGCAGCAGTAGACCAGGGTGTCCGGTTCCAGCGCGGCCGCGAGGGCGCCGAGGTCCGGCCGGCCCTGCCGCTTCGTCTCCACGACCCGCACCCGGTCGCCGTAGGCGCGGCCCAGCTCGCCGGCGAACGGCATGCGGTCCGCCGACGGCCCCGCGTACAGGAGGGTCGCGGGGAGCCCGGCAGCCACCGCCGCGCGCAGCATCGGCAGCAGGGGCGTGATCCCGATCCCGCCGGCGACGAAGAGGTATCCCGACGCGGGGACGAGCGGGAAGTGGTTGCGTGGGAGCGAGACGTCGAGGGCGCGGCCGGGCCGCAGGAACCGGTGGACGTACTCCGAACCGCCCCGGCTGAGCGGGTCGTTGCGGACGGCGACGCGGTAGGCGTCCCGTTCGGCGGGGTCCCCGCACAGCGAGTACTGCCGGGTCAGCCAGTTGGGCAGCGCCAGGTCGATGTGGGCCCCGGGCTCCCAGGGTGCGAGTTCGCCGGCGGCGGCGCGCAGGGTGAGGGCGACGACGTCCTCGGCGACGGGTTCGATGTGCTCGACGACGGTCCGTTGCATCGGTGTTTCCTCCGTCGGCCGCTCCGGCCGGTCAGTAGAGCTTGCGATAGCCGTCGGCCGCTCCGGCCGGGTCGGTAGAGCTTGCGGGAGCCGGGAGCCGGGAGCCGGGAGCCGGGAGCCGGGAGCCGGGAGCCGGGAGCCGGGAGCCGGTACGGCCCGGTCGGTAGAGCCTGCGCGCGGTCGGTCGGCGGGGCCGGGTCAGTAGAGCTTGCGATAGCCGTCTTCCAGGGTCTGTTCGAGCAGTTCGACGTCCACGTCGACGCCGAACTGCGCCGCCGCGATCTCGCCGACCGACGGCATGCCCTCGGCGAGCGCCTGGCTGGCGGGGTCCCACAGCCGCGAGCGGATCAACGCCCGCCCGCAGTGGAAGTACGCCTCGGCCACCTCGACGACGATGGCGAGCTCCGGCTGCCTGGCCTCGGTGCGCATCCGCACCAGTACGTCCGGCTCGTCCGTCACATAGCCGCTGCCGTTGACGCGCAGCACCTCGCGCATGCCGGGGATCAGGAAGCAGAGGCCGACGCCGTCGTTCTCCGCGAGATTGCGGAAGGAGTCGGCGATCTTGTTGCCGGGGCGGTCGGGGAGCGCGAGGGTGTGCTCGTCGAGGACCTTCACGAACCCCGGGTAGTCGCCCCGGGGCGAGCAGTCGGCGCGGCCGGCCGCGTCCGCCGTGGCCATCGTCAGGAACGGCGAGTGCGCGATGAAGCGGCGGAAGTAGTCGTCGATACGGGTCTGCACCTTCGCCTCGACCATGGGCTCGGGCCGGCCGAGCCGGGCCCGTACCTCGACGGGCGAGACGCGTCGAGGGCGCGCGGGGGCATGCGTCATGGCACCTTCCTCAGGCCGGTTGCGGACTGCGGCAGCGGGCGATCGGCTCGCATCGCCGCAGCTCATGACGCTATTGTGAGCAATTACTCAGGTCGTCCGCTACTCGCTTTCGCGGCCCCGCGCAGGAGGTGCCATGACGTCCGACCGCCGCGGACTTCAGCCACGTAAACAGCCCCGTCAGGTCCGGGCGGAGCTGACCCGGCAGCGCATTCTCGACGCCGCTGCTCGCGTTTTCGCCGAGCACGGGTACGCGGCGGGCACCACCAACCGGATCGCCGAGCGGGCCCGGGTGTCGATCGGGTCGCTGTACCAGTACTACCCGAACAAGGACGCGATCCTGGTCGAGCTGCTGACCCGGCACCTCGACGCCGGGATGGCCGCCCTGTCGCGGCACCAGGACGAGCCGTCGCCGAAGTCCATCGAGGGCGTCATGCGCCGCCAGGTGCGCAGCGCCATCGAGAACCACCGCGACGATCCGCAGTTGCTCCGCGTGATGTTCGAACAGGGGCCCCGGGCACCGGAGTTGCTGGCGCGGGTCGCCCAGCACGAGCTTCGGCACATCGCTCACACCCGCAGGTTGCTCCGCGATCACCCGGAGGTGCGGGTCGCGGACCTCGACGTCGCCGCCCGGCTCGTCGTGTCCACGGTGGAGATGGTGGTGCACCGCATGATGGCGGGCCCCGGACGGATCGACATCGCCCACCTCGAGGACGAACTCGTCACCATGCTCACCCGCTATCTGACGGGCGGTCCGGTCGCGCCGGCCGGTACCTGACCGACACCCGGCCCCCTCCTCGCGAGCAGGCCGGCGACGGGGCCCGGGCCCGGCCCCGCCGAGTCCGTGACTCGGGGGGCCGAGGCCCGGCCTTGGCGCCTCAGCGGAACGCGGCCAGGTTGCGGGTGACCCAGTCGCCGAAGGGGCGCGGGGCGCGGCCGAGGACCCGTTCGACGTCCGGGCTGATCCGCAGTTCGGCGGGGTTCGGGTCGGAGATGATGTCCAAGGTGTCGTCGGCGAGCTCCGCCGGTACGAACCGGATCATCCCGGACTTGGCCTCGGCGCGGGTGAGTTCGTGGAACCGTACCGGCGAGCCGAGGGCGTCGGCGATGGCCTCGGCCTGCTGGCGTGGCGTGATCACCTCCGGTCCGGTCAGCTCGAAGGTCCCGCCCGTGTGCCGGTCGTCCAGCAGGCAGGCCGCCGCGACCGCCGCGATGTCCGCCGGGTCGACGACCGGAACCCCGACATCGCCGAAGGGAGCGGCGACCGTTCCTTGCGTGCGGACGGATTCGGCCCAGGCGAAGGCGTTCGAGGCGAAGCCGCCCGGGCGCAGAACGGACCATTCGAGGCCGGAATCGCGCACGGCGTCCTCCACCGCGCGCGTCGCGATCCGGGACGCGCCGAGCGGCCTGGTCGCGACGCCCTGAGAGGACAGCAGGACGATCCTGCGGACCCCTTGGGCCGCGGCCAGTTCGACGAGGCCGGCCGGCCTGGCCCCGGGGGCGTGCAGGTCGCCGGACAGCAGAAGGAACAACGCCTTCGCCCCGTCCAACGCGGCTGCCAGGCCCGCCGGTTCGGCCAGGTCGGCCGAGAGGTGGCGGACCCCGTCCGGCAGTTGCGCCGGGTGCCGCGACACCGCCGTCACCTGCTCGCCGGCCTCGGCCAGGGCCTGCGTCAGGGGTCGGCCGATGTTTCCGGTAGCTCCGGTCACCACGATCATCTTCAGCTCCTACTGCTGTGAGTACCAAGGCAGTTGACGCTAGGAGGTGGGCTTACTTTTTGTAAGAACGTACCCAGAGGTAAGCTCCTGGCATGGGAGAAGGCGTGCAGCTGAAGCAGGTCGCCACCGGTCGTCGGTATGAGGTGTTTCACACCGACTGCCCCGCGCGGGACATGGTCGACCACGTGACCAGCAGATGGGGAATCTGGGTGCTGATCTCCTTGCGGAGCGGCGCCCTTCGGTTCTACGAGCTGCGCGAGAGCATTCAGGGCATCAGCGAGAAGATGCTCGCCCAGACCCTGCGCGCGCTGGTCCAGGACGGCCTGGTGTGGCGCGAGGTCGAGCCGACGACCCCGCCCCAAGTCACGTACGGGCTCACGGAGTTCGGCCAGGACATCGGTGAGCCGCTGACGGACCTGTTCGACCGGATCACCCAGCGTCTGCCACCGCGCGGCGACCCGGCGTCGTGACCCGCCCGGGATTCACCCCTCGATCAGTACCGTCTTCGGGCGGTACGTCTTCGGAACGTCGCGCGTGATGTGCTGACGCACCACACGCGGGGCGTCGCCGATGGGCGCTACGCACGTCGTCCCAGTCCCAGTCCCAGTCCCAGTCTCAGTCTCCGCTCAGATCCGTGGCGTACGCCGCCTCGCGGACCTCCGCCTCCGGATGGCGGCGCAGTTCGACGACGGCCGCCCGGCCGGGGGCCGGCCAGCCCTGACGGATGCCGAGGGCGCTGGCGAGGGCGACAGCGAGGAGGCCCTCCACGAGGCCGCCGTGCATGCCGAGGGCGCGGACCACCGAGAGGGCGGCGGCGGGGTCGGCCGGCGGGCCCCCGTACCGGTGCGCCTCCTCCAGGGTCCTGGCCATACGCGCCGCCAGGACCGGACGGCCTCCGATCGCGTCGGTCAACTCCCTTAGTGCCAGCCGCAGTTCGGCCTCGGATGCGTCCAGGTCGATCGCCCGCACCAGGAGGTCGGCCCGGAGGGAGGTGACCGCAGGTTCGGCGGTGAGCTGACGGGCCAGGGCGGCACACAGGCGATGGTCCCCGATCGTCGAGCCGACGAGGGAGCGCAGGCGACGGCGTGCGGGCAGATCGCCGACGGGCCCGCCACCTTGCGCTTCGCCGGCCGCCACGTGGGCCAGGAGCCCGTCCACGACGCCGTGCAGGAGGCTGCCCGGCTCCACGCCGCCGACCGGGTGCGGGAGTCCGGACCGGGCGAGGTCCCTGAGGCCGGAAGCCGCCCCCAGGACATCCGTGCGTGCGGCGGAGAGGTCGAGGCAGACCTCCGCCAGCACCCGGCCGGCCCCGGGCGCGTACCCGGCCCAGTCCTGGAGGTGCGACAGGGCTTTGTCCTCGGCCGGTTGACGCGCGCGGGCCAGTCGGGCCAAAAGCTCCCCGTACCTGGACCGGTGAGCCGGGGCGAGGTCCGCCGGGCCGAGGTTCAGGAGCGTATGCCGGGCGGAGGACGGCCCGTCCGTGGCCGCCGACTCCAGCAGGGCCCACATCCTCTCGTCGGGCAGCAGCCCCGTGGCCAGGCCCAGGACGGTGTCCCGCACGTCGGGATGAACGCCCGGCGTGCGGGCCACCGTGGACAGGAGCGCCGTGGCGGAGTCCGGCGGAAGGTGACGGGCGGCGAGCCGCGCGGCCGACTTGCGCACGGTGACCTTGACGCCGGCCTCCCGGGTCAGGACGTCCCCGAGCAGGGCGGCGAGCCGGGCGGGCCGGGCATGGGCGGCGGCGCGGCCGGCCGCAGACCATGCCGTGGCGGCCTCGTCGTCGCCGGCGAGCTCCAGCAGGGCGTCGAGAGCGGCGGCGGGCTCGTCGGTGTGGGCGGCCGCGTCGAGGGCCGCCGCCCTCAGGGCGGGCTCGGCGGACCCGGACGCGGCGGTGTGGCGCCGGAGCAGGGTTCGGCCGTAGTGCGGAACCGGTGCCACCGCGCGGAGCAGGGCGGCACGTTCGTCCAGGCCGCGACCGCGATCGCCGATGGCGGCCGCCGCCAGCCGGACCGCCGCCCGCTGCTGCCGGGGCAGCCACCGGTCGGCGTACCGGAAGGGGGGAAGCGGCCGAGCGGCGCCGGCAACAGGGAACCGGCCGGGAGGAGTCGTCTCCGTCAGCGCGCGGTCCAGCAGGTCGGTGCGGTCCGCCGCGAGGACCGCGAGCACGGAGGGCAGGAAGGCCGCGCCGGGCTCCCACGCCAGAAGCTCGGCCACACGGTCGCCACGGTTGGCGCGATCGGCGAGCCAGGCCGCGGCGACCTCGTCGAAGACGTCGTCCGGGCAGGTGCGCAGGGCTTCTTCGATGCGGACCTGCAGTCCGGCCAGCCGCTGCGCGTCCCGGCCGCAGGACGTGACCAGGGCGAGCAGCGGGGTGACGTCCCGTCGGGCCGCGGCCCGGTCGAGCCAGGTGCCGAGTGCGTCCAGGACGGTGCTCGCCACGCGCGGGCGCAGGCTGCCCGGGGGCCCGAGTTCCACCCGGCCGGTGTGCGCGGTCAGGGCCTCCACGATGTGTGCCGCCGTCCGCAGGGCAGAGTCATCCGCTTCGGCCGCCGTCCCGGTGCCGTCGACGGGGGCCGCGACGGTGTCCGCGTCGCCCGCTGTCTGCGCCGCGGCGGCGAGCAGCCCGACCGCCATGCCCCCGATCGTGTCCCGGGTCGAGGAGGAGCAGTCCCGTGCGTTCAGGGCGTCCAGGCAGAGCCGCCGCAGGGCGTCGGACGCCGGGGCGGTCTCTCCCGGCGTGCCGGTCCTGAGGGCCGTCACGAGGAGCGGCGCCGGTACGTCCGCGATGGCGGCCAGGGCCTCCTGCCGAACCGGGTCGCGCTCCTTGCCGAGCCGCGAGGCGGCCAGGGCGAGGACCTTCACGACCTGTTCCGGGTCACGGCTCCCGCTCGCGTTGGCGACCAGCCGGTCCCAGACCGTCCCGCGCTCGTCGGGGTCGTTCGTAGCGAGGGCGGCCAGGAGCTGGGGCTGGGCCTCGGCGGGCGGCAGCAGAGCGAGCGGATGCCACAGGTCCCAGACCGAGCCGCGTTCGGCGCGGACTTTCTCGACCGCGGCGCGGGCCCTGACGTGCCGTTCGCCGGCGGGCAGCAGGGCGAGCACCCTGGCGCTCGACCAGATGCCGAGGGGGAACGGGGCCACCGCGACGACGGCGTCCAGGAAGCGGGCCCGGCCGGCCGGCGGCACCGAAAGCAGCAGGGTGGTGAAGGCCGTTCGGTGGATCCACCTGGCCGCGAGCCGCGGCAGGGACGGCGGATCCGCGGCGACCAGCTGCCGCATGACCGCGCGGCCGGGCGTCCGTTCCCATCGGTCGGCCGACCGGCCCGGGTCGGCGAACCAGCGGGTGACGCGCTCGGCGTCCACCGCGACGAGCTCACCCAGCCGGTCGTGCACCGGACCGGGCAGACCGCGCGGGCCGTACCGGACGAGCAGGTCCAGGGTGCGTGCCGGTGCGGAGGGCAGGGCAGCGGCGATCGCCGCGCCGTGGAGTCTCCACCAGCCGTCGCGCAAGCGGCCGTTGAGACCGGCCAGGGTCCGTTCGGCATGGCCGAGCACGGCGAGGGGATGGCGGACGGCGAGCGTGCTCCAGTCCTCGCCGGCGAGCCCCTCGGCGAGCTCGCTCAGCAGCCGTGCGGTGAACTCCGGGGAGCAGCCCGCCAGCAGGCGGGCCGCGTCCCGGACGCCGTACTCGGCGCGCACCCGCAGCACAAGGCGTTCGGCTAGTTCGGGGCGCCGCCCGGTGCGCAGCAGGCGCGCCAGGTCGGCGCGGACCACGGCGGGCGCGTCGTCGTAAGCGGCCTCGACGGCGGCGTCCGGGAAGGCTGGACGCCGGGCGGCGCGCAGCGCGTAGCGGCGTACCACCGGGTCGGGATCGCCGAGCCGGGCCGCCAGGTGGTCCAGCTCCCCGGCGGCCAGGGCGCCCAGCGCGGCGAGACGACGTTCGTACGGGCCGCGCGCGTCCAGGGCGGCGAGCAGAGGGCGTAGTCCGCCTCCGGCAGCGAGGCGATGAGCGGTGACGGCGGTGTGCCGGAGGCGGGCGGCGTGCGGCAGCGGTTCGAGCGCGGCGAGCAGCTCATCGGCGGGGGAGATCATCGCGGGCCATTGTGCCTGGCGGCAGAGCTTTGGCCAACGGATTACTTTTCGCCCGCCCTCTCCGTCCTGCTCGGCCGTCAACGGCCTTGCGCACTGCCGTCAACGGCCTTCATTCGGGGACCAGTTCGGCCCGCACCCCCTCAAGCCGTACTGAGCGGATGTGTCGCCGTGGCCGACCGTGGCGGCCAGGCTCGCGGGGAGAGGATGCCGAGGACGTAGGCGCGGGCGACGAGGGCGGGGCGGGTCGCGGCGCCCAGGAGGTCGCGCAGCCGGCTCAGGTGGTAGTCGACCGTCTGGCGCGACAGCTTCAGCGAGGTGGCGATGTCGCCGTTGCTGCTGCCCGCGGCCAGCAGGGAAAGGATGCGGATCTGTGCCGCCGTGAGGGACGGATGGGTCTCGTGCGCGAGGCTCTGGTGGGTGACGACGGCCCACACGTGCCGGGCGCGCGCGGTGGAATGGCCGACCGTCGTCAGATGGAGCTGGGCGCGCCGCTGCCGCCCCTCGGCGTCGACGAGTACGGCGGACGTCTCCACCCGTCTGGTGCGCCGCGCTATCAGCCCGTTCCACCGGCGGTGCAACCGGTCGAGGCCGGGGTCGGGGGCGAGCAGGGTGTGGGCGCGGCGGCCGACGAGCTCGGGCAGGCCGAGCTGGAAGACCTCGGCTGCCGCCGCGCTCGCCTGGACCACCCGTCCGTTCGCCGAAAGCAGCGCGCAGGGCAGGCCGCTGTGGTCCCGTAACGCCTGGAGGTTGTCCTCGGCCTCCTGCCACTGGACCCTGGTGCGGAGCTGGTCCGTGATGTCCACGTAGATCCCCGCGATACAGGTCCGCTCGTCCTCCCGCACCGGGAACCGGTGGCCCACCGCCTGGCCGGGGGTTCCGTCCGGGCGCCGGTAGTCGAGGGTGTGGCGCACCGGAGTGCCGCGCCCGAGGATCTCCTGGTCCAGGGCGCGGAACTGGACGGCCTCGGCGGGAGCGTCGAAGTCCTCGATGTACTTGCCGACGAGTTGCTCCGGAACGGTGCCGTAGAGGTGTGCGTAGGCGTGGTTGGCCCACAGGTAGCGGCCTTCGCTGTCGCGGAGGAAGGCGGCGGCCGGCGCCAGGTCGGCGAGGCCCGCGAACGCGTCGTAGCGTCCCGGGACTTCGGGGGCGCCGGGGTGGGCGTCGGCCCGCGCCGCGCGGCCGCCCGTCGGGCTGTGGGTGCCGCTCCCGCCCGAGGGGCGGCCCGCGCCGGGGACGCGACCGTCGAAGCGGGCCCGCCACGGCTCGTCGAGCTCCCCCCAGAACACGGGCACGTGCTCGAGCAGTGCCTTGAGGCTGGAATCGTCCACAGCGGTCTCCGTCCGTACGTGACTGGCTGACGCACAGTCACAACGCGATGGGTTCCCGTCCCGGTCCCGCGCAAGCTCGGTTCTCGGCCGAAGTGGCGGCCGGCCGCGAGCTCGCGCGGAACTCACCCGGTACCCCAACACGGCCTGCGACTCAGGCATTTGCCTGAACGGCAGACGTCCCCAGCGGTGCCGCGGGCGTCTGTCGGGTGGTCCCCTTGAGTGTGCGGGTGAACACGCCCCGCACACGCACCGGGCCCTTCCCCCACACGCCCGGGCGCACATCACGGTCCGTACGACGACGCGTACGGCACACACGGCACGTGCGACGCGAGCGACGCGTACGCCACGTGCCCGACGGACGAATGGAGACGAACTTCAGTGAGCAAGGTGCTGTTAGTGCATGCCAAGGGTGGTCCGCCGCTCGGTCACGTCCTGTCCCGGACGGCGGCGAGGGCGGAAGTGCACCTGCTGGCGCTCAGCGCTCTTCCTCCCGGTGTGGCGGATGCCGCCCGGACACTGTGCGCCTCGGTCGTGACGCCCGCCGACGCGCAGCGCTCCGACCTGGTGTCACTGATCGTGTCGCGGGCCGAGTCCGTGGGGGCGGACGCGGTGCTCACCTTCTCCGAGTACGCCGTCGTGGCCGTGGCCGAGGCGTGCGAGGCGCTCGGTCTCGCCGGGGCCGGCGGCGCCGCCGCGCTCGCCCGCGACAAGCGCCTGATGCGGCGCACCTGGCAGCAGCACGGCCTGCCACAGCCGGAGTTCCGTGCCGTCGCCACGGAGGGGGACCTGCACGAGGCGGCCCGTGTGCTGCCCTACCCGATGCTCCTCAAGGCGGCCTGGAGCGCCGGGTCCACCGCGCACCAGATCATCCGCTCCCCGCACGAGGTCCCGGCCGCCTGGCGCCGCTCACGCGAAGTCATGGCCGAATCGGCCCAGTTGGGATACGCGGAACTCCATGTGGCCGAGGCCAACGCCGACTTCGTGGTGGAGCAGATCGTCACCGGCGCCGTGTCCGACTGGTTCGACGAGCCCGGCTGGGGCGACTACGTCAGCGTCGAGGGCGTGGTGGCGGACGGCGTCTTCCACCCGGTCTGCCTCAGTGGCCGGATGCCCACGGTCGAGCCGTTCACCGAACGCGCGGGCATCACCCCCGCGCTGCTCTCCCCGCACGCCCAGGACCGGATCGTGGCCCTCGCCCGCCGGGCCGTCGACGCCCTCGGCCTTCGCGACTGCGGCACGCACACCGAGATCAAGCTCGGCGCGGACGGCGCCATGTGGCTGATCGAGACGGCCGCCCGCTTCGGCGGCGCGATGACGGTGCCGCAGATCGAGGAGGTCTTCGGGCTCGACCTCGTCGGCATGCTCGTCGACCAGCTCCTCGGGCGCCCGGTCGAGTGGCCCGAACAGGCCCTGGCCCCGGAGCGGGCGCGGGGCGCGGCCGGCTCCCTCGTCGTCCTCGCGGTCGACGGCCGGGGCGAGGCCTGGCAGGACCGCAGGATCTGGGACTTCCCGGCGGTCGCCGCGCGCGTGCCGCTCAGCCCGGGCAGCGAGCTGTCCGTGGTCGCGGAGGGTTCGCTGCCCGACGGCAGCGTCGTGCCGGTCTACGACCCGGCCGCGGGGGCCAACACCATGGCGGCCCTATGCCTGCTCTCCGCCACCGACCCGCGCACGGTGCTGCGCGACTTCGAGACGCTCGTGGACGCCCTGCCCCGGGTGCTGCCCGAGGCGCGGCGCGCGGAGGTGTCCCTGTGACCACCGCGCTGTTCACCGACGCCCCCGAACCGGCCACGGACCGCACGGTCATCGGCGAGAACCTCTCCCTGCCGCTCTTCCGCACGCTCTCCGGCGTCCTGGCCGGCCATCCCTACCTCAAGGTCGTCGTCGACCGCGCCGAGAACGTCTGGCACCTCCTCGACACGGCCGCGCACCCCTTCCACGTCAACTACATCGCCACCCGCGTCCTCGGCATGGAACTCGCCGAACTGGACGCGACCCTGGACGCGTTCAACGCCTCCGTCTACATGGACCCCGAGCGCCGCTTCCTGCTCGGTGTGCTGTCGCTGCACACCGACGAGGACGCGGAGGGCCGGGAACGCACCTTCCTCGTCCTGGAGACGACCGAGGCCGACACCATGAACGGCCAACTGCTGCAATTCTTCTACGAGTTCGTGCGGACCCGGGTCGACGGCAGGCTCCCGGTGCTCCTCAAGCCCGCCAACCACGGGCAGGAGGAGGAGCTGGCGGCGATCAGCGAACTGCGGGTGCCGCGCATCCTGAGCCACGAGCTCTTCGGCACCAGGACCCGCACCCCCCTGAACCCCGGCGAGGCCACCGGGCGGCTGCGTCACTTCCGTACGCACGAGGAGTACGCGGCCGCCGAGGCCGGACTCGGCTGGGCGGACATCGTGGCCATGCCGTGCCTGCCCGACGACGTGCCCCGGGTGGCCGGATTCCTCAACACGGCCCCGATCACGCCGCTTTCGCACACCAACGTCCTGGCCTCCGGCTGGGGGATACCCAACGCGATCGTGCTCGACCTCGACCAGCTCGTCGGCGCGGACGGCCTCGACGGGACCTGGATCCTCTACCGGGTCTCGGAGAACGAGATCTCCGTGGAGCCGCTGGAGCGCGAACCGGAGCTGCGCGCCCCGGCCTGGCACCAGCAGCGCATACGCCTGGAACCACCCCTGCTCGAAGACGCCCCCGTGCTGTCCCTGCACCGGCTGCGCGGCGCCGACCGCGACCGGTACGGCACCAAGGCGGCCAACCTCGGCGAGCTGCACCACGTACTCGACAGCCGGACGGCCGACCTCACCGCCTTCTACGGGCGGCCGCGCCCGCCGCGCGAGGACCTCTACGGCCACCTGGCCGCCCGCCTCGGCGTCGACGGCCCGTCCGTGCCCCAACTCCGTTCGGCCGCAGCCGAGTTCGTGGCAACCACGGTCGGTGCCCCCGAGGGCGTGGCTCTCCCCTTCGCGCTCCAGCAGCACTTCCTCGCCTCGTCGCCCGCCCTCCAACAGGGCATCGGCAAGCTGAAGATGGCCCTCGAACTCGACGCCACCGACGTGCTGGACTCGCTCTGTCTGCAACTCCAGCAGCTCATCCGGCACACACCCGTTCCCGAGTCCGTCACCCGGCAGATCATGCAGGCCTTTCCCGTGCCGTCGGCCGCGCGCGGGCGCCTGGTGGTGCGCTCCTCGTCCAACGCCGAGGACCTGCCGGGCTTCTCCGCGGCCGGGGTCTACGACTCGGTCACCGCCGTGCGCGGCACCGGGGAACTCCTGGACGCGGTACGCCAGGTGTGGGCGTCCCTGGTGTCGCCGCGCAGCGTGCGGCTGCGCCACCAGGTCGGGATCTCGCTCGACGACACCTACATGGGCGTGATCATCCAGGAGTACGTGCCCGCCTCGCTCGGAGGCGTCCTGGTGACCTGCGACCCGACCCGCCGCGAGGACTTCCGCAACGTCTACCTGAACTGTTCGCCGGGCTCCCCGGAGCAGGTCGTCGACGGCTCGGTCCTGCCGCAGCAGTACCTGTACAACACGGTGGAGGGCGGCGGCCGTACGGTCGCGCTCGGCTCCTGGGGCGACGGCCTTCCGGCCGCCACCCGCGCCCGGCTCGCCGACCTGTCCCTGACCGGCCGGCTGCTCCAGTCCCACTTCAGCGCGGACGACCTCGACCGGCCGCTGGACATCGAGTGGCTGATGACCGACGGGGGCGACTTCCGCCTCGTCCAGATCCGCCCCTACGCGCTGTGAGCCCGCATCTCGCGCGCAGGCGCCCCGGCGGCGCGGCGGGCGGTGGCCTCACGGAGACCGCCCGCCGGATCGTCCGGCTCAACTACGGCTTCCAGCTCCTGTTCAACCTGCTGTGGTGGATGCCGGTCTTCTACGCGTACCAGAGGGAGGCCGGTCTCTCCGACGGGCAGATCTTCGGCATCCAGAGCATCTACTACGTGGCCTTCTGCCTGTTCGAGATCCCGACCGGTCTCATCGCCGACCGGATCGGCGCCCGCAACTGTCTGAGGGCCGGGGCGGTGGTGATGACGGCGGCGAACCTGGCGCCGGTGTTCAGCGCCTCGTACGGCGGCTTCCTCGTCCACTTCCTCGCCATCGCGGTGGGCCGTTCGCTCACGTCGGGGGCGGCGAGTGCCTATCTCTACGACGGGCTGCGGGCCGAGAAGTGCGGCGAGCACTATCTGAAGGCCGAGGGCACGGCGCGGGCGCTCGGGCTCGCGGCGAAGGTCGTCTGCTGGCCGCTGGTCGGACCGCTCATGGCCGTCGCCCACGCGGCGCCCTACGTGCTCAGTGCCGCCAGCGCCGCGGGCTCCCTGGCCTGCGCCGTCGCGCTGCCCCGGATCGCCCGGGTGAACGGTGGTACTCGGGAGGCGGACGGCGGGCGCGGGCGCGGCGCGTTCCTGCGGGACGCGGGTTCCGCGCTGCGCTGCGTCGCCTCGTCGCCGTGGCTGGCCCTGGTGATGGTGCAGGGCGTGGCCCTCTTCACGCTGTCCCGGATCTGCCAGGTCAACCTGTTCCAGCCGATCCTGCTCGACCACGGCATCGGCGAGGCCTCCAGCGGCGGAGTGCTCGCCGCGATGACGGTGGCCGAGGCGGTCGGCTCGGCCCGCCCCCAGTGGCTCGGCCGCCGTCTGACACCGGTCGCCTGGGTGTCGGTCCTCAGCATCGCGCTCGCCGCCACCCTGGCGGCCATGACGCTCGGCGGAGCGTGGACCGTGGTCGCGCTGCTCTGCCTGTTCGCCGCCGCGACCGGGTTCGCGTACCCGGTGCAGCGCAAACTCGTGAACGACGCGATGCCCGCGCACGCCCCGCGCGCCACGCTGCTGTCGGTCGAGAGCATCGTGGACCGCGCGGTGTGCGCCATCGCCGCGGTCGCCGCCGGCGCCTATCTCTCCGCCGGGCGCCTGGACGCCCTGCTGTGGCACAGCGCGCTGGCCACCGCCGTACTGCTCGGAGCCTTCCAACTGCTCCTGCGCAGCGGCCTGGTGAAGCGGGACCGCGCCGCCCCCGGGCGCCCCGCGCCCCGGCCCGTGGACGCGGCGGGGGCGCGACCACGCTGAGGTGTGCGTGCCTCAGCGGGCGCGGGGGCGACGGTCAGCGGGAGGTGCGGCCGAGGAGTTCGACGAGACGCACCGGCAGGAACTCGGGCCGGTGGGGCCGTCCGATCTGGTAGGGCACATAGCCCTGCGCGGCGGCGACGCCGACCTCCTCGGCCGTCTCCGCCTGGTAGACGAGCCGACAGCGTCCCGACCCGGCCATGGCGCGCTGCCACAGGACGGGCGCCGGTTTGCGTTCCGCGTCGGTACGGGGGGTGAGGATCCGGTCGCCGAAGTCCTGCCAGGCGAAGGGCGCGGAGCCCCTCCAGGTGGCGTCGACCTCCTTCTTGAGGCGGGCGGCGCGCTCGGCGTCGGTCGCGCCCCAGGAGGGCGGCACATTGGTGATCAGGCCGACCCGGATGTGGTGCTCGCGCAGGGCGCGCAGATAGGAGGCCGCGCCGGGCAGATAGCCGGTGCTGCCGTCCTCGGCGGTGTGCACCAGGGTCTCGCCCAGGTCGAAGTACACGACGGGGCAGGCGTGTTGGGCGCTGGCGAGCATGGCGGTGCCCGCGAGCGGGACGGCGTCCGCGGCCGTGGCGCCGCGCGCCGCCGAGGGCGCCGCGGCGCTCGCCGTGGCACACAGCACGGTCGACGCGAGGGCCGCGCCCAGCATGAGGCTCGCCCGGCCTAAGCCCTTGTGGGGGGATGTGAACATGGCGTCGTTGCCCTTCTCCTTGCGCGCCGCGTGGGTGGGCGGTGCGAGATGGCCTGCACATGACTTGTTCATGACATGCAGGTGTCGCGCAGTCTCTCACGCGGCGGCCGGGCGGCCCCGGGGATCGGGCGTATTCGCCGGGCTACCCCTTGGCTTCCTGCTGGATGCGGATCAGGTTGCCCGAGGGGTCGCGGAAGGCGCAGTCGCGCGGGCCCCAGGGCTGGTCGATGGGCTCCTGCAGCACCTCGGCGCCCGAGGCCCGCACCTTCTCGAAGGTCGCGTCGAGGTCGTCGGTGCGGAAGACGAACATCGGCAGGACACCCTTGGTGAGCAGCTCCTGCATCGTGTCGCCGTCGGCCTGCGAACGGCCCGCGTGCGGGTCCGAGAGCACGATTTCCAGACCGGGCTGGGTCGCGCTGCCGAGCGTCACCCAGCGGTGCCCGCCCGCGGAGACGTCGTTGCGCACGTCCAGGCCGAGCGCGTCGCGGTAGAAGCCGAGCGACTCGTCGGGGTCGTTGACGGTGATGTGGCAGTACTGGAGAGCGATCGTCATGCCGCCCACGTTAGGCCGCGGCGTTGCCGCCCGCTTCTCGGATCCTGCTCGGCGCGCTCGGCGCGCTCGGGCGTTCGCGCGTCGGGCGCGTGTGGACCTTGGCCACGCACGCGGGCATCGCCGACACCGCCTCGTGCGCCCGGCGGCGGTACGCGCTCGGGGTCTCGCCCACCACCTCGGTGAAACGGGAGCTGAACGAGCCCAGAGACGTACAGCCGACCGTCATGCACGCGTCGGTCACGCTCATGCCCCCGCGCAGCAGCGCCATCGCCCGCTCGATCCGGCGGGTCATGAGATAGCTGTACGGGGTCTCGCCGTAGGCCGCCCGGAACTGTCGCGAGAAGTGCGCGGGGGACATGAGCGCGTGCCGGGCCATGGTCGGAACGTCCAGGGGCCTGGCGTACTCGCGGTCGATGAGATCGCGTGCCCGGCGCAGATGCGTGAGGTTGGCGAGCTCTTCCGGCGTCATGCGTCCGACGCTACCACCGGCCGCCGACAACGCCTCTGACCTGCGAGAACGGACCCTCTAGTACGGCGGCTCCGAGGGGTCGGGCAGGCCCGCGAGGGTGGCAGGCGGCGCCTCGCGCTGGTGCGGGAAGGACGCCGGGGCGGGCGGCTCGAAGGGGTCCCGCTGGAGCGAGACCGTCCGGGCCGGAGCCGGGATCGAGATGCCCTCCGCTTGGAAGCGCCGGTGCAGGCGCTTGATGAACTCGTGCTTGATCCGGTACTGGTCGCTGAACTCGCCCACCCCCAGGATCACCGTGAAGTTGATCCGGGAGTCCGCGAACGTGTGGAAGCGGACCGCGGCCTCATGGCCGGGCAGCGCGCCCGTCACGTCCGTCATCACGCTGTCGACGACGTCCAGGGTGACCCGCTCGACGTGCTCCAGATCACTGTCGTAGCCGACCCCCACCTGCACCAGGACCGTCAACTCCTGTTCCGGACGGGCGTAGTTGGTCATGTTGGTACGGGCGAGACGGCCGTTGGGGATGATCACGAGGTTGTTCGCCAGGTTGCGCACCACCGTGTTGCGCCAGTTGATGTCGACGACATAGCCCTCCTCGCCGCTGCTCAGCCGGATGTAGTCACCGGGCTGCACCGTCTTCGACGCGAGGATGTGCACCCCGGCGAAGAGGTTGGCGAGCGTGTCCTGGAGGGCCAGGGCGACCGCGAGGCCGCCCACGCCGAGGGCGGTCAGCAGCGGGGCTATGGAGATGCCCACCGTCTCCAGGGCGACCAGGACGCCCATCGCGACCACCACGACGCGCGTGATGTTCACGAAGATCGTGGCCGAGCCGGCCACCCCGGTCCTGGAGTGCGCGACGGACTGGACGAGTCCCGCGATCACCCGGGCCGCCGTGAACGTGATGATGAGGACGAGCAGGGCGGTCAGCGAATGGTTCACGATGCCCGCGACCCGGGCGGTGAGCGGCAGCGCCGAGGCCGACACCGCCATGCCCGCGATCGTGGCCGCCCAGGGGACGATGGTGCGCAGCGCGTCGACGATGACGTCGTCCCCGCTCCAGCGCGTTCTGCGGGCGTGGATGCCCAGCCATCTCAGCAGCACGCGGAGCAGCAGCCCGGCCGCGATGCCCGCCGTCAGAGCGGTGGCCGCCACCACCCAGTCGTGCAGGACGAGACCCCGGTTCAACGGACACCCTCCCGCGGCTGAGCAGAGGAGGGTGGAACGAGGGGCGCCGTCGACCGCCGTATGTGATGTGTCGTCACCTTGTCACCTGTCAGATCGTGCTGCCTGGAGCCTCGTTCGGGCGGACGGACACCGTCGGACACCCGGAACGGGCTGCCATCCTGCCCCATGGGCCGAGTGTCCTCGCAGGTGGGCCGGGTGCGCCAGGGCGCGCGTCCCGGGCAAGGTGCGCCGGGGGCGCTACCGGAGGCCGGACACTTCGCACACGGCGCGGGCCGTCTCGCTGTCCACCCGGGCGGCCAGCTGGCGCAGGGCCGTCTCGCCGCAGCAGAGCACGTTCCGGTCGCGGCTCGTGCGGGCGTCCCGGTCGAGGATGTGCCACAGCGGGGGATTGGCGACGAGCACCTTCGGGTCGATCTCGACGCGGTGGCCCTCGGTGTCCCGCAGCACCAGACGCTGGGCGACGCCGTCGGACCAGCGCACCGACACCAGCCGGTCGGTGCGGACCCCGGACCGCCGCAGCAGCCCGCGCGAGACCAGGAGGCCCGGGCCCGCCGACACCCGGGCCGGCCAGAGCACGGCGAACAGCAGGGCGGCCAGCAGGCTCCACAGCCCGCCGCGCGCGAGGTCCAGCGTTCCGGCCACGGTGTCGACGGCCAGCAGGAGGCCGAGCAGCACCGCCGCGCACCCCGCCGCCGAGCGGGCCTCACCGGCCCAGGTGGTGTCGTACACCACCGCTTCGGCACCGCCGGGGGATGCGGCGCCGTGTCCCGCCACACTGCGGGTGGTCTGTTGTCCCATGGGTCGGGACGCTAGGGGTGCGGCCCACATATGACCCCGTACCTTGACGGGCCGCTGATGGTCCGCCCGCCCGAATTGACGCGGGCCATACGCCGGGCCCGCCTTCCCCGCATCCTGGGCGACGGCGGCCCTGGGGGAGGTATCAAACGCGGAGCACGGCGGTATACCTACCGGCAAGGAACCTGTCCGGTTCGACGGGCGGCCGGCCGCGGCCGGCGCCATGGACGGTTCCGCCGCAGGGACGGCGGGAGCCCCATCGCGGGCAGGCCCTGTTCCGGCGCGGTTGTCCGCGTCCCGTCCCCATCCTTGGCGAACCGAGCCGGTTTCGCCCTTCCCGGCTCGGCTCGCCAAGCCGTGGAGCGATCACCCGAGGAGCGAGGCATGAACGAGCGGTGTGACGGGATCGTCCAGTACTTCGACCGGGAGAAGGGATACGGATTCGTCGTGCCGATCGGGCACCACGACGGCATCTACGTGCGCCGGGAGGACATCGAGGGGGAGACCAGGACCCTGTCCGAGGGACAGCAGGTCTCCTTCGTCATAGAACTGGGCCGCGGCCGTTTCGAGGCCCGTGCCGTGCGCCCGTGAGCCGAGGGCCTTCGGGGCCCCCGGCCCGCCCCGCGCATCAGGGGGCCGGGCCGGGGGCCCGTCGTGACCCGGTGCGATCACGAGATATCTTGATGTCGAGCAATGTTGCAGACGTGGAGCGGAGCACCCGGTGACTGACTCGACCATCATCTACACCCACACTGACGAGGCGCCGGCCCTGGCGACGCATTCGTTCCTGCCCGTGATCCAGGCGTACGCCTCGACCGCAGGTGTCACTGTGGAGACCCGTGACATCTCGCTCGCGGGGCGCATCATCGCGAGCTTCCCCGAGTTCCTCGAGGAGAGCCAGCGGATCGACGACGCCCTCGCCGAGCTCGGCGAGCTGGCGAAGACGCCCGGCGCGAACATCATCAAGCTGCCGAACGTGTCGGCCTCCATCCCGCAGCTCAAGGCCGCCGTCGCCGAGCTGCAGGCCCAGGGCTACGCGCTTCCGGACTACCCGGACGACCCGAAGAGCGACCAGGACAAGGACGTCCGCGCGCGCTACGACAAGATCAAGGGCAGCGCCGTCAACCCGGTCCTGCGCGAGGGCAACTCCGACCGCCGCGCCCCCGCGTCGGTCAAGAACTACGCCAAGGCCCACCCGCACCGCATGGGCAAGTGGACCTCCGACTCGAAGACGAACGTCGCCACCATGGGCGAGAACGACTTCCGGTCGACCGAGAAGTCCACGGTCATCGCCGAGGACGGCTCGCTGCGCATCGAGCTCGCGGCGGCCGACGGCACCACCACCGTGCTGCGCGAGTCGGTACCGGTGCTGGCCGGCGAGGTCGTCGACGCGTCCGTGATGCACGTGGCCGAGCTGCGCCAGTTCCTCACCGCGCAGATCGCCCGCGCCAAGGCCGAGGGCGTGCTGTTCTCGGTGCACCTGAAGGCCACCATGATGAAGGTCTCCGACCCCATCGTCTTCGGCCACGTGGTCCGCGCCTTCTTCCCGAAGACCTTCGACAAGTACGGTGACGTGCTCGCCGCCGCCGGTCTTTCCCCCAACGACGGCCTCGGCGGGATCCTCAAGGGCCTCGACAACGTGCCGCACATCGGCGCCGAGATCAAGGCGGCCTTCGAGGCCGAGCTGACCGAGGGCCCGGCCCTCGCGATGGTCGACTCCGACCGCGGCATCACCAACCTGCACGTGCCGTCCGACGTCATCGTCGACGCCTCCATGCCGGCCATGATCCGCACCTCCGGCCACATGTGGGGCCCGGACGGCGCCGAGGCCGACACCCTCGCGGTGCTTCCGGACAGCAGCTACTCCGGCGTGTACCAGGCCGTCATCGAGGACTGCCGTGCGCACGGCGCCTTCGACCCGGCCACGATGGGCTCCGTGCCCAACGTCGGCCTGATGGCGCAGAAGGCCGAGGAGTACGGCAGCCACGACAAGACCTTCGAGGTCCAGGCCGCGGGCACCGTCCGCCTCGTGGACACCGCCGGCAACGTGGTCCTGGAGCAGGAGGTCGCCGAGGGCGACATCTTCCGCGCCTGCCAGACCAAGGACCTGCCCATCCAGGACTGGGTCAAGCTGGCCGTCACGCGCGCCCGCGCCACCGGCGACCCGGCCGTGTTCTGGCTGGACGAGGGCCGTGCCCACGACGCCGTCCTCATCGAGAAGGTCCGCGCCTACCTCGCCGAGCACGACACCGAGGGCCTGCGGATCGAGATCATGTCCCCGGTCGAGGCGACCGCGTTCTCCCTCGAGCGCATCCGCCGCGGCGAGAACACCATCTCGGTCACCGGCAACGTGCTGCGCGACTACCTGACCGACCTGTTCCCGATCCTGGAGCTGGGCACCAGCGCCAAGATGCTCTCGGTGGTCCCGCTGATGAACGGCGGCGGCCTCTTCGAGACGGGCGCCGGCGGCTCCGCCCCCAAGCACGTCCAGCAGCTGGTCAAGGAGAACTACCTGCGCTGGGACAGCCTGGGCGAGTTCCTCGCGCTCGCGGTCAGCTTCGAGCACCTCGCGACGACCACGGGCAACGCGCGCGCCCAGATCCTCGCCGACACCCTCGACCGCGCCACCGGCACCTTCCTCAACGAGGACAAGTCGCCGAGCCGCAAGCTCGGCGGCATCGACAACCGCGGCAGCCACTTCTACCTCGCCCTGTACTGGGCGCAGGAGCTGGCCAAGCAGACCGAGGACGCCCAGCTCGCGGAGGCGTTCGCGGCTCTGGCCAAGACGCTGAGCGAGCAGGAGTCGACCATCGTCGACGAGCTCATCGCGGTGCAGGGCTCGCCGGTCGACATCGGCGGCTACTACCAGCCGGACGCCGCCAAGGCCTCCGCTGTCATGCGCCCCTCGGCGACCCTGAACCAGGCCATCGCCACCCTCGCCTGACCCCGACTCCCCTGCGGGGGAGCGCAGTTGAGCACCCCGCCGCCCCGGCCGGATTCCTTCCGGCCGGGGCGGCGGTGTTGTGCGGCGCGGGCGGCGGGATCGCGACGGCTCGTACCGCGCGACCCGTTGACCGATTGGTCCAGACCTTCTACGGTGCGTCGCATCGGGCGGGTCACCCGCACCGCTCCGCAAGGCACACGGTTCTGCACAGCCCTGGCACCCCCACCTCACCGCAGGGAGAACCATGTCCGCACCGCGTTCCGCCGCCGCGCGCCGCCGGCGAAGACTCGCCGTCCTGCTCGCCGCGCTCCTGCTGCCGCTCGCCGCCCTCACCGGACTCGGCGCGGCCCCCGCCGCGGCCGCCTCCGGCCTGACCGCCACCTTCGCCGCCCAGGACAACGGGTCCTGGTGGAAGGGCACGTTCGTCGTGCACAACGCCACCTCGGCGCCCGTCACCGGCTGGGCCCTGGAGTTCGACCTGCCCGCCGGGGTGAGCGTCACGGGCCACTACAACGGCGACGCGACCGTCACCGGCCGCCACGTCAGCGTCAAGAACGCCTACTACAACGCGACCGTCCCGCCCGGCGGCACCACCGAGCCCTACAGCTACTGGTTCGTCGCGAACGGCCCGCTCGGCACCCCCACGGGCTGCACCGTCAACGGGGACAAGTGCGACGGCACCCCCGACACACCGCCCACCGCGCCCGGCAAGCCGCAGGCCGGCGCCGTCACCGCGCACAGCGTCTCGCTCGCCTGGACCCCGGCCACCGCCGGCGACCACCCCGTGGCCTCCTACGAGGTGCTCGCCGGCGACACCGTGCTCGCCACCACGGCCACCACCTCCGTCACCGTCACCGGCCTGACCCCGGCCACCGGCTACGCCTTCACCGTGCGGGCCAAGGACACCCGCGGCAACCCCGGCCCGCGCAGCGAGCCGCTCGCGGTGACCACCGTCGACCCCGCCTCCGATCCGGTCCCGCCCACCGCGCCGGGCGCCCCGCGCACCCCCGCGAAGTCCTCCACCAGCGTGACCCTGGCCTGGGGCGCGGCCACCGACAACGTGGGCGTGGTCGCCTACGACGTCTACCGCGACGGCACCCTCGCGACCACGGTCGCCGCCCCCGCCACCACCGCCACCGTGAGCGGCCTGACCCCTTCGACCACGTACGCCTTCACCGTCCGGGCGCGCGACGCCGCCGACAACGCCTCCGCCCCCTCGCCCGCGCTCTCCGTCACCACCGACGACCTCGTCGGCCAGGGCAAGTACCTGAAGGCCGGCTACTTCGCGCAGTGGGGCATCTACGGCCGCCAGTACTTCGTGAAGAACCTCGACACCTCGGGTGCCGCGGCCAGACTGGACGTGCTCAACTACGCCTTCGAGAACATCGACCCCACCAACCTCACCTGCCAGGCCGGCGTCACCAAGGGCGTCAGCGGCAACCCGCAGGACCCCGACGAGGGGACCGGCGCGGGCGACGCGGACGCCGACTACGGGCGGGCCATGACCGCCGCCCAGTCCGTCGACGGGGTGGCCGACGACGGATGGGGCCAACTGCGCGGAAACTTCAACCAGTTGAAGAAGCTGAAGGCCAAGTACCCGAACCTCAAGGCCGTCGTCTCGATCGGCGGCTGGACCTACTCCAAGTTCTTCTCGGACGCCGCCGCCACCGACGCCTCCCGCAAGAAGTTCGTCAGCTCCTGCATCGACGTGTGGATCAAGGGCAACCTGCCCCTCTACAACGGCGCGGGCGGCCCCGGCACCGGCGCCGGAGTCTTCGACGGCATCGACATCGACTGGGAGTGGCCCGGCACCGACGGCCACCCCGGCAACCACTACTCCACCGCCGACAAGGCGCATCTCGCCCTGCTGCTCGCCGAGTTCCGCAAGCAGCTCGACGCACTCGGCGGCCCGCACCGGCTGCTCACCGCGTTCACGCCCGCCGACCCGGTGAAGATCGGCGCGGGCTGGGACCTCACCCAGGGCTCCGGCGTCTTCTCCTCGCTCGACTACGCCATGGTCCAGGGCTACGACTTCCACGGCGCGGGCAGCGACAACTCCTGGGAGCCGAACCGCACCGGCCAGTCCGCCAACCTCAACCCCGACCCCAAGGACCCTTACCCCTTCCACTTCAGCGTCGACGCGGCCGTGGCCGCCTATCTGTCGGCGGGCACCAACCCGCGCAAACTCGCCGTCGGCTTCCCCTTCTACGGGCGGGGCTGGAAGACGGTCGCGGACGGCGGGGCGCACGGGGCGTGGCAGAGCGCCGCCGGGGCCGCGCCCGGCCAGTTCCCCGAGGAGGCGGGCGTACGTGGCTACGCCAACCTGATCGCCTCGGTGCCCGGCATGACCGTCTACCACGACGACCAGGCGGTCGCCACGTACGGCTACACCGGGGACGGCGGCCAGTGGTGGTCCTTCGATGACGCCTGGTCGATCGGCCACAAGACGCCGTACATCAAGAACAAGAACCTGCTCGGCGCCTTCGTCTGGGAGATGTCCGGCGACACCCCCTCGGGCACCCTCATGAACGCTCTCGACGCGGGCCTCAAGTAGTGCACGGCGGGCGGGAGTTGACCCCCGCCCGCCCCCGGGCCGGATTCAGTGGCCGCCGTCGCCGCCCGCGTCCCCCGCGGCGTGTGCGTCGGTGTGGTGGTCGGCGTGCACCTCCGGGGCCTCGTCGCCCCGGTGGCGCGTCTCGGAGATGATGCCGGTCACCGCGACCGCCACCAGACAGGCGGAGATGATCGCCTCGGCCCACAGGAACGCCGCGTAGTCGAGCAGACAGCCCACCGGCGGTCCGCCCGGCGCCGCGTTGCGGAACCCGGCGAGCGCGAACAGGGTCGCCGCCATCCAGGCCATCGCGGGCCACACCAGGCCCCGGCGCTGGTCGATGATCACCCAGCTGGCGCCGAGCACCGCGAGGGCGAGCCCCCACATGATGAACATCATGAACCAGGCCAGGATGAACGTGGCCCGCGAGCGGCTGACCCGCACCTCGAACGCGACGAAGCCGTGGTCCTGGCTGCGGCTGACGATCGTCGGCTTGAAGAACGCGTCGACGTCCCGCAGCGACAGGGAGACCGGCACCTCCCTGCCGCCCGCCTCGGCGGCGAAGCCGATGGTGGTCGAGTACCGGTCGAAGGGGTAGTCCGAGACGGAACCGCCGTCGAGACTCACCTTCACGTCCTCGTAGCTGACCTGCCGCCCGGCCTTGAAGTCGAGGGTGCCCCGGATCAGCGAGGAGGTCTCCACCCGCAGGTCGACCGCCGGGGTGTACGGGTCGCCGTTCTCGCGCAGGGAGCCCTGGGGGAGCACCAGGACGCGCAGCGTCAGCTCCCGGGCGACCGGGTCGACCTTCTGGATGCTGGTGTCGATGTACACGCCGTTCGCCGGGCGGGTGTCGCCCGCGAAGTGCTCCTGCTGGCGGACATCGCGTTCGTTGAAGTAGAGCAGCACCCCCACGACGGCGGCCAGCAGGATCACGAGCAGCGAAATGACATGACGCACAAAGTACTTGTTCGGTCTGAAACGGGCCATAGGCGAATGAATACACCCCAAGGCCTCGTCGGCCGGGTCAGACGTGGCGGGGCAGCCGGACGGTCAGCGAGTACAGACGGGTGGTCTGCACCGGGTTCTCGTTGTCGTCGCTGACCAGGAGGAGGCGCAGCCGGCCGTCCCCGGTGCGGCCGGTCACGGCAAGACCCTCGATGTTGTCGAGCAGCGGGTTGGGCTGCGGCTGCTTGGCCGTGGCGCCGAGGGAGGGGCAGGCGGCGAGGTCGGCGAGCAGCGTCTTGCGGACGAGACGGGCGGGGCCCGGCAGGTTCTCCACCCCGCTCACATCGCTCGCGCCGCGCGGGTCGGCGAGGAAGAGGCGGATCGAATTGCCCACGCCCGCGGTGAAGCCGCGCTCCAGGACGAGCAGCCGCCCGTCGCCGGTCGCGGTGATCTCGGAGACGCCCGCGTTGGGTTCGACGGGGTAGGCGTACTGCCGGGCGAGCGTGAAGTCGCCCTTCGCCCGGGCCCGGTGCCAGGTCTGGAACCGGACGAGGGTGCGGCCGGCCGCGTCCTTGGCGTCGCCCGCGAGCGGGGCCTCCATGGAGGCGATCAGGGTGTGGCCGCCGGGCTGCAGGGCCAGGCCCTCGAACGTCGCGTTGGCGATGGCCCGCCCGGCCGGGGCGACCCGCAGGGCGTCCGGGACCGGCAGCCGGCCCAGGAGCTTGCCGTCGCGGGCGTAACGGCGTACGGACGGCTCGACCTCGGAGGTGATCAGCCGCGTGCCGTCGCGTTCGACGACGACGGCCTCCGAGTCCAGCTGCGCGCCCTTCTCGTCGGCGAGCGGTACGACACGGGTGGGGGCGGCCGCGAGGTGCCCGCCCACCTTCAGGCTGAACAGCTGCGAACGGTCGGACAGTGCGGCGATCGTGCCGTCGGTGTCCACGGCGAGCCCGGACAGATTGCCGACGACCGTGCCCCGGAACAGCGTCTTGTCCAGGCCGTCCGAGAAGCCTTCGAGGGCGGTGGAGGCGGAGCAGGCGTGCGGGACGCCGGCGGGCGGCCGGACCGCGGCGGTCGCATCGGTGACGGTCACCGAGGCGACGACGGCCAGCGAAGCGGTGGCGGCGGTGACGAGGGTGCGCAGACGCACGGTTCCTCCCGGGTCGGATGCGGATGGCACCACACGGTAGATCGCCTTGTGTGAAGGGCGAGTTGAGTTCCGCCATCGTGCGCGCAAACGCTGGACCGCCGCTCGGAGCACGGCCCGGCCGGACGGCGCCCCGCCCCGGAAGGCGATCGCCAGGGGCGTCGCGGCCGCAAACCGCGCGGGAGCCCGGCCCCTGGCGGACCGGGAGGCGCCCAGGGCCACTTATCCTGAGCCACTCAGTCCGTACCCGGCGTCCTGGCCGGACAACTTGTCCTTGGAGTCCGCCTTGAGGGTAAATCTCCGTTCCCGAGTCACCCTGTGGCTCGGGCGCACCTACCTAGCCAGGATCCAGAAGCGCGGCATCGGCCCCGGCACGATCTCGCTGCTGCCGGACGCGCTGCTCATGCCGCTGCGCCGGGACGGGCTCGACCCGGTGCCCGAGCTGACCGCCCGGCAGGCCGAGGAGCCGGTCACCAAGGTGCCGCTGCCGTTCGGCATGGACGCCTGGGTGGTCACCGGGCACGACGCCGTGAGGGCCGTGCTCGGCTCGGCCGACGGCTTCAGCAACGACTTCACCCACCTCGCGGGCAACGCCGGCGTCGTCGAGGAGCAGCATCCCGGCGGGCTCGGATTCAGCGATCCGCCGGTGCACACCCGGCTGCGCCGCATCCTGACGCCCGAGTTCACCATGCGCCGCCTGCGCCGGCTGACCCCGCGCATCGACGCCCTGGTCGAGGAGCGGCTGGACGCGATGGAGGCGGCGGGGGACGGCACCGTCGACCTGGTCGAGGCCTTCGCACTGCCCATTCCCTCGCTCACCATCTGCGAACTGCTCGGCGTGCCCTACGAGGACCGCCACGACTTCCAGCAGCTCGCCATGGAGCGCTTCGACCTGTTCGCCGGGGCCACCGCCCCGCTCGGCGCGATGTCCGCGTCCCTCTCCTACTTCCGCGATGTCGTCAAGAAGCAGCGCGAGAACCCGGGCGACGGCCTGATCGGCATGATCGTCAAGGAGCACGGCGACAGCGTCGGCGACGATGAGCTCGCGGGTCTGGCGGACGGCGTCCTGACGGGCGGCTTCGAGACCACCGCGAGCATGCTGGCCCTCGGCGCCCTGGTGCTGCTGAGGGACCCGGACGCCTTCGCGCGAATAGCGGACGACGAGGAGGCGGCCGCGGCCTTCGTCGAGGAATCGCTGCGCCACCTCACCGTCGTCCAGCTGGCCTTCCCGCGCTTCGCCCGCGAGGACGTCGAAGTCGCGGGCCGGCTCATACCCAAGGGCGACATGGTGCTGTGCTCGCTCAGCGGCGCGAACCGCGACGCCGCCCACACCCCGGACGGCCACCGCTTCGACCCGCACCGCAAGGCGGGCGGCCACCTCGCCTTCGGCTACGGCATCCACCGCTGCATCGGCGCCGAACTCGCCCGCATGGAACTGCGCGCCGCCTTCCCCGCCCTGGCCCGCCGCTTCCCCGAGATGCGCCTCGCGGTCCCGGCGGACGAACTCGCCTTCCGCAAGCTGTCGATCGTGTACGGGGTCGAGTCGCTGCCGGTACGGCTGCGGGGGTGACGCGGTCCGCCCGGGCCGGAGCCGGGGCGGAGCGCCCGGGTCAGCTCACCGTGAGCGCGGTGTCGTCGATCACGAACGACGTCTGGAGCTTGGAGCCCTCGGTCGCGGTGAACTTGAGGGTCACGGTCTGCCCCGCGTAGGCACCGAGGTCGAAGGTGCGCTGGGTGTAGCCGCTCGCCGCGTTGAGGTTGGAGTACGTGCCGAGGGTGGCCAGGACCGACCCGCTGCCGTTCAGGACCTGGACCTTGAGGGTGTCGTACGCCGTGCTCGACGTCTCGGCCGTGTCGATGTGCAGCTGGAAGCCGAGCGAGGCGGCGCAGCCCGCCGGGACCGTCACCTGCTGGGACAGGGTGTCGGTGTGCGCGGTCCCCTTCCCGCCGAGCCAGGCCTTGTAGGCGCCGCTGTGGGCGGGCTCGCCGCCGCTCGTGTTGATGATGCCGCTGGTGGCCGTCCAGCCCGAACTCCCCGATTCGAAGCCGGGGTTGGCGAGGAGCTGGCCGCCGGTGCAGCCCGTGGGGTCGCCGCCGCTGCTGCCGGCCGCCCCCGACAGCCACTCGGTGGCGTTGAGCGCGAGCGCCGCGTCGGTGCCGGCCGGGTCGTTCCAGCCGTCGTACAGGGTGTTGCCCGACTGGCCGGTGCCGTCGTCGATGGGCGAGCTGTCGCCCCAGAAGGCGACGCGGCCGCTGCCGAAGGTGCTGGTGGCGAAGAAGGCGCCGGTATTGCCGGAGTAACCGGTGCGGTACACCTCGCCCTTGGCGGCCGGGTTGTCGGCGGGCTTGAGGGTCACCGTGGTGCCGTTGCGGATGATGCTGCCGGTCACCTTGCCGAACGAGCCGTTGAGGACCGGGTCGGCGCTGTCGCTGATGGCCCTCGGGTTGTCGGTGACGATGTTGAGCGAGTCCACCGAGAAGCCGAACGGGTCGGTGCTGTCGACGGAGTTGTTGGACATCAGGTCGTTGATGACCTTCACCGCGTCCGCGCCGTCGTTGTTGCGGTCGGAGCCGGTGTGGTCGGAGATGAGGAAGAGGCCGCCGCCGTTCTGCACGAACTGCATCACGGCGGTCTTCTCGGCCGCGCTGAGCAGCACGTTCGGCTCCGGGAGCACGAAGGTGTCGAAGTTCTTCAGGTCGAGCGCCGAGGAGGTGCCGTAGGTGATCGTGTTGCCCGAAGGCAGCGTCTTCAGGGCGTAGCCGCCGCTCTTGTGGAGCGCGACGCCCCAGGAGGACAGGGCGCCGGTCCAGTCCTTCTCGGCCGAGGGGGAGGGGTTCTGGCCCAGCGGGTCCGGCTGGCTGGTACTGATGATCCAGTCGGCGTTGCCGGCCGTCTCGGCCTTGGAGTTGTCGAACAGCACCCGGTGCTGGGCCGCCGCCGCGACGGCCGGCGCGGAAGCCGTGGGCGGGGTGGCGGCCCGGGCCGCGGCGCCACCGGCGACGACCAGCGCGGCGAGCGCGGTCAGCACACCGGCGGTCCGGCGGCGCGAGGGAGCGGAACTGCTGGCTCCGAGCATCCTGCGTACCTCCATGAGGGGTGGGGGCAAGGTGGTGGGGACACCAAGTCTGCGCGCGTAGAACGTCGTTGTACGGACACCCGTGCGGCGCGCGGTTGAACCGTACATGGCAGAAAGGGTGCGGCGGCAGAGCTTCGCCGTGGCGAAATCTGCTGGTAATCGCGGATGCGGTGAAGGTTCTACGCTCGTTACCGGGAACCCAGTGGGAACGCGGACGGGAACGCGCACGGGGACGTGGTGCGGGCGGGATCGGGGAGGTTGTCGATGGCTACTGGCACCAGGCTGCGCCCGGTGGACGACCAGGACGTACGGCTGCGCCACCGGGTGGTGCACGGCTACCGCCGGGCGTACCGCACGGCGGGCCAGGGTCCGCCCGTCGTGCTGATCCACGGAATCGGCGATTCCTCGGCCACCTGGGCCGAGTTGATCCCCGGCCTCGCCCGCCGCTACACCGTCCTCGCGCCCGATCTGCTCGGCCACGGCGCCTCCGACAAACCGCGCGCCGACTACTCGGTGGCCGCCTACGCCAACGGCCTGCGCGATCTGCTCGGCGTGCTCGGCGTCGAGCGCGCCACCCTCGTCGGACACTCCCTCGGCGGCGGCGTGGCCATGCAATTCGCCTACCAGTACCCGGAGTTGACCGAACGTCTCGTCCTGGTCGGCGCCGGGGGAGTGGGCCGCGAGGTCAACCCGGTGCTGCGCGCCGCCACGCTCCCCGGCGCCGAACTGGTCCTCGCCCTGCTCGCGCGGCCCGCGCTGCGCCGGCCCACCCGGCTCGTCGTCGAGCTGATGCGGCTGCTCGGCACCGACCTGGGCCAGGACGCCCCGGATCTGCTCGGCCTGGTGGACGCGCTGCCCGACGCCAGGTCCCGCAGCGTCTTCGTGCGCACCCTGCGCGCGGTCGTCGACCCGCGCGGCCAGGTCGTCACCATGCTCGACCGCTGCTATCTGACCGCGGGCATGCCCACCCTGCTCATCTGGGGCTCACGCGACAGCGTCGTGCCGGAAGCCCACGGCCACCGCGCGCACGCCGCCATGCCGGGCAGCCGGCTGGAAGTCTTCGAAGGGGCCGGGCACTTCCCCTTCCACACGGACCCGGCCCGCTTCCTCGCCCTCGTCGAGGACTTCATCGAGAGCACCCCGCCCGCCGACTGGAGCCCCGGACACTGGCACGACCTGCTGCGCGCGGGCCGCTTCGGCACGGCGGTCGCGGAGCCCGACCCCGCCCACGAGGCCGCACTGGAAAGGGAGTTGAGAGTGGAGAGCGAGCGCAGCGCGACCTAACCCCCCTTCTTCATGACCGCCTCCATCACCGACTTGGCGATCGGCGCGCCCAGCTTGCCGCCGGCGATCTCCGAGCGCTGGATGTCCATGTCGGCGGGATCGACGAACACGGCCACCGCCACCGGCGAGGTGCCGTCGCTCTGCTTGGCGTACGACACGAACCAGGCGTAGGGGCGCTGCTCGCGCACATCGGCGCCGTGCTGGGCGGTGCCGGTCTTGCCGCCGACCGTGACGCCGTCCATCCGCACCTTCTTCGCGGTGCCGTCGCTCGCGGTGAACTCCATCATCTCCTGCACCTTCTTCGCGGTGCTCTCCGAGACGGCCTGGTTCAGCACCTCGGGCTTGGACTTCTCCAGCGAGGCGAGGTCGGGACCGCGCAGCTCGTCGACCATGTACGGCTTCATGACCTTGCCGTCGTTGGCGATGCCCGCGGTGACCATGGCCATCTGGAGCGGCGTGCTGGTCAGGCTGCCCTGGCCCATGCCGGTCAGCGCCGTCTGCGGCTTGTCCAGCTTGTCGGGGTAGCCGCTCTTCGCCGTGCGGACGGGGATGAACTGCTCCTCGTTGAAGCCGAACTTCTCCGCCGTCTCGCGCATCCTGTCCTTGCCGGTCTTCAACGCGGTTTGCAGGAACACGTTGTTGCACGACCACTGCATGCCGGTCTTCAGGGACACCTTGTCGCACAGCGAGTTGTCGACGTCGTTGCCGACCTTGGTGGTGCTGAGCGGCAGGGTGTACGGGGCCGGCGCGTCGGGCATGGCCGCGTTGATGTCCGTGACCACGCCGTGGTCGAGGGCGGCGGCCGCGGTGAGGATCTTGAAGGTCGACCCCGGCGGATACACCTCGCGGATCGCCCGGTTGTGCAACGGCTTGCTCTTGTCGGCGTCGAGCTTCAGGAACTCCTCGCCCTCCTTCTTGGAGATCCCGGAGAAGACCGACGGGTCGTAGGAGGGCGTGCTCACCATCGCGAGGATCTTGCCGGACCGCGGGTCGAGCGCGACCACCGCCCCCTTGGCCTTGAGTTTCGTCAGGCCCTCGTACGCGGCCTTCTGTGCGGCCGGGTCGATGGTGGTGATCACATCGCCGCCGCGCGGGGTCTCCCCGGTGAACAGGGACTTGGCCCGGTCGAAGAACAGCCGGTCGTCCTTGCCGTTCATCACCTTCGCGTGCACGCCCTCCAGGAAGGTGGCCCCCTGCGCCTGCGAGAGGTAGCCGGTCACCGGCGCGTACATCGGCCCGTCCTGGTAGGTCCGCTTGTACTTGAAGTCGGAGCCCGGCGTCGCCACCGACCCCGTGATCGGCCGGCCGCCCACCACGATGTCGCCGCGAGGCTGGGAGAACGCGTCGATCCCCACCCGCCGGTTGTGCTTGTCGTTGGCCAGGGTGTCGCTCTTCACGAACTGGACCCATGTCGCCCGGACCAGCAGGGCGAGCACCATCACCCCGCAGAAGGCGGCTATGTGCCGCAGCGGCTTGTTCATCACGCTCCCAGAGACATACCGAATGGGGTTGAACCGGACATGTGCTGATCAGCAGAACAGGTCCGGCACCCGGATGTCCAAGAGCGTTCAGGACGTAGGCGCCATAGAGATTCGGCTATCGGTGCAGGTCATAGCGGTGCGAGGGGCCCTACTCGGCGGCGTGTGGCGATACGTCTGTTACGGAAGGGTCATAAAACGGGCATCGTGTCCACCCGTGCCGACCGGGCCCCGGGTGTCTCGGGGCCGGGCAATGCCCGACGCCGCGTCGTGTGCAATTCACCGGCAGCACATATGGCGATCCCATACTCACTGCGCGGAAGCCCATGCGGAAACCACAGAGGGATTCGACTGTGCATCACGTCGCGGAGAACGGCACCCCCATGCTCTCGATATCCACCGCACCCACGGCCACCGGCTCCTACACCACCTCCATCGCGGACACCGAGGAACAGATCCGGGCCGCGCAGCGGCTGCGGTACCGCGTCTTCGGCGAGGAGATGGGAGCGGCCCTCGCCACCCCGCTGCCCGGCCATGACGTCGACGCCTTCGACGCGCTCGCCGACCATCTGATCGTGACCGACACCTCGACCGGCGAGGTCGTCGGCACCTACCGGCTGCTGCCGCCCGGCCGGACCCAACTCTCCTATGGCGAGGGCGAGTTCGACCTCGGATCGCTCGCCGCGCTACGGCCATCGATGATCGAGACCGGACGCTCCTGTGTGCACCCGGACCACCGTTCGGGAGCCGTCATCAACCTCATGTGGTCCGCGCTCGCCCGCTATGTGCTCCTCTCGGGGCACCGCTATCTCGCGGGCTGTGCCTCCGTGCCGCTCGCCGACGGCGGCGCGGCCGCCTCCAGCGCCTGGCTGCTCGGCAACGCCAAGCACTCCTCGCCGCCCGAGCTGCGGGTACACCCCCGCCGCCCGTGGCTGCCGACGGGCCCCGCGCAGGGCCGCCCCAGCTACGCCGACCTGCCGCCGCTGCTGCGCGGCTACTTCCGGCTCGGCGCCTGGATGTGTGGCGCGCCCACATACGACCCCGAGTTCAATGTGGCCGACTTCTTCGTGCTGCTCGACATGGACCGGCTCGGCGACCGCTACCGCCGCTACTTCCTGGGGGACACCCGATGAACCCCTGGTCGGTGGAGGCGCCCTGCACCCCGGACTGCGTCGGGGACACCACGGCGCGCGTCCCGCTCACCGAGTCGGCCCGCCGGTACGCGGCCCTCGCCCACACCCTGATCCGCAGCGTGGCGATGGGGGAGCGGCTCGCCGACCCGCGCGCGCTGCGCGGCCAGTCCCGCGCGGTCCTCGACGCCCTGGGCGTACGCCTCGAAACCGGGCCGCCCGAGCGGGAGCCCACCTCGGGTGCGCTCATCGTCGCCAACCACATCTCCTGGCTCGACGCCGTGGCGCTCCTCGCCGTCCAGCCGGTCACCGTCCTCGCCAAGCGCGAGGTCGGCCAGTGGCCGGTGGTCGGCACGCTCGCCCGCCGGATCGGCACCCGCTTCATCGACCGCGGCGCCGTACGTGAACTGCCGGACACCGTAGCCGAGTTGGCCGACCTGTTGCGCTCGGGCCGGTCCGTCCTCGTCTTCCCGCAGGCCACGACCTGGTGCACCGTCGCGGGCGGCCGGTTCCGGCGGGCCGCGTTCCAGGCCGCCGTCGACGCGGGAGCCCCGGTGCGGCCGATGACCGTCGACTACCTCCAGGGCGGCCTCCCCAGTACGGTCGCGGCCTTCCTCGGCGGCGACGACTTCACGACCTCGCTGCGCCGGGTGACCGCCGCCCGCGGCCTGAGCGTGCGGGTCACCGCGCACCCGGAGCTGCGCGGCACCGACCGCCGCACCCTGGCCGCCGCGGCCGGCGCCGCGGTGTGCGGCACCCGTCCGCCCGCCCATACCGCGCCGCGCGTACCCGCCTGAACGGCACGAGGCACCCCGGTGGCCCTCTAAGCTGAGCAGCCATGTTCACACCCGAGGGCCCCAGCTTCCGTGAGCTCACCGTCCAGGCGCTGTCGTCCGTCGAGCACGGCTACGACCTCCTGGCCCCGAAGTTCGACCACACCCCGTTCCGCACGCCCGAGGTGATCCTCGACGCCACGGCGTCCGTACTCGCGGGCCTCGGCCCGTTCGGCCGGGGCCTCGACCTGTGCTGCGGCACCGGCGCGGGCCTCGACGTCCTGGGCAAGGTGTGCCGGGAGCGGGTCACCGGCGTCGACATCAGCGCCGGGATGCTGGAGGTCGCCGCCCGGGCGCACCCGGAGGCCGACCTGCTGCGCGGCGACGTGCGGGCGCTGCCGCTGCGCGCGGAGTACGACCTCGCCGTCAGCTTCGGGGCGTTCGGCCACTTCCTGCCCGAGGAGCGGCCGAACCTCTACGCCCAGGCGTACACCGCGCTGCGTCCGGGCGGCCGGTTCGCGTTCCCCGTGATGGCGCCGGCCCGGCCCGGCACCCCCGGCCACCTCGCCCTGCTGGGCTTCGACGCGGCCATGCGGATCCGCAACGCGCTGTGGCGGCCGCCGTTCGTCATGTACTACCGAGGCTTCGGCCTCGCGGACGTACGCCGGGAACTCGCGACGGCGGGCTTCTCCGTCGAGCTGTACGCCCTGGAGGAGCTCGGCCGCCGCCCCGACGGCAGCCCGCGCGCCCGCCTCGTCGTGGCCACGAAGTAGCGAACCCGGGAGGGCCCCGCCCGGCACGGCCGGGGCCCCGGTACCGTCCTCGAACGGCCTCAACTCGCCGTCACGAACAGGTGAGTTGAGGCGATGCCCAGTCGGCGTGGTCGTAGTCGACGCCGTCGCCCGCATCGGTGACGACGAGCCTCAGCTCGTTCGCGCCGCTCACATCGGCGCCGATCGCCTTCGCCGGGTCCGCGCCGGTGACCTTGCCGCTGTCGGCGGCGAGCACCCCGTCCCGGTACACCTGGAAGACGACCGAACCCTTCGCGCCCACCTCGTCGTCCACGCCCACGCTCGCCTCGAACGCGGTGCAGGTGCCACCGAGGTAGTAGGTCACCGTGGACGCCGCGTGCGTGCCGAGCCCCTTGGCGTACACGGTGCCGTCGAGGGTCAGGGGCTTGCCGTCGCCCGCGGCCTGTTCGCCGTTGCTGCGGTCGCGCTCGACCGGGCCCCAGCCGCCGTTGGCCGAGCTCCACGCCAGGTCGCTCAGGGCGTGCGTACCGGCCGACGGGCCCTGGCCGCAGGCGAGTTGGGGGTTCGCCCAGTCGGCGTGGTCGTGGGTGATGCCGTCCCCGCCGTCGCTCACCACGAGCCGGAGCTTGCCGCCGCCGCTCAGGTCGGCCGAGAGGTGCGCGGGCGGATCGCTCGCGGTGCGCAGCCCGCTGTCGGCGACGAGCGTCTGGTCCCGGTAGATCCGGAACACCACCGAACCGCCCGCCGTGGACTCGTCGTCCACGCCCACGTCGACGTTCAGCGAACGGCAGCCGCCGCCCAGGTAGTACGTGATGTCCGAGGCGGCGTGGGTGCCGAGGCCCTTGGGGTAGGTGGTGCCGTTGATGGTGAGCGTCCGGCCGTCGCCCGCCGCCTGTTCGCCGTTGCTGCGGTCGCGCTCGACCGGGCCCCAGCCGTTCACGGCCGACGTCCAGGGCAGGTCGCCGAGCTGGTTGAGCCCGGTCGGCGGCAGCACCGGGGCGCCGGGCGTCACCCGGTACATCACCGTGCCGTGGGCCGGCACCGACGCGCTGATGGCGCCCGTGGTGCCGCTGGTCTGCTTGGACCACAGATCCTTGAGCGCGTACGAGGAGGCGCCGCCGATCCCGAGGGCGTCGACGGTCGTCGAAACGGTCCGGGCGGAGGTGTTCTCGTTGGTGAGGGTGACCGAACGGCCGCCGTCCGCAAGGGGTTTGGACATCACCACCAGACCGCCGGAGCTGGACACCACCGTGCCCTGCTTGCCGAGCGGATCCTGGTCGACCGCGATGACGTCGGTGTTCTTGAGGATCGCGAGGGTGGCCGCGCTCGGGGCGCGCAGATCGCTGCCGATGAGCAGCGGCGCCGCCATCTGCGACCACAGGCTGAAGTGCGTGCGGTACTCGGTGTCCGTCATGCCGCCGTTGCCGACCTCCAGCATGTCCGGGTCGTTCCAGCCGCCGGGGCCGGCGTAGGGGACGAGCGACTGGTTCTGGTGCGCGATGCCGATCATGCTCGACCAGGAGTCGCTGATGTCGCCCGTGGTGCGCCACGAGTTGCCGGTGCCCGAGGCCCAGTTCCAGGGCTGGTTGGAGCCCCACTCGCAGATGCTGTAGAGGATGGGCCGGCCGGTGGCCTTGAGCGCGTCGCCCATCGCCCGGTAGCGCTGCTTGGCGTCGGCTCCGGTGTTGTTGCAGTTGTCGTACTTGAGGTAGTCGACGCCCCAGGACGCCCACAGGCCGGCGTCCTGCCGCTCGTGGCCGAGGCCCCCGGGGAAGCCCTGGTTGTCGCAGGTCTTGGTGCCGGCGCTGGAGTAGAGCCCGAACTTGAGGCCCTTGGCGTGCACGTAGTCCGCGACGGCCTTGATGCCGTGCGGGAAGCGCACCGGGTCGGGGACGAGGTTGCCGGAGGCGTCCCGGTTCGGCAGCGCCCAGCAGTCGTCGATGTTGACGTAGGTGTAGCCGACGTCCTTGAGGCCCTGCGCGACGAACGCGTCCGCGATGCCCTCGACCATCGACTCGTTGAACTCGCCGCGGCAGTGCGTGGAGTTCCAGTTGTTGAACCCCATCTGCGGGGTGCGGGCCAGACCGTTGTCCACGGCCGCGGCCGGCGGCGCGGCCGCCACCTCCACGGCGACCGTCACACCGCCCGCGACGAGAGCGAGGGTGCCCAGAGAGGCAGTCAGGCGCTGTCTGAAGCTGTGCAGTTCGGCAGTCAAGTGCGGCTCCGGTGAGGATGATTGGCGCACAAACGAACGGTGTCGAACGAAAGCAACCACATCTCAGCGGGCGGGCAAGTGCATGTCAAGAGAAAGGGAGGGCGAGTCGGTGACCGGTCCCGCCGCCCGTGGCTGCCGACGTGCCCCGCGCAGGCGGAAGCCCCACCGCACCCGGCGGTGGGGCTCCGTCGCGACCGGCGGTGGACCGCCGGCGCCGCTAGCAGTCCGGGACGCGTCCCTGTGCGTCGACGTACGAGGCGCTGGCCCAGCCGCGCGCGTTGCCCAGCCAGTACCACCAGCTGGTGCCGTTCACGTTCGTCCCGCGCGTCTTGCACTCCACCCGGTCCTGGGCGCCCGGCGACAGGCTCGTCACCACATCGGCGCGCAGCGTCGGGTCGTCCCGCACGTTCAGTTCGATGCGTGAGGTCACGGTGCCCCACACGGTTCCGTCGTCATGGTGTGCCGGGGCCGCGGTGGCGGTGACCGCCATGGCGGCGCTGCCCGCGGTCAGACCGCAGGCGAGCAGGCCTGCGGCCAGGGCTCGACGGGTGCGTCCGGTGTGCATGAGCGACTCCCTTCGTCACTGCCGCCCCCTGGGGCGCCCCGCCCGTTGGCGGCCGGGACCCCTCGACGCGTCCCCTCCATCACACACCCGGCCCACCCGGGATGCGACCCGAACGGCGGGGGCCCGGGATCCACCGGGATCCCGGGCCCCCGCCGGACGCCGTCAGGCCGACGCGTGCAGGCTCAGCAGCGACGCCACCAGCTCGTCCACCTCCTCCGGGGTGTTGTAGAGCGCGAAGGAGGCGCGGGCCGCCGACTCCAGTCCGTAGTGGGCGAGCGCCGGCTGCGCACAGTGGTGGCCGGCCCTGATCGCGATGCCGTCCCGGTCCAGCCAGGACGCGATGGCCGCCGGGTCGTGACCGGCCATGGTGAACGTGAGCACCGCGATCCGGCCCGGCGCCGACCCCAGGACCTCCAGACCCGGCACCATCGCCATCGCCTGCTGGGCGTACGCCGTGAGCGCGTCCTCGTACGCCGCGACCGCGTCCCGGTCGAAGGACGTGAACCAGTTCAGCGCCGCGAGCAGGCCGGCCACCCCGGCGATGTTCCCGGTGCCGGCCTCCATGAGGTGCGGCACCGGCGCGAACGTGGTGCGTTCGAAGGACACCGAGTCGATCATGTTGCCGCCGCCCTGCCACGGCCGCAGATCCGCGAGGACCTCCGGCTTGACGTAGAGCGCGCCGATGCCCGTGGGCGCGTACAGCTTGTGCCCGGAGAAGGCGTAGAAGTCGGCGTCCAGATCGGTGACGTCGACGGGCCGGTGAGCCACCGCCTGAGCGCCGTCGACCAGCACCTTCGCCCCGTAGCGATGGGCGAGCGCCGTCATCTCGCGCACCGGCGGAACCGTACCGAGCACGTTCGAGGCCTGGCTGATCGCCACGAGCCGGGTGCGCGAGGAGAGCAGGTCCGCGTAGGCGTCCTGGTCGATCCGCCCGTCGGAGAGGAGCGGCACCGGGACGACGCGGGCCCGGGTCTCCCGCGCGATCAACTGCCAGGGAACGATGTCCGAATGGTGTTCCAGAACCGGTACCAGGATGTCGTCGCCGGGGCCGAGGCCGGCCCGCCCCCAGCTCTGCGCGACCAGGTTCACGGCCTCCGTCGTGCCCCGTACGAACACGATGGAGTCGGGCGAGGGCGCCCCCAGGAAGTCCGCGACGGCGGCCCGGCCCGCCTCGTACATCTCGGTGGCCTCGCGGGCCATGGTGTGCGCGCCGCGGTGGATGTTGGAGTTGGCCGTGCCGTAGTAACCGGCGATCGCCTCGATGACCTGGCGCGGCTTGTGCGTGGTGGCCGCGTTGTCCAGCCAGACCAGCGGATGCCCGTTGACCGTGCGGTGCAGGATCGGGAAGTCCTTGCGCGCCGACTCCGGTGCGAATCCGCCGGGTTCTCGTCCCGGCCGGGCGATCCGCTCCCCAACGTCAGGCGTAGTCATGGTAGTTGGACACCTCGACGTTCTGGAGCACGGCGATCGCGTCCTCCACCAGGACGGCCGTGTTGAAGTAGGCCGTCATCAGGTACGAGGTGATGCCCTTCTGGTCGACGCCCATGTTCCGCATGGACAGGCCCGGTTCGACCTCGTCGGGGACACCGGCCGGGCGCAGCCCGACCACTCCCTGCTCGGCCTCGCCCAGACGCATGAGCAGGATCTCCGTGGTGCCGACGTTTCCGCCGCCCGAGAACCGCACCTTGTCGGAGGGCAGCAGCGGCACCCCGCGCCAGGTGAGCAGGGGGCTGCCGAACCGGTTGTCGGTGACCGGCGGCACGCCCCGGCGGGTGCATTCGCGGCCGAAGGCGGCGATCGCGCGGGGATGCGCGACGAAGAAGCCGGGCTGCTTCCACACCCGGGCCAGCAGCTCGTCGAGGTCGTCCGGGGTCGGCGAGCCGGTGCGGGACTGCACGCGCTGGCCGGCGGAGACGTTGTTCAGGAGGCCGAACTCGGGGTGGTTGAGCAGGGCCGCCTCCTGCCGCTCGCGCAGCGCCTGCACCGTCAGGTTGGACTGGGCGCGCGTCTGGTCGATCGGGCCGTTGTACAGGTCCGCGACCCGGGTGTGGACGCGCAACACCGTCTGGGCGAGCGTCATGTGGTACTCGCGTGGCGCGTCCTCGTAATCGACGTAGGTGCCCGGCAGTTCGACCTCGCCGACGTGCCCCGAGCTGAGGTCGATGGGCGCCTCCGCGCCCGGCCGTATCCCGTCTCCCGACGCGTACGCGTCCATCGCGGTGCGTAACTCCGACCTGCGGTCGGCGAGTTGGGCGAGCGTCGCCCGGTCCGCGCACAGCGCCGTGCCCGGGGTGAGCGCCTTGACGCGGAAGGGCATCGGATCGCCGCGGGTCCAGGAGTCCAGACAGAAGTACTGTCCGTCGCCCACGACTTCGAGCAGCGCGTCCTCGCCGTAGCGTCCGGTGACCCGCTTCTCGGCGCGGCCCTGCACCAGGACCCACAGCCGCTCGGCGGGGTCCCCCTCCTGGACGAGCACCTGGCCGGCGTCGAAGGTCACCGGGGTGAAGGCGCCCGCGAGTTCGTCGAGGAGGGCGTCGTCGGCCTCGCGCAAGTAGGGCAGCTCGCGCAGGTCGCCCGCCATGACGCGCGGGGTGCCGTCCTCGTCGTAGGTGCTGATCCGGTCGTCGCCCAGGATGAAGGAGCGGCGGCGGTTGACCCGGTAGACGCCGGATTCGACGTCCACCCACGGCAGGGCGCGCAGCAGATAGCGCGGAGTGATGCCGCGCATTTGCGGAACGGTCTTGGTGGCGGTGGCGAGTTGCCGTGCGGCGTCCGGGCCGAGACTCGAACGGCCGTTATACGCAGGAGTGTTCACCGGTACCTCCTCGTCGGGGTTGGACGAGAACCGATCGTGTTCCTGGAATTCCGGCGCCACAAGAGGCATGTGCCGCTGGCAGTCCTGAAAATGCGGTGGCGGGGCCACGAAAAACCGCCCCGACGCAGGTCGGGGCGGTTTCGGATCATCACATGAAGGACTCGATTCAAACTGGTCGCACCCCCTATTAGATCCTGAAAGCCGGACTTATGGGAATGCCTGTTCCAAGCCCTTTTCAGTCGCACTCGGAGATCGACGGCGTGAATTGATCAGGGGCGGTTCAGCGGGCCGCCCTCTCCTCCACCGCGCTGCGCCAGCCCGCCTTTTCCGCGGGGATCTCCTGTTCGGTGGCGGGCGCGCGATGGCCGCCGCGGGCGAAGAAGCCGGCCAGCGGGAGGGTGGCCGCGCCCACGGTGACCGCGTCCGGGCCGAGCCGGCCGAGCCCGATGGTGACGCGCTCCGCCGGATGGCGCAGGGCGTAGGCGGTGGCATGCCGACGCACCGACTCCAGGATGTGCGGGCCGAGTTGGAGTCCGGCCCAGCCGCCGATGAGGATGCGCTCGGGGTTGTAGAGGTTGATCAGGTCGGACAGGCCCGCGCCCAGGTACTCGGCGGTCTCCTCGATCACCGCGAGGGCGACCGGACTCGCGGTGGCGCTCCGGTCCTTCGGGTACGCGGCGGCGAGCAGCGCCGTGACCGCCGTCTCCTCGCCGGTGTCGGGGGGCAGTTCGGCGCCGGCTTCGCGCCAGCGCTGGATGAGCGCCTCGGCGCCCGCGTACGCCTCCAGGCAGCCGAGCGCGCCGCACCGGCAGCGCCTGCCGCGTACGTGCACCGTGGTGTGGCCCCATTCGGCGGCGCTGCTGTGCGCGCCCCCGTAGATCGCGCCGCCCGAGACGATGCAGGCGCCGACGCCCGAGCCGAACAGGACGATCACCGCGTCGGAGGCGCCCCGGCCGCCGCCGAACCACAGCTCGGCCTGGCCGAGCGTCTTGGCGCCGTTCTCGATGAAGTAGCGTGTGTCCGGCGGCAGTTGGAGGCTTTCGCGCAGCAGGGACTCCAGCGGCACCGCGTCCCAGCCGATGGTCTGGCCGTGCACCACGGCCCCGTCGGGGGAGCTGCGGTCGACGATGCCCGGCACGCCCACCCCCACGCCGAGCAGCCGCGCCGGATCGAGTCCGCTCTCGCGCAGCACGGTGGCGACGCCCTCGCGGATGTGGCCCACGATGTGGTCGACGTCGTAGCCGCCCGCGTCCAACGACAGCTCGGCGCGGGCGAGTTCGCGCAGGACCAGGTCGAACAGCTCGACCCTGACCCGGGTCTCGCCGACGTCCACGCCGATGAGGTGGCCGCAGTCGGGGGCGACCCGGAGCAGGGTGCGGGGCCGTCCGCCGTCGGAGTCCACCACCCCGGCGTCCTCCAGGAGTCCGTCGGCGGCGAGTTCGGCGACGACGTTGCTGATGGATCCTGAACTCAGCCCGGTGGCGGGGCCGAGCGCCTGTCGGCTCATCGGTCCGTCGAAGTACAACCGCCGCAGTACCGCGCTGCGGTTGTCCCGGCGCAGGTCGCGGACGGTCCTTCTGTTCGGTGTGGCCATGTGGCTCCCTCCCTGCGTGCAACATACCGGTGCGAGAGCCCCTGCCGCGCCCTTGTCCCTGGTCTTAACTCATGCCCTAAATTAAGCCATGAGCTTGAGGGGCGTGAAGGAGGCCCGACTGGTGGGTTCCGGTTCGTGGGGGAGTACGTCCCTCAGGCCAGGTGTGCCATGAGGCGTTCCAGGAAGGCCTGCTGGCCCTGGATGAGCAGGGGGGCCGCCGCCTCGGGGGTCAGCCAGGCGAAGCGGTCCATCTCCGGGAACTCGCGCAGCGTGCCCGAGCCGCGCGGCCACTCCATGGTGAACGTCCCCGGCACCGCGTCCGCCGGATCCAGCTCCCCCTCCACCGCCCACACCGTCACGGTCTTGCCGGCGCGCTGCACGATCTCGCCCAGCGGCACCCACGTGCCCTCGGGTGCCGGCAGCCCGAACTCCTCCTCGAACTCGCGCCGGGCCGCAGCCTCGGGCGGCTCCTCGGGGCCGTACTCACCCTTGGGAACCGACCAGGACCCGGCGTCGCGCCCGGCGTGGAACGGGCCGCCCATGTGGCCGACCAGTACTTCGAGACCGTCCGCCGACCGGCGGTACAACAACAGCCCGGCGCTGCGCTTTCCTGCCATGCCGCCAGTGTGAGGGCCCGGCGCGCGCGGCGCCATGGGGCGGGGGCGTTGGCGGGGTGCCGGCTGATACGACGACCGCGCGTCCTAGGGCTGTAAGTCCCGGGCAGGGTCCTCCGGGCGGGCCCCGGGGCCGGAGTACTCGGAGCGCTTGGCCGACACGGCCAGCGTGAAGGAGTGGCCGGCCGGGTCGGCGTAGACACGTTCGTCGCGCGGCCCGTTGTTGTCCTTGGTGTCGACGGGCATCCCGCCGAGGGTGATCACCTCGCGCTCGGCGGCGTCCATGTCGCCGAGCGCCACGACGATCCTGAGGTGCGCCTGCTGGGAGTCCTCGGGGCGCGGCCAGCTCGGCGGCGCGTACCCGTGGTCGCGGCGGATCGCCAGATGGACGCCATTGCTGCCGATGACCTCGACGAAGTCCGGATTCTCGGCGACACGGGTCTCACCGCCGAGCAACTGGGCGTAGAACTCGGCGAGTTCGACGGGCTCGGCACAGTCCAGTACGAGGATGCTGGTCTTGGGTACGCTCATGCCGGACGAGTGCCCCCGCCGCGCCCCGCCTAACCGGCGCGGGCCGGGCCCCGGTGGCCGTCGGGCACGCGGCCGCCGTCCGCGACCGGGGCGCCGGTCGCGTAGTGGACGCACTCGCGCACCAGCCGGAATCCGGCCGTCCAGGCGAGCAGCCTGCTCGCCCGGTCGTGGCGGGAGCAGGTCCAGCTGGCCTCGCGTCCGCGCGTCGCGATGTCGCGGCTCAGCGCCAGCACGCAGTGCGGGGCCAGGCGTTGGTGGCGCCGGCCGGGTGCGCTGAGCACGGCGATGTCCTCGTAGGCGGCACCGCGGAAGTAGGTGCAGGCGAGCGCCAGGAGTCTCCCCTGGTGGAAGGCGCCCCAGGCGTGCCCGGACCGGCCGAGCCCCGAAGGGCCTCCCCAACTCGCGTGAATCCAGGCCGATTCGGCGGGAAGTGAGATCAGCGCGGGCGCGTCGGACGAGGTCAGCGGGCGGAACGTCACGGTGCGCGGCGGACGCGGGGGCGTCACCTGCCGCTGCTGTACGTAGACCATGCGCTCACGCGGCACCACCTGGTCGAAGGCCGCGCCGAGGACCGGCAGGAAGGGGGCGGGCGCGTCGACGTAGCGGTGGGCGAGCGGCGCGAGGTCCGCCGCGTCGAGCGCGTCCGGGTCCCCGCGCAGCAGTACATGACGGGCGCAGTCCAGGGCGAGCGCGCGCGGGCGCACGGCGCGGTCGGCCAGGGCGTGCCCGTTCCCGGTGGTCAGCACGTGCTCGGCCAGGGCGGACGGGCCCGGCTCGTCGGTCGCCAAACGGCTTACGTGCGTGGCGAGTTGGGGTAAGGGAAGTTCGATCACGTCGGGCTCCGTTCCGGCGGCGGGGATGTCGGGCCTCGGGTGGGGCGAGGGGCGAGGCCGGCTGGTGCGAGGCGCTGCGCAGTGCGGTGCGGCGAGCGCGGCGAGGTGCCTTTACTCGTGCTTTGCCGTGAGGAATGGGTACCCCGTGTGCGGCCAGGTAAGAGCGCGACCCCCCCAAGGCGGGCGCGCCGCCCCGGAGTGACAAGCAAAGCAGGCTCCCCGCGCCCCCGGCGTCAGCGTCGCGTCAGTGTGTGCCCGCTTCCCGTCAGCATCGCGTCAGGGCGCCGGGCGGCCGGGGCGCGCGGGCGTAGCGTCGCCGACGTGCCCCGGCCCGCCTCCCCGTGCCGGGGCCGCCCCACCCACCGCGCGGATCCTCCAGGAGGCTCCCATGGCACAGCCCGTCGGCGACGACGACCCGGAACCGGGCGGCCGCCCCGCCGACGGGCTCACCCGGTGGATCGGCTGACAAGGAGCACCTAGCCATGACCACCATGAACCTGCCGGCCACCGCCCCCGCCCACACCCCGGACGACCTGTCCGTGTGGCCGGCCTCCACCTCCCGGCTCGGCCACGGCGGCCTCGCGGTGGGCGCCGTCGCGCTCGCCGAGATCGCCGAACGCTTCGGCACCCCCGCCTATGTGCTGGACGAGGGCGAGGTGCGCGAGCGCTGCCGCACCTATCGCAGCGCGTTCCCCGAGGCCGAGGTGCTGTACGCCGCCAAGGCGTTCCTGTGCCGTGCCATGGCCCACTGGGTGGCGGACGAGGGGCTCGGCCTCGACGTGTGCTCGGCGGGCGAACTCGAACTCGCCGTCACGGCGGGCTTCCCGGCCGACCGGATCGTGCTGCACGGCAACGCCAAGTCCCCGCACGACATCGAGGCCGCGCTGCGCCTCGGCGTCGGCCGCATCGTCATCGACAGCCCCTCCGAGATCGCCCGGCTCGCCGCGGCGGTCGGCCCGGGCGGCCACCAGAAGGTGATGGTCCGGGTGGTGCCCGGCATCAGCGCGGGCGGCCACGACAAGATCCGTACCGGTACCGACGACCAGAAGTTCGGGCTCTCCCTCACCGACGGCCACGCCCAGCACGCCATCGCCCGCATCCTGGGCCAGCCGCAGCTCGAACTCACCGGACTGCACTGCCACTTGGGGTCGCAGATCACCACCGTCAAGCCCTATCTGTCGGCGGTGCGCCGCATGGTCGGCCTGATGGCCCGCATCCGCGACACCCACGGGGTGGTGCTGCCCGAGCTGGACATGGGCGGCGGTCACGGTGTCGCCTACCGGCCCGGCGAGGACGCGCTCGACATCACGGCGCTGGCCCGCCGGATGCGCGCCGAACTCGTCGAGAGCTGCGCGGCGGCCTCCCTCACGGTGCCCCGGCTGCTCGTCGAACCGGGCCGCGCGGTGGTGGGGCCCGCCGGCGTCGCGCTCTACCGCGTGCTCGCCGTGAAGCGCACCGGCGACAATCTCTTCGTCGCGGTCGACGGCGGCATGAGCGACAACCCGAGGCCCGCGCTCTACGGAGTGCGGTACGCGCCCCGGCTCATCGGGCGGGCCTCAACTGCCGCGCCCCGCAAGGCGACCGTCGTCGGGCGGCACTGCGAGGCGGGCGACGTCCTGGCGGCCGCGGTGGACCTGCCCGGCGACATCCACCCCGGCGATCTGCTCGCTGTACCGGTGGCCGGCGCCTACCAGCTGTCCATGGCCTCCGGCTACAACATGGTGGGCCGCCCTCCGGTGGTGGCGGTCGCGGACGGGCACGCCCGGCTGCTGGTGCGTCGGGAGTCGCTCGACGACTTCCGCAGCCGCGACATCGGGCTGTGAGCCGGCCCCGGGCCGGAACGGCACCGGGCCCTGAGGCGTCCTCACTGGGGACGCTGGGCCACTCGTGACGCGGGGCGGCGGCCGAGGAGTTCGGCCAGGCCCCGCCGGGTCGCGGCGAGCACCACCCGGTCCTCGGGCCGCAGCACATAGCCGGGCGGCACCTGCCACACCAGGTCGCCTGGGGAGCCGGCCCGGCCCCGGCGGGCGGCGCCCAGGTCGGGCACCCGGTCGGCGGGCGACGACGTGTCGAGCGCGAGCACCCGCCAGGCGCCCTCGCGGAACGCCTCCTCGACCGTGCGGCCCTCCAGCTGCGGATGGCCCGCCACATCGACGGCCGCGAAGAGCAGCACCTTGCGCTCCACCGGTATGGCGCCCAGGATCTGACGGCCCATCATGGCGCTGGCGAAGGCGGGCGCGGCCAGGTGCGAGACGCTGCGGCTGCGGGTGAGGGCTCCCGGATGGGCGGCGCGCAGGGTGCGGTGGACGGCGGTCGCGAAGTCGTCGTCGTAGAGCCGCATGACCACCCGCAGGTCGGGCTTGACCGAGCGGGCGTACAGGGCGGCTTCGAGGTTGGTGGTGTCCGAGCTGGTCAGGGCGAGCAGGGCGTGCGCCCGGTGGATGCGGGCCGATTCCAGGAGCCCTTCCTGGGTGACGTCGCCGATGACGGTGGGCACGCGGAGCCGCCTGGCGAGCGCTATGCCCCGGGCCTCGGGGTCGGCCTCCACGCACACGACGGGAATGTCGAGTTCGCGGAGCCGTACCAGGACCCGCGCGCCGATCTTGCCCATGCCGAGCAGCACCACGTGCCCCGAGAGTCCGCGCGGGGGGCGGGGCAGCGCGGAGGCGTTGCGGAAGGTGCCGAGGCCTTCGAGTACGGCGGCGACGAGGATCGGCAGAAGCAGCAACCCGACGAGCCCGGACAGGAGTTGGAGGATCTGGCGCCCAACGGGCTGGCCCTTGGCCGGGTCGTCGATGGCGAAGATGTCGAGCAGGGTGAGATAGGCGGCGTGCAGGGGGTCGGCGCCGGTGGTCAGACAGGTCGCGACGGCGAGCGCGAGCACGGAGGCGACGATCCCGGCGAGCGACCAGCGAAGGCGCCGGGAGAACAGCCTGCCGAGCGGCGCCCCCAGATCGGCGAAGCGGCCCGGTGGTTGAGCGGGCCCGGTGTAGGTGACGGTCTCCAGGACCACCCGGCCGCGGTGGCCTGCCTCGTCCATCGACCGTTCGTCCGGCAGCAGCCGGGGCCCCTCCGAGCCGCTGCGGTCCGAACCCTCCGCTCCGGCCGGGTCGTTGGTGGTCGACGAGAGGAGGGCCAGCGTGCACAGGCCCGGGTCGGTGACCTCGCCGGGGCGTGGCGGCGGGCGCTGCCCGGCCCGCAGCAGCACCCCGTCGGCGTGCACGACCTTGCTGGTGCCGGCGAGCGCGGTCGCGGCGAGGGCGGGCGCCGCGGTGTCGGCGTCGGACAGGACCGTGGTGGAGGCCTCCGGCGCGCCCGGGCCGAGGCCCGGTGTGGCGAGGGCGGCGGCCTGGTCGAGCAACTCCTGGAGATACTGGCCGAGTTTGCGGTTGTAGAGGCGGATGACGAGCCGGACGCGCGGATTGAGACGGCGGGCGATCAGGGCGGCCCGGATGTTCGTCTCGTCGTCGCGGTGGACCAGCGCGACGGCCGCGGCCTGCCCGATGCCGGCCTCCGTCAGGGTCTCGTCGTTGGGCTCGACCGCCTCCACGAGCCGGGTGTCCCCGCCCCCCTCGGGCCCGGGGACCGGGGTGCGGAGCACCACCGAGGACATGCGGCCGAACAGCGCGGAGGCGCGCGCCCGGCCACCGGCGGGGAGACGGGACGCGGGCGTCGTGTCGGCCGGCGGCACGACGAGGACCACCCGCTCCCCGTACACCTCGCGCAGTTCACCGGCGAGCCGGTGGGCCAGCGCGCCGTCCCCGCTGACGATCATGTGTCCGACGGGCGGCCTGGGCCGCGGCTGGGACGGAAGCGGCTGTTGAGGAAGTGAGGGCACACTCCAGACCTTGCCCCATCAGGTGGCACCGCGTCGACGGCCCGCCGGTTCGAGGCGCGCCGGGGCGGCAACTCCCCTGTCGGCGCGCGCCGTTGTGAACAGGGCGTGCAGCAGCACGGCGGCCAGGGTCCCGGCGACCACCCCGCTGCCCGCGACCGTGCGGACCCAGCCCGGGAATCCGTTGTAGAGGCCGGGGGCGAGCAGGGGCAGCAGGCCCACCGCCAACGCCAGTGCCGCGACGAGGGAGTGGGAGCGCTCGCCGAGCTCGGCGCGGGCGAGCATCTCCACGCCCATGACGGCGATGACCGCGTACACGACGAGCGCCGAGCCGCCGACGACCGCGGCGGGCAGCCCGGCGACCAGGCGGGAGAGCGGGGAGAGCAGCCCGGCGACGACCAGCAGGGCTCCGGCGGCAGCCGTCACATACCGGCTGCGCACCCCGGTGAGCCGGCCGATCCCGATGTTCTCGGAACTGGTCACCATCAGCGACGTACCGAAGAGCCCGCCGACGAGGGAGATGAGGGCGTCCGCGCGGGCCACTCCCGGCACGTCACGGCCGGGGTCGGGCACGCGGCCCGCCGTCTCGCTGCTCAGGACGGTCTGGCCGGTGATCTCGGCCAGCGTGGTGAGGCTGAACACCAGCAGCGGCAGGGCCGCCAGGGGGTCGAACTCCGGTGCTCCGTAAGGGAAGAGGCCCGGCAGCGAGAAGCCGGAGCCGGCGGCCGGGGTGAACGCGCCGAGCCCCGTGCTCACTGCCACGACCGTGCCCACCGCCATGCCGATCAGGACGGCCGTGCGCCGCCACACCCCGCGCAGCACGAGATGGGCCACGATCGTCGCGGCCACGGTCACCGTGGCGAGCAGCACCGCGCGCGGGGCGGCCGTGCCGCCGGGCCCGGTGATGAGCTGGGCCGCGACCTTGACCATGGAGATCCCGATCAGGAGCACGGTCACCCCCATCACCAGCGGCGGGAAGAGGCGCACCACCCGGGCGTACAGCGGCAGCACCGCGAGCAGCAGCGCGGCGGCGAGCAGCACCGAACCGCTCGCCACCGCCGGGCCGTGGTCGCGGGCGATCTGGAGGAACAGCGCGGCGGCCGCCCCGCCCGGCAGCATCACGAACGGCAGCCGCGCACCGAACTTCCAGACGCCGAGCGACTGGAGGAGCGACCCGGCGCCGCACAGCACGAGGACCGCGCTGAGCAGGGAGGCGGTCTGGGCAGGCGGCAGTCGCAGGGCGGTCGCGGTCAGGAAGACGGTGGAGACGGGGGCCGCGACCATGGCGAGCACGTGCTGGAGGGCGAGCGGCACGAGCCGCCCCAGCGGGACGCGCTCGTCGACCGGGGAGGTCATGGGCGGGCCTCCAGCCACGGCAGCTCCTCGGCGCTGTAGCGGTAGGCGCGGAACACCGCGTTCGGCTCGGCGGGGAAGAGCCGGCGCACCTCGGACTCCTCGTAACCGCCGAACTGCGGCACCACGAACTCCCAGCACAGATAGCCCTCTTGGGTCACCTCGAAGAGACGGCCCGCGGGCGAGTCGGTGATGAGCGTGTTGCCGCCCGGCAGCCTTTGTGCCGATCCCATGAACGGCGCGAAGAACGACTCCCGGGCCGGATCGTGGTACTCCCACACCACCGCGCGGCTCGCGCGCTCGATCTCGACGACGCGTGAGTACGGGACGTCGTGGCCCGGCCGGAACACGCCGTTGTCGAAGACGAGGATGTTGCCGTTCGCCAGCTCGGTCGGATGGTGCTGCTGGGAGACCGACCCGGGTTCGGTGCGCCACAGGATCTCGCCGGTCTCCCGGCTGATCACGACCACCGCGGACACGCTGCGCAGGCTGGCCAGGACGTTCCCGTCGGCGAGCGGGGTCACGCTGTTGATCAGCGGCCAGTGCTCGCGGGCGTAGTCGGGGTGCAGCGGGTACTCGGCCCGGTCGAGGTGGTCGGCGGCCCGCCAGGACCACAGCTCGGTGCCGTCGGGTCCGACCTCCTTGATGGTGTCGGCCCACACGGTGTCCCCCGCCGCCTCGGAGCCCTCGACCCCGCCGAGGACGGCGGCGGCCTCCGCGCCGCGCAGCGGTTCGAGCGCCGTGTAGAGGATGCGCCCGTCGTCGAGGTGGTGCGCGTCGTGGTGCTGGAGGGGATCGCGGTGCTCGCGCAGGACCGTGCCGTCCGGGGCGGCCTCCAGGAGCACGCCGCCCCGGTACTTGTGCCACATGGGGAACAGCGCCTCCTGGCCGGGCAGGACGCCGTTGTACGCCAGGTTCCCGTTGCCGAGGACGCGGGCGTGCCGCCCGGGCCGGTAGGGGAGGTGCCAGGTGTGCACGGACTCGCCGCGCAGGTCCACGAGATGCACCTCGCCGCCCCCGGTGAGCGGTGCGTAGAGCGTGAAGCCCGGGCAGGCCGCGCCCGGGTCGAGCGCGATGAGACCGGTGCCGCGGCGGCGGCGCTGGTTCTGGTCGACGACGGTCGGACGAGCGGTCACGACGACTCTCCTTCAAACTTTCTTTGATGACTTCAAACAGCTTCGAAGGTAGAGGCGTTGTGTGTCAGCGGTGTGACGGGAGTGCGAAACCGTTCCGGGCGCTGCGTAAGGTGATCCCCAGGGAGGGGTGATGCCGGTGAACGACGCAGGTGACAAGGGTGCGGGGCCACGCCTGGGCGGGGCGGTGCGCCGTCGGCGCCGGGCCCTGGAGCTCACGCTCGCGGCCGTCGCGGACCGCAGCGGCCTCTCCGTGCCGTTCCTCAGCCAGATCGAGAACGAACGGGCCCGCCCCAGCATGCGCTCCCTCCAGCGCATCGCGGACGCCCTGCACACCACCGCGGTGGAGCTGCTCGCCGCCGCCGACGCCACCGAACGCGCGGTCGACGTCGTGCGCGCCGCCGACGACGCGGGCCTGTCCCCGGACGCCGGGGTGCGTCCGCTGGTGCGGGGCCGTCATCAGATGCATGCCCTGGAGTTCACCGGGGAGCGCGCGGCGGACCGTGAATTCCTGCACCACAACGACGAGTTGATGTACGTGGCCGACGGTGCGGCCGAGGTCGAGGCGGAGGGCCGCGGCTACGCCCTGTCCAAGGGGGACACGCTCTACCTCACCGGCGGGGTGCGCCACCGCTGGCGGGCGACGCTGCCCGGCACCCGGGTCCTCGTCGTCGCCGTCTCCGACCACGTCGAGGGGGCGTGAGCGGGCGTCGGGGCCTGGGGGAGGGCGGTCGCGTCGGGGCTCAACTGCCGCCCTCGGCCCGGCTGTTGTAGCGCAGCAGATACTCCGCGAAGCGGTCCAGATCGGCCGGCTCCCAGTCGGCGAGGCGCTCGTGGAAGGCCTGGCGGCGCAGTACGGCGGCCTCGGCGAGCTTCGCGGTGCCCGCCGGGGTCAGCTGGAGCAGCTGGATGCGGTGGTCGTCGGGGTCGCTGATCCGCTCGACGAAGCCGAGCTTCTCCAGGGCGGCGATCTGCCGGCTGATCGTCGACTTGTCGAGCATGTAGTAGGCCGCCAGATCGGTCGCCCGGCAGCCCTGCTGGTCCTCCAGGTGGGAGAGCAGGGTGAACGAGACGAGCGAGAGCTCCGGGTGCATCCGGGCGGCGGCGGCCCGGGCGCGCCGGGCGAACGCGGTCAGCTCACGCTGGATGGTGACGACCGACTGGTCTCGGCTGAGCACGACTGATCCCCTTTCGTCTCCACGGATCGGTTGCAGAATACAACGCCACGGTGGATGCGCGGAACGCCACGCCGGGCGGGCCGCCCGCCTCGCCACCCCAGGGGCTCAGCCTCCTTCGTGGGCGGCTCAGCCCACGTCTCCGCGGGCGGCTCCGCCTACGTTCCTGCGGGCTCCTCGCCCAGGGTGTCGAGCGCCTCGGTCAGCCAGCCGATCCAGAACGTCTCCAGCTCGATGCCGCCGCGCAGCACCAGATGCCGCAGCCGGTCCCGCTCGCTGTCGCGCTCCGGCGGGAAGTCCTTCGTCTCGATCCCCTGATATGTCGTCAACTGTGCCCGGTGCAGGGCGAGATGACGCTCCAGCTCGGCGCGAAGACCGCCCGTTCCGATCACCGCCGCCGCCCGCATCCGCAGCAGCAGCGGGTCCCGCATCGGCTTCGGGTCCTGCCCGGCCGCCGCCCACGCGGCCAGCTCCGCACGGCCCCCGGGCAGCACCTCGTACTCCTTCTTCTGCCCCCGGGCCGGGGCGGCGGACGGCAGTGCCCGGATGAAGCCGGACTGCTCCAGCTTCGCCAGCTCGCGATAGATCTGCTGATGCGTGGCCGACCAGAAGTAGCCGATCGACTTGTCGAAGCGGCGCGTCAGCTCAAGGCCCGAGGAGGGCTTTTCGAGCAGTGCGGTCAAGATCGCATGGGGCAGGGACATGACCGCATCCTAGGTTCGGGCCGGCTCGGCGTCCGGCCCGGACCCGGCCCGGTCCCGTCAGAGCGTCGCGGCGAGCCGGGTGCCCTGGTCGATGGCGCGCTTGGCGTCCAGCTCGGCGGCCACGTCCGCGCCGCCGATCAGATGGACGGCCGCGCCGGCCGTGCTCAGCTCCTCGTACAGGCCGCGCCGCGACTCCTGGCCCGCACACAGCACGACCGTGTCGACGGGCAGCACGGTGGACTCGCCGTCCACGGTGATGTGCAGGCCCGCGTCGTCGATGCGGTCGTAGCGCACGCCCGGCACCATCGTCACGCCGCGGTGCTTGAGCTCGGTGCGGTGGATCCAGCCCGTCGTCTTGCCGAGGCCCGCGCCGACCTTCGACGTCTTGCGCTGGAGCAGGTGCACCTGGCGCGGCGGCTTGGGCCGCTCGGCCCGGCGCAGCCCGCCGCGCTCGCCGTAGGCGGTGTCGACGCCCCACTGCCGGAAGTACGTCTCGGCGTCCAGGCTCGCGGCGTCCCCGCCGTCGGTCAGGAACTCGGCGACGTCGAAGCCGATGCCGCCCGCGCCGACGACCGCGACCCGCTCGCCGACGGGCGCCCCGTCGCGCAGGACGTCGAGATAGGTCACCACGCTCGGGTGGTCCGAGCCCGGGATCTCGGGGGTGCGCGGGGTGACGCCGGTCGCGATCACGATCTCGTCCCAGCCGCCGGCGAGCAGGTCGTCGGCGCTCACCTCGGTGTTCAACTCGACGTCCACGCCGAGCAGTTCGAGCTGGGTGCGGTAGTAGCGCAGCGTCTCGTCGAACTCCTCCTTGCCGGGCACCCGCTTGGCGATGTTCAGCTGGCCGCCGATCCGGTCGGCCGCGTCGAACAGGGTGACGGCGTGACCGCGCCCGGCCGCCGACACGGCGAAGGCGAGACCGGCGGGCCCCGCGCCGACCACGGCCAGGCGCTTGCGCAGCCGGGTGGGGGACAGGACCAGCTCGGTCTCGTGGCAGGCGCGCGGGTTGACCAGGCAGGAGGTGATCTTCCCGCTGAAGGTGTGGTCCAGGCAGGCCTGGTTGCAGCCGATGCAGGTGTTGATGGTCTCGGGGCGGCCCGCGCGCGCCTTGGCGACGAACTCCGGGTCGGCGAGGAAGGGCCGCGCCATCGACACCATGTCCGCCCGGCCCTCGGCGAGCAACCGCTCGGCCACGTCGGGAGTGTTGATGCGGTTGCTGGTGATCAGCGGGATCGACACCGACCCCATGAGCTTCTTGGTCACCCAGGTGTAGGCGCCCCGGGGCACCGAGGTCGCGATGGTCGGGATGCGCGCCTCGTGCCAGCCGATGCCGGTGTTGATGATCGTCGCCCCGGCCGCCTCGACGGCCCGGGCGAGGGTGGCGACCTCGTCGAACGTGGAGCCGCCGGGAACCAGGTCCAGCATCGAGAGCCGGTAGATGATGATGAAGTCCGGGCCGACGCGCTCGCGCGTGCGGCGCACGATCTCGACCGGGAAGCGCATCCGGTTCTCGTACGAGCCGCCCCAGCGGTCGGTGCGGTGGTTGGTGGCGCCCGCGATGAACTCGTTGATCAGATAGCCCTCGGAGCCCATGATCTCGACGCCGTCGTACCCGGCGTCCTGGGCGAGTCCGGCCGCCCGCACGAAGTCCTCGACGGTCCCCTCGACCTCGTCGTCGCTCAACGCGTTCGGGACGAAGGGGCTGATGGGCGCCTGGAGCGCGCTGGGTGCGACCAGGTCCTCGTGGTAGGCGTACCGCCCGAAGTGCAGGATCTGCATCGCGATCCGGCCGCCCTCGCGGTGCACCGCGTCGGTGACCACCCGGTGCTGGGCGGCCTCCTCCCCGGTGGTCAGGCGGGCGCCGCCCGGGTAGGGCCGGCCCGCGTCGTTGGGGGCGATGCCGCCGGTGACCATGAGGCCGACCCCGCCGCGCGCCCGCTCGGCGTAGAACGCGGCCATCCGCTCGAAGCCGTTCTCGGCCTCTTCGAGACCGACGTGCATCGAGCCCATGAGAACCCGGTTGGGCAGCGTGGTGAACCCGAGGTCGAGGGGGCTCAGCAGATGGGGGTACGCGGTCATGGGGGCGCCTCCGGATGGGATGTCGTCGCCACCCGTTGTAGACCAGCGCACCCGGTTATGCAACAAGTTGCATAACAGTGAGGTGCCGCTCACACCCAGGGTGGCGGCCCCTCGGGGGCCAGCTGATGGACATCGAAGAGCACGGCGGCCTCCACACCCAGGGCCGGGCCCGAGGCGCGCGCGATCCAGGTCAGGAACCGGCGCGGGGCGAAGGCGTCGGCCTCCGCGCCGAGCCCCTTGGTGTACTCGGCGTGCGCCGCGGATGACCTCCGGCCGGAATGGCTCCGCCAACGGCCGACCGCACCGGGGCGGCCTCCGGGCCCGCACTCCCCGCCCGCCGGCCCTCACGCCGCCCGGTACCCGTACGCCTCACACCTTGCGGTACCCGTCGCCTCACACCTTGCGGTACCCGTACGCCTCCGCCGCCGCGGCCTGTACCGCGTCCAGGTCCGCCCCGGCCGAGGCGCTGACCACCGCGGCCACCGCGCCCTCCACGAACGGGGCGTCCAACAGCCTCGTTCCGTCCGGCAGTTCGTCTCCCTCGGCGAGCAGCGCCTTGACCGTGAGGACGGCGCTGCCCAGGTCGACGAGGACGGCCACGCCCGCACCCCGGTCCACGGACTCGGCCGCCCGCACGATGAGTTCCTCGCTGGTGCCGAGGCTCCCGTCGGGCAGCCCGCCCGCAGCCGCGACGGGCGCGGTGGCGCCGCCCGCGGCCAGGCCCCGGGCCAGCTCGGCGACGGCCGCCGCGACGGCCGCGCTGTGCGACACCAGGACCACCCCGACCAGCGGGCCCGGCGCGCTCACGCGGCGGCCTCGGCCAGCGCGCCGATCAGCAGTGCCGAGGAGGTCGCCCCGGGATCCTGATGGCCCACCGACCGTTCGCCGAGATAGCTGGCCCGCCCCTTGCGGGCGCGCAGCGGCACGGTCGCCAGGGCGCCCGAGTCGGCGGCTTCGGCCGCCGCCGCGAACGACTCGCCGAGCGCCTCGACGGCGGGCAGCAGCGCGTCCAGCATCGTCTTGTCCCCGGCCGCCGCGCCGCCCAGCTGCGCGACCGCCGCGACCCCGGCGCCGAGCGCCTCGGCCAGCTGCTCCCGGCTCACCTCGGCCGCGTCCCCGAGCGCCTTGCCGGTGCGGCGCAGGAGCGTCCCGTACAGCGGGCCCGAGGCGCCGCCGACCGTGGAGATCAACTGCCGCCCCGCGAGGGCGAGTACGGCTCCCGGGGTGTCCGGCGCCTCCTTGTCGAGCACCGCGGTCACGGCGTTGAAGCCGCGCTGCAGATTGGCCCCGTGGTCGGCGTCGCCGATCGCCGAGTCGAGGTCGGTCAGCCGGGCCGCCTCCCGGTCCACCGCGGCGGCGGTGGCGGACATCCAGCGGCGCGTGAAAGCGGCGTCGAGCACAAGCACTCCTTCGGGCATGGTCAGCAACCCCAGCGCAGGGCGGGCGTGTTGACGGGCGCGTCCCACAACCGCAGCAGCTCCTCGTCGGCCTGACACAGCGTCACCGAGCAGCCCGCCATGTCCAGGGAGGTCACGTAGTTCCCGACGAGCGTACGGGCGACCGGTACCCCGCGCTCCGCCAGCACCCGGTGCACCTCGGCGTTGAATCCGTACAGTTCGAGCAGGGGAGTGGCGCCCATCCCGTTGACCAGGAGCAGCACGGGACTGGTGGGCCGCAGATCGTCGAGGACGACCTGTACGGCATAGTCCGCGATCTCCCGCGAGGTCATCATCGCCCGCCGCTCGCGCCCCGGCTCGCCATGGATGCCCACCCCCAACTCCAGCTCACCCGGCGGGAGTTCGAAGGTGGGGCTGCCCTTGGCGGGGGTGGAACAGGCGGTCAGGGCCACCCCGAAGCTGCGCGCGTTCGCGTTCACCCGGCGCGCGATCGCCTCGACCCGCTCAAGGGGTGCGCCCTCCGCCGCGGCCGCCCCGGCGATCTTCTCGACGAACAGGGTCGCGCCGGTGCCGCGCCGCCCCGCCGTGTACAGGCTGTCGGTCACCGCGACGTCGTCGTCGACGAGCACCTTGGCGACCGCGACCCCCTCGTCCTCGGCCAGCTCGGCCGCCATGTCGAAGTTGAGGACGTCTCCGGTGTAGTTCTTGACGACGAACAGGACCCCGGCGCCGCCGTCCACGGCCGCCGCGGCCCGCACCATCTGGTCCGGCACGGGCGAGGTGAACACCTCGCCGGGGCATGCGGCGGAGAGCATCCCGGGCCCCACGAATCCCGCGTGCAGGGGCTCGTGCCCCGACCCGCCGCCGGACACGAGGGCCACCTGCCCGGCCACCGGCGCGTCCCGCCGGACGACCACGCGGTTCTCGACGTCGACCGTGAGTGAGGGATGCGCCGCGGCGATGCCGCGCAGCGCGTCCGCCACGACCGTCTCGGGCACATTGATGAGCATGTTCACCAGGACCTCCAGGGCGAGGCGTGCGGAGTGTGACCACCCCAGTATCACGCGACGCACCCTGCCGGTGCGGGGCCGGTCAGGGGCGCCGGGGCCGCCGGACCTGCGAGGTCACTCCTTGCCCTCGTACCGGCGCTCGAAGCGGGCGATCCGCCCCTCCGTGTCCACCGTCCTGGCCCGGCCGGTGTAGAACGGGTGGCTCTCCGCGGAGATCTCCACGTCGATGACCGGGTAGGTGTTGCCGTCGTCCCAGTCGATCGTCTCCTCGCTCGTCGCGGTCGACCGGGTCAGGAAGGCGAATCCGGCCGCCCGGTCACGGAAGACGACCGGCTGGTACGAGGGCTGCTTGTCGCGTCGCATGGGTGCTCCGGGGTGTCGGTCAGCGGTTCTCGCCGGACTGGCGGGTGCCGGCGGGGTCCTCGTATCCGTCGAGGTACTCGGTGTCGTCCTCGTCGACGATGTGCATGGCCGCCTCCTCCGCCGACGCGGCGGCGCCGTCGATGCCCACGTCGGTGGCGAGCATCCGGGTCTCGTCGTCGGGGTGGGCGCCCTCGTCCGGGGCCACCAGGCGTCCGGCGCGGGCGCCGCCGACCTCGTTGTCGCGCGGCTCGCCGTCGGTGTCCCAGGTGTCGCCCATGCCGTCGCCGTCGGCCGCCGACACCTCGGCGACCTCGTCGGACAGGCGCTGCTCCAGGCTGTCGCCGCGCAGCCGCTCGGCGGCCGTCACGCCCGGGCGCTCCACGGCCCAGGGGCGCTCCGGCGGGGAGTAGCCCACGTCCAGGGGGTCCTGGGGGCCGTCGTCCAGGGTGTCCTCGGCGCCCAGGATGCCCTCGTCGTCCTGTACCTCGGATCCGTCGGGCTGATAGACCTCGTCCCCCCACGCCTCACTGTCGACCACGGCTACCTCCTGGGTTGCGGCCGCCGGCTCGCACGCCGCGCGGTCCGATCCGGCAGCCGTTCCCAGTCTCGGCCCGCCCGGACCCCGGGACCACCGCAGACGAGCCACCCGGGTGATCATCGGGCTGCTTTGAACGCGTTCAATTCGATGCGCTAGGGTCGCTTCCACATCGAGGGGGCGCAATGAAGATAGTGATTCCCGGCGGAACCGGGCAGGTCGGAGCGATCCTGGACCGCGCGCTGACGGCCGCCGGCCACGACGTCGTGATCCTCACCCGCCGGCCGCGCCGCGAGCGCGAGGTGGGCTGGGACGGCGAGACGCCGGGTGCGTGGGGGGACGTCGTCGACGGCAGCGACGTCGTCATCAACCTGGCCGGCCGCAGCGTGAACTGCCGCTACACCGAGGCCAACCTGCGCGCCATGATGGACTCGCGGGTGCGCTCGGCCCGGGTCGTGGGCGACGCGATCGAGGCCGCCGCGCGACCGCCGAAGCTCTGGCTCCAGATGAGCACCGCCACCGTGTACGCCCACCGCTTCGACGCGGCCAACGACGAGGCGGACGGAGTCGTCGGCGGCGCCGAGCCGGACGTGCCCGGCTACTGGGGGTTCAGCGTCGAGATCGCCAAGGCCTGGGAGGCGGCCCAGGAGCAGGTCCGCACGCCGAGGACCCGCAAGGTCGCGCTGCGCTCCGCGATGGTGATGAGCCCGGACCGCGCGGGCGTCTTCGACGTGCTCCTGAAGCTGGTCCGGCTGGGCCTCGGCGGGCCGGTCGCGGGCGGCGCCCAGTACGTGTCCTGGATCCACGACCACGACTTCGTCCGGGCGGTGGAGTTCCTCGTCGAGCGCGAGGACCTGACCGGACCGGTGAACCTCGCCGCGCCCGTTCCGCTGCCGCAGCGCGACTTCATGCGGGCCCTGCGCGCCGCACGGGGCGTCCCGGTGGGGCTGCCCGCGACGAAGTGGATGGCCGAACTCGGCGCGTTCGCCCTGCGCTCGGACACCGAACTGCTCCTCAAGAGCCGCCGCGTGGTGCCCGGCCGCCTCCTCGACGCGGGTTTCGCCTTCGGGCATCCCGAGTGGGCCGGGGCCGCCGACGACCTGGTCCGGCGGTCGCGTGCCGAGCGTCGGAGGGTCAACTAGCCGTTTTCGTACGGCAGTTGGGATCGCGCGAATCCGGCGAGCACGAGCAGCCAGGCCGCCACCGCGATCCACAGCACGACCTCGCCGAGCGTGTGCAGCGCGCCGATACCGGTGGCCGCCGACGTGAACAGCGCGGCGGCCGCCGTCATGCCGAGCGGAAAGACCGTGGACCAGCGTCTGATGTCGTAGCGCGGGCGCGGCCGGTACACCTCGGCCGCGAGCAGCACCGCGCACGCGGCGAGATTGAGGCCGAGCAGCACGAGCGCGGCCGTGCGCAGGGCCGTGTGCGCGGCGCCGGTCCACAGGGGGGAGAGGGTCAGCTTCGACGCGTTGAGCGCCGAGATGGCCAGGGCCCCTCCGGCGATCCACTGGTCGCCCGCCCCCTCCCGCACCTCGCGGAAGTCGAACCGGACGAGCGCCTCGCCGTACAGGACGAGGCCGAGGCCGAACGCCACGAGCGCGGCCCACCCCAGCCACGCGGCCCCGTCGGCCAGGGACAGCGTCGCGGCGAGCACGCCGAGGCCCTGGGTGGCCACGCACACCAGGAAGGCCGCGCCGGGCATGCGGCGCTGCCAGTGGCGCACGACGGCGGTCAGCAGTACCGGCCAGAGCGCGGTGGCCAGCGCGAGCAGGGCCGCAGCCGGCGTCTGCCAGCCCAGGGCGGAGAGCCGGGTGCCGAGCACCGTGGTCGCCGCGACGGCGGTGAGCGCGGGCGGGGTGTCGGCCTCCCCCGACCAGCGGGCCCGGTTGCCGAGGAACCGTGCGAGGAAGTCCCCGGCGAGCAGCAGCCACAGCGCGCCCGCGAGCACGAGCCCCACCCGGGAGAGCGCCTCGTGGCCGGTCAGATGCAGCCCGATGGAGATGATCGCGGTGGCCATCACGGCGGCTCCGGCCGCCGGGGGCAGCTCCGCCCACCACGGGTTCACCTGGCGGTCCATGGCCCCATCTCAGCGCGGCCGGGTCCCGCTCGCCACCGTGGTGGCTTCCCCGAGGAGATGCTTGTATAGTACAACTCATAGGAGTTGTAAAAGCCAACCATTGGGTTCGCGGCCGCTTCCGGCCGCGGGTCCGATCAGAAGGGTCCTGTCATGTCCGGAGGCCACAAGGCCGGTCGGGTCACCGCGCCGGGCGACGTGCGTACGGCGCCGTCGAACCCCGCGCTGCGACACGTCCTCACGCATCTGATCACCCCGCTGCTGATGTGCCTCGGCATGGGACTCGCCTACCTGGGCGCCTTCGCCACCCCCGAGCCGCACCACCTGCCGGTCGCGGTCGTGGGAGCGGGCCCCGAGGCGAAGGTGTTCGCGCAGACGCTGAAGGACAAGGCCGGCGACCAGCTCGACGTCCGCACCCTCGCCGACCGCGCGACCGCCGTCCACCAGCTCAAGGACCGGGACATCTCCGGCGCCTACGTCCTGGACGCGAAGGCCCCCGAACTCGTCGTCGCCTCGGCCGGGTCCGACATGAGCGCCACCGCCGTCGAGAAGGTCTTCACCCCGGCGGCCACCGCCCAGGGCGTCCCCCTCAAGGTCACCGACGTCGTCCCGCCGGTCCCCGGCGACCCGACGGGATCGGGCATCTTCTTCCTGCTCATCGCCGTGAGCATCGGCTCGTACGCCTCCGTCGCCGTCCTCGGCGCGGCCGGAGCCGGGCTCTCGCAGCGGACCCGGGCGGCCCTCGTGGCCGGGGTCTCCTTCGTGGTCTCCCTGATCGGGGCCGCCTTCGCGGGACCGCTGTTCCACCTCGTCGACCACGGCCTGTGGGGCGTGTGGGCGATGTCCTGGCTGTACTCGGCGGGCATCCTCTTCCTCGGCGCCGGACTGCACACCTTCCTCAAGCGCTGGACCACGCTCGCCGTGATGGTGCTCTTCGTGATGCTCAACTTCACCAGCTCCGGCGGCCTGTTCCGGCCCGAGCTGCAGAACGGCTTCTTCGGCAGCCTGCACGCCTTCTGGAACGGCGCCGGGCTCGTCGAGGGAATCCGCGACCTGGTCTACTTCGGCGGCCACGGCCTCGGCCGCGATGTGTGGGTCCTCGCCGCCTGGCTGCTCCTCGGCATGGCCGTGACGGCGATCGCGGGCGCGGTCGAACGCCGCCGGGCCCCGGCGGGGGCGGCCGCCCCCGCCGCGCCCCAGGAGACGGCCCCCGCCGCGCTACCGGCGGAATCCGCCGAAGAGGAGGAGGAAGAGGAGATCGAGGAAACCGTCGGCGTCTGACGCGCTCGTCTCGCGACGGGGCGGTCCGGCCGAGCCGGGCCGCCCCGCGCGTTCGCCGTGGACCTCTCCCGCCGGTCGCGGAACCCCTCGGCCGTTGACAGGGTTGGACGGTCGACAGCCGTGCGGAGCGAGAGCCGGGAGACACGATGCCGAGCAGCAGAGAACCGCGGGTCCGCCGCGTCTACGACCCGCCCGAGGAGGCCGACGGCGTACGCGTCCTGGTCGACCGGCTCTGGCCCAGAGGCCTGTCCAAGGAGCGTGCGGCCGTCGACGAGTGGCCCAAGGACGTCACCCCCTCGACGGAACTGCGCCGCTGGTACCACGAGGACCGCACCCGCTTCGCCGCCTTCCAGGAGCGCTACGAGGCCGAACTGGCAGGACCCGAGCAGACCCGGGCCCTCGACCGCCTCTCCGCACTCGCCGAGGGCCACGCCCTGACCCTGGTCACCGCCGTGCGGGACATCGACCACAGCCATGTGCCGACACTGCTCGCGGTCCTCGGGCGGAGCTGCCCGTCCGGGTGAACCCGGCGGGCGGCCGCTCGCCATCCGGGCTAGGCAGGAGGCATGTCACCGATGTCACGGATGGGGACCATCGACCGCCGCTGGTTCGAGCGGGTGGCGACCATGCGGCTCGCCGGCGCCGATCAGGTGCTGCCCCGGCTGAGCCACGCGGCCAACCACGGCAAGCTGTGGTTCGCCGCGGCCGGCGTACTCGCGGTGGCCGGCGGCCCCACCGCCCGCAGGGCCGCCCGGCGCGGGATCGGCGCCCTGGCGCTGGCCTCGCTCACCACCAACACCGTCGCCAAGTACGCGACCCGGCGCCGGCGTCCGGTCATCGACGCGGTGCCGCTGGTGCGCCGCCTCGCGAAGGCGCCGGGCACCACCTCGTTCCCCTCCGGGCACTCCGCGTCCGCCGCCGCCTTCGCCGCCGGTGTGGCCCTGGAATCCAGCCGCTACGGGGCGCTGGTCGCCCCGCTCGCCGCCGCCGTGGCGTTCTCCCGCGTCTACGTCGGCGTCCACTACCCGGGCGACGTCCTGGCCGGGTGCGCGCTCGGCGTGGCCGCGGCCGCCGTCACCTGTTACTGGTGGCCGCCCCGGCCCCACCCCCCGCACCCGCTGCACACCCGCGCCGCGGCGCCCACGCTGGCACGCGGCGAGGGGCTGGTGGTGGTCGTCAACTCCGGCTCCGGCAAAGGGGTTCCGGGCCGGCTGCCCGCCCAGGACCATCTGCGGCTGCTGCTGCCCAAGGCCGAGATCGTCGAACTCGGCCCGGACGACGACCTCGGCGAGCTCCTCGACGAAGCCGTCGCGCGCGCCGGGCAGCTCGACCGGGTGCTCGGGGTGTGCGGCGGCGACGGCACCGTCAACGCCGCCTGCGAACGCGCCGCCCGCGAGGGCCTCGCCCTCGCGGTGTTCCCCGGCGGCACCTTCAACCACTTCGCCCTCGACGCGGGCGTCTCCGCCTTCGAGGACACCGCGTACGCCCTCGAACACGGCGAGGCGATCCGGGTCGACCTGGCCCGGGTCCGCGACGGTTCGGGCCAGGACGTGACCGCGTTCGTCAACACGTTCAGCATCGGCCTCTACCCCGATCTGGTACGGCTGCGCGAAAGCATGGAGGGCCGGATCGGCAAGTGGCCGGCCGCCGCGATCGCGCTGGTGAGGGTGTTGCGCACCGCCGCCCCCCTCCGCCTCCAGGTCGACGGCCGCCCACGGGCACTGTGGCTGCTGTTCGCGGGCAACGGGCACTACCAGCCCGAAGGGCTCGCCCCCTCGCACCGGCCCCGCCTCGACGAGGGCCTTCTGGACGTGCGGACGGTCGACGCCGACGCGCGGCTCGCCCGCACCCGGCTCGTCGTCTCCGCGCTGGCCGGGGCGCTGCGCCGCTCCCACGTCTACCGGGGCGAGCGTGTGAGGTCGGTCCGGCTCACCGGCCTCGAAGGCGTCAACTCCCTCGCCTACGACGGGGAGACCGCGCCGGCGCCGGACGCCCTGCTCCTCGACAAGGCGGACCGGGTGCTCGTCGTCTACAGCCCCGCCGAGCCCCAGGACGAACTCGCCCAGCGGGCCCGCACCGCCACGGCCGCCATCGCCGCCGGGGCCACCGCGATCCGGGCGGGATCCCGGCCTTGAGACGGCTCAACCTCCCTGTGGAGCGGGGGAGTTGGGCGACCGCTGCATCACGTCCGCAGGCTCGGGCCGCGCGGGTTCCGGCAGCGTACGGGTGAGGAGCCAGGCCAGTACCGGGAAGACGATGAGCGGGGCCAGTGCCGTGCGCAGCGAGGTCGCGTCGGCCGCGGCCCCGATCAGCGGGCTGGCCACACCGCCCACGCTCACCGTCAGGCCGAGGGTGACCCCGCTCGCCGTACCGATCCGGCTGGGCAGATAGTCCTGACCGAGCGTCACCTGCAAGGAGAACGGAACGTACAGGGCGGCCGAGGTCAGCGCGACGAACAGGTAGAAGGCCGGCCCCGGCACGAACACCACCCCGGCCACCGCCGGCACCGCGGCCGCGTACGACCAGCACACCACCCGCACCCGGTCCCAGCGGGCCGCGAGCCTGCCGCCCACCACGGTGCCCGCCGCGCCGCCCGCGTACAGGGTGAACAGGGCGGCGGAGCCGACCAGTTGGCCGCCGCTCACCCGTTGGCGCGCGTACAGCGCGACGAAGGCCGCGAGCCCCACGAAGACCAGCGAGCGGCAGACGACGGCCAGGCACAGCTTCACGAACGCGGCCAGGTCGTCCCGGCCCACCACCCGGCCGGAACCCGCCCCGGGCCGCCCCGGCGACCGCGCCGCCCGCAGGGCGAGCACGCACAGCACACTGCCGAGCGCGGCCGGCACGACGAGCAGCGGAGCCGCCCGCAGGCCGCCCACCCCGACGACCCCCGCGACGAGCAGCGGAGCCGCGGCGAAGCCGAGGTTGCCGCCGAGCGAGAACCAGCCCATCGCGGTGTGGCTGCCCGCGCTCGCCAGGCGGGCCACCCGGGCGGACTCGGGGTGGTAGGCGGCCACGCCCACCCCGGACACGGCGACCGTCGCCAGGGTCGTGGCGTAGGTGCCGCCGCAGGCGCTCAGCGCGATACCGGCCCCGGCCACCGCCGTGCTCACCGGCAGCAGCCACGGCATCGCCCACCGGTCGGTCAGCGCGCCGAACAGCGGCTGCACGAGGGAGGACAGCAGCGAGGCGGCGAGCACGATCCCGGAGGCCGCCGCATAGGAGTAGGCGCGCTCGGCGACGAAGAACGGCACCAGGGCCGCCACCGCACCCTGGTACACATCGACGCAGGAATGCCCCACGGCCAGCAGGAACACCGGCCGTCGCAGCAGTCCGCCACCCCGCCCCCGCATCCCGCGCACCGGCTCTTTCCCGTACTCACCACGCTGTATCTTCCGCACGGCCCGATCATCGCCAGCGACGCGGCTGTCCCGCTTCCGATAAATTGCCAAGCAATGCCGAATATCCGCCACACCCCCGTCGCCCCCACCCGAGCCCAGCCGATGGCGCCCGGCGACAGCATCGAGGCGCACCGGCACGACGACCACCAGATCGTCTACGCCAGCCGCGGCGTCCTCGCCGTCACGACCGGGGCGGGCACCTGGGTGGCCCCCGCCAGCCGCGCGATCTGGGTGCCCGCCGGGACCGTGCACTCCCATCGGGCGCACGGCAGCCTTGAGCTGCATCTGATGGGGATCGCCGCCGACGAGAACCCGCTGGGTCTGGACGCCCCGACCGTGCTCATGGTCGGGCCGCTGCTGCGCGAGCTGCTCCTCGCCCACACCCGCGCGCCCGACGACGGCACTCCCGAAGGCGCACGGCTGCGGGCCGTGCTGCTCGACCAGCTGCGCGCCTCGCCGCAACGGCCCGTCACCCTGCCCGCGCCCAAGGACCCCCGGCTGGCCGCCGTGTGCGCCCTGCTCGAAGCCGACCCGGCCGACCGGCGCGGCCTCGCCGAGTTCGGCGCGCGGGTCGGCGCGAGCGAGCGCACCCTGACCCGGCTCTTCCGCGCCGACCTCGGGATGACGTTCCCGCAGTGGCGCACCCAGCTCCGCCTCTACCGGGCGCTGCAACTGCTGGCCGATGACACGCCGGTGACCGCCGTGGCCCACCGGTGTGGCTGGTCCTCGACGAGCGCGTTCATCGACGTGTTCCGCCGGGCCTTCGGCCACACGCCGGGCACGCACGGCCGCTTGCGTTAGAGCACGCTCCAACTCGTAGCGTCTTGTCCATGAGCAACGCAGACGACGCACGCAACGCCCCCACCTCCTCCCGTGGCGCCGAGACCACCGACGAGCGGTACGAGCGCGGGCTCGCCCTGCTCCGGACCGTCGGCGGCCAGGAGCGTCCGGCGGTCCTGGACAGCCTGGCCGACATCGCCCCCGACCTCGGCCACATGACCGTCGCCTTCGGATACGGCGACGTCCTGTCCCGGCCCGGACTCACCCTGCGGCAGCGGCAGATCGCGAACGTGGCCGCCCTGGCCGCCATGGGAAACGCGGCGCCCCAGCTGCGCTTCCACATCAACGGCGCGCTCAACGTCGGCGTCAGTCCGGTCGAGATCGTCGAGATCCTGATCCACACCGCGGTGTACGCGGGCTTCCCGGCCGCCCTCAACGGCCTCGCCGTCGCCCGCGACGTCTTCGAGGAGCGCCCGGACGTCTCCGCCGCCCCGGTCGACACCGAGCCCCTGCCGGGCGACCGGTACGAGCGCGGGCTCGCCAAGCTCGCCGAGGTCGACGGGCACGCGGGCGACCAGGTCGTCGCCTCGATGCGGGACATCGCCCCCGACCTGACGCGCTACATCATCGAGTTCGCCTTCGGCGACATCTACTCCCGCCCCGCGCTCGACCTGAGGTCGCGCGAGTTCGCCAGCGTCGCCATGTGCACCGCGCTCGGCACGGCCGCGGCCCAGCTGCGCGTCCACATCCACGGCCTGCTCAACGTGGGCGGCACCCGCGAGGAGGTCATCGAGCTCATCACCCAGATGGCGGGCTACGCGGGCTTCCCCGCCGCGCTCAACGGCATCACCGCCGCGCGCGAGGTCTTCGAGGAGCGCGGCGCGGGCCAGTGACCCGCACCGCCCCGGCCCGCTCAGCCGGTCCGCCGCACCGGGCACCCCGTCAACGCGGCGCCGTGCTCTCCTCGACGGGCCCCCGGGCCAGGCCGAGCGGCGGGGCCCAGGTCAGCTCGACCGGGGGAGTGGGCCCGCTCTCCGTCCCGCACACCGTCACCCCGTGCCCGCCCCGCACGGCCAGGCCGGCCGGCGCAGCGGGTGCCGGGAGCGCCCGGGGTGGATACGCTCGGTTCGGCGGGAAGCCGCAGCAGGCGCCCTTCCCACGGGACCGGCCCGCCCACCGCCCGCCCGCCCCGGACGAACGCCGGAGTGTGTGCCCATGACGAGCCCGAGCCCCGCCGCACGCCCCGCGGGGAGCCCCGACGAGCGGGCGCGGCACGGCCGCGCCGCCCGCAAGCGGCTCTCCCGCTCGGCGCACGGCCGGTGGATCCCGGGCGCCGACCGGCCCGACCCGCTGGCCGTCCTCGCGGGGCAGGCCCGCACCCGGGTGCCCGCACTGGTGCCGGTCCGGTACGGGCGGATGGCCCGGAGCCCCTTCCACTTCCTGCGCGGGTCCGCCGCCGTGATGGCCGCCGATCTCGCCGCATCCGAGCACACCGGTCTCCTCGTCCAACTCTGCGGCGACGCGCACCCGTTGAACTTCGGCGTGTTCGCCGCACCCGACGGCACCCTCCTCTTCGACATCGACGACTTCGACGAGACGTGCCCCGGCCCCTTCGAATGGGACGTCAAGCGCCTCGCCGCCGGTGCCGCCGTCGCCGCCCGCGACAACGGGCACCCCGACGAGGCCGTGCGCGCCGCGGCCCTGGCGGCGGCGGAGGCGTACCGCCGTGGCCTGCGCAGGCTGGCCGGCCGCGGCGAGCTGGACGTCTGGTACGAGCGCGTCGACCCCCGGGACATCGCCCGCCTGCTCCGCCGCACCGGCCGGGGCGGGGCCGCCGGAGCGGGCCCGGGCGGGTCGCGCGGCCGTGCGGGCCCGCGCACGCCGGCCCGGCTCACTGAGATCCGTGACGGGACGCGCCGCATCGTGGCCGGTCCGCCGCTGCTCGATCCGGTGACCGGCGCCGACCTGGTGGCCCTGCGCAAGGTCTTCCACGACTACCGGTCGTCGCTGACCGAGGAGCGGCGCGTTCTCCTCGACCGGTACCGCTTCGTGGACGCGGCCCGCAGGACCGCCGGGGTGGGCGGCGTCGGCGTCCGCTGCCATGTCGTGCTCCTGGAGGGCCGGGGCGCCGACGACCCGCTGTTCCTCCAGATCAAGGAGGCCGAGCGGTCGGTCGTCGAACCGCATCTGCCCGGCGCGGCCCACGCCCACCACGGCCACCGGGTGGTCGCGGGCCAGCGCCTCATCCAGGCCGGGACCGACATCTTCCTCGGCTGGACGACCGGGCCGCAGGGGCGGCACTACTACTGGCGCCAACTCCGCGCCCCTCAGGGCTCCTTCGAGCTCGACGGCCTCACCCCGCACCTGCTGGCCGGCTGGGCGAGCCTGTGCGGCACGGCTCTGGCCCGGGCCCATGCCCGTTCCGGCGACCGCATCGCGATCGCCGCCTACCTCGGGGGCTCCGACGCCTTCGAGCGAGCCGTCGCCACGTTCGCGGTGCGCTACGCCGACCAGAACGCCGCCGACCACGCGGCCCTGGTGGCGGCGCTGACCGACGGCACGATCACGGCCGTCACCGACGTCTGAAGGCCGTCAGGCCGGTGCGGACGGCGGGCCGCCGTTTCTGTGACGGTCCTCGAACAGCCGCCCCCGCAAGTCTGTGACAGTCCTCAAATGGCCGCCCTCGCAAGGGAGTTGTGTCCAGAACGAGCCGTTGTCCCGACGTCACCTCCCCCGCCGGGCGCCGAGGGTGCTACTCTGCGACCAGCACGTGTGTACGCCCCTTCTTCGCGGCGTCCGTGCTCGTTTCCTCCCGGTGCCGCCTCCAGCGCGGTGCCCGCTGTTCCCCTCCCGGCCGCTGTACGGCCCGGACTTCTCCTGCGCCCCGTCGCGCGAAGGGACCCCCCTGTGCTGAGCACGCTCGAACACCCCACCCCCATCCACCACGACCACCCCACCGGGGCCCCGCTCGCCGGCGTCCTGGACCTCACCGGCGGCCAGGGAAGGCTCCGGACCACCGGATACGCCCCCGGCCCCGGCGACATCAAGCTGCCGCCCGCCCTCATCCGCCAACACGCCCTGCGCAAGGGCGACTTCATCGAATGCGAGAGTGCCGCGCCCGAGCGGATCGTGCGCGTCAACGGCCGCCCGGCCGAGGCGCCGCTGCGCCGGCCGCACTTCGCCGACCTCACCCCGCTGCACCCCCGGGAGCGGCTGCTCCTGGAAACCCGGCCCGACCGGCTCACCACCCGCGTCGTCGACCTCGTCGCCCCCGTCGGCAAGGGCCAGCGCGGTCTGATCGTGGCCCCGCCGAAGACCGGAAAGACCATCCTGCTCAAGGAGTTGGCCCAGGCCGTCGCCGAGAACCACCCCGAGTGCCATCTGATGGTGGTGCTGATCGACGAACGGCCCGAGGAGGTCACCGACATGCTGCGCTCGGTGCGCGGCGAGGTGCTCGCCTCGACCTTCGACCGGCCGCCGAAGGAGCACATCGCGCTCGCCGAACTCGCCATCGAGCGCGCCAAGCGCCTGGTCGAGCAGGGTCAGGACGTCGTCGTGCTCCTGGACTCGCTGACCCGCCTCTGCCGCGCCCACAACAACGCGGCGGGCCCGGGCGGGCGCACCCTCAGCGGGGGAGTGGACGCGGCCGCGCTGCACGGCCCCAAGCGCCTGTTCGGCGCCGCCCGGCTCACCGAGGAGGGCGGCTCCCTGACCATCCTCGCGACCGCCCTGGTGGACACCGGATCGCGGGCCGACGACTTCTTCTTCGAGGAGCTCAAGAGCACCGGCAACATGGAGTTGCGCCTGACCCGCGCCCTCGCCGAAAGGCGCCTCTTCCCGGCCGTCGACATCACACCCTCCGGGACCCGGCGCGAGGAACTCCTCCTGAAACCGGGCGAGTTGAGCGCGGTGCGCGGTCTGCGCCGGGCGCTGCACCACCAGGACGCGCACGGCGCCCTGGAGGCGCTGCTCGACAAGATGAGGCAGACCCCCGACAACGCGGCCTTCCTGCGGCAGATCCGCCTCACCGCGTAGCGCGCCCGGGGGCCCACCCGGGTCAGGCCCTCAGGGGAGCAGCTTGTCGAGGGCGGCGGGACCCTCGGCGGCCAGCTTGCGCTCGGCCCAGGCCAGGTTCTCCGGGGTGACGTCCCGCCCGGACGCGAGCACGATGTCCTCGGCGCTGACCTCGCCCCCGGATCCCGTGTGCAGCAGGGCGTCGGGGGTCACGGGCTCGTGCGGGCTGGATTCGGGCCGGTCGTTCATGCCGCCTCCTGTGTTCGTCCGGTAATGCACCATTCTCGCCCCCGCCTACCCGGGCCGCATCCGGCCCACACGCCCCTTTCGCGCGGGTGCGCCGGGCCCCGCTCAGGAGGGTGCGTACACCCGGCCCGCGTACGAGGCGAAGGCCTCCGCGGTGAGCTTGCGCGCCAGGTCTGCCTCGGTGATCATGCCGACCGGCGTGCCGTCCTCGACCACCACGATCCGCCGGATCCGCGCCTCGCTCATCGCCTTGACGGCGAGCGAGGCGTCCGCGCCGGCGTCGACGGTGTGCACGCCGCCCTCGGCGAGGTCGCCCGCCGTCACCTTCGCGGCGTCCTTGCCCGCGGCCAGCGCCTTGACCACGATGTCCCGGTCGGTCACGATCCCGGCCAGCTCGCCCTCGCCGCCCTTGACGGGCAGCGCGCCGATCCCGTGGTCGCGCATCAACTGGGCCGCCCGGTCGAGGGTTTCGGTCGCCGGGACGCAGCGGACGTCCGCGGTCATCAGGTCACGGGCAGTGGTCACGGAGGCCTCCGGTCGAGGGTGCGGAAGGGGTGCGGGTGCGGCGCACGCGCCTCGGCCATGCTCGCCGCACGCCGGTCCTTCGGCGACCGCTCGGCGCCGATCGGGTGTCCCGGGCGCGCCCCGGAGTCCCCCGGGGCCGGTGGGGCCCGGCGGCCCGCACGCGCGGACCCCGCGTCGGGTGCGGGGGCGGCGCTCCCCTTCCAGATTCTTGGAACACGTTCTACTGTGTGCGCCGCCGTACCGCGACCGTCCTGGAGGGGCCGTGCACCTCGAATACACGCCTGAGCAGCAGCAGTTGCGCACCGAGCTGCGGACCTACTTCGCCGAGCTCGTGCCGGACAACGTCTACGCCCGGTACGCCGACCCGGCCGCCCAGAAGCGGTTCTACCGCGAGACCGTGCGGCGGCTCGGCGGCGACGGCTGGCTGGGCGTGGGCTGGCCCAAGGAGTACGGCGGGCGCGGCCTGAGCCCCATGGAGCAGTTCATCTTCTTCGACGAGGCCGCCCAGGCCGGGGTCCCGCTGCCGCTGATGGCCCTGAACACCGTCGGCCCGACGATCATGCAGTTCGGCACGAACGAGCAGAAGGCGTACTTCCTGCCGAGGATCCTCTCCGGCGAGACCGACTTCGCCATCGGCTACAGCGAGCCCGACGCCGGGACCGATCTCGCGGCGCTCAAGACCCGCGCGGTGCGGGAGGGCGACGAGAGCACCGGCACCTACACCGTGAACGGGCAGAAGATCTGGACCACCAACGGAGACACCGCCGACTGGGTCTGGCTCGCCGTCCGCACCGACCCCCAGGCTCCCGCGCACAAGGGCATCACGATGCTCCTCGTGCCCACGTCGGACCCCGGCTACAGCTGCACCCTCATCAACACCCTCGCCTCGCACGACACCACCGCCAGCTACTACGAGAACATCGAGGTCCCCGCCACGCGCCGGGTCGGCGAGGAGAACAAGGGCTGGCGGCTCATCACCAACCAGCTCAACCACGAGCGGGTCACCCTGGCCGCGCACGGCACCATGGCCATCCGCGCCCTGCACGACGTCCAGCGCTGGGCGGCCGACACCAAGCTCGCGGACGGCCGCCGCGTCATCGACCTCGGCTGGGTCCGCCGCAACCTCGCGCGCACCCACACCCGCCTGGACGCGATGAAGCTCCTCAACTGGCAGATGGTCAACGCCGTCCAGGAAGGCACCCTCACCCCGCAGGACGCCTCCGCCGTCAAGGTGTACGGATCCGAAGCCCGCCGGGACGCCTACGCCTCGCTCATGGAGGTCGTGGCGGCCGCGGGCCCGATGAAGGAGGGCTCCGCCAAGGCCGTCCTGCACGGCGAGCTCGAACGTGGCTACCGCTCCGCCGTGATCTTCACCTTCGGCGGCGGGAACAACGAGATCCAGCGCGAGATCATCGCCTGGATCGGCCTGGGGATGCCCCGGGTCCGGCGCTGACCCGACGTCCGGGGAGCAGCCCGGCCCACCGGGCGGGTACCCCGGGCGCGGGGCGCGGACTAACCTGCTGGTGTCACAGCACGCCCGGTCCTGAGTGCACACTCACTGGAGGTGGCGGATGACGGATGCCGACCCGGGGTACTTCGGGCCCGATTCGGTCACCTGGCAGCTGCACAGCGACCCCATGATGTGGATCGCGGGCGTCAGGGCGCTCTACCTCCAGGCCCTGCACCCCCGGGCCGTGCGCGGAGTCATGCAGAACTCCGACTTCCGCAAGGACGCCTGGGGACGGCTGATGCGTACCGCCAACTTCGTCGGCACGCTCTCGTACGGCACCAAGGACGCGGCCGAGCAGGCGGGCGCGCGGGTGCGCCGCATCCACGCCCTGCTCAAGGCGGACGACCCCGTCACCGGCGAACGGTTCGGCATCGACGACCCCGAGCTGCTCCTGTGGGTGCACTGCGCCGAGATCGACAGCTACCTCGGCGTCGTGCGCCGCTCCGGCTTCCGGCTCGGCGACGCCCAGGCGGACCGCTATGTCGGCGAACACCGCGTGGACGCGCGTCTGGTGGGGCTCGACCCGGCGGGCGTGCCGGGCAGCGTGGCCGAACTGGCCGCCTACTTCGACTCCGTACGGCCCCGGCTCGCGATGACCGCCGACGCGCGGGCCGTCGACGACTTCCTGCGCCGTCCGCCCACCCCCTGGCCCCTGGTCCCGGCGCGCGAGCTGGTGTGGCGGCGCGTGGCCGCGCTCTCCTACGCCTCCCTGCCCCCGTACGCCCATCGGCTCTACGGCCGCCCCGCCCCCGCCGTGTCCACCGTGGACCGCCGCCTGAGGTTCGCCGGCACGTTGCTGCGCCGCGTCCCCGCGACGGTGCGCTGGCAGCTTCCGCCCCGGCACATCCTCAGGGCCGTCGAACGGCTCGGGCCCGGGACCCGCCCCGCACCGTACAAACTCCGCGAACAGGCCGCCATACTGGACGGGCCGGGGAGGGCGCATGGTCAGTGACGGGGGCGACGGCACCAGATGGCGGACACCAGGCTGATCCACGGCCGCTACCGGCTGCTCGATCTGATCGGGCGCGGCGGCATGGGCGAGGTGTGGGCGGCCCGCGACGAATCGCTGGAGCGACGCGTCGCGGTCAAGCTGCTCAAACCCCTGGCCCCGGGCCACGAGGAGTCGTTCACGCGGGTGCTCAGGGAACGCTTCCGGCGCGAGGCCCGGGTGGCCGCCGCGCTCCAGCACCGCGGTGTCACCGTCGTCCATGACTTCGGGGAGTACGAGGGCGGGCTCTACCTCGTCATGGAACTGCTCGACGGGCGCAACCTCAGCCAGCTCCTCGACGACAACGAGCAGCGGCCGCTGGCGGTGGACGACGTCGTCGACATCGCCGAACAGGTCGCGGCGGCCCTCGCCTACACCCACCAACAGGGCATCGTGCACCGGGACTTGAAGCCCGCCAACATCATGCGCCTCGACGACGCCACGGTGAAGATCTGCGACTTCGGCATCGCGCGGCTCGGCGCCGACATCGGGTTCACCAGCCGGCTCACCGGCACCGGCATCGCCATGGGCACCCCCCACTACATGTCGCCGGAGCAGATCGCCGGCACCGAGGTCGACCACCGCAGCGACCTGTACTCGCTCGGGTGCGTCCTGTACGAACTCTCCACCGGGGCGCCGCCGTTCAACCTGGAGGACGCCTGGTCGGTGCTCGTTGGCCACCGCGACACCGAGCCCCGCCCGCTGCGCGAGCACCGCGCCGAACTCCCCGACTTCCTCGACCGTGCCGTCCTCGATCTCCTGGCGAAGGACCCCGGTCAACGGCCGTGCGACGCGGGGGAGCTGGGGCGCAGGCTTGCCTCGGGCCGGGCCGGGGCGGGACCGCTCGCCGACCCCGTGCCGCTGACCCCGCGCCGCGCGCCCCGGCTGCCGTCCTGGACGAAGGGGATGACCACCGGCCACAAGGCGACCCGCGCCTTCACCCCGGCCATCGACCCCGACCCCACGGCGGGTCTCACCGGCGAATGGACCGCGCCGCCCGCCGGCCCGCACCGGGCACCGGCCGCCCCCGCGCCACGGGAGGCGGAGCGGCCCGCCCCGGCGCCCAAGGTCCTCGCCGCGCTCGACAGCCGCCACAGCGCGGGGCTCAGCCTCGGCCGGCTCGGCCGTTGGGCGGAGGCGGGTGAGGTGCACCGGGCGGTCGCCGCCGAGCGCGCCCACCTCCTCGGTCCCGACCACCCCGACACCCTCGCCAGCCGCTACGAAATGGGCTTCACGCTGAGCCGGACGGGCCGGGCGGCCGACGCGCTGCGCGAGTTCGGCAGGGTCGCCGAGGGCAGGGCCCGCTCGCTCGGCGCCGACCACCCCGAGACCCTCGACGCGCGCCAGGAGACCGCGTACGTCCTCGGCCGTCTCGGCCGCCACTTCGAGGCACACCAGGTGTACGTGGCGGTCCTCGCCGCCCGCGAGCGCACCCAGGGCCCCGACGACCCGGACACCCTGCGCTGCCGGCACAACCTGGCCTTCAACCTCAGCAGGCTCGGCCGCCTGGAGGAGTCCTGCGCGATGGCGCAGGACGTGGCCGCCGCCCGCGCCAGGGTGCTCGGCGCCGGGCACCCCGACACCCTGGTCACCCAGTACGAAGTGGCTTACGCGCTCGGCCTGTTGGGGCGCTGGATCGAGGCGCTCGCCACCTATCGTGAGGTCGCCCGTGGCCGGGCGGCGGCCCTCGGCCGTGACCACCCCGACACCCTGGCGGCCCGCTACGAGATCGGCATCAGCCTCGGTCGGCTCGGGCGCGGCCCGGAAGCCCTTGAGCTCTACCGCGAGCTGGTGGCGGACCGGCTGCGGGTCAACGGTCCCGAGGATCCGGAGACGCTGCGCGCCCGGCACGGCCTCGGCGTCAACCTCGGCCGCCTCGCCCGCTGGGAGGAGGCGCTCAAGGAGGCCCGCGAGGTGTGCGAGCTGCGCGTACGGGTCCTTGGCCCCGAGCACCTCGACACCCTGGTCAGCCGCCGCGAGGTCGCCGTGGCCCTCGGCTGGCTGGGCCGCTGGCCGGAGGCGCTCGACGTCTACCGCACGGTGGCCGAGGCCCGCGAGCGCGTCCTCGGCGCCGACCACCCCGACGCTCTGGCCAGCCGCAACGACGAGGCGAACTGCCTGGAGCAGCTGGGCCGGGGTCCGGAGGCGGTGGAGCTGTACCGCAAGGTGGCGGCCCTGCGCCGGAGCGGCCGCCACTGACGGGGGCGCTGTTCCCCCGGCCCCGCGTCCCTTCCGGGGCTTCGCCCCCGGCCCCGCTTCCTCTCCGGGGCTTCGCCCCGGGCTCCCGCTGCTTTCCGCGGGCCGTGCGTGGTTGCTCGCGCAGTTCCTCGCGCCCCTTGGCGGCGCTGGCCCTTGGCGGCGCTGGCCCTTGGCGGCGCCGGGCCTTGGCGGCGCCCGGTGGGGTTCCGTGGGGGATCAGGCCGTGTTACCAAAGGGCATGCCCGCACGCACCGCGTTCGCCCGTGATTTCTACGATGCCGTCATCGTCGGCGGTGGCCACAACGGCCTGGTCGCCGCCGCCTACCTCGCCCGCGCCGGGAAGTCCGTCCTGGTGCTCGAACGGCTCGGCCGCACCGGCGGCGCGGCCGTGTCCACGCGCCCCTTCGCGGGGGTGGACGCCCGGCTCTCGCGCTACTCCTACCTCGTCTCGCTGCTGCCGCAGAAGATCGTCGACGACCTGGGGCTCGACTTCGCGGTCCGCAAGCGCACCGTGTCCTCGTACACGCCGACCCTGCGCGAGGGACGCCCCGGGGGGCTGCTGGTCGGCGCCAGTACGGACCGTACCGCCGCCTCCTTCCGCCAACTGACCCGATCCGACGCCGAGTTCAGCGCCTGGCAGGCGTTCTACGACACCACGCGACGGGTCGCCGAACGGGTCTTCCCCACCCTCACCGAGCCCCTTCCCACCGCCGCCGCGCTGCGGGAGCGGGTCGCCGACGACGCGGCGTGGCGGATGCTCTTCGAGGAGCCCATCGGCGTCGCCGTGGAGGACCGCTTCAGCGACGACCTGGTACGCGGAGTCGTCCTCACGGACGCCCTGATCGGCACCTTCGCCGACGCCCACGACCCCTCGCTCGCCCAGAACCGCTGCTTCCTCTACCACGTGATCGGCCAGGGAACGGGCGACTGGGACGTCCCCGTCGGCGGCATGGGCGCCCTCACCGACGCGCTCGCCGGGGCCGCGCGGGCGGCCGGGGCGGAGATCGTCACCGGACACGAGGCGACCGCGATCCGCACCGACGGCGCCGAGGCCGAGGTCGACTACGTCAGGGACGGGGCCGTCGGCGCGGTGGCCGCCCGGCACGTCCTGGTGAACGCCTCGCCGCAGGCCCTGGCGGAACTCACCGGTCAGGCGGCGCCCGAGCCGGCCGAGGGCGCCCAGCTCAAGGTCAACATGCTGCTCAGGCGACTGCCCCGGCTCCGGGACACCGCGGTCGACCCGCGCGAGGCCTTCGCCGGAACCTTCCACATCGCCGAGGGATACGGCCAGTTGGCGACCGCCTACGCCGAGGCCGCGCGCGGCGAACTGCCCAGCGCCCCGCCCTCGGAGATCTACTGCCACTCCCTGACCGACCCCTCGATCCTCGGCCCCGAACTCGCCGGGCAGGGCTACCAGACCCTCACCCTGTTCGGGCTGCACACCCCGGCCCGGCTGTTCGCCGAGGACAACGACAAGGCGCGCGAGCTGCTCCTCGCCGCGACCCTCGCCCAGCTCGACGCCCACCTCGACGAGCCGCTCGCCGACTGCCTGGCCCTGGACGCCGACGGCCGCCCCTGCATCGAGGCGAAGACCCCGCTCGACCTGGAGCGCGACCTGCGGCTGCCCGGCGGCAACATCTTCCACCGCGCCCTCTCCTTCCCCTACGGCGACGGGGCGACGGGCCGCTGGGGGGTCGAGACGGCCCACGCGAACGTGCTGCTGTGCGGAGCGGGGGCCGTACGCGGCGGCGGGGTCAGCGGCATTCCGGGTCACAACGCGGCGATGGCGGTACTCGGCCGCTGAGCCGCCCGCCAACTCCACTTCAAGGCACGTCAGTTGGCGGACCGGGTCCAGCCGGCCGCCTCGATCCGGGCGGCGTCGGCCGGCCGGGTCTCGTCGAACAGGACCCGGCCGCCGTCGACGACCCGCACCGCGTCGACGTACGCCCCGCGGCCGACGTACAGCGGGCCCGTCGTGTACCGCCAGCGCAGCCGCACGGGCCGGTCGCGCCAGGGGGTCAGGTCCGCGCTCGCCTCGTGCCAGACCCGCCCCGACCACCCCGTCACCGAACCGTCGGGGCGGTCGAGGGGCGCTTCGCCGGGGCGGGTGGTGGCGAACGGTACGGGCCGCCAGGTCGCCCCCGCGTCCGTCGAGGACTCCAGGGCGAGGGTGCCCACGCCCGGCTCGGTGTCCCACCACAGGGAGAAGCCGAGCCGGGCCCGGCCGCCCGTGACGCGGAGTTCGGGCAGCGTGAGCGTGGCGGTGGTCCCGCGCTCCATGCCCGCGAACCAGGCCGGGCCGCCGTGCTCCGTCCGTACCGGGACCGCCCGGGCGAGGGCATTGCCCGCGGCCACCCGGGGGGCCGATCCGGTGCGCCAAGTGCGCACCGGATGCACGGAGTTGGCGAGCAGCACCAGGAAGGTGTCGGTGCTGGGGTCGATGACGACGCTGGTGCCGGTGAACCCGGTGTGCCCCGCGCTGCGCGGCGTGGCCATCGCGCCCATGTACCAGTGCTGGTAGAGCTCGAAGCCCAGGCCGTGCTCATGGCCGGGGAAGGCCGTGTTGAAGTCCCTGAACAGCAGGTCGACGGAGGAGGGGCGCAGGATCCGCGCCCGGCCGTAGGCGCCTTGGTTCAGGAGCGTCCGGGCGAGGACCGCGAGGTCCCAGGCGCAGGAGAACACCCCGGCGTGGCCCGCGACCCCGCCGAGGCAGTACGCGTTCTCGTCGTGGACCTCGCCCCACACCAGGCCCCGGTCGATGCCGGACCAGGGCTTGCGGGCGTCCTCGGTCGCGGCGATCCCCGGCTTCCAGGACGCGGGCGGGTTGTAGCGCGTGCGGCGCATCCCGAGCGGAGCGGTGATCTCGTCGTGCAGCAGTGCGTCCAGCGGGCGGCCGGTGATCTTCTCCAGGACCAGCTGGAGCGAGATCAGATTGAGGTCGGAGTACAGGTAGGTGCCGCCCGGCGGGCTCGCCGGCGGCTCGTTCCAGATGAGCCGCAGCTTGTCCTCGTACGTCGTAGCCCCGTAGAGCGGGATCCAGGCCGGGAACCCCGAGGTGTGCGTGAGCAACTGCCGTACGGTGACGGCCTGTTTGCCCGCCGCCCCGAACTCGGGCAGGTAGGAGGCGACGGGCTCCTCCAGGAGCAGCGCGCCCCGCTCGATCTGCTGGACGGCGAGCAGCGAGGTGAACAGCTTGGAGAGCGAGGCGAGGTCGTACACGGTGTCGTCGGCCGCCGCGATGCGCCGCCCGGGCGGCAGCTCCACCGCCGTGTCGCTCTTCTCGTCGTAGGCCGCGTAGCGCACCGCGTCACCGATCGCGTGATGCAGCGCCACCGTGCCGCCGCGCCCCGCGAGCAGTACGGCCCCCGCGTACCAGGGGTGGTCGGGGGAGGGGCCGAGGAACGTCTCCGCGTCCGCCACGAGGCGGTCCAGGTGCTCGGGCAGCAGCCCGGCCTGCTCGGCGGAGCCGTGCCGCAGCGTGCGCCCCCGGCCCGTGGCTGCCGCCGTACCCGGTGAGGAACCCGTCATCAGCGCGCCTCCCAGTGCCATGGCCGCACCGGCCAGCCGTCGTCTGCTGACGCCCCGGACGTCCCCGGCCATCGGCACGCACCCTTCTCGTCCGCGCCCACCCGACGCGGTGAAAGTATCTTTCGTGATCACGCCATGCATCGGAAACTTTCTTCCCTGGCGCCGCCCGTGTCAATGATCCGCCGTGCCGTCGGCGGCACGGCGCAAAGAAACTGACGCAGCATCAGAAAATCTCTTCCTTCGTCGCCCCGGCTGCGGCATCCTGCGCCCCATGCAGACGGAGCTGAGCAAGAAACTGGGAGTCGAGCACGCCGTCTTCGGCTTCACGCCGTTCCCGGCGGTGGCCGCGGCCATCACCCGGGCCGGCGGATTCGGTGTGCTCGGCGCGGTCCGCTATACAGCCCCCGACGACCTCGCTCGCGACCTCGACTGGATGCAGGAGCACACCGACGGACTGCCCTACGGCCTCGACGTGGTGATGCCCGCCAAGAAGGTCGAAGGCGTCGGCGAGGCCGAGATCGAGGCCATGATCCCCGAGGGGCACCGCCAGTTCGTGCGGGACACCCTCGCCAAGCACGGGGTGCCCGAACTCGCCGAGGGCGAGGCATCGGGCTGGCGCATCACCGGCTGGATGGAACAGGTGGCCCGCAGCCAGCTCGACGTCGCCTTCGGCTATCCGATCAAGCTGCTCGCCAACGCCCTCGGCTCGCCGCCCGCCGATGTCGTGCGGCGCGCCCACGACCAGGGCGTGCTCGTCGCCGCGCTCGCGGGCAGCGCCCGGCACGCCCGCCACCACGCCGAGGCGGGCATCGACATCGTCGTGGCCCAGGGTTACGAGGCCGGCGGCCACACCGGGGAGATCGCCACCATGGTGCTCGTCCCCGAAGTCGTCGAGGCGGTCGGCCCGTTGCCCGTGCTGGCGGCCGGCGGCATCGGCAGCGGCGAGCAGATCGCCGCCGGGCTCGCGCTCGGCGCCCAGGGCGTCTGGCTCGGCTCCCTGTGGCTCACCACCACCGAAGCCGAACTGCACTCCCGTGCCCTGACGGACAAGCTCCTCGCGGCCGGCTCCGGCGACACGGTCCGCTCCCGCGCGCTCACCGGCAAACCGGCCCGCCAGCTGCGCACCGAGTGGACCGACGCCTGGGACGACCCGGCCGGACCCGGCACGCTGCCCATGCCGCTCCAGGGCCTGCTCGTCGCCGAGGCCGTCTCGCGCATCCAGAAGTACGAGGTCCAACCGCTGCTCGGCACCCCGGTCGGGCAGATCGTGGGAAAGATGAACGCCGAACGCGGAGTACGGGAGACCTTCGACGAGCTGACGCGCGGCTTCGAGCGCGCCGTCGACCGCATCAACCGCATCGCCGGGAGGGACGCCCGATGAACCAGCCGCCCAACGGATTCTGGGCCCAGGCCACCGCCGACCCCGACCGCCCCGTCCTCATCGCCCCGGACGGCGAACAGTGGACCGCCGGCCGGCTGCACGGCGCCGTCAACCAGCTCGTCCACGGACTGCGGGCCGCGGGCCTGGAACGCGGCGACGCGTTCGCGGTGGTGCTGCCCAACGGGGTCGAGTTCTTCACCGCCTACCTCGCCGCCTCCCAGGCCGGGTTCTACCTCGTGCCCGTCAACCACCACCTGGTCGGCCCCGAGATCGCCTGGATCGTCGCCGACTCCGGGGCCAAGGTCCTCATCGCGCACGAACGGTTCGCGCAGGCGGCCACAGCCGCGGCCGACGAGGCAAAGCTGCCCGCCTCCCACCGCTACGCCGTCGGCGCCGTGCCCGGCTTCTCGCCGTACGCCCAACTCCTGGACGGACAGCCCGAGTCGGTGCCCACCGACCGCACGCTCGGCTGGGTGATGAACTACACCTCCGGCACCACCGGGCGCCCGCGCGGCATCCGGCGCCCGCTGCCCGGCAAGCTGCCCGAGGAGACCTACCTCGGCGGCTTCCTCGGCATCTTCGGCATCAAGCCGTTCGACGACAACGTCCACCTGGTGTGCTCGCCGCTCTACCACACGGCCGTCCTCCAGTTCGCGGGCGCCTCCCTGCACATCGGGCACCGCATCGTGCTCATGGACAAGTGGACGCCGCAGGAGATGCTGCGGCTCATCGACGAACAGGCCTGCACCCACACCCACATGGTGCCGACCCAGTTCCACCGGCTGCTCTCGCTGCCCGCCGAGGTGCGGGCACGCTTCGACGTGTCCTCGATGCGGCACGCCATCCACGGCGCCGCGCCCTGCCCCGACCACGTCAAACGCGCCATGATCGAGTGGTGGGGAACCTGCGTCGAGGAGTACTACGCGGCCAGCGAGGGCGGCGGCGCCTTCGCCACCGCCGAGGACTGGCTGAAGAAGCCCGGCACGGTCGGAAAGGCCTGGCCCATCAGCGAGTTGGCGGTCTTCGACGACGACGCCAAGCGGCTGCCGGCGGGAGAGCTCGGCACGGTCTACATGAAGATGTCCACCGGTGGCTTCAGCTACCACAAGGACGAGACCAAGACGCGCAAGAACCGCATCGGCGACTTCTTCACCGTGGGCGACCTCGGCTATCTCGACGAGGACGGCTACCTCTTCCTGCGCGACCGCAAGATCGACATGATCATTTCGGGCGGTGTGAACATCTACCCCGCCGAGATCGAGGCCGCGCTCCTCACCCACCCGGCCGTCGCGGACGCCGCGGTCTTCGGCATCCCGCACGCCGACTGGGGCGAGGAGGTCAAGGCCGTCGTCGAGGCGGCCGAGGGCTCCGCCCCGGGAGACGGTCTCGCCGCCGCGATCCTCGCCCACTGCGAGGGACAACTGGCCGCGTACAAGCGGCCGAGGACCGTCGACTTCATCGAGACGATGCCGCGCGACCCGAACGGCAAGCTCTACAAGCGGCGGCTGCGCGAACCGTACTGGGAGGGCCACGACCGCGCGCTGTGACCCGGCGGCCCCCGCACCGCACCCCGCGAGCCGACCCGCCGGGGAGGTTGACCTCGCCCGTCCGGCCGCCCAGGATCCAGCCATGGACGAGGTACGCAGCAGCACCGTCGACGGCATCGTGCGCCGCAGCGCGCGCCGCACCCCGCACCGGACCGCGCTGCGGTACGCCGACCGCACGTGGAGCTACGCCGAACTGGACGCGGCCGTCTCCACGGCGGCCGCGTTCCTCACCGACCGGGGCCTGAACAAGGGGGACCGGGTCGCCGCCTACGGCCACAACTCGGATGCCTATCTGATCGCGTTCCTCGGCTGCGCCCGGGCCGGAATGATCCATGTGCCGGTCAACCAGCACCTCACCGGAGCCGACCTGGCATACCTTCTGGAACAGTCCGGCGCCGCCCTCGTGCTCGCCGACCCGGCGCTCACCGGCCAGGTGCCCGCCGGCTTCGCGGTGCGCCCGTTGCGCGACGCCCCGGACTCGCTGCTCGCGGCCCTGGCCGAGCCGCGCGCGTACGCGTCCGGGGGAGACGGGGACGATGTGGTCCAGCTGCTCTACACCTCGGGCACCACCGCGCTGCCCAAGGGCGCGATGATGACCCACCGCGCCCTCGTGCACGAGTACGTCTCCGCGATCACGGCCCTCGATCTGCGCCCCTCGGACCGGCCCGTGCACGCGCTGCCGCTCTACCACTCGGCGCAGACGCACGTCTTCCTGCTGCCCTATCTCGCGGTGGGCGCCGAGAACACCCTTCTGGACGCGCCGGACCCGGGCCGGATCCTCGGCCTGGTGGCCGAGGGCCGCGCCGATTCGCTGTTCGCGCCGCCCACCGTGTGGATCGCCCTCGCGGCCCATCCTGCCTTCGCCAGCAGCGACTTGAGCGGTCTGCGCAAGGCGTACTACGGGGCCTCGGTCATGCCGGTGCCGGTCCTTGAGCGGCTGCGCGAGCGGCTGCCGGGGCTCGCGTTCTACAACTGTTTCGGACAGAGCGAGATCGGACCGCTGGCCACGGTGCTCGGCCCCGAGGAGCACGAGGGGCGCCTCGACTCGTGCGGGCGGCCCGTGCTGTTCGTCGAGGCGAAGGTCGTGGACGAGGGCGGCAAGGAGGTGCCCGACGGGACGGCGGGCGAAGTGGTCTACCGCTCACCGCAGTTGTGCGAGGGCTACTGGGACAAGCCGGCCGAGACCGAGGACGCCTTCCGCGACGGGTGGTTCCACTCCGGCGACCTGGCGGTCCGTGACGAGGAGGGATACTTCACCGTCGTCGACCGGGTGAAGGACGTCATCAACTCCGGCGGCGTCCTGATCGCCTCGCGCCAGGTCGAGGACGCCCTGTACACCCATCCGGCGGTGGCCGAGGCAGCGGTGGTGGGGCTGCCCGACGAGCGCTGGATCGAGGCGGTCACCGCGTTCGTCGTACGGAGCGACGCGGTGACCGACGCGGAGGCCGCACCGGTGACGGAGGCTCAACTCATCGCGCACGCACGGGAATCGCTCGCCCACTTCAAGGCCCCCAAGCGGGTCGTTTTCGTGGACGAGCTGCCGCGCAACGCGAGCGGGAAGATCCTCAAGCGCGAACTGCGCGACCGGTTCGCCTGAACGGCCTTCCACCCGGACGGGGCTGGGCGACGGGTCAGCCGCGCTCCCCCCGCAGATCGACGATGCGCTTGAACTTGCCCACCGAGCGCTCGATGGTCTCGGGGTCGACGACCTCCACCGCCACGGAGACGCCGATGCCGTCCTTGACCGCGGCCACGATCGAGCGGGTGGCGTCCTCCCGCTGCTCCGGTGTCGTGTCCGCCCGGGCCTCCACCCGCACCGTCAGCGCGTCGAGCCGGCCCTGGCGGGTCAGGCGCAGCTGGAAGTGCGGGGCGAGACCGGGCGTGCGCAGCACGATCTCCTCGATCTGGGTGGGGAAGAGGTTCACCCCGCGCAGGATGACCAGGTCGTCGCTGCGCCCGGTCACCTTCTCCATCCGCCGGAACACCCGGGCCGTGCCGGGCAGCAGCCGGGTCAGGTCCCGTGTCCGGTAGCGGATCACCGGCATCGCCTCCTTGGTGAGCGAGGTGAAGACCAGCTCGCCGCGCTCGCCCTCCGGCAGCACCTCGCCGGTCAGCGGGTCCACGATTTCCGGATAGAAGTGGTCCTCCCAGATGTGCAGCCCGTCCTTGGTCTCCACGCACTCCTGCGCGACGCCGGGCCCCATGACCTCCGACAGGCCGTAGATGTCGACCGCGTCGATCGCGAACCGTTCCTCGATCTCGCGGCGCATCTCCTCGGTCCACGGCTCGGCGCCGAAGATGCCCACCTTGAGCGAGGTGGTACGGGGATCGACGCCCTGGCGCTCGAACTCGTCGAGCAGCGTCAGCATGTAGGACGGGGTGACCATGATGATCTCGGGGCGGAAGTCCTGGATCAGCTGGACCTGACGGGCCGTCATGCCGCCGGAGGCGGGAATCACCGTACAGCCCAGCCGCTCGGCGCCGTAGTGGGCGCCCAGGCCGCCGGTGAACAGGCCGTATCCGTAGGCCACATGGACCTTGTGGCCGGGCCGGCCGCCCGCCGCGCGGATCGAGCGGGCCACCACGTCCGCCCAGGTGTCCAGGTCCCGCTGGGTGTAGCCGACGACGGTCGGGCGGCCCGTCGTCCCGCTGGAGGCGTGGATGCGCCGGATGCCGGTCTCGGGGACCGCGAACATCCCGAACGGATAGTGGTCGCGCAGATCGGACTTGGCGGTGAAGGGGAAGCGGGCCAGATCGGCGAGCGAGGCGCAGTCCTCCGGGCGGACCCCGGCCTTGTCGAAGGCGTCCCGGTAGAACCCGACGTGGTCGTAGGCGTGACGCAGCGAGGCACGCAACCGGTCGAGCTGCAGGGCCTCCAGCGCCGGGCGGCTCAGCCGCTCGCCCTCGTCCAGCTCAGGTGCCATGGGTGCGCTCCCGTCCTCGCTCCGCCCCCGGAGCAGGGGCGACGAAATCGGACGACCGATCATTCGGTCGATCTGTGTCGGATCAGTAATTCAGCAGCCCGAGGGGTCCGTCAAGGCCTGTGGACAAGTCGGCGGCGGCGGTTCGCGCTGTCGGCGAACACCGTTGCCCCGCTCGTCGGCGGCCTGTGAGGATCGCCCCCATGCCGACCTTCACCAGCCACGACGGAACCGAACTCGCCTACCGCGTGACGGGCGAGGGCTCCTTGCTGGTCTGCCTGCCGGGCGGGCCCGTGGGTGCCGCCCGCGCCCCCGGCGAGCCGGGCGGCCTCGCGGCGCACCGCCGGCTGGTGCTCCTCGCCCCACGGGGCGCGGGGGACGCCACGGCGCCGGGCGGTCCGGACACGGACCGCTGCGGCCTTGAGGTGGCCGATGTGGAGTCCCTGCGCGCTCACCTCGGCCTCGACCGGATCGACCTGCTCGGCGACTGCGCCTCCGAGGACCTGGCACTGCTCTACGCCGCCCGCCACCCGGACCGCGTCGCCTCGCTGACCCTGGTCGCCTCCGGCGTCCGCGCCCCGGGCGGCGACCTGAGCGGGGTCGCGACCGCCGCGCTCGCCAAGCTGACGGCGCCCGTGCTGGTGCTGACCGGGGCGCACGAGGGCGGGTCGGCGCCGAAGAGCGCCGCCGACCTGGCCGCGCTCTTCCCGGCCGCCGAGCTCGCCGTCCAGCCGGGCGCCGGACACCATCCGTGGACCGACGACGCCGAGGCCTTCGCGCGCACCGTCGCGGCCTTCCTCGATCCGGACGTCCACGCGGTCGTCGTCGACGGCGTCCGGCTCGCCTACCGGGTGCGGGGGTCCGAGGCCGCGCCGCCGGTGATCCTCGTGCACGGGCGGGGCGGCGACAGCCGCGACTGGGACCCGATCGCCGAACGGCTCGCGGCCACCCGCCGGGTGTACGCCCTCGACCTGCGCGGCCATGGCCTCAGCGACTGGCCGGGCGGCTACTCCTTCGAGGCGTTCCGCGACGACCTGCACGGCTTCATCACCGAACTCGGCCTCGCCGGAGCCGACTTGGTGGGCCACTCGATGGGTGGCGCGGCCGCCGCGCTGCTCGCGCAGGAGGCGCCCGGACTGCTCGGCCGGCTCGTCCTGGAGGAGACCCCGCCGCTCTTCCCGCTGGACCCGCCGCGCGGCGCGGTCGAACGCCCCGAGGGGCCGCTCGGCTTCGACTGGCCCGTCATCGAGGCCGTCAACGCCCAGCTGAACGACCCCGATCCGGCCTGGCGCGGCCGGTTCGCCGCGATCGCGACGCCCACCCTGGTCGTCGCGGGCGGCCCGGCCAGTCGGATCGACCAGAAGAAGCTGGCCTGGATGGCCTCGCGCATACCGGACGCCCGCCTGGTCACCATCGACGCGGGCCACCTCGTGCACACCGACCGCCCGGACCAATTCCTTTCCGCCCTGCGGGAGTTCGGCATCGGCTGAGCCGATGTGCGGTGCTCGGCCGCTGGTCAGTCGCCGTCCGCCTCGGCGGCGACCGAGCGTGCCCAGCGGTAGTCGGCCTTGCCGCTGGGGGAGCGCTGGATGCTGGGGGCGATCACCAGCTGCCGCGGCACCTTGTAGCCGGCGAGGCGGGTGCGGCAATGGGTCTGGATCCCTTCGAGCGTCGGCTCGGCCGCGCCGTCGCGGACCTGGACCACCGCCGCCACATGGCTGCCCCACTTGGCGTCGGGCACCCCGGCCACCAGGGCGTCGTACACGTCCGGATGCGCCTTGAGGGCCTGCTCGACCTCTTCCGGGTAGACCTTCTCGCCGCCGGTGTTGATGCACTGCGAGCCGCGCCCGAGGACCGTGACGATGCCGTCCTCGTCCACGGTCGCCATGTCCCCGAGGAGCACCCAGCGCTCGGCGCCCTTCTGGAAGAAGGTCTCGGCGGTCTTCGCCGGGTCGTTGTAGTAGCCCAGCGGTACGTGGCCGCGCTGGGCGAGGCGACCCACCTCGCCGACCGCGACCGGCTCGTACGTCGCGGGATCCACCACCCGCGTACGCTCGTTGACCTCCAGGCGGAAGCCCTTCTCGGGGCCCGAGTCGTCCGTGGCCTTCCCGTTGGAGCCGGACTCGGACGAGCCGAAGTTGTTCAGGATCAGCGCGTTGGGCACCAGCGCCCGCAACTGGTCGCGCACCGTCTCGGACATGATCGCCCCGGACGAGGAGACGCTGAAGAGCGAGGACATGTCGGTGCCCCGGAGCGGGCCGTGCAGCGCGTCGACGAGGGGCCGCAGCATCGCGTCGCCCACCAGGGAGACGCTGGTGACCTTCTCCCTCTCGATCGTGCGGAGCACCTCCTCGGGCACGTACTTGCGGTGGATGACCACCCGCTGGCCGTAGTTGAAGGCGACGAACGAGGTCAGCGTCGACGTGCCGTGCATGAGCGGGGGAGCGGGGAAGAAGGTGAGCCCGGAGCCGCTCTTGGCGACCCGCTCGGCCAGTTCCTCGGGCCGCTTCACCGGCTCTCCCGCCGGTTCGCCGCCGAACAACCCCGCGAAGAACAGGTCTTCCTGACGCCACATCACCCCCTTGGGCATACCGGTGGTGCCGCCCGTGTAGATGATGAACTGGTCGTCGGCCGAGCGTGCCGGGAAGCCCCGCGCGGACGAGCCCGCCGCCTCCGCCTCGGTGAACGCGGTCGCGGCGAGGGCCGGTGCCCCGGGCGGGACGTCCCCGACCCGTACGAGGTGCCGGAGCTTCTCGGTCCGGGGCAGCGCGCCCGCGACCCGCTCGGTGAACTCGGCGTCGAAGACCAGCCCCGCGAGATCGGCGTCCCGGTAGAGGTAGACCAACTCCTCTTCGACATAACGGTAGTTGACATTGACCGGGACGAGGCGGGCCTTGAGGGCGGCCAGGACGGTCTGCAGGTACTCGATGCCGTTGTAGAGGTGCAGTCCCAGGTGCTCGCCGGGCCGCAGGCCCGCGTCGATCAGATGGTGCGCGAGCCGGTTCGCGGCCTCGTCCAGCTGACGGTACGTCAACCTGCGTTCGGCGCCCGTTCCGGGATGGTCGATGTACACGAGCGCTTCGCGGTCCGGGACCACGTCGACGACGGACTCGAACAGGTCGGCAAGGTTGTACTCCACCATTCCTCCTGACACCGGCCCCGACTGAACTCGGGGGTCATCAGAACAAAGGCGCGCACAACTGGGAAGGGGTGCCGCAGAAGAAAACTGACTGAGTGTCAGAAAACTATTGAACTGACACCGCCCCTACTGCAACCTGTTCTAGGTCTTGAGACGGGAGGACGGCCATGGGCGGTACGGAACACCTCACGGTGCGACGCGAGGGCGCCACCTTGGTGCTCACCCTGAACCGGCCGGAGGCGAAGAACGCGCTGTCGCTTCCGCTGCTGGTCGGGCTCTACGACGGCTGGCTGGAGGCCGATGCGGACGACTCGGTCCGCTCGGTCGTCCTCACCGGCGCGGGCGGCGACTTCTGCGCCGGCATGGACCTCAAGGCCCTCGCGGGGCAGGGCATGGCCGGCGACCAGTACCGGGACCGGCTCAAGGCCGACCCGGATCTGCACTGGAAGGCGATGCTGCGCCACCACCGGCCGCGCAAACCCGTGATCGCCGCGGTCGAGGGGTACTGCGTGGCCGGCGGCACCGAGATCCTCCAGGGCACGGACATCCGCGTCGCGGGGGCCGGGGCGACGTTCGGGCTCTTCGAGGTGAAGCGCGGGCTCTTCCCGATCGGGGGCTCGACCGTCCGCCTCCAGCGGCAGATACCGCGCACCCACGCGCTGGAGATGCTGCTCACGGGGCGGCCGTACAGCGCGCGGGAGGCGGAGCGGATCGGGCTGATCGGGCGGGTGGTGCCGGACGGCACGGCGCTCGACGCGGCGCTGGAGATCGCGGAGCGGATCAACGCGTGCGGGCCGTTGGCCGTGGAGGCGGTCAAGGCGTCCGTGTACGACACGGCGTCCATGAGCGAGGCGGACGGGCTGGCGGCCGAGCTGGAGCGGGGGTGGCCGATCTTCGCCACGGCGGACGCGAAGGAGGGGGCGCTGGCCTTCGCCGAGAAGCGGGCGGCCGTCTACCGGCGGGCCTGAGCCCCGCGGGGGCTGGAGAAACCCGGGGCTGTGCCCCGGACCCCGTTCGCGCCTCAAGGGCGCTCGTCCTCAAACTCCCCCAAGGCCTCAAGGGCCAGGGGGACCCCCATGACGGGCTACAGGTGGCCCTGGGCTTAAGGAGTTTCTTCATGGCTGGCTCTGCCGGACCCGAGGTGCTGCGTGCGCCGCTGGTCGTCGAGTTTCCCTTCACCCGGTCCCTCGGGCCGGTCCAGAGCGCCTTCCTCACCGGGCTGCGCGAGCGCACCGTGCTCGGGGTGCGCACCGGCGACGGGCGCGTGCTCGTGCCGCCCGTCGAGTACGACCCGGTCACCGCCGAGGAGATCCGCGACCTGGTCGAGGTCGGTGCCACCGGCACCGTCACCACCTGGGCCTGGAATCCCGCCCCGCGCCGTGACCAGCCCCTCGACCGGCCCTTCGCCTGGGTGCTCGTCAAGCTGGACGGCGCCGACACCGCCCTCCTGCACGCTCTCGACGCGCCCGGCCCCGAGGCCGTGCGCAGCGGCATGCGCGTCCGCGTCCGCTGGGCCGCCGAACGGACCGGCGCCATCACCGACATCGCCTGCTTCGAACCTGGTGAAGAGGACGAGGCCAGGAGTCAACCCGCACCGCACGACGGGAAGTTCGTGGACCCTGTCACCGGGATCGTCGCGGCCGCACGGCTCGACTACACCTACAGCCCCGGACGCGCGCAGTCCGCGTACATCAACGGCCTCTCCGCCCGCCGTACCGTCGGCGAGCGCTGCCCCTCCTGCCGCAAGGTGTACGTGCCGCCGCGTGGCGCCTGCCCCACCTGCGGGGTCGCCACCGAGGAGCGGGTGGAGGTCGGGCCCGCCGGGACCGTCACCACGTACTGCATCGTCAACATCAAGGCGAAGAACCTCGACATCGAAGTGCCGTACGTCTACGCGCACATCGCGCTCGACGGCGCCGGGCTCGCCCTGCACGGACGCATCGGCGGCATCCCCTACGACCAGGTGCGGATGGGCCTGCGGGTCGAGCCGGTGTGGAGCGAGGGCGGCCGCTACCCCGACCACTACCGCCCCACCGGTGAACCCGACGCCGACTACGAGACGTACAAGGAGCTGATCTGATGGCGCTCACACCCCCCGCCCGGGACGTGGCGATCGTCGCCTTCGCGCAGAGCGACCACCGGCGCCGCACCGACGAGCTCTCCGAGGTCGAGCTCCTGATGCCGGTGCTGCACCAGGTCCTGGACGCCACCGGCCTGAAGACCAGCGACATCGGCTTCACCTGCTCCGGCTCCAGCGACTACCTCGCGGGGCGCGCCTTCTCCTTCACCATGGCGCTCGACGGGGTCGGCGCCTGGCCGCCGATCTCCGAGTCCCATGTCGAGATGGACGGGGCCTGGGCGCTCTACGAGGCCTGGGTGAAGATCCTCACCGGCGAGGCCGACACCGCGCTCGTCTACGGCTACGGCAAGTCCTCGCCCGGCGAGGTGCGCGACGTACTGACCCGCCAGCTCGACCCGTACTACGTGGCGCCGCTGTGGCCCGACTCGATCGCGCTCGCCGCCCTCCAGGCGCAGGCGCTCATCGACGCCGGCGACGCCGATGAGCCCGCGCTCGCCTCGGTCGCGGCCCGCAGCCGGGATGCCGCGCGCACCAACTCCCATGCGCAGGTGCGGGGTTCACGCCCGCAGGGCGACTATCTGGTGCGCCCGCTGCGTACCGGGGACTGTCCGCCCATCGGGGACGGCGCGGCAGCCGTGATCCTCGCCGCCGGGGACCGTGCCCGCGAGCTGTGTGCACGGCCCGCCTGGATCCGGGGCATGGACCACCGCATCGAGGCGCACGGCCTGGGCGTGCGCGACCTCACCGACTCGCCGTCCGCCCGGCTCGCCGCCGAGCGGGCCGGAGCCTTCGAACGGCCGGTGGACACCGCCGAGTTGCACGCGCCCTTCACGTCGCAGGAGGTCGTCCTGCGCAAGGCGTTGCGGCTCGGCGACGACGTCGCCGTCAACCCGTCCGGCGGCGCGCTCGCCGCGAACCCCGTGATGGCCGCGGGACTCGTCCGGCTCGGCGAGGCCGCCGCCCGCATCCACCGCGGCGAGTCCGACCGGGCCCTCGCGCACGCCACGTCCGGCCCCTGCCTGCAGCAGAACCTGGTCGCCGTCCTGGAGGGGGAGTCATGAGCAAGGAACCCGTGGCCGTCGTCGGTGTCGGCCAGACCAAGCACGTGGCCGCCCGGCACGACGTCTCGATAGCGGGGCTCGTCCGCGAGGCCGCCCAACGGGCGCTCAAGGAAGCCGAGTTGACCTGGGCCGACATCGACGCCGTCGTCATCGGCAAGGCGCCCGACTTCTTCGAGGGCGTCATGATGCCCGAGCTGTACCTCGCCGACGCGCTCGGCGCGGTCGGCAAGCCCATGCTGCGGGTGCACACCGCGGGCTCGGTCGGCGGATCGACCGCGCTCGTCGCCGCCAACCTCGTCGCCGCCCGGGTGCACCGGACCGTGCTCACCCTCGCCTTCGAGAAGCAGTCCGAGTCCAACGCCATGTGGGGCCTGTCCCTGCCCGTGCCCTTCACCCAGCCGCTGCTCGCCGGCGCCGGCGGCTTCTTCGCCCCGCACGTACGGGCCTACATGCGGCGCACCGGCGCCCCCGACACCGTGGGCTCCCTCGTCGCGTACAAGGACCGGCGCAATGCCCTGAAGAACCCCTACGCGCATCTGCACGAGCACGACATCACGCTGGAGAAGGTCCAGGCCTCGCCGATGCTGTGGGACCCGATCCGCTACTCCGAGACCTGCCCGTCCTCCGACGGGGCCTGCGCGATGATCCTCACCGACCGTGCGGGCGCGGCTCGTTCGCCCCGCCCCGCGGCCTGGGTGCACGGCGGAGCGATGCGCAGCGAGCCCACCCTCTTCGCGGGCAAGGACTTCGTCTCGCCCCAGGCGGGCAAGGACTGCGCGGCCGATGTGTACCGGCAGGCCGGAATCGCCGACCCGCGCCGCGAGATCGACGCCGTCGAGATGTACGTGCCGTTCTCCTGGTACGAGCCGATGTGGCTGGAGAACCTGGGCTTCGCCGCCGAGGGCGAGGGCTGGAAACTCACCGAGGCCGGCGTGACGGAACTCGACGGCGATCTCCCCGTGAACCCCTCGGGCGGCGTCCTGTCCACCAACCCCATCGGCGCCTCCGGCATGATCCGCTTCGCCGAGGCGGCCCTCCAGGTGCGCGGCCTGGCCGGCGAACACCAGGTGGAGGGGGCCCGCAAGGCGCTCGGCCATGCCTACGGCGGCGGTTCCCAGTTCTTCTCGATGTGGCTCGTCGGCGCCGAACCGCCCACCCGCTGAAGCCCGTTCGACGTCCGTTCGCGGCGGGCGGGCTCCGGTACTCCTTCCGTGGCCTGTCCGTCCCCGCGGGCGATCGCTAGGGTGGCCCCCGGACGACAGAACCGGGGAGGAGCACGGACGTGGCTGACACCAGCACTACCCAGCACACCTTGCAGACCCTTGCGGGGCACACCCGTTCCGGCTGGGACAAGCCGGAGCTCGATCTCAGCGAGGCCGAGTGGCAGTCGAGCAGTCAGGGGGCGGGGGACGTCCAGATCGCCTTCGTCGAGGGCTTCATCGCCATGCGCAACAGCGGCAGCCCCGGCAGCCCGTCGCTGATCTTCAGCCCCGCCGAATGGCGGGCCTTCGTGATCAACGCGCGCGACGGTGAGTTCGACCTCACCTGACGGCCTCGCCTGACGGCCAAGCCCGGCGGCCGCCGAGCCGGGCGGCCCGCCCTCGTGCGGATGACGCGACAGGGGTGTCGAGAAGGCCGCCCGCCTCCTCAACACCCCTGCCGCACGGCCCCGTTGGACCTAGGCGCCCTCGCGCTCCTCGGTGGCCTGCTCGGGGAAGAGCCGGCCCCAGGGCCGCTGGCGGCCCTCACTGACGGCGGCGATGCCCGCCTCGCCGTACCGCGCGGTCTCCAGGGACCACGCCAGGTTGCCGCTCATCAGGGCGCGCATCCCGTCGACGTAGTCGTCCACGTTCGCCCGGACCTGCTGGGGGAGCGCGGTCTTGTCGAGCTGGGCGCCGAGCTCGACGGTCAGTTCCTGGAAGCGCGCGATGCGGGCGTTGGCCATGGCGGACACGCGGCGCAGGGCCTGTTCGACGGTGCACATCTCCTGCCGGAGCAGGATGATCACGCTGTTGTTGACGTCGCCCGCCGCCAGCTCCTTGTCCACGGACACCATGTCGTTGACGAAGATCACCACATCGGCGGTGATCTCCCGCATCTCGGCCAGCGGCACCCCCTCGTGGATCTCCCTGGGCAGCGTGTAGCCGCCGCAGCGCTCCACCAGGTCGAGACAGGGCTGCACGCCTATGGAGTCCCGGCGGCCGCGCAGGAACCCGGACAGCGAGAGCGTGCCGTTGCGGGTGCGGTTCAACGCCTCCCAGTGATACGCCGTCAGATACTGCCGCCAGTGCGCCCGGAAGCGGTCCTGCCACAGCAAGGGCGTGCCCGCGGTGATCCGTTGCCAGAGATCACGAAAACTTTCGGCCAGCCGGTTGGTCACCTCACCCGGCACCGGAGGCTCGTCGCTCATCGTGCGTAACACGGTGTCGATCTGTCTCAGCACCACGTCGGGGCGCTTCCCGAGCGGTCCGTCGAACTGGTCGTCGAAGACGAAGAACCAGGCGTTGAGATCGGTCGCCAGGGCGAGATGCGCGTCCGAGGCGTCCGGATAGAAGTAGGCCATCAGACGTTCCAGGCCCATCGCGTCGTACTCGGCCGTCGCCTGCTCCCCGGCCAGCATGCCGAACTCGTAGAGCCAGTCCAGCGTGTGGCGCCGGGCCAGCGCGTCCCGGGGGTGCCTTCGTGCCGTGAAGGGAATGTCGACGAGACCGGTCCGCGTCCGGGCCGACCGGACGCTGCCAGTGCTGCCCATGCGGCACCGCCTCCTTAGTGCTCCATACGTAGTTCAATCATCAAGGTCAGAGCGTCCGCTGGCCAGCGCATGGCGGCGGGGTCCGACAGCGCACCGGGGGCGTGCGAGGCGCTTCTGGGCGCCCCACCGGGACATTTCGATCCCAACCACCCCTGAATTCAGCCAACTTAAACAGTCGAGGAGGAGACGGAAGTCGGGTATTCATGTCACGGTACGTGTCCGGGGCGTAGGCTCGGTGCTACTGCCAGAAGGGGACCGCTGTGGCGGAGATGAAGGGCCGGGGCGGCGCGACGCGCCGGATGCTCTTTGAGCGCGACGAGGAACTGCTGCTGTTCGACAGCATGTTGACCGATCTGTGCGGCCGTGCCGGTGAGGGGAGCGCGCCCAACGGCGGCCTGCTCGCCATCGCCGGATCGGCCGGCCTGGGCAAGACCGCGCTGGTGGCCGAAGTCCGACGCAAAGCCGCGGCGCGCGGCTGCACCCTGCTGGCCGCACGCGGCAGCGAGCAGGAGGAGGGCGTCGCCTTCCACGTCGTACGCCAGCTCGTGCAGCCGGTGCTCGCCGCGTCGACCGAGGCCGAGCACCGCAAGATACTGGGGAGTTGGTACGACATCGTCGCACCGGCGGTCGGCCTGGTCGCGGGACAGAGCGGGGTGGCGCCCGACCCGCAGGGCGTGCGGGACGGCCTCGACTGGCTCGTCACCCGCTTCGCCGTCCAGTACGCACCCGTGGTCCTGGTCGTGGACGACGCGCACTGGGCCGACGAGGAGACCCTGGCCTGGCTCACCTCCTTCGCGCTGCGCGCCTCCGACCTGCCGCTGCTGATCGTCGTCGCCTACCGGCCCGAGGAACTGCCGCGCCACGCAGCCGAGTTCCGCCGGCTCGCCTCCCGGCACGGCTCGCGCCCGCTGGACCTGTCGCCGTTCAGCCCGGCCGCCGTCAGCGACCTGGTGACCAACGTGCTCGGCGAAGGCGGGGACGAACTGTTCGCGCGCGAATGCTGGGCCCTGACCGCGGGCAATCCCTACGAAGCCGTCGAACTCGTGGCGAGGATCCGGGACCGGGGCATCAAACCGCAGTACGCCAACGCCTCCGAACTGCGCGAGCTGGCCTCCGCCGTACGCGGCAACGGCCTCATCGAGCGCCTTGAGCGGCTCGGCCCCTCCGCGTTCCGCCTCACCTGGGCCGTCGCCGTGCTCGGCACCGACGCCCACCGCGAGATGGCCGCCGGGGTCGCGGGACTCGGCGCCGAGGAGATGGCCGACGCCGTCGACAAGCTGCGCGAGGCCCGCATCCTGGCCGCCGAGGGAGACGTCCCCGGGCGTCTCGACTTCTTCCACCCGCTGGTCGGCACCGCCGTCTACCGTGCCATCCCGTCCGCCATGCGCGTCGCGATGCACGGCCAGGCCGCCTTCGCCGTCAGCGAGGCCGGACTCGGCGCCACCTCCGCGGCCCGGCACATCCTGGAGATGCACCCCGAGAACGACCGGTGGGCGGTGCGCCAGCTGCGCGCGGCGGCCCGCGACTACCTGCGGGCGGGCGCTCCGGAAGCGGCCCGCCGCTGTCTGGCCCGCGCCCTGCGCGAACCTCCCGCCCTGGAGGAGCGCGCCGAAGTCCTCTTCGAACTGGGCTGCTCGGCGCTCCTGAACGAGCCCGCCACCACCGTCAATCACCTCAAGGCGGCCCTCGAAGAGCCCGAACTCGCCCCGGAGCTGCGCGAAGCCGTCACCTACCGGCTGGCCCAGGCGCTCGCCCACACCGACCGGATGGGCGAGGCCGCCGCCATCGTGGGCGCCGAGGCCAAGAACTCCACGAGCGCCCGCACCCGGCTGCGCATGCAGGCCGAATCGTTCCAGTGGAACGCCTTCCGCGCCGACGAGGAGGACTCCCCGGCCCGTTCGCGCAGCCTGGCCCGGCTCGCCGACCACCTCACCGGGCGCGGCAAGGCCGAGCGCTACATCCTCGGACTGCGCGCCTGGGACTCGATGGTGCGCGGCGAACCCGCCGAGACCGCACTGCGCTACGCCGAGCAGGCCCTGGAGGGCGGCCTTCCCTGGACCGACGACAACTGGGGCTTCGAGGTCCCGGTCCTGGTCGCGCTCACCTTCATGTACTGCGATCAGCCCGGCCGCGCCGACGATCTGTTCAACCAGGGCATCGCCGACTGCGAACGCAAGGGCTGGCGCGGCGCCCACCTGTCCTTCGGCCTGACGCTGCTCGGCTACATCAAGTTCCACCGCGGCCGGCTCGCCGAGGCCGAGGACCTGGTGCACAGCGGGCTGCGGATCGCCGACCGGGTGGGCCACCAGGTCCCCGCCCAGTGGTTCGCGCTCGGCATCCTCATCGAGATCCTGCTCGCCCGTGGCCGGGTCCAGGACGCCCAGGAACTCTCCGACGCCTACAACTACGGCCAGGTCGTTCCGAACGCCGTCGTCTATCCCGACTCGGAGACCGTCTACAGCGAGCTCCTGATCGCCCGGGGCCTGCGCACCGACGCCGAGGAACGGCTGCGCGCGGTCGGCCGCAGGCTGGAGCCGCGCGGCATGCGCAACCCGATGTGGTGCCCGTGGCGCCCGCTCCTCGCGCAGACGATCGCCTACACCGATCCCGTCGAGGCCGCCGCGATCGCGCAGGAGGGAGTCGAGATCGCCCGGCGCTTCGGCACCCCGGGCGCCATCGGCCGCGCCCTGTACGCGGCGGCCAAGGTGACCTCCGGAGCCGACAGCCTGGCCCTCATGTCCGAGGCGGTCCGGCAGCTCGAAAAGTCACCGGCCGCCTACGAGCTGGCGCAGGCACTGGTCGACCACGGCGCGATGCTCAGCCGCGCCGGGCTGCCCCAGGACGCGGCCGACCTGCTGATGCGCGGCCTGGAGAGCGCCGCGCTGTGCGGGGCCGACGCCCTGGCGGCCCGGGCCCGCGAGGAACTCGCCGCCTCCGGGCTCCGCCCGCTCCAGCTGCGAGCCGTCGACTCGGACTCGCTGACCTCGCAGGAGAAGGCCGTGGCCGAGCGGGCCGCCCAGGGCTGGGAGAACCGGCGCATCGCCGAGGAGCTCGGCACCAAGGAGCGCACGGTGGAACTGCTGCTCTCCGGCGCCTTCCGCAAGCTCGGGACCAACCGCAGCGGGCTCGCGGGGCTGCTGCCCCACCAGTCCCGTGGCTCCGGCAGCCGAGGAGTCCCCGGCCGCTGAGCCGAGCAAGGCGGCCCCGGCCCCCAGCCGTCACTGGCGCGGGAGCCGGGGCCGTGCCCTGCCGGCCGGCCCCCATGCCCGCCCCACGCCCGCGCCACCCGGCCCAGGGCCGCGCGGGACGCCCGGTGTCGACCCGCCCAGGCCTTCGGGCCCGGCTCCGCCGGAGCGCCAGGGGCACGTACCATTGACGGCATGTCCTTCCTCCGCCGCCGCAGCGCCGCCACTCCCGCTGGCCCGGACTTCGATGTCCTGGCCATGGACCCGGGTGACTGGCCCGGCAACCTGGGCGCCGGCCTGCTGCCCGCCCCCGACGGCAGCTGCCAGGGTGTGTTCCTGCGCTACGACCTGTTCGGCGGCCGCGGCCCCGCGATGATCATCGGCAATCTGCCGGAGGGCTCCCCGGCCCGCGAGATGGCCGAGGGCCAGGTGCCCTTCGAGGTCGCCCAGCTCCTGGTGGCGCTGGAGAACGACGAGCCGATCGAGGTCGTCGGCACCGAGGACATGCCGGTCATGCAGGGCGACAACCTGCTCATCGTGCGCCGCCTCAAGCTCTCCGAAAGCCGCATCTCCTGCGTGCAGTTCGACCGCAGCGACAACGTCCTCGTCACGATCGCCAGCTGGGACCGGCCGATCACGGACGACCTGTACGCCCTTCTGAAGCCGCTGCCCGCGGAGCTCTTCCAGCAGAACTGAGCGCCACCCCCGCGCGTCGGCCGACGGCCCGGCACCTCCCCCGCGAGGTGCCGGGCCGCTTCATGTTCCGGGACCTGAACCCGGCCTGCCCGCACGCCTGTTGACGCCGTCGCGTCACCAGCAGGTCAGGCCCCCCGCCAAAGGTCTCGTCCACTGGTACAAGTCGGCGCGCCCGACGGGTACTTGACGAGCCGTCATCCCAGGTCGCACTGTGTCCCGCGCGCACCCACGCGCGACTGCGGCGAGAGAGCCACGCACCTTCCGGCAAGAAGGGTTGTCCATGACGTCCAAGCAGAGGATCAGACTCGCGCTCGCGACGGCGACGGCCGGCGCCCTGGGCCTCGCCCTGGCCCCCGCCTCCCCGGCGAGCGCGGCGGGCTCCGGCACCGAATGCCCCCGCGTCCTGAAGTGCGACTGGGTTCCGGCGGCGTACCAGCAGACCGGCGACCCCGCCAACAAGGAGGCGTACGGCAACTACGACATCTCCGACCGGCCGAACACCAACAAGATCAAGTACATCGTCCTGCACGACACCGAGGAGACGTACGCGACCACCCTGAAGATCTTCCAGGACCCGGCGCGCGCCGCCTCCGCGCACTACGTCGTACGGTCCGGCGACGGCCACGTCACCCAGATGGTGAAGACCAAGGACGTCGCCTGGCAGGCCGGCAACTGGTACATCAACTCCGACTCCATCGGGATCGAGCAGGAGGGCTACGCCACCGAGGGCGCCACCTGGTTCACCCCCGCGATGTACCGCTCGACGGCGGCCCTGGTGCGCTACCTCGCCGACAAGTACGACATCCCGCTGGACCGCCAGCACATCCTCGGCCACGACAACGTGCCGCCCACCACGGCCGGCGGCACCGCCGCCATGCACTGGGACCCGGGACCGTACTGGGACTGGAACCACTTCATGGGTCTGCTCGGCCGCCCCACCGAGCCCACCGGCCGCCCCGGCGGCCAACTGGTCACCGTGAACCCGGTGTTCAAGCAGAACGTCCAGGCCTTCCGCGACTGCGAGAAGAACGTCGATCTGCCCGCCCAGCCCTCCAGCGCGGTCCCGCTGTACACCCAGCCGTCCACCTCGGCGCCGCTGTTCGCCGACCCCGGCCTCCACCCGCCGGGCCAGAGCGGGACCAACTGCGCGAGCGACTGGGGCAGCAAGATCAGCGCCACCCAGCAGGCCGTGGTCGCCGAGCGCAAACCCGGCTGGACCGCGATCTGGTGGTACGGACAGGAGGCCTGGTTCCAGAGCCCCGCCCACACCCGCACCACCACCGCGACCGCCGGATACGTCGTACGCCCCAAGCCGGGCCGGACCGACATCCCCGTCTACGGGACCGCCTACCCCTCGGCCGGTGACTACCCCGGGGACTTCACGGCGCCGCGCGTGAGCAGCCCCCTCGCCTACACCATCAAGGCCGGCCAGTCCTACCCCGGCGGCGAACCGACGCCGACGGGCTACTACTACGCCCCCACCATCGACTCGTCGTACCCCTACGACCACACGTACTTCCCGGGCAGCACCCGCTATGTGACGGTCCAGACCGGCCACCGGATCGCCTTCGTCAAGGCCTCCGACGTCGACGTCGTGCGCGTTCGCTAGGGCCCTGCCGGGGACCCGGCCGAGGGTATGGCAGCGGGCCGCGCGCCCAGTGTGTCGGCACTGGACGCGCGGCCCGCTTCCCCCCTGCCCGGCCGTCAGCGCGTGCCGACCGCCGCCCGCACCGCCCGCCGCGCCAGGGCGCAGTCGTCGTGCAGCCTGCGCAGCAGCAGCCGCTGCTGCTCCCCGGCGGACAGCACCCCCGGGGCGCTCGGTGCCGGGCTCGACGGTGCCGCATCCCGCATGGTGCGTTGCACCGCCGTCTCGTACGTCCGGATCTCCCGGGTCAGTACGAGCATCAGGTTCACCAGGAACGCGTCCCGGGCCGCGGGGCCCGCCGCCTGGGCGGCCGAGCTGATCTGCCGGCGCTCCATCGGGGCGTTGCCCAGGACCGCCCACAGCGTCGCCAGGTCGTACCCGGGCAGGTACCAGCCCGCGTGCTCCCAGTCGACCAGGACCGGACCTGCCGGTGAGAGGAGGATGTTGGACAGGAGCGCGTCACCGTGCGAGAACTGCCAGTCCACCCGGCCCGAGAGGGCCAGACCGTGCACCAGTTTCTGAAGGTCGCTCAGATCCCGGTCGGTGAACAGGCCGAGCTCGTGGTACCGCGCGATCCGGGGCGCGTAGTCCAGGGGCCTGCCGAACATCTCGGCGGGCGGCCGCCAGTCGTTGACCGCCTTGATCGCCCCGAGGGCGGCCCGCACGTCGGCGCGCGGGGGAGCCTCGACCGGGTGTCGGGTCAGGGCCGCCGCCCGGCCGGGCATCCGCTCGATCACCAGGGTGCAGTTGTCGGGATCGGCGGCGATCAGCCGCGGCACCCGCACCGGTGGGCGGTGCCGGACGAACGCGCGGTAGGCAGCTATTTCGTGCCGGAACCGCTCGGCCCAGGCGGGCGAATGGTCCAGTAAACACTTGGCGACGGCCGTGGTGCGTCCTGTCGTGCCGACGATCAGCACGGAGCGTCCGCTGTGCCGCAGCACCTGCACCGGGTTGAACTCCGGGCAGATCCGCTGCACCGAGGCGATCGCGATGCGCAGCTGCGCGCCCTGGGGGCCGGAGAGGTCGATTCTTCCGCTGAGCGGCTGTGAGGCCGCCCCCGGCCGGCGCGGCATCCGGCCCGCACCGTACGCCGGGCCGGCGTGGGTCGGGTCGAGGTACGGTCCGCCTCCCGCTCCCAGCGGACGGTGCGGCCGGGGCGGCGTGGACACGGAGGACGATGCTGTGTACATGGGGGTGACAGATCCCTTCGTGTGCCGACAAGTTGCGTGCGCTACCCGTCCCGGTGGCCGAGCCGCACCCTGGGGAATGAGGTCCGGCCCCCGGGTCGGGGTGGCGCTCTCTTACCTGACACCCGGCCGCGGGTGGCACACCATCTGGCGTGCCCTGGCGAACCCTGGCGAATAGTCGCGCCGCATCTGACAGGGGATTACTGTCAACTCAGCCGAGAACCTGGGGGCTTGACGTGAGCGGACAACCCAACACCCGCCTGAACGACCTGTTCGGCCTCGCCGGATGGTCCAAGGGCGAACTCGCGAGAATGGTGAACCGGCAGGCGGCGGCCATGGGCCACCCCCAACTGGCCACCGACACCTCACGGGTGCGGCGTTGGATCGACATGGGGGAGACCCCGCGCGATCCGGTGCCCAGGGTGCTGGCGGCGCTGTTCACCGAGCGGCTCGGCCGTGTCGTGACCATCGAGGACCTCGGGTTCGACCGGCACGGGCGCGCTGGAAAGCGGAACGACGTCAGGAACATCAAGAATCCGGACGGCCTTCCGTGGGCGCCCGAACGGACGGCAGCGGTCCTCACCGAATTCACGGGAATGGACCTCATGCTCAACCGACGCGGTCTGGTGGGCGCGGGCGCCGCGCTCGCCACCGGCTCAGTACTCAGCAGCGCCATGCACGACTGGCTGCACACCGACCCCGTACTCTCGGCCGACGCCCCCCGCCTCAACGACCCCCTGTACGCCGATCCCGCCGGGTTCGACCGCTATGAGGCCGCTCCCATCGGGTCGCAGGAGATCGACGCCCTGGAGCGCTCGGTCGAAGTGTTCCGTGCCTGGGACGCCTCCCGGGGCGGCGGGCTCCAGCGCAAGGCGGTGGTGGGCCAGCTCAACGAGGTGGGCGGCATGCTCGCCTACCGCCACCCCGACCATCTCCAGCGCCGCCTGTGGGGCGTCGCCGCCAACCTCGCCGTCCTGGCGGGCTGGATGTCGCACGACATCGGTCTGGAACCGACCGCGCAGAAGTACTTCGTCATCGCCGCCCACGCGGCCCGCGAGGGCGGCGACCGCCCGCGCGCCGGCGAAGCCCTCTCGCGGGCCGCCCGCCAGATGGTCCACCTGGGCCGCCCCGGCGAAGCCCTCGACCTCATGAAGCTCGCCAAGTCCGGCTCGGGCGAGGAGACTCTGCCGCGCACCCGGGCGATGCTGCACACCATCGAGGCATGGGCCCAGGCGTCCATGGGGCGCGGCCAGGCGATGCGCCGCACCCTCGGCGAGGCGGAGGAGCTCTTCGTCTCCGACAAGGGCGATGTGCCGCCGCCCAGTTGGATGCAGATGTTCGACGAGGCGGATCTGCACGGCATGGAGGCGCTGGCCTTCCGGACGCTCGCCGAGCACGACCCGGCCGCGGCCACCATCGCCCAGCACCATGCCAAGCAGGCCCTGGAGCTGCGCGTGGGCGGCCGTCAGCGCTCTAAGATCTTCGACTACATCTCGCTCGCCTCGGCCTGTTTCATCGCGGACGACCCCGAACAGGCCGACCGCTACGCCCGCCTGGCGCTGGTGTCGATGGGGGAGACCTCCTCGCACCGCACCTGGGACCGGCTGCGCGAGATGTACCGGCTCACCAACCAGTACGCGAGCCACGGCAAGATCCAGGATCTTCGGGAGGAGATCCAACTGGCGCTGCCCCAGGCCCCGTTGAAGCGGAGCCGGGTCGCGGACATCTAGAAGGGGGTTGTACGCCGGAGACGTACAACCCCCCGGTATCCAGGGCCGTTCACGGCCGCCTGTGGGTCGGAAGGCCTGTGTGTCAGGACCCGATGCGGGCCACGAGCACGCAGGCGTCGTCCTCGCGCTCGTGCTCGCCGAACTCCTCGACGATCATCCGTACGCAGTCCTGGGCTGTACGGCCACCGTCGAAGAGGGGCGCGAGCGCGAGCAGCCGGCGCTGCTCGCTGTCGTCGGACGCGTTCCGCCGGGTCAGTCCGGCGGTGCCGAGGACGAGCAGGTCGCCCGGGTCGAGGGTGACCTCGGCCTGGCCGTAGGCGGCTCCGTGTGTGGCGCCGAGCAGCACCCCGTCCGGTGCGCCGAGGGCGCGTCCCGTCCCGTCGCGGAAGAGCAGCGGGGCGGGGTGGCCGGCCTGGGACCAGATGAGCCTGCGCTCGGCGGGCTCGTACCGACAGCAGACCGCGCTGCCCAGGGCGGGCTGCACGGTCGTCTCCAGGAGCTGGTTGAGGTGGCCCATCAGGGGGCCGGGGCCGATGCCCGCGACGGCCATCCCGCGCAGCGCGCCGAGCAGCATCGCCATGGCGCCGGTCGCCGTCACGCCATGGCCGGTGAGGTCGCCGACGGTCAATAACGAGGCCCCGTCGGGGAGTTCGAGCGCGTCGTACCAGTCGCCGCCGATGAGGGCGCTGGAGGAGGACGGCAGGTAGTGCGCGGCGATGTCGAGCGCGGCCGGCCCGCCCTGGGGGAGCCGCAGGGAGCCGCGCCACGGTGGCAGCACCGCCTCCTGGAGCTCCACCGCGAGCCGGTGTTCGGTCTGGGCGATGTGGCGTCGGCGCTGGAGGCGGTCGTGGCTCTCCCGAACCGCGCGCTGACTGCGCCGCAGCTCGCTCACATCGCGCAGGACGGCCCACATCGAGGCGGTGCAGCCGTCGGCGTCGAGCACCGGCTCGCCCATCATGTGGAGCGTGCGGATCCCGCCGTCGGGCCGGACGATCCTGAACTCCCCGTCGATCGGCCTGCCGTCCACCAGAGCGCCGGTCACCATCGTGGTGAGCAGGGCCTGGTCGTCGTCGACCACGATGGTGGGCAGTTCGTCGAGCGACATGCCGCCGCTCGCGGCGGAGCGGCCGAAGATCTGGAACAGCTCCTCGGACCAGCTCACGGCGTCGGTCAAGAGGTTCCACTCGGCGCTGCCGACCCGGCTGAGCAGGGTGGCGGGCTCCTGGCCCTCGGCGAACGCGTCCTCCACGGCGAGCGCCGCCGCGTCCTCCTCCTCGGCGGTCAGCCCGTCGCGCAACTGGTCCAAGTGCGAGCCCAGGTCGTCGAGTTGATGGACCGCCAGATCACACAGCGCGCGCTGCCAGCGGACCTGCGCGTCGTCCTCGTCCACGAGCGCGTCGCGGCGCACCGCGTCCACGCCGCCGCGCAGCCTACGGGTCTGCGTGATCAGTGCGTCGACCGTGCCCCGCTCGGGCGGTTGGGGAGCGGGACGGTCCGCGAACAGATGGGACGGCATGACGTTCTCCGATGCGGCCGCGGCAGTGCCAGGTCTGGTGGAGTGGACCGGTTACGAGGGTTGCACAGGGAGCGATGCCCCGTAAGGGATTTGGCAACACTCGATACGGTGGTGCTTCTGACATATGCCAAAGGCGACCGTTTTCGCCCCGCGCGAGCGGTGCCGGGCGCGGGGCATATGCGCTGCGGACTCAGCCGCGGACCGGCAGCGCGAAAGCGGCCGCACACAGCGCGACCCCGGCCGCGCCGGCCGCGGGGGAGCAGCACCACACCAGCAGAGAGGTGAGGGCCGCGCCCGCCACGACGGCCGCGAGCCGCCCCGCCACCCAGCGGTCGGCGTGCTCCGCCTCGCGCCTGGCGAGCCGGCCCGCGAGGTTCGTGAACGTACCCGTGAAATAGGTGGTGGGGGTGCCCCAGGCCCGCGCCTGCACCCCCATCGCGAGGGCCGCCGCGAACAGCAGCGCCAGCTGCGTGCCGGTCGAGCGTCCGGACCCGAGGCCCCAGCCGGCCCCGGCGAGGGCGAGCAGCGCGGTCTGGATGGTGAGCAGCAGGCGCGGCGCGAGGCGCGCGGCGGCCAGGGACGCGCCGGCCGCTCCCAGCGCGTAGCCGGCCAGGGCGATCACGGCGCGCGGCACCGCGTCGCGGTCCCCGGCGCCCACCGACGCGCCCACCAGGACGAGATTGCCGGTCATCACCCCGGCGAACACCTTCCCCAGACAGAGGAAGGCGAAGGCGTCGGTGGCCCCGGACGCCGCCGAGAGCACCAGCAGGAAGCGCTGGTCGGACCGGTCGGCGATTGGTGTCGTGATCGCGGAACTCATCAGCGCATTCTCGCCCTCTCAGTACGTACGGACCTGCCGCGACGGCACGGACCCGGAAAGAAGATCCGGATCCGGCACGAGCGGCGCGGGCGCGCCCCGCACCGGACCCGACCCCGTGGCACGTCCACGACAAGAGTCCACTACGGTCCCTGTGAGCACACCGGTCCGCCGCGCGGGCCTCACGGGAGGAAGAGCATGAAGATCGACTGGGACCGGCGCACCTGCGCGCGCCGCGGCCATGTGACGTACGCGCCGCAGGAGGCCGTGCTGCGCGAGCGGCTGCGCGCCGAGACCGGTCTGGGCGAGGCCTGGCGCTGCCTGCGCTGCGGCGACTTCGCCCTGGGCGAGCCGGGCGCCTCCGGGCCCGCCGACGAGGCGCCGCTCGTGCCGCGCGGCAAGGTGCTGCGCGATCTGTTCATCCTGCGCTTCCTGGCCGTCGAGCGGGCCGTGCGCGGTCTGTTCATCGTGCTCGTGGCGATCGCGGTGTGGAAGTTCAGCAACAGCCAGGACGCGGTGCGCCGGTTCTTCGACGAGTACCTCGACGTGCTCCGGCCGGTCTTCCGCCACTTCCACTACGACCTGGACCACTCGCCGGTCGTCGGCACCATCCAGAAGACCTTCGACTACAAGCACTCCACCCTGCTCGTCGTCGCGGTGGCGCTGCTCGTGTACGCGCTGATCGAGATCGTCGAGGGCGTCGGCCTGTGGCGGGCGAAGCGCTGGGCCGAGTACCTCACGGTCGTCGCCACGGCGATGTTCCTGCCGCTGGAGATCTACGAACTCACGGAGAAGATCAGCTGGGTGAAGATCGTGACGCTGACGATCAACATCCTCGCGGTCCTCTACATCCTGCTCGCCAAGCGCCTGTTCGGCCTGCGGGGCGGGCACGCGGCCTTCGAGGCCGAGCGGCACAGCGCCTCGCTCATCGAGGTGGAGACCACGGCGGGCGTCGCGGCGCACCGGTGAGGTGTAACTCCCGGTCCCGGGGTACGGGTTGCCTGACGGGTACAGATACAGACAGTGTGCGGCGGCCCGCCGCACCGAGCGTCCTTGGGGGATGACAAGCATGAACGAACCGCACTCCACGACCGTGCGCGGGACCGGACGGCTGCGCCGGGTGGCCGTGCTGCTCACCCTGGTGCTCGGCACCGCGCTCGTCGCGGGCCCGGTGACGGCCGAGGCCGCACCGCGCACCATGGTGGTGTCCTCGACGGCCGGCTCCGCCCAACAGGCCGCCGCCGCGAGCGAGTTGGGTCAGCAGGCCCAGACGTCGGTGCGCACCGTCGCGGACAAGCCCGTGGTCACCGCGTCGAAGAAGGCCAAGAAGACCAAGAAGAAGGGCGGCTTCTTCAAGAAGCTCGGGATCTTCCTGCTGATCATCGTGATCCTCTTCATCGCGCTGATCGTGTTCGTGATCTGGTTCATCGTGAGCCGGCTGCGCAGGCGCCGCGACCGGCACTGATCACTCAGTCGCCGGGCCGCTGCGGGCGCATCCGCTGCCCGACCGTCCCGCCGTCGGTCTCCCACCAGGGCCGCACGAGTTCCGTGTCCTCCGGCCGCCCCCGCACGGGGGCGGCCGGAGTCAGTTCCGCGTCCAGACGGCGGTCGAGCACCACGCGCTGGGCGCGGTCGGCGCGTGACCACTGCACCAGGATCGCGAGCAGGAACGGCAGCGACACCAGCTCGGCGATGGAGACCATCGCGCCGCCGCCCAGCTGCTGGTCGCGCTGGACGTCGGGTGCCCAGGCGGGCGCGTGGTGCAGGTACCAGGCGCCCGCGATGAGGGTGCCGTGGGTCATCACGACGATGCCGGGCACCGCGTCGATGAGCCCGTCAAGGAAGACGAGCGCGGCCCGCACCGGGTGGCTGCACCAGGCGGGCAGCGCCTCCTCGCGGGTGAGCACCGGCAGCACGAACAGGCTCCCGGCGAGCAGCAGTTGGAGATACATCAGCTCGTGCAGCGGGCCGTGGCGCAGGGCGCTCTCGAAGTACGGGGTGAAGTAGATGCAGAGCTCGGACGCGAGCACCAGGACGGTACTGACGAGCGGAAAGGTGAGGAAGCGCACCAGGCGCCCGCTCATCGCGGCCCTGAGGCGCCCCGCGCCGCGCTCGGGCAGCGCGAGGACGCCGAGCCGCAGGGGGTCGCCGAGCGCGAGGCCGAGCGGCGCGATCAGGTCGAGCAGGACGTTCTGTACGGCGGCCGGCCAGAACAGCTCGGTGTCGTACACCGCGAGCGCCGACATCGTGGCGACGGCCAGCGTGCCGAGGCCGAGGAGCGCGAAGGCCAAGGCGCGCGGCAGCGGCCAGTGCTCGCCCCTGCGGCGCAGCCGGACCACGCCCCAGGCGTAGAGGCCGCCCAGGACGACGATCAGGAGCAGCGCCGCCACGTCGGGCCGCCATACCGAGAGCAGCCGCCCCGTCGTCAGCTCGGGCAGGCTCCCCGCCGCCTCGCTCAGCGTCATACCGGACATCCGGGCCCATCTCCTCACCGGCCCGCGACGTACGGCGGGCCGCCCACACGCTAGCCCCGCCTCCCGGTCACCCCCGCACCGGGCCCCCGCGTGCGCTCGGCCGAACGCATGGAATCGGCCGAAGAACGTGTAGACGTCATAGGTGCCTGAGGCATGTAGTGGGGATCGGCAAGACGGATCCCTTCGCTTGCGAGGTCTACATGTCAGGCAGCAACACCAGCGTCACCACGGACCACACCGCCACCGACACCGGCAGCATCGAATTCCCGCAGGACCGCAGCTGCCCCTACCACCCGCCCACCGCCTATCAGCCGCTCCGCGACGAGCGCCCGCTCGCCCGCGTCCGTCTCTACGACGGCCGGACCGTGTGGATGGTCACCGGGCTCGCCGAGGCGCGCGCCCTGCTGGCCGACTCCCGGCTTTCCACGGACCGGGAGAACGAGGCCTTCCCGTTGCCGACGGCCCGGTTCGCCGGGGTCACCCGGCGCCGCATCGCGCTGCTGGGCGTCGACGATCCCGAGCACGCCACCCAGCGCCGGATGCTGATCCCCAGCTTCACGCTCAAGCGCACCGCCTCGCTGCGGCCGCAGATCCAGGAGACCGTGGACCGCCTCCTCGACCGGATGGTCGCGCAGGGCTCACCGGTCGACCTGGTCAGCGCCTTCGCGCTTCCGGTGCCCTCCATGGTGATCTGCGCCCTGCTCGGCGTGCCCTACGAGGACCACGAGTTCTTCGAGGGCCAGTCCCGCAAGCTGCTGCGCGGGCCGGAGCCCGCCGACATCGAGGCGGCCCGTGACGCCCTTGAGGACTACTTCGGCCGGCTCATCGACCGCAAACAGGAGCAGCCCGGTGACGGGCTCCTCGACGAGCTGATCGCCCAGCGCCTGAACGAAGGAACGCTGGACCGGCGGGAACTGGTGGACTTCGCGATCATCCTCCTGGTCGCGGGCCACGAGACCACCGCCAACATGATCTCGCTCGGCACCTTCACGCTCCTCCAGCACCCGGAGCAGCTGACCGAACTGCGCTCCGACGCGGCACTGATGCCGGCCGCCGTCGAGGAACTGCTGCGCTTCCTGTCGATCGCCGACGGGATGCTCAGGGTGGCCCTCGAGGACATCGAGATCGGCGGGCAGACCATCCGGGCGGACGAGGGCGTCGTCTTCTCGACGTCGGTCATCAACCGGGACAGCGCCAGCTACGAGGAGCCCGACCGGATCGACTGGCACCGCTCAAGCCGGCACCACGTCGCCTTCGGCTTCGGCATCCACCAGTGCCTCGGCCAGAACCTGGCGCGGGCGGAGATGGAGATCGCGCTGCGCTCCCTCTTCGAGCGGTTGCCGGACCTGCGCCTCGCGGTGCCCGCCGAGGAGATCCCGTTCAAGCCGGGCGACACCATCCAGGGAATGCTCGAACTCCCCGTCGCCTGGTAGCGGGACGGGAACGGAAGGAAAGGAGCCGCACATGCGGATCGGTATCGACAAGGACGTCTGTATCGGCGCGGGGCAGTGCGCGCTGACCGCCCCCGGCGTCTTCACCCAGGACGACGACGGGTTCAGCGAACTGCTGCCCGGCCGCGAGGACGGCGCCGGCGACCCGCTGGTCCGCGAGGCCGCCCGGGCCTGCCCGGTGGGGGCCGTCACCCTTCACGACTAGCGAAACGTCCGGTTCCGGTCAGTCTCCGGAGCCGGTGATCAGACGCTGCACAGCCGGCGCGTAGAGATCCGCCAGCTGCTCGGGCGTGGCGCGTTCCCCGGCGCCCGGCCGGTGCAGGCTGAGGGTTGCGCCCAGGCCGAGCAGCAGACCGGCGATCAACTCGGCCCTCAACTCGCTTTCCCCGCCGCGCAGTTGACGAGCCAGCCGGGACGTGACCTGCTCGCGGAACCGCTCCCGCAGCAGGGTGCGTTCGTCCATGTTGCCCAGCGAGAACACCGCTCGAAGCAGCGGATCCCCCTGGTCCTCGCGCCGCATCCGCACCATGGTCAGGACCAGGTGCCGTCCCAGGCTGTCCAGCGGCGCCGCGAACAGCGCGTCGGCGGCCGGCTCGAAGTCGGCGACCGTGTGGAACAGCCGCTCCTTGCTGCCGAACCGTTTGACGATGAGCGAGGCGCTCACTCCCGCGTCGGCGGCGATCGAGCGCATCGTGACCTCCGCGTACGGGCGCAGCGTGAACGCCCGCCGCGCCGCCCGCAGGATCGCGTCCCTGCCCGTCCCGGTGTCGGCGGTGGGCCGGTGCTCCGTCATGCGCTCTCCTCGGCCGTCGTACGTCCCGACGCGCCCTCGGCGCGGTCCGCCTTGACGGTAGCGGTGGCCGGCGTGGTGCGGCCCGGCAGGAACAGCGTGGCGACGAGCGCGGCGAGTGCGGCCCCCGCGGCGATCAGGAACACCAGGAGGTAGGCGTGCAGGGTCGGCGCCGTGCGGCCGCCGGCCTGGAAGGTCACGTTCGCCAGGATCGCGGCGACCACCGCGCTGCAGCAGGCCTGGCCGACCGAGCGCATCAGCGTGTTGAGCCCGTTGGCGGCGCCCGTCTCGCTCACCGGAACCGCGCGCATCACCAGGGCGGGCAGCGCCGAGTACGCGATCGCGGTACCGCAGGCCACCACCGTCGCCCCCGCGATGATCATGGGCAGGCTGTGGCTGGTGAAGAAGCGCACCCCGTAGCCCACCGCCATGACGGCGGCGGCGAGCGCGAGCGCCGCCTTCGGCCCGTACTTCGCCGAGATCTTGGCCGACACCGGGGAGAGCGCCACCATCGCGAGCCCGCCCGGAAGCAGGCAGAGGCCGCTGACCACGATGGACGCGCCGAGCCCGTACCCGGTGGCCTTGGGCTCCTGCACCATCTGCGCGGTGACGAGGGAGTTGGCGTAGAAGGCGAAGCCGATCAGGAGGGCCGCCACATTGGTGAGCAGTACGGCGGGCCGCGACGAGACGCGCAGGTCCACCAGGGGCGCGTGGGTGCGCAGTTCGTACGCGCCCCACAGCGGCCAGATCACCACGGCCGCGCCGAGCAGGGCGAGGGTGCGCGGCGAGGTCCAGCCCCAGTCGGCGCCCTGTGTGATGGCGAGCAGCACCGCGACGAGGGCCGCCGCGAGGCCGAGCGCGCCCACCGCGTCGAACCGGCCGCGCGAGCGCAGCGGCGACTCCGGCACGACCCAGAGCACCAGGGCGATGTCGAGCAGGCCGAGCGCGGCCGAGGCCCAGAACATGGTGTGCCAGTCGAAGTGCTCGACGACGAGCGCCGCGACCGGCAGCCCCACGGCCGCGCCGATGCCGAGCGTCGAACTCATCAGGGCCACCGACGACAGGACCTTCGCGGGCGGCAGCTCGTCGCGCATGATGCTGATGCCCAGCGGAATCACCGCGAGCGCCGCCCCTTGGAGAGCGCGGCCCGCGATCAGGATCCCGATGTGGGAGCTCACCGCGCACATCACGGAACCCGCCGTGAGCACCCCGAGCGAGACGAGCAGCAGCCGGCGCTTGCCGTACATGTCACCGGCCCGGCCGAGCACCGGCGTGAAGACCGCCCCGGTCAGCAGCGTGACCGTGACCAGCCAGCTCGCCGCGGCCGGCGTGCTGCCGGTGAGGGCGGGCACGTGCGGGAGCAGCGGCACCACCAGCGTCTGCATGACGGCCACGACGACACCGCAGAACGCCAGGACCCCGACGAAGAAACGGGGGCGCGGCGGATCGGCGGGCACGGGTATCGCTGGGGGCATGACTCTCCGTACGGCTGGAACGCGGACAGGGGTGCACAGGTGTTCACCCCCAGGGTAAACGCTTGTGCACCCCTCGTTCCCCGCCCCGGACCGGGTTGCTGTCCGGGGCTTCCGGGTCACTCAGCCGCGTGCGGCCGGCTCGGGCAGCGGCACGCCCGGGCAGCCGCTGTCCTGCGCCGGGAGCGTGCCGTCCAGGAGGTAGTCCTCCACGTAGGCGTCCGCGCACGCGTTGCCGGACTGGAACTGGCCGTGGTCGCCGTCGGCCACGGTGATCAGGCGCGAGCCCGCGAGCGCGCGGTGCACCCGCAGGGCCCCCTCGTAGTAAGTGGCCGGGTCGAGCGTCGAGTTGAGCATCAGGACGGGCGGCAGCCCCTTGCCGGTCGGCTTGATCACGGGGGCCTTCACCTGCGGCCAGTTCGCGCAGATCGCGGCGAACGTCAACTCCCGTGCTCCGGCAAGGGGGTTGGCGCGGGTCGCCTCCGCGCTCCGGTCCACCCAGTAGCGGCTGTCGCGCCTCCACGCGGTGTCGCCGCAGGTGACCGAGAAGAAGTCGGCGAAGTAACCGGCGCTCATGATGGGCTGCACCAGGTCGACGGCGTCCTTCTTCGCCTGCTCCGATGCGCCCTCGGGATGTTCGAGGAGGCCCATGAGGGCGGCGAAGCGGGCGAAGCCCTGATGTGCGTTGTACACCGCACCCGTAGCGGCGGCGTCCAGGTGGTTGGGCGTGACGAGGGTCCCTTCGAGATCGAGCGGGCGGTCGCGCAGCGCGGCCCGCAGCCGCTCGTAGGACGCCTTGGCGTCGGCGGGCGTACGGCCCTGGTGGTACGTGGCGTCGTTCTTCGCAAGCCACGGCAGGAAGTCCTGCTCGAACCTGCGCTGGAAACTCAGCGGCTGGCCCGTCATGTAGGCCTCCCAGCCGTGGGTGAGGTCCACCGTGCTGTCCAGGACGACCCGCTCCACCCGGCGCGGGAACTCGGTCGCGTAGTAGTACCCGAGGACGGTGGCGTAGGACGGCCCGTAGTAGGAGATCTTGTCCACGCCGAGCAGCGAGCGGTACAGGTCCATGTCGTGCACGGCCTGGTCGCTGGTGATGTAGGGCAGGAGCCCGCCCGAGGCGCGCTCGCAGTCCGCCACGAAGTCACGGGCGCGGTCGAAGGTGGCGGCGATCGCTCGCGGTGAGCGGTCCCGCAGGTCGCCGCTGGTGAAGAAGGCGTCGACCTTGTCCTGGCCCGAGCAGACCACCTGGGTGCTCGCTCCGACCCCGCGCTGGTCGAAGCTGACGACGTCGTACGCCGCCGCGAGCTTCGGGCTGAGCCCGGTCAGGGTGGCCGGACGCTTCAGGCCCGAGGAGCCGGGTCCGCCCGCCGCCATCATCAGCACACCCCGCCGCTTCGCCGGGTCGGCCGCCCGGTGCCGGGACACCTTGATGTCGAGGCTCGGCCCGGCGCCGGGGTGGTACCAGTCGCGGGGCACGGCCATCGTCGCGCACTCCAGCCGGCCGTCCACGCACGGCTGCCAGTCGAGCTTCTGGTGCCGGTAGCGGTCGGGTACGGGCGGGGCGCCGTCGGCGGCGCTCGCCACCGCGCCCGGCAGGGCCGTGGCGGCGAGCGCCGCGCACGCTACGGCGGCGGCCCAGCGGCCCGTCTTCCTGATCAACTGCATGTGTTTCGCTCCCCGTTGGGATCGCTCCCCTTGCGGTGAATCGGTCACGTGGATCGTCCCGCGCCCCGCCCCTCGGACTCGATCCCGCCAGCCCCCCGATCGGTGGTGGCACGGATGCCACCACCGAGGTGGCACAGGCGTGACGACGCGGCCGCGACCGAGTCCGGCCGATCTCGTCAACTCCCGCCGCCTTCAAGGAGAATGCTCCGATGAGCTCATCGCGAAGGATCGTGAGAGTGGCCGCACCCGTGTCGGCGGCGCAGACCAAGGCGATCACGGCGAACCGAGCCGTCCTGAACACGGTCCGGGCCGGCATCGAGGAGGCCGTCGGCCGGGCGGCCGCCGCCGACGCTTCCTAGGGGGCGCCGGTGGCCGCGAGCGTGTTCCAGAACATCGACTCGTACGTCTGGAGCAGTCGTCCGTAGTGCGCTCCGCTGCCGACGCCCTCGCCGTGTGCGTCGTCGGAGCCGGTGGCGACGGCCGCCACCGCCTGCTGTTCCAGCTCGGGGGCCGGTCCCGCGAAGAAGTCGAAGAAGCCGCACGCCTCGTCGGTGAAGCCGTACCGGGTGCGCAGTGCCGCGGCCGTGCGGGCGCAATAGCCGCCCCAGGCCGCGAAGTTGGCGGTGAGGGCGAGGGCCACGCTCGGGGGCTCCCCGTTCAGGGCCAGCCATGACACGTAGGCCGGATAGGCCTGGCAGCCCGCCTGCGGAAGGTACTGGCCGATCGCCTCCGGGGTGAGCCCGCAGGCGCGCTCGTACGCCCCGAGCCGGTCGAGCGCCAGCGTCTCGCCCTCGGCGAGCGTGCCGAAGAACCGCGCGCACGCGGTGCCGGGACCCGAGCGTTCGGCGAGGAACGCGAAGGCGCGCCGGTCGGAGGCGATGATGTGGCGCTGCTCCAGGGCGAGCCGGGCCAGCGCCGACAGCGGCGCCGTGCCGGCCTCGACGAGCGGCAGGAGGCGGTTGTCGTCCGCCACGGGCGCGAGCATCGCGGACGTGGCCGCGATGATCTCCTTGGCCGGACGCGTCTGACGAGTCATGGGGGACCTTCTTCGGGGGTCTGCCGATGCGGTCGCGCCCAGCCTCTCACGCGGTCCGGCGCCCGGGGCGCGTCACCGCACGGCCTGTGCCGGGCGTCAGGCCCCGACGGCCGCGGGCCGCTGTTTTCGCCGCCGGTCGCGGGTCCGGTCGCGCTGCGGCCACAGCAGTACGTACACGGTCGACACGAGGACGAACGCGAGCCGGATCAGCCCCCGCGCCGCGTCGTCCGGCACCACGAACACGCTCCCGTACAGGGTGAGCAGCGCGAGCCAGCTCCACCAGGGCACGAGCCTGCGCTGTCCGATGACGTCCCACAGCAGGGTGCCGAGCAGGACGGAAGCCGTGTAGTACGTGTAGACGCTGGGGTCGAGCACGATCCGTGCGTTGGCGCCGAGCAGCACCACCGCCGCCCACCGCCCCCGCCACACCGCGATCGCGCCGAGCAGCAGGCCGAGCGCGGCCTGCGCCGGCCGGTCCCAGCCGGGTGTCTCGGCATCGGCGACACCGAGCCAGCGCAGCGCGGACGCGGGCTGGTTGGGTATCGCGAAGCCGGCCGCCGACATCGAGTGGGGATTGCTGAGGAAGAACGGCGCCCAGGCGACCGCGAGCACCGCCGCGCACCACAGCCCGGCCCGCAGCCAGTGGCGGCGCGGCAGGGCGAAGAGGAGCGCCGCGAACGTCAGCGCGGTCGGCTTCGAGTCCATCGCGAGCGCCAGCCAGATCCCGGTGCCCACCGGGCTGCCACGGGTCACCGAACGCACCGCGAGCGCGGTGAAGAACAGGGCGAGCACGTCGTCGAGGTGACCGAAGCGCACCGACACCTCGATCCACATGGGGATGAAGGCGAGCCCCGCGATCAGCACCCGCTGGCGCAGCCGCTGGTGGTTGGTGCCGGTTCCCAGGAAGTGCCAGGCGGCGCTGCGCCCGGCGATGACCACGATGACCAGGCCGAGCACCGACATCAGGAGCGCGGCCAGGAACTGGCCGGTCCGCTCGGGGAACGGATTGAACAGGCCCGCGGTCAGGAAGCTGACCGGGCCCATCTGGAGTTCGGGGTGGTGGGCGTAGAGGTTGAGGCCGCCGGTGCCGTCCCCGGAGGGGCCCTGGTAGATGAGCTCGCCCCCGGCCCGCAGATAGTGCCAGGAGAAGCCGCCGTTGGGCTCCACCACCGCGAACCACAGCGCGGTCCACGCGGAGAGCAGGATCAGATGCATCCTCTGACTGATGGCCGGCACGTGAGTTCAGCTCCTGTTTCCCTGCCCGATACCGATGGCGTTCCGTGGAGCACGCGGGGCCCCGGGGAAAGATGTCATGCGGCGCCCGTTCGTTCTCACAGCGGGGCCACATGTGCCGCTCGACACACTCCGCACCGCGTTTCGTCACACTTCGAGCCCCTTCGGCGCGGGATCGCCCCGGTGCCGACGCCCTCTGGTCATTACCTCTCAGTGAGAGATAAAATGGGGTCATGGCTGCCGAAGAGTCCGCGCCGTTCGACGACTCCTTCGCCGACGTGCTCGCCGCCGTCCAGCGGCTCGTGCGACGAAGACTGCGCCGCGGGCTGAGCGTGCCCCGGCTGCGCGGCGCCCACATCGAGCTGCTCAGGCTGGTCGCCGGCCGGCCCGGCATCGGGGTCTCGGCCGCCGCCAAGGAGCTCTATCTGGCGGGCAATTCGGTCTCCACGCTGGTCAACCAGCTGGTGAAGAGCGGGTACATGAGGCGCGAGACCGACCCGGGCGACCGCCGCTCGGCCCGGCTCTACGCGACCCCCGCCGCCCTCGACCGGCTGCACGACTGGCAGCGCCGCCGCGCGGCCCTCGTGCGGGAGCAGGTGGCGCGCCTCGACCCGGCCGACCGGGCGGCGCTGGCGGCGGCGGTGCCCGCACTGCGCCGGCTCGCCGAGAACCTGCACGAGGAAGCGGAGGGGTCATGAGTGACGACGACGCGACGACCGGCGGCGAGGCGGTGCGGTGCGACGGCCTGGAGTACGCCTTCGGGCAGACCAGAGCCGTCGACGGCCTCGACCTGTCCGTCGCCCCCGGCGAGGTCTTCGGGCTGCTCGGCCCGAACGGCGCGGGCAAGACCACCGCGATCCGCTGCATCACCACCCTGCTGCCCGTACCGGCGGGCCGCGTCCGGGTGTTCGGGCACGACGCGGCCAAGGAGCGGATGGCGGTACGCCGGCTGCTCGGCTACGTACCGCAGCAGCTGTCGGCCGACTCCGGGCTGACCGGACGCGAGAACGTGGCGCTGTTCGCCCGGGTCTTCGACGTGCCCCGCAAGGAGCGCGCCCGCCGCGTCGAGCAGGCCCTGTACGCCGTCGGCCTCACCGAGTCCGCCGACCGCATGGCCAAGACCTACTCGGGCGGCATGATCCGCCGCCTCGAACTCGCGCAGGCGCTGGTGAGCGCGCCCCGGCTGCTGATGCTCGACGAGCCGACGATCGGCCTGGACCCGATAGCCCGCACCAGCGTGTGGGAACACATCACCGCGGTACGCCGGGCCACCGGCATGACGGTGCTCGTGACGACCCACCACATGGACGAGGCCGACCAGTACTGCGACCGCCTCGCGCTCATGCACCGCGGCAGGATTCGAGCCCTGGGCACGCCCGAGGGCCTCAAGGCCGAACTGCGCGAGCGCCGCGGCGCGGCCGGACCCGACGACGCACAGCCCACCCTGGAGGACGTCTTCCGCGATGTCGCCGGACGTGGGCTCGACAGCCAGGGAGGTGACTTCCGCGATGTCCGCAGCACCCGCCGCACCGCAGCCCGCCTCGGCTGACGCCCTCGGCACCGACGGGGGCGACAGGACCGGCGCCCTCGACCTGCTGCTCGTCCCGCCACGGGCCCGCACCGGCTGGCGGCTGCTGCCGGCCAGGACCGGCGCCCTGTGCATGGTCGAACTGCAAAAGCTCCGGCACGACCGCGCCGAGCTCTACACCCGGGCCGTGCAGCCCGCGCTGTGGCTGCTCATCTTCGGCGAGACCTTCACCCGCATCAAGGCGATCCCCACCGGCGGCATCCCGTACATCGACTACCTGGCGCCCGGCATCATCGCCCAGTCCGCCATGTTCATCGCCATCTTCTACGGCATCATGATCATCTGGGAGCGGGACTCGGGCATCCTCACCAAGCTCCTCGTCACCCCGACACCGCGCTCCGCCCTCATCACCGGCAAGGCCTTCGCGGCCGGGGTCAAGGCGCTCATCCAGGCGGTCGTCGTGATCGTCATCGCCGCCCTGCTCGGCGTCGCCCTCACCTGGAACCCGCTGCGGCTGCTCGGCGTCGCCGCGGCCGTCGTCCTCGGCTCGGCCTTCTTCTCCTGCCTGTCGATGACGATCGCCGGGATCGTGCTGACCCGGGACCGCCTGATGGGCATCGGGCAGGCCATCACGATGCCGCTGTTCTTCGGCTCCAGCGCCCTCTACCCGGTGTCGATCATGCCGGGCTGGCTCCAGGCCGTCAGCAAGGCCAACCCGCTCAGCTACCAGGTCGACGCGCTGCGCGGACTGCTGCTCGGCACCCCGTCCCATCTCGCCCTCGACTACGGGGTGCTGCTGCTCGCGGCGGCCCTCGGCATCCTCGCGGCCTCCTCGCTGCTCGGCAGGCTGGCCCGCTGAGGCTGCCATCATGATCCCCATGACCGAGGACAACGGATACCTCCTGGACAACCGGCAGAGCGAGGCGGGGGAGCGCTTCGACGCGCTCGCCGAGCTCTTCGACGACTCCACGTTCCGCCACTTCGACGCCCTCGGCCTGACCTCCGGGCACCGCGTCTGGGAGGTCGGCGCGGGCGGCCTCTCCGTGCCCGCCGGCCTCGCCGAACGGGTCGGCCCCCAGGGGTACGTGCTCGCCACGGACCTCGACACCGGATGGCTGACCGGCGTCACACCGTCGCCGAACGTCGAGGTGCGGCGGCACGACGTCGGCCAGGACGAGGCGCCGGCGCAGACCTTCGACTTCGTCCACGCGCGCCTGGTCCTGGTCCACGTCACCGACCGGGCCCGGGCCCTGCGCACGATGGCGGGGGCGCTGCGCCCCGGCGGCGTCCTGCTCGTCGAGGACGCCGACCCCGCGCTCCAGCCGCTGCTCTGCCCGGACGAGTACGGCCCCGAACAGGAACGCGCCAACCGTCTGCGCCGCGCCTTCAGACAACTCCTCGCCGAACGCGGGGCCGACCTCTCCTACGGCCGCAAACTCCCGCGCCTGCTGCGGGAGTCGGGCCTGGAACGCGTCGAGGCCGACGCGTACTTCCCGGTCACCTCGCCGGCCGGCGCGGTCCTCGAAGCGGCCACCGTGCGCCAGGTCAGGGACCGGCTCGTCGACAGGGGGCTGGCCGACGACGAGGAGATCGAACGCCATCTGGCGAGCGTCGCCGCGGGGCGCCTCGACCTGGCGACCTCGCCCATGATCTCCGCCTGGGGCCGCCGGCCGGCCTGAGCGCGCGACCGGCGGCCGGGTCGGCTAGGCCGCGGTGTCGTACGTGTAGTAACCCCTGTGGTCCAGCATGTCCGCCGGGGTCACGTTGTTCCACGGCCGCATCGTGTCGTGCAGATCCACCACGTCCCGCGTGCCGGCCGTCGGCAGGTAGGCCGAGCCCGGGTGCTTGGCCTGCCACTGCGACCAGAGCTTGTCCACGAACGCGTGGTGCATCCAGAACACCGGGTCGTTGGGCGAGGCCCCCGTCGCCATCTGGCCGCCCACCCACACGTGGACGCGGTTGTGCAGATTGACCCCGCGCCAGCCCTCCAGATGGTTGCGGAAGCCGTCGGACGCGCTGTTCCACGGCGCCATGTCGTACGTCGTCATGGCGAGGACGCTGTCGACCTCGGCGCGGGTCGGCAGCTGGGCGACCGAGGCGCCGAGGGCCCGGCGCAGATAAGTGCGGCCGTCCACCCGGACGTTGAGGGGCCAGCCGCCCGCGCTCTGCGCGAAGGGACCGTCCATCACCTGGCCGTCCCGGCTGCGCCCGGTGCCGCCGAGGAAGTCGGCCGCCCACAGCGAGGACGTCGGGGTGCGGTCGACGGTCCAGTCCCAGTACGGCAGGGTGACCGACGGGTCGACCGACTGCAGGGCCTGCTCGAACTCGATGAGGAATCTGCGGTGCCAGGGCAGGAAGGACGGCGAACGGTGGCCGACCCGGTCGCCCGTGTCGGTGTCGCTCATGATGAACGCGTTGTGCGTGCTGACGAAGGTGTCGTACCTTCCGCCGCGCTTGAGCTGAAGCAGCGCGTCGACGAGGCGGCGCTTCTCGGTGGCGGTGAGGTCCGCCTGGTTCTTGCGAACGGCCATGGCTGTGCTCCTGGTTGGGCGTGAGGTGGGGACGGGACGGCGGGTCGTGTCCGGATCAGGCGAGCGGGACCAGGGACGCGCCCTGGAGTTCGACCACGGCGGCGCGGGCGACCGCGCGGGGCGTGGCGAACGGCTCGTAGTGGTTCACGACGCTGATCCAGGTGCCGTCGGCGTTCCGCATCACATGCAGTTCCTGGCCGTCTATGCGTACGGCGTAGCCACCGCCGTGGTGCGTGTGCCCGGCGGCGGGCGCCCCCTGTATCCGGCGCCCCTGGAACGCCTCGTCGAAGGCCTCGGGCGCCTCGTGCCCGTCGTGGGCGCTGCTGTGGCCGCTCGGTGCGGCGGCGTGGGCGCTGCCTGCCAGGGCGAGCCCGGCGAGGGTGCCGGCGGTGACGCCGATGGCCTGGCGGCGGGTGGGCCGGGACAGTCGTGACGGTTGCGACATGGAAATCCCCAGTGTTTCGCGGCGAGTTGACGCGCGGGTCGGCCGGGAGGCATTCGACCGGCCTGGTCACGGCCGGGATGCCCGGCGAACCGGTGCACATCCATCCCTACCGGTCGCGGTGGCGTGGCAAGAAGTGGGGAGTGGAGGGTTGGCCGCTATGCGGACATGTCGCGATTCGAAGTGCAGTGTTCAACAAGGAGGATCTTGCTGAACACCCGTTACTTGGGCGCCCAGCGTGAAGATTCTCCCTGGCATATGCCAAGTTTGTGAAAATCTTGTTGCCGTGCTGCGGGGGATGTGTCTGCGCTCACGTGTGGAACCTGTCCGGAATCGCACACCGCGCTTCGGCCAGTGGCCTGAACCGGCCCCGGCGGGGCGGGTGTTCATCGGCCGGGCTTCCCCGGCCGAGGGCCGGTCGCGCGGAGCCGGGCCCGTGGAGTGGAACGGCGGCCCTGCCCCGGCTCTCCTGCCGTGCGAGCCGGGTGGCCGCCGCTCCGTCCGGCGGAGCCGGACTACCCCACGCCGCGCGGCAGCGCCAGCGACTGCACCTGGGGAAGCGAGGTCCAGTCGTTCGAGGCGACGCTCGCGTGAGCCGCGGCGAGCCGGGCCACGCGCGCCTGCGCGTCCGCCGGTGAGGGGTTCTTGTCGTCAAGGGCCGGCGAGACGTTCTGCGCGTCGGTCATGACGAGGAAATAGTGGTGGGTGTCGTACCAGGCGGTGTCGATCGTGCCGCCCAGATACGTCGCCGCGTCCCCGTCGAAGACGACGAACCACGGACGGATCGAGGCATCGCCATAGCGTGAACGGGGGTCGCCCGCCTGGGCGTTGTGGACGGCGGGGAAGACCTGGGCCTGCCCGGCGCGTCCCGCCGCCGCCAGGTCGCGCAGATGGCGCGCGTACTCGACGTCCGTCCACAGGCTGTCGGTGGGGTTGCCCTCCTCGACCGTGCCCGGAATCACTTCGAGCATCACCTTGCCCGCGAGCGCCTGGCGGGTCGGCCAGTTGCCGGCGCCCGCGGCCTCGTCGAGGGTGGCGTACTGTCCGCCGCCGGGCTTGGCGAGCAGGTCCGCGGGGCGGAAGACCGCCGAGCCCAGGTGATCGCTGATCGCCTGGTCCAGCTTGGCGGGGCTCATGCCGTAGGTGGCCTGGAAGCCCGCCTTCATCTCCAGCTTGATGACGAGCGGCGGATGGCCGGGGTGCGCGCCGAGCCAGACCCGGACGTCGTCCAGGCAGCTCTCCAAGTTCTTGTTCGCGCCGCCCGTGTAGAGCTGGGCGGGGGTGCTGGCGTTGACGCAGTTGTTGCCGTTGCCCAGGGGATTGGAGTGGCTGACCTTCCACTCCTTGGTGATGAAGTCGTCCCAGACGTCGAGCTCGATCATCGAGGTGCCGGAGTCCAGGGCCTGAGCCAGATAGGGGAAGGCCGCCGGGTCGTAGGTGTTGTGCAGCCCGGAGACGGTGGCTCCCGACAGCGGGAGGGTTTCGGGCCCCGCCGCGGATGCGCTGCCGCCAGCACCCGCCGTGGCGAGGGCGAGGCAGGCGGCGAGCGCGCCGAGCAGAGTGGTGCGCGGCCGGGGCGTGAACCGGCTGGGCCGGGGATCCGACACGGGTCCTCCTAGTGGGGGGTGACTCTCCGTCAGGACGGTGCCATCGTCGGGTGAATCGACGAAGACATGTCAAGTAACACGAGTTGGATTCCTGCTGTCACCCCCTGCGGCCGAACCGGCCGCAGATGATGCCCGTGTAGGTGTCGACGGGGTCAACCTGGCATCGGAGACGGGGAGTTGGGAACACCCCGGTGTCGGTCGGCTAGAAGTTGAACACGGCCTCGGAACCGGCCGCCTTCAGGCAGGAGTTGGCGTAGGTCTGCACGTGGCTGACGCGCTTGCCGTTCCAGACGCCGTCCGCCCGCACGGTGACCGGCTGCCACAGCTGCGTACACAGACGTGGGGCGCCGCTCGCGACGAGGGCGGTGAAGTCGCCCCGCACACCCTTGAGTTCGGCGCACGCGGCGGCCGGCGCGGGGTGGGTTCCGGTGGGCGTCGGGGCGCAGCTGAGGGTGACGGCGCGCTGGACGGAGGCCCCCTCGTCGCCGGTGCCGGGCTCGATGCTGATCACGAGCGCGGACGGCGGGTACAGGCTCATCGGCTTCATGGCCTCGGCCGGGGCCGGGGCGGCTGCCGCGCTGCCGAGTCCGGTGCCGAGGAACCCGTTGGCCAGTAAGGCGACGGCGACGGCGCTGACTGCTGCGATCTTCCGCATTTCGAACACTCCTGGGGTTGGTTTCCGAAGAACGAACAGGAGTCTGTCCTGCGGAGGAGGGTCCCGCGCACCACGGCGGGCACATCCGGTCACACGAAGTGACTCAGCGAAGCCGCATCGGTGCAGGCGGTAGCGCGGGTGCCCAGGTCGCCGAGTCGGCCAAGGTCGGCCAAAAGAAAGGCATGATGGCGCACGGCAGGTCGATTTCCAGGCAACCGGAGTCTGAATTCTGGGAATCTTAGGCCGGATTGAGGACTGGTCAGATTCCGATTCCCGACGTCCGGGCGTGCGCGTGCCCACCGGGCGCACCCCGCCCGCCCGGCCGCGCGCCGCACCGGCCGGGGCGCGCCGCACCGACGGCCCCGCCGCGCTCCGTCGGCCGGAACGCGGCGAGGGCTCACTCCGTGGGGTGCCTCCGCTCGGCGCGCTCGCGGACCACGCGGCGGCGCCGGACCACCAGGAACAGGGTTCCGGCGACCGCGAGGCCCGCGGCCGCCGAACTCGTCAGCGTCCAGCCCGGCTCGTCGTCCTCCTCGGCGGCGTCGGGCTTGACGGCCGCGACATGGGCGATCTGCGCCTGGCGCTGGGGCGACTTGGCCCGTACGGGTTCGAGGGAGCCCACCGCGTCGACGTGGTCCCAGGCTGCGAACCCCCAGTCGAGCAGGGTGCGGGCCTCGTCGTAGACCGCGAAGCCGCCGCCGGCCTGGGGGTTCATGACGGTCACCAGCAAGGTGCGGTCGCCCTGCTTCGCGGCCGCGATCAGGGTGTTGCCGGCGTGGGTCGTATAGCCGTTCTTGACCCCGACGATCCCCGGGTAGCGGGACACCCCGTCGGTGCCCGAAAGCAGCCGGTTGGTGTTCATGATCCCGTACGAGCCGCCCCCGCCGGGGAACTGTGCGGAGGCGGTCGAGCAGTACTCGGCGAAGTCCGGGCGGGCCAGGCCCGCCCGGCCGAACACCGCCAGGTCGAACGCCGAGGAGACCTGGCCCGGGCTGTCGTAGCCGTCGGGCGAGACGACCTCGGTGTCCAGGGCGCCGAGCCGCCGGGCCTGGGCCTGCATCTGGACCGCGGTCTCCTCCCAGCCGCCGTTCAGGGAGGCGAGCACGTGCACCGCGTCGTTGCCCGAGCTGAGGAAGACGCCGCGCCACAGGTCGGACACCTGGTAGGTGTGCCCGGGCTCGACCCCCACCAGACTGCTGCCCGGGCCGATTCCGGCCAGGTCCTGCTCGGAGACCGTGTGCCGGTCCTCGGCGTGCAGATGCGGCAGCGCGGTGACCGCGAACAGCGTCTTGAGGGTGCTGGCCGGGGGCAGCTTGCGGTGGGCGTCCCGGGCGGCGAGGACCTTGCCGGTACGGGCGTCCGCGACCACGTACGACAGGGCGGACACATCACCCGGAAGAGCGGGGGCGCCCGGCCGGAGACTGACCTGCTGGCCCGCTCCCGGGCCCTGCGCGGGCGCGGAGGCGGAGCTGTCCGGGGTCGGGGCGAGGCAGCACAGACCGATGGCGGCAGTGGCGGTGAGTGCTGCCATGGAACGGAAACCGGATCTGATGACCATTCAGTCACCGTAGGAACAGAACGGACATCACGCAGGTCGGCTTGTGCCGTCCGGCCTACACGGGAGGCACCCGGGCGGGCGGTTCCGTTCACCGGTCGAAGGCACCCGGCGGGGCGGTTCTGTTCACCGGGCGCGCGCCCTTTGTTCAAGGAAGAGCAATGGTCTAGTCCAAGTCGTTGACGTGTTCCGGCCACCGCCCAATTCTGGGAGCCCCTCCCACCCCCAGGAGACCCCGACATGAAGCCATTGCGTGCTCTCCTGTGCGGCGCCGCCAGCGCCGCACTCGCCGCGGCCGGACTCACCGCCGCCGTCGCCGGCCAGGCCTCGGGCGCGACCGCCGACGCGGCCGGGCTCGGCAGCCGCTGGTACGCCGCCGCGCCCTATCTGATGCCCCTCGACAACAACCCGCCCGACACCTCCGCCATCATGGACGCGACCGGGCTCAAGGCCTTCCAGCTCGCCTTCGTCCTCGCCCCCAACGGCGGTGGCTGCAGCCCGACCTGGGGCGGCACCGCCCCGGTGTCCTCCGACACCGCGGTCGCCGGGATCATCAGCTCGATCCGCGCCAAGGGCGGAGACGTCTCGGCCTCCGTCGGCGGATACGGCGGCACCAAGCTCGGCCAGAACTGTCCGGACGCCGCCTCCACCGCCGCCGCGTACCAGCAGGTCATCACCAAGTACCAGCTCAAGGCGATCGACTTCGACCTGGAGGAGCCGGAGTACGAGAACACCGCCGCCATCTCGCACGAGATAGGTGCCGCCAAGATCCTCCAGCAGAACAACCCCGGCCTGTACGTGTCGGTGACCACCGCCGGGACCGCCGACGGCACCGGCTGGTTCGGCAAGCAGATGCTGAACGAGGCCAAGGCGCAGGGCTTCGTGCCGGACAACTTCTCGATCATGCCGTTCGACGGCGGGTTCAGCGGGGCCGCCGCCCAGACCAGCGCCCTGACCAACTTCAACTCCGTACTCCAGTCGACCTTCGGCTGGTCCGCCGCGACCGCCTACGCCCACGAGGGCTTCTCCGGCATGAACGGGCGCAGCGACTCCGGCGAGTACTTCTCGCAGGCCGACTTCCAGACCGTGCTCGACTACGCGACGAGCCACGGCATGGCGCGCTTCACCTTCTGGTCCCTCAACCGCGACCGCCAGTGCACCCCGCCCGACAACAACGGCACCACGTCGGGCGTGTGCAGCAGCGTCCCGCAGGCGGCCTGGGACTTCGCCAAGTACTCGGTGAGGTTCGCCGGAGCGACCCCGCCCAACTCGCCGCCGCCGTCGTCCCCGCCGCCCTCCTCGCCCGGCGGCGGCACCTGCGCGGTGACGGCCTGGAGTTCGGGCGCCGTGTACACCCAGGGCAACGAGGTCTCCCACAACGGGCACAAGTGGAAGGCCAAGTGGTGGACCCAGAACGAGGAGCCCGGGACCACGGGGGAGTGGGGAGTCTGGCAGGACGAGGGGACCTGCTGAATCCCGCGGCACACCGAGCCGCCGCCCCGGAAGTTTTTCCGGAGCGGCGGCAACCCGGGGTGCCGCCGCACGTCGTCAGGGGTGAAGGCGCGATTTCCGCGCCGCCCCGCCGACCGTGGAGAAGCACAACGTGACCGTCCCCCAGCACCGTCCCGCCCGTCCCGTCCGCCGCCCGCTCGCCGGGACCGCGGCGGCGACCGGCCTGCTCCTCGCCCTCGCCGCCCCCGTGTTCGCGGGTACCGCGTACGCCGACACCCCGGCCCCCCAGCCCAAGCGCGCGGCCCCCGCCTCGGCGGCCGAGCCGAGCGCCGCGCCCTCCTCGCCGGTCAAGCGGGCGGGGGAGAGCAAGCGGCCGACCGAGCCGCCGACCGCGCGGCCCGAGGCGAGCGCGGCGCCGGCCGGACCCGTGGCCGAGCAGCCCGCGCCCGTGCCCCCGTCCGCCGGGCAGGCCGGGCCGAGCGCGGTTCCCGGCGGGCCCGCCGCCGCCCCCGCGCCCTCGGACCAGAAGGAGCTCGCGCATACTGGTGCGTCCACCACCACCAACACGGTGATGGGCGTCGGAGCGGGCGCGCTGATCCTCGCGGGCGCCGGCACCGTCGTCGCCGTCCGGCGACGCCACCAGAACTGAGCACCGAGGCACCCACGGCCCCGCCCCCGCGCAAGGGGGGCGGGGCACGCCCGCGCAACCGAGGATCTGATGGAGCACACCGCCGCTCTCCACCCGGCCCCCTTCGCCCCGCACGCGCTCGCGCCCTGGTGGCGCGGACTGCTGCGGCGGGGCCGCGCCGCACCGCGCGCTCCCCGCGCGCAGGGGGCGGCGCCCGGGCGGGCGGGCACGTTCACGGACGCCCGCGATCCCGGGGCCGCGCCGCCGACCGTCAGCGAGCTCTACCACGCACACCGCCTCAAGATGGTGCGTCTGGCCGTGATGCTCGTCGACGACCGGGCCACGGCCGAGGACGTGGTGCAGGACGCGTTCACTGCCCTCTACCGGCGCCACGGCGACCGCATCGACGAGATCGACAACGCGCTCGCCTATCTGCGCACCGCCGTCGTCAACGCCTCGCGCTCGGTGCTGCGCCGCCGCCGTACCGCCCGTGGCTACACCCCGCCGCACGAACCCGACGCGCCCTCCGCCGAGGAGCGCGTCGTCCTCGACGAGGAACACCGCGAAGTCCTCGCCGCACTGGGCCAGTTGACGGTGCGTCGGCGCGAGGTGCTGGTCCTGCGGTACTGGAGCGACCTCACGGAGGCCGAGATCGCGACCACCCTCGGCATCAGCCGGGGTTCGGTGAAGTCCATCGCGAGCCGGGCCCTCGACTCGCTGGAGAAGATCCTGGAGGCACGGGCATGAGCGGCCACTGGAGCGGGCCCGACGGCCCCGAGCGTCCGGTCGAGCGACGGCTGCGCGATGCGCTCGCCGCCCGCGCGGACACCATCGCCGTCGTGGATCTGCGCCCCGCCGACCCGCCGGGACCCCATCTGCGCCGCGCCCCGCTGGCGGGGCTGCGCCGGCGCCGGTTCGTCCTTCCGCTGGCCGGGCTCGCCACCGCCGCCGCCGTGGCGATCGGCTGGTTCACGCTGGCCCCCGCCCCCGAGGCACCGCCTCCGCTCCCGGCCGCGACGCCGGGACCCGTGCAGCCCCCGCCGACGCCCGCGTCCTCCGAGTCGCCCGCCCCGATGCCGTCGCCTCCGCCGGCGCCCGGCCGTACGCCCTCGGCCGACCGCTCGAAGGTGCCGGGCGGGGGGCCGTCACCGACCCCGTCGCGGCGGCCCGCGGGACCCGTCACACAAACGCCGGAGCGTGCCGGGACACCCCGGGGATCCGCCGCGCCGTCCACCCTGCCGGGCCGCTGACCGTCAGCCGGTGGCGCGGCCGCGCGCCCCGGCCTTCAGCCGGTGGGCGAGGACCTGCGCCCGCGCCGCCACAGCACCACGGGCACCGCGCCCGCCAGGGAGAGCGCGCCCGGGGCGGCGGCCGCCCTGGTGTTGATGCCGTGCTGGTCGAAGGTGTCCGGGACGGGCAGGGTCGACCAGCGCGAGAGGGGCCAGGCCACCACGAAGGCGCGGCCCACGGCCTCGTCGACCGGCACGAACCCGTGGTTCTTGTCCGCCTGGTGGTAGCGGGAGTCCTCCGAGTCCTGCCGGTGGTCGCCCATCACCCACATCTTGCCCTGGGGGACGGTCACCTTGAACTGGCCGCCCCTCGGGTCGACGCTGCACGGCGTGTTCCCGGGAAAGACGTACGGCTCGGTCAGCGGCTTGCCGTTGACCGTCAGGGGGCCGGTGCCCTTGCACTCCACGGTGTCCCCGGCGACCCCGATGACCCGCTTGATCAGATCCTGCTCGTTGGCCGAGGGCATGACCCCGACGAACGACAGGACCTTCTGGACGACGTTCGGGTTCGAAGTCGGCTGCCCGGCAAGCCAGTTGTCCGGGTCGTGGAAGACGACGACCTCACCGCGCGCGGGCTTGGCGCCGAACCACGGGGTCAGCTTGTCGACCAGGACGCGGTCCCCGGGCTGGAGCGCGTTCTGCATGGACTCGGACGGGATGGAGAACGCCTGCACCAGGAACGTCTTGATGAGCAGCGCGAGCACCAGCGCGACCACGATGAGGATCGGCAGCTCGCGCCAGAAGGAGCGGTGCTTGCCGGGGCCGGAGCGGCGCGGTCCTTCGGGCTCCTCACTGTCGGTCCCTGGGCTCCCGTCCGCGCCGACCGCTGAATTCCCCACGCCCGCTCCTTCGTTCGTACTGCGCCCACGCGCCGACGGCGTGGATCCACGACCTGCCCGATGAACGGTAGTTCCCGGCGGGCCCGATCGCGGGGCCGCCGGGCGGTGTCCCGTCGCGTTCCTGCGTCCGAAGGACGCGGGGGCGGGTCAGGAGGAGGGTTCGGGGCCCTGCATGTGCTCGCTGATCCACTGGATGAGCCCGCCGTTGGCCATGTTCGGCACATACGTCTTGGCGTTGTGGCCGCCGCCCTGGATGACGCTGAGCTTCGTTTTGACCGGGCCCTTGCCGTACTTGGAGATGAACTCCTCGATCTTCGGTCTGGCCTGGGCGTCGGAGCCCACGGTGCCCACCTGGAAGGCGAGATAGACGTCCGGGCTCTTCGCCGCGATCAGCTTCTGGGCCAGCAGGTTGGGGTTGTTCTCCGCCTTCTCCTTGTCGTGCCCGTTCCACAGCCGGGAGTCGGGGACGATGTCGGGGCCGGAGGCGATGACGGCCTTGAACTGGCCGGGCTTCTGCAGCACGCTCTTGAGGCCCGCGAAGCCGCCGGTCGACGAGCCCATGAAGGCCCAGCCGTCACGCGACTTGACCGTACGGAAGTTGGCCTTGATGAGGTCGGGGACGTCCTCCGTCAGCCAGGTGCCCATCTTCGGCTGGCCGGGGATGTCGCTGGCGTCCCAGTACAGGCCGCCGGTGTCCGGGTGGGGGTTGAGGACCGGCATCGCGAGGATGAACGGGAGGCTCTTGCCCTCCTTGGACCACTGGGAGATGCTCGCCTCCAGTTTGAGGTCGGTGCCCATCCAGTAGTTCGTCGGATAGCCGGCGCCGCCGGGCAGCGCGACCATCACCGGGAAGCCGCTCTTGGCGTACTTCGGGTCCTTGTACTCCGGCGGGACCCAGACCCAGACCTTGCCCGTGAAACCGGACTTCTTGCCCTCCAGGGTCGTCACCGCGATCTTGGAGCCGTTCTCCGGAACCGTGCCGGCCACCGTGAACTGCGCCTCGGGCCCGGTCGGCATCAGCACCTTGGAGTTGGCCGACTTGCCCCCGTCGCCGCCGGGCTTGTCGCCGCCGCCTCCGGAGCCACCCTGGCCGAAACTGATCGCGTCGCCCTTGTCGGAGAAGACGTCGAAGTAGTTCAGGACGGGCCACGCGATCAGGCCGAGCACGGTGACGGCGACCACGCCGAGTATCCAGCGCTTGGCGCGGCTGGCCCGGCGGTGGCCCCGAGACTGGTAGGCCCCGTGGCGGGGGTGGGTCATTGCGATCGCTCCGGGTGGTTCTGGGGCCCAAGGGCATGCGTGTTCGTTCCACCTGGGCTGATGGGCAGGAGCGGGCAAAGGGTTCCGGATTTGTCTTACAAATCTTGTGAAAGTGACCGATCGGGCCGCGGCGGCCGCGGAATCTTCCGGTCGCCCCGGCCCGATTCCGCGCGCCGGGGCCCTGGCCAGGGGTGTGCCGTCAGGCGTGCAGGGGGTGCCGCACCCAGACGTTGGGCTCGACATAGCTCACCCGGTCGTGGCGGGTGTCACAGTGCACCGGCACCAGCGCGGCCGGCACCTCGATCTCGCCGTCCCGGTCGAAGGGCAGACCGGTCCAGCGGCGCCACTCGGCCGGGGTCCCGCTCACCGTCATCGAGGCGGCGGCCGCCTTCACGATGGTGCCGCCCGCCTTGACGTGCACGCGCAGCCACGGATCGGCGGGCAGCCCGTCGTCCCTGACGTCGCGCAGGTATTCGGCCATGGGCAGCCGGGGCCGCAGGTGCTTGGCCGTCGGACGCACCGGCGCCACGAGCGCGTCGAGGCCCTGGCGCCCGACGGCCTCCCGCATCGCGGCCAGCATGCGGTAGGACAGGCCGCGCCCCAGATGATCCACGTCGACGGTGATCTCCAGCGCGCTCGCCGTCGTCACGGGACGCCCGCGCCGCGCGTCGTCGAACGCCCACGCCAGGACCTGGTCCCAGCCCCGGTCCGGCATCTCCTCCCGGCCATCGAGCGCCGCGTTGAAGGGGACGCTGAAGCCCCGGGCGATCACCCGGTCGTCCCGCGTGGCCACGACGCAGTACTGCGGGAACTCCTCGGGCACCCGGGCGAGCAGGGCGTAGCCGACCAGGTCCCGGGCTATGAACTCGGGCCACTTGTCGCTCATGTCGTAGATCCGGGCGGCCAGTTGGGGCCGCTCGGCGAGCGTGCTGATCTCGATGTCGTCGCTGTGCGTCACGGCCGGAACTTTGCCAGAACCCGCAGGTCAGCACCAGACCTTTTGGATCTGACGGTTCGTCATGCGCGGACGCAGCGGACCCGTATCGTCACCGTGAGGTACCGCCCCGCCATGCCACGGGACGCGGTCACCCCGAACTCGGTCCGGTCGACACGGGCCGTGGCGAGGGCGGTGAACGCCCCGGTCGTCGACGCCGACTCCTCGATCGACAGCGACACCGGCCGCGCGGTGCCGCACACGGTGAGGGTGCCCGCCACGGTGGTCCCGTCGAGCCGGTCCGCGGTGAAGGTCATCGACGGGTGGCGGGCGGCGTCCAGGAAGCGCGCCGAGCGCACCGCCCCGTCCCGCTGCTTGCTGCCGGTCGTGAAGCTCGCCGTGTCGATCTCGGCCCGCACGCCCGAATCCCCGAGCGGCTCGGCGATGTCGACGCTGCCGGACCGGATGGCGAAGCTGCCGCGCACCGGAAGCAGCCCGAACACGTGCCGGGTCGTGAACTCGACGGTCGAGGCGTCCGGATCGATCGTGTAGTGCCCGAGCCCGGGCGCCGCCGTGGTGCTGTCCTGGTTGGTTTCCATGCCTCGATTGCACCGCGGGGCGGGCGCCGCGCGGCAGAGCGGGCGGGAGGGCGCCGGGACGACGAAAGGAGGGCCGGCCGGGGCTGCCCACGACTTTCGTAGGGTGTGCCGCATCCGGAGGTCTGCTTCCCGGGGGCCATCGCCCGGACATGACCTACCGTGAACGGCATGAGTGACGGACCGTGGCACCGTCGGCATCCGCTCGCCGTGGACACGGCGATCGCCGTCTGCTTCACCCTGGCCGACACGGCGATCACGCTGGTCGGTGCGACCTGGTGGCCCGAGCGGCCGGGCACCCTCGCCTGGGCCCTGCTCGGCGCCCAGGCCCTGGCCTGCCTCTCCCTGACCGCCCGCCGCCGGGCACCCCTGGCGGTGGTCGCGGTCCTCGGCGCGTTCACGCTCGCCGTGACCCTGCTGATCTCGCCCGTGCACGCCCTGACCCCCGCCAACCCGGGCAACGTCTGGGCCCCGTTCTCGACGGCGCTCGCGGCGTACGGCCCGGTCTTCTACGGCCGGACCGCCCGCAACCGGCGCACGGCGTTCCTGGTGCTCGGCCTGTTCACGCTGGTGGTCGCCCGGGCCTGGGAGCCGTCCCTCACCGTCCTCACCGTCGGCCTGCTCCGCACCGCCGTCGGCCCCCTGCTCGCCCTGTACTTCGACGCGCGCAGGCGCCTCGTGTGCGCCCTGACCGAGCGCGCAGAACGGGCCGAGCGCGAGCGCTATCTGCTCGCCGAGCGGGCGTGCGCCGAAGAACGCGCCCGGCTCGCGGGAGAGATGCACGACGTGGTCACCCACCGGGTCAGCCTCATGGTGCTCCAGGCCGGCGCGCTGCGCGTGACCGCCTCGGACGAGGCGACCCGCCGGGCGGCCGAGGAACTGCGGTCGGCCGGGTGCCAGGCTCTTGAGGAACTGCGCGACCTGGTCGGCATCCTGCGCACGGCACCGGAGGAGGACCGCACCCCCTCGCCCGACGGGCTGGCCGCGCTCGTCGCCGAGTCGACGGCCGCCGGCGTCCCGGCCGAGCTGGTCGAGGTGGGCGACCGCTCGCTGGCCTCGCCGGTGGTGGGCCGCACCACGTACCGCGTCGTGCGCGAGGCGCTGACCAACGTGCACAAGCACGCCTCCGGCGCCCGCGTCACCGTTCGCGTGGAGTACGACGAGAGCGGAGTGCGCGTCGCCGTCCGCAACACCCGGCCGAGCGGGAGCCCCGACAGCGAGCTGGTGCGCACCGGTTCGGGCCTGGGCATCGCCGGGCTCCGCCAGCGCATCGAGCTCGTCCATGGCAGCCTGCGGGCGGGACCCGAACCGGACGGCGGGTTCTGCGTGGCGGCCGAACTGCCCGCCTACGTACCGACAGCGGAATCGGTGGGGTGAGGCCAGTGGTGCGCGTGGTGGTCGTGGACGACGAGGCGATGGTGTGCGGATTCCTGCGCACCATCCTCGGTTCCGCCGACGACATCGAGGTGGTCGCCGAGGCGCACGACGGGGCGGCCGGCATCGAGGCGGTGCTGCGGCACCGGCCCGACGTGGTCCTCATGGACCTGCGGATGCCGGGCATGGACGGCATCACCGCCATCGAGCGGCTGGCCCGGCGCGAGGGGCCGTTGCCGCCCGTCGTGGTGCTCACGACCTTCGACGCGGACCAGTACGTCCTGCGCGCGCTGCGCGCCGGGGCGACGGGGTTCCTGGTGAAGTCCACGCCGCCGGAGGAACTCATCGGGCTGGTCCGGGTGGCCGCCGAGGGCCACACCGTCCTGTCGCCCGCGGCGGCCCGGCGGCTCATCGCGGCCTCGACCGACGGTCTGTCGGCGCGCGACCGCGCCCGCGAACGCGTCGCCCTGCTCACCGACCGGGAGACCGAGGTCCTCGCGGGACTGGGGGAGGGGCTCTCCAACGCGCGGATCGCGGCCCGGCTCCACCTCTCGGAGGCGACCGTCAAGGGCTATGTGTCGCGCACGCTCGACAAGCTGGAATGCGCCAATCGCACCCAGGCCGGACTGCTCGCCCACGAGGCAGGGCTCGTAGCACCCTAGCCCGCTCGCCCCAACTGCCGCGTCAGCAGCGCGAGTTGCCCGGACAGACGGTCTGGCCTGGGCAAGTCGATGCGGCGCGGCGGGCCCGCGCCGGACGGCCCGCGCCCGGACACGCCGCGGCAATGCCGGGCTCGGCGCGGGCGGGGGCGGATGCTTGCTTCTGCTCGTCCGATGGACGCCATTGACAGGTACGAGCATCAGTACTGCACTGGCGGGTGCCCTCCGGCAGGCTCGTGCCGGCGGGATCGGCACCTTCCCCTGCCTCCTACGCATCCCGCCCGGGCCGCGACCGGCCGGGCCAGGAAGGAATCTGTCGTGCCGTCACTTCCTACCCGACGCGGGAGACTGGCCGCCCTGCTCGCCGCGCTCCTGGCCGTCCCGCTGACCGTGACCGGGGCGCACGCCGCGGCGGCACCGGCGCCGCCCGCCGCCCCCGCCCGGAGCGCCCCCCTCGCCGCCACCCCGCCCATGGGCTGGAACAACTGGGCGCACTACATGTGCGACATCAGCGAACAGACCGTCGTGCACAACGCCGACGCGCTGGTCTCCTCGGGCCTCGCGGCCAAGGGCTACCGCACGCTCACCGTGGACGACTGCTGGATGGCCAAGAACCGCGACGGCCAGGGCGCCCTGGTCGCGGATCCGGTGCGCTTCCCGCACGGCATGGCCTGGCTCGGCTCCTATCTGCACGCCCGGGGCCTGAAGTTCGGCATCTACGAGGACGCGGGCTCCGCCACCTGCGAGGGCTTCCCGGGCAGCGGCCGCCCCCAGGGCGGCGGCCCCGACCACTTCGGGCAGGACACCGCCACGTTCGCGTCCTGGGGCGTGGACTACCTCAAGCTCGACGGCTGCAACATGTACGTCGCACCCGGCGAGACCAAGGAAGCGGCCTACCGTCAGGCCTACGACGCCGCGTCCGCGGCGCTGCACGACGCCGGACGCGACATCGTCTTCTCCGAGTCGGCGCCCGCCTACTTCCAGCCGAACGGCGAGTGGGGCAGCCCGGACTGGTTCTCGGTCCTGTCCTGGGTCGGGCGGGACGGCCAGCTCTGGCGCGAAGGCACCGACATCGTGGTGTTCGACCCGCGGAAGCCGACCGCGAGCCGCTGGGCGAGCGTCCTGTGGAACTACGGCTACAACCGCTGGCTCGGCCGCTACGCCGGGCCCGGCAACTGGAACGACCCCGACTTCCTGCTGGCCGGCGATCCGGGTCTGACGGCCGACGAGTCCCGCAGCCAGGTGGCGCTCTGGTCGATGATGGCCGCCCCGCTCATCCTGTCCTCCGACGTGGCCGCCCTCACCCCGGCCGGGGTCTCGGCCCTCTCCAACCCCGGGCTGCTCGCCATCGACCAGGACCGCATGGGCCGGCAGGCCGCCGTGGTCGCCACCAACGGCACCACCGACGTCCTGGTCCGGCCGCTGGCGGGCGCCGACCGGGCCGTCGCCGTGCTCAACCGGTCGTCCTCGGCGCGGAACGTGTCGACGAGCCTCGCCTCGATCGGCCTGCCCGGCTGCGCGGTGAGCGCCAAGAACCTCTGGAGCGGGGCCACTTCGACCACCTCGTCCGCGCTGAGCGCGAACGTTCCCGCACACGGCACCGCGATCTGGCGGCTCACCCCGGGCGGCGGCTGCGCCCCCGCCGTGCCCACCGGGCAGCTGACCGGCAACGGCGCCAACTGCGCGGACGTGTCCCACGGCGGCACGGCCGACGGCACCCCGGTGGTCCTCTCCGCGTGCACGGCCCAGGCCAACCAGCGCTGGAGCCTGGCCGGCGACGACACCGTACGGGCACTCGGCAAGTGCCTGACCGCGAGCGGTTCCGGGGCCGGGAGCCCGGCCGTCCTGTCGGCCTGCACGGGTGCGGACGCCCAGCGCTGGACCACCGACCGGGACGGCGCGCTGATCAACACCGGATCCGGGCTCTGCCTCGATGTGTACGGCGGTGGCACGGCCAACGGCACCAAGCTCGACACCTGGACCTGCGGCAGCCGCCAGGCCAACCAGACGTGGGCGCTGCCGGTGTGACGGCCGGCGTCAGCCGGCAGCGGCGAGCTCCTGTCGCACGCTGATCGCGTCGAGGCGGATCGTGACCGCCGCGGTGTCCTCGGCGCCCAGTGACAGGAACTCGGCCCGGCCGGCGGCCACGGTCACCTCGACGCGGAACGCGACGACGTAGAGGTGGCCGCCCGTCTCCTTGTCCTGGAGCGCGAAGAGCAGGTGGTAGAAGTACCGCGTGCCGTCCGCGTCCTCCTGGAAGGCGAGGTGCCCGGCGTCCCGCTGGGCGTCGAGCCCGAGGAACACCCCGGCCAGGGCCGCGTCCGCCTTGTCCCAGAACGCCGGATTCTCGAAGGGCTCGACCAGGGCCTGGCGCACGGCCTGCCTGAGCGTGAGGACCATGACCTGGAGGGGGGCGGTCTCCTGGAGGCCGAACCCGGGGATGATCTTGACGACGGAGCTGTTCGGCAGGCCCCGGGCGGCCGAACGCACGGCCCCGAAGTCGAAGGCCGCGTCCGCCGCCGGTGCGATCGCCTCCTGAAGGGCGGCTTCGGCGGCCCGTACCTGGTCGAGGGCCTGCGGGCCGACTTCTACGACCGTCCTGAAGGCGGCCGTTGTGGTGGTGCCCCGGTCAACCATGGCTGCTCCCGCGCGGGTTGGAAGTGATCAGTTTCGGCCGCGCCAGTATGCCCAAGCGGTCCCGAACGGGCAGACCGGTCTCATATTCCGTACGCGAAGTGCCGCGAGAGTGCGGGCGATTGACTCCGTGTGACCGAAAGCAAGGAATCGCACCGCCCTGACCTGCAAGGACCACGGAAAGTGACGCCCGTCACTTCGGGTTATTTTTTCGGCATGTTCCCCGCATGCCGGGGCAGGGGCGGTGGTGGCCCTGTCCCAGCACCGCATCGGAGGATCCGAACCATGCCCGAGCTCTTCATCGACGGCCAGTGGAGTGCCGCCGTCGACGGGCGGACCCGTGAGATCCGGTGTCCCGCCGACGGCACCCTCGTCGCCACCGTCGACGAAGCGGGTCCCAAGGACACCGCCAACGCCATCGCCGCGGCCCGAGCCGCCTTCGACCACGGACCGTGGCCGAGGACGGCCCCGGCCGAACGTGGTGCGCTGCTCCTTCGCGTCGCCGATCTGCTCGTGCGCGACAAGGAGCTCCTCGCGCGGGCCGAGTCGCTCGACACCGGCAAGCGCCTCGTCGAGTCCCGCTACGACATGGACGACATCGCCAACTGCTTCCGCTACTTCGCGACCCTCGTCACCGCCGAGGGCGCGGGCCGCGTCGTGGACACCGGCAACCCGGTCGTCGACAGCCGCGTCGTCCACGAGCCGGTCGGCGTGTGCGGCCTGATCACGCCGTGGAACTACCCGCTGCTGCAGACCGCCTGGAAGGTCGCTCCGGCCATCGGCGCGGGCAACACCTTCGTCCTGAAGCCCAGCGAGCTGACCCCGCACACCGCCATCCACCTCATGAAGCTCCTGACCGAGGCGGGCCTTCCGGCGGGCGTCGCCAACCTGGTGCTCGGCGCGGGCGCCGAGGCCGGCGCGCCGCTCGCCGAGCACCCGGACGTCGACCTGGTCTCCTTCACCGGCGGCCTCGTGACCGGCCGGCGCATCATGGCCGCGGCGGCCCCCACCGTGAAGAAGACCGCGCTCGAACTCGGCGGCAAGAACCCCAACGTGGTCTTCGCCGACGTCGCCGCGACCGAGGCGAGCTTCGAGGCGGCCGTCGACAACGCCCTGACCGCCGTGTTCCTGCACTCCGGCCAGGTCTGCTCGGCCGGCACCCGGCTCCTGGTCGAGGACGCGATCCACGACCGCTTCGTCGACGAACTCGTGCGCCGGGCCCAGTTGATCCGGCTCGGCGGCCCGTTCGACGAGCGAGCCGAGACCGGCCCGCTGATCTCCGCCGCCCACCGCGACAAGGTCGAGGCGTACGTCGCCGCCGGAATCGCCGAGGGCGCCGTCCTGCGCTGCGGCGGCGAGCGTCCCGACTCCGCTGATCTGGAAGGCGGTTACTACTACCCGCCGACCGTCCTCGACGAGTGCCGGGCCGGAATGAGCGTGGTGACCGACGAGTCCTTCGGGCCGGTCCTGACCGTCGAGCGCTTCACCGACGAGGACCAGGCCGTGCGCCTGGCCAACGACACGATCTACGGCCTGGCCGGCGCGGTGTGGACCACCGACGAATCCCGGGCCCGTCGCGTGGCGGCCGGCCTCCGGCTCGGCACCGTGTGGATCAACGACTTCCACCCGTACGTCCCGCAGGCCGAATGGGGCGGCTACAAGCAGTCCGGGACGGGACGCGAACTCGGCCCGGCGGGCCTGGCCGAGTACCAGGAGACCAAGCACATCTGGCGCAACACCGCCCCCGAACCCCAGCGGTGGTTCGAGAGCTGACCCGCTGATCCACGGCCGGCCGCTCCCCGCGAGCGGCCGGTCACCGCACCGTGCCCCCTCCTGAATCCCTGCCTACTTGGAGTCTGGTCATGAGCATGACGAAGGATGACGACGATCTCCGGGAGTTCGGTTACAGACCCGAACTCAAACGCACCCTCGGCAACTTCCACACCTTCGCCGCGGGCATCAGCTACATCTCGATCCTCACCGGCACCTTCCAGCTCTTCTACTTCGGCTTCGGCTTCGGCGGCCCCGCCTACTGGTGGTCCTGGCCGCTGGTCTTCGTCGGCCAGCTGATGGTCGCCCTGTGCTTCGCCGAACTCGCCGCCAAGTACCCGGTGGCCGGCTCGGTCTACAACTGGGCCAAGAAGCTCGGCGGCCCGCACGTCGGCTGGCTGGCCGGCTGGATGATGCTGATCGCCTCGATCGTGTCGATCGCCGCGGTGGCGCTCGCCTACCAGGCGACCCTGCCGCAGATCTCCATGGTGTTCCAGATAGTCGGCGACGGCACCGGCACCTACGACGTCGCCACCAACGCCGTGATCCTCGCCGCGGTGCTCATCCTCTTCACCACCCTGGTCAACGCGTTCGGCGTCAAGCTGATGGCCCGCATCAACACGGCCGGCGTCTTCCTCGAACTCGTCGCCACCGTCGTCCTGATCGTCCTCTTCGCCGTCCACGTCGTGCGCGGCCCCTCCGTCGTCCTCGACACCCACGGCCACGGCGGCAGCGGCAGCTTCGGCTACATGGGCGCCTTCCTCACCGCGGCCCTCGCCTCCGCCTACGTGATGTACGGCTTCGACACGGCCGCCTCCCTCGGCGAGGAGTCCGTCGACCCGTCCCGCAACGCGCCGCGCGCCATCCTGCGGGCGCTGCTCGCCTCGTTCGTGCTCGGCGGCCTGATCCTGATCCTCGCCCTGATGAGCGTCTCCAGCCTCGACGGCAAGGGCATCACCAGCGACGGCCTCCAGTACGTGGTGCTCGACGTCCTCGGCGACACCGGCGGCAAGCTCATGCTGTGGTGCGTCCTGATCGCGGTCACCGTGTGCGCCCTCGCCGTGCACACCGCCGCCATCCGCCTCGCGTTCGCGATGTCCCGGGACAACAACCTGCCGGCCGCGTCGCTGATGGCCAAGGTCAGCCCGCGCTTCCAGACCCCCGTGCTGCCGGCCGTCGTCATCGGCGTACTGGCCCTGGTGATCCTCCTGGTGAACATCCGCCAGCCGCAGATCTTCTCGGTGGTCACCAGCATCGGCATCATCATGATCTACGTCGCCTACCTGCTGGTCACCCTGCCGATGCTCATCGCCCGGCTGCGCGGCAAGTGGACCCCGGCCGGCGACGGCAAGTTCTCGCTGGGCCGCTGGGGCCTTCCGGTGAACATCCTCGGCGTGCTGTGGGGCGGCGCCATGACGCTCAACCTGGCCTGGCCGCGCGCCGAGGTCTACAACGCCACCGCCCCCTACCACTGGTACCTGCGCTGGGGCGCCTTCCTCTTCGTCGGAGCAGTCCTGCTCGGCGGCTTCGCCTACTACTGGTTCGTCCAGCGCCACAAGACCGGCGTCCTCGCGAGCCACGCCGCATCGGAAACCGAAAGTGAGTCAGAGACCCATGTCCACACAGCCCACTGAATCCCCCGTCCCCACCGAGGAGTTCGACTACGTCGTCGTCGGCGGCGGCACGGCGGGCAACGTGGTCGCGGCCCGGCTCAGCGAAGACCCCTCGGTCACCGTGTGCGTCCTGGAGGCAGGCCCCTCCGACGTCGGCGACGACAACGTCCTCAAGCTGGACCGCTGGATGGGCCTGCTCGAATCCGGCTACGACTGGGACTACCCCGTCGAGCCCCAGACCCACGGCAACAGCTTCATGCGGCACGCCCGCGCCAAGGTGCTCGGCGGCTGCTCCTCGCACAACTCGTGCATCGCCTTCTGGGCGCCCGCCGAAGACCTCAACGCCTGGGAGGCGGCGGGCTGTTCGGGCTGGGGAGCGGCCGACATCTTCCCGCTGTACCAGCGCCTCGAGACCAACGACGCCCCCGGCGACCACCACGGCCGCAGCGGCCCGGTCAAGATCCGCAACGTCAAGTCGTCCGACCCCTGCGGCGCCGCACTCCTGGAGGCGTGTGCCCAACAGGGCATCCCCACCACGCAGTTCAACGACGGCAGGACGGTGGTCCGGGGAGCCAACTGGTTCCAGATCAACTCCGACGAGAACAACATCCGCCAGTCCTCCTCGGTGGCCTACCTCCACCCCGTGATGGACAAGCGCCCCAACCTCGTCGTCCGCACCGGGGTCCGCGCCAAGAAGCTCCTCATCGACGCCAACCGCCGCTGCACCGGCGCCGAGTACCTCGACCCGGACCTCATCCACACCCGTACCGTCACCGCCCGGCGCGAGGTCATCGTGTCCTGCGGCTCGATCGACACCCCCAAGCTCCTGATGCTGTCCGGCATCGGACCGGTCGCCCATCTGCGCGAGGTGGGCGTGGACGTCCTGGTCGACGCCCCCGGCGTCGGCGAGAACCTCCAGGACCACCCCGAGGGCGTCATCATGTGGGAGGCCAAGCAGCCCATGACGACGGCCTCCACCCAGTGGTGGGAGATCGGCATCTTCGCGGACACCGAACCCGGCCTGGAACGCCCCGACTTGATGTTCCACTACGGCCAGGTGCCGTTCGACATGAACACGGCCCGCTACGGCTACCCGACCACCGAGAACGCGTTCTGCCTCACCCCCAACGTGACGCAGGCCAAGTCCCGCGGCACCGTACGGCTGCGCACCCGCGACTACCGCGACAAGCCGATGGTCGACCCGCGCTACTTCACGCACGAGCACGACGAGCGGGTCATGACGTACGGCCTGAAGCTCGCCCGCGAGATCGCGGCGCGGCCGGCGCTGAGCGGCTGGGCGGGCGCCGAACTCGCCCCGGGCCCGGACGTCCGCACCGACGACGAGCTGCTCGACTACATCCGAAAGACCCACAACACCGTCTACCACCCCGCCTCCACGGTGAAGATGGGCGCCGACGACGACGCGATGGCCCCGGTGGACGCCCGGCTGCGCGTCAAGGGCATCGACGGCCTGCGGGTCTGCGACGGCTCGGTCATGCCGGAGCTCGTCACCGTCAACCCGTGCATCACCACGATGGCGATCGGCGAGAAGTGCGCCGACCTCCTGAAGGCCGACGCGCGCTGACCCCCTGCCGACCGGTTCCGGACCTCCTGCACGGGGCCCGGGGCCGGTCTCTTAGGGCCCGTCCGCCGGACGGGCCCTAAGCCGGCGGCAGCAGGGGCCCGCAGTCCCACTGCTGGAAGATGAGCCGCGTCTCCACCCGCGCGACCTCGGGGCGCGAGGTGAACTCGTCCAGGACGAGCCGCTGAAGATCGGCGGTGTCCGCGACGGTCACATGCACGAGGTAGTCGTCGGGCCCGGTCAGATGGAACAGCGACCGGGACTCCGGCAGCGCCCTGACTCGCTCCACGAACGGCCCGATCAGATCGCGCCGGTGCGGACGGACCTGCACGGAAAGCAGCGCCTGCAGCCCCCGGCCCAGCTTCGCCGGGTCGACGCGCAGCTGATAGCCCAGGATCACCCCGCTGCGCCGCAGCCGCGCCACGCGGTCCAGGCAGGTGGAGGGCGCCACACCCACCTCGGCCGCGAGATCGCGGTAGGTCGTGCGGGCATCGTTCTGCAGGAGGCGCAGAATGTGGAGATCCACCGGGTCCAGTACGACGGATTCGGCCATGGCCCGAACGTAACACGGGCCACCGCCTCGATAGCCCGGTCACTGTTCACAGTGGTCCCATGGACGCCGACACCACACCCGTGGACGCCAGAGCCGTGGACACCCTCGCCGTGCACGCGGGCCGCGAAGACCTCGCGGGCCTCGGGCTGCACGCCCCGCCGATCGACCTCTCCACCACTTACCCCTCCTACGACAGCAGGGGCGAGGCGGCCAGGATCGACGCCTTCGCCGCCACCGGCGAGGCCCCCGACGGCCCGCCCGTCTACGGCCGCCTCGGCAACCCCACCGTCGCCCGCTTCGAGGCCGCGCTCGCCACCCTGGAGGGCACCGAGGCCGCCGTCGCCTTCGCCAGCGGCATGGCCGCGCTGTCCGCCGTGCTGCTCGCCCAGCACGCCACCGGCCGGCGGCACGTCGTCGCGGTGCGCCCGCTGTACGGATGCAGCGACCACCTGCTGACCGCAGGGCTCCTGGGCACCGAGGTCACCTGGGCCGACCCGGAGGGCGTCGCGGACGCGATCCGTACCGACACCGCCCTGGTCATGGTGGAGAGCCCCGCCAATCCCACCCTCGCCGAGGTGGACCTCGCGGCGCTCGCCGAGGCCTGCGGCCCGGTGCCGCTGCTCGTCGACAACACCTTCGCCACGCCCGTGCTCCAGCGGCCCGTCACCAGCGGCGCCCGGCTCGTGCTGCACAGCGCGACGAAGTACCTCGGCGGCCACGGCGACGTCCTCGGGGGAGTCGTCGCCTGCGACGAGGCCTTCGCCCGCAGGCTGCGCCAGATCCGCTTCGCCACGGGCGGCGTCCTGCACCCGCTCGCCGGCTATCTGCTCCTGCGCGGGCTTTCGACCCTGCCCGTCCGGGTACGGGCCGCGTCCGCGACCGCCGCCGGGCTCGCGGCCCGCCTCGCCGCCGACCCGCGCGTGCTGCGCGTCCACTATCCGACGGTGGGCGGGGCCATGGTGGCCTTCGAGACGCTGGCCGACCCGCACGAGGTGATCGCCCGGGTCCGCCTGATCACCCCGGCCGTCAGCCTCGGCAGCGTCGACACCCTCATCCAGCACCCCGCCTCGATCAGCCACCGCATCGTGCCCGAGGACGACCGGGCCGCCTCCGGCGTCAGCGACCGGCTGCTGCGCATGTCGGTCGGCCTGGAGGACGCCGGGGACCTCTGGCGCGACCTGGACCGGGCACTCGGCGAGTCACTCGCAACTCCCTTGCCGGTCAACGGAGTCAGGACCCTGCACGCAGCCGAGGAGGACCGGTTCGTCGACGCGTGAACGAGACGGGACACGGAAGCGCGAGGCGCCCGCTCGGATGAGGCGCCCCGTCGAGGCGCCCCGTCGAGGCGCCCGCTCGTGAGGCGCCTCTCTCGTGTGAGGCGCCTCTGTCGCGGGGCGCCTCAGCCGGCCGTCCTGTTCCGGCTGAACTCGTCCTTGCCGAAGCCCTCCCAACTGACCTCCAGCTTCGCGCCGTTCAGCTTCGCCGTGCCCTTGACGCGGGTGGTGTTCCCGTCCGGGCACTTCAGCCGCAGCGCCGTCGTACCGGCGGCGCTGCTCGCCGTCCCGTTGCACTGGTGCTCGCCGAGCACCGAGGCGACCTTGCCCTTGATGACGAGCGCGACGGGCTTGCCCTGGGTCACGGCGACCCAGTTGCCGTCGAGACCCCCGGCGCCGGGGGAGCCCGCCGGGGTGCCGGATCCCTTGCCCCGGGCGGGAGTTGAGGCACCGCCCGACCCTGCCGGGGCCTGTCCGGCCGTGCTGCTGCCCGCCGAGGCCTGCCCCGACGCCTGGCTCGACGGCTGAACCGTCGCCTTGTCCGCCGGCTTGTCCGAAGCCTTGTCCGATCCCCCGCTACTGCACCCCGAGGCGGCCAGGACGGCGGCGAGCCCCACAGAGGCGAGGCCGGTGGTACGCAAGAACCTGTGCACTGCTGATCGTCCCCTTGCCACGCGATTTCCGGACGCGTCAAGCTACCAGCCACCCGCCCCGCCCATCGGAACTTCTTCCGTACCTGAACTCTTGACGGGTCAGCCGGGTCCTCCTAACTTCACACCTTGAAGAAAGACGTGAACCCCACGCGTCACGTGTGACGCCCTCGCGCCGTCCACTGTTCGCAACTCCTCCCGTACACCCCCCACTTACTCCGTGCACCCCGCGGTACAGGAGAGACGTATGAGAACTTCCGCATCCCTGGTCCCACCCCGGCCCCCGCGCCGCACCACCCCACTGGTCCCGGTGCTCGCCCTGGGCGCCCTGCTCGCCTCCCTGGTGTCGGCGACCGCCCTCGCCCCCGCCGCACACGCCGCCGACCTGCCCACGGGCTGGGTCACCGTGGCCGCCCGGAACAGCGGCAAGTGCGTGGACGCGGCGGCGGCCGGCACCGCCGACGGCACGGCGGTCCAGCAGTACGTCTGCAACGCGAGCGCCGCGCAGCAGTGGCAGTTCCAGGCGACGGGCGACGGATACGTCCGCGTCGACAACCGCAACGACGCGAGCAAGGCCTGGGACGTCACCGACGTCTCGACCGCGGACTCCGCGCCCGTCCAGCTGTGGACGTACGGCGGCGGCGCCAACCAGCAGTGGCTGCCCGTCCAGGAGGCCGGCGGCACCTACCACTTCGTGAACCGCAACAGCGGCAAGTGCCTCGACGTGCCGAGCGCCTCGACGGCCGACGGCGCCCGGATGCAGCAGTACGCGTGCAACGGAAGTGCGGCGCAGTCCTTCTCCCTGGACGCCGCGAGCGGGCCCCAACCCCCGTCGGGAACACCGGACTTCGGGCCCAACGTCTCCGTCTTCGACCCCTCCATGTCCGCCTCCGCGATCCAGGGCAGGCTCAACCAGGTCTTCGCCCAGCAGGAGAAGAACCAGTTCGGCGCGCAGCGCTACGCCCTGCTGTTCAAGCCCGGCACCTACAGCGCCGACGCCAACGTGGGCTTCTACACCCAGGTCGCCGGACTCGGCCTCTCGCCGGACGACGTCACCATCAACGGCGCCGTGCACGCCGAGGCCGACTGGTTCCAGGGCAACGCCACCCAGAACTTCTGGCGGTCCGCCGAGAACCTCTCGGTCAACCCGGCGGGCGGAAGCGACCGCTGGGCCGTCTCGCAGGCCGCCCCCTACCGCCGTATGCACGTGCGCGGCGACCTCCAGCTCGACGACGGCGGCTGGTCGAGCGGCGGGTTCATCGCCGACTCGAAGATCGACGGTCAGGTGCGCTCGGGCTCCCAGCAGCAGTGGCTCTCGCGCAACACGCAGTGGGGCAGCTGGAACGGCTCCAACTGGAACATGGTGTTCGTCGGCGACGTCAACGCCCCCGCCAACACCTTCCCCAGCCCGCCCTACACCACGGTCGCGCAGTCACCCGTGACCCGTGAGAAGCCGTTCCTGTACGTGGACGGCGCGGGCGCGTACAAGGTGTTCGTGCCCGCCCTGCGGACCAACACCCAGGGCACGACCTGGTCGGGCGGCAACCAGCCCGGCAGCTCGCTCGGGATCGACACCTTCTTCATCGTGAAGCCGGGTGCGACCGCGACCGACATCAACCAGGCACTCGCCCAGGGCAAGAACCTGCTGTTCACACCCGGTGTCTACCACCTCGACCAGACCCTGAACGTGAACCGGGCGGACACCGTCGTGCTCGGCCTCGGCCTCGCCACGCTGGTTCCGGACAACGGCATCACCGCGATGAACGTCGCCGACGTCGACGGCGTGAACCTGGCCGGTCTGCTCATCGACGCGGGCACCACCAACTCCCAGGCCCTGATGCGGATCGGGCAGAGCGGGGCGACCGCCCGGCACGGCGCCGACCCGACCTCGCTGCACGACGTGTTCTTCCGCATCGGCGGCGCCGGAGTCGGCAAGGCGACCCAGAGCCTGGTCGTCAACAGCTCCGACGTCATCGGCGACCACATGTGGCTGTGGCGCGCCGACCACGGCAGCGGAGTCGGCTGGACCAGCAACACCGCCGCCAACGGCCTCGTCGTCAACGGCACCGACGTCACGATGTACGGCCTGTTCGTCGAGCACTACCAACAGCACCAGGTGCTCTGGAACGGCAACGGCGGACGCACCTACTTCTTCCAGAACGAGATGCCCTACGACCCGCCGGACCAGGGCTCCTGGATGAACGGCTCGACCCGCGGCTACGACGCGTACAAGGTGGCGGGCAACGTGACCAGCCACCAGGCGTGGGGGCTCGGCAGCTACTGCTACTTCAGCTCCAACCCCTCGGTCGTGGCCGAGCGGGCCTTCGAGGCGCCCGCCGCCTCCGGAGTCCGCTTCCACGACATGGTGACGGTGTCCCTCGGCGGCACCGGCACCATCAACCACGTCATCAACACCAGCGGAGGCCCCTCCAACTCCGCGAACAATGTGGCCAACCTGGTCTCGGGCCCCTAGCCGGCGGCCCCGGTCAGTCGTCGAGGGTGATCCGGACGGCCACCGTGCCCGTCGCGCCGCGCCGCAGCCGGCTGCCGAGCAGGGTGAGCCGTCCGACCACCCCGTACTTGCGCCGCAACAGCGCCCGGCAGGCCTCGGTGGCCGCCGGGTCGCAGATCACCGCGGTCGCCGGGTGCTGCTCGCCCGTCGGGTTGCCGCGCACGTCGCAGGGGCCGACGAGCACCTCGGGCCGGTTGCGGATGCGCTTGACCTTCCAGGAGTCGGCGACCGTCCAGATCACCAGGGCCTCGCCGTCCCGCACGACCCACACCGGGGTGGCGACGCCGGTGCCGTTCTTCTTGTACGTCGTGACGAGGAGGTACTTGCCGGCGCCGAGCCGGTTCAGCACTTCAGTGGGCATGGCGCCGTCCCTAAGGTCCGCGGAGAAGCTGGAAGGCCCTTTCTAGCAGGTGGGCGCCGACGGCGGTCGAACCCGACGCGGGGGCAGGCCCCGGGGACGGGCCTTGACCGGAAGGCGACTTGACGGATCACGCGCCCGGCCGGAATCAGCACCGGCACGCTGCACGCCCTGCGACCATGGGACGGCAGACCTCTGCCGTGACAGAGGCCACCTCGCGTGACGACAGGAGCGACCGTTGGCGACCAGCTCGGACCACACCCCGCACCCCACCGCCTCCGCCGGCCCCTCACCGCTCAACGGGCTGTTGTACGGACACATCTACTCGGCCGCGGTACGGGCCGTGGCGGTGCACCGCATCGCGGACCGCCTCGCTGAGGGGCCCCGCACCGTCGAGGAGCTCGCCGAGGACTCCGGTCTGCACGCGGACTCGCTGCGGCGCGTGCTGCGACTGCTCGCGATGCACGGCCTGTTCAGCCAGGACGAGAAGGGCGCCTTCGGCCTCACCGACGCGGGACGGCCGCTGCGTACGGACGTCCCCGGATCGCAGCACGCGGCGGCCCTGTTCATCACGGACGAGATGCTCCGCCGCGCCTCCTACGGCATCACCGACGTCCTGCGCACGGGGGAGACCCCGTTCGAAGCCGCCTACGGGCGCCCGTTCTTCGAGCACCTGGCGGCCACGCCCGACGCGCGGGACCTCTTCGACGCCGGGATGGCCTCGCTGTCCGGCCGGGTCGTCGAGCTCGTCGCGGGCAGCTACGCGTTTCCCGACGGCGGAACCGTCGTCGACGTCGGCGGCGGCCGGGGCGGCTTCCTGCACGCGGTGCTGAGCCGTCAACCCGGCCTGAACGGCGTGCTGTTCGACCGCCCCGACACCGTCTCCGAGCACCTCCTCGACACCGAGGAGCTGAGCGGACGCTGGAGCGTGGCGGGCGGCGACTTCTTCGCGGAGGTGCCGTCCGGCGGCGATCTCTATCTGCTCAAGAACATCCTGCACGACTGGGACGACGAGGACTGCCTGCGCATCCTGGGGGCCGTCCGCAGGGCCGCTGCCCCGGGCAAGCGGCTCCTCGTGGTCGACGCGGTGCTGCCCGACAACGGCGATCCGCACCCGGCGGTCGAGCTGGACATGATCATGCTGATGGTCCTGAAGGGCAGGGAGCGCACGGCCGCCGAGTTCGAGAGCCTGCTCACCCAGTCCGGCTTCCGGCTGCGTCGCGTCCTGCCCACCCCGTCGCTGCCGTCGATCATCGAGGCGGAGGCGGTGTGAGGGGACCCGTCCGGCCGGACGCTACAGCCCCGCCGCCACACCCCGGACGTACAGGGCGACGAAGCCGAGCACGGCGAGGATGACCAGCCAGGACGTGAGGCCGGTGTGCCGGCCCCCGCGCGCCGGCCTGCCCGTCCGTCTCGCTCCGGCCTTCCGGGATCTGCCGGACTTCGGCGGACGCGCGGCGCCGGGGGCGGGCCCCGCGGCGGTCTCCGCGAGCAACCTCCGGCAGACCGCGGCGAGTTCACCCCTGCCGACGGCGAGGCTGGCCACCGTCTCGGAGCGGGCCGGGGCGGTGGTGCCGCCGTCCAGGATCCGGCCGGCCCGGATCAGGACCTGGTCCTTGCCGCCGGTGGGGGAGAGGCTGATCCAGCGCTCCACGTGCGAGCCCCGGATGACCACGGTGCCCGACCGCTCGCGGTACAGGGTGTGCTCCCGCCACAACAGCTCGGCCAACTCGCCCGCTGTCTCCCGTAGTTGCGCGCTCACGCTTCCCCCCACACCCCTGGACGATCGAACAAGCATCGCACTCTAGCGGCAGGCGGGGCGCCTCGCGAACCGGCGGAGGATCACCCCGCCGGTTCGACTTCGAGGTAGTGGTGGCGGCGCGGCCCCCGGTACTCGAGCGCCACCCATCCCAGCGCCCGCAGTGTCTCGGCGCACCCGCGCAGCGCCTCGTTCGCCGCGTACTCGGCGCCGCTCCCGGCCGGGCCCGCCCATTCGACGCGGACCGCGCGGGCGCCGTCCGTCGCGCTGACCCGGTAGCCCGTCGCGCACCGCGCGCCGTGCGCGTCGACGGCGGACGCCTCGATGCCCGCCGCCTCCAGGGTGAGGGCGACGGCACGCACCGGCTTCAGCCGCTCCCACTCGGCGGGGCCCGAACCGCCCATGACCCTGCGGATGTTCAGCAGACCGTCGAAGGCGGTGCGCACGGCGGCCGTCCGCCCGGCGCCCCGCAGGACGGGGCCGTCCCCCGTGGCCGCCTCGAACGTCCCGGCCGCCTCGCTCATCCGCCCACCCCCTGAACTCGCCGCAGGATCAACCGGGTTCACCGCCCGCCGGAGACCCGCAGGATCGCGCCGGTGGTGTACGAGGCGTCGCCCGAAAGGAGCCAGGCCACGGCGGCGGCGATCTCGGACGCCCGGCCCGGGCGGCCGAGCGGGATGCTGTCGGCCATCCTGGCCGGGCGCCCGGGGTCGCCCATGGTGGCGTGCATATCGGTGTCGATGAGCCCCGGTGAGACCGCGTTGACCCGGATGCGGTCCGGCCCGAGTTCCTTGGACAGGCCGGTGGTCAGCGCGTCGGTGGCCGCCTTGGACGCCGCGTAGTGGACGTAGTCGCCGGGGCTGCCGAGCGTGGCCGCGGCGGAGGAGATGTTGACGATGGCGCCGCCGCCGGAGGCCGCCATGTCGCGGGCGGCGCGGCGGCAGCAGAGCAGATAGCCGAGGAGGTTCACGTCCAGGACGCGGCGCAGATCCTCGGTACGGGTATCGGCGAGGCGGCCGAGCGGTCCGGTCACCCCGGCGTTGTTGACCAGGCCGGTCACCGGCCCCAGCTCCGTGGCGGCCGTGTCGAACAGCCGCTCCACGTCTGCCTCTTGAGAGGTGTCGGCCCGCACGGTGACACAGCGGGCCCCGGCGGCGCGCACCGCCTCGGCCGCCTCGCGCGCGGCCCCTTCGTTGCTGACGTACCCGAGGACCAGGTCGTGCCCGTCGGCCGCGAGGCGGGCGCAGGTCGCCGCCCCGATACCGCGACTGCCGCCCGTGACGATGGTGATCGGCCGTGCCATGTGCTGCCCCCTGTGCTGGTTCGTGTGTCCCTGCGCGCCACCCCAAGTCCTACCGCACGAGCGGCGGATCGGTGCGGGGCCCCTCGCCTTCGGGGCCGCTCGGACACCATGGGTTCGCGCGCCCGTATGTGGGGAGCGCACACGAGTCCGGGCTAGGAGTGAGCCGCCGCCGCGGCGTCGAGGCCCTCGGTCAGGGTGGCCAGCAGTGTGCGCAGGGTGTGGAAGTCCTCCGGGGGCAGGTTGACGGCCCGCGCGATGTGGTGCGGCACCGCGAGGGCACGCTCCCGCAGGGCCGTCCCCCGCTCCGTGAGGCGGATGGTGACGGACCGCTCGTCCGCCCGGCTGCGGTGCCGCTCGACGAGGCCCGCCGACTCCAGGCGCTTGAGCAGCGGTGACAGCGTGCCCGAGTCGAGCCGCAGCTTCTCGCCGATGCTCTTGACCGGCAGCTCGCCGTGCTCCCAGAGCGTCAGCATCACGAGGTACTGCGGATACGTCAGGCCCAGGTCCTTGAGGAGCGTGCGGTAGACGCCGTTGAAGGCGCGCGAGGCCGCGTGCAGCGAGAAGCAGAGCTGGAGGTCGAGCCGCAGGTAGTCCTCGTCGTGCGGGCGGGCGGGGGGCGTGGTCACCATGCGCCCAGGCTAACACCACGCGATTTAGTTGTGCACAACTTAATTGTGTGCTTCAGTTGGTTCCGGGCAGCCGAGGCTTCCCCGTACGGAACCGCACCGGCTCCGTACGGACGGACACGAGAGGAACCGATCCCATGGACGCGCTCTACACCGCAGTGGCGACCGCCAACGGCCGCGAGGGCCGGACCGTCAGCTCCGACGGTCAGCTCGATCTGCCGCTCGCCTTCCCGCCCGCCCTCGGGGGCAACGGCCAGGGCACCAACCCCGAGCAGCTCTTCGCCGCCGGATACGCGGCCTGCTTCGCCAGCGCCATGGGCTCGGTCGCCCGTCAGCTGAAGCTCGACGTCAAGGACGTCTCGGTGACCGCCGAGGTCGGCATCGGCAAGGACCCGGCCGACGGCGGCTTCGGCATCGGCGTGGTCATGCGCGTCGAGCTGCCCGGACACCTGGAGGGCGAGAGCGGCGAGAAGCTCGTCGAGCTGACCCACGCCGCCTGCCCGTACTCCAAGGCCACCCGCGGCAACATCCCGTTCGAGATCGTCATCGAGTAGCGGGACCGGGGCCGTGGTCAGGCGCGCTTGGCCAGCAGGCCGCGGTACCAGGCGAGCGTGGCGTCGAGCGTGTCGCCCATGGCGATCGGCGCGGTGCGGAACGCGGCCTCGAAGGCGCCCGAGTGCATGATCTGCGGCTCGGTGTGCTGGTAGAACATCTCGGCGTACGCGCCCATGAAGACCTCGTCGAACGGGCCGAACGGACGCGGCTCGTCCAGGGTCACGATCTTCAGCGGCCGGCCCACCCGGTCCTCGATCATCCCCAGCACCTCGCGGGTGGTCAGGGTGGACGCCGTCGGAAGGTGCCAGACGCGGCCGTCGCCGTGGGGGCTCTCGCCGAGCGTGGCGAGGCCCGCCGCCACCGCCCGGATGTCGGTGTAGCTGTGCGGCAGGTCGATGTCGCCCAGGGTCAGCACCTCACCGCCGGTCAGCGCGCCGGGGAAGACGGCGGCGCCGAGCGTCGAGTTGAGCACCCCGGGGCCGACGAAGTCGGCCGACCGGCCGAGCACCACCGAGGCGCGCGCCTCGCGGTGTGCGGCCAGATAGAGGTCGTCGAGCTCGGCGCGCATCCTGCCCTTGAGGGTGGTGGCCCGCCAGGGCGTGTCCTCGGTCATCACCTCACCGTGCGTCTCGCCGTACGGGTAGAGCGTGTCGAGCACGACCAGGCGCGCTCCCTCCGCCTCCACGGCGCCGAGCACCGCCCGCTGGATCCGGGGCATGACGTCGACCTGGAGCTGGTAGGCGACGTTCACGCAGTGGTAGACGACCCCGGCCCCGTGGATGGCGGCGGCGGCCCCCTCGGGCGTCGAGACATCGCCCCGCACGCGGTCGACTCCGGCCGGCGCGGGACCCGTTCCCGACCGGTCGACGAGCCGGACCGGGTGGCCGCGGCGGGCGAGCTCGGTGGCGAGCGCGGTCCCGGCCGGGCCCGAGCCGAGGACCACGTGAAGGTTGCTCTCGGTGTGTGCCATGACGCATCCCCTCCCGGCCGGGGCGTTGCCGCGCCCGGCGGTGTTATGTGCAGTGCCGTTAGTTAGAGACTGTAACGCCAGCTATGGGTGTACGCAATGGCGTGGGATCCAAAGCTTGTGTCGGTCGCGGGAAGGGCACGCGGAAGCGGGCGGTGGCTTTCGCCCACCGCCCGCTGAAAAGACCCGTCCGCCCCGAAGGCGCCTCGGCGCGCTAAGCCGCCGGCGCCCCCGGCGGTGCGGTGCCCTCGCCCGCCGCGGCGAGCCGCTCCGACAGCGGGGCCGCGATGTCCTCAAGGGACTTGCCCTCGGCGTCGATCGCCAGGAAGGCCGCCACCACTCCGGCCGCCGTCATCAGGGCCGCCCCGATGCTGAAGGCGAGCACGGCGTCACCCACCACTCCGCTGGAGGTCAGCGCCGAGAAGACCAGCGGACCCGAGATGCCGCCCGCCGCCGTCCCGATGGCGTAGAAGAAGGCGATCGCCATCGCGCGGGTCTCCATCGGGAAGATCTCGCTCACCGTGAGGTAGGCGGAGCTCGCTCCCGCCGAGGCGAAGAACAGCACCACACACCAACAGGCCGTCATCGTGGCCGAGTTGAGCCAGCCCTGCGCGAAGAACCACGCGGTGACGAAGAGCAGAAGACCCGACAGCACATAGGTCCCGGCGATCATCTTCCGGCGGCCCACGGTGTCGAAGAGCTTCCCGAGCAGCAGCGGACCCAGGAAGTTGCCGAAGGCGATCACCGCGAAGAAGTAACCGGTCGTACCGCTCGGCACGTCGAAGAACTTCACCAGGATCGAGCTGAACCCGAAGGTGATCGCGTTGTAGAGGAACGCCTGGCCGATGAATAGGGAGAACCCGAGCACCGCACGCTTGGGGTAGGACCTGAAGAGCGTACGGGCGATCTCCAGGAAGCCCACGCTCGTGCGCTGCTCGATGGTGATGGAACGGCCCGGCTCGGGAAGCCGCTCGCCGGTCTCCTCCTCCACCGAGTGCTCGACGTCGTCGAGCAGCTTCTCCGCTCCCTCCTCCTTGCCGTGGATGAACATCCACCGCGGGCTCTCCGGCACGTGCCGCCGCACCAGCAGGATCACCAGGCCGAGCACCACGCCCAGCGCGAAGGTGAGGCGCCAGCCGACGTCCTTCGGCAGCAGGTCGGTGTTGAGGGCGAGCACCGAGAGCAGCGCCCCGGCCATCGCGCCGAGCCAGTAGCTCCCGTTGATGATGAGGTCCACCCGGCCGCGGTACTTGCTCGGAATCAGCTCGTCGATGGCCGAGTTGATGGCCGCGTACTCGCCGCCGATGCCGAAGCCGGTGAGGAAGCGGAACAGGAAGAACCACCACGCCGTGAAGGACAGCGCCGTCATCGCGGTCGCGGCGAGGTAGACCGCGAGCGTGACCAGGAACAGCTTCTTGCGCCCGAACCGGTCGGTCAGCCAGCCGAAGAACAGCGCCCCGCAGCAGGCGCCGGCCACATACAGCGCGGCGCCCAGGCCGGTGACCTGGGCGTCCGTGATCGCGAGCCCGCTGCCGTCCTCCGAGAGCCGGCTCGCGATGTTGCCGACGACCGTGACCTCGAGACCGTCCAGGATCCACACGGTGCCGAGGCCGATCACGATCATCCAGTGCCAGCGCGACCAGGGCAGCCGGTCCAGTCTGGCCGGCACGGAAGTGGTGATCGTCCGCGGCCCCGATCCGGGGCCCCGCACCGCACTGCTCATGAATTGCCTCCTGCCGCCGGGAGCCGAAACCGCGCCTGCCGGACGCGTGTACCCGGCGTGCACCGGACATACTCCCCGCAACGCCCCGCGCTCGGCCGCACCCGGCGCACGCGGCGCGCCCCCTCGGGGCCCGCTCTCAGGCGGCGGCCGTGGGGCCCGCCCCCGCGCCCAACTCCAGCGGCGCGAAGTCGAATTCGGCCCAGATCCGGCGCGAGACCTCCTGCGGGTACGGCACGGTGACCGGCTCGGTGGTGAACACCCGGGTCAGCCGTTCGCCGGTGCGGTAGCGCGCCCAGCCGGGTTCGCCGTGCGCCGCGAACGCGGTCCACGCCCGGCCCATCGCGTCCGAGACGGCCCACGCCTCGGCCGGCGGCTCCTCGCCGAGCGCCAGCGTGGCGATCCCGCCGAGCAGGTTGCCGAACACCAGCGGCACGTCCAGGCCGTGGCAGGCGCCGAGCGCCCCGCCGAACGCGGGCGCCGCCCACGCCAGTTCGTAGAGGTAGGAGGTGCCGCCGCCGGCCGTGTGCGCCTCGGCCAGACGCAGGCTCGGCATCCGGAACAGCCAGTCCGACATGACCAGGTCCTGCATCGTGGTCGGGTCCGCGTCCGGGTGGGCCGCGCGATAGGCCGCCGCGCCCCCGCTCCCGGGCGCGAACCGCTCCAGTGCGGTGTCCGCCTCCTCCCGCGTGATCCTCCCCGAACGGCCCGACATCACGGTGAACAGCCGTGCCTCGTCCCGGTTGTGACCCACCATCAGTTCCACTTCGCTGCCCTGCCCGGCCCGCAGCGCCGCCCAGGGCGAACGGGGCAGCACCTCACCGTCGACCACCGGCGAGAACGGCAGATGCGCGTGCGCGATCCGGCCCCAGCGCGCCGCGTGCCGCGTGATCCCGCCGAGCACGGCGTCCGCCGCGTCGCGCAGCGCCTTGGGTGCGACCGGGGCGAGGGCTTCCAGGGTGGCCGGCAGGCCGAGTTCCGCGGCCACGCTCGCGCCGACGTCCGCGGCGAGCGCCGGGGTGAAGACCGAGCCCGGCACGCTCTGCGCCACCGCTCGATGGAACAGGCCCGTGGCCCTGGGCATCGCGAGCAACGCGGCGATCGCGCCGGCGCCCGCCGATTCGCCGAAGACGGTCACCCGGCCCGGGTCGCCGCCGAACGCCGCGATGTTGTCCCGTACCCACTCCAGGGCGGCCACCTGGTCGAGGAGCGCCCGGTTGGGCACCGCGCCCTCGAAGTGGCCGTACCCCTCCGCCCCCACCCGGTGGTTGAACGTCACGACGACCGTGCCCCGGCGGGCCAGCGCCGCCCCGTCATAGGTGGGGCCCTCGGCCGAGCCGACCAGGTAGGCGCCGCCGTAGATCCACACCATGACCGGCAGCCGGGTCGTCGCACCGGGGTCAGGGGACCACACGTTGACCGTCAGCCATTCGTCCGAGTCACTCGTGGTCTCGGGCCCGGAGCCGAATCCGAGCGCGAGCGACTGCGGGGGAGTGGGTCCGAACGAGACCGCCTCACGGACGCCGTCCCACGGCAGGGCCGGCGCGGGAGGGGCCAGGTGCAGGGGGCCGACGGGCGGCTGGGCGAACGGGATGCCGCGGAAGACGGCCAGGCCGTCCACCATCCGTCCGCGAACGGAACCGGCGGTGGTACGGATCTCGGGTGCGCGGGTGGACTCGGGCATGCGATGTCCCTTCTCGGCAGCGGGACTCCACGATACGAAGCCGGGAAGGGGGAGGGGCGAGGGGGTGGCGAGCCAGGCTGTGATGCTCCGTCAACTTCGCTGACTGTCAGGGCATTTGAGAAGGGCGGCGGGCGGGAGCGCGCCGCCCGCCGGGTGGCCCGGCTACGGGGTTTCGCGCAGGTACAGCGCGCCGCAGGTGTGACAGAAGGGGTGGGCGGTTTCCGTACCCCAGGCGTCATCGGGCTGTTCCTCGGCGCCGGGGACCAACTCGGCGCCGCACATGGCGTGTTGCTCCTCGCCCCGGACCATGTGCCATTCCTTGAGGGTGTCGGTGTCGGGGAGTCTTTCGGCAACGATGTGATGGCGCACTGGTGGCTCCTGTTCCGTCTCGGCCCGCGCCCGGCCGCCCGGCCGCGGACGCCGGGTGGACCCCGGCCTTTCGACCCTGTCACCGGTACCACGCCGACGCATGCGGAACACCTGCCGGAGGTGACACCGCGCCGCGGCCGGGCCGCTTCCGGCGCCCCGACGGCGGCCGCCCCCTGGCCGCCCCACGGCGGCCCCCGCCGGTCACGGTGGCCGAGAGCGGCTCCTCCGTTCGGTGCACCCGCTCGCGAGCAAGATCGTGCCCGGGGAGGATTTGCCCGGCTGGGGCCCCTTGCGACAGTTGGGCCCGGTTGCCGGCCTCACCCGGTTGCCCGACCGAAGGGAAGACCCCATGTACTTATCCCGCCCGGACCGCCGTCGCGCCCGCGTCGCCGGAACCACCGCGGCACTGGCGATGGCTCTCCTCGCGACCGTCGGCCCGGCCCAGGCCGCGCCGGCCCCGCCCACGGCCGTCACCGGCTCCGCTCCCGGTACGACGGCCGCCGCCCCGGCGGGCCTCGACCGCAAGGCGCTCGCCGCCTCCCTCGACGCGGTCCGCGCGGCGGGCATGTACGGCGCCGTGGCGTCGGTCCGGGACGGCGGTCAGGAGTGGCTGGGCGCCACCGGCGTCGCCGACGTCGACACCGGACGGCCCATGCGGCCGCGGCTTGAGCAGCGCGTGGGCAGCGTGACCAAGGCGTTCACCTCGGTGGCCGTGCTCCAGCAGGTCGCCAAGGGCCGCGTCGACCTGGACGCCCCGATCGGCCGCTACCTGCCGACGACCGTGCCCGGCGAGCGCGGGCGGGCGATCACGGTACGGATGCTGCTCAACCACACCAGTGGCATCGGCGACTACGTCCTGGGCGCGTTCCCCTCGCTGGCGCGGAACTCGGCCAGGAGTCTGGACGACTACCGCTTCCGCCACATCGGGCCCGAGGAACTGGTCCGTATCGGCCTCGCGGCGGCGCCCACCGGCAAGCCCGGCGAGACGTGGTCGTACTCCAACACCAACTACATCATCGCCGGGATGCTGCTCCAGAAGGTCACGGGGGAGGACCCCGAGGCCTACATCACCCGCAACGTCATCAAGAAGGCCGGGCTCCGCGACACCTACTTCCCGCGCTCGCCGTATGTGTCCGGGCCACACCCCAAGATGTACGAGTCGTTCTACGGGCTCATCGACCCGCCCCGCGACTACAGCGTGTACGACATGTCCTGGGCCGGGACGGCGGGCGCGCTCGTCTCCACGACGAGCGACCTCAACGACTTCTACCGCACGCTGCTGCGCGGCCGGCTCCTGCCCGCCGCACAGCTCCAGGAGATGCGGACCACGGTTCCGGTCCTCGACGAGAACGGCACCACCGTGATGCGGTACGGCCTCGGCATCTACGCCTTCGACCTGCCGTGCGGACGGTTCTGGGGACATGACGGGGCCGTCTTCGGAGCCGGTACGGCCGTCCTGTCCAGCCCGGACGGCAAGCGCCAGATGTCCCTCGCCCACAACCTGATGAAGTATCAGAGGGTGGGCCCGGACGGGAAGCTGGAGCCGAGCCCGATCGACGAGGCGTTCAGCGGGTTCTATCTCCAGGCGCTGTGCGGAACGGGCGCGGGAGAGCGCTCGGACCAGCCCGTCGCGCCCGCCGTACCCCTGCCCCGCATCCAGGACCTGGCTCCCGCCCTGGCCCCGCGCCACTGACCCGCCTGTGACCGACTGCCCCTGGAGACACAACTGACTCTGTTTCCAGGGTAGTTGGGCATGGCCTGATTCGTTCGGGCCGTGTTCCCAACGGCCGCCGCCGTCCGCATGCTCTGGCGAGGATCGGGGGTGGCGAGAGAAGGGACGGGCACACGATGACCGACGACCGGCGGACCGGCTCGGGAGCGACCGGCGGGGTGGGAGTGACGGACACCGTCGCCATGCCCGGGATGTCCCGGTTCGATGCGATCTACGACCAGCCGGACCCGCGAGCCTACTTCCGGGCGCTCTGCCCGCTCGGATACCGCACGCCAGGCCATGCCCAGCGGGTCTTCCGACGGCTGCGCACGGCGCTCTCGCCGGCCGGGTCCGCACCTCTGACGGTCCTTGACCTGTGCTGCTCGTACGGGATCAACGCGGCCCTGCTCAACCACGAGGTGACCCTGGACGACCTCTACGAGCGCTACACCTCGCGCGAGGCCGCCGCCAAGACTCCGGCCCAACTGGCCGACTGGGACCGGGAGTTCTACGCCGCCCGGCGCCGCGGCGACCAGGTCCGCGTCATCGGGCTCGACCGGGCGCCGCGTGCCGTCGCCTACGGGCGGGCCGTCGGGCTGCTCGCCGAGGGGTTCGCCGAGGACCTGGAGGAGGCGCCGCCGAGCCCGGCGCTGCGCCGCGCGGTACAGGACGTCCGCCTCATCACCGTCACGGGCGGCACCACCTTCCTGTCGCAGCGCACCTTCCGGCCGCTGCTGTGCGCGGCCCACGGACCGGTGTGGGTCGCCGCGTTCGTGCTGCGCACCAGCTCGTACGACGACATCGCGGGCGCTCTCGCGGCGTTCGGCCTCGCCACCGAGCGGACCGGGACGACCTTCCCGCAGCGGCGCTTCACGGACCGGGCCGAACAGCGCTACGCCGTGGACACGGTGACCGCGGCGGGGCTCGACCCGGCGGGCAAGGAGTGCGACGGCTCCTTCCACACGGCACTGCATCTGTCGCGCCCCACCAGTGACGTGGTGATGATCCCGCTCGACACCCTGGTGCCGTAGCGCTCGGGACATGCCGCTGCCGCCCCACGGTTCGCGGGGCGGCAGCGGACGGGCTGGATCAGCCGCGGGCCGGGGCGTTCGCCGCGGTCACGTTGACGGCGGCCCAGGCCTTGTCCACCGTCTTGTACTCGGTGCTGCTCGCGCCGTAGAGGTCGGCGGCCGCGCTCAGCGTGGCGGTGCGGGCGTCGTGGAAGTCGGTCGTGGAGACCATGTACCGGGTGAGCGCCCGGTAGAAGATCGCCGTCGCCTTGTCCCGGCCGATGCCGGCCACCGTCGAGCCGTCGTAGGTCGGCGAGTCGTAGGCCACGCCGTTGATGGTCTTCTTGCCGCTGCCCTCGGCCAGCAGGTAGTAGGCGTGCGAGGAGACGCCGGAACCCGCGTGCACCTCGGTGTCGTACGACGCCTTCGACCAGTAGTCGACCGTGCCTTCGAGCTTGTCGAGGGACGGCTTGTCGAGGCGGCGCAGGAACTTCTGCTGGAGGCCGAGCTTCTCGCCCATCAGGTAGTTGGGCGGGTTGTTCGGGTTGTTGGTGGTGAACTCGACGTTGCTGCCGAAGATGTCGGCGAGCGACTCGTTGAGCGAGCCGGGCTCGCCGAACTGGTTGTCGTCGGCGTCGACCCGGGTCGGCTGGAGGTTCGCCGTCGCGTCCACGACACCGTGGGTGAGCTCGTGGCCGGTGACGTCCAGGACGACGAGGGGCTGCGCGAAGGTCTGCCCGTCACCGTCGCCGTAGAGCATGCAGCCGCAGTCCGAGGACCAGAACGCGTTGCCGACCTTGTTGCCGAAGTGCACGAGGGCGTGCGCGCCGGCGCCGTCGTTCTTGATCCCGTCGCGGCCGAAGGTCTTCTTGTAGAAGTCCAGGGTGCTGGTGATGCCGTACTGCGCGTCGACGGCCGCGGTGGCGCGGTCGCTCGCCCTGCCGGTGCCCCAGCGGTCCGTGGTGCTGGTGAACGCCTTGCCGCCGGAGAACTGCTCCAGCTCCTTGTTGCCGGCGTCGCGGGTCTCGGTCTGGCCGCGGCTCGGGTCCTTCAGCGTGAAGGAGCTCTTCGCCGTCTGCGTGGTGATCAGCGGGACGCTGCCGACGAACAGGGACTGGCCGGTGCCGTTGGCCTGCGCGGGGAAGCCGGTCGCCCTGGAGGAGGCGAGCGGGGCGGGTGCGGCGGTGCCGAGGGCGGGGTTGAGCTTCTGGCCGCTCGCGCGGAGCTTCTCCTGGACCCGGGGCGACAGGAAGGAGTCGCTCGCCGGGGCGTTGCTGAGGACCGCGCCGCTGGCCGCGTCGATGACCACGGTGCGGGAGCCGGACTCGGCGGTGGAGCTGTCCGTCACCTGGATCCGGTAGGCGAGGGCCGAGCGTCCGGCGCGGGCGTCCACCACGAGCTGGGCGGCACCGGCGGTGCCCTTCGCGGTGGCGGCGGCCTTCGCCTGGGCCTGTCCTGCCGTCAGCTTGGCGCTGGTGGTGGCGACCTCGACCTGCTGGCGCAGCGCGCGGGTCACCCCGGTGTAGGCGGATCTCTTGTCGAGGTGGATGACCAGGTCGCCGCCGAGGACCGGGAGGCCCCGGTGCGAGCGGACGAACCGGACGTGCTGCTTTCCGTCCGGGTCGACGAGGACGTCGGTGGCCTGAAGCGTGTCGTCCTTGCCGACCCCGGTGGCCGAGGCGTGGGTGACGGCGGCGGTGCGGGCCGCGTCGATCACCGGCTGGAAACCGGCGTTCGCGGCGGGGGCGGTGGCCCCCGGGGCGGACGGTGCGGCGAGGGCCGTGGCCCCGCCTCCCGCCGTGACGGTGAGGGCCGAGGTGACGGCCAGGGCTATCGCCAGGCTGCGTATGTGGGGTGTACGCACGGTGGTAGGTCCTTAGAGGTGCGGGGGCGGTCGGCTCAACAACCACCCGTACGCACGGTGCTGTTGTGCACCGCGGGGACCATGAGGTCCCGGCCGGAACCCTGCTATGCCTGGCATGAACATGTAAAGAGGGATGATCGACTTTCTGCGCTCCCGGAACCCAGATTTAACAATTGCTGGTGTTCGAGGTGGCCAGAAGGTGTCCAACTTCCCGTTCACCGGCCCAGATGCGGGATCGGGCGCATCGGTTGCCTCGGCGGCGCACGTTCGTTCGCTTCTACGACGACGTTTCGTCGGCTTGCCGAACGAACCCGTCGCGTACGGCTGTTGCCGACCGGAACCGGACGAAGTTCGCCCTTTTCCGGCGTACGCCCCGCCCGTCACGGAAAGGTAGGGCCCGTGCCAACGGACGACGAAACGGCCGACGGATTCGCAGCCGAGCTGCGCCGCCTGCGAGGCCTGCGCAAGGTGTCCCTCACCGGGCTCGCCCGCTCGATCCACTACAGCAAGGGGTACCTCAGCAAGATCGAGAACGGTGGCAAGCCGCCCACCCTCGACGTCGCCCGCCGCTGCGACGAGGTCCTGGAGGCGGGCGGCGCCCTGCTGCGCCTGGTGGCGAACCCGCCGGCCGTCCCCGCGGCCCGCACCGCCCACGGCGGCCCCGCCGAGACCGCCCTGTGCCCCTACCGGGGGCTCGCCGCCTACGGCCCGCAGGACGCCGAGTGGTTCTACGGCCGGGAGAGCGCCACGGCCGAGCTGACCGGCCGGCTCGCCGAACGGATGGGCCGGGGACCGCTCGCGGTGGTCGCCCCCTCGGGGGCCGGGAAGTCCTCGCTCCTCCAGGCCGGGCTGCTGCCCGCACTGCGCCGGGGCGCCCTTCCGGTACCCGGATCCGACCGCTGGCCGGTCGTGGTGTGCACCCCGACCGCCCATCCGCTCAAGGAACTTCTGCGCTGCGCGGCCGATGTGCTCGGCGCGGCCGGCGCGGAGATCACCCCCGAGGCGCTGGCCGCGCGGCCCGGCGCCCTGCTCGACGCCTCGGCGGCGCGCGGCGGCCCGCCCGGACTCGTCCTCGTGGTCGACCAGTTCGAGGAGGCCTTCACCCTCTGCGAGGACGACCGGGAGCGCCGCGACTTCGTCGCCGTGCTGCACGCGCTTGCCACCGCGCGCACCGCCGACGACGGCGCCGCGCAGGCCGCCGTCGTGGTCGGCCTGCGCGCCGACTTCTGCGGCCGATGTCTCGACCACCCCCACCTCGTGGAGGTCTTCACCCACGGCCTGTTCGCGCTCGGCCCGATGTCCGGAACCCAGCTGCGCCAGGCCATCACCGGACCCGCCGAGCGAGCCGGACTCAGCCTCGAACCCGGCCTGGTGGAACTCCTGTTGAGGGACCTCGGCACCGACTCGGCGGCCTCCGTGGGCTCGCTGCCGCTGCTCGCCCACGCGCTGCTCGTCACCTGGCAGCAACGCACCAGCCGCACCCTGACCGTGGCCGGCTACGAGACGACCGGCGGCATCCACGGCGCCGTCGCCCGCACCGCCGAGTCCGTGTACGCCCGCCTCGACCCGGCCGAACAACTCACGGCCCGCCAGCTCCTGGTCCGCCTCGTCCACGTGGCGGACGACAGCGCGCAGACCCGCAAACCCGTAGAACGCGCCCTCCTGCTCCGGCAGTTGAGCGACCCCGCGCACGGAGCCCGCGCGCTCGACGCCTTCGTGCGGGCCCGCCTCGTCACGGCGGGCAGCGAGACGGTCGAGATCACCCACGAGGCACTCCTGCACGCCTGGCCGCGCCTGCGCGGCTGGATCGACGCCGACCGTGCGGGCCTCGTGGTGCGCCAGGAGGTCTTCGACGCCGCGACCCAGTGGGTACGGGCCGGCCGCGACCCGAGCCTGCTCTACCGCGGCAGCCGGCTCGCGGCCGTGCGCGAGCGGTCGCGCCACGCCCACGACCGCAGCCAACTCGGCCCGGAGGCAAGGGACTTCATCGAGGCGTGCGAGGCGGAGGAGGGACGCGGGGAGCGCGTGGCGCGGCGCCAGGTCCGCGTCCGCCGCACCCTGCTCGTCACCCTCGCCGGACTCCTCGCACTCGCGGTGACGGCCGGGGCCCTCGCCCTCCAGCAGAGCCGGCGGGCCCTGGAGCAGAGCCGCACCGCCCAGTCGCAGGCGCTGGCCGTGCGCTCCGGCGCGCTCGCCGCCGGTCAGCCGGAGGCCTCGATGCTGCTCGCCTCCGACGCCTACCGCACCGACCGCACCCCGCAGGCGCGCGGCGCCCTGCTCAGCACGCAGGCGCAGTCCTTCGAGGGACGGCTGCGCGGCCACGCGGGGCCCGTCAACTCCGTCGCGTTCAGCCCCGACGGCCGGACCCTCGCATCGGCGAGCTCGGACGCGACCGTGAAGCTCTGGGACACCGCGAGCCACCGGGCCACCGCGACCCTGACCGGCCCCACCGGGGAGGTCACCTCCCTCGCCTACTCCGCCGACGGCGCGCGCCTGGCGACCGCCGGCGAGGACGGCACCGTGCGGCTCTGGGACGCGGGCACGCACCGCATGACCGCGACCCTGGCCGGGCACCAAGGGCCGGTCCGTTCCGTGGCGTTCAGCCCCGACGGGCGCACCCTCGTGTCCGGCGGCGTCGACCGCACCGTACGCCTGTGGGACGTGCCGGGCGGCACCTCGCGCGCGGTGCTGCCCGGCCACGGCGACGCGGTGATGTCGGTCGCCTTCGGCCCCGACGGGCGGACGGTGGCCTCCGCCTCCGCGGATCGCACCGTACGGCTCTGGAATGTGACGGGCAGTCAGCCGTCGATGGTCCTGACCGGCCACAGCGACCAAGTGCTCGGCGTGGCCTTCAGTCCCGACGGCCACACCCTGGCGTCCGGCAGCGCCGACCGCACCGTACGGCTGTGGAACCTGCCCGACGGAACGGCACGCGGCGTCCTGACCGGGCACAGCGACGACGTCAACGCCGTCGCCTTCACGCGCACCGGTGACACCGTCATCAGCGCCGGCGGCGACGGCACCGTCAAACTGTGGGACGCCGTCAACCACCGCCTCGTCGCCACCCTGTCCGGCCACACCGACTACGTCCTGGCCGTCGCCGCCGGACCCGACGAACGCCTGGCCACCGGCGGATTCGACCAGTCGGTGGTGCTGTGGGACCCGGGCCGCTCGGCGCTCACCGCCCGGCCGTTCACCGAGGCCTGGCAGTCCGCGTTCTCACCCGACGGCAGCCTGCTCGCCTCGGCGCAGGCGGACCGCACGGTACGGCTGTGGGACGTCGCCCACCACCGCCTGCGCGCCACGCTGACCGGCCATGACGGCTCGGTGTTCGCGGTCGCGTTCTCACCCGACGGCCGCCTCGTCGCCTCCGCCGGTGCCGACCGGACCGTCCGGCTCTGGGACACGGCGACCGGCCGCGCGGAGGCGACCCTCACCGGCCACACCGGTTCGGTGTTCGCGCTCGCCTTCTCGCCCGACGGGCGTCTGCTCGCCTCCGCGAGCGCCGACCGCACCGCCACCCTCTGGACGGTCGCCACCCGGCGCCCGTACGCCACCCTCCGAGGCCACGGCGACTTCGTCAACGCGGTCGCCTTCAGCCCCGACGGACACACCCTGGCCACGGGCAGCGACGACCTGACGGTCCGTCTGTGGGACGTGCGCGACCCCACCGGCGGGCCGCGCTTCGTGTTGCGCGGCCACACCGGCTCGGTACGGTCCGTGGCCTTCGCCCCCGACGGCCACACCCTGGCCAGCGGGGCCAACGACGGGACCGTGCGCCTGTGGGACCCGGCACGCCGCACCGCGACCCGGACGCTCGCGGGACACAGCGGATCGGTGCGCGCGGTCGCCTTCAGCCCCGACGGCAAGACCCTCGCGAGCAGCGGCAGCGACCAGACCGTACGCCTGTGGAACCCGGCCGGCTCCGGACAACTCGCCACCCTGAGCGGCCACACCGGAGCCGTCTGGGGCGTCACCTTCGACCCGGGCCTGCCCGGCACGCTGGCGAGCAGCAGCAACGACGGAACCGTACGGCTCTGGAACACCGACGTACCGCGTCAACAGGGCGAGGTGTGCCGTCTGTTGGGCGACACCGGCCGCGACCGGTGGGCGCGACTGCTGCCCGACCTGCCCTACCGGCCGCTGTGCCCGCCCCCCGACTGACCCGCACGCCCACCGCGTTTCCCAGGTGTTTCCCGTTTCCCGACGGCACAGGAGACACCCGGGTCCTCGACAGCGACCCCCTGCGCGGCCCAGTCTCGAACGCACCGCGACAGATGATCCCGCTCCGCACCGGAGCACCTCGCGGCCGACCGGGCAGCGACCCGGCACACGACCGGGCAGCGACCCGGCACACGTACGACGAAACGGGGAACACACACATGCACCACACCCTTGCCAGGGCGCGACGGACGTTCGTCGCCGCGGGCATCGTGGCGGCCTGCGCCATCGTGCCGACCGCCCAACTCTCCTCTGCCACAACCCACTTGCCCGCACCGGCGGCCCGGGCCGCAGCGGCCGCCGGCGGGTGCGACGTGCTCGCTCCCGGCGCCTCGGCCACCGCGGAAGCGGCGGTCCGCGCCGCCTGCTCGCAGCTCGGCATCTGGTACACGTGGGGCGGCGGCCACGGCCCGCAACCCGGCGCCACCTACGGGCAGGTGGACCCCACCGACCCGGCCAGCAACCACGACCCGGAGCGGCTCGGCTTCGACTGCTCGGGCCTGGTGCGGTACGCCTACGCCCGGGCGACCGGCCAGGACGTCCTGGCCGGCACCGCCAACAGCCAGTACCACTCCTCCCGGGTCACCGCCCGCTTCGGCGCGGCCCAGGGCACCGGGCCGCTGCTGCCCGGCGACCTGATGGCGTGGGGCGGCGCCAACTCCATCCACCACATCGCGGTCTACCTCGGCGCGGGCAAGATGGTCGAGGCCCGCCAGTCCGGCACCCATGTGATGGTCAGCGACGTGCGCCTGGGCGGCGACTACAACGGCGCCGTACGCATCGGCGGGACCCCGGACCAGAACGGCACCTTCTCGACCTGGGGCACCGATGTGTGGACGCACGCCGAACCGTCCACGACCAGCGCCCGGGTCAACAAGTTCGCGGGACCGACGCGGGTGAAGGTCGGCTGCCAGAAGCACGCCCAGCTCGTCGAGGCCGACGGCTACCGCAACGACGCCTGGTCGTACCTGCCCGACTACAAGGCGTGGATCACCAACATCTACATCCAGGGACCGGCCTGGCTCGACGGCGTCCCCACCTGCGCCTGAACACCCGGCCCGGCACCCATGGCGCCACACACCACCCTCGCGGCCCGCCCCATGCCGGCACCGCCCCTCACACACCGCACCTCACACACCGCGCTTCACGCGCCACGCATCACACCTCACGCACCACACCCGTCACTCTTCAGGAGCTCGCAGTGAACACTCGCAAGAAGATCGCCCTGTTCCTCTCCGCCACCGCGCTGACCGCCGGCCTCACCGCGACCGGCCTGCCCGCCGCCGTCGCCGCACCCGCCAAGGCCGCCGCGCCCGCCGCCGAATGCGGGGTCCGCTCGGACGGCCGGCTGTACTGCGGCAACGCGGTCGGCGCGAAGGGCTACGCCGACCGCTCCTACCGCTCGGCGACCCGGGGCACGCTCAACACCGGGTTCAACTGGTTCGTGTGCTGGGGCCACGGCGACCCGCACCAGGGCCAGAACGACATCTGGTACTGGACGCAGCTCGACAACGGTGCCTGGGGCAACGTCCCCGCCGTCAGCCTGCACACCGGCCAGGACCCGGCCCCGGGCCTGCGCCAGTGCTGACCCCGGCACCACACTGAAGCACCGGGCCGCCCGTCGATCCCCCGACGGGTGGCCCGGCCACATGTGTGGGGACGCCATGTTCAGGCGCTTCATACAAGGGGTGCCATGGGGTGGGAGCGTGACCCGGCGCGCGCACCCCGCGAAACTGCGGGCGAGGCGGGGCTGAGGGAAGCTGGGAGGAACGGATGTCGGCTCGTCCGCACGGCGGGCGCACGCGCGGGAGGTGTCCATGGACCCGGTGGCGGCCCTGAGGCGGATCGCCTTCCTGCTCGAACGCGGCCAAGGCGCCACCTACCGCGTCCAGGCCTTCCGTACCGCCGCCGCGGCGATCAGGGAGATGCCCCCGGACGAGCTCGCGGCACGCGCGGCGGTGGAAGGGCGGCTCGAATCCATCAAGGGGATCGGCCCGAAGACCGCCCAGGTCGTGCGCGAGGCACTGGCCGACCAGGTGCCGGCCTACCTCCAGCGCCTCGAGTCGGAGCTGGAGGCCGCGGCGCCCCTGGCGGCGGGCGGCGAGACCCTGCGCGCCGCACTGCGCGGCGACTGCCATCTGCACTCCGACTGGTCGGACGGCGGCAGCACCATCGACGACATGGGCGCCACGGCCGCCGAGCTGGGCCACGAATGGGCCGTACTCACCGACCACTCGCCCCGCCTGACCGTCGCGAACGGGCTGAGCCCCGAGCGCCTGCGCGACCAGCTGGAGGTGGTGGCCGAACTCAACGAGCGCTGGGCGCCGTTCAGGCTGCTCACCGGCATCGAGTGCGACATCCTCGACGACGGCTCGCTCGACCAGGAGGACGAGCTGCTCGACCTGCTCGACGTCGTGGTCGTCTCCGTGCACTCCAAGCTCCGCATGGACGCCGCCGCGATGACCCGCCGCCTGGTCGCGGCCGTCGGCAACCCACTGGCGGACGTCCTGGGCCACTGCACCGGACGCCTCGTCACCGGGCGCGGCCGCCCCGAGTCCGAGTTCGACGCGGACGCCGTCTTCGCGGCGTGCGCCGAGGCGGGCACCGCCGTGGAGATCAACAGCCGCCCGGAGCGGCTCGACCCACCGCGCCGCCTCCTGAGCCGGGCCGTCGAGGCGGGCGTCCTGTTCGCCATCGACACCGACGCCCACGCCCCGGGACAGCTCGACTGGCAGATCTACGGCTGCGCCCGCGCCGAGGAATGCGGCGTCCCACCGGAGCGCGTCATCACGACCTGGCCGATGGACGACCTGCTGACCTGGACCCGCACCCGAAAGGTCCCCTCGGGGGTGGCCGGGCGCGGGTGAACGGGCCGGCCCCGCGCGGGCGAAACGGCCAACGCGCGCGAGAGCCGGGGCATCCACCTCGTAGTGGGTGAGGGCCCCGGCTCCCGCGGCGTACCGCGAGCGGCGTCAGCCGCGGTCGGTCCCGGCGTCGCGCATGGCCTGCTCGGTCCGCTCCTGCTGCTCCTGCGCCTGTCGGCGCGCGTCGGAGTCGCCGGAGCGACCGGAGATCTGCTCCCGCGTCCGAGCCGCCTTCTCCTTGGCCTGCTCGGCGGCCTGCTGCGCCTTGTCCCGGAACTTCTCGGCCTTACCCATCGAGATTCACTCCTGCGTGTGGGGGGATCCAACCCCTTCACGGTGCCACGCCCCCTCACCCGGCGCGCGTCGAGCTGTGACGCACCGTGATCCGTCGCCGGGGGCTGGGTCACGCGGCTCGACAGGGCGAGGGGGAGCCGGCGCCGGAGTGGTCGGCGCCCCGCTCCACGTGCCGTAGGGTGGAGTCATCGACGCGGGGTGGAGCAGCTCGGTAGCTCGCTGGGCTCATAACCCAGAGGTCGCAGGTTCAAATCCTGTCCCCGCTACGGAACTTCGGCCCCCCGGCACCCAGTGCCGGGGGGCCGAAGTGTGTGCCGGGCACATACATGGGGGTATGCCACCTGGACGCACCGTGCTGTGACTCCCCTGTGGGCGCGGCTCGTTGGGGCCGCCGCGCGCGGGGGAGTGCGCGCCGGGAGACCTGACGGTGTGTCGATGTCCGCGTTCTGTTACGCGTTGAACTACTTGCCTCAGCTGGTGCGGATCGGGTCCAGAGTGTGGCTGTCCGGCAACGAGAAGAGCCGGACCTTCGCACCGCCGGACGGTCGAGCAGACCCTGCACACCGTCCTGAACTGGGGGTTTCCATGTCCGCACGTTCCATAGCCCGTGTCTTCGCCGTCCTGGCCGCCGGAGCCGCACTGGCCGGGACCACCGCCCTGCCGGCCACCGCCGCCCCGCGCTCGCCGATCGCCTTCGGTGCCATCCAGTACGACAGCCCCGGCAAGGACGACGGCTCGCAGCGCAGCCTCAACGCCGAGTGGGTCACCGTCAGCAACACCGGCCGCTCGTCCGTCAGCCTCAAGGGCTGGACGCTCAGCGACCGCAGCCACCACGTGTACACCTTCGGCGCCTTCACTCTGGGCGGCCACACCTCGGTGCGCGTGCACACCGGGATCGGCCGCAACACCCGTGGCGACGTCTACCAGAACCGCCGCGCCTACGTGTGGAACAACACCGGGGACACCGCCACCCTGCGCGACAGCCGCAGCCACGTCGTCGTCACCAGGTCCTGGGGTCGCCACTGAGCCTGTGATGCGCCAAGTGACGGGCGTATGAAGGGAGTTGACGACCGCCGGCACCTCGGGAGGGGAGTGCCGGCCGTCGCCGTCGCCGCGCCCGCCGCGCCCGACCGGACGAGCGCCGGGTCACCGCCGGGAGGGGATTTCCTGATGAGCGAGCGGCGGTGGGATGATGGCGCAATGTCTGATCGTGTTGTTGTTGCCGCCTGTGATGGTGCGTCGAAGGGTAACCCGGGCCCAGCGGGATGGGGCTGGGTCATCGCCGGCCCGGAGGGCCGGCCGGAGCGCTGGGGCGCGGGCCCGCTCGGCACCGCCACCAACAATGTCGGCGAGCTCACCGCCCTGGAGCGCCTCCTCGAAGCGGTGGCGCCGGGCACCCGCATGCAGGTGCGGATGGACTCCCAGTACGCCATGAAGGCGGTCACCCAGTGGCTGCCTGGGTGGAAGCGCAACGGGTGGAAGACCGCGGCCGGCAAGCCGGTCGCCAACCGTGAACTCGTCGAGCGGATCGACGAGTTGCTCGCCGAACGGGATGTGGAATTCATCCATGTCCCCGCGCACCAGGTGGGCGGGGACCCGCTGAACGCGATCGCCGACCAGGCCGCGAGCGATGCGGCGACCTCGCAGCGGGCCGCCGGTACCGCGCTGGGCGACCAGGAGTTGCCGGTGCCGGCCCCGGCTCGCGCCACCGCGACGCGGGCCAGGCCCGCCGCCGTGCGGGGGACATCGTCCGCGGCCAAGCCGGCCTCCTCGGGGAAGCCGCGGACCATCAAGGCGAAGTTCCCGGGCCGCTGCCCCTGTGGGCAGCCGTATGCCGCGGGTACTCCCATCATGAAGCGCGAGGGCGGCTGGGGCCACCCGGACTGCGGCCCTGTGGCATGAGGCACGGGGCCCTGTCACCTCGTGGGTGGGTGGCTCCGCAGATGGCTCCGGGATGGCCGGCCGGTCCGGCTCCGCACCGGGTCAGCCGGTGGTCGCGGGGGTGACGGCGTCCTCCCCCTTCTTGGCGTCGCGGCCCGCCGACTCCTTCGGGGTGGCGGTGTCGGTCCCGTCGGGAGCCGTGTAGAAGACGGACCGGTTCTGCCGGGTGCGCTGCGCCTGCCCCTTGGCCACGAGGTTTTCGAGGGTGTTGCGCACCACGGTGCCGGCGATGTTGCGCTGCGGGTGTGCGTCGGTGAGGCCCGCCGTGATCTCGGCGGCCGAGCGCGGCTCACCGCTCTGGGCGAGGTGGCTCGCGACGAGGTCCCGCAGGGTGGGGGCGTTCCCGGACGCCTTGGCCTTGGCGGCCGGCTGGGCCTGCTTCTTCGGGGCGCGAGCTGCGGACTTCGCCGCCTTGCGCGCCTGCGGGATCCGCGGTGCGGCGGCACCGGCGGTCTTCCTCGCGGCCTTGTCCTTCGCCTTGGCCGGCGCGGGGGAGCCGGGGCCGATCGCCTGCTGCATGGACGCGAGCAGTGCGTGGTTGTCCTCCAGGACGCTCAACTGCTCCTGGAGCGTGCTGATTTGGCCGGCGATCTGTTCGCGTTCGGCGACGTTGCTGTCCAGGTCGCTCTGGATCTGGGCGGCGTACTGGGACTGGAGCGTGGTGCTGTCCGGCACGAGTCGTTCCTCCGGGGGTGTGTGCGTACGTGATTGCTGCCGGATGTTACGCGCCTCCCCTGTGTACGGGCACCCACTTGACAGTAGATGAGACCGCTGAGGGTGATGAAGTGGTGCGGCGGTGGCCCTGATAGGCACATCGAGTGAGGTCCGGCCCTGAGGTGTGGGTGTTGTGTATGGGCCGGATCGTGTGGTGGGGGCGGTCCGATGTCACTCCGGTGCCGTGCACCTGAGTTCGCGCTCGCCCAGGGTGCGGCGCACACATGCGGCGACCACACTGCCGAGGCTTCCGGTGTGGGCGAGCAGCGCGCGCTGGATGAGGGCGCCGTTGCCGTGGGCGAGCAGCTCCGCCGCCGTCTTGCGCGCCCAGGCGAGGTCCCCGCTGTCTTCGAGGGCTTCCCGTACATGGTCGAGCAGTGCCTGTACGACATTGGGTGCGGGCACCGGCCGCATGGTCTCCGGGTGCAGGAGATCGCCTTCGAGGCCCGAGCGGGCGGCCCGCCACGCGGCCAGGCGCAGCAGTTGCACCCCGTGTCCCACCGGCGGCAGCCCCGCGCGCCAGTCACGGGCGGCGGTCTCGACCAGTGCACGTCCCAGACATGCCACGAGGAGGGTGGTGGTGGACTCCAGACACACATCGGCGACCCGGATCTCCACCGTGGGATAGCGGTGGGAGAGCCGGGCGTCGAAGTAGATCATGCCCCGGTCATGTACCACCCCGCTCGTCACCATGTCGTCGACCTGGGCGTGGTAGCGCTCGGCCGAGCCGAACACCCCGGTGGGTCCGGACATGGGCCAACGCCCCCACACCCGGCTGCGGTAACTGCTGTAGAGGGTGTCGTTGCCCTGCCAGTACGGGGAGTTCCCGCTCAGCGCGGTCAGGACGGGCAGCCACGGCTGGATCCGGTCCACTACCGCGACGCCCTCGTCGTCCGATGCGACCGACACATGCACATGGCAACCGCAGGTGAGCTGTTCCTGGGTGGTCAGACCGAACTGTTCCTCCATCCACTGGTAGCGCCGGCCCACGTTGACGGCCGGCCGCGCGGGCAGGGGAGAGGTGGCGAGGGCGGCCACCGCCGCCCCGGCCTCCGCCGCGTGCCGGGCCGCCTCGCGGCGCCAGCGCATGATCTCCGCGCCGAGTTCGTCCATGTCCGTGTGGGGCCGGGTGCCGAACTCCAGCTGCTGACCCTGGAGTTCACCTTCGAAGGTCTTCGCCGACGCACCGCCTCCGGCGGCGGCACACTTGGCCAGACGGGCCAGCACCTCCGAGGACAGGGCACAGGGGTACCCGGTGCCCGGGTCGACCAGGAGCAATTCCTCTTCCACGCCTACGGTGCGCAAAATGACGCTCCCATCCTGTCCGAGCGCCCGTCGGGCGGCACGGGTAAACGGCCGGGGGCACCAGCATGCCCGGCCCGTGCCGTTCGCGGTTCCCGGTGCGGGGCCCTCTTTCGGTCACACCGCGCGCGGCCCGGCACCCTCCGCCCCACCCGTCCGAACGGCACCCACCACATCACCCGGGCACCAGCCGTCCCGCCCCGCCGGACACGCCGCCGTCCGGGGTGAATCCCCGGCGGGCGGGCGCGCCCACGGTATTCCTTGGGCCAGCGCGGGTGGGGGAACGTGCCGCCCGCGCGCCCCACTCACGTCACGATGTAGGAGATCTGCCGATGCGCGTAAGTCTTGTCGCCGCCGGGGCCGTCGCCGCCGCCGGAGCCCTTCTCGGTGTGGCCGTCGGCCCGGCCGCCGCCTCCTCCGGAGCGGTGTCGGCCGATCCGACGGGAACGGTCTCCCGGGACGGCACCATCGCCCTGTCCGGTACCTACCGCTGTTCCGCGCCGACCGGCCAGGGCCCGGTGCTCGTGGCCAGCTCGGTGGGGATCGTCTCGGCACAGGGCGGCACCGTGCGGTACGGCCTCAACGGCATCGCCGCCCAGTGCGACGGCGCCGAGCACACCTGGGTCAACCGGGGGCGGCTCGGCACCGGGCCCGCCCCGCAGGCCGGGCCCGTCGACGTCCAGGCGACCCTCGTGCAGCTGGTCATGCGCGGCGGGCTTCCGCTGCCCTCCGTCATCGCCGCCGACCGCCGCCAGGTGGAGCTGCGCCCCGCCGTGGAGTGACGGCCCGCAACCCCGACGGCTGAGCGCGCGCAAGGTTGCCCGCGCAAGTGTGGGGACGGTGAGTTTCGGACATACCTGCATTCATGGGGGCCAGGGGTGCGCTCTTCCCCGGAAAGGCTCGCTCCCCAGTGCTGGAAGTCCTCTGTCGACAGGTGTCAACACCTGTAATTCATACGGTGGTTGCCCTGATCTGGCCGTTGATTCTCTTGATCCACTACCAGAATGGCATAAGAAACGACCGAAAGTGTCCTGTTTGTTTTGACTCCTGATCGGCCTGAGGTGAAGGTCTCGTGCATGTCCCCTTCGTCCCAGGCCGCTTCCGGTGGTCTGCTCCGTATGCGCGATTTCCGCCTTCTGCTCGCCGGAGCCGCGGCCGGGCAGGTAGGCGCCCAAGTCACGCTGGTCGCGCTGCCCCTGGTGGCCGTGCTCGAACTCGACGCACCCGCTTTCCAAGTGGGACTGCTCACCGCCGCGGAGACCGCCGCGTTCCTGCTCATCGGACTGCCGGCCGGGGCCTGGGTCGACCGGATGCGCAAGCTGTCACTGATGATCCGCGCCGACCTCGTGCGCTCCCTCGCCATGGCCAGCGTCCCGCTCGCGGCGGTCGCGGGCGTGCTGACGATGCCTCAGTTGTACGTCGTCGCACTGGTCGTGGGCGTCGCGACGGTCTTCTTCGACGTGGCCCACCAGAGCTATCTGCCCCAACTGCTGCCCCGGGAGCACCTGGTGGCGGGAAACGGGGCCCTGGAGACGGTACGTTCCTCGGCGCAGGTCGCCGGGCCCGGCCTCGGCGGCGGGCTCGTCCAGCTCGTCGGCGCGCACTTGGCGATCGTCGCCGACGCCATCGGCTACGCCATATCCGCCGTGTTCCTCCTGGCCATCCGCCGCCCCGAAGCCAAGCCCGAACCGGTCCCCGGCGCCTCTCTGCGCAAGGAGGTCGGCGAGGGCCTGCGCTTCGTCCTCGGCCACCCGCTGCTGCGTGTCATCGCGGGCGCCACCGGCCTCGGCAACTTCTTCACCGCCATGCTCATGGCCACCCAGACCGTCTTCCTGGTCCGGGTCCTCGGCCTGGCGCCCGCGGCCGTCGGCGTGATGCTCTCCGCCTCCGCCGTGGGCGGACTCGCCGGCGCGCTCTGCGCGGGCCGTCTGGCCGCCCGCTTCGGCCAGGCCCGCATCATCTGGCTCTCCGCCCTGGCCACCGGCCCGTTCGCCCTGCTGTGGCCGCTGTCCGGCAAGGGCGCCGCGGCCGCGCTCTTCGCCCTCGCCTCCGCCGTCGTCTTCTTCGGCGCCGTGGTCTACAACGTCGCGCAGGTGAGCTTCCGTCAGACCCTGTGCCCGCCACGGCTGTTGGGCCGCATGAACGCCACTCTGCGCTTCCTCATGTGGGGCACCCTGCCGCTCGGCGCGCTCGTCGGCGGCGCCGTCGCCGACGCGTCCGGCGCGCGCACCGCGCTGTGGATCTGCGCCGTCGGCTTCCTCGTCGTCCCCCTGCCGCTGCTGCTCTCCCCGCTGCGCCGCATGCGTGAACTCCCCGACACCCCGCACCCCGAGGACGACGACCGCCAGTTCGCGTCCCCCGGCCACGACGAGAGCGTTCCCGTCGCCTGACCCGCGAAGCCGCAGAACCCGCCCAACTCCGCCCCACGGCAAGCCCGTTCACACCCGCCCCCCACGCCGAGAGTTTCCGACCCGAGAGAGGACCACGTGCTCCCCAGCATCACGGGCCAGTATCTGGCCCGCTACCAGCGCCTCGGCGACGCGGGTGACCCGGCAGCCGCACTGCTGCCCGTCACCGGGGCCCAGCGGCGCTTCCTGCTCGTACGCGCCCTCGACCCGGCGGGCCGCGCGGACATCGTCCCGATGTTCTTCGCGTTCCCGCGCGGCACCGTCGACCCGGCACGGCTGCGCGCCGCCGCCTGCCACCTGGCCGCCCGCCACCCCGTACTGCGCTCCCAGCCGTGCGTCGTACGCGGCACGCCCGCACTGCGGCCGCACCCGGCGGACGTACCCCTCGACCACGTCGACTGCGCACCCGGGGAGAGCGCCGAGGACGCGCTGCGCCGCACGCTCGCGGGCTGGGCCGCACAGGGCCCGCCCCTGCGGCTGTTCCTCGCCCAGGACACCGCGCACGCCGATGAGGAACTGCTCGCCGTCGTCCTGGACCACACCGCCTGCGACGGCCAGTCACTCGCCCGCATCGTCGAGGAACTCGGCGCCGCCTACCGCGACCGCCTCGGCCCCGACGACCTGTCGCCCGCCGAAGCGGCCACCGAACTGGCCGCGTACCGCGACGCCGTCCTGCGCCAGCTCGACGCCGAGGACCGCGCGGCCTCGCCCCGCGCCCTCGCGTACTGGGGAGAGCGGCTGCGGACGGTACGCGAACAGGCTCCGCCGCCCCGAACGCGCCCCATATCCGCCGAACTGCCCAGCGGGGCGATGGAGTTGAAGCTCCCCTCGCCCGCCGGAGGCGTCCCCTTCCCGGCACTGCTCGACGCCTGCCGGGCGGCCGCCGAGGCCCTGTACGGCACCGGCCCCGTATCGCCCATCGGCTACCCGTGGGGCGGCCGGCCGGCCGGTGCGCAGCCGGTGCTCGGCTGCTTCCTCAACACCGTGGTCTTCCCCGCCGACACCCGATCGGCCGCGGCACCCGAGGTCACCGCCACACAGTGGTGGGACGACCTGGACCGCGCCGACACCCCGTTCGACGAAGTGGTGCGGGCCGCCCGCGCGGGCGGCTCCGCCTGGTCCGGCAGGCTCGACGGCCTGCTCACCGTGGACGACGCCCGCCACCGCACACCGCTCGCGCTCGGCGGGACGGCGGGCCGCGAAGTGCACATCGGCGGCCGCCAGGTCCGCGCGCCCTTCGCCGTCTCCGCGACCCAGGGCCCCGAACTCCATCTCCGCATGGTGTGGGACCGCACGGTCCTCGACGACGCCGCGGCCGAGGACGCCTTCGCGGCCCTGCGCGGAGCACTGCCCGCCGAGGCGCCGACCCACTAGCCACCCCCGCGCCGCACACGGACGTCCCCGGACGGCCGCGTACCCCCCAACCGCCCGCATCCGTCCGTGCCGCGCGATCCGCGGACCGGCCGGCGCGCCGCCGTGCGGGCGCACGACCGCGCTCCGCACCATCCGACCCGACAACCCAAGGGATCGCCCATGCTCCCCCTCTCCTCCTCGCAGGAGATCGTCTGGCTGCACGAGCAAGTGCAGCCCGGCAGCCGCGCCTACAACTTCACGGCCTCGCTCGACCTGTGGGGCACCCTCGACGTCGACGCGCTGCGCAGCGGCCTCGCCGCCACGCTCGCCCGCCACACCGGACTGCGCCTCGAACTCGTCGCCGTGCCGGGCGCGATGCCGGGCCAGCGGGTGGCCGACGTCTGCCTGCCGCGGCTGCGCACCGTGGACATCTCCTGGGAAGCCGACCCCGAGGCCGCCTTCGAGAAGCTGCTGCGCGACGAGGCGGAGACCCCGCTCGACACCTTCGAGGCGCCGCTGATCCGCTGGACCCTCGTCAAGCTCGCCGAGGACCAGCACCGGCTCATCCACGTGGAACACCACCTGATCCACGACGGCCACTCCTTCGCGATCCTTTTGCGCGACGTCTTCAGCGTCTACCGGGCCCAAGTGCTCGGCGAGACCATCGAGTTGGGCACCCCCAGTTCGTACGCCGACCACGTGCGCGCCCGCGCGGAGGACGTACGGGCCGAGGAGCTGAGCAAGAGCCTGGCGTACTGGTCCGACACGCTGCGCGACGCCTCGTACGACATGCCGCTGCCCGGCCTCACCCGGCCCGGTGCCCGGCGCCGCCACCACGGCGGACAGCTGCGCCAGTCGATCGGCGCGGACCTCGCGGAGCGGCTGCGCGCCCACACCCGCGAACGCGGACTCACCCCCTTCGCCACCCTCCTCGGACTCTTCGCCGAACTGTTGCGCCGCCACAGCGGACGCAGCCAGATGGTGGTGGGCACCGCCGTGGGCAACCGGCCGCGCGGCTTCGAGGACGCCGTCGGCATGTTCGTGAACACCATCCCGCTCCGCCTCACCCTGGACGCGGCCGCACCGGCCGAGGACACCATGGACGAGGTCACCGACACCCTCATCCGCGCGCTCCCACACCAGGAAGTGCCCGTCCAGGAGCTGACCCGGGCCCTCGGCCTGCACACCTCGGGCGCCGACAACCCGCTGTTCAGCGTCATGTTCAGCGCCCACGACGCGCCCCTGCCCGAACTGGACGTGCCCGGCCTCGAAGTCACCCTGTTCGAGGGATTCAACACCGGCACCACCCGCTTCGACCTCGATGTGGTGCTGCTCCCCGACGACCGGCGCGGCGTCAGCCTGCGGCACGGCACGGCGGGCATGACCCTCGTCTGGGACTACGACGCCGACCTGTTCGGCGAGCCCGTGGCCAAGCTGCTCGCCGAGCGCTTCCTCGACCTGCTGCGGGCCTACCTCGACGCGCCCGCCACCGTCCTCGGCGACCTCGCGCTCCCCACCACCTTCGCGGAACCCGAGCCCGCGCCCGCCGTGCCCGAGGACCGCGACGCGCTCGACCCGGCCGCAGGCCAGGACCCGTCGCTGCCCGCCCTCCTGATCGGCGCCCGCCGGCTCACCTACGGCGACCTGGACGCCCAGGTCGCCTCGCTCGCCGAGCGGCTGCTGGCCGCCGGTGTGAGCGCCGGACAGCCGGTGGCGGCGGTCCTGCCGCGCGGCGTCGACTCGGTCGTCACCCTGCTCGCCTGCCTGCGCACCGGCGCCGTGTACTGCCCGCTGTCGCCGGCCGACCCGGCCGCCCGCCTGGAGCTGCTCCTGGAGCGCCTCGCCCCCGCGCTCGTCCTCACCGCCGAGGGCAGCCCGGTCCGCGTCCCCGAGAGCCTGCCGAGCGCCCACGTCGACGCACCCGCCCTGCCCGCCGCGCGCCCGGCAAAGGCCGTGCCGAACACGGCGTACATCATCCACACCTCCGGCTCGACCGGCATACCCAAGCCGGTGGCCGTCGGACGCGACGCCCTGATCAACCACCTGACCGGCACGGCCGAGCGCTTCGGCCTCGCGGCCGGCGACCGGGTGCTCCTGTTCGCCCAGCCGTCCTTCGACGTCGCACTCGAAGAGGTGCTGCCCTCGCTGCACGCGGGCGCCTGCCTCGTCGTACCGGAGCAGGACGTGCCGACGGGCGGGGAACTGGCCCAGCTCCTCGCGGCCGGCCGGGTCACCGTGGCCAACCTGCCCACCAGCTACTTCCTCGCCACCCGCGAAGACCTCCTGCCGGTCCTCGGGGAAGGGCGCTGGGCGCCGCGCCTGATCGTCCTCGGCGGCGAACGCATCCCCGCGGACGTGATGCGCGGCTTCTTCGCCGACACGGACACGGACACCGCCACCCCCTTCTCCGTGCTCAACGTGTACGGCGTGACCGAGGCGTCCATCAGCTCCACCGTGCACGAGATAACCCGGGACAGCCTCGTCGAGGGCGCCGAGATCCCGCTCGGCGGCGAACTGCCGGGCGAGCGGATCCACGTCCTGGACGAGGGCCTGCGCCCGCTGCCCACCGGCGCCGTCGGTGAACTGGCCATCGCGGGCGCCGGGCTGGCCGAGGGATACGTCGGCAACCCGGAGGCCACCGCCGCCCGCTTCGTCAACGTCGAGGCGCTCGGCGGCGAGCGCGTCTACCTCACCGGCGACCTCGGCTACCGGGGCCAGGACGGGCTGCTGCGCTTCCTCGGCCGCCGCGACAACCAGATCAAACTGCGCGGCTACCGCATCGAGCTCGAAGAGGTCGAGGCCGCGGCCTCCGCCGCGCTCGGCGGCCGGTCCTGCGCCGTCGTCCTCGACAAGGAGTCCGGCGGCGGCCCCCGCCTCGTCGCCTTCCGCGAGCGCGCCGACGAGACCGAGGAGTGGGACGAGCAGGCCCTGCACGCCGAGCTGAGCAACCGCCTCCCCGGCGCCCTGGTGCCCGGCCGCTGGGTCCTCCTGGACGCCATGCCCACACTGGCCGGCGGCAAGCCCAACCGGGTGGCCCTCGCGCGCCTCGCCGCCGAACTGGCCCCCGCCGCACCCGTCGAGGAAGCGCCGCCGATGACGGACCCCGCACTCTCGCGGGACCCCGCCGTCGTGCTGCTCGCGGAGGGCTGGCGCGAGGTGCTCGGGCACGACCGCTTCGAGGAGAGCTCGCACTTCTTCCACATCGGCGGACACTCCCTGCTCGCCGCGCAGTTGGCGGCCTGGCTGGAGCCGCGCCTGGGCGAACGCCCCTCGCTGCGCCTGCTCTTCCAGCACCCCGTCCTCGCCGACCAGGCCCGCGCCCTCGCCGCGACCGCCTCCGCCGAGACCGCCACCCCCGCCCTCAGTACGCCGAAGGAGTCGTGATGACCGAGCAGTTGATGGACCGTCAGCACCCCATGGCCACCGACGCCTCCCTGAGCGTCCTGCGCGGCGCCTCCCTCGCCGGGCCCGCCACCCCCGGCGTCCTCGCGCGCTACGAGGAGTGGGTGCGCACCTCTCCCGAGGCCCCCGCCGTGATCGACGGGCAGCACCGCTGGACGTACGCGGAGCTCGACGAGGCGGCGGACGCCGTCGCGAAGACGCTGGCCGACCGGGTCCGGCCCGGCGACCTCGTCGGAGTCTGCCTCGACCGCTCGGCCGCCCTGGTCGTCACCGCGGTCGCCCTGGCCCGGCTCGGCGCCGTCTACCTGCCGCTCGGCCCGCGCCCGGGCGAGCGCCGCATCAGCGCCGTCGCCGAGGACATCGGCGTCGTATGCCTCATCGGTGACCCCGCCGTTCTGACACACCGTCAAGATGGGTACGCTCAGGTCGAGTTGCCTCTGTCGCTTGAGGGCGTCAACGCCGCCACCTGCGTGGTGGCCGCCTTCGCTCCGGTCGCGCCGGGCGCCCGTACCGCGCCGCCCGAGGCCCTGTACGCGGTGCTCACCTCCGGCTCCACCGGCCGCCCCAAGGCGGTCGCCGTCGCCGAACCCGCCCTCGCCGCGCTCCTCGACTGGTACCGCGCGGAGACCTCGCTCGCCCCCGGCGACCGGCAGTCCCTCCTCATCGGCGTCGCCTTCGACCCGCACCTCCTCGAGCTGTGGGGCGGGCTGACCTCCGGCGCGGCGCTCATACCCGCCCCGGACGAGGTCCGCTGGGACCCCGCCGCCCTCACCGGATGGTGGCGCGACGCCGAGGTCACGGTCGCCGTCTCCGCCACCCCCATGGTCGAACCGCTCCTCGACCGGCCCTGGCCGCAGGACCTGAAGATCCGTCACCTCGTGGTCGGCGGCGACCGGATGCGCCGTCGCCCCGGGCCCGACGTCACCGCCACCGTCCACAACGCCTACGGTCCCGCCGAAGCGACCGTGGTCACCACCACCCACGCCATGCGCCCCACCGACCCCGACGTGGCCGTCGACGCCGCACCGCCCATCGGCACCCCGATCGCGGGCGCGACCGTCGCCGTCACCGACGCCGACGGCACGGTCCTCCCGCGCGGCGCGGACGGCGAACTGCGCGTCGGCGGCCACTGCCTGGCCCTCGGCTACCTCGACCCGGAGCTGACCGCACGGCGCTTCACCGCCCCGCCGGCCCAACTGCCGGACCTCGACCGCATGTACCGCACCGGCGACCGGGTACGCATGCTGGCGGACGGCCGCCTCGAATTCCTCGGCCGTCTCGACGACCAGGTCAAGATCAGCGGAGTGCGGATCGAACCCGCCGAGGTCGAGGCCGCGTTCGAGCAGCACGACCACGTCCGCAGCGCCGTGGTCACCGCCCCGCGCGACACCGAGGGACGTGCCCGGCTCGTGGCGTACGTCCTCGCCGCCCCCGGCACCACGCCCGCCGCCGACGAACTCATCGCCGCCGTACGGGCCTGGCTGCCCGAGCAGGCCGTCCCCTCGACCGTACGGTTCGTGGACGCCTTCCCGCTGGACGCCAACGGCAAGGTGGACCGGCCGGCCCTCCTCCAGCAGGCCGGACAGGCGCCCGCACGCGCCGCCGAGGCCGCCCTGCCCGGCGACGCGACCGCCGACGAACGGCTCGTCCTCGCCTCGGTCCGCGACCTGCTCGGCCGCCCCGAAACCACCCTGGACGACAACTTCACCGACGCCGGAGGCACCTCCATCCTCGCGGCCCGCCTCCTCGAAGTGCTGGAGCGGGAGACCCAAGTACGGCTGCGCGCACCGGAGTTGCTGCGCCAGCCCGACCTGCGCGCGATCGCGGCCGTCCTCGACCGGCGCCGCACCACCGCCCGCACCCCGGGGTCCTGACGTGACGAACCCGCGGCCTCTCCCCTCGACGACCGGAAGGAAACGACCGTGACCGTGGCACAGACCGGCCTGCCCGCCCTGGTGGCGCGGCACGCCGAACGCACTCCGCACGCCCTCGCGGTGGCGGACGGCGACACCACCCTGACGTACGCGCAGCTCGTCTCGCGGGCCCGCCGCCTCGCCTCGCACCTGCACGACCAGGGCGTACGCCCCGGTGACTCGGTGGCGCTCCTCATGCCACGCTCGGCCGGGACCGTCGTCGCCCAGCTCGCCCTGTGGTGGGCCGGCGCCGCCTGCGTGCCCCTCGACCCGGCGCACCCCGGGCCCCGTACCGCCGCCATGCTCGAAGACTCCGGCGCCACGCTGACCATCGGCGACAGCAAGCTGCTCGAAGCGGCCGCACCGACCGGAGCGGTCCTCGCCCTGCCCGGCGACGAACAGCTCTCCGACCTGGAGATGCCCGGCGAAGGCCCCGGCGCCGACGACGTCGCGTTCGTCATGTTCACCTCCGGATCCACCGGCCGCCCCAAGGGCGTCGCGATCCCGCACGGCGCCATCGCCGAACTCGTCACCGCCCCGGACTACGTCACCGTCACCGCCCGCGACCGGGTGCTCCTGCACTCCCCGGCGACGTTCGACGGATCCACCTTCGAGGTGTGGTCGGCGCTCGCCAACGGCGCCGCCGTCGTGGTGTGCACCACCGAGCGGCCCTCCTTCGAGGACCTGGCCAAGGAGGTGGAACGGCACGGCGTCACCGTCGCGTTCTTCACCACCGCCCTCTTCCACCAGCTCGCCGCCCGCCGCTCGCGCGTCTTCACGCTCCTTCGCACCGTGGTCGTCGGCGGCGAGGCCATGGCCGCCCAGCACGCCCGTGCCGTGCTGCGCGCCTTCCCCTGGGTCGAGCTCGTCAACGGCTACGGCCCGACCGAGACCACCACGTTCGCCACCGCCCACCGCGTCAGCGACGCCGACTGCGACGGGCCCGTGCCCATCGGCCGCCCGGTGGCCGGCGCCACGGCCCACGTCCTCGACGGGGCGGACCTGCCCGTCGAAGACGGCGTACGCGGCGAACTGTGGATCGGCGGCAGCCGCCTCGCCCACGGTTACACCCGGCGGCCCGAGCTGACCGCCGAGCGCTTCGTCGACCACCCGATGCTCGGCCGCCTCTACCGCACCGGCGACCTCGTCTCCGCCCGCCCGGACGGCATCCTCGACTTCCACGGCCGCACCGACGACCAGATCAAGGTGCGGGGCTTCCGCATCGAGCCCGGAGAGATCGAGCACGCGCTGCGCGAGCAGCCGGAGGTGGACGACGCGGCCGTCACCGTGCGCCGCCCCACCCCCGACGACGCCCGCCTCGCCGCCTTCGTGGTGGCCGGGCCGGGGCCGGTGCCCCGCTCCGAGGCGCTCCTCGCCCGGCTGACCGCCTTCCTGCCCGGCCACCTGGTCCCCGACGAGCTGACCGTCGTCGACCGGCTGCCGCTCACCACCTCCGGCAAGGTCGACCGCCGGGCCCTCGCCGACCTCGCGACCGCCGTCGACACCATCGGCGCCGCCGAGCCGCTCACCCCGCTGCAACAGGCCGTCGCGGAGGTGTGGGGCCGCTCGCTCGGCTGCGAAGTGACCCGGCCCGACGCCGACTTCCTCGAACTCGGCGGGCACTCCCTGCTCGCTCTCGTCGTCGCCGAGGAACTGCGCGAGGACCTCGGCGTGGAGCTGTCCCTCGCCGACTTCTTCACCGCCCCCACGGTCGCCGGACACGCCGACCTGGTCGAGCGCGCCCTGCTCGCCGCACACACCGACCTGCACCCCGACGCGCCCGAGGACACCGATGGCCGCCACTGACACCTCCGCCGCCCTGCAGCAAGAGCTGCTGCGCAGGGCCCGCGCCCGCGCCGCCGGCCGCTCCACCGCCCCGGCGCAGGCCGAGGTCCGCCCCGCCGGACCCGCCCCGCTCACCCACGCCCAGCGCCGCATGTGGCTCATGGAACGGCTCGGCGGGCACAGCGCCCAGTACAGCGTGCCGTTCGCGACCCGGCTGACCGGCCCCTTCGACCCGGACGCCCTGAGCACCGCGCTCACCGGGCTGGTGCGCCGCCACGAAATCCTGCGCACCCGCTACGGCCGCGACGGCGACGAGCCCTACCAGGAGCCGCTGCCCGCCCCCGGGGCGATCGAGGTCATCGTGGTCGAGTCCCCGGACGACGGCGACCGGCTCCTGACCGAGGAGGCCCGCCGCCCCTTCGACCTCGCCGACGGCACGATCCCGCGCGCCCTCGTCCTGCGCCACGGACCGCGGGACCATACCGTTCTGCTGACGTTCCATCACATAGCCATCGACGGCGGCTCGTTGGAGACCGTGGCCGAGGAACTCTGCGCACTGTACGAGGCCGCCGTGGACGGCCGTACCCCCGTGCTGCCCGAGCCGCCGCAGTACGCGGACTTCGCACGCCGCGAGCACACCGACCCGGCCCGGCTCGAAGACGGTCTCGCCCACTGGACGCGGCGTCTCACCGGAGCCACCCCGCCGCGCCTTCCCCGGCCGCTCACCCTCCCCTCCGACGTGGCCGAACACCCGGCGGCGACCCGCTCCACCGCACTCGGCGAGCAAGTGCTGCCCGCGCTGCGCGAGCTCGGCCGGCAGCGCCGGGCCACGGTGTTCACCGTGGGCCTCGCCGCCGCCTTCGCCGCGCTGCACCGACTCACCGGCGAACACGACCTCGTCATCGGCTGCGCCGCCACCCACCGCGAGGGCCCGGCGATGCGCGGCCTGGTGGGCCTGTGCGTCAACACCCTCCCGGTGCGCGTCGACCTGTCCGGCGACCCCGGCTTCGCGACCCTCGTCGAGCGCGTACGCGACGCCCTCCTCGAAGCGCAGCGGCACCGCGAAGTGCCCTTCGACCTGATCCTGGAACGGCTCGGCGCGGCGGCCCGGGGCGACGACGGCACCGCCCTCGTCCGAGTCACCTCCGACGTGGTGGGTGCGGGGACCGCTCTGCGACTGCCGGGACTTGAGGCGCGCCCCGTCGAAGTGGGCGTCGGCGAGGCCAAGTTCGACCTGACCTTCGGCCTGTGCGACACGGACGAGCCCGCGAGCCTGGTCCAGTACGGCAGGGCCGCCCTCGACGAGGAGACGGGCCGAGCCCTGGCCGCGTCCTTCGCCGAACTCCTCACCGCCGTGGCGGCCGACCCCGAACTCCCGCTGTGCGCACTGCCGGGACGGCCGGGACCGCTGGGACAGCCGGAGCCCACCGGCAGCCTCGCCGAGCCGGAGGACGACGGCCGCCATCCGGCCGAGGCCCGCCTGCTGGCCCACCCCGAGATCGCCGACGCACACGTACCGGACCCGGCGGGCGGCCCCCTGCTCGCCTACGCCGTACTGCGCCGCACCGGAGGGCCCTCACCCGTCCAGCTCCGCACCCATCTGCGCGGCGCCCTCGGACGTGAACTCGTCCCCGCCACGGTCATGTTGCTCGACGCGATGCCGCGCTCGGCCGACGGCGCCGTGGACACCGCACGGCTGCCCGCGGCACCGGCGCCGGCCACACCCAGGAGCCCCCACCTCGAAGCGGTGACCGAGGGGTTCGCGGCACTCCTCGGCCAACGGCCGCTTCCCGACGACGACTTCTTCGCGCTCGGCGGCCACTCGCTGGCCGCCGTCCAGCTCGCCGAACGTCTGCGGTCCGCGCTGACCCTGCCGCTGGTCGGCCTCGACATCATGCAGACCCGTACCCCCCGAGCCATCGCCGAACTGCTCGACGCGCGCGCCGCGGACCGGGCGTCTGCCGTCGCCGCGTCGGCCCCGGCCGCTTCCACGCGACCGCGCCGGTCGCGCGAGGGCACGGTCCTGGTGACCGGCGGCACGGGCGGCGTCGGCGCCTTCGTGCTGCGCGAACTCGCCGCGCGGGGAAGGCCGGTGCTCGCGCTGGCCCGTCCCGAGTCCGCGCACCTGGTCGGCGGCGACGGCATCGAGGTGATCGAGGGCGACCTCGGCGACCTGGACGGTCTGCGCACCGCCGTCGAGAGCGCGGACGCCGTGATCCACGCCGCATGCACCTTCACCCGCCCCGACGTGGACGTGGCCGCGATGCGGGCCATGGTCGACGCGTGGCGCGGCGGCCCCTTCGTCTTCGTGAGCAGTGTGGACGCCTACGGGCAGCCGAAGGCCGCCCAAGTGCCCGAGGAGTCGGCCCCGCAGGCACCGCTGAGCCCGTACGGCCAGGCCAAGCTGGACTGCGAGCGGCTCCTGCTGAGCGCGGCGGGCACCGAAGGGCGGGGCGGCGCGAGCGCCGTACGGTCGCCCATCGTGTGGGGCGCGCACGACCGGCTGCGCGACCAACTCCGCTGGGGTGCGACGGGGTTGCTGTACCAGGCCGCCCTGGGCGGCCACCCCATCGCCCTGCCCGCCGCCGGCGCCGGGGGCCATGACTGGTACGGGGCGCCCTGGGTGCACGCGGCCGCCCTGGCCCGCGCGGTGGTGTCCTGCCTGGACGCACCCGTGCACGGCGTGGCCAACGCGGTGAGCGGTCACGTGGCCTGGTCCGACCTGACCGCCGAGCTGGTGACGCTGCTCGGCAGCGACAGCGCCGTCACCTTCGAGCAGGAGGTGCACCGTGACCTCGACCACCGCTGGCACTACCGCGCGGACCGCCTCGCCCCGGCCCTGCGCCCGGCTCCGGGTGAGGACCTGCACTCGGTACTGACGGCGATGATCGAGCCGATGAAGGGCTAGGTGTCGTCAACTGGCCATGCCCGCGCCGTAGTTGTTGTTCCCGTAGCCATGCGGCGCGGGGACAGGTGGGTGTGTGTCGGAGCGGGTTTCGCATGCCGAGCCGCCATGTGGAGTGGCCATATGGCGGCTCCAGGCATGGGGCGCGGCCACATGTGTGCTGCGTACAGTGGTCGGCTCACCCTCGGCCGAGGAGCGTGCACCCGCACCTGTCTCACCGGCCCCGCTTGATCAGCAGGAGTTTCCGTGTTCCTTCCGCAGTCCCGTCCTTCCGCCTCCGCCCCGGTGCTCGTACGGCCGACGGCACGACGGGCGGCCGTGGCCGGCGCCCTGGTGCTCCCGGTGGCGCTGCTCGCCCTGCAGATCGGGGCGGGCTCGGCGGCGCGGGCGCGCACGCAGGGAACGGCGCCGGACGCCCATGCCCCGACCGTCGGGGCGGAAGCGGTGGCCGGGGCGGCCGTGCGCGAGGGAAGGGCGCCCCTCGAAGCCACCATCTCCGAAGGGCAGGTCAAGGAGGTCGCGCCGGGCGGTGTGCTCACGTACCCGAGTGTGACCAGCTGCCTCACCGTGACGGTCCGTCTGCGCGGCGGCGGCCTGGTGGGCGCGCACGCCAGCCTGTTCCAGGTGCCCGGCGAGCTGCGCTCCGACGAGATACTGCCCGCCCTGAAGGCTCGGGCCGGGGGCCGGCCGGTGGCCGCCGTCGAGGTCAGGGGTGCGGTCGGTGCCTGGCACCCGAGTTACTTCACCAAGGCGATCGAGAGCTACGGCGACATGGACCCGGTGCCGGTCCCGACCGGCCAGGACGTCGAAGGCATCGCCCGCGCGGTGGCCGACGGGCTCGGTGTTCCGCGCCCCCTGGTGACCGTCCAGGACGTGCCGGACGGCGACCAGATCGTCCGCTGACCCCGTGACCCCGTTGACCTCGCCCAGCCCGTGGACCGCGCCGACCCAGTGGACCGCGCCGACTCCGCCGACCCCGATGGGCCGGCTCGGCGGGGTCAGCGCAGTGTGGTCGGGGGCAGGAATTCGCGGGGTGCGTCCCGGTGCCACCATGCCCCGGTCGTACGGAGTTCCTGCCACGTGGTGAAGCGGTAACGCCACGAGCGGGCGCGGATGAATACGGGTGGCGCGTCGGGAAAGGGATTGTGCCGCAACAGGCGCAGCGTATCGGGGTCGTTGACCAGAAGCCGTTCCACGAATGCGCTGAACCAGGAATATCCGTAGGACGGCGAGAGCGCCAGGAACCAGAGCAGCCAGTCGAGCCGCAGATGGTACGGGGCGAACTGGCGCGGTAGCCGCCGGACATCGCCCGGCTTTCCGTGGAACTCGTACTCCCGCCATACGGTTCGCTCCGTCACCGAATCGTCCGCCGTGCCCTCGATGACGACTTCACGCCGGACGCGCGTGATGCTCCCGAAGGCACCGTACGAATTCACCAGATGCAGGGGCTCGTACGTCGTGTTCATGCGCTGCCCGCGCGAAAGGAGATTGCGGGCGGGGCGATAGCTCAGCACCAGTACGAGCACGGCCACCATCGCGACCACGATCTCGTACCAGAGCGGAGGGTGGGGGAGCGGAGGTGGGCTCGCGACGGGGGAGCCGTCGAGGGCGGCGGCGGCGAGGACGATGGTCAGCCAGTTCAGCCACGCGAAGTTCCCGGAGAGCACCAGCCACAGCTGGGTGCAGATGATCAGGCACGCGGCGATGCTCGCCACGGGTTGTGGGGTGAACAGGGCTACTGGGACGACGAGTTGGACGAAGTGGTTCGCCGCCACCTCCGCCCGGTGCAGAGGCTTGGGCAGATGGTGGAAGAACCAGCTGAGCGGCCCGGGCATCGGCTGCGTCTCGTGGTGGTAGTACAGGCACGTCAGATCGCGCCAGCACGGGTCGCCGCGCAGCTTGATGAGGCCGGCGCCGAACTCCACCCGGAACACCACCCACCGCAGCAGCCACATCAGGATCACCGGCGGGGCGACGTCGTCGTTCCCCAGGAAGACGGCGAGGAACCCGGCCTCCAGGAGCAGCGACTCCCAGCCGAAGCCGTACCAGGTCTGGCCGACGTTGACGATCGACAGGTACAGGGCCCACAGCACCGCCCAGCACACCATCGCCGCCCAGAGCGGCACGGCATCGGCGGCTCCCGCGACGACCGCCCCCGCCAGCACCGCGCCCGACCACGCGCACAGGGCGAACAGGCGGTCCGTGTACCGCAGATGGAACAGGCTGGGTGCACTGCGGAACGGCACGCGCCGCACGAAGGCGGGCACGGGAAGCATCCCGCGTTCCCCGATGAGTGCCCGGAACTGCAGGGCCGCCGCGAGGAACGCCACGAGATAGACGGCCGCCAGCGAGCGCTGGAATACGAGTCGGCCGAACCAGTACGCCGACGACGAGAACCACTGCACGGCGGGGCGCCTCCAGGGTGGAGCGGAAGGGCGGAAGAGTCCGCGACCTCTTCGTAGCGGGGATCCGGGTGCGGGTCGAGACGGCCGACTGCCCCGTCACCCGCTCGCGCGACAACCGTGATCATCGGAAGAGGGCCGGAGGCGTGGCGTTGCCCGGCGGCGCGAAGACCCGGAGGCCCGGAGGGGCAGTGGGGCGGTGGCCCGGTGGCCCGGTGGCCCGGTGGGGCGGAGGCGCGTGGCCGGCAGGCGGTCGGCCAGTGGTCGCATCGCGCCGTCGCCGCCGGGGCGGGTCCCCGGGCCGGTGGCCGTTTCGCCCGCCTGGCCACCTGGAAACGCCACAGTGCCGGCCGGCCGGGGCGCCTCGGGGAACTCAGACGAAATCTCCCGGCACCGGGAAGGGCGTTGCGATCGGCGATATCGCGACAGCCGATTTCCCCCTCGTCGAGGGGCGGTGTCCGTGCGAGGGTCTTTGCGTCGCGGGCCGGGCCGAGAGCGACCGCCGCATCGCTGTGCCGCCGGATCGACAAGCCGAGCGATGTCTCAACTGGCCTATCCAATAGGCGACTTGGTCGGCCGAGGCCAAGGTTGAGGTCGAGGTCGACGGTGACCGGCACGTCGAGTGGCCGGCAATCACGAACACGGCACGAGGGCCGGTACGGGACCGGCCCCGCAGAGCCCAACAGGGGAATCAGCATGGCAATCCGCAAGGCAACCAAGGCCGCACTCGGTATCAGCGCCATGGCGCTGTCGTTCGCCGCCGCCACCTCCGGTGTCGCCTTCGCCGGTCCGCACGACAACAACGGCGCCTCGGTGGCCGGTGTCGCGGGCGTGAGCCCGGACGAGGGCTGTACGCCCGGCTACTTCTGTATCTACACCGGCGCGAACTACACCGGAACCATGTTCCGCATGTACCACTGCGCCGAATACAACCTCAACAACTGGAACGGCGTTGGCTCCTGGATCAACGACAACACCGGCGGCGCACACGCGCTGATCCAGGACCGCAACTACAACACGCTGGTCGACACCGACCCCACCAACAACTGGTACAACGGCAGCTACAACTTCGCCCCGGTCTGGCACGTCAAGGCCTGCTGACGCCGGGACGGGACGGTGTGGGGGTACGGCACCCGCGCACCCCCACACACGGGCCGGGCCGACCGCAAAACGCCGTCCGCGTCAGACGTTGACCCCGTAGTCGGAGGCGATGCCGGCGAGCCCGGACGCGTAACCCTGGCCGACGGCGCGGAACTTCCACTCGGCGCCGTGCCGGTAGAGCTCTCCGAAGACCATCGCCGTCTCGGTCGAGGCGTCCTCGCTCAGGTCGTAGCGGGCCAGCTCGGTGCCGCCCGCCTGGTTGATCACGCGGATGTAGGCGTTGCGCACCTGGCCGAAGCTCTGGCCGCGTGCCTGGGCATCATGGATGGAGACCGGGAAGACGATCTTCGCGACGGGAGCCGGGACGGCGGAGAGGTCGATGTTGATGGTCTCGTCGTCGCCCTCGCCCTCACCGGTGAGGTTGTCGCCGGTGTGCCGCACCGAACCGTCGGGGCTTGTCAGGTTGTTGTAGAAGACGAAGTGGCTGTCGGAGAGCACCTTGCCGCTCTCGTTGCACAGCAGCGCGCTCGCGTCGAGGTCGTGGTCCGTGCCGGTGGTCGTCCGCACGTCCCAGCCCAGGCCCACCGTGACGGCCACGAGGCCGGGGGCTTCCTTGCTCAGCGAGACATTGCCGCCCTTGCCCAGGCTCACGCCCATGTTCTTCCTCCGTGGTTGTGCCTTTTCCGTCGTCCGGTTAGAACGTCCGGTACCCGGCTACGGTTCCACGATTGCGCAATTCCTGAAGTGATTCCCGGGTTGTTCGAGCCGAGGGCCGAAGTGTGCCGATGGGGGAGGTGCGATGAGGAGGTGCGATCAGGGGGCGCCGATCGGGGAGGTGTTGTTGGAACGCGGTGATCAGGAGGCGGGGCCCGCCGGGGGCGCTCCGGTGGTCGCGGCCCTGTACAGGGCCTGCGTGGCGGCGCCGAAGTACGCGCTGTAGGAGACCTGCGGGGTGTTGCCGCCGGTGTGGTAGCCGCCGATGACTCCGACCACCCCCCAGCCGCCCGGCCGCGCCACCAGCATCGGGCCGCCGCTGGTGCCGCCCACGAAACCGGCGCAGGCGATGCGCTCGAACGTGCCCGGGTCGGCCGCGTCGTCGCTGACCCACTTCGTGGTCTTGCTCAGACACTCCAGCGGCTTCTGCGCGCCACCGGGATACCCGATCATGCGCACGGGGGCGTGGGCGTACCCCGATCCGGTGAGGAGCTGAACGCCGCCGACCGCGTCCTCCAGCCGTTTGCCGTCCTGGTCGGGCTCGGTGACCGCGAACCCGAAGTCATAGGCGGCGCCCGCGTGTTCACCCTTGTCGTAGTACTCCTGCGAGACGTACACGCCGTTGTCCTCGACCGGGAAGACACCGAAAGGGGTGGTGCCGTCGTGGTACTGCGGCACGAAGGCGAGGTGCCGCTTGGGGGAACTGCCCGAGTACCCCTTCAGGCAGTGCCCGGCGCTGAGCACCAGGTTGCGGCCGGGGCTGCGCACCACTGATCCGCTGCACGTACGCCCCGTACCGGAGGCGTCCGTCCAGAAGAAGGTGCCCGCCTGGGGGATGCCGTCGAAGCTCTTGCTCGGGGGGATGATTTCGCCGGGCCGGGGCCCGTCCACGGTCGGCGCCGTGGTGCCGGCCCCCATGGAGTGATCCCGACCCGTGTCACCGGGACCTGTGTCACCCGGACCCTTGTCACCCGGACCTGTGTCGCCGGGCTGTGCGGCCTCCATACGGGCCGCGGTCCAGAAGGCGCCCAGCTCGGCGGCGTCCGGGCCCGGCGGTGTTGACGGGGCACCCGCTGCGAACGCGACGGGAGTCAGGCCGGCGGACAGCAGTACCGTGGCCGCGAGCGCGGCGGCACGTCGGATGTTCCTGGTCCTGCGCACCATCAATTCCTCTCTGCCCGGACACATGTGACGGCCCACCATACGGCGGCCATGCTGGTGTGCAGTAGTGCGCCGAGCCGCCCGGCGCGGCGCCCAGCGGCCGGCCGGACCGGTCAGTGCGATACGGGCCCGAAGGCCTGGTGGGCGGCGCGCCGCCACCGGTTGGCGGGCAGCTCGGGACGCAGCACGGCCAGCGCACCGCAGTACTTCGTGAACACGGCGGGACGCACCCGATGGGCGTGCAGCAGCCGGTCCGCCTCCGTGAGGTGTCCGGCGGACTTCGTCTCGACGAGTACGAGACCGGCGTCGGCGCGCACGGCCCGGTGGCTGCCCAGATCGACACACACCAGCCCGGCATCGCAGGTGATGCGCTGCCCGTCGGCCACGAACGTGGTCCGGAGGTAGTCGGTGGACAGCGAGGGCCCGAGCACGGTCGGCGCCTCGATCGCGTAGGCGTGCCGCAATGTGTCGGCGAGGAACACCCGCTGCGCGACGCCGAGCGGGGTGTCGGCCCCGGTGAGGGTGCGGCGGTGTTTGACCGTGTCTCCCCGGGCGCCCTTGAGCTTGATCTCGAACTGCCGCTCCCCGCTGTCCTCGTAGAGGCGTTCGCGGACCTTGAACCGCAGCCGGCGGCCCTGCCGGTGGTCGTGGAAGGAGCGCAGGCCGGGGGTGTCGTAGTACACCGAGTGGTAGCGGAAGGCCCGGCGCCCGTCGATGGCCAGCGCCCGGAAGGGGCCGCCCGGACGGTGGGCCTCGGTGAGCCGGCCGGCCACCCGGAGGAAGGTGCGGGCGGGCACCAGATAGCTGCGGTCGAAGCGGGTGAGCAGCGAGGACCGGTCGTTGAGCTCGGCCAGCGAGATCGGGTCGGCGCCCCACGCCGCCTCGTTGACGGCCCGCACGGCTTCGGCGGCCGGGGCGCCGGACTGCGCCGGGATCGCGGCCCGGGCGATGCTCACGCGGTGTCCAGGGCGGGCGCGGCCGGGCGCGGCGCCTCGGCGTGGACGGGCCGGCCCGGGGTGGCCGTGGGCGCGGCGACCGTCGCCAGCGGCTCGCGATAGCGGACGTCGACGACCATCAGGTCCCGTACGAAGTCGATCTCCATGACCGTCCAGTGCTGCGGCTCGCCCAGGCGCCGGGCGAGGTCGGCCCGCAGCGCCGACGGGTCGGTGTGGACGCGGTCCAGGGTGATGACCGTGCGGCGGGCGCGGGCGAACAGCCGTGGGTGGTCGGCGGCGTACACGACCAGGAGCAGGACGGCGCTCAGCGCCGCCGCCAGGGCGAACCGGAGATGGGGCAGACCGCAGATGAGGCCGAGCACCAGCGTGGTGAAGTAGTAGGCCACTTCCTGGTGTTGTACGGCGTCGGAGCGCAGCCGGATGATCGACAGGACGCCGAACAGGCCGAAGCCGAGCGCCATGCCGCCGCGTCCGCCCACTTCGGCGAGGGCCGCGACGATGGTGAACAAGGCGACGTTCAGGGCGAGATACGCGGGCACGAGGTCGCGCCGTCGGTGCCTCGGATAGTAGATCGCGAACGTGAGCAGGCAGATGGCGGTGAGGTCGAGCCCCAGATGGGCGGCGAGATGACGCAACGAGTCCATGGCTCCGCTCCCTGTATGCGTACGCGTACGCAGGTGTGCGTACGGAAAGAGAACCCAGACTCTAGGAGGCCAACGGGTGAACGTTCGCCGGCTCGTCAGCGAATCCAACGGATCGTTGATGTATCCGAGTGGTCATTGGCCAATTCCGGTGTGTGGCTGACGAGTTCAGCACTCTTGCGGTGCTCGGTTCGCGGTCCCGCCTCCGCCGGCCCGTGCCCCCTCTCAACAGGTGCCATAGGCAGTTCGCTATGGATGTGTTCCCGGGACGCCTCTTGGACGCCGGGCGCGCCGCCTGTTCTTCTGGTGGCATGCGAGACAACACGACACGCCTTGCCGCCCTGCGCCGCTCCCCTGCGAAGTGGCCCGCCGCGCTGCTCGCCCTCGCGGTGCTCAGCACGGGGACCGCCTCCACCGCGCAGGCGGCCGAAGCCAGGGGCCACACCGCCGCCCACGCCCCCTCGTGGCCGGCGCCGCTCCATGGGGGCAGCACCCATGATGTGGCGGACGCACTGCGGCAGTTGGAAGCCACCCATGACGTACGCATCGGCGCGTACGCCCTCGACACCGGGACCGGACGGACCGTCAGCTACCGGGGCAACGAAAGCTTCCCCTCGCTGTCCACCTTCAAGGCCATGGCCTGTGCGGCCGTGCTCGACCGGGCCCGGCACGTCGAGCCGGGGCTCCTCGACAAGGTCGTCCACTGGAGCGCCGGCGACGAGGTCGCCAACTCGCCGGTCACCAAGGGGCAGGGCGACAAGGGGATGACGGTCGCCGAACTCTGCCGGGCGGCCATCACCCAGAGCGACAACACCGCGGGCAACATGGTGCTCCACCAGATCGGTGGCCCCCAGGGCATGACCCGCTACTACCGGTCCCTCGGGGACCCGGTCTCGCGCCTGGACCGCTGGGAGCCCGAGCTGAACGACTGGCGGCCCGGCGAACAGCGCGACACCACGGCTCCCGCCGCCATGGGGCGCGACCTCGCGAGGACCTCCCTCGGACGCGGTCTGGCGCCGGCCGACCGGGACACCCTGAACACCTGGCTGCGGGCCACCGTCACCGGCGGCGAGCGCATCCGGGCCGGGCTGCCCGAGGACTGGACCGTCGGCGACAAGACCGGCACGACCGATGCGTACGGCTCCGCCAACGACATCGCCGTGGCGTGGCCGAAGTCGGGCCACCCCGTGATCATCGCGATCTACACCAGCCACAAGGCCGCCGACGCCCCCACGGACAACGCGGTGATCGCGAACACCGCGTCCACGCTCGTGCGGGGCCTGGGGCTGCCGACCTCCTGATGGGTGGAGCGGGGGTGCTGGGCTCCGGGGAGGGGAGGCCGGGTCCGGGTGGGCCCGCCTTCCGGCGCGTCCCGGCGTGCCGCCCGGCCGGGGGTCTGCGAGGGTCGGCCTGGTGCCCCGTGGCGCTGGGGCCCGGCACCCTCCGCACAAGGAAGTGAGAGCAAGGCATGGAGAAGTTCTCTCTGGAAGCGATCGCCCGCGCTCAGCTGAAGGCCGCCCGGGATGCCGGGTCCGGGCGCAGCGCGTCCACCGTGATCGGCGGGCACGAGCGTGTGCTGCGCCAGACGGTCATGGCCCTGACCGAGGGGAGCACGCTCGGCGAGCACGGCCACGGGGGCGAGGCCACGCTGCTGGTGTGGACGGGCCGGATCCGGCTCGTCGCCGGGGAGGACACGTGGGAGGGCCGGCACGGGGATCTCCTCGCGGTACCGGCCACATCCCACACCGTGGAGGCACTGGAGGACTCGGCGTTCCTCCTGACCGTCGCGATGGCCTGACACCGCCGACACCGCCGACACCGCCGACACCGCCGACACCGCCGACACCGGCGACAACGGCGACACCGGCGACACCGGCGACACCGGCGCGGGGCGCCCTCGCCCAGGAGGTGCCCCCTTACGGGGCGGCCCTCACCGGGCCCTGACGCCGAGCCGAGTGGGCTTCGTCCGCGCGGGCGATGGATGGGCGGTACGCGGGGCGGACCCTGGACTTGGCCGCCGCAGGAGCGACCGAACCAGGAGAACGAGCCCCGAGAAGCGAGGACCTTCATGAACGCCGTCCGCAGTTCGCGCCCCGCCCGCAGCGCGCGACCCGCCCCCGCGCCGGTGCCCCCTCAGGCCCTGAACCATCCCCGCAGCCTCGCCGCCTTCCGCGGCACGAAGGCACTCGTCGGGGCCTACCTGGGGATCAGCGTGCTCACGCTGGCGGCCATCGTCCTGCTCCGCGACGACTCGGCCGAGGTGAACTCCGCCGTGTGGGTCCGGGGAACCATCGTGGTTGTCAGCGCGCTCGTGACGTTCCTGTGCGCCCTCCGCGCGGGCCGGGGGTCTCGCTCGGCGTATCGCAGGCTCAGGGTCATCTCCGGCGTCATGGTCGTGGCGATCGCGGCCGTCATCGCGCTGCCGGGGGCCTTCCCCGCGTGGATGAAGGCCGAACAAGCGGTCTGCGGACTGCTCCTGCTCGCCGTGATGGCCCTGATCAACGGCAAACACCTCCGGTCGGTCTTCGCCCCCTCCCACTGACCGACTCCGTCCTGCCCAAGGCCTGGTCGACCCGCAGCACGGCCCGTCCGGCATCCGGGCTGCCGGCGCGATGTGCCGGCCGATACCTTGGCCCGCGCCCTCGCGGTCCGGCGTGGATGCGGTCAGGAGGAGTGGATGCGGTCAGGAGGAGAAGCCCACATGGACGTGGTCGTGGTGGGTGTCGTCCGAGAAGAACTGGTTGGCCGTGGCGCCGCCCGTCAGCCGCACAGGGCCGCCCACGTTGTACGAACCGGCCGCCGCCGCGGCCCGCATGAACGAAGTGATCAGGGAGCGTGAGGTCGCCGGGTCGACGACGGGGCGGCCGTCGATGCGCCACACGTCGAAGGCGCGGCCCAGCGGATGGTCGCTCGGCCGGTCGGTACCGAACACGTCCAGCGGGTGCCCGGAGCGCACGACACTGACCGAAAGCCGGTAGGTTCCCGCGAGTTGGAGCATCGCGCGCAACGCGCTGTCGTGCACGGCACCGCTGCGGATGTCGGCGACCGAGGCCGGTGGCAGCTCGATGCGGGACTGGGCGAGTACCTCCCGGGCCGCCGAGTCCAGGGCCGCGGCGGGACCCGGGGCCGCGGGGTGCAGGGAGGTGACGGCCCAGCCGCCGGAGTCACGGCTGAGCCGCACGTCGACCGTCGTGCCCCCGTGGTGCACGGACGAGCCGGTCAGCGTCGGCTGGTCGCAGACGACCAGCACGCTCGCGGTGTCGGGCAGGATCCCGCCGTACTGGGCGTCGATCACCCGGACCACCGCCGCATCCGCGGATGGCGCCAACGACCCTGATTCCTGGGCCAGTTGAGCGGCCAGAGCGTCGGAGACGCCCAGTTCGGCGACGCGCGCCGCGGCCGCCTCCCGGCCGCCCTTGCCGGCGGGCCAGGTACCCAGTGCCTCGACGAGCCGCACGGCGGCGAGTTTGGCGGCGGGCTCGATCTCGCCCGGCCCGGGCCGCCACGGCACGGCCCTGGGCAGCACGTCCGGCGGGCTCGCGGAGACGGACGGCGAGCCGGAGGAGGACGCCGAGCCGGCCGGGGAAGCGGTGGAAGGCGTGCGCGAGCCGGTACCCGTTGACGCGGCGGCGGGCGAGGGCTTGCCCCCGCTCGAACAGGCCGCGGTGGCCACGCACCAGGCAGCCGTGCCGAGGAGCACCGCACGCCGCCCGGGGGCTCCGGGCGAAGGCCGGCTTGATGGGGGAGGCAGAACCATGGCCGGCTCCTCGGACGCGCGGGCGTACGGAAATGCCGCCAGTATCCGCCCGCCCGGCCCTCGCGCCGCGCACCTCGCCGCACGGCCGTCCGGATCCGTGTCGCCGGGTGCCCCGCCGCACGCGCCGAACGTGCCGGTGACGGCACATCCCGCCGTCCCTGTCCAGCGCCGCTTCGCGCCACCGGAACGCGCGTTTCGCCGTGGGCCGTGCGCGCGGGTCATCATGGGGGCGCAGTGCCGGCCGGCGTACTGCTCGTCGTACGCGGTGCGGTACCGCCCGCAACTCGGAGGAACACCATGGCCCGCAGGGTCCACCAACCGCTGGAGAACAAGGAGTTCGACTTCATCCTCGCCATGTCCGACGGCCCGGTGCTCGCCTACTTCAGCGGGACCTGGCCCAAGGCCCTCAAGGCGTGCAAGGAGATGGACCCGGTCGTGGGCGAGGCCGCCGAGGCGTACGCGGGGCGCCTGACCGCCGTCAAGGTCGACATGACGCGTTGCCCGGAACCGGTGCGGCGCTACGAGGTCACGGCCGCGCCCTCGGTCGTCCTGATCAAGGAAGGGGAGGCCGTGGCCCTGGCGGCGGGCGCGATGGACGGCGCCGAGCTGACGGCCTTCCTGGACAGCCACCTCTGAAGGCTCGCAGGTCAGGAGCGAGGGGCGGCACCCCGGCGGCCCGGGTCAGGGCCTGAGGGCGACGGTCACCACGAGCGGCGGGCGACGCCGTTCGGCCGCCCAGTCGCGGCTGTGCGCATGGGCCGGGTCGGCGACGCCCTCCGCCTCGTCCGGGGTCGGATGGTGCTGCGCGACGGGGGTGAAACCAGCACGCTCCAGGAGGGCGGAGATCGCGCCGGGGGGCCAGGCGTGATTGGGCATGGTCTGCCACGTCCCGTCGGTGCGGCGAAGTCGTACGGTCATGGGCCGGCCGGGGGCGTAGGTGACACCGGGTTCGCCGACCTTCAGCGAGGCGTACTCGATGCCGCTGCCCGCCGGGTCGGTGGTCAGCAGGACGAGCGGGGCGCCCGGCCGCAGCAGCCGGTGGATCTCGCCGAACACGCCGAGGACGGTCCGCTCGTCGGGCAGCGACGCCAGGACGTGGTTGCACATCGCCGCGTCCGCGCACCCGTCGGACAGACCGTCCGCGCGACCTTCCGTGACCAGGTGGTACTCGGCGTCCGGGGTGCCTCGTTCGCGGGCCAGGGCGAGCATGTCGGGGGAGGCGTCCACGCCGATGACGCGCATGCCGAGCCGCCGGGCGGCGTGTTCGGCGACCGTGCCGGGCCCGCAGCCGAAGTCAAGGAGTACCCCGCCCGCCCTGCTCCGCTCGGCCAGCGCCCGGAACACGAACGGATAGCCGACCAGCCAGTCGGTCGCCGCGTCCACCGCGGCGAAGGCCCGCGCACCCGCACGCCCGGACCAGGCCCGCGGACCTCCGGCGGCCGGCCGCTCCCCTCGGGAGGCCGGCCGCTCGCCCTCGGGAGCAGGCCGCTCATCTGCTGGTTCCTGCGGCATGGTCTGGTCCCGTCTCTCGGATGCCCGGGGGATGCCTCTCGCCGGACGGGGGTTCTTCCATCATCGAATCCCTACGGGCGGGGCGCACCCTATTGCGTGGGCGTGGGCGTGGGCAGCCGTTCGATCGCCACCATCGCGGCGTCGTCGCCCAACGTCCCGGTCGGGGTGTGGGCGAGCAGGTCGTCGCGGAGGTGACTCAGCAGGGCGCGGGGTCCGGTGCCGCGCCAAGCGGCCGCGCGTTCGGCCAGGGGATAGAAACCGCCCGCCTCGTCGCGCGCTTCGAGTACGCCGTCGGTGTGGAGGAGCAGGATGTCGCCGGGCTCGAACGGGAAGCCCTGCGGGGTGAGTTGGGACTCCGTGAGGCCGCTGAGCCCGAGGGGCGGCGCCGGATGGTCGACCTCCAGGGGGATGACCCGGCCGCCGCGCAGGAGCAGTGGCGAGGGGTGTCCGCAGTTCACCAGCTGGACGGCGTGTCCGAGATCCGGGATGTCGATGAGGGCGGCGGTGATGAACGCCTCGCTGTGGTCGTCGAAGCCGACGGAGGACTGGTGGGCCTGGTCCAGGTCCGGTGCCACCGCACGTTCGAGATATTCGACGAGACCCGGCAGATCGGCCTCCTGATGGGCGGCGGCCCGGAACGCGCCGAGCACAAGCGCCGCGTCCCCCACCGCGTCGAGGCCCTTGCCCCGTACGTCACCGATGATGAGCCGGGTGCCGTGCGAGGTACGGGCGGCGGCGTACAGGTCGCCCCCGATCTGGGCGTCCGCCGCCGCGGCCAGGTACACGCTCGCGATGCGCAGCGGGCCGAGCCGTTCGCGCAGCGGCCGCAGCACGACCTGCTGGGCGGCCTCGGCGACCGAACGCAACTGCACGAGCTGCTTCTCGTGCACCTCGCGCAGATGGGCGAACAACGTCACGAACACCGAGATCAGGAGCAGCGTGATGATCTGGAAGGTGTGGTTGAGATCGGTGACGCTGCCGCGCACCATCGCGACGACCACCTGCGCCAGCACGGCGACCGCGCCGATGAACCCGGTGGTCCTGGGCCCGGCGAACGACGCCGTGACGGCGGGGGCGGCGGCCAGGAACGGGCCGAGGTGCACATCGGGCGGGACGAGCAGATCGCCCGCCGTGACGATCGCGATCATCGCGAGCGGCACCGCGAGGAGAGCATGCCGCGGCGCCAGGGAGCGGCGGCGGGCCGCGCGCAGTGCCTGAAGATCCATCACCCCTGCATACACCGGACGGCCGCCCACACACGGCAAGCCCGGCCGAGTGTGCCGCGAGCACACGTCGCGCGGCCCGCCGCCCCGCCGGGCCCGGCCTCGGCGCACACTGATCACGGACAGTGCGGCGACGAGCGGCCGGAGCGCACCCGCGCGACGATCCGGTCGCTCCCACCGCGAGAGCGCGAACGAAAAGGTGCGACCACATGGACAGGGCCGTGGACAGCAACGCGAACGGGAACAGCGACGGGCACGGAGGCGAGGCCCGGGAAACCGGCGGGGCGGGGGGCGAGCGGAGTGACGCGCCCCTGGGGCTCGCCCCCGCGATCCACTGCCGCGCGGTGATGGCGGAGACCGAGCGCTTCGTGGCGGCCGTCGAGGGCGCGGACCTTGCGACACCGGTGCCGAGCTGCCCCGGCTGGACCCTCGTCGATTTGATCCGGCACACCGGGAGCGTGCAGCGCATGTTCTCCGGACTGCTGCGGCAGCGCGTCCAGGAGCGGCCGCTCACCCGCGACACCGCACTCGAACTGCCGGCGAGCGAAGACGGCTACCCCGCCTGGCTGAGGGCCAGTGCGCAGGTCGCGGCCCAGGTGTTCGCCGACACCGACCCCGACGCTCCCATGTGGGTGTGGGGCGCCGACCCCCACGCCAGGTTCTGGATGCGCCGGATGCTGTGCGAGACGCTGATGCACCGGGTGGACGCGGAGCTCGCCGTCGGCCTCCGGCCCGTCATCGACCCCGCGCTCGCCGCCGACGCGGTGGACGAGTTCCTGGTGAACCTGCCCTTCGCCGCGTCGTTCGCGCCGGGGACCGCCGAGCTGCGCGGCCAGGGCGAGACCATCCGCTTCCGCTGTACGGACCGGGCCGGTGAGTGGCTGATCCGCCTGCGCCCCGACGGGTTCGGACTCGACCCGAGCCCCGCGAAGGCGGCCGGTACGGAGTCGGCGGACGCCACCGTCGCGGGCCCCGCCGCCGATCTGCTCCTTTTCCTCTACGGACGCCTCGACCGCGGCGCGGACGCCTTGGAGACTTCCGGCCACGACGGCCTGCTCCAGCGCTGGGTGACCAACTCCGCCTTCTGACAGCCATCGTGAGGAGTGGTGGTCGCGGCGGGCGAGGAGCCCGCGGGCCGGACCGGAGCCTCGCGGACGGGCCTGGCCCCGGATCGGCGGCTGGGGCATGCCACACACCCAACTGCCCTTGTGGAAAAGGCAGTTGGGTTGTCGGGGTAAGGGTGGGGTGTAGGCCGGTGGTGGCTAGTTGTAGCTAGTTGTGGCCGAACTTCCGCGGCTGCTTGTGCGAGACCTCCGGCGTCGAGTGCATCGCCCCCGACACGGTGGCGGTCTGCGCCTGCTCCTTGACCTCGGCGGTGGTCGTCGTCGTGGTCCGGTCATGGCCGCCGGTGCGTGCGCCCCGGTTCTGACGGGTCTGCTTCTTGCTCATCGTGGTCGCCCCCTGCTGGGCAGGTCGGAGGTTGAGCCACTTCCACGCTCGCACGCGCCCCGGTAGATCGCATTCCGGGCCGTCGGCGTGCGGCGAGGCGCCCGCCGACTGTCCGCCGACGCGTCCGGTCGGCGTCCGCGAAACGGTCACCGGGCGCTCCCGGTTCGACCGGTCCGGCACCGCGTAGGCGCCGGCGTCACCTTCGTTGTGCGGCTGCCCTTCGGGGCGTGGGGCCGTCGTCCATGAGCGCCTCCATGACGAGGCGGATCCCGCGCGCGAGGCGGCCGAGCTGCTCGAGTTCCATCGCGTACATCCTGATGGTGTTCTCGATGACGGCCGGTGCCACGCCCAGGGTGGGCAATTCGGCGCGGCTGGTCTGGAGGGCCACGCGCACCGCGCGGATCTCGTGCTGCACCTGGATCTGTGCGTGGCGTGCCAGCAGGACGTGGTGGCGGACCAGGGGCGAGTAGCCGGCGTAGCGGGCCGGCAGCAGGTCGCGCAGCCAACGGGTGGCGGTGCGCTCCCAGTCACGGCTCCCGGGCGATTTGACCTGACAGGGCCAGTCCGGGCTGAGGGAGGTGGTGGCCGTAGGGGACATTCTCGTCGCTTCCGATGGTTGTCGAACTCTGATCGAGAGGTGGGGGCGGCCCCGGCTCAGGGGTTAGCCGGAGCCGCCACGGGCGTGCCACCGGATCCGACAGCCTGGATCGGACAGCCGGCGCGGCGTGAGGAGGGGGGCGCCACGCCGGTTGTTCGTTCTCAGAGGGACTGGGGTCGCTCTCCTTGGCAGGGGGGAGTCGGTGACCGCCACGGCTCAGTAAACATATATACCGTTGAGTAAACAAGGGTATGAAAAAATTCATGCGCTGTTGCGGTGTGAAGATCTTGCGAGCCGTCCCGGACGAATCCGGCCCCGGGGGAAGAAACGGAAGAGTCGACTCAGTGCGACGAAAGGCCTGGTCAGGGAAACGGATGCGCGGCTGGGGGCGGCGGCCGGGCCCGGCTTAGAGGAAGAAGCCGTGCTTGTCGGCGGCCTGCTCGTACTCCTCGAGGCGCGCCTGCGTCCGCTCCGGGTCGGCGTCGGCCATCGCCTGCAGGATCGCCGCCGCGAGAACGCCCGGTGCCGCGTACGAGTCGAACACGAGCCGTGAGCCGGTGCCCGCGGTCAGCGCCACATCGGCCTCGTCGACGAGCGGGCCGAGCGTGGTGTCCGTGACCAGCGCGATGCGCAGCCCGGCGCTGCGGGCGGTGCGCAGCGCGGAGAGGGTCTCCTTCGCGTGCCGGGGCATGGCGAAGGCGAGCACCCACGTTCCACCCGCCGAACGGGACTGCAGCAGCGCGTCGTAGGCGACGCTGCCGCCGCGCGTCACCAGCCGCACATCGGGGTGGATGCGCCGGGCCGCGTACGCGAAGTACTCGGCGAGGGACACGGAGATGCGCAGGCCGAGGACGGTCAGCGGCACCGAAAGGGCCAGCTCGCGGCCGATCTCCAGGACCTGGGTGGTGTTGGCGACCAGCCGGCGCACGTTCTCCAGGTTCTCGATCTCGGCGTCCACCGCCGCCTGGAGCTCGTTGTGCTTGCTCTCCTCGCGGCCCTCGGGGGTGCCGGCGACCGCGCTCAGGGCGAGCGGCTGGAGGACTTCGCGCAGCGCGGGATAGCCGCTGTAGCCGAGGGAGGAGGCGAACCGGGTCACGGACGGCTGGCTCACGCCGACCCGTTCCGCGAGCTCGGTGATCGAGAGGAACGCGGCGTCGGTGAGGTGGTCGATGAGGTACTGGGCGATGCGCCGCTGCCCGGGGGAGAGCCGGTGGCCGTCGAACAGCGCACGGACCCGGTCCGCCGGAGCGCGCTCGTAGTCCGAGGACTCGCCGCTCGGCGTGATCGCGGCCGACTGGGCGCGTACCTGCTGCCCCGATGACACCGGCGGGCCTCCTTCTCATGCCACGTGTGCTCAAAACATAGCTCACCCTTGTGGCGGACCAGCCCAAATTCCACCACTGACCTGGCTACTTCGATGTGGTCCACGGCCACGACAACCCCGGCGGACACGAGGGTGAAGGTGCCTGGCCGAGGTTCGTCCACGCCGGGGTGTGGTCGCCCGGGAGTAAACCCGGTGGGGGTATGGTCGGCCGGGCAGGAACGAGCCGTACGAGCAAGGGAAGGCGGGGCAGCCGTGGACAGCGGACGGACGCGCGGGGTCGGGTTCTCCCGGTTCCTCGTGCTGTGTGCCGTCCTGTTCGGGCTCTTCTCCATGCATGGTGCTCCGGCCAGTGCCGCCGGGGGCTGCCACGGTGACCTGGCCATGGCGACACCCATGGGCGCGCCAATGAGCATGGGTCACGCGACCATGTGGGGCGACCACATCGGCCGGCAGGCCACCTCCGTCACCCCACCCATGAGTGGCGAGGTATGTGTGTCCACGCCCGCCCGGGACCGCCTGCCGGCGGCCGCGGCCGGGCTGTTCGGGGTGCTCGGCCTGGTGGTCCTCGTCGTCCGGGGTCTCGCCGGGCGTCGTACGACCCCCTTCGCGCGGGCCCGGCGCGGACCACCCCTCCACGGCAGAGGTCTGCTCCTTCAGGTGTGTGTCGCACGGACGTGACAGGCGCTCTCGGCCCGGCCCCGGCCGGACCGGCCATGTGTGCCCTGCCCGTTCGTGCGCCCCAGCAGGGGCGCGACCACCTGGAAAGAACACCATTCGATGTCCCTCGCCCTCGCTTTCGCCGCCCGCCGCCGCACGCTCGCGGCCGTCGGCGCCGTCGCCGCCCTCACCGTCGCCCTGGCGGGCTGCGGTTCCTCCGGCGGTTCCCCCTCCCAGGACCCGGCCATGTCCGGCATGAACCACGGACCGAGCAGCGCCGCGTCCCCCAACTCCCCTTCCGCCAAAGCCCCGTCGGCATCCGGCGCGTTCAACGACGCCGACGTGACGTTCGCGCAGCAGATGATCCCGCACCACCAGCAGGCCCTGGAGATGGCCCGCCTCGCCGACGGCCGCGCCGCCGACTCCGAGGTCAAGAGCCTGGCCGCCGCGATCCAGAAGGCCCAGGACCCCGAGATCGCCACGATGAGGGGCTGGCTCACGTCGTGGGGCAAGCCGCTGCCTTCGCCTTCGGCCTCCTCCATGGGGGACATGCCCGGGATGCACCACGACTCGTCCGGCATGGCGGGGATGATGTCCGACCAGGACATGAGCGCCCTCAAGTCCGCGAAGGGCAAGGACTTCGACAAGAAGTTCGCCCAGCTGATGATCGGCCACCATCAGGGCGCGGTCACCATGGCCAAGGACGAGCAGAGCAACGGGGCCAACCCCGACGCGAAGAAGCTCGCGGGCAATGTCATCGCGGCACAGAACGCCGAAATCGAGCAGATGAACAAGATCGTGGAGCGACTCCGGTAACCCGCACGACCGCGATAGCCCGCACGACAGTGGTAACCCCGGCAACGCCGTCACCTCCGGCACGAGCGTCCTGACCGGAGGGCGCGGGCGCCGGGGGAGCGGCGGTTCCGGTCCCGTGCCGAGGCGCGGGGCCGGAACCCGGCCGCCGAGAATCAACTCCCGCGCACCTCCCAGGGAAGGCACGCCATGGATGCCGTACTGCACGCCTTGCGCATCACCGGTTCGATGACCTGGGAGATCACCTGGGCGCTGGTCCTGGGCTTCGCCCTGTCCGCCGTCGTGCAGGCGGTGGTGCGCAAGTCCACGGTCGTCGCCCTGCTCGGCGACGACCGGCCGCGCACCCTCGCCCTCGCCGCCGGCCTCGGCGCGGCCTCGTCCTCCTGCTCGTACGCCGCCGTCGCGCTCGCCCGCTCCCTCTTTCGCAAGGGCGCCCACTTCACCGCGGCGATGGCCTTCGAGATCGCCTCGACCAACCTCGTCGTCGAACTCGGCGTGATTCTGGCCCTGTTGATGGGCTGGCAGTTCACCGCGGCCGAGTTCGTCGGCGGCCCCGTCATGATCGTGCTGCTCGCCGTGCTCTTCCGGCTCTTCCTGCGCGACCGACTGCTCGTCCAGGCGCGCGAGCAGGCCGAGCGGGGCCTCGCCGGGTCGATGGAGGGGCACGCCGCGATGGACATGTCCGTACGGAAGGAGGGCTCGTTCGCCGGGCGGCTGTTCTCGGCCGAGGGCTTCACCTCCACCGCGCACGTCTTCGTCATGGAATGGGCGGCGATTCTGCGCGATCTCGTCGTCGGGCTGCTCATCGCCGGCGCGATCGCCGCATGGGTGCCGGACTCCTTCTGGCGTACGTTCTTCTTCGACGGGCACCCGCTGGCGTCCAAGCTCTGGGGGCCGCTGATCGGCCCGCTCGTCGCCATCGCCTCGTTCGTCTGCTCCATCGGCAACGTGCCGCTCGCGGTGGTCCTGTGGAAGGGCGGCATTAGCTTCGGCGGGGTGGTCGCGTTCATCTTCGCGGACCTGCTGATCCTGCCGATCCTCTCCATCTACCGGAAGTACTACGGCGCCCGCATGGCAGCCTTTCTGCTCGGCACGTTCTATCTGGCGATGGTCGTCGCCGGATATGTGGTCGAGTTCGTCTTCGGCGGCCTCGGCCTCGTGCCCGACCCCGACTCGGCGACCATCCCCATGGACGGTGTGGCCTGGAACTACACGACGTGGCTCAACGTGGTGTTCCTGTTGCTGGCCGGGGTCCTGCTCGTGCGCTTCTTCCGTACGGGTGGGAGGGAGATGCTGCGCATGATGGGCGGGGCGGCGCCCGGAGGCGGCGACTAGGCATCGCCCAAGGGGCCGCGACTACCAGGCACCGTGACCGCCATCACGATGCTCGACCGCGGCAGCGCCGGCTTCCCCAGCAAGGTGCGCCCGAGGCACGGGGAACCAAGCGGCGGCCCGTCCCGGAGGCTCACCCCGGTGTACATGAGGAGGGATTCCTACGGCGCCCTGTCGTACGACGTGACGGTGCGACTGGGTGCCACCAACGCCATCGCGAACGCCTATCACTACGGAGACCCGCAGGCCGTCGAGCTGCCCGACGCGTTCTTGTCGTCGCCGGCACAACCGGCCCTTGGCTTCACGCCCCGCACGGACACCCGGCGGGGGCCTGAGCGTGTCCATGCCTCGGTCGCGGCAGGCATGAGGGGCTGTCCAGCCGATCCCGCCGGGCCGGTGCCCGCTCGCTGGAGACGGGCACCTGTGTGAGGCGGGCTGTCGTTTCTTCTCAGGAGAAGACGACCGAGCTGAGCTTGAGCTTGTCGCCGAGCTTGGTGCCCGGCTTCATGACGTAGTAGGTGTCGCCCTCGCAGTCGGCCTCCAGGAAGACGGTCGCGGTGGAGGTGGTGAAGTTCCGGGGCGAGTGGCCGGGGGCGTCCCCCGAGGTGCCGGGCAGATCGATGCAGCGACCGCTCGCCGGGTCGGCGACGCCCGCTTCCTGGCCCGCACCGGTCTTGTACAGGAAGTCGCCGGTGGTGGCGTGTGCGGAAGTCGGTACGGCCAGGGCCAGCAGGAGTGCGCCGGCGGCCGCGCCGAGGGTCTGGTGAAGACGCATGAGCTCGATGTCCTTTGATGAGGGGGAACCGTTCGGTCCGAGCCTGCCCGCCGGGCCGCCCCCTCTCGAAGCCATGACCACCCCGGTTCCCCCGGTTGGAGCAGTGAGGTATCGATACTGCCTACGCCGTGTGGTTCCGCCGGTACGAGCGGACGTGAAGGAGCCAAGGGGACGGCGGCCGCCCCCTGGTGGTGCTCGTCCGGACGACGGGTCAGGCCTCAGTCGGCGACGCGGCTCGCCGTCTCCGGGGCCGCACCCGAGTCCGGCTCTGCGTGTGGGTGTGGATGCGGGCACGGGGACGCGGCCGGGCTCAGGAGCAGGGGCAGGTAGACGTCATCCACGATGTCCGTGATGAACTCGTCCGGCACCGGGGCGCCGAACAGCAGGAACTGGTTGCGCAGCAGGTCGGTCGCGACCGTGGCCCGCCGCGACGTGAGGACCCACGGCTCGACCTCGCCGCGTGCGACGGCCCGCTCGAGGATGACGTGGACCGTCGACGGGCGGACGGTGTGGACCCGCTCCCGGATCAATTCGGCCAACTCCGGGTCGCGGGTCATCTCCCCGAGCAGCCCGCGCATGATCCCGCCGAGCGGGCTGGCCATCGTGGCCGCCATCTGGCGCAGCAGGATCAGCGTGTCGCCGCGCAGCCCACCGGTGTCGGGCAGGTCGAGCTCGGAGATCTTGCCCAACTTGCAGGCATCCAGGACCAGTTGGGCCCGACCGGGCCAGCGGCGGTAGACGGCGGCCTTGCCGGTACGGGCCCGGGCGGCCACCCGCTCCATGGTCAGCGCTGCGTAGCCGGATTCGGTGAGCTCGTCCAAGGTCGCCCGCAGAATGGCTCGTTCCAGTTCCTCGCCGCGCCGGCGTGGGCCTTTGCGGTGGTCAACGGGTGGTTCGGTGGCCGGGCCGGTGCTGCTGGGCACCCATGCCTCCCGGGTGTGTCCGATAGGGGCCGTTGCGTTCTCAAGGGGGCTCAGCCTAGCCTCTCACTTAGAGAACTGACCGTTCTTTAACGTCTGAGGTTTCGAGGGATTCGATGACCGACACGACCGAGACGACCACAACCTTGCAGACGGCCGAGGCGCCCGCTTTCCCGGCCGACCGGACCTGCCCCTATCAACTGCCCGATTCCTACAGCCAGTTGAGGGACCAGCCCGACGCGCTGAGCCCGGTGACCCTGTTCGACGGCCGACGCGCCTGGGTGGTGACCAAGCACGAGACCGCGCGCAGGTTACTCGCGGACCCGCGGCTCTCCTCCGACCGCAACGACGCCCACTTTCCCGCCACTTCGCCGCGCTTCCAGGCCATCCGCGCGGGCCGCCCGGCCTTCATCGGCATGGACCCGCCCGAGCACGGGCCCCGGCGGCGGATGACGATCAGCGAATTCACCGTGAAGCGCATCAAGGGAATGCGTCCGGACGTCGAGCGCATCGTGCACGGCTTCATCGACGAGATGCTCGCCGCGGGCCCGCCCGCCGACCTGGTCAGCCAGTTCGCACTCCCCGTTCCCTCCATGGTGATCTGCGAACTGCTCGGTGTTCCGTACGCCGACCACGACTTCTTCCAGGACGCGAGCAGGCGCCTCGTGCAGTCGACGGACATGCGGAGCGCGGTCACCGCCCGCGAGGACCTCGACCGCTACCTGGACGGGCTCATCACCAGGATGCAGGCCAAGCCCGGCCCCGGCCTCCTGAACACCCTGGTGAACAAGCAGTTGGCGGCGGGTGAGATCGACCGCGAGGAGCTGGTCTCGACCGCGCTGCTGCTGCTCGTCGCCGGTCATGAGACCACGGCCTCGATGACCTCGCTCAGCGTGATCACCCTGCTCGAACACCCCGACCAGCACGCCGCGTTGCGGGCTGACCCCGCTCTGGTGCCCGGCGCCGTGGAGGAGCTGCTGCGCTACCTGGCCATCGCGGACATCGCCGGTGGGCGCATAGCCACGGCCGACATCGAGGTCGACGGCAAGGTCATCCGTGCGGGCGAGGGGGTCATCGTCACCAACTCCATTGCCAATCGCGACGGTTCGGTCTTCGAGAACCCGGACAGCCTCGACGTGCACCGCACGGCACGCCACCACCTCTCCTTCGGGTACGGAGTGCACCAGTGCCTCGGCCAGAACCTGGCCCGGCTCGAACTCGAAGTCATCCTCACCGCGCTGTTCGACCGTATTCCGACGCTGCGTCTTGCCGTCCCCGTGGAGCGGCTCGCCCTGCGGCCGGGCACGACGATCCAGGGCGTCAACGAGCTCCCGGTCACCTGGTGACCGGGGTGGAAGGAGTCCCCATGCGGGTGTCAGCCGACCGTGATGTGTGCGTCGGCGCCGGGCTGTGTGCCCTCACCGCGCCCGGCGTCTTCGACCAGGACGACGACGGCCTCGTCGACGTCCTCACACCGGATCCCGACCGGAACCAACAGCCCGCCGCCCGCCAGGCCGGCAACCTCTGTCCGTCCGGCGCGGTCCACATCACCGAATAGGGCACAGCCCCCATCGGGACCCGGCACCCATGGGCCCGCCATCCATGGGCCCGGCACCCATGGGCCCGGCACCCATGCACCCGGTACCTACAGATCCGGCACCCATGGGTGCCGAACCCATGGGCCCCGCACCCCAGGGCACGCCTCCGTCCGGGCCGGAGCCGCACGGTCGGTCCCGGCCCGGCCCGGCCGGGCCAAGCCTTCGGCAAGGCCGGATGGCGCCCTAGGGCGCCTCCCGCTCCGCGTCGGCCCACAGGTGATCGAGGGTGTCGACCACGAGACGGCACACCGTGTCCGGGTCCGCGCTCGCCAGAGGCTCGCGCGCGACGACCGTTCGCATGAGGCCGATGCCGAGCAGCCACGCCATGGCCAGATCGGCGCGCAGGGCGCCGTCCTTGGCGCCGGAGAGCGCGGCCAGCGCGCTCTGGTAGCGCTCGCCCAGCTCACGCAGCGTCCCGGTCGCCTCGTCGCCCCGCCCGATGGAGCGCAGATAGACCTCAAGGGACCGGTCGGCGGTCCCCGCGGCACTGCTCGTCAGCATCGAGCGCAGCGCGGTCTCGAAGAGTTCCTCGGGCGGCGTGGCGCGAAACTGCTCCAGGCCGCCCTGTGCGACGACCTCCGTCAGCAGTCCCTGCTTGGACCCGAAGTACCGGAACAGCAAAGCCTGGTTGGCGCCCGCGCGTTCGGCGATCTCGCGGACCGTCGCCCCTTCGTAACCGCGTTCCGCGAACAGATCCCGTGCCGCGTCGAGCAGTCGCCGGCGGGTGGCTCCGGCGTCGCGGCGGCGCTCGCCGGCGGGCGGGTCGGGCGCTTCTTCCATGGGAGGTCCTCTCAGACGGCCCGTCAGGATAACGGCCACAATGCGCCGTTGACCGGTCAGGGGGGCACCCCTACCGTTGTAAGCAGCTGCTTACATCTGGGAGGCCGCAGTGACGACAGCCGACATCACACCCCTCGCCTATCCCTTCAACACCTCCGACGGACTCCAGCTCGCCGACGAGTACGAGCGCGTGCGCGAACTGCCGGGTCTGTTACGCGTCCAGCTGCCGTACGGCGAGTCCGCCTGGCTGGTCACCCGCTACGCGGACGCCCGGCTCGTCCTCGGCGACCAGCGCTTCAGCCGGGCCGCGGGCGCCGAGCACGACGAGCCGCGCCAGTCCGAGGGCCGCACCAACAGCGGGATCCTCGGCATGGACCCGCCGGACCACACCCGGCTGCGCTCCCTGGTGGCGCGGGCGTTCACCGTCCGCCAGATCGAGAAGCTCCGGCCGCAGGTCCGCGAGCTCACCGCGAGCCTGCTCGACGACATGGAGGCGGCCGGCGCGCCCGCCGACCTCGTGGACTCCTACGCGCTGCCCCTGCCGGTGGCGGTGATCTGCCGACTCCTCGGCGTGCCCACCGAGGACCGCCCGCGCTTCCGGGTGTGGAGCGACGCGGCCCTGTCCACGAGCTCGCTCACGGCCGCCGAGTTCGAGGCCAACCGTGAGGAACTGCGCGCCTACATGGGCGAGTTGATCGCCCTGCACCGCCAGGAACCGCAGGACGACCTGATGACCGCGCTCATCGAGGCCAGGGACGGCGGCGACCGCCTCACCGAGCTCGAACTCGTCGACCTGTGCGTGGCGGTCCTGGTGGCAGGACACGAGACCACCGCGTCCCAGATCCCCAACTTCACCCTCACCCTGCTCGACCACCCCGAGCAGCTCGCCCAGCTCAGGGCCCGCCCGGAGCTGATCGCGAACGCGGTGGAGGAGCTGCTCCGCTTCGTGCCGCTGGGCAGCGGCGCCGGCCAGGCGCGGTACGCCACCGAGGACGTCGAGGTGGGCGGCACCCTGGTCCGGGCCGGTACCCCGGTCCTGGTCGCGACCGGCGCCGCCAACCGCGACGCGCTGCGCTTCAGCGCCCCCGGCGTCCTCGACATCGCCCGCGAGGGCAACCAGCACCTCGGTTTCGGCCACGGAGTCCACCACTGCCTGGGCGCCCCGCTGGCCCGCCTCGAACTCCAGGAGGCGCTGAGCGCGCTCATCACCCGCTTCCCGGGCCTGAAGCTGGCCGGCGACATCACGTGGAAGTCGGAGATGCTGGTCCGGGGTCCGCGCGTCATGCCGGTCGCGTGGTGACCGCCATGACCTGGACCGTACGCGTGGACCCACAGCTCTGTCTGGCCTCGGGCATGTGTGCCGGAGCTGCCCCCGACGTCTTCGCGCTCGACACGGAGCACGCACGGGTGCTGCCCGACGCGATCGAGCCGGACGAGCGGATCCTGGACGTCGCCGACGCCTGCCCCGCCCAGGCGATCACCGTGCACGACGGAAGCGCCGTCATCGGCCCGCGCCGCGACTGACGCCCGGCCCGGGCGGGCGCGGGCGACCTCCGTACCGGGCGGCGCGCGGGCAGGCGCCTTCCGGGTACGGGGCCGAGCCGGCGCGGGCGACTACTCGAATCGCGAGGCGTCGCCCGCGCCCCGGCGCACGATCTCCGCCTCGCCACCCGAGAAGTCGATGACGGTCGTCGGCTCGGTGCCGCAGTCGCCCGAGTCCAGTACCGCGTCCACCACGTGGTCGAGGCGCTCCTTGATCTCCCAGCCCTGCGTCATCGGCTCGGCCTCGTCGGGCAGCAGCAGCGTGCTGGAAAGCAGCGGCTCCCCGAGCTCGGCGAGCAGGGCCCGCACCACGGCGTGATCGGGGATTCGTACGCCCACCGTCTTCTTCTTCGGGTGCAGCAACTGCCGGGGCACCTCCCTCGTCGCGGGCAGGATGAACGTGTAACTGCCGGGCGTAGCCGCCTTGATGGCGCGGAACACGTCGTTGTCGATCTGCACGAACTGGCCCAGCTGCGCGAAGTTCTCGCACACCAGGGTGAAGTGGTGGCGGTCGTCGAGATCGCGGATCGACCGGATCCGGTTGATGCCGTCACGACTGCCCAGCTGGCACCCCAGCGCGTAGCAGGAGTCCGTCGGGTACGCGACGAGGGCACCGGAACGAATGCTGTCGGCCACACTGCTGATGGTGCGCCGCTGAGGGTTCTCGGGGTGCACGTCGAAGTACTTTGCCATCCGCCGAGTCTAAGGTCCGGGCGTTCGACCGCCCGGATCCGGCCGTGCGGAGGTGTCGACGGCCGCCCCGTCCCCGGGGCAGGAGCCACGGGGACGGGGCACCCGGCCTCATCCCCGCAGGCCGGCGCGCAGGCCGAGCACGAGGTCGCGGGGCAGCCCGTGGGTGTCGTGGAGGTACCCGAAGTCGTCCTCGCCGAGCGGCCCGGAGAAGCGGGGCCGCGACAGAACGCGCCGCCCCCGCTCCAGGAGTCCGCGGAAGCGCCGCTCCTCATCGAGGAGTACGTCACGAACCCGGCCGGTCGGCCCGCTCTGGCCGAAGTGGTCCAGCGTGTGGCCGGACAGCTCCTCGGGCAGATCGCCGAGCGTGCGGGACGGATCGACGCGCCACAGGGTTGTGAGCACCCGCCGCACCAGACGCCGCAGGACGTATCCACGGCCGGTGTTGGACGGCAGCACCCCGTCGCCGACCACGACGATGCCGGACCGCAGGTGGTCGCAGACCAGGCGCAGCGACCGCACGTCCAGGTCCCACAGCGAGGGCACCGTGCGCATCCACGGCTCGAAGAGATCCGTCTCGAAGACCGACCCCTTGCCCTGGAGGACGGCGACGAGCCGCTCCAGGCCGAGCCCCGTGTCGATGTTCCGCTGGGGCAGGGATTCCAGGGTGCCGTCCTCGCCGCACCGGTGGCGCATCATCACGTGGTTCCACACCTCGACCCACCGCTCGTCCCGGGTCGGCGTGGACCGGGGCGGGGTGTCACCGGTCCAGACGAAGATCTCCGAGTCCGGCCCGCAGGGGCCCGTGGGGCCGTTGGACCACCAGTTCTCCTCGCGGGTCAGCTCGACCGGCACCCCGATCTCCCGCCAGGTGCGCAGGGACTCGCCGTCAGGGCCCGAGCGCTCGTCACCGCCGAACACCGTGGCGTACAGCAGCCCGGGATCGATGCCGAATCCGTCCACCAGCAGGTCGTAGCCCCAGCGGAGGCTGTGCGAGCCGGTGTAGTCGCCCAGCGACCAGGTGCCGAGCATCTCGAAGACCGTCAGGTGGGTGTCGTCACCCACCTCCTCCAGGTCGGTGGTGCGAAGACAGCGCTGCACATTCACCAGGCGCCGGCCCAGCGGGTGGGGGCGGCCTTCCAGATAGGGGGTGAGCGGATGCATGCCGGAGGTGGTGAAGAGTACGGAGTCGCCGGGCGGCGGCAGCAGGGACGAGCCCGTGATGCGCCGGTGGCCCAGCTGCTCGAAGTACTCGACGAAGGTGTGGACGACGTGTTCGCTGTTCATGACTGCGGATCCTTCGACTGCGGGGCAGCCGGAAAGGGACCGCGAGCACGGGACACGAACGGGAAACCAGGTCCACACCGGCGGGCCGTTTCCGGTCGCCGGGGGAGAGGGGGAATGAGGTCAGGCGGCGGCAACCGGCGAGCTGGTCGCTCGCGCGGTCGTGGTGCTGCTGCGGTGGATGACCTTCATGCGGCCCAGGGTACGGCCGGGCCGGCCGTACCCGCACCCGGATTTCCGTCACACCATCGGCTCAGGCCGCGCCCGTGTCCTTCGAGGTGTGGTCCTCCGCCGCCCGCTCCGCGGCTTCGACCTCGGCGGCGAGCTCCTTCGCGGACAGCCGTCGCAGTGTCCCGCCGTGCCGCCGGGCCAGTTCGTCGGCGGGTTCCCGCGAGGACTCGTGCAGATCGACCACCAGCATCGACGTCCCGTCCTCGACCCTGCTGCTCAGCACGATGAGGCCGGCGCCGTCCTCCAGGATCTGGCGGTTCTCCGCCGCGTTCGCCAGGGTGGCCCCGGCCGCGCTGCCGAGCAGCACGCCGATCGGTCCGCCGAGCAGTCCCAGGAGGCCACCCACCAGGCCACCGCCGACCGTGGGCACTCCGGCGCCCCGCACATGGTTGTCCGGCACATCGAGCAGGCCGTCGGCCGACCGCTCCAGGATGGCCGCCTGGCGCAGGCCGGACAGGGAGGCCGCCTCCTCGAAGGCCGCGCGGCACCGCGCCGGGTCGGTGAACGAGATCAGCAGAACGTGGTGCGTGTCCGCCATCGCAGGTGTACTCCCTCATCGTGTGACGCCCGGCTCCGGACGACCCTCCCAGTGGAACGCCCGCCCGGCCGGCCCGCCAGGCGGGAAGGCCGGGCGGGGCCCCGGGAGTGTGCCCGGGCCGGCCCGGTCCAAACGGGTGTGACGGGCGTGACGGGCGTGACGGGCGCCTGCCAGGATGCGGGCATGGGTACGCGACTGACATACGGGGACGTGTTACGGGCCGAGCTCGGATCGCCCACCGAGGTGCGCTCGTTGAGCAGCAGCCCACGCTCGCAGGTGTGGCGCGTCGAGCTGCCGGGGACGGCCGGGGGCGGCCCGCACGCGGCGGTGGTGAAGCACCTCGTCGACGGGCCCGGCGCCGATGGGCGGTACGCCCGTGAGGTGGCGGCGCTGCGGATCGCCGCCAGGTCCCAAGTGCCTCTGGTACCAAGGCTGTTGGCGGTCGATCCCGAACAACGCGTACTGGTCCTCGATCACCTGGACCATCGCGACCCCGCGCCCGACTGGATCGTTCCGTACGCCGAGGCCCTGGCCCGGCTGCACGCCACGGCAGGACCGCGGGACGCCGGACTGCTGCCGCGCTGGAAGGGCCCCGGCGAGGCCGACGTCACGTCGTTCCTCGCGCTGGCGGCGGCGCTCGGAGCGGTCGTCCCGCCCGGTGTCGCCGAGGAACTCGAAGCCCTCGTGGAGCGGCTCGACGAGGAACCCGGCCACGCTCTGCTGCACGGGGATCCCTGCCCCGGGAACGACCTCCACACCGTCGAGGGGGTCAGGTTCGTCGACTTCGAGCAGGCCTGCCTCGGCAGCGGCCTGATGGAGCTGGCCTACCTGCGGATCGGGTTTCCCACCTGCTGGTGCGTCACCTCGGCGGCCGGACCGCTGCTGGCCAGGGCCGAGCGCGCGTACCGAACGGCCTGGCACACCGCGACCGGCTCCGAGCTCCAGGAGGGGCGGCTCGTGGACGCCTGCGTGGGGTGGCTGATCCGCGGTGACGCGCTGGTCCAGCGGGCGCACCGCGAAGGCACGGACCATCTGGCCCGCATCCCGCACAAGGACTGGACGTGGGGCACGGCGACCGCCCGGCAGCGCCTCGTCCACCGGCTCGGGGTCGTCGGCGGACTCGTCGCCGACGACCCCCTTCTCGGTGGACTGCGCGGCCTGACGAGCGGCATGCGCGACCGCATGCTCGCCCGCTGGCCCGCGCTCTCGCCCGTACCGACCAAGCGGCCCTGAAGGCGGGGGAGTGGGCCCGGCCTCAGAGCCGGGTTCTACTTGCCCGGGTGGGCCAGCAGGAGCTCGGTGTTGTGGTCGGCGGATGAGCCGAGCCGGGCGTTCGGGGTGCCGTAGGGGTCGTTGTAGGACAGCTCGCGGTAGAGGGCCGCAAGGCCCCGGTCGGAGGTGTCGCCGAAGTCCGTCGTGTAGGGCGCGTCGGACTCGATGAGGGTGGTGAACAGCGACAGCGTGCCGTCGCCGTTGTCCGCGATCTCGATGATCCGGGCGTGCTGCGGATAGTCGACGTGCGATGCCGTGTTGATCTCCCAGAAGGCCCGCTCGGGAACCGCGTGGCCGTGCGGGGTGATCCGGTTCTCGTGGGTGTGGCCGTTCACCCACGCCACCACGTTCGGATAGCGCTGGAGCAGCGAGACCAGGGCGTTGCCGTCGTGCCGCCCCTCGAACGGGTGGTACGGGTCGGGCAGCAGGTTGCCCATGGTGGTGCTGGTGTGGTGGCTGAACAGGACGACGAGCGAGTCGCTCGATCCGCCGCGCACCACATGCCCGTCGGTGTCGTACCAGCGGCTGCTGTGCGACTTGAGGACCGACTCCAGCCAGTTGAGCTGCGCGGTGCCGATCGAACCGTCCGCGAATCCGGCCCTGTTGGTGGTGTCGAGGCTGATCCCGAGCACCCCGCCCGCGAGCGGGAACGTGTAGTACAGGTGCCCGCTGCTCGCCGCGTCCGAGGTGAAGCCGTGTCCGACCGGACCCGCACCGGTGTAGGCCGGGTTGAGATGCGCCTTGGCGAACTCGGCCGGGGTGAAGGGGCGCCTGCGCTCGTCCGGGGTGACCCGGCGGATCGCGCCGCCGTTGCCGAGCAACTGCGCGAGCAGGAGCGCCGCTTGGGCCGGGTTGTGCTGCAACGCGTAGGAGAGCTTGGCCGCCGTGGCGTCGTCGCAGCCCTCGATCTTCCGGGAGCCCGTGTACAGGTCGCCCAGCAGACCGAGGTCGGGCAGGCTGCCTTCGATGCTGTCGTCGTGGTTGCCGACGGTCGTATACCAGGGGAGTCCGAGGCCCGGCGCGTCGAAGGGGCGGACCGCACCCGACAGGAAGCCGGGGATCTGCGGAAGGCCCTTGGCCTTGTAGGAGTCCTGGAAGGACGACTCCGGGTTCCAGTACTGGGCGCTGCCGGAGTTCTGCACGCCCTCGTAGCGCGATACGTCACCGCTGCTCGGCGTGATCCGGCCGCCGCTCATGACCGTCAAGTACCAGTCCAGCTCGATGAGTTCATGATTGTCGGTGTTGTCCCCGGTGGCCATCACCATGCCGAACGGCAGCCCCGTGTACGGGCCCTGGCGCACCGAGTTGACCCGCTCGACCAGCGCGGACGCGCCGCGCACCGTGAGGGCTTCCTGCGGTCGGTACGCGCTGCCGTTGTACTGGGCCAGGTACTCGAACCGCACCGGCGACTCGGTGTCGGCCAGGTGCAGGTCGGTGAACTGGACGAAGGAGGCGAGCCCGGTCCGGCGGTCGTCCCGCCCCGTGCTCCCCGTGGCCAGCTCGCCCCGGACCACCAGCGGCCACCCCGGGCCGGCCACCAGGCGCTTGTACGGCCCGTCGCCGACCGGCGTCGCGGCCTGTTCGAGGGTGGTCCCGCCGACCCGTACGGCTCGGGCGACGGTGGCGGCCAGCGCCCGGTCCTGCGCTGCCAGCGACCACAGCGCGGCCCCCGCGGCCGCGCCGGACATCCTGGAAACGAACTGACGGCGGCTCATCCCGCGCATGGGTATCCCCCTGAAGACCTGGCAGTTGATGGCACGGCATCCCTTTGACACGACTGACACGACCGCGCGGCCACACACTACTGGCGGGTATTCGTATGTACAGGGGCCGGGAGGAAACTTGAGGGAAACAAAAGTGCATCGGGACGACGTGATCGCGGAGGCCCGGGGTGTCAGCGCCCGTCGTTCTGACGGCTGTCGACACCCCGGGCCGGGTCAGATCACTCGCGGTCGGACCTCTCGTGGTCGGATCACTCGCGGAGCGGTCAGACGCTCACTTGCAGTACGGGACCGCCGACAGGTTCTGCACGTAACGGGCGGTGACCCAGCCGGGCTTGCCCGCTCCGAGCTTGTACCAGACCTTGTTGCCGTCCACGTTCTGGGCGACCTTCTTGCACTGCAGAGCGACGACCGCGCCCTGGGGCAGCAGGTTGAGCCGCTTGGAGGTGGTGTTCGCTTCCTGGTGGACCCACAGGCCGCCGTTGGCGACGACCTTGCCCTTGGGCTCGGCCACCACCGGTGCCGCGGGGGCCGCCTGCCCGCCCGAGGTGCCGGCCGGAGTCGGGTCGGCCGCCGAGGCGCTGCCCGCGGTGAGCAGGAGCCCCGATCCGGCGAGTACCGCCACCGCGCTCGCGGCGACAATCCTGCGCATGCCAGACACGTACACGCTGTTCCCCTTTCGTTCCTTTTGGGATGTGCGCCCTGTAGGACCGCCTCTCGCGCCGATCCGTTCCACTCGGGAGGGGGAACTTCCGCGATCCATACGGCAGTTGATGTGCCGATCGGATGAGTGGGGGAGCCGCTGCCGGGGCCTGCGGGTGCGTCGGGGCAGGTGGTGGCCGTGGGTGGCATGCCGGGCGGGCGGCTGGGCAGGATGAGGCGGCCATGTCACGTCCGTCCCTCCGGAAGGAAGGCCCTCAAGTGCTCCGCAGAAAAGGCGCGTTGCTCGCCGCCGTAGTCCTGTTTCCCCTCGCCACGGCAACCCAGGCCGGTGCCGCCGCCCCCGCGCCGCACCCGGACGCCGTGGCACCGGCGCCCACGGCCGCCGCCTGCGCCTACACCCCGGCCGTGCCCGCCGACAACTACAAGGGGATACCGGACTTCGACCCGGTCAAGGCCGCCAAGCCGTACAGCGCGACCCTGCGCACCAGCCAGGGCCCCGTCACCTTCAAGGCGCTGACCGACAAGGCCCCCTGCACCACCAACTCCTTCCGCTTCCTCGCCGAGAAGCGCTACTTCAACGGCTCGCACTGCCACCGGCTCACCACCGCCCGCCTGTACGTCCTGCAGTGCGGCGACCCGACCGGCACCGGCAGCGGCGGCCCCGGGTACTCCTTCCCGGACGAGAACCTCACCGGCGCCACCTACCCGGCGGGGACGGTGGCGATGGCCAACGCGGGACCGAACACCAACGGCAGCCAGTTCTTCTTCGTCTGGAAGGACACCAAGCTCTCGCCCGCCTACACGCCCTTCGGCCGGGTCACCTCCGGGCTCGACGTGCTGCGGAAGATCGCGGCGGGCGGCGAGGACGACCAGAACGGCCCCGGTGACGGCTATCCCACGCTGCCGGTGAACATCAATCGCGTCCAGATCAAGAAGGGCTGACCCGGGACCGGCCCGTCCGGGTAGGCCAAGCGATTGCTGTTGGCGTCCCGCTGGCGGGGGAGCGCGGGGCGGGCCGGGGGGCGAGGCTACTCTCCGCCCATGACGGACACCTTTGATCACACCCCGCAGGTATGGACGGCCGGCCGCTTGCGGCAGGCCCTCGCCGGCCTGTCCGACGACACCCCCATCCACATCGCCGTCGCGGACGGGCCCGGCGACTTCGAGGGCTACAGCGAGTACGCCCTGGTCGACCTGGAGCCCGTCGAGAAGGAATGCGGCGAGGACACGGCACCCAGGACCGAGGTCGAATACACGCTGTTCGCCGACTACAAGGCCGGCCAGTACCACGTAGACCTGGTCTGAGCCGGCGCCCGCCTACGGCTTACGGGCCGGGGCGGGCCGTTCTGCCCGCCGGGTGGCAGGCGGTTCCCCCGCCTGCCACCCGCCTTCCGGCGGTCCTCAGGCGTAGAAGTCGCGCTCCCAGCGGTGCTTCGCAAGCACGGCCAGCCGCTCGGCGGTCAGTGCGCGCCCGTCGCTCAAGGCCGTGTTGCGCTCCACGTTGCGCACGCTGCGCATGCCCGGGATGACAGTGGACACCGCCGGGGAACTCAGCACGAAGCGCAGCGCGGTCTCGGCGATCTCGTCCTGGCCGATGCCGAGATCGGCGACGATCGCGGCGACCCGTCGCTCGACCTGGGCCGGGCGGTCCCCCCTGAAGTAGCGGTTGCGCCAGTCGCCCTGGGGGAACGTCGTGTCGGCGGTGATGCGGCCGGTGAGACCGCCCTCGTCGAGGGCGACCCGCACGATGACGCCGACGCCGTGTTCCACGCACGCCGGAAACAGCTCGTCGGCGGGGGACTGGTCGAAGACGTTGTAGATGACCTGCACACTGTCCACGGCGCCGCTGCGGACGAGAGCCAGCGCGGTGTCGGGCCGGTGGTCGTTGACGGAGACGCCGAACAGGCCGATCTTGCCCTCGCGCTTGAGGTCGCCGATGGTCTCCAGCCAGTCGCCCCGGCCGACCCAGTCGTCGCTCCACACGTGGAACTGCAGCACGTCGAAGCGGTCCAGGCCGCTCGCGCGCAGGCTGGTCTCCAGGCTTTCGCGGATGTGCGAGCCGGGGAAGGCCTCGGCGGGGTCGATGCCGCCGGGCGCCGGCCAGACGCGGTTCTTCGGCGGCACCTTGGTCGCCACCCGCACCTCGTCCCCCGGGCGCGCGGACCGCTCGCGGACGACACGGCCCACGATCCGCTCGCTCTCGCCGTAGCCGCGTGCGGTGTCGATGAAGTTCACGCCGAGGTCGAGGGCCCGGTGCAGCGCGCGGACCGACTCGTCCTCGGTGGCACCCACCCAACTGGACTCGCCGATGCCCCAGGCGCCGTAACCGATCTCGGACACGGACAGCCCGCTGCGTCCCAGTTCGCGGTAGCGCACAATCGTCCTCCACGTCGTCGTCCTCGTCCGGCCGGGCCGGGGCGCCGGCCGGAAATCACGTTGACGATAAGCGAGTCGGGAGCCCGGAGCAGCCGAGTTTCCGGTCCGGCAAGAGCGCCGGGGAGTTGCGGGCCGGGCCCGAAGGGGGTGCCCGTCAGTTTCCGTCGAGGCGGGCGCTCAGCCATTCCAGGGAGGGCGGGATCTCGCGCAGCCAGGTGTTGAAGTTGTGGCCGCCGGAATCGAGCGTGATCGAGGAGACCTGGGCGGGCTTCTTGACCTTCGCGATGAACTGCCGGGTCTCCTGGAGGTTGCTCTCGCCCTGCCGGGACGTGGTGACCAGGAACGACGACTTGCCCTGAGGCAGGTGGTCGAGGCTCCACAGCAGGTCGGAACGGTTCTCCTCGTGCTTGTTGCCATGGAAGAGGTCACCGGACTGGAGGTCCACGTCCGGCTTGTAGTCGGCGGACAGGCCGACCCCGGCCGCGTACGCCTCCGGGTGGTGCAGGGCGATCTTCAGGGCGCAGTAGCCGCCCGTCGAATCGCCGATGAAGCCCCAGTTCCGCGGTTTCGTGCCCACGCGGTACGTACGGGAGACGGCCTTGCGCAGATCGTCGGCGAAGAACGTCTCGGTCTGGGGGCCGCCCGGAATGTCGATGCACTGCGTGTTGCGCGGCGGAGCGACGGTCGGCCGCATCATCACCAGGATCATCGGCTGGGTCCGCTTCTGCTTGGAGAGCGTCCACGCCGTCTTCGGGTAGTGCAGCCCCTTGATGAGGTTCTCGGCCGTGCCGGGGAAGCCGGTCAGCACCACGGTGACGGGGAAGGTCCGCTTCTCGTACCCCTTCTGGAAGTACTCCGGCGGCAGATAGACGTAGGCCGGAGTCACTATCCGCGACCGCTCACCCTGCACCGAGACCTTCTGCACCTCGCCGCCGATGCTCGGCTTTCCGGCGCCCGGCACGTCGACCTTCTGCTTCCCGTCGACCTTCACCCCGGGGTTCGCGGCCGCGTGTGTGCCGAGCACCCCCACGCCGTCCTGCTGGCCGAACAGATCGGCCCACGAGCCGTAGAAGAGGAACGACTTGTTGGCCGCGAGCCCCACGGCGGAGAAGAGCAGCAGCTGGACCGCGCACATCAGGCCCACCCGTCCTGCGACCGCCTTCCACCCCCGCCCCGAGAGCCGGGGCCACTGCCACACGACTAGGAGGGACAGCAGCACCGTGCAGAGCACGGCCAAAGCCAGAACGGTGGTACTCGTCAGCCCCATGGATCAAGAACACTCTCTGCACACGGTCGTCCCGGACGCGGCGCCCGGCGACCACCGTCCAGCCGCACCGCCTCCAGGGGTGCGCACGGAACTAGACCGTGATCGGACGTGATCCGTTGCCTCGCGATCCCGCTCTGTTGGGAGACTCGCGCGCACGACATGCCGGCAGGCGCCCCGCGCGCGGAACGCGGGCGCCCACCGATGCCGGCCGCCCGCCCGGCGCCGGGCTGACCGGTCGGCCGTGCCGTCAGCCGAGGGCGGGCGCGCCGCCCGGGCGCTCGAACTGGGTGCGGTACAACTCCTCGTAACGGCCGCCGAGTTGGAGCAGTTCGTCATGCGTGCCGCGCTCCACGATCCGGCCGTCCTCCACGACCAGGATGAGATCGGCGGAGCGCACCGTGGAGAGCCGGTGGGCGATCACCACCGCGGTGCGGCCCTCCAGGGCCTCGCCGAGCGCCTCCTGCACCGACGCCTCGGAGGTGTTGTCGAGATGGGCGGTCGCCTCGTCGAGGATGACGACGCGCTGGCGGGCCAGGAGCAGGCGGGCGATGGTCAGACGCTGGCGCTCGCCGCCGGAGAGCCGGTAGCCACGCTCGCCGACCACCGTGTCCAGACCGTCGGGCAGGGACGCGACCAGGCCGTCGAGGCGGGCGCGGCGCAACGCCTCCCAGAGGTGCTCCTCGTCGGCGTCCGGGCGGGCCAGCGTCAAGTTGGCGCGGACCGACTCGTGGAAGAGGTGGCCGTCCTGGGTGACCATGCCGATCGTGTCCCGGATCGAGTCGGCGGTCAGATCCCTTACGTCGATGCCGCCGAGCCGTACCGTGCCCGCGTCGGCGTCGTAGAGCCGGGGCAGGAGCTGGGCGACCGTCGACTTTCCGGCGCCCGACGATCCGACGAGGGCGACCATCTGGCCCGGCTCGGCGCGGAAGGAGACGCCGTGCAGCACCTCGGTGCCGCCCCGGGTGTCCAGGCTGGAGACCTCTTCGAGCGAGGCGAGGGAGACCTTGTCGGCGGCCGGATATCCGAACCGTACGTCGTGGAACTCCACGGACACCGGGCCTTCGGGCACCGCGCGGGCCCCGGGCTTCTCGGCGATGAGCGGCTTCAGATCGAGCACCTCGAAGACCCGCTCGAAGCTGACGAGCGCGCTCATCACCTCCACGCGCGCCCCGGCCAGCGAGGTGAGCGGCGCGTACAGGCGGGTCAGGAGCAGGGCCAGCGAGACGACCGCGCCCGCTTCGAGGGTGCCGTGCAGCGCGTAGTAGCCGCCCAGGCCGTAGACGAGGGCGAGTGCGAGGGCCGACACCAGGGTGAGGGCGGTGATGAACGCGGACTGCGCCATCGCCGTACGCACGCCGATGTCCCGCACCCGGCCCGCCCGGGCGGCGAACTCGGCGGACTCGTCGGCGGGCCGCCCGAACAGCTTGATCAGGGTCGCGCCGGGCGCCGAGAAACGCTCGGTCATCCGGGTCCCCATGGCGGCGTTGTGCTCGGCGGCCTCCCGCTGGAGCCGCGCCATTCTGGTGCCCATGCGGCGCGCGGGCAGCACGAACACGGGCAGCAGAACGAGCGCGAGCAGCGTGATCTGCCAGGAGATGCCGAGCATCACCGCGAGGGTGAGCAGCAGCGTGACCAGATTGCTGACCACACCGGACAGGGTGTTGCTGAAGGCGCGTTGCGCGCCGATCACATCGTTGTTGAGGCGGCTGACGAGCGCGCCGGTACGGGTCCGGGTGAAGAATGCGACCGGCATCCGCTGCACATGGTCGAAGACCGCCGTACGCAGATCGAGGATCAGCCCCTCGCCGAGCGTCGACGACAGCCACCGGCTCGCGATGCCGAGAGCCGCCTCGGCGACGGCGATCGCGGCGATGTACAGGGCGAGCCGGGTGACGGTCCCGCTCTCCTTGCCGGCCACGATCGCGTCCACGACCCGTCCGGCGAGCAACGGCGTCGCCACCGCGAGGAGCGCCGTGGCGACGCTCAGGACCAGGAAGAGGACGATGCGGCGCCGGTGCGGCCGGGCGAACGCGGCGATGCGGCGCAGCGTGGCCCGGTTGAAGGGCCGCTTGTCCTGCTGGGCGTTCATGACGTTGTGGAGCTGCGTCCACGCGGTGGCTTCCATACTCATGCGAGGAACGTACGACCTCCACCGTGCTTGAGGTCAACGATCGGGGTGGACGGATCCGGCACCGGTCAATGATCTCCCGGGCAGTTTCGGCGTCTGCGCGGTCGCCGACGTTGCCCTGGCGTCCCGGGGCATACCCGTGATGCCTCCCGTAGGTTCGGCAATGGGCGGCGCCGGACCGCCTCCGACCTGGGGAGAGACGATGAGTTGGGGAGTGCTTGACCGCCTGCTGGGTGAGCCCGGGCCGTTCCTCGACACGTACCGCCGGGGCCGACCGCACCTGTTCACTCCGCCGTCGCTCCCTCAAGAGGTGCCCACCCTGCGGGAGTTGACGGGCGCGCTCGACGGCGGCCTGATGCGCACGCCGTACGTCGAGCTGGTGCGGGAGGGCGAGGTCGTGCCGGCGGTTGAGTTCAGCACCGCCGTGGACGCCGCCGACGGCCCCGGGGAGGCGTTCGCCGACCCGGACCGGATCATGCGCCTGCTCGCCGAGGGGGCGACGCTCCTCCTGCCCCGACTCGACCGGTGGAACGCCTCCGTGGGCGCCCTGACCGCCCTGCTCTCCCAGGACCTGGGGCGCGTGACGGAGGCGTTCTGCCTCGCGACCATGGTGGGACGCCGGGGGCCCGCTGTGCACGAGGACGACGCCGACGTCCTCGTCGTGCAGCTCGCGGGCCGCAAGGAGTGGACGCTGTACGACGCCCCGGCCGGCCGCCGAGGGCACCCGGGCCCGGCGCCGCACCCGGGTGCGCCCGCCCTGCGTGCTGTCGTCGGAGCGGGCGATGTCCTCTACGTACCGCGCGGCACCCCGCACGCCGCGACCGGCAACGACGGCCTCTCCGTCCACCTCGCCCTCACCCTCCGCGAGACGGCGGAGCCGGATGGCGGGCAGGTGCCTCGCCCGCGTGCGGAGACCCCACTCACTGAGACCCAACTGCTCAATGCCGCAAGGGAGTTGATCGAGGCGTCGAGGACGAGGGCGGACGCGGCCGCTCGCGGGCGGCTCTTCGCCCGGACGCCCGGGCCGCTGCCGCCCCCGCCGAGGGAGGTCCCGGTCGACTGGCCGGCCGCGGACTGATCCGGGGCCGTCGCGGAGGTCGCGCGGCCGTACTCGGGGCCGGGCGCGGCTCAGTGGTCGGCGCGGCTCAGTGGTCGTCCCAGTGGCCACCGTGATCGGCGTGGCGGTGGCCGTCGTGGATGTAGTCGACGTGGTCGCCGTGCGGCACGGAGACGTGCCCGCAGCCCGCTTGGTGACGGTGGGCGTGGTCCTCGTGCACGGTGTGGGCGTCCGGCTCGCACTCATCGGTGTGGCCGTCATGGGACCGGTGGAGATGGCCGTCGTGCACATAGTCGACGTGGTCGGCATGGGGCACGGCTACATGGCCGCAGCCGGGGCCGTGCTCATGGGTGTGTTCGGCGTGCTCGGTGTGGGAGGCAGTCGTCATGACGTCGCGTTCCTGTTCGTTGTGTTCTTCGCCGGCCCCCCTCGCGAGGGCGAGTCTGCTCCGGGTGCGGCGCCGATGCACGTCTGACGCGGGGTGGACCGGGCGATTTCCTTATGGGCCCGGCCGGTTGCCGGGCCCCGGGCATGAGTGGGGCGCGACTTCGCCCCGGAACGGAGGTGCTGTTCCGGGGCGAAGTCACGTACGGGGCCCGGTGCGTCAGTGGTTGACGCAGGTGTTGCCGGCCGCCGGGTTGAGCAGCCCGATGAGGTCGATGCTGTCGCCGCAGACGTTGACCGGGACGTCGACCGGAACCTGAATGACGTCGCCGGACAGCACGCCGGGGGAGTTCTCGGCCGTGCCGACCACCGGCGGGTTGGGGTCGGCCGACGCGGCACCGGCCGTACCGATGACGGCAGTGGCAGCGAGGACAGTTGCGGCGAGAGCGGTACGAATACGCACGGTTTTTCCTCCGGTTTGTGGTGGTTTGTCCTTTGCAGCGTCTCCGGGTTCGGGCCCGGGGGAAAATCCCGTGACCCGATGGGGTGAATGGCGCGCCGCGCGGAAGTCCCGGGACGGGTCTCTTGATGCCGCGTTTATTCGGCCGTTTCGCGTCTACACGGAGGAGGACAGCCCGTAGTGCGGGGCCGTTTCTTCAACGGGAAGGCAGGCCATGTCCAGTGGTGTCGTCATCATCCTGATAGCGATCGTGGTGATCGTTGTCCTGGCGGTGGTTCTCGGCATGTTCGTCGCGCGGCGGGGCCAAGGCCTGCGCAGCCGGTTCGGACCCGAGTACGAGCGGACCGTGGCCGAACACCACGGCGATGTGAAGGCCGCCGAGAAGGACCTGGACGAGCGGGTCCGCCGGTACGGCAGCCTGAAGGTCGAGCCTCCGACGGCCGAGGAGCGCAGCCGCTACGCGGCCGAATGGGCCCGCGTCCAGGAGGAGTTCGTGGACTCGCCCACCCACGCGGTGGCCCAGGCCGAGGCGCTGCTCGGCCGGCTCGCGAACGAACGCGGCTTCCCGAACGGCTCGTCCGACGAGCAGCTGGCCGCGCTCTCGGTGCACCACCCCCAGCACCTCGACAGCTACCGCCGGATTCGCGGCGTGGCCCAGGGTGCCGACGGGCGCAGGCCCAGCACGGAAGAGCTGCGCGAGACCCTCGTGCAGGCCCATGAGTTCTTCGCCGTGCTGGCCGGGGAGCGCCGCGCCGACAAGGGCGGGCGCCTCGGAGTCCGCAGCGGCCGGCACACGTCCCACACCGGTACGCAGCACGATGACATCGCCCGAGGGAGCAAGTCATGACCAAGCCCGAGCGTTCCGTCCCCGAACAGCCCCTGGCCGATCAGCTCGTGTCGGGGCAGGACGTGCCCGGTCGCACCGTCCCCGATCAGCCCGTCGCCGGGCGCGGAGACTCCGGCCGGACCGTCTCCGATCAGCCCCTGACCGGGCGTGACGTTCCCGACCGGACCGCCGCCGACCGGCCCTCGACCGCGGAGGAAGGGCCCGGCCGAGAGGTCCCCGATCAGTCCTCGACCGGGCGCGGCACCCCCGACCAGCCCCTCATCGACCACTCCGTGACCGGGAAGCACCTCACCGGCCAACCCGTGTCCGAGCGGCCCGTGTCCGAGGAGCGCCTGACCGCGCAGCCCGCCGCCGAGGGGCGCGTCCCGGAGCAGGCCGGGCGGCGGCCCGGAGCCGAGTCCGGTGCCGTCGGTCACGACGACGCCGTGCTGCCGCCCCACGAGCGGGAGAAGCTGCAGCTCAAGCTCCAGCACGCGGTCGGCGGGTTCGTGGACGAGCCCCGCTCGGCGGTCGAGGAGGCGGCATCGGCGGTCGACGCCCTCACCGAGCAGATCATCGAGACCCTCGGCCAGCGGCGCGGCGCACTGCGCGCGTCCTGGCAGGACGCGTCCGGCGGGTCGGCCACGGAGGACCTGCGGATGGCCCTGCGGGAATACCGCCGGCTCGCGGAACGCCTGCTCAGCCTGTGATGACCGACACCCCCCTGGTCCCGGCGGGCGCCCTCGCGGCGCCCCCGGGCCACCCCGCGCGCGGCCGTCTCAGAGCCCCAACCCACCCGCACAGACAAGGAGTTGAACATGTCCAGGCGCTACGGCGGTAACCCCGCCGCCACCGGCATACTCGTCATCGCCGATGTCATGGCCCTGATCCTGATCCTCTGGATCGCCTTCTTCCTGGTCAACGCCAACACGGCCAACGACATCGTGTCGTGGGTGCGCCACGCGGCGGACTGGCTCTCGGGCTGGTCGCGCGACATGTTCACCATCAAGTCCGACACCTGGCGCACGATCGTCAACTACGGCCTGCCCGCGGTGGTCTACCTACTCATCGGCCATGCGGTGGCCGGCCGGGTCAACCGCTCCTGAACCCTGGTCCGACGAGCCGAGGGCGAGATAGCGGGTGTGGGCGTCCCGGCTGTCCGAGACGAACTTCCAGCTCGCCATGGCCGCCCTCAACTCGTCGTCGGTCAGCCAGCCGTACCAGGCGACCTCCGACGCGTCCGTCGCGACCTCCGCCTCCTCCACGACGGCCTCGTACACCGCGAACCAGTACGGGCTGAGCTCGCCGTCGCACAGGAACTTGAACAGCGGACGCACCGGTGCGTCCACCCCGAGCTCCTCGCGCAGCTCCCGGCGCGCCGCGTCCTCGTACGGCTCGCCCACCCCCACGGCCCCGGCCACCAGCCAGCTGTACTCGCCCGGGAACCGCGGGCCGGTCTCGGGGCGCCGGTGCACCAGGCAGCGGCCCCTCGCATCGCGGCACAGCACCATGGCCATCCGGTACAGCCACCCCTGCCGCACGGCCTCGCCCCGCTCGACCACACCGATGACGCGATCCCGCTCGTCGACCCGCTCCACACGTTCACCCATGGGTCGATCCTCCATGACCACGACCGGCGTATGTGGGGCGCCCCCTCCCGACGGGGCGTCAGACCGCTCTCACTCGTTCGGCAAGGCCCGGGTGGCCCCCGGCGCGAAGGTGGCGAACAGTGGATCGAGAGTGCAGTGACTTGGATGCCGTCGATCTGATGAGGAGCGCGATCATGCGCCGTTGTGCCACCGTCGCCGCCATCGCCCTGTGCGGTGCTCTCGCCGCGGGTACCGCAGCACCCGCCTACGCCGCCGACCGGGCGCCGGCCGCGTCCGTCCCCGGGACGGGAGGCGGGCCGACGGGCAGCCGGGCCGTCGACGACGACGTCGCCGGCGTCAAGACCGAGGTGGCGGCGCTCCTGAAGGAGATCGACCAGATGGTCGCGGCCGACAAGAAGGACGCGGCGGCGGACGTCGCCGAGGCCAAGGCCGAGGTGGCGGCGCTCCTGAAGGAAGTGGCCGCCATGGTCAAGGAGGACGTCGCCCAGGCGAAGCCGGCGACCAAGCCGGCCACCACCAAGCCCGCTCCGCTGTCGATGCCGAACACGCTTCCCGCCACGACGGGCTGACGCCCCGCCCAACCGGCCCCCTCCGCACCCCCGCCCCCTGTCCGTCGGTCGGCGGGATCCCCAAATGCCTTACTAATGTGGCCAGTTCACGTCATGCGCGGGGCTCACGGGTGGCGGGGCGGGGGGTGTGATCCCCGCGGGGCGCGATGGCGCGCGGGTCGGCGCAAACGACTCGATGGGGTGGTTTCGCGTGCCCGGGAGCGCCCGTCGCGCGTTGGTCACCACATGACCGTATTTCCTGGGCTGCGGAGCGCGGCTGCCGCCCCCCACCCGACGCCTTCCCCAACGGGAGCCCAGCCGAGGGGTGTTGCGGCGCACCGGCGGGAGCCGCTTCGAGACCCCGCCGGTTCGCCCTGCTCCGCAGGGGAGTTGCCGGGACGCGCTGGGGTCGGGGGGCGAACCGGTACGGTACCGCGCCGATGCGCCGCGCGCCGTGTCCGCGACCATCCCGCCGTACGCGCCCGGCCCGGCCGCTCACCCTGCCCGGCCGGTTGCCGCGAGGTGCTCCCAAGGACCGGCCGCCGCGGGCGTTCCCGCACGGCCGCACCAGCACCCTCGGCCAGTCGCCCGCCCGTGTTCCCCGACAGCTTGTGAATGGACAACTCCCGTGCGAATCACCGACATTCACGGCTGCGAGGTCCGGCCCGGACGGCTGGTGGAGTGGAGCCTGGATCCCGCCATGGTCGAGGCCGCGACCAGCCAGCCCGACGACTCCCGGCCCCCTGCCTATGTACAGGAATCACACATCAGGACCGCCCGGTCCGTGCGCCAGGACGGCCTGTTCGTGCCGACCTGGCTGGGCGCCGCGTTCGACATCCCGGGGCCCGTCGACCTGGACAACCTGGAAGCGGCGCTGCGGACCTGGACCCTGCGGCACGAGACGTTGCGCAGCGGGTTCCGCTGGGTCGACGACGAGATGCGCCGCTTCACCGCCGCGCCCGACGCGGTGGCGCTCCGGCGCGAGGTCGTGGGTGACTTCCCCGACGCGGAGGAGCTGAGCCACCACCTCCAGGACCGTTTCGATGTGGAAGCGGACGCGCTGTGCTGGCCGAACTTCCTGTACACGGCGGTCGTCAGGCCCGAATCCACCAGCGTGTACATGGCCTTCGACCACAGCAACGTCGACGCGTACTCGCTCCAGCGCATCCCCTCCGAGATCCATGAGCTCTACTCGGCGCGGGCCGAAGGGCGCAGCGTGGAGGCACCTCCGGCCGGCAGCTACGTCGACTTCTGCGAGATCGAGCGGGCCAGCGCGGACCAGGTCGACGACACCCACGCGATCGTGGCGCGCTGGCGGGAGTTCATCAGCCGCTGCGACGGCAGGCTGCCGGCCTTCCCCGTCGACCTCGGCCTCGAACCCGGCGGGGGGCTGCCCGAGCAGAAGCTCCTGTACAAGATGCTCGTGGACGACGCGGACGCCGCCGCCTTCTCGGCGTACTGCCGGCCCTTCGGCGGCGGTCAGGTCGGCATTCTCGCGGCGACCAGCCTCATCGTCCATGACATCGGGGGCGAGCCGGTCTACCGCACGGTGGTGCCGCTCCACACCAGGGCGAAGTCCCGGTGGGCAGATTCGGTGGGGTGGTATGTGGGCGGGGCGCCGATCGAGATTCCGGTGGCGCAGGCACAGGGCTTCGACGACGCCCTGAAGATGGTCCACGGCGCGCTGCGGGCCAACAAGGCACTCGCCCACCTGCCGATCGCCCGGGTGCTCCGGCTGCTCGGCTCGGACTTCCGCCCGACGTCTCCCGATCTCTACTCGATCGTGTCGTTCGTGGACGCCCGGGACATCCCCGGGGCCCGGCAGTGGGACGAGCTCCGGGCCTCCGCCCTGCTCAGGGTGTCCTACGGGGACCAGGTGTGCGCATGGTTCACGCGGCTGCACGGCGGTCTGCAACTGGCCATCCGCTACCCGGACACGGCGATCGCCCACAAGAACATCCATCGCTACGCGGACCAGCTGCGGGAGCTCATCACCTCGATCGCCCGCGACGCTCCGGCCGTGCCGCCCAGGCCGCGCGCCGAGCGCCCGGTCCCGGCACCGAGGCTGAGCAGTGAGGTCTCGCAGCTGTCGCGCTGAGCCCCCGTCCGGTTCGGAACGCGCATCCCATGCCGGCGGATCGCGCCATGGGTGCGGCCCCCATGTGGTGAACCCACATGGGGGTGGCCGGGGAGCGCCTCTCGCGCGATGACGGACGCGGCTGGTAAACCGGCGGAGCCGTCGATTGCCGGACGGCTCGGTGTTCCGCACCGGGCCGGGGGCTCACACCAAAGGGGTCGGGATGCGTCGCGTACGGGTCAGCACAGTCCTCGTCACGATCCTGGTCGCCCTGCTGGCCAGTGCCTTCAGCGCGGGCGCGGGCCACGCGCGGAGCCGGTTCGTACACGCCGACGACGGAGCGCGGGTTGTCGCCGAGCGGCGCCTCGCGCCGAACCGCCTCGACCTCACCATCGAATCACCGGCTCTCGGCACCACCGCCCAGGTGCGCCTGCTCACGCCGGACGGCTGGGCTCCGGGGCGGCACGACTGGCCGGCCCTGTGGCTGCTGCACGGCTGCTGCGGTGGGTACACCGACTGGACCAAGTACACGGACGTCGCCCGAATTCCCTCCCTGCGAAGGGTGTTGGTGGTGATGCCGGAGGCCGGTGCCGCGGGCTGGTACAGCAACTGGTGGAACTACGGCAAGGGCGGCGCCCCCGCCTGGGAGACCTTCCACACCACCGAGGTCCGGCAGATCGTCGAACGCGGCTACGGCGCGGGCGGCCGACGCGTCGCCGCCGGTCTCTCGATGGGCGGCTTCGGCGCACTGTCGTACGCGGCACGCCACCCGGGGTTGTTCCGGGCCGTCGCCTCCTACAGCGGCACCGTGCACCCGCTGCTCCAGGTGCCCGGCGGATTCGGCCCCGACTGGTTCCTGAACCTCGACCGGCAGCAGGGCGTGGACCCCTATGCCGTCTGGGGTGATCCGGTACGCCAGCGGACCGTGTGGGCCGCGCACGACCCCGTGGCCCGGGCGAGCGCGCTGCGCGGGCTGCCCGTCTTCCTGTCCTGCGGGAACGGTGAGCCCGGCCCCTACGATCCGCCCGGCGTGAAGGACCCGAACGAGACCTACTTCGAGCAGCAGAACCGGGCACTGGCCGCCCGGCTCGGCGCTCTCGGCAGCCCTGTGTCTACCGACTTCTACGGACCCGGAACCCATGGATGGCCCTACTGGCAAAGGGAGTTGCGCCGCTCCCTGCCGATGCTGCTGAACGCGCTGGACGTCTGACCCGCCACCGCGAGCCACCCAATGGTGTGGCGCACACCCAGGTGGCCGCCGCCTGTCAGAAGAACCAGCCCGGTGTCGCGACATCGTCCTGCGGGACGTAGTCACACGCCCCAGCCGTGAACGGTGTGGCCGACAGCTGGGTGGCCAGCGCCTCCCCATGGGCGTCCACCCCGTCCGCCGCGACGAGGAGAGCGGCCACGACGACGAGGGCGGCACCGCACAGCAGTCACCCGATCGCGACGGCGTGCCCCGCTTGCAACTGCCTTGTGCGGTGCGGCTGTTCAGCGCTGATGTCCATGGTTCCCCCAGACCCTCGACCGGGTCGATGTGGGCGCACCGCCTGGCTGATGTGTGCCTGCCGCCTAACTGAAGAAGGCGCTCATGCCGTCCACGTCGGACACATAACTGTCGATCGCGCAGACCTTGCCGTCCCGAATGGTCAGCACGGTCGCCAGGTGCTCGTCGAGCTTGCGGCCGTCGGCGTCCTCGGCGGTGTTGTGCAGGGCCAGGGCGACGCCGTTCTGGCCGGTCAGGACGTGGCGCAGTTCGGTGTCCAGGGCCCGGCCGGCGATCATCCGGGCCCGGTCGACGGCGGCGTCGGCGCCGTGCACCGTCCCGGAGATGGTGCCGTCGCCGGGCATGCTCCAGGCCAGGTCGGGGGAGAACAGCGCGTGCAGGGCCTCCCAGTCGCGTGCGGCGAACGCGGTGAGGAATCGTTCGGCCACGGTCGCGTCGGCTCGGTTGCTGGGCATGTCGTCGCACACTCCTGGATCTGGGTCGCCCGGACGACCACGATCGCCCGGCGCCACGGGGGTCCATGGCTCGCCCGACAATAAGGGGTCCGCCCGGCGACCCCGCGCCCGGAGCCGGGTGGCGCTGCCACCGGGCTGCCCACGGACGCTCGGCGGACAGCCGGCTGAAGGGGCACCGCGCGGGGCCAGACCTCCACGGCAGCGTACCTATTTCCCTTGTTAGCAGGCCGAGTACAAGCATCGAAAGGTATTGCCGGGCAATCGCCCATGACCGTTCGGGCACTGTTTACCGAGCCGTCGAAATGAATGTTTCGAGAGGCCGGACTTGAACGCCAGGACTCACAGGAACGAAGAAAAGCGGAACCATTGACAACGCTTGTCCCGGCCCGCTTCACTTCCCCTCAGTGGCCGGTGAACGGAAATGAACACACCCCAGGTGCGTGAATTGACGCTCACCGTCCGCCGGTTCACATCGGGATATCTGCGAGAGGAAGGGATCACCATGTCGAAGATTATTGCCGCCCTGCGTGCCAAGAAGAGCGAGCCGAGCCTGAAGCAGGCCGCCTGGTACTTCTGGTACTAAGCCGAAGGCCATTCCTGGGCCCGCACACAAGGCAGGCCGACTGAATTTCGGTCAGTCGTGTGTGCGGGCCCTCCGCATTTCATTTTCCGGAGCTCTTCGTATGCCATCCGCCATGACCCGTTCCAGCCGCCGCACCACGGTTCTCGCCCCCCGCCTGCAGGCTCTGCTCGATGAACACCTGGGCAAGGATCTCGTCCGTCTCGAACCCGACACCATCGGCATCGCCGGCGCGGAGCTCTCCGACCGCATCCTGGCCGCGCGGCGGGCGACCGAGACCGAACGCCCCACCTTCAAGCCCCTGCACGGCCGGTCGATCTCCAAGGCGGAGGCCTCGTCGGTGATGCGCACGATCGGCAAGGACGTGCGTGCCGCCCTCGAACAGCCCGACCCGCTGCCGGAGTCGACCGACCTGTCCGGGCCCTGGCCGATCACCGGCCACCGCTTCCTGAGCGACCTCGTCCTGCGCGACGACCCGTACCGGCTGCGGATCCTCATGTCCCGCACGCTGGAGATCGACCCCAGACTCACCTGGAGCACCATCGTGGCCGGCGCGGCCCTGCCCAGGCGGCCCGCTCCGGGGCCCCGACTGACGCACCTGGCCAACCTGTTCGCCGAGGCCCGGAGCTACGACGACCGCCGCTACGCGATGGGCATCTACCGCCGCGCGGCCGCCCCGGTCTGCTTCACGGTCTCCACCCTCGTCGCCAACGCCCTCTGGCTCGGTTCCCCCTTCGACGACGGCGCGTCCAACCGCGACATCCTCTTCGAGGCGATGCGTCTGCTGCCCCCGTCGTGGAACCTGCTGCGCAACCGGTCACCGGAATACCCGGCCATCGACGACCGCATCGGGCACGGTGACGACCTCCTGATGCTGCCGCTCCTCACCCATCGTGACCCCGCCCTGTGGGACGCGCCCAACGAGTTCCGTCCCGAACGCTGGGCGGCCCTCGATCCCGACAACACCTCCGGCTACATGCCGTTCGGACACGTCTCGGAGCGCTGCTGGGGCCGCCACATGGTGATGCCGCTGGCCGAGCTCCTTCTGGACCACATACGTCGCACCGGTCTTGTGGTGGCTCCGGGCCAACGGACCGCCGACGTACCCCTGGTGGGGCTGCTCGGTGTGAAGACCGTCCACATCGGCCACAAGAGCAAGGTCCGCCATGTCTGAGACCACGGCACCCGACAAGCCCGAGGCCGTGGCATCCGCTGCGCCGCCGGGCGAGGCGCCCGAGATCCAGACCCTCGACCCGGCGTTCTTCGACGACCCCCACGCCACCTACCACGAGTGGCGCGAAGGGGGCGGGGTGCGCCAGGCCCGCTACCCGGGCCCTGCCCCGGTCGAGGGATGGGTCGTCACCTCGTACGCCGAGGCGAAGGAGCTCCTTTCCGGCCGACAGCTCTCCAAGAACGGGGCGGTGGAGAGGTTCGGCCGCCATGTGGGGCTCACCCAAGGGCCCGGCAGCGCCCTGTTCAGCCACATGCTCAACAGCGATCCGCCACACCACACCCGGCTGCGCAAACTCGTCCAGAAGGCGTTCACCACGCGGCGCACCGCGGCCCTGCGCCCCGCGATCGAGGCCCATGTGGCCGGACTCCTCGACACGTGGGAGGGGCGCGACGAGGTCGAGCTGATCGGCGAGTTCGCGCTGCCGCTGCCCCTGGCCGTCGTATTCGACCTCTTCGGCGCCTCGGACGCCGACCACGAGACCCTCCAGGTGCGCGGCAACACCCTCGACGGCGGACAGGGCGACGGCGAGGTGTCGGTGTTCACCGCCGAGTCCATGCTGACCTACTTGCAGGCCCTGATCGCCCTCAAGCGCGAACAGCCCGACGACGGGCTGCTGTCCGCGCTGGTCGAGGCCCGCGCGGAGGGGGAGGAGGCGCTCAGCGAGGACGAGATCACCTCGATGGCCTTCCTGCTGGTGATCGCGGGCCACCAGACCACCGTCAACCTGATCGCCAACGGCATGCACACCCTGCTGACCCACCCGGCCCAACTCGCCGCCCTGCGGGCCGACATGACACTCATGCCGGGAGCCGTCGAGGAGATCCTGCGCTACGAGTCGCCCTCGGCCCTAGCCTCGCTGCGGTACGCCGCCGAGCCGGTCGACTTCGGCGAAGTAGCCGTCGACGAGGGGGAGTTCGTACAGATCTCGCTGCTCGGCGCGAACCGCGATCCCCGGGTGTTCGCCGACCCCGACCGGTTCGACATCACCCGTGCGGACGCCGCCAAGCACCTCGCCTTCGGCCACGGCATCCACCACTGCCTGGGCGCGCCGCTGGCCCGCCTCCAGGCCGAGATCGCCTTCACCCAGCTGCTGACCCGCTACCCGGACCTGCGCCTGAGCGAGGACCACGAGGCGCGGTGGCAGGCCAACCCCCGCCACCGCGGACTGCTCTCGCTGCCCCTACGGCTGACGTAGTCCGCGGGCGGCCGCGACCGCTACCGGTTCGCCGCGCAGATGACGTCGTAGGGCCTGCCGATCGCCATGGTCAGACGCATCGGCTCGGTGGTCCCGGACGGGCACTGCGAGGTCTCCTTCGTCAGGCCGAGCACCTTGTACGCACCCGAGCCGGAGGAGGCGCAGGACACCTCCTTCGCCGTGTCGGTGACACAGTCGCCCTTGACCAGCTGGCCGCCGCCCGCGCCCGGATCGCCGGGGTGGGAGGCCGAGAGGTTGCGTCCGCACACGGTCTTGGACGGGATGCCGCCGCCCTTGCTCTTGCTGCTGCCGTAGCTGATGCTCACCTGGATGATCAGGTCGGTGCCGGCCGGGCACTGAATGGAGTCCGGCATGAAACTGGCGGCCTGAATGTCGAGGGCCTTGAAGGTCGCGCCCGAGTCGCCGCAGCCGAACGCCTTGTAGCCGTTCGGCGCGTCATCGGGGTCGGGGCCGCCGCAGTCGCCCACCTTCCACTCGCCGCTGTCGTGCGAACCGGACGACGACGAGGACGACGACGAAGACGAAGACGACGACTTGGACTTTCCGCTCCCGCCTCCGAAGAGCTTGGAGGCACCGAATCCGAGGCCGAGGATCACCACGAGAACCACCAGGGCCGGCACGCATCCCCCTTTCCTGCGGCGTTGGTTGGGCGCGACTGTGGTGCCCGGATCGACCATGATGTTTTCCCCCTGGGGACGGCGACTGCACGTGCCCACATATGGCATGACCACATGTGGCGCGACCACAGATGACGTGGCCACAGGTGTGGACGCGGCATGCACACCTCATGGTTCCGGCCGCCACATCGGTGTCCGGCTCCACCTTCCGAGCGAGGGTGTGTGGGTGTTCAGGAGTGGTTCGGGGCGGGCTCGTGACGCCGCTGCGCGCTGTCGCTGATGCGGATGAGGAGGCCCACCATCAGCCAGTTGGCCACCATGGAGGAGCCGCCCTTCGCCAGGAAGGGCAGGGCCTTCCCGGTCAGCGGGACGAGGCCGGTGACCCCGCCCGTCACCACGAACACCTGGAGCACGAGGGCGCCCGCCATGCCGGTGGCGAGCAGTTTGCCGAACGGATCGCGCGCCAGCAGCGCGATGTGCAGCCCCCGCTGAGCGAGGAGACCGTACAGGAGCAGGACCGCCATCACGCCGGCCAGGCCCAGCTCTTCGCCGACGGTGGTGAGGATGAAGTCGCTGTTCCCGGCGAAGCCGACGAGTTCCGGGTGCCCCTGGCCGAGCCCGCTCCCGGTCATCCCGCCGCTGCCGAAGCTGAACAGCGCCTGGCCCAGCTGACTCGACAGGCCCGCCTTCCGGCCCGCCGCTGTGAAGGCGTCCATGGGGTGCAGCCAGGCCTCCACGCGGCCGTGCACATGCGGTTCGAGCGAGCCGACCACACCCGCGCCGACCACGGCCATCAGCAGACCGCAGACCACCCAACTCGTACGCTCCGTGGCCAGATAGAGCATGATGACGAAGAGGCCGAAGAAGATCAGCGAGGTGCCGAGGTCGCGCTCGAAGACCAGCACCAGGAGGCTGAGCACCCAGATGGCCGCGATCGGGCCGAGCTGGCGTCCGGGCGGCAGCCGCACACCGAGGAAGCGGCGGCCCGAGAGGGCCAGCACCTCGCGGTTGACGGTGAGGTAGCCCGCGAAGAACACCGCGATCATGATCTTCACGAACTCGCCCGGCTGCACGGACAGCGGCCCCAGCATGATCCAGCGCTTGGCCCCGAACTGGTCGGCGCTGAAGAACGCGGGGGCCGCCAGGAGGGCCAGGGCGACGGCCATCGTCAGGTAGATGTACCGCTGGAGCCGACGGTGATCGGGCAGAACGACCAACAGGCCGCCACAGGCGGCCACCCCGATCGCCGTCCACACCAACTGGCCGCTGCCCGCCGGAACCATGTGCAGACGCGGTTCGGCGACATAGGTGACGTCCAGGCGGTGCAGCAGCACCAGACCGAGGCCGGTGAGCAGCAGGGCGAGCGGCAGCACCAGCGGATCGGCGCGCGCCGCCCAGCGTCGTACGACCAGATGCGGGACCAGGGCGAGCAGGGCGATCACACCGGCGAACCTGCCGAATCCTGAAGGCAGTTGGCCCTTCATCGTCCATCCGGTGGCCGCGTGGCCGCCCAGCGTGATCAGCACCACGAAGGCGAGCAGCCACGCTTCGGTGCGCCGTCGGTCGGGTGCCTGGGCCGACGCGGCGAAGGACATCGTGCGCCAGGCGTCCTCGGGCATCGCGGACCGCAACCGGATCCCGCTGATCGGGCCCCGCACGGGCAGCACCTCCGCCCCGGTGAGCCGCAGGCCCGGGATCCTGGCGCCGCCGAGGCTCACGGCGATCACGGGCTGAGAGACGGCAGTGGATCAACGGTGGTTCCCGTTCCGCTTCCCTCGGGGCTCAGTCGCCGGCGGACTTGCCGCGTGGCTCGCAGGTCATGGTGAGCGGGCCGGGGCCGAGGGTGCCGCGGACCTGGACGGTCATGGTGCTGCCGGGGTCGGGGCGCAGCCGCCAGCGAGTGCAGACCGTGGCGAGGGCCAGGGTCATCTCGATGAGGGCGAACTGGTCGCCGATGCACTTGCGGTTGCCGCCGCCGAACGGGACGTGCGCACCCCGGGGGAGGGTCTCCGTGCTCTGGGACGCCCAGCGGTCGGGGTCGAAGCGGTCGGGGTCGGGGAACAGCTCCGGGCGGTGGTGCAGGAGGTAGGCGCTGTAGAGCAGGGCCGTGCCCTTGGTGAGGTGGCGCCCGGCCAGGGTGGTGTCGGCGGTGGTGACGCGGGTGAAGAACCAGCCCGCCGGATACATGCGCAGGACCTCGTTGATGACCCGGCGGGTGTAGGTCAGACCGTCGAGGTCGGCGGTGGTGGCGGTGCGTCCGGCGAGCGTCCGGTCGACCTCGTCGTGCACCCGGACCTCGGCCTCGGAGTGCTGGCTCAGCAGCCACAGGGCGAACGCCAGACTGTTGGCGGTGGTCTCGAACCCGGCGCCGATCATGACCATGAGCTGATCCCGGATGTCCACATCGGACATCGGCTCGCCGGTGTCGTCATTGGTGGCCGCGAGGAGCATGGAGACCAGATCGTCCCCGCCCGGCGCCGCCCGGCGCGCGGCGATGATGCCGTCGATGGCACGGTGCAGCCGGTCGCACGCCCGGCGGTAGCGGCGGTTGGCGCGGGTGGGCAGCCGGTAGAGCGGGCCGAGCGGCAGCATCACCCGCTGATAGATGCCGTCGATCACGGTGTGCAGGCTCTGCTGGACCTCGGCCACCGCCTCGTCCTGTGCCTCGGCGGCGAGCACGCTGCGGGTCACGATGCGCAGGGTCAGGGTGGTCAGCGCGGCGGTCACGTCGAAGCGCAGGCCGGGCCGCCAGCGGGCGGTCATCCGGTCCACCTCCTCGCCCATGACCAGGGCGTACTTCTCGATCCGGTCGCTCTGGAAGGCGGGCTGCATCTGACGCCGCTGCCAGCGGTGTTCCTGCCAGCCGGCCATGGGGAGGCTGCTGCCGAAGAGGACACGGGCCTTGTCGAAGAAGGGGCCGCCCTTGTCGAAGGTGCGGGAGTCCGTGAGCATGCGGTGGGCCGCGTCCGGTTCGCACACCACATAGGCCGGCCAGGGGCCCATCCCGATGCGTACGAGGTCTCCGTGCGCGGGGAGCGAGGACAGGAACTCCAGTGGACGCGCGTGGAGTTGCCAAGCGTGACCCAGCAACGGCCAGGCGCCCGGGGCCTTTCCCGTACGTGACGGAAGCGTCGTGCTCACGGTGGGGCACCTCCGGAGGAGATCTGGCGACCGGAGGCCCTGGTAGCCCCCAGATCCCCGATATCCTCCCCACTCCCCGCCGCCGGGAACCCGGCGCGCGGCAGCGTGACCAGCTCTGAACCGCACTCCCCGGCGCGCCCCGCCGCACATCCGTTACATAGGGGCGCTGCCGTCATATGGCCTGGTTTTCCAGGCAGTTGGGGCAGAAATCGAGTCGATACGGAACCGTTCCGGACGGCATGACGAACTGGCTCTGGGTCGGGTGCCGGGGGTGGACTGGGTGGACCCCGGCCCGGCTCTTACGGCGCGGTGGGCTTCGCACCCTGGAGGCGTTCGAGGTCCGCCGGGCGTACCTGGATGGCGAGGAGGGCGATCAGCGCGGCCACCACCGCGAAGATCGCGGCCACCACGAAGGCCGTGGACACTCCGGACGCCAGCACCTGGTCGCTCCAGGGCCGCGGCAGCTGGCCCGTGCGCCGGAACATCAGGCGCTGCGCCGCGTCGGCGTGGCTCAGGAACTTGGGGACCTGGTCCGTCGCCTCGTTGCGGCTGGCCGTGCCGAACACGGTGACCAGGATGGACAGACCCAGCGAACCACCCACCTGCTGGGTCGCGTTGAGCATGCCGGAGGCGGCGCCGGCCTCGTGCGGGGGGACACCGGAGACGGCCATCAGCGTCAGCGAGACGAAGTTCAGACCCATGCCGAGGCCGAAGACGAGGATCGGACCGAGGATGCTCCCCAGATAGGTGGAGTGGATGTCCGTCTGGGTGAGCCACGACAGCCCGCCCGCCGCCAGGAGCGCACCCGCCACCATGAACGGCTTGGGGCCGTACTTCGGCAGGAGCTGGGAGGCGAGACCCGCGCCGACCGCGATGATCGCGCTGACCGGAAGGAAGGCGAGGCCGGCCCGCAGCGGGGTGAAGCCGAGCACGTCCTGCACGAAGAGGGTGAGGAAGAAGAACATCCCGAAGATCGCGGCGGCCAGGCTCAGCATGATGCCGTACGTGCCCGCGCGGTTGCGGTCGGCGAACATGTGCAGCGGCGTGATCGGCTGCTGCGAGCGCCGCTCCACCAGCACGAACGTGGACAGGAGCACCACCGCGACGGCGAACGACCCCAGCGTCAGCGGGTCGCGCCAGCCCTCCTGGGCAGCCCGGATGAAGCCGTAGACCAGCGCGACCATGCCTCCGGTGGAGGTGAGCGCGCCGGCGATGTCGAAGTGGCCGGAATGTCGCTCGGACTCCTTGATGTGCCGAGGGGTGGCAAGCAGGATCAGGGCGGCGATCGGCACGTTCACGAACAGCACCCAGCGCCAGTCCAGCCACTCGACGAGCATGCCGCCCGCGAGCAGACCGATCGCGCCGCCGCCGGCGGAGACCGCGGCGAAGACGCCGAACGCCCGGTTGCGCTCAAGACCCTCGGTGAACGTGGTGGTGATCAGCGCGAGAGCGGTCGGCGAGGCGATCGCGCCACCGACCCCCTGCACGGCGCGTGCCGCGAGCAACTGCCCGGAACTCTGGGACAGTCCACCGAGCAGCGAGGCGACCGCGAACAGCAGCACACCACACATGAACACCCGGCGCCGGCCGAGGATGTCCCCGGTGCGACCGCCGAGCAGGAGCAGTCCGCCGAACGTGAGGGTGTAGGCGCTGACCACCCAGGCGAGGCCCGTGGTGGAGAAGTGCAGTGCGCTCTGAATGTGCGGAAGAGCGATGTTCACGATGGTGATGTCGAGGACCACCATCAGCTGACAGGAGGCGATGACGAGCAGCGCTATGCCTTTGCCGCCGCCTCCGCTGCCGGGGGCCGCGGCCGCCACCGTGGGTGTCGGCTGTGAACTCGTCATGATGGACCTGCCCTCGCACGAGGGGCGGTGGACGGTGACGTCCACTGTTCGACCCTATGCCCGGGTACGGGACGTCACCAGTCGATCAAGACCCTGCCCGGTTCCCCAACATGTGTCGGCGGCCCATAGACGCGGATCGGGCAGACGCGGAGCGGAGAGCTGGCCCGGGCATGTGTGGGCGGCCCACACATGGCAGAACGCGGCCCGATGTCAGCCGGGTCGGCGGTGTCAGCTGTGTTAGCGCGTCAGCGGCGGCCGCGGGCCAGCAGTGCGGCGTGCGGGAGGGCCAAGTCGCCTTCGTCGGTGGCGAATTCGGTGCAGAGCCGCCGGTAATGGCTCTGGATCTCCGCGCGGATGTGCTCCGGCTGGCTCAGCACGGTCTGGCCGATGGTGCCGATGCCGTCGGCCGCCCCGCTCCACCATTCGTCGGCCCCGGCGCGATGGTCCCAGTGGAGCGGCTCGCAGCTGACGTCCTTCAGGCCGGCCGAGGCGAGAAGGCCGGCCAGGCCGTCCTCGGTCCTGGGGAAGTCGTCCTCGTCGGCCAGCGCCGGTAGATGGGGCGGGCGGGCCGCGCCCGCGGCCTGGACGGCCCGGCCGAGCAACGTCTGGCCGGCCCCGGCGGGGACGGCCCAGATCGTCACCGCGATCCAGCCGCCCGGACGGACCACACGCCGCAGCTCGGCGAGCGCGGCCCCGGGGCGGCCCACGTGATTGAGCACGAAGTTGGCTGTGATGGCATCGAACAGGCCGTCGGAGAAAGGCAGTTGAGGCAGTACAGCCAGATGCATCCCGGCCGACGGCACCGTCCGGGCGGCCAGCTCGACCATGCTGATCTCGGCGTCCACACCCGTCACCCCGGCGCCTCGCGCGCAGGCCGCCGCGGCGACCGTGCCCGTCCCGGTGCCCACGTCGAGAAGGCGTACGCCATCACGCACCCGGGCCGCGTCGAGCAGCCGGGGGACCGGATGGGCGCACACCTTGCCGAAGCTGTGCGCGTACGCCTCGGCCCGCCCCGCCCAGATGCGCCGCTCACTCGCGTCGAAGGCCGTCAACACCAGCACCCGCCTCTCCTGACCGCACCCCCTCGGGCACTCCCCGGCACCCTAAGGGAGTCAGGGAGGGCGTGGGGGCGCGGTTCCCCCGCATTCCATGCCCCGCACGCCGTACGAAACGAGGCGTTGGAGCAGGGGTGTGTCAAGTCCCGTTCTACAGAAGGGATTTCGGCGGGCTACGGGCGGGCAGGTCCTGTGGTGTGCATGCCGAGGCGTGGAAGATGCTGGAAGCGGCCGGGGCCGCGGAGATCGAGCACCCGGGCGGCACGCTGTCGGCGCATCTGGCGCGCACCAGCGACCGTTTGTCCGCCTGGGGGGCGCGCCCGGCCCTGGTGTCGGCGGGGCTGTGTCACGCGTTCTACGGAACCGACGGGTTCGCCGTGGCGCTGCTCGACCTGGAGCGCCGGGCCGACCTGGCCGAGACGATCGGTGCCGAGGCCGAGGCGCTCGTGTACTTCTACGCCTCGTGCGACCGAGCGGCCTCCTATCCCCAACTGGCCGATGAGGAAGCCCCGTTCGTCGACCGTTTCACCGGCGAACGCCTGCGTCCAGACCTCGCTGCCCGTCGGGACTTCGCCGAACTGACCGCCGCCAACGAGCTGGACCTCGCGATGGTCAGTCCCGAGTTCCACGCCCGTCACGGTGCCGGCCTGCGCGCCCTGTTCGGCCGGTGGCGGTCACTGCTCTCACCTGCGGCGCGGGCGCACTGCGCCGACGTACTTGGTGCGACCGGCCGTTGATCACCCGCGGTCGCCGCACGGCTAGGATCCGTGAGGGCCGCGTACCGTTCGTTCGGTCTCCCGCGGATCATGCGACCGCCACGGCCGACTGCCCTGCCGTGGCCAACGGAGGGGCGATCACCTGTGGTCACGCTGTACGTGTTCCTCGGCCTGCTGGCCGGCGCGGCTGTGCTGCTCATCGTCACGCTGGCGCGGCGCGGCAACAGCCGCACCGAGAACGCCGAGGGCCTCCTCATAGAACAGCAGAGCCGGGTGCGGGCGCGGAGCGACCGCTCCTCCTTCGGCACGTTCGGCGCGCACAACGCCCCGCCGACCATGACCGATCAGCACCGCCGCTGACTCACGGGCGGCGCGGCGGCACGACCGGAGCTCAGCGGGTGCGGGGCTCCGTGGCCAGGGCGCACAGGACCTCCTGGGCCAGCCCTCGGGCGAGCTCCACCTTGTACGCGTTGTGCCGTAGCGGGACGGCCTCGGCCAGCTCCTCCTCGACGGCCCGCTCGATCGACTCGGGCGTCGGTGACGTGCCGAGCAGCGCCGCCTCCGTCCGCCTCGCGCGCCACGGCCGGTGCGCGAGGCCGCCGAAGGCGACGGTGACATGGCGTACCGCACCCCGCTCCCGACGCACCACGGCGGCGACCGAGGCCAGCGCGAACGTGTAGCCCGCCCGGTCCCGGGCCTTGCGGTAGCGGGAGAGGGATCCGGCGGGCACGGCCGGCAGCAGCACCGCCGTGACGAGTTCCCCCGGCCGCATGACGGTTTCCAGGTCGGGCCTGTCCTGCGGCAGCCGGTAGAACTCGGTCAGCGGGACGGTCCGTACCCCGCCGGGGCCGACCAGCTCGACCACTGCGTCGAGGGCCGCGAGGGCCACCGCCAGGTCGGACGGATGGGTCGCCACACAGTGCGAGGAGTGGCCGAAGATCGCGTGCTCGCGGTTGACGCCCTCGATCGCACCGCACCCGCTGCCCGGAACCCGCTTGTTGCAGGGCCTCGACAGGTCCTGGAAGTAGCCGCACCGGGTGCGCTGGAGGAGGTTGCCCGCGGTGGTCGCCATGTTCCGCAGCTGGCCCGATGAGCCGCTGAGCAGTGCCTGCGCCAGGACGGGATAGCGCTCCCCGACCGCCGGATGGGTGGCGAGGTCACTGTTGCGAGCGGTCGCCCCGATCCGGAGCGAGCCGTCCGGCCGCTCCTCGATCGTGTCCAGGGAGAGCCGGGTGATGTCCACGATGACGTCGGGGCGCTCGACGCCGAGCCGCATCAGGTCGATGAGGTTGGTGCCGCCGCCCAGGTAGCGGGCCTCGGGGCGGCCGCCGTGGGCGGCGGCCGCCTCCGCGAGACTCCGGGGATTCACATAGGAGACGGGCTTCACACGATCACGTCCTGTCCGGCGTCGGCCCCGCTGGGATAGGCACCGCAGCGGCACAGATGGCCGCTCAGCCGGTCCCGGACCTCGGCGGCGGTCAGCCGCACCGGTGCGTCCGCCGGCAGGTCGATCTCGGTGACGACGGAGGGCTGCGCCGCATCACCGGCCGCCCGTACGGCCGCCGGGGGGCGGTGCTGGTCGGGTGCGCAGAACGCGCACTGGAGCACGTCCCGGTCCTCGGCGGCCCGGCGCAGCGGATGCCGCTCGCCGTCCGCGTCCGCCGCCACGAGACCCTCGATGGTGACGATGTCCCGGCCCTCCTGCGCGACGGCCAGCAGCAGACAGCTGTTGACCCGGCGGCCTTCGAGCAGCACCGTGCAGGTGCCGCAGCGGCCGTCGTCGCAGCCCCGCTGCGAGTCGGTCAGGCCCAGGGCCTCCCTCAGGACCTCAAGGAGTGTGGCGCTGTGTTCCAGCTCGACCCGGTGTTCGGCGTCGTTGACCCGCAGGGTCACGCGTGACTCCGTCACAGCGTGACGAGCGCCCCGGGCGGCGGGCCCGGAGCCGTGTGCACTTCGGCCGTTTCTTGCTTCCATCGTTCACGAGCTCCTCGATCCGGACAGTCAGCGGCCTGACCGCGTATCCACCCTCGTACAGCTCACCCCCTCCGGCATCTTGGCGGTGGCAACCCGGCGAACCGGGCGCGGGCGGCTACCAGGGGAGCGGGCCGTGGGCGTCGAAGTAGCCCCCGGTGGGACCGTCGGGGCCCACCCCGGCCATGCGGACGATGATGTCGGCGCCCTGCTCGACGGTCTGGACACCGGTGTTGCCGTTCAGATCGGTCTTGGTGAAGCCGGGCTCCACCGCGTTGATCCGCATGGCGGGGAACGCCTTGGCGTACTGGACGGTGATCATGTTCACCGCGCTCTTGGACGCCGGGTAGGCCACGCCCGGGTAGCCGTACGCGGGTGACGTCGGGTCGCTGACGTGGGCCAGTGAGGCCAGGCCGCTGCTGACGTTGACGATGACGGGCGCGGCCGAGCGTTCGAGCAGCGGGAGGAAGGCGTGGGTGACGCGGACCGTGCCGAAGACGTTGGTCTCGAAGACGTGCCGCATCTGGTCGGCGGTCACCTCCGCCGCGCCGGGCACGCTGTTGCCCTCGCCGCGAGCCTCGATGCCCGCGTTGTTGATGAGGACGTCCAGGCCGCCGTCGGCCTCGACTGCCTCGGCGGCGGCGCGTACGGACGCCTCGTCGGTGACGTCGAGGCGGACGGCCCGCGCGCCCAGGCGTTCGGCGGCCCGGCGGCCGCGCTCCGCGTCGCGGCTGCCGAGGTAGACGGTGTGGCCCGCGGCCACGAGCCGGCGGGCCGTCTCGAAGCCCAGGCCCTTGTTCGCTCCGGTGATCAGTGTGGTGGTCATGGGTCCATGCTGCGACGCGCCGTGGGCGGGAGACAGTCGTCCGCTGTTCCTGGGACTGCCAGTACCAGGACGCGCCGGGGCGCGGCGGTGCACAGTGGGGAACATGGCGAGCACGGAGTTCGGGCGGATGGTGCGGCACCGGCGCGACCGGGTCTCCCCGGAGGCGGCGGGGCTGCCCGCCGGCGGCCACCGGCGTGCGGCCGGGCTGCGCCGCGAGGAGCTGGCGATGCTCGCCGGGATCTCGGTCGACTATGTGACCCGCCTCGAACAGGGCCGCGCCACGAACCCGTCGGATCAGGTCGTCGAGGCTCTCGGGCGGGCGCTGCGGCTGTCCGGTGCGGAACGCGAGCGGCTCTTCCACGCCGCGGGTCTCGTACCGCCTGGGCAGGGCACGGTGCCCGCCTACATCACGCCGAGCGTGCACCGGATGCTGGACCGCCTGAGCGGCACGCCCGTCGCGGTCTCCGACGCCTCATGGACGCTGCTGCTCGCCAACCCGCTGTACACGGCGCTGATGGGGGAGCGGCAGGGCCGCGACCGCAACGGTGTGTGGCGGGCCTTCGTCGGTTCGGACGGCCGTGTCCGGCACACCTCGCAGTCCAAGATCGCCCTGGAGACCGCGGTGGTCTCCGACCTCCGCGAGGCGGCCCGGCGCTATCCCGCGGACCGGCGGCTGCGGGACCTGGTCGCCGAGCTGCGCGTGGCCAGTGAACGGTTCGCCGAGCTGTGGGACGCGGGGGCGGTGGGCCGGCACGAGGCGTCCCGCAAGACCATCGACCACCCCGTGGTGGGGCCGCTGACCCTGGACTGCGATGTGCTGAGCGTCGCGGGAAGCGATCTGCGGATCATGGTCTACACCGCCGAGCCCGGCAGCCGGGACGCCGAACGCCTGGAGCTCCTCGCGGTCGTGGGCACCCAGACGTTGGTGGAGTAGGCGGCCACGGCGCCCGGTGCCGCCATCGCTCCGTGGCGCCCGGTGCCGCAGCGATCGCCGGCGCGCAGTGGCGCGTGACGCCCGGTGCCACAGCGATCCCCGGCGCGCAGCGGCGCGTGACGCCCGGTGCCGCAGCGGCCCCTGGTGTCGCCATCGCCCCCCTGGAGCCCGGTGCCGCAGCGATCGCCGGTGCCGCCATCGACCCAAGGCGCCAGGGCCCCAGCGCCGCACTGGGACCCACGCGCACGGCGTCGCAGCGGGACCACCGGCGCCCCGCCGATGAGTTCGCGTCGAGCTCGTCGTCTGGGGCGGTGCCGGCGGCGGGCCGATCCGCGCAGGCCACCGGCGCCGCCGTCAAGGGGGTCCGGGACCCTCGGGCGCCGCCGCGTGGCCGAAATGCGTCGGAGGGGCCTTGCGGGGCTCAACTGGCGGCGTTGCACTGTGAGTTGACGGATGCCGCTGGGGATCCCCGGAGCCCTCGGCTCGCGATGCCCGCGACGCCCGCGATGACGGAGGGGGATTCCGATGGCGAGCGCGCCCATGACCGCAGCGGACAAGGGGGCGAGACGCCGGCTCTGGACGCTCGCCCTCGCCGTCCTGTCCGCCCTCGCACTGGCCCTCGGCCTCGCCAACGCCCCGGCCGCGCACGCGGAGTATCCGGGACCCAATCCGCCACAGGCGCCGGCCGACTGCGGCAAGCCCTGGGTGATCCTGTCGGCGTACGGCACCTCGGAGTCCACCGACGACGGCCACCCCTACGGCACCGTGGGCGTCAACGACACCTACATCCGGGCCCTCAAGCGCGCGCTGTCCGACGCCGGCGTCCCCGCGACCGACGTCGCCGTACGCAACCTCTCCTATCCGGCGTCCGCCGTCGACTGGCCGTCGTGGCTGCCCGGGAACTGGGGGCCCGACGACTACTGGACGTCGATGGGCAAGGGCCGGGACAAGCTCGTCGAAGAGGTCAGCTTCTACGCCTCCTGCCCGAACCGTCCCACGCTGATCCTGCTCGGCTATTCGCAGGGCGCGCAGGTGATCAAGAACGCCATCGCGCAGGGCGCGATCCAGGGCAACCAGCGCAACGCCGACGAGATCGGCGCGGTCGTCAACGTCGGCGACGCCTCCCGCAGCAACGCGCAGATCGGCATGGCGCAGGACGGCCAGATGGTCACCCTCAACCCCGACTACACGGACGGCAGCGCCGATGTCTCGCGCGGCGGACTCATGCAACGCCTGGACGTCCCGGCCGTGTTCGCCGGATTCCTCGGGGGCGGACGCTACTTCGACGTGTGCCGCGTCGACGACCTGGTCTGCAACGAGCAGGCGGTCCCGGGCTCGGACGACTGGAAGAACCGCTGGCTCGACGACTTCGTGAACAGCGCCGTCGGCGACAACCGCCCGCACGTGATGTACCGGGACAACGGGAACACCCAGAGCCCCGAGGACCGGGCCCGCGCCGACGGCGTCGCCGCCCGTACGGCCAAGCGGGCCGTGACCGCGGCCGTGGCGCAGCGCAACGTGGTGCACCCGCCCCCGGACACGCCGGAACAGATGTGGGCCACCAACGTCCGCGCCACACCGTCGACTTCGGCCGGAATCGTCACCGTGCTCCCGGCGCCGACCACGGTCTACGTGAAGTGCCAGAAACACGCCGAGCCGGTGACGTACGGCGGGATCACCAATGACGCCTGGTCGTATCTGCCGCAGCAGCGCGGCTGGATCAGCAACATCTTCCTGAAGGGCCCGGCCTGGATGCCGGGAGTTCCCGAATGCGCCTGAGCGCCGCGCCCCGCTAGCGCTCGACGGGTGCCGGTGCGAGGCCGTCCTCGACCAGGCCGGCCAGGACCGCCTGCCCCAGGGCGTGCACGGCGGACTGGGGGCGGACCATCACGGTGAACTCCTTGATCCGCCCGGCGTCGTCGAACTGGAGCAGGTCGATGCCGTGGATCTGCTTGCCGCCCACCGTCGCACGGAACGGCAGGATCACGGAGGGCGCCTCCTCGCCGTCGGCGCTGGTCTCCGCCGTGCCCTCGAAACGGCCGACGTAACGCAGGTCCTCGAAGGTGCGCAGCAGCACCCCGAAGAGCCCGAGCACCATCGCCTTGCCCTCGAACGGCACGAATTTGACCGGGCTGTAGAGCCGGACGTCATCGGTGAACAAGCCGTCCAGCGCGGCGAGATCGCGCTTTTCCACGGCGGCGCGGAAGTGTTCGGCGGTCTCCATGAGTCCTCCTGGTGCGGGTCGAGTGCGGGTCGAGGCAGGCCGAGTACGTGCGCGTACGGGTCGCGATCGATACTCATGAAACTGACTAGTCAGTTTCATGAGTACTATTGCAGGGGCGGAACAGGAAAGGGAAGGGGGCTCCGATGGCTCTGCGGCATGCCGTGCTCGCGGCGCTGCTGGACGGCGAGTACAGCGGTTACCAACTGGCCAAGGCCTTCGACATCGGCGTCGCGAACTTCTGGCACGCCCTGCCCCAGCAGCTGTACGCCGAACTCACCAAGCTGGAGAAGGACGGCCTGGTCGCGGGCCGCCAGGTGGTCCAGGAAACCCGGCCCAACAAGCGCCTCTTCCACGTCACCGACGCCGGCCGCGCCGAGCTGGAGACGTTCGCCGCCGCCGTGTCCAAGCCCTCGTTCATCCGGGACGACCTGCTCGTCAAGGTGCAGGCCGCCGACCGCATCGGCACCGGGCCGGTGATCGGACAGCTGGAGGAACGGGCGTCCGCCGCCGACGCCAAGATCGAGCTACTGGGCGCGCTGCTACGGCAGTTGAGGGGCGCGGCGGACGAGGAGGACTTCCTGCTCCACGGCGAGCGGATCGGCCCCTACCTGACCTGTCTGCGCGGTCTGGCCTTCGAACGGGAGCACCGGGACTGGTGCCGCCGGATCGCGGCCGTCCTGCGGGAGCGCCAGAGGATCGACGCCGAGGGGTGAGGGGGCGCCCGGCCACACATCGGGGCAGGTGGTGGCGTGGGGCGGCCCGATCGGGCGCCCGGGCCCGCCTTGGTTACGCTGGGCGCCGACAGCACATCGTGAAGCGGAACAAGGAGCAGACGTGAGCGAGCCGGCGTCCATCGCCCTGCAGCAGGAGATCGCCCGGGAGCTGGAGGTCGCCGAGACCTTCGAGGCCGAGCGGGAGATCGAGCGCCGGGTGGCCTTCCTCGCCGAGCGGCTGACCTCCACGGGTCTGCGCTCCCTTGTCCTCGGCATCAGCGGCGGCGTCGACTCCACCACGGCGGGCCGGCTCTGCCAGCTCGCCGTCGAGCGGGCCAGGGCCGCCGGCCACGAGGCCCGCTTCTACGCGATGCGGCTGCCGTACGGCGTCCAGGCCGACGAGCACGACGCCCAGCTCGCACTCTCCTTCATCCGGGCCGACCACGTGCTGACCGTGGACATCAAGCCGGCGAGCGACGCCGCGCTCCAGGCCGCCGTCGACGCCGGTGTGGGTTTCCGCGACGCGGCCCACCAGGACTTCGTGCAGGGCAACATCAAGGCCCGCCAGCGCATGATCGCCCAGTACGCCGTGGCCGGCGCGCACCAGGGTCTGGTCGTCGGCACCGACCACGCCGCCGAGGCGGTGTCCGGCTTCTTCACCAAGTTCGGCGACGGCGCCGCCGACCTGGTGCCGCTGACCGGACTGACCAAGCGCCGGGTGCGCGCCGTCGCGGACGCGCTCGGCGCGCCCTCCGAGCTGGTGTGGAAGACCCCGACCGCCGACCTGGAGACCCTGGACCCGGGCAAGGCCGACGAGGACGCGCTGGGCGTCACCTACGACGACATCGACGACTTCCTGGAGGGCAAGCCGGTGCAGGCGCGGGCCTTCGAGACGATCGTCAACCGCTACCGCCTCACCGACCACAAGCGCCGGCTGCCGATCGCCCCCTGAGCGACACCCCGCACGGAACCGGGCGGGGCGGCTCACTTCGTCCTGCTCGGCATGTGCTGCGACAACACAAGGAGGCCCTCCCCATGTGGAACGGCGATGCTCTCGACCTCGATGCCTATCTGGCACACCTCGGCCACGAGGGAGACCGCACGCCCTCCCTGGCCACACTGCGCGCACTGCACCGGGCCCATGTGCTCTCCGTACGCTGGGAGAACGTGGAGGCCGTGCTCCGCAAACACCGGCCCCTCGACCTGGCGTCGGTGCAGGCCAAGCTGGTCGGCGGGGCGCGCGGTGGCACCTGCTTCGAGCACGTCACCCTTTACGCGGCCGCCCTGGAGCGCCTCGGCTTCTCCTTCTTCGCGGTCCAGGGCCGGGTCCGGATGGGCTCGCCCAAGGTGAGGCCCGAGACGCACGCCATGGTCGTCGTGGAGCTCGACGGCAAGCGCTGGCTGAGCGACGTCGGCTTCGGCGCCAGTCCGCTCGAACCCATCGAGCTGACCGACGCCACGGATTCCACGGACGGGGTGTGGTCCTACCGGCTGCGGCGCCAGGAAGTCTCGCCGGGCGAGACCGGATGGGCGCTGCACCAGCCCGCGGTCCCACGCGAGGGGATCGAGACGAGCGATGACGGGTGGATGGTCCGGCACACCTTCACCCTCCACCGGCAGTACCCCGTCGACCTCCTGGTCGCCAACCACTTCGGCGCCTCCAGCCCGCACTCGGCCTTCAGCGACCGCCTCTACCTCCAGCGCCTGCACCCCGACCGGCTGCACTCCCTGGACAACCGCCTCCTGACCACGGTCCGGCCCGGTGTGCCGGGCCCGCCGGAGAGCCGCGAGCTGGAGCTCACCGAGGTGCCCGAGGTGCTCGCCGACGTCTTCGGCATCGAACTGTCGGCCCGTGACATGGAGCTGCTGCTGCCGAAGCTGGTCTGAGTGCCGGGCTCGGCGACGGGCTACCCGGACTTGCGCAGCCACCGCGCGAAGCTCCGCCGGGGCGTGCGTACCTTGACGCGGCCGTAGGCGAGGTGGCCCGTCAGCTCCACGCGCAGAGTGTGCGGGGTGCCGGGACCGGGCGGCCGGGGAGCCATGTCCTTGGAGTAACTCATCGACAGGGACTCGGAGTTGACGACGATCCCCGGCCCGGTCACCAGGAGCAGTGTCCCGCCGCGCATGTCCATGTCGATGCTCAGGGTGTCCTGGGTGATCACGGCTTCGGTGAAGTCGAGGGTCACATCGCACCAGGACGACCGCAGCTCGATGCGGCGCGGAACGACCCAGGGCCCCTCCCGGCGGACCGCTCCGGCCTCCTGGTCGATCCGCAGGACGTCCTTCACCTCGACCGGCGTTCCACCCGGCGTCGTCGCCAGGGCCGGCAGGTCCGCCGTGAGCCCGGCCAGCTCGTCGAGGGTGCGGGCGGTCAGGGCCACTTCGAGGCGCTGGTCCAGTTCGTCGGCGTCCAGCAGGCCGTCACCGGCCGCGATCCGCAGCTGGTCCACCGTCCGGTCGCGGTCGGCGTGCGACGCCCTGGTGGGCGGGGATGCGCCGGGGCCGTGGGGCTGCGCGCCGGATGACGGCTTCCTGCTGGGTCCCGACATGTCCCCGTCCCGCTCTCGTGGTCGACGTCCAGGGCGTCCAGGGCGTCCAACGCATCCAACGCGTCCTCGACGCTCCGCACGCGCTGGACGCTCCGACGCCTGCGATTGAACTTACGTTATATCGCGTCAGGGTGGCGGCCAAGCCCGGGGAGCGATGTCCGGCGCACGGGCGACCACACCGATGGGTCGCTACCCCCGGTGGGCGACCACACCCCTGGGCGGCTACACCGTGCCCCCGCCGTCCACCGTCAGGACCGCACCCGTGACGAAGGACGACTCCTCGCCCAGCAGGAAGCTCACGGCGTCGGCGATCTCGCGCGGCTCGCCGATCCGTCCCAGCGGCCGGTCGGCCGCCTCCGCGTAGAACTCGCCCACCGGACGGCCGAGTTGACGTGCCTCGCGCTCCAGCATGCCGGTCCGCACGTCCCCCGGCGCCACGCAGTTGGCGCGGATGCCGGCCGGCGCGTGGTCGAGGGCCATGGCCCGCGTCAGCATGACCACGCCCGCCTTGGCCGCGCAGTAGGCGGCGGCGCGGCGGCCCGCCCGCAGACCCCAGCCCGAGGCGATGGTGACGATCGAGCCGCCGCCCGCTCCGGCCAGATGGGGGACCGCGGACCGGCAGGTCAGGAACACCGAGTCGAGGTTGTCCTCGAACGTGGCACGCCAGTCGGCGGGGGTCAGCTCCGTGATGTCGCCGCGCCGGATGCTGCCGGCGACCGTACAGAGGCCGTGCAGCGCGCCGAAGCGGGCCACGACCGACTTGACCAGCTCCTCGACGTCGTCGGGCCGGGACAGGTCGCAGCCGAAGGGCTCGGCGCGGCCGCCCGCCGAGCGCACCTCCAGGGCGACCTCCCGGGCCGCTTCGAAGTCGCGGTCCGCCACCGCGAGCGCGGTGCGGTGGTCGGCGAGCCGTCGGCACACGGCCGATCCGATGCCGCCCGCGCCCCCGGTCACGAGCACGACACGATCGCGCTCAGCGCTGTTCGTCCCCGCCTCGGAGCCGCTCATCGGGCGCCCCCTTCGGCGGAGGCGCCCGCAGTGCGCGGCGCGGCGCCGAGCACCAGGGCGAGCAGCGCCTTCTGGGCGTGCAGCCGGTTCTCGGCCTGCTCGAAGATCAGCGAGCGGGGCCCGTCCTTGACCTCGGCGTCCATCTCCTCGCCCCGGTTGCTCGGCATGCAGTCCAGGAAGGGCGCGTCGGGTGCGGCGAGCGCCATCAGCGGTTCGGTGACCCGCCACCGGTCGGCGAGCCGGGTCCGCGCCTGCCACTCCCGCTGCCCCGGCAGCCGCAGCGACTTCCAGCTCTGTACGTACACCGCGTCCGCGCCCCGCACCGCCTCCGCCATGTCCTCGCAGAAGTCGAGCCGGGCTCCGGAGCCGGCCGCGAGGGCCTGGGCCTCCTTGACGTACCGCTCGTCCAGCTCGAAGCCGGGCGGATGGGCGAACGTGACGTGGTGGCCGAGCAGGGCCGCGGCAAGCAGCGAGGAGTGCAGCACGCCCGGTGTCTTCTGTCGCGAGGAGTACGCCCAGGTGTAGACGACCCGCCGCTCGGGCAGCCCGTCGCCGAACCGCTCGCGCAGGGTCAGCAGGTCGGCCAGCACCTGGCAGGGGTGCTCCTCGTCGTCGAGGGCGTTGATGACGGGGATCGAGGAGTGCTCGGCCATGGTGTGCAGCCGCCGGTGTCCGGCGCCGTAGTCGGCCATGTCGTACCAGCGGACGACCAGCGCGCTGAGGTAGCGGCTGAGCACCCCGGCCGTGTCCTCGACCGTCTCGTTGTTGGCCAGGCGCAGCTCCTCGGGGCCGTAGGTGTAGCTGCGGCCGCCCAGTTGGGCCGCGGCGACCTGGAAGGAGACCCGGGTGCGGGTGGACGGCACGTGGAAGAGGAGCCCCAGATCCGTGCCGTCGAGATAGGGGTGGGTGTCCGCGCCGCTCTTCATGCGTTCGGCGAGGGTGAGTACGGCACGTAACTCGTCGGCGGCGAAGTCGGTCATTCCGAGTATGTGGCGGCCGAGCACGGCGTCACCTCTTTCGTCGGTCGTGCGGGGGATGGTGGTGGGGCGGTGCGGTGTCGCGCGCGGTGTGCGGTGGGAGCTGTGCGGCGGCGTCCCGCGCCCTTGCTCCGCGCGGCCCGTTGCGTTCGCGTGCGCGCTCGCGCCGGGAGAGCCACGCCTCGACGAGCACCGCCGCGGCGAACATGGCGGCCGCGTATCCGACGCTGACGCCCATGAACGGCAGCATCAGCACGGTCACGGCCGTGACCAGGTAGTTCGTCCAGCGCATCGGTCCGCTCCTTATGATCCGCATGGCCGACAGGAACGCGAGGAGGAACACCAGGAGGTAGGCGGCGGACGAGGCCTTGATGAGCACGGACTCGTTGGAGTCGGTCGCCGCCAGCAGGCCGAGGGTGAGGCTGTAGCCCGGTACGAGCGCGAGCACGGCCCGGGACGGTGTTCTGGTGCGGGGCGAGATCCGGCTCAGGCCACGGGGGACGATGCCCTCGCGGGCCAGCGCGAAGACGACCCGGGAGGTGCCCAGGCACCAGGCGTTGGTGGTGAGCACGAGCAGGACGGCCGCCACGAGATAGCCGAGCGTGCTGTGATCGGCCCCGGTGGCCAGCCTCAACAGGCGGGTGAATCCGGTGAGTTGCTCCTGGGTGCTCTGGTCCGCCGGCAGGGTGAGGGCGACCGTGAGCGCCATCGCGAAGTAGAGCGCCCCCACCACGCCGACGGCACACAGGATGCCGCGCGGGAAGGTGCGCGCCGGGTCGCGCACCTCCTCCGCGATGGGGGCCGCGTTCTCCCAGCCGATGAAGCCGAAGAAACAGATCAGCAGGCAGTCGCCGAGAGCCGGCCACCCGTGCGGGGCGAACGGCCCGAGGTTGGACGTGCTGCCCTGCGGCAGCGCCAGGACGATGACCGCGCACAGCACCCCGACCACGACCACGAGCACGGCGAGCTGAACGCGCCCGCTGACGGTGAGCCCGAGCAGGTTGAGCGCGACACAGCCGAGGATGACGAGGGCGCCGGCCGCGAGCGAGGCCCGGTTGGAGGCGCCCGGGGCGAGCGCCGCCAGCAGATAGCGGCCGGCGATCAGACCCAGTACGGGATTGGCCGCGAGCAGCGTCATCAGCAGGTACAGGGCGGCGATCCGGCCCGCCCGCCGCCCGAAGGCCACTTCCACGAACTGGGCGACGCCCTTGCTCGTCGGATGCAGCGTCGAGAGCTTGGCGAAGACCAGCGCGAACGGATAGCTGTAGACGATGAGGATGCCCCAGGCCAGCAGCGACAGGGGCCCCGCCGTGGTCCACGCGAGGACCGGGATGACCAGCAGCCCGACGCCGAGGACGGAGGTCAGATAGTGGACGACGAGTCCGGGGACTCCGATGTGCCGCCGCAGGACGTTGGCCGCCACTGGGAACTCTCCTGTTCCGTTCCGCGGGAGGCTGTGTCCCCGGCCGGGTCCGCCCACAAGGCGTCCATGGTCTCGTGGGACATGGGCTTGGCGAGGTCACGGCGCGCGGCATACCCCATGTTCACGATGAGGCGCCGGCCGCCGGTCACCGGATACACCCGGTGCAACGTGGTGTCGGAGCGCAGGAAATAGAGGTCGCCGGGCCGGAGTTCGACGGAGTGAATGGGACGTGACACGAAGTGCCGGTGCAGTTGGGGATTTCCCTTGTCCCACTCCGTGCGCGGTACGCACTGGACGAACCCGCCCTGTTCCAGCGGCGGGCAGTCGATCACCCACACGAGGGCGAAACTGTAGTCGTCCCAATGCCAGCCGTGTGTGTCGCCGGACCGGGTGAGCTCGGTGATGACGAATTGTTCGGGGGCATAGGGGCATTCGAAGACTTCTTCTCCCGCGATGACACCCAGTGCCTCGCGAAGCCCGGTGGAGGAATACACCCGGGGCAGGATGCGGCCGTACTCGGCGATCTCGGCCCGGCGTACGTTGTGCATCCGCCGCGGGGTGCCGCCGGTCTCGGCGAACGCCCCGTCCCGGCGCACGGCATGACGGCTGATCAGCGACTCGGTCTCCTCCCCGATCAGCTTCTTGACGTCGTACGGGGCGAGGGAGCCGGCCTTCACGAAGCCCTGCGTGAGGAATTCGCGACGGGCCCGTTGGAGGCGGAGCGGGGGTACGTTGTGGACAAGGTGGCGTTCCAGGGCGTCGACGACGCTGTCGGCGCCTCCGCTTTCGTCGATCATGGCAATTCCGTTCCCCGATCTTCCCGGCACCGCCGCCATCGGCTTCGGCCCCGAACGCGCGCGTGCTTCCGGGCCTTTGGTCATTTACCAGTGAACAGTGCCGCACTTCGGACACGCGGGTGACAGCGGGAATTCACGCCATGGTGGAATGGCTCGGAATCATTCGGACGGCCGGCGCCTGCGAACCCCGCTCGGTCGTCCCGTTGACACAGACGCCTCTTCTGGGGCGAAATCCCGGGTGAACAAAGGGAATTGGGGCACGGTGGAGTCGGCCGACCCCCTACCATTCGTCAGCCCCGCTCGGGCGGGTGCTCCACCGGGTGTTCCACCGGCTGCGGGGGAGGGCGTCCCGGCCTTCGACGACGCCGTGTAGTTGGCGCGGTATGCGTCGTGCGCGTCAGCCGAGGACCAGCGGGAGCCGGGTGGCCAGCGCTCCCAGCCCGGCGGTCTGCGCGGGGGTCGGCACGCGGCGGCCGGTGCCGATCAGCAGGGCGTCCGTATCGCTGAACGATGCGGGGAACTCGGCGCCGGCGATCGCCTCGAGCAGGCCCCGGGAGCGCGCCAGGCCCTCGGCGGGCGGCCCCGCGACGCCGGGGAGGCGGTCGCTGAGGTCGAGGTGGTGCAGCGTCCACTCCAGGACGTAGGCGGTGAGGTAGTCGCCCGTGGTGAGGACCTGGTCCTGGGTGGTGACCCGCGCGTCCGGGTCGGCCAGCCCGGCCGCGCGCCCGGCGGCGGAGCCGACGTCGTCCAGGTGGAACTTGAGCAGATCCGGCTCCTCGTACGCGGCGGCCAGCCGGACGGTCAGCGCGTCCAGCGGGTCGTCGCCGGCCGGCCGTTCGCTCCCGACGTGCCAGTAGGTCACCGCGTCGACGGTGGGCTCCGCATCGGCGGGCGTGACGAGTGTGATCAGTACGTCCTGGGCGTCGATGACGAGGTGACACACGAGGTCCCGCACCAGCCACCCCGCACAGCCGGACGGCTGCCCGAAGAGCGGGTCCGGCAGCCCGGCGACCACGGCGCGCAGCGCGGCCCAGGAACGCGAGAAGAGATCCACGGTGCGCACGGTAGTGCGGTGCCGGGAGGGGAGACAAGCACGGCCGTGGACGGCCGGGAGGCTGACGCACCAACCCTGCGGCGTCACTGACGCCCGGTGGCCAGCCGTTCCAGCTCGTCGGAGATCTCCCGCCGCAGCACATCGTGCCGGGGCGCGAGGGCGTGCCGCTCGTCCTGCCAGTTTTCCCGCGCGTAGCGCCAGACGGGTACGCGCACGAGGTCGGCGGGCTCCCACGCGAAGCGCGGCCACACATGCGCGTGGAGGAATCCGTCGGTGTTGCCGAGGATCTCCAGGTTCACCCGACGGAATTCCGGATCGCGCCGACGGGAGACACGCTCCACGGCTTCGCCGAGCATGTCCATGCCGGCCAGGAAATCCAGCCGCTTCACTCTGGGAAGCTCCGAAAGCCGCCGCACCTGGGGATCGTCGACCAGGAGCACCGAGTAGCCCGGCAGGAACTGGACGTCGCCGATCACCGCGAACCCCGCCCGCAACCGCCGCAGCACGGTGGGGTTCTCACCGCGCAGGGCGCTCTCGATCCGGCTCGTACGCCAGTCACTCGTCATGACGGAAACCTAGCCCGCGGGCCCCCACGATGAGTTTCGCCCCCCGGGGGAGTCGGAAGGAGTGAACGGCCGGCAAGGCCGGTGGCGGCAACACGGTCGCGGCCGGCTCCGGCGGGCTTCGGCGGTCGCATCGGCCGCGACGGGTTCGGACGGAAGGATCGCCATGTCATTCACCCACGTCCTCGCGGTGGCGCCCGTGACCGAGATGGAGGCCGCCGTGGACTGGTACGAACGGCTTCTGGGGCGGCCCGCCGACAAGCGGCCGATGCCCGGGCTCGCCGACTGGCACATCGCCCCGTCCGGCTGGGTGTCGGTGTTCCAGTCGCCGGAGCACGCCGGGTCGACCCTGCTCAACCTCGTGGTCGACGACCTGGACAAGGCGCTCGCCGACCTGGCCGGGCGGGGCATCACCGCCGGGGAGGTCCAGCCGGGCGCCCAGCGGGTCCGGTTCGCGGCCCTCCACGACCCCGACGGCAACCGCGTCACCCTGATCGAGAGTCCGGTGTCCTAGGACGTCGTCCGCGCGCCCGGCGGACGCACCATGAAGACGTCGACGGGGTCCTGCGCCTCCACGGTGAACCCGTGCCGCTCATAGAGCCGCCGGGCGGCGCTGCCCTGCAGGACGTTCAGGCGGACGGGCACCCCTTCGGCGTCGGTACGCCCGAGCACCGTTCGCAGGACGGCCGACCCGAGTCCCCGGCCCTGGACGCCCGGAGCCAGATAGAAGTGCTCAAGCCACTGGCCGTCGTCGGCCGGGCGCAGCGCCACGCAGCCCGCGAGCGCCCCGTCGGCCATGACCACCGAGGTGTGCGACGGGGAGAAGGCGTCCCGGAACCGCTGCCGCACCCGATGCTCGTCGAACCGCCCGAGCCGCTCCAGATCCGGCCGCATCACCACGGCCCGCAGCTCGGCTAGCGGCTCGACGTCGACCGCTTCCGCCGGACGCAACACCCACCCCGCCAAACGCCCCGCCCCGGCCTCCGCCCGGCCGAGCCGCGCGGCACCCGTCCCCGTACTCGTGTTCATGGCCGGAAGTATCTCAACGGGCTGGTGAGACGGTGTGCGGGGCCCCCTTCGCCGGATGCGGGCGGCAGGAGATGATCACTTCATGAGTGATTCCCCGAGCGACCGTGCCGGCACAATCGTCCTGATGTCGGATCCCGATATCGCCGCCATTCCCGTGCGGGAGTGCGGTGAACCGCTGGTTGACGTCCGCCGTGACGGCGCCCTCATGCTCGACGGCGCCCGCCAGGATGCGCAGAGCGCGTACGCGCATCTGCGCGAGGGCGTACACGAACGGCTTTTGTACGCCCAGGAGTTGCTTCCCAGTGACCTGCGGCTGCTCGTCGTCGAGGGCTACCGCCCGCTGTCCCTGCAGCGTGCGTACTTCGAGGAGTACGCGGACGAACTTCGGACGCTGCACCCGGATTGGTCCGCCGAGCGGATCCACACGGCCGCGAGCCGCTATGTCTCGCCGCCCGGCATCGCGCCGCACAGCGCCGGCGCCGCTGTCGACCTGACCCTCGCCGACGCCGACGGGCGCGAGCTGGATCTGGGCACGCCCATGAACGCGTCCCCGGAGGAGAGCGCGGGCGCCTGCTACACCGGGGCCGACAACATCAGCGCCGAGGCGCGCGAGCACCGCGGTGTGCTGGGAGCCGCGCTGTCGGCCGCGGGCCTGGTGAACTACCCGACGGAGTGGTGGCACTGGTCGTACGGCGACCGCTACTGGGCCCGGGCCACGGGCCATCCGTTCGCCCCGTACGGGCCCAAGGACCTGTAGACCGAGGAGGGCTCGCACGCCCGGGGAGCACCCGGCCCCCGACACCCGGCCCCCGACACTCGGCGCCCGAGTCACCGGACACGACCGCCCCCGGCCCCGACCGGAGGTAGGCCGGGTCGGAGTCGGGGGTGGGGCGGTGGTTACTTCTGCCAGCCGATCGTTTCCGGGAGGGGGCTGTAGAAGATGGTCGCGCCCACGTTGGCCAGGCCCTTCTTCACGCCGTACGTCGACGGGCCGCTGAACAGCGGCAGGAAGGCGTACTCCCGCAGCGCCTTCTGCTCGACCTTGTTGACCGCCGCGTTCTGCGCGTCCAGGTCGGCTGTCTCGGTGGTGGCGGTGATCTCCTTGTTCAGCTCCGGCGTACCCGAGCCGGTGATGTTGGAGTCGTGGTCCGAGCAGTAGAAGTCGCACAGGTAGCGGGCGGCGAACGGGTCCATGGAACGGTTGCCCGACAGGAAGAGGTCGAAGTCGCGCTCGCTGAGGATCTTCGAGAAGTCCGCGTCGTCGGCCTTCTTGATGACGAGGCGGACGCCGATCCGCTTCAGCATCTCGGTCAGCGCGCCGGCCGTCGCCTTGCCCAGCGCGTCGTCGCCGAGCAGCGTGTAACCGACCTCCAGCCTCTTGCCGTCCTTCACGCGCACGCCGTCGCTCCCCGCCTTCCAGCCCGCCGCGTCCAGAACCTTCTTGGCGTCGTCCGGCGCGTACTTCAGGACGGCCGAGACGTTGTCCTGGTAGCCCTTCTGGAAGCTGTGCAGCACGGCGGAACCCGGCAGCGGCTCCTTGTAGTCAAGACCCTGGAACTGGATCTTCGCGATCTGGGGGCGGTCGACGCTCTCCTGGATGGCCTGGCGGACCGCCTTCTCCGACAGGATCGGAGACTTGGTGTTGAAGTTCAGCGAGTACTCGAAGGGGCTGCCGCCGCTTCGGATCTCCGTGCCGCCCAGGCCCTTGATCTGCTTGAGGCTCTCCGCGTCCACGGCGGACGTGTAGTCGAGCTGGCCGTTCTTGAACGCGTTGACCGCGGCCGCCGACTCCAGGTTGACGTAGACGCGCTTGTCGAGCTTGCCCTTCTTGCCCCACCACTTCGGGTTGCGCACGAAGGTGATGTTGCCCGAGTGCTCGTCCCAGGAGCCGACCGTGTACGGGCCCGCGCCCCACTCGGGGTGGGCCTTCTTCACGTACGCCTGGTTGAAGTTGTCGACCGTGGCGGCCTTGGGGTGCAGGAAGGTGGTGAACAGGCTGGACCAGGAGGCGTCGACGCCCTTGAAGGTGATGACGGCCTGCTTGGCGTCCTTGCCCTGCTCGACCGAGGTGATCCCGTCGTAGCCGGACGTGGTGGAGGACGAAAAGGCCTTGTCGGAACCGTTGTTGGCCTTCCAGGTGGCCTCGATCGCGGTCCAGTCGATCGGTGTGCCGTCGTTGAAGGCGGCCTTCGGGTTGATGGTCAGGACGACCTTCTGGTGGCCGCCCTCGACGGTCACCTTCACATCGCTGTAGTAGTCCGGGTTGTACTGCACCTCACCCGTCGGCGAGTAGGTGATGGCGTCGGCGTTGTACCAGGACCACACCCGCGTCGCGGTGAGCGTCGCGTTCACGTTGAACGGGTTGCCCTGGTCGTCGAAGGTGCCGGCGGTCGTGTAGGTGCCGCCGTCCTTGATGTTGTCGTACGGCTGCGGGTTGTAGTCGGCGACCGACGAGGCCGCCTTCGGGGCGTCCTTCGCGGCCGTGTCCGACGCGCTCTTCCCGGAGGAGGACTGGCACGCGGTGGCTGTGACGGATATGGCGGCGATGAGGGCGATGGGCAGGGCCAGTCCTGGGCGCATGGCGGGGTGGTTCCTCCGGGTCGGGATGACGGTTCGGTTCGGGGGCGCGACGGGCGCGCTTCAGCGGGAGATGCCCGGGAGTCCGGGGCGGGCCGGGCTCAGGCCGCGTGACAGGCGTACGTGTGGCCGGGCTGTCCGGCCACGGCGCGCGGCGCGGGACGTTCCGTGCGACAGCGCTGCCGTACGTCCTCGCCGGCCAGCCGGTACAGCGGGCAGCGGTCGACGAAGACACAGCCCGCGGGCAGCCTGGCCGCGCTGGGCAACTCCCCTCGCAGCACGACGCGTTCACGCGTGCGCTCCCGCTGCGGGTCGGGCACCGGGATCGCGGAGAGCAGGGCCCGGGTGTAGGGGTGCCTCGGGTCGGAGAAGAGCGTCTCGGTGTCGCCGGTCTCGACGATGTGGCCCAGATACATCACCGCGATGCGGTCCGAGATGTACCGGACGACGGCCAGGTCGTGGGCCACCACCAGATAGGCGAGCCCGAGTTCGCGCTTGAGCCGGGCCAGCAGGTTGATCACCCCGGCCTGCACCGAGACGTCCAGGGCCGAGAGGGGCTCGTCGAGCGCGAGGAGCTTGGGCTCGGTCGCCAACGCCCGTGCGATGCCGATGCGTTGGCGCTGTCCGCCGGAGAGGGTGGCCGGGAAGCGGTCGCCCACCGAGGCGTCGAGGCCGACCAGCGTCAGCAGCTCGTGGATGCGCGTACGGATCGCGTCCCGGCCGCGTCCGACGGCTTGCAGGGGTTCGGCGAGCAGCTGGTAGACGGGGAGACGAGGGTCGAGGGCGCCGAGCGGATCCTGCATCACGATCTGGACGTTCTGCCGCAACTCCCGTACCTCAGCAGCGGATTGGACCGTGCCCACCTCGGTGCCGGCGATCTCGATCCGGCCGCTCTCGGGCGGCCTGAGCCGGAGCACCTCAAGGAGCGTCGTGGTCTTGCCGCTGCCCGACTCGCCCACCAGACCCAGGGTCTCGCCGGCCCGCAGCTCGAAGCTCACCCCGTTCACGGCGTGCAGCGTGCCGACCCGGCGCTTGAGGAGCGCGCCCTTGGTGATGGGGAACGTCCTGACGAGGTCCTCGACGCGCAGCACCACGTCGCCGGGCTCGGCCCGTACCGAGCCCGGGTGTTCGTCGTTGCCGCCGTCCGGCCCGGCGGGGTCGAGCGTGCCGTCGGCCACCTCTTCCGCGCGCAGGCAGGCCACGTGCCCGTGCCCGGTGACCTCGCGCAGGGCGGGTTCCTCGGCGCGGCAGGCGTCCAGGGCGACGGCGCAGCGGCTCGCGAAGGGGCATCCGGGCGGGAGGTCCGCCGGGGTGGGCGGCTCCCCGCCGATCGCGGCGAGCGGCCGGTGCACACCGCTGTCCACGGTCGGCACGGCGGCGAGCAGCCGTGCGGTGTAGGGCATCGTCGGGCGGCGGAACAGCTCGTCGACTCCGGCGCGCTCCACGAAGCGGCCCGCGTACATGACGGCGATGTCATCGGCGTACCCGGCGACGACTCCCAGGTCATGGGTGATGAGGACCAGGCCCGCGCCCGTCTCCCGCTGCGCGAGGCGCAGCACGTCGAGGATCTGGGCCTGCACGGTGACGTCGAGCGCGGTGGTGGGCTCGTCGGCCACGAGTACGGACGGCCTGTTGGCGATCGCCATGGCGATGACGACCCGCTGGCGCATGCCGCCGGAGAACTCGTGGGGGAAGGACCTGGCCCGCTCGCGCGGATCGGGTATGCCGACGAGGTCGAGCAGTTCGACCGCCTGCTCCCAGGCCGCCTGCTTGGTCAGGTTCTGGTGGACCCGCAGGGCGTCGCGGAGCAGCCGGCCCACGGAGTAGATCGGGGTGAGCGAGGACAGCGGGTCCTGGAAGACCATGCCGATGGACTTGCCGCGTACGCCGGACAGTTCCCTGTCGCCGAGGCCGACCAGGTCACGTCCGCCGAGCAGCACCTCGCCGCGCATCGTGGCGGAGGGCGGCAGCAGGCCCATGATGCCCATGGCGGTGGCCGACTTGCCCGAGCCGGACTCGCCGACGATGCCGAGGGTCCGGCCGGGCAGGAGGTCGAAGCCGACTCCGCGCACCGCTTCCACGGGGCCCGCCTCGGAGGGGAAGGAGATCCGCAGGTCCCGTACGGACAGGACGGGGGCGGTGCCGGTGGGGGGCGCGGGGTCGGTGCGGGTGGTCGTGAGGGTCATCGTCGGCCTCCTGCCGCGCCGGTCACGGACGTGGGGTCGAGGGCGTCGCGCAGCCCGTCGCCGATGAACGTCATCGACACGGTGAGCAGCACGACCAGACCCGCGGGGAAGGCGAACAGCCAGGGCGCGCTGGTCACCGTGCCGGCGCCGGCGGCGAGCATGGTGCCGAGCGAGACGTCGGGGGTCTGGACGCCGAACCCGAGGAACGACAGGGCCGTTTCGCTGAGCACGGTCGCGACCACGCCCAGCGTCAGGTTCACGATCAGGAGCGAGCCGAGGTTGGGAATGATGTGACGCACGATGATGCGCAGCGGGCGCACCCCCATGAACTCGGCGGCGGTCACGAAGTCGCGTTCGCGCAGTGACGTCGACACCGACCAGATCACCCGGGCCGTGGACATCCAGCCGAACACGGTGAGCACGACGATGAGGACCCGCCAGTCACCGGCCAGCCGGTGCGAGACCAGGGCGAGGATGAGGAAGGAGGGGACGATGAGCAGGAAGTGGATGACCGCGAGGGTCGCCTTCTCGACCCGGCCGCCGAAGTAGGCGGCGCCGGAGCCGATGACCGCCGCGAGCACCAGGGTCAGGACGGAGACGCTCACCGCGATCGCCAGCGAGCGCTGGAGCCCGTGCACGGCCGAGGCGTAGATGTCGTTGCCGCCCTGGTTGGTGCCGAACCAGTGGTCGGCGCTGGGCGGTTGGGTGAGCGCGGCGAAGTCGGCGTCGGAGTAGCTGTACGAGGTGAACAGGCCGCCGAACGCGCTGAACAGCAGGAGCAGCAGGAAGATCACCACCCCCGCGACCGCGAGGCGGTTGCGCAGGAAGCGCCGCAGATAGAGCCGGCCGAGGCCGATGCGCCGCTTGTCGCGCGGTACCGGGAGCAGTGCCGCGGGGGGCACTTGGCCGAGGGGAGAGGGGGTGGGGGCGTCGGTCGTCAGATCTGATGCCATGTCAGCTCACCCGTACCCGGGGGTCGAGGAAGACCGTGGCGATGTCCGCGAGGATCGCGCCGATCGCGGTCAGGGCCGCGGCGAAGGCGGCCGTCGCGACCGTGCCGTGCACGTCGTTCTTGCTGATGGTCTGCACGAAGTAGCGGCCCATGCCGTTCCAGCCGAAGATGGTCTCGGTGATGATGGCGCCGGTGAAGATGGCGGGCACGCTGAACGCCACGGACGTCGCCGTCGGGATGAGCGCCGTGCGCAGGGCGTGCCGGCGGATCGCCTGGGCCCGGGTGAGGCCGGTCGCCTGCGCGGTGCGGACGAAGTCGGCGTTGATGGTGTCGAGCAGCAGTGAGCGCTGCGTCAGGTGATAGCCGACGTATCCCATCAGGGTCAGCGTGAGCGTGGGCAGGATCAGGTGCAGGAGCCGGTCGCCGATCGTGGGCAACAGGCCTTGCACGTTGGGGGAGTTCTCCCCGGCCACGTACAGGAAGTGCAGTCCGGCGTGCTGGTTCAGCCAGATGGCGACGAAGACGACGGCGAGCGCGGCGACGGAGGCCGGGATGTTGAACACCACGATGGACACGGCCTGCGAGACGCGGTCGGCCCAGCCGTACTGCCGCGAGGCGGTGTACACGCCGAGCGCGACGCCGGCCACGATGGACAGGACCGTCGCGCTGACCACCAGTTCCGCGCTGACCAGCGACCGGTAGCCGATCTCCCCGTTGACGGAGACGCCGGTGGGGGACTTGCCCCAGTCGAACCGGAGGACCACCGAGGTGACCCAGTCCCACCAGCGGTGCACCACCGGCACGCGCGGGTCGAGGTTGTACGGCGCGAGCGCCAGGTCGATCTGCGCCTCACTGCGTACGGGCCTTTGGCCCTGGTAGTTCGACCTGGGGTCGAGGAACCAACTGGCGAGGAAATAGGTCGCGTTGGTCGCGACCGCGATCATCAGAAGCCAGCCGGCCGCCTTGCGGGTCACATAGCGCAGCACGCCCGCCACCTCCTCACCCGATGCGAGAAGTGCGCCGGGTGGGCGCTGGGTCCGAGGGAGGTGAGCATGTGCCGTGAAGCCTTCTGGGGGAACGGAACGTGGGTTACCGGGGTGCGGTGTGATCACTTTGGTCCGTACCTGGCGGCCGGCGCCAGGCTGTGGCCGGTGCTGCCACGAGGCCGAAACACCACCGCAGTAAACCGCCCGGTATCAACCGGTTCGCTCGCGCCTGCTCCACACTCGCGTTACGTTCACCGCCGGCCGCTGGCCGCGCAGGTACCAACTAGGTACCATGGCGTCATGCCGTCCTTGAACATCACCTTCACCGACGAGGAACTCGAAGCGGTCCGGGCCGCAGCGGCCGCCGACGGAAAGTCCCTGAAGCAGTACGTCCACGACCTGCCGCTGCGCGAACAGCAGCGCCTGCAGTTCGTCCGGTACGCGCTGTCTTGGGGCGAGCAGCAGCGGGCCGAGTTCGACGAGGCCTTCCCGGACGAAGCGCCGCCGCACTCCCGCACCGAGGGGGCGGACGCCGCCTGATGGTCCTCTACATCGACGTCCCGTGGCTCCTGGACGTCCAGGAGCAGGCTGTCCCCGAAGACGTGAGCGTCGCCGACTACTCCGCCCTGGTCGCGGCCGTCGCCCGGCACAAGACCCGCATCCCCCGCCCCGCGACCGCCGACCCGGAACCGTCCTGGCGTGCGGCGGCCCTGCTGCACACCTTGGTCCGCCTGCAGCCGCTGCCCCACCGCAACAGCCTGTACGCCTGCCAGGTGACGGCCGCCTACATGTACGCCTCGGGCGAGGGCATAGACCCGCCGTACGGCGCGATGGTCGACCTCGTACGCGACATCCAGGCCGGAAAGGTGAGCGTCTACCAGGCCGCCGACCGGATCCGGGCCTGGCGCATCTGACGGGGGGCCGGTGGAGCGCCGGTGCGCGCGGCGCCGCGATTGCATGCGCACATCCGGCGCATTCCGGTCATATCGCCTATCGTCGAGAGCCCGGATCCGGGGGTTCGAAGCCCTGACGGAGGAGAGCGGATCGTGGCGAAGGCGTACCTGGTGGGGAGTGGCATCGCGGGGCTCGCGGCGGCGGCGTTCCTGATTCGGGACGGGGGGTTCGCCGGGCCCGACATCGTTCTCCTGGAGGAGCAGGACCGGGAGGGCGGCAGTCTCGACGCGGCCGGTTCGCCCGAGACCGGTTACACCATGCGCGGGGGCCGCATGTTCGAGGTGCACTTCGACTGCACCTACGACCTGCTGAGTTCGGTCCCCTCGCTCGACGACCCGGCGAAGTCGGTGACCGAGGACACCTTCGCCTTCCACGACGACTTCGCTTGGGACGACCACGCGCGCCTCGTCGACGCGACGGGCAAGGTGACCGCCGCGCACTCGATGGGCTTCTCCGAGCGCGACCGCCTGGAGCTGGTCAGGTGTGTGGCCACCCCCGAGCGGCAGTTGGACGGCAAGCGCATCACGGACTGCTTCAGCCCCGAGTTCTTCACCACCAACTTCTGGTGGATGTGGTGCACCACGTTCGCCTTCGAACCGTGGCACAGCGCCATCGAGTTCCGTCGCTACCTGAACCGGTTCGTGCACCTCTTCAAGACGTTCGACAGCATGTCCGGCATCTACCGCACCCGGTTCAACCAGTTCGACTCCATCGTCCGGCCCCTGCTGAAGTGGCTGACCGACCAGGGTGTGACCCTTCAGCTCGGCACCCGGGTCACCGATGTGCGGCTCGCCGAGGGGGACGCGCTCACCGCGACCGGGCTGACCTGGACCAGGGGCGGCAGGAGCGAGGAGATCGCGCTCGCCCCGGGCGACCTCGTCATGGTCACCAACGGGTCGATGACGGCCAACTCGACCCTGGGCTCCACCGACACCGCCCCCGCCCTCGACACCTCCGGCTCCAGCGGGTCCTGGAAGCTGTGGGAGACCCTCGCCGCCAAGCGGCCCGGCCTCGGCAACCCGTCGGTGTTCGACACCTCCGTGCCCGACTCCACCTGGGAGTCGTTCACGGTCACCACCAAGGACCCCACCTTCTTCAAGCTGATGGAGGAGTTCAGCGGCAGCGAGGCGGGCAAGGGCGGCCTGATCACCTTCAAGGACTCCAACTGGCTCCTGACCATCGTCCTCAACCACCAGCCGCACTTCCGCGAGCAGCCCGAGGACACCTTCGTCTGGTGGGGCTACGCCCTGTTCCCCGACAAGGAGGGCGACTTCGTCAAGAAGCCGATGGCCCGGTGCACCGGCGCGGAGATCCTGGACGAGGTGCTCCAGCACCTCCGCTTCGAGCAGGGTCCGCAGATCCTGGAGAGCTCGATCGTCATCCCGGCCCTGATGCCGTACATCACCAGCCAGTTCCTCGTACGCGGTCACGGCGACCGCCCCGACGTCGTACCCGAGAAGTCCACCAACCTGGCGTTCATCGGCCAGTACGCCGAGGTCCCCGAGGACGTGGTGTTCACCGTCGAGTACTCGGTGCGCACGGCCTGGACGGCGGTGGCCGGGCTGCTGCGCCTCGACAAGCAGCCGCCACCCGTCTACAAGGGCCGGCACAACCCCAAGGTGCTCGTCGAAGCCCTGGAGACACTGCACCGGCGGTGACCGGCGGCCCACGTAGGCTCGGGGCCATGGGCAGTGAGATGGGATTGCGCGAGCGCAAGCGGCGGCAGACGTACGAAGCGGTGTCCGAGGCCGCGATCGGGTTGTTCCTCGAGCGCGGCTTCGACAAGGTCTCCGTCGCCGAGGTCGCCGCGGCCGCCGGGATCTCCAAGCCCACCCTCTTCCGCTACTTCCCGGCCAAGGAAGACCTCGTACTGCACCGGTTCGCCGACCACGAGGACGAAGCGGCCCGCGTCGTCGCCGCGGGCCGGGCCGCCGGCCTCGCACCGCTGCCCGCTCTGCACACCCACTTCCGCGCGGGCCTGGAGCGCCACGACCCGGTGACCGGGCTCTGCGACAACGCCCATGTGCGTGCCTACCACGCCATGCTGTACGGCACGCCGAGCCTGGTGGCCCGGCTCTACGGATACCAGGGCCGGTCGGAGCAGGCGCTCGCCACGGAGCTCGGCGACGGGCTCGGCGCACGCGTCGCGGCCGGCCAGATCATCGCCGTACAACGCGTCCTCGCCGAGGAGAACTGGCGCCGGATCGCGGAGGGCCAGAGCGCCGAGTCGCTGTACGAGGAGGCGCTGGACGCGGCGGACGGAGCGTTCCGGCAGCTGGCGCGCGGGCTCGGGGGCGAGTACGGGCAGGCGTGACACCGGGTCGGCGGTGACCGGCGCTCGCGGCGGCCGCGGCCGTGCGCCCGCTGTCGGCTGCCGCCCGCTCGCCCAATATTTTGTTACCGAGTTAAAAATGTAACCGGGTTGCGCTATTCTGGTCCGCATGACGTCACCCGACCGACGGCTCGGCCGCGTACTCGACCAGGAGCGGACCTATCACGACACCTGTCGTGCGGCCCTGGCCGCGATGACCGAGGGGGCCGGCGAGCGCGTCGTCAGCGGCGAGAACGCCTTCGCCTCCGGCGCCGACGCCGAGGTGCTCGGGTATCAACTCCGCAGCTGGGCCAAGGAGTTGAGGGAGATGCCGGAAGGGCCGCTGTTCTTCGGGCGGCTCGACTTCGACGCGACGGCCGACGCCGACCACGCCGGTCAGAGCTATCACATCGGCCGCCGCCGCATCAGCGAGCACCCCTCCGCCCCGCCCCTCGTCGTCGACTGGCGCGCCCCCGTCTCGCGCCGCTTCTACCAGGCGAGCGCCCGCGACCCGCAGGGCGTCGAGGTCCGTCGCAGGTTCGGCTGGGCGCAGGGCAGCCGGGGGGCCGCCGAGGATCTGACGGGCCTGGAGGACGAGCGCCTCGCGGCCGGGGAGGCGAGCGGGGCGAGCGCGATCCTCACCGGGGAGATCGAGCGCCCCCGCGTCGGCCCCATGCGGGACATCGCCGCGACCATCCAGCCCGAACAGGACGACCTCGTACGCTCCGAACTCGTGCAGTCCGTCTGTGTGCAGGGCGCCCCCGGCACCGGGAAGACCGCCGTCGGCCTGCACCGCGCGGCCTACCTGCTCTACACCCATCCGCAGCGCATCCAGCGTCGCGGCCTGCTGGTGCTCGGGCCCAACCGCACCTTCCTGTCCTACGTCTGCGAAGTCCTCCCCGCGCTCGGCGAGAACGACATCCGGCAGTCGACCGTGGACGAGGAAGTCGCGCGCGAGACCCGTGGACGGGAGGTCGGGGCGGTCGACGAACCGGCGGCTGCGGCCGTCAAGCACGACGCGCGGATGGCCGAGGTACTGCGCCGGGCGCTGTACGGGCGGATCGCGGGTCCCGTCAACTCCGTTGCGCTGCGCGAGGGTTCGTCCACCTGGCGCCTCGCGCGGCACGAACTGGCGTCGATCGTCGAGGCGGTGCTGGAGGAGGCGCCGCCGTACGCGACCGGGCGGGAGCGGGTGCGCAGCCGGGCGGTCCGGGCGATCCAGCTCCAGGCCGAGCGCCGGGCCGGCCCCGTGAACCACGTATGGCTCCAGAAGATCACCAGAGCACGTCCGGTGAAGGAGTACGTCGACACGGTGTGGCCGAAGGCGAAGCCGGAGGAAGTGCTGGCCGAACTGCTCGCGGACGCCGACGCCTTGGCACGGGCGGCCGACGGGGTCCTGGACGCCGGGGAGCGGAAGGCGCTGCTCTGGGCGAAGCCGCCGCGCTCGTGGAAGTCGGCGAAGTGGTCGCCGGCCGATCTGGTACTGCTCGACGAGGTGTCCGGTCTCATCGAACACCCCCAAGGCTATGGGCACATCGTCGTCGACGAGGCGCAGGACCTGTCCCCGATGCAGTGCCGCGCGATCGCCCGGCGCGCGGTGTTCGGCTCGCTGACGGTCCTCGGCGACCTCGCCCAGGGCACCACGCCGTGGGCGGCCCGCGACTGGGGCACCCAGCTGACCCATCTGGGCAAGCCGGACGCCGTGGTGGTCCCGCTGACCACCGGGTTCCGGGTGCCGGCCGCGATCGTTGAGCTGGCCAACCGGCTGCTGCCCGCCCTGGACGTGGACGTGCCGTCTGGTCAGTCCCTGCGCGGGGACGGCCAGTTGAGCCGTCGGCGGGTGGCGGCGCCGGGCGAGCTGGCCGCGGCGGTGGTCGAGGCGGTGCGGGCCGCGCTGGGGCGTGAGGGTTCGGTGGGCGTGATCGCCGCCGACCGCGAGGTGCCCGCACTGGCCGAGGCCCTCGCGTCGGCGGCCATCGACACGGCCGCCGGATCCCGCGTCGCCCTGCTGCCCGCGACGCTGGCCAAGGGCCTCGAATACGACCACGTCGTGGCGGTGGAACCGGCCGAGATCGCTGCGTCGGAGGACCGGGGACTGCACCGGCTCTACGTGGTCCTGACGCGGGCGGTGTCGGGTCTGGAGATCGTCCACAGCAGGCCGCTGCCCGACGAACTGGCCGAACGCGCCGCGTGACGCGGGCCCGCCCTCCGTCCCGTTCGCCGAGGCGCGCTCACCGCCCCCGCGCCGACCCGGCCTCGGCCCCGGACAGGGCCCCGGGCTCCGGGTCGGGGGCGGGGCGGGCGGTCCGCATGCGGGTGAAGGCGTAGACGCAGCCCGCGAGGGCCAGGTCGGACAGCAGCATGAAGCCGATCGAGTACGAGTCCTTCGCGCTGTAGATCGCGCCCATGACCAGGGGCGGCACGAATCCGCCGAGGCCGCCCATCGCGCCGACGATCCCGGTCACGCTGCCCACCTGGGGCTGGGGCGTCACCTGGGAGACCAGCGCGAACACGCTGCCGCTCGCCGTGCCGAGGCCCGCGCCCATGCACAGCAGGGCGATGGTGCCGCCCGGGTACAGCGTGGGGTCGAAGGCCTGCACGATGGCGAGCAGAGCGACCAGACCGAGGGCGACGGCCGTCACCACGGCGGGGTGGACGCGGTCCGAGAGCCAGCCGCCGATCGGGCGGAAGACGACGGTCGCCAGCGCGAACCCCGCGGCCTTGGAACCCGCGTCCGTCGGCGACAGCTCGTACCAGGTCTTCAGATAGGTCGGCAGGTACACGCCGAACGCGACGATTCCGCCGAACCCGATCGCGTACAGCGCGGACAGTTCCCACGTCACGCGCAGCCGGCCCGCGCTGCCGAGCCGTGCGGCGAGCGACGCCGTCGGGACGGGCCGGTCGGGGCGGTCCGTGATCAGCAGCGCCGCGAGGACGGCGTAGGCGGCCAGCGCGATCGCCACGACGAGGAACGGCACGTGATAGCCGTGCTTGGCGATGCGGGGCGTGAGGTATCCCGAGAGGGCGACACCGCCCATGCCCATGCCGAACACGCCGAGCGCGAAGCCCCGCTTGTGCGGCGGGAACCAGGAGTTGACCAGGGGGATGCCGATCGCGAAGGTGGTGCCGCCGAGGCCCAGCAGGAAGCCGACCACCAGCATCAGGCCGTAGCTGTCGCGCGCCGGGATCAGCAGGAGCACCGGCACGATGGTGAGCGCCGACATGAGCGGGAACATCAGCTTCGCGCCGTAGCGGTCGGTGAGCGCACCGACCGGGATCCGCCCGAGCGACCCGACGAGCACCGGGACCGCGACGAGCAGCGACTGTTGCAGCGAGCTGAGGTGCAGCCGGTCCTTGTAGTCACCGGCCAGGGGAGCGATCAGGTCCCACGCCCAGAACGTCAGCGTGAACCCGACCGTCGCCATCACCAGGTTGCGGTACGCGGCGGCTGAGGGCTTCGTAACGGTGTCCACGCCCCCAGTCAAGGTGCCGGGCCGCACCGGAGCGCGCCGGGCTACGCCGTACGGGGGACCGCCGGGGGCTGCCCCGTTCCGGGCGGGCCGGTGCCCGGAGCGGGCTGTCGTACCGGCCCGTTAGGCTCGGACACGTACGTGGAAGCACCTTCCCACGGGGGGAAACGCATGACGATCCACCGGCCGGGCCTGCCCGGCGACCTGCCCGGGCCCGAGCTCCTGAGGGCGCGCTGGGGCCTGCTCGCGATCCTGGAGGCGTCGGCGGAGGAGGAGAGCCTCCCCAGCGTGCACCGCACGGGCCACTGGGCCGACGGCGGCGGCCTCCATCTCGACGACTGCGGCTGTACGTGGTGGACCCTGGCCCGGATGGGCGAGGGCCGGTTCGTGCTCTACGGGGAGGACGAGTCGAGCGACGTCAAATGGCACAAGCCCGCCATCGACATGCTGGCCGGCGCCCCCGGGTGGCTTCCGTTCGACAGGCTCCGCGATCTGATCGAGGGCTATGAGCTCGGCTGCGTCTACTGGTACGAGAACGGCGCCTGGGCGCGTGCCCCCTACCCCGAGGGCCTCGGCGACGACGGCCTGGACTGCGGGATGAGCCGGTTCGCGGACCGGGCCGACGTGCTGGACGCCATCGACCTGGGCGAGGGTGCGGGCATCGGCCCGGAGACGCTCCTGGACGGCGCTGAACGGGGCGAGCTGACGGCCGAGTTGGTGGAGTCCCTGGTGTCCGGGTCCGAGTACGACCACTGGGACCTCCCCGCCATGCTGCGGGCCCTGAGCCTGACGGGCCTTTCGGAGCGTGGCGGGGAGGGGGTGAGCATTGTTGACGGTTCGTCACATGCTGGTCAGGTGAGCTGAGTTGCCGGGTCTACGGTCCACGGACCCGAAGGCGGGGCCGTCCGTTCGTCAGAGGATTTCGATGGAGTTGACCTTCGGCGGACGGTTCGGGAACGTGATGTCGGTCCAGCGGTTGATCTTCACCGAGTCGCCGTTGGCGTCGTAGTAGATCAAGTCGTTGTTGCCCGTGGAGATCCGGTCGACCCACCAGCCGCCGAAGTTCGTCCGCCCCCGGTTCGCATAGCAGTCGACGCTCTGGCTGCCGCCGCTGTGCGACCAGATCTTGAGGAAGTTCTCACCGCCGCGGCACTCGACGTGGTCGATGGCGAAGGCGTTGCCGGTCGGCATGACGAAGGTGATCGCCGCGGTCGCGGCGAACGCCACGGCAATGGAGCGCGCGGCTTTCCTGGTCTTAGAGATCACGAGTTCTCCTTCATTCGAGTTCGCTCGGCGGTCCGCCGAGTTCGAACCGGGAGGTCATTTCGCCCAGGACGACGATCCTGTGAACTGGCTGTGCAGGGCAACGATGTTGGGGATACCCGGCCGGAATATGCCCACCGATGTCCGGATCGCGCCTAGTTGGGCGGTGTGAGTAGGTCTGGCGTCCGGTCCTTACACACATGTGCGCGGCGCTGAGCACACCTGCCCCAGGGCTGGACACACGGCGGAGCGCAGACCGGATGATTCCGGTCTGCGCTCCGGGTGTTCGGGGCGGGGCTACCGCCGGCCCGTGTGCTGGTCCTCCCTGACCGCGCGGAGTTCCGGGAAGGGCATGCGGATCCGGGCCGCCAGATAGGACAGGCCCGTGGTGCCCGCCGTGCCGCGCAGGGTGCCGACCGTGCGGTCCACCAGGGAGAGATGGGTGATCTTCCAGCGCCAGAACGAGTAGCCGACGTCGAGCATCGCCTCGGCCAGGCGGTGCTCGACGCCCGCGCCCGCCGCGCCGTGCTCGCACACCTCCTCGACATCGGTCGCCCTGGCGGCCAGGGCCTTGAGGTAGGCGCTGTACAGCGGGCTCGTCGCTCCGTCGGACGCGGTGCCGAGCCGGTCGTCCAGGGCGTGGAAGCCGTCCGACTGGGCGCCGCTCGCCGTGCCGAGGTAGCCCCGGAACGCCGCGAAGTGCTGGATCGGCAGGCGTTCCAGGAGCCGTACGGTCTCGTCCAGGATGCGGACCATGCCCGTCACCCGGCCCAGGTGTTCCAGGGCGCGCTCGGGGCCGTCCCAGTCCGGCGAGCCGTCCGCCTCCGCGAGGGCGTCCACCGCCGCGTCGATGTCCACGGCGGCCTGCGCGAGCCAGAGTTCGCTCGTCTGGTGGGCCACGATGAAGAAGCGCTCGGCCGTCTCGACGGCCGGGTCCTTGCCCGCCGGATAGAGCGGGTGCTGGAGGGCGAGCAGCTGTTCCAGACAGAGGTAGCGCGGGTAGTCGGGTGGGCTCATGGGTGCCCGCCGCTCGCCCGTCGCTCGGCGGTGTAGGCGAGCAGGCGCTCGACTCCGGTGTCCAGTTCCTGGGGGTCGCCGCAGAAGGCGAGGCGCACCAGGGTCCTCGCCTCGGGGGCGGGCTCCGCCGACAGCGTCCGGACCGACTCGGAGACGACGGGGCGCAGCGCGAACCCGCCGGCCGGCGCGAGGCCCACGTCGTACTGGTCGAGCAGGCCCTGCACGAAGACCTCCGCGTCGTCGCACACCCCCGCGACGTCGAGGACCGCGTACCAGCCGCCCTGCGGAAGCTCCGCGAGCAGCCCGGCGTCCCGCAGCGCGGGCAGCGCCCGGTCGCGGTTGGCGCGTACGAGGGCCGCGTTGCGCACCGCGCTGTCGCGCGACTTGAGCGCGGTCAGGCCCGCGTACTGCACCGGCGTCGACGGGCTGACCAGGCTCGCCTCCTGGACCACCCGCATCGCGTCGGCGGCCCGGCGGTTCGGAGTCACCACATAGCCCAGCCGGTACCCGGTCATGGCCAGGCTCTTGGAGAAGGAGAACGTCGAGGAGATCCGGCGTTCGTCCTCCGGGAGGCCGCGTTCGAGGGAGGCGAACGAGGTGTGCTCGCCGTCGTAGACGAAGTGCTCGTACGCCTCGTCGCTGATGATCTGGACGTCGCGCTCCCGGGCCACCGCGAGGATCGCGCCGAGCTCGGCCGCGCCGAGGACGGCGCCGGTCGGGTTGGCGGGGGAGTTGATGAGGATCGCGCGGGTCCGGGAGGTGACGGCCGCGCGGATGCCCTCGGCGGTCGGACGGAAGTCCGGGCCCAGCGGATAGAAGACCGGGCGGAACCCGGCGAGCAGGCACTGCTGGAGGTGGATCGGCCAGTGCAGCTCCGGCAGCAGCAGCTCGTCCCCGGGCTCGGCCAGGGACTGCATCAGGGCGGCCAGGCCCTGGCAGGAGCCGGGGGTCACGAAGATGTGGTCGGGTGAGGTGCGGTGGCCGTTCTCCATCTCCAGCTTGACGGCCAGCGCCTCGCGCAGCGCGGGCATCCCCTCGGCGGAGGTGTAGGCGGTGCGGCCGGTGCGCACGGCCTCCGCCACGGCCTCGGCGACCTCCCGCGGCGGCTTGAAGTAGGGCTCTCCGACGTGGAGTTTGATGACCGGCCGGCCGGTCGCCCGCTCCCTTCGCTCCGCCGCGTTGAAGACCTCGTGCAGGCAGGAGGAGGGGATGGTGCCGGCCCGCGACACGGCGTTCACGAACGTCCCTGTCCGGCGACGGGGCCTTCGGCCCGGGCGACGGTGAACTCGTAGACGAAGAAGCTCTGGAGCGCCGCCTCGCGGTCGCCGATGACGTGCTTGGCCCGCTGCTGGAAGCCGTTGACGGCCAGTTCGTGCTCGACGATCAGCGGGGAGAGCTTGTGCTCCTCCTCGAAGGAGGTGACCACGTCGTCCTTGGTGATCTGCATCTCCGCGATCGCGACCATCCAGTTGTCGCGCTCGATGGCGTAGTCGATGACGAACTTGTACCAGTTCCACAGGGTCTTGCGGCGGCGGGTCTCCAGCTCGCGGGACCACTCGGGAACCGAGCCGTCCTTGTGGTACGCCGCTATCTCCTCGTCGCTGGCGAGCAGATAGCCGCCGCCGAGCTCGATGACCTCGGCGGACTTCAACCGTACCGCGTCCTCGGGAGTGCAGTACTCCGGACAGAACTCGTCGCCGAGTATCAACAGGCCGTGCTCGCCCAGGAGTTGGCGGGCGTGCGCGAGGTGGTTGTGCGGCAGGTGGTGGTGGCTGCCCCACGAGATCATGACGTCGAGCGGCTCCTGCCACTGCTCGAACGGGGAGCCGTAGACCTCGGCGCCCGGCTTGTCCGCGAGGCGGTCGCGGGCCTGCTCCAGCGGGTTGCGGGCCACGTCGTTGGCGATGACCCGGCAGTCCGGCAGCCGGTCGGCGATCATCCCGGCGAGCACGCCCGAGCCCGAGCCCACGTCCATGACGGTGAGCGGCCTGCCGAGTTCCTCGCGCCGGGCCGCGACGCGCTCCACGATGAGCAGATCGCCGTCGGAGATGTCGGGGTGGCCGTCGCGCATGATGGCGCCCACGTCGATGGTGCGGAACTCCTCGCGGGTGTAGATGGTGCTTTCCTCGATGACTGTCTCGGTGGTGCCGTCAACGGTTTCCATGTGCCTGATTCCTTCCGCGTCGCCGCTTTCCGATTCGGTGATCACGCGCTACGTCCCCCGTCGATGGCGACCAGCGCACCGGTGACCCAGCCCGAGGCTTCCGGGTCCAGCAGATTGCACACCCACCCGGCGATGTCGTCGGGTGTTCCGAAGCGACCGAGCGGGGTCGCCTCGACCATGTCCGCGACCAGGTCGCGGGTGGCTCGCTCGTCAAGGCCCAGGTCCCCGTACATGGGGGTGTCCACCGGGCCGGGCAGGATGGCGTTGACCCTCACCCGTGGCGCCAGCTCACGCGCCAGGGAGCGGGTCAGACTGTTGAGCGCCGCCTTCGTCGCCCCGTACAACGCGCGGCCCGGCATCGCGAGCGCGCCGCCGACCGAGGAGACGTTGACGACGGCGCCCTGTCGCGCGCGCAGTTCGGGCAGGGCCGCGCGGATGAGGTGGACGGGGCCGAGGAGGTTGACGCCCAGCATGGCCTCCAGGTCGGCGAGGTCCGCCTTCTCGATCGGCGCGAACCGGGCGAGACCCGCGTTGTTGACCAGGCCGTCCACCGTGCCGAACCGCTCGACGGCGGCCTCGACCGCGGACCGCGCCCCGCGCTCGGTGCTGATGTCGGCGGAGTGGACCTGGGCCCGGTCCCCGCCCTCGGCGTCCGCTGCCTCGCGCAGCGCGTCGGCCCGGCGGCCGACCAGCGTGACCGATGCTCCGGCGGCCAGCAGCCTGCGGGCCACGGCCCGACCGATTCCGGTGCCGGCCCCGGTGACCACCATGCTCTTTCCATCGAGGCTCATGGACGTGTGGCCCACTTTCCTTGTTCCGTGGACAGGCGACCTGGACATGCGCTCCGACGGAGGCGGCCGCGTGCGTCGCGGGCCGCGGACGTGCCGTCGCGGCTTACGTTAGGGCGCCGCCGGAAGAGGCAGACGAATTCTTTCAGTGGCCGAAAAGAACCCGGCTCACGTGCCGTACGGCCCTACACGCGCCGGATGAGCGTGATGCCTTCCCGCACCGTGAGCACGACCTGCTCGACCCTCGGGTCGTCGCGGACCTTCTCGTTGAAGGCCCGCAGCGCGACGGTGTCCTCGTTCTGGTCCAGCGGGTTGGCCACCCCGCCGAACTGGAGCACGTTGTCCGCCGCGATGACCCCGCCCTCCGAGAGCAGCGGCAGCACCCGGTCGTAGTACGCGCTGTAGCCCGTCTTGTCGGCGTCCAGGAAGACGAAGTCGAACGGGCCCTGGAGGTCGTCGAGTTGAGCGAGAGCCGGGCCCTCGCGCAGCTCCACCCGGTCCGCCCAGGGCGAGGCCGCGATGTGCCGGCGGGCGATCTCGGCGTGCACCGGGTCGATCTCGCAGGTCACCAGGTGCCCGTCCGGCGGGAGCTGGGCCGCCATCGACAGAGCCGAATAGCCGGTGAACGTGCCGATCTCCAGCACCCGGCGAGGGCGCAGCATGTGGAGCAGCATCGCCAGGAACCGGCCCTCCATCGGGCCGACCATCATCTGCGGAAGGTCGCAGACCTTGCGGGTCTCCTCGGCGAGGGCGGCCAGCCACGGCGGCTCGCCGGTGGAGTACTCCTCGGCGTACGCGTCGACCTTGGGCCTGACGATCATGAGCTCTCCCTGTCCGCGGTGGTCAGCAGCCAGGAGGCGAGGGTCTCTTCCTGGCCGCGGAGGTAGAAGTGGTCCCCGTCGAAGAGGCGGAACGCGAAGGCGCCGCCGGTCACTTCGGCCCAGGCCCGGGCCTCGGGCTCGGTCACCTCGGGGTCCTTGTCGCCCAGGCACGCGGCGACCGGGCAGCCCACCCGGGTCTCGGGGCGCGGCCGGTACCGCTCGACCAGGCGGTAGTCGGCGCGCAGCGTCGGCAGGACGACCTTGCGGACCTGCGCGTTGCCGAGCAGCGCGGCAGGGGTCGCGCCGAGCCGGGACAGTTCGTACCACAGGGCCGCGTCGTCGAGGTGCTTGTCGCCGGGCTTGTGGAAGCGGGGTGCCGGGCGGCCGGAGACGGCGAGCAGCGAGGGCCCCACGCCGTGCCGGGCCTCCAGGCGGGCCGCCACCTCGTGGGCGACCGCCGCGCCCATGCTGTGGCCGAAGAACAGCACCTCGCGGTCGAAGGCGGGCAGCAGCGCTTCGGTGATGCGCCCCACCAGGCGGTCCATGTCGTCGATGTGCGGCTCGTCGAGCCGGTCCTCGCGCCCCGGGTACTGGACGACGACCGGCTCCACCCACGGCGGCATGCGCTTGGCGAACGGGCGGTAGAAGCTGGCCGAGCCGCCGCCGTGCGGAAAGATGACGAGGCGCCGGCGCGCGCCCGGCCGGGGCCAGTAGCAGCGGAACCAGGTGCGGTAGGGCGCGTCCGCGCCCGGTGGCCTGTTCACGTGCGGCTCCTCGGGTCGCGATCCGGCCTGTTCACGGGCCGCTCCTCGGGTCGGGGCCGCCGGGGCCCGCGTCGACCGCGGAGCCGGCCAGTACCTCGGGCGCGCTGCCCCGGTGCAGACGTACGGGGCCGAACCGTTCGGTGGCCTCGGCCGTCAGCCGGCACAGCGCCAGGTGGTACTGGCCGTCCTTGGCGGAGTCCTCGCCCGACTCGACGGCCGTGCGCAGCGCCCCGAGCGCCCTGGCCGCGGCCTGCGGCCACAGCTCGCCCAGGATGGCCCGCTGGTCCGGCGCGGTGCCCGGACCGAGGGGTTCGGTGCTGGGGTAGGCGAAGTAGGGGTCCGCCGAGTCGGCCAGGGCGGCGGTGGTGCGGATGTCCTGCGGCATGTGCGGGCGGGGGCTCCACAGGAGCGGGCCGTGGGTGTTGGCGAGCGTGAGGTGGCCGCCCTCGGTGTGCAGGGTGATCCGGTGGAAGAGGTGGATGTGGTTGTCCGGGTCGCCGGGGTCCATGTCGTTCTGGAGCCGCAGGGTCAGCGGCACCCCGCCGACCACACCGTCCAGGCTCCGGTACACATGCGGCGACTGGCTCAACTCAGCCGCTGTGGAAGGCAGTTGTGAGGGAGCACCCAAGGCGAAGGGGCGTACTCCGCCCAGCATGCGGCCGATGATGTCGAAGGCGGTGTAGAGGACCTGGAAGGAGCACGCCGCGTCGATGTGCAGCGCCCGTTGACGGCCCAGCAGGCGCCGGGCCGTGGCGATGAACCTGCGCACCGGCTCGACGTACGGATAGTGGGTGTTCAGCCGGTAGGCCACCCGGTGTTCGCGGGCGGCCCGCAGGCAGTCGGCCAACTCCTGCTGGTGCAGCGGGTGTTCCTGGAGCACATGGTGTCCGCGCGCCATCAGGTCCTGGGCGAGGCGGGCGCCGGGACCGCCGTTGATCCCGGCGCCCACGACGACGGCGCAGGCCGCCACGTCCTTGGGGATGGCGTCCACCTCGGTGAACAGCTCGATCCCGTAGTGCTCGGCGACCCGGCGCGAGCGTTCACTGCCCCGGGCGAGCACCCCCGCCGGTTCGTACGGCGAGTCGGCGCGGGCGGCCCCGGCGAGGTAGATCCGGCCGAACTTGGTGCCGCACACCACCAGCCGGGGCCGCCGCCCGGCCGCGCTCACAGCTCGCCCTCCTCGGTGTCACCGGCTTCGGCGAGCGGGACGCGGTAGGTCTCGAACAGGGACACCTCGTCCAGCTTCGCCACCCGCTCCACCACCGAGGACGGGTCGAGCACGTCGGCGGCGTAGTACACACCGGGCGCCACCGAGCCGTCCACCAGGGCGCTCGCCGCGAGGGCCGCGACGAGCCCGGTGAGCCGGTAGGTGTCGCCCGCGCGCAGCACCAGGCTACGGGTCGCGGGCGCTCCGGCATGACGGCCCGTCAACTCCAGGGCGAAGAGCTGATAGGGGGCGCGGCCGAACAGGTCCAGGGCGGCCGCGTCGATGAGTTCTCGGGCGGCCGGCGTCAGATCGCTCTGCCCGGCCATGGCACCTTGCAGCCGGCTGAGCGTCTTGAGCATGTGGGAGCCGCCGTCGAACACGTTGTACCAGTCCACCGTGGACAGGCCGAGGTCCCGGGCGAGCCGCTCGATCTCGTAGCTCAGATACGGGTAGGCGCTGACGGTGCCGGGGAAGAACGGCAGCCGCACATCGGCGAGCGGGGTGAGCGCGCGCAGCACCCGGGCCCCGTCCCGCCATGCCGACTGGGCCTCCCCGTAGCCGCCGCCGAGGCTGAGCAGGTAGTCGGCGGCGCCCGCCGGGGTGAGCCGGTCCATGGTGCCCGCGTACGCGGTGAGCCGGCTCGGCTCGCTCAGGTCCTGGGCGGCGAGCCAGCGCGGAAGCAGCCCGGTGAGGCCCGGCATCATCCCCGCGGTGAGCAGCGCGGTGCGGCCGCTCTCGGCGAGGCGCTGCTCGGACAGGGCCCGGTGCACGGGTTCGTCACCACCGGCGTCCACGTAGTCGGCGCCCGCCGCGAGGGCGACCTTGGCCACGGTGTCCAGGACGACGTAGGAGGGGCCCGCGCAGTTGACGACGATGTGGCTGCCCCGGCAGAAGGCGTCGAGCGAGGCCGCGTCGGCGGTGTCCGCACGGGCGGACTCCACCGGACCCGGCCGGCCGGTCGCCTTCAGCTCGGCCGCCAGCGCCTCGGCCCGGCCGGGGTCGCGGCCGCCGATGCGCAGCGTCGCCCCGGGGTGTGCGGAGGCCAGTTCCTGGGCCACGACGCGGCCCACCGCGCCATAGCCTCCGAGGACCGCGATGATCGGAGCGTTCACGCTTGGTTCTCCTTCTCCGTACGGACATCGGTGAGCAGGGCCGCGATGCGGGCGGCGCGCGCCGGATCCAGGCAGTCGAAGTGGGTGCCGGGGGCGTCGATCCTTCGCACCTCGCCCAGACAGCCGCCGCTCCACCACTCGGTCATGTCCGCGCGCAGCGTCGGCCACAGTGCGATCTCGTCGGTGTGCAGGACCAGGGTGAGGTCGCCCGCGTACGGCTCCGGGCGGTGCGTGGCGCAGGCGTCGGCCAGCGCGCGGCCGGCCCGCAGGCGCGGGCGCAGCGCGTCGGCATCGGTGCCGAGCGCGGCGGCGAGCGCCGCGATCCGCTCCGGCTCGGGCCGGGCCGCGTACTGGCCGAAGGATGAGGCGAGTTGGGCGTGCGGACCGTCGAGGCGGGCCAGCGCGCCCCCGGGCACGTACCCCGGGGTGGCGGCCAGGACGGTGGCGAGCGCGGGCCCGGCGAGGGTGTCGCCGGGCAGTCCGAGGACCGCCGGGTCGAGGCCCGCGCCGATCGCGAAGAGGTACTCGGCGAACGCGTCGTCCTCGACCACGGCGGGCAGCGGGTAGCTGCTGATCACCGTGAGGTCCACCTCGGCGCCGCCCTCCGCGAGCAGCCGCGCGGTCTCGGCCGCGAGCACCCCGCCCACATGCGCGCCGACGAGGTGGAAGCGGGTGTGGCCGGTGGCCCGCAGGGTCTTCGCCCGGTCGTGGGCGACCCGCTCGATGAGCACGCCCGGTGTGGTGTCCGCGTAGTCGGTCAGCGGATGGCTCGCCGAGAGGTCCAGGAGCGGGCCCGCGTCCTCCAGCGGGGCGCACAGCGCGGCGTACCGCTCGGCCGTGCCGAACCCCTCGGCGCAGGTGGCCCACACCCCCTCGTCGTCCCCGCCGCCCGGGAACGCGGCGGGCGCGGCCGGGGCGCTCTGCTGCTCGGCGGTCTGCTCGCCGTCGATCTGCCCGGTGGCGAGCAGGGCGGCGAGCCGGGCCACGGAGGCGCCGTTGAGGACCTCGCGCAACAGCTCGTCGAAGAAGGTGTGCTTGGCCTCGGCCACCTCCTCGCGCAGCACGCCCACCACCTGGGCGGCGAGCAGCGAGTCACCGCCGGCCTCGTAGAACGTCTCCTCGCGGCCGACGGCCGTCGTGCCGAGCACCGTGCACCAGGCGGCCTGGATGCGCTGCTCCAGATCGGTCATCGGCACCCGGTCACCCGCCCCGGCGCGCTGCTCGACGGCGCCCTTGGGCAGCAGCCAGGAGGCGAGGGTGCGCCGGTCGGTCTTGCCGTTGTCGGTGAGCGGCAGCGCGTCGACCAGCTGGAGGTGGGCCGGGATCATCTCCTCCGGCAGCCGCTCGGCGACATGGCCGAGGACCTCGGCGGCGCTCGCCGGGACCCGGTCCTGCTTGAACTGGACGGCGAAGACGTGCATGCCGATCGTGGACAGCGGGTCCTTGGTGTCCGGCAGGCACACCACGGTCTCGCCGCCGGCCCCCTCGATCAGGTCCAGCCACTGGTCACGGGCGACGAAGGTCTGGTCCGCTCCCTTGCGCACGTCCTCGAAGTCGCCGTTGGTGGCGTCGAAGAGGAACTCCATCGACGTCAGGATCTGGTAGTTGTCCCGGGTCGTCTCGATGAAGATGAGCCAGCCGCCCGGCGCGAGCATCTCCCGCATCCGGTCCAGGACCACCGAGGCGTCGCGCGAGTAGTGCATGACGTTGCCGCACAGGATCACGTCGAGCGAGTTGGGCTCGATGCCCTGCGGGCGGTACTCCTCGTTCATGTCGAAGAGCTGGTAGTTCACCCACGGGAAGTCGGTGAAGCGCTCGGCCGCCTTGTTCAGGAAGAACTGCGACACATCGGTGAACAGGTACGAACAGTCGTGGCCGGCGAGCCGCGGCACCGCCTCAACGCTCACCCCGCCCACGCCCGCGCCGACTTCGAGCAGCCGCAGGGTGCCGCGCGGGGCGTGCTCCTGGGCGATCCGCTGGACGACGGAGGTCGCGACCCGGTTGAGGTAGGAGTTGAGGAAGCCCTCGGTGTAGGCGGCCTCCTGGATCTCCAACCGGCCTTCGGGGAAGAGGAGTTGGACCGGGTCCTGCTCGTCCCGCAGCAGCTGCGGGAGGTGGGCCGTGGCCGTACGGAAGTAGCTGAGGAGCTCCGAGCCGTCCTGGGCGGTGGGCAGCGCCTCGTCCACCCGCAGCCACGCCTCGTCGACCGAGCCGGGCTCGGCCCGGCGCAGCGCGCGGTAGTCGCCGTCCTCGGGCGACCGCTCCACATATCCCTCGCGTTCGAGGGCGGCGAGCCAGCGGCGCACCAGGCGGTGGTGCTTGGGCGCCACGCCCGCCGAGAGAAGGATCGCCCCGAGCGAATGCCGCTCGTCCGCCGTGGCGAACAGGCCGCTGTTCTGGAGGACGTCCATCATCGCGAGCAGCGCCGCCTCGTCCAGACGCCGTGCGAACCCGACGACCTGCTCGGCGTTCACCCCGGCCCGGACCTCCTCGCCGTCGGCGGTCACCGCCTCGACCAGGGCGCTGTCCCGCTCGGCGGCGCCGGCCGGTACGCGCGCGGTCTCGGCGAACGCCATCAGGCGCCGCTCCCACGGGCGTTCACCCTCGACGAGCACCACACAGTCGGCCACGGCCGGGTGGCTGCGCAGGGCCGCCTCGACCTCCGCCGTCTCGATGCGGTGGCCCCGGATCTTGACCTGGCGGTCGTCCCGGCCGAGGAACTCGATCTCCCCGTCGGGCAGATACCGCCCCAGGTCCCCGGTGCGGTAGAGGCGCTCGCCGGTGCGCGGATGGGTCAGGAAGCGCTCGGCGGTCCGCGCCTCGTCGCCGAGGTAGCCGAGCGCGAGCCCGGTCCCCGCGATGTACAGCTCGCCCGCCACCAGATCGGGACAGGGCTCCATCGCCGCGTCCAGGACGTGGAAGCGCTGGTTGGTGAGCGGCCGGCCGTACGGGATCGACGGCAGCCCCGGGGTCACCTCGTCGATGGGGTGCAGGATCGACCAGATGGACGCCTCGGTCGCGCCGCCGAGCGACGTCACCGTAAGACCCGGCACCTTGGCGCGGATGGAGTCGGGCAGCGACACCGGTATCCAGTCGCCGGACAGCAGCGCCAGGCGCAGCGAGGGCAGCGGCACGGGTTCCGTGCCGAGGTACTCGTTGACCATGTGCAGCTGCGCGGGAACGGAGTTCCAGAGGGTGACTCCGTGCCGGGCGACGAGGTCGGCCCAGTGCGAGGGGTCGGCGCGCCGGTCCGGGTCGGGCAGGACGAGCGTGCCGCCCGCGGCCAGGACTCCGAACACGTCGTAGACGGAGAGGTCGAAGCCGAGGTTGGCGAGGGCGAGCACGCGGTCGTCCGGGCCCACCGCGAACCGGTCGTTGATGTCGTCGATCGTGTTCACCGCGCCCCGGTGGCTGATCATGACGCCCTTGGGACTGCCGGTCGACCCCGAGGTGTAGATGACGTAGGCGAGGTCGTCGGGCTCCCGCAGCCGGCCGACCGGGGCCGTCGGCGCGGGAGCCAGGGTGTCCACCTCGATGGCGGTGACGCCCTCGGGCAGGACGGTTCGGCCCGAACGCACCAGCGCACAGCCGACCTTGGCGTCCCGGAGCATCTGCTCGCGGCGCGCCTCGGGCTGATGGGTGTCGACCGGCACGTAGACGGCGCCGGCCAGCAGGGTGCCGAGGACGGCCACGACCTGTTCCCAGCTCTTGTCCATCACGACGCCGACCAGGTCGCCCGGCGCGCAGCCCGCGCCCTTGAGGGCGGCGGCGACGGCATGGGCCCGGGCGGCCACCTCGCCGTGGCTGAGGACGGTGTCGCCGCTGATCACCGCGGGGCTCTCGGGAGTGCGGGCCGCCGCCGCGAAGGCGCCCTCGTGCAGGAGGGCTTCGGGGAGCGGGGCCTCGGTGGCGTTGACCGCGGTGCGGCGCGCGCTCTGCTCGGCGGGCAGCTCGGTCGGGACCGCGAGGTCCCACACGCCGGGGTCGGCGGCCATCCGCTCCACCAGGGTGCGGAAGGAGGCGAACATGGCGTCCACCACTCCGTCCGCGAGCACGCCCTCGCGGACGTCCCAGTTGAGCGAAAGGCCCTCGCGGTCCTCCATGACCTGGCAGTCGATCCACACCTGCGGGGTCTGGCTGATGCCGTGCACGAGCCGGCCCTCGGTGTCGTCGGCCGGAGCGGAGGCCGCGTCCCCGAGCCCGATGGCGCTGGTGAAGACGACCGGCATCAAAGCGGCGTCCTGGCCGCGCCTGCGGGCGATCTCGCGCATCACCTCCACACCGGTGAACAGCCGGTGGTCGAGGTCCTCGAAGAGCCGGCCCACCAGCTGCTTGCCCCGCTCGGCGAACGTCGCGCCGGACGAGCGGTCGACCTCAAGGAGCTCGACGGAGGTGAAGTCGCCCACCAGGGAGCCCACTTGGGGGTGCAGCGGCAGCCGGTTCAGGAGCGTGAGGTCGAGCGTGAAGCGCTTCCGGTTGCACCAGCGGCCGATGACCTCCGCGTACGCGGCGAGCACCGCCCCCGACGGGGTGAGGCCACGCGCGGTGGCCGTGTCGCGCAGCGCCTGCCAGTCGGCCAGGGGCAGCGCCATCCGATGGCGTACGAACCGGGCCGGGCCCTCGGCGGCCGGGGTCTCCCGCATCGGGAACGCGGGGGCCGGGGGCAGGTCGTCCACGCGGTCCAGCCAGTAGGCGCGGTCCCGCTCGTAGCGGGTGCTCTGGCGCAGCCCGCGCTCGGCGAGCAGATAGTCCCGGAAGGTGACGGGCAGTTCCGGCAGGGCGGCGGACGGGTCCGCGTACAGGGTGCGCAGTTCGTCGAGCAGGAGGTTGATCGAGACGTAGTCGGCGATCAGGAAGTCCAGCGAGACGTGCAGCAGGGCGTGGTCGGCGAACAGGGTGGCCCGCAGCTCGAACAGCGGCCAGACGCCCGCCGGCCTGATCTCGTGGTCCATCGCGTCCCGCTGCGCGGCGAGCGCCTCGGCGGCCCGCCCCGGCGTGGCCTCGCGGAGGTCGGTGACCTCGATGCGGTACGGGGCCACCGCCGTCAGGACCCGCTGGGAGCCCTCCTCGTCGACGACGGCCCGCAGCATGTCGTGCCGCTCGATCAGCCGCTGCCAGGCCTTCTCCATCCGGGCCGGGTCGAGGCGGGTGAAGCGCAGTTCCCCGTAGGCGTGGCAGGCGACACCGCCGTACGCGAAGAGGTCCTTGCGGCCGAGCAGATAGGCGGTCTGCACATCGGTGAGCGGGAACGGGGTGTGGCGGTCGTCGGGGTGGTGCACGACCGTGGTGCGGGTGCGCTCCTCGCGCAGGTGGTCGAGCACCTGCTCCTTGTGGGCGCGCAGGGCCTCGCGGCGTTCCTCGGTCAGTGCGCCCTGGGGGGCGCGGAACCGCAGACGTCCCGACTCCTCCCACAACTCGACCCCGGCGGCCTCCAGTTCGGCCAAGAGCCCGGCGATGTTCATAGGGTTCCCTCTTCCATGGCGGTCAGGGCGGTCGTGTTGCGTTGCTCCTGGACGAGCGCGGCGAGCGCGCTCACGGTCGGGGCGGCAAAGAACTGACGTAGCGTCAGTCGCAGTCCGGTCTCCCGGTACAGCTCCTCGGCGGCACGGGTGGCGGTGAGGCTGTCCCCGCCGAGCAGGAAGAAGCTCTCGCCGCGCCCCACCCGGTCGGTCTCCAGGACCGCGCCGAAGACGCCGGCGACCAGCTGTTCGAGGTCTCCTCGGGGAGGCTCGCCCCGGTCCGGCCCCGCCCCCGCACCGGCGGCGAGCTCGGCGAGGGCGGCGCGGTCCACCTTGCCGTTGGCGGTGAGCGGCAGCAGCTCCACCGCTTCGATCCGCTCCGGGATCATGTAGTGCGGGAGCCGTTCGGCGAGAGCGGATCGCAGGGCGTCGCTGTCGGGTGCGATGCCGGTGTCGGAGACGACGAAGGCCACGATGCGGTGGCGGGGCCGCTCGCCGACGGTCAGTGCCACCGCGCGGGCCACGCCCGGTGCCGAGCCGAGCGCCGCCTCGATCTCGCCCAGCTCGATGCGGTGGCCGCCGACCTTCACCTGGTGGTCGGCGCGGCCCAGGAATTCGAGTATGGCTCCCGGCCGGTAGCGGCCGAGGTCACCGGTGCGGTACCAGCGCTCTCCCGCGTGGGTCACGAACCGCTCGGCCGTGCGCACCGGGTCGCCCCGGTAGCCCTCGGCCACCCCGGCGCCGCCGATCCACAGCTCACCGGGCACCCAGTCGGGGCAGTCGCGGCCGTGGGCGTCGGCCACGCGGTAGCGCTGGTTGCGCAGGGGAGTGCCGTACGGGATGGACGGCCAGTTCTCCAACAGGTGCTCCACCACGTGGAAGTTGGACCAGATCGCGCCTTCGGTGGCGCCGCCCAGGGCGACCAGGCGGCAGTGCGGAGCCCGCTCGGCGAGCCGGCCCGGCAGGTCCAGGCCGACCCAGTCCCCGGAGACCAGCGCGAGGCGCAGCCCGTCGAGCGCGGGGCCGTCACCCGCGGCCGCGAGCAGCATGCCGAGCAGCGCGGGCACCGTGTTCCACAGGGTGACGCCGTGGGCGCGGACCGAGCCGAGCCAGCGGTGCGCCTCGCGGCGGTCCTCCTCGTCGATGAGGACCATCGCGCCACCGGCCGACAGGGGGCCGAAGATGTCGTAGACCGACAGGTCGAAGTCGAGGGCGGAGACGGCCAGTACGCGGTCGTCGGGGCCCACCCCGAACCGCTCGCCGATGTCCTCGACGGTGTTGGCGGCCGCCCGGTGGGTGATCTCGACGCCCTTCGGCTCGCCCGTGGAGCCCGAGGTGAAGATGGTGTACGCGAGCGTGTCGTCGGGCACATCGACCGGCCGGGACAGGGGCGCGGCGCCGAACGCCTCGGCCACGTCCACGCGGTGGACCCCGGCCGGCCACTCTCCAGACGCGTCGCCGGCGGTCAGCGCCACCCGCGCCCCGGCGTTCGCCAGGATGCGGGCGCGGCGCGCGGGCGGCTGGTCCACGCCCACCGGGACGTACGCCGCCCCGGCGGCGAGCACGCCGAGCACCGCGGCGATCTGGTCGGGCCCCTTGGGCAGCACGACGGCCACCAGGTCCGCGGGCCGCACCCCCGCAACCCGCAGCGCCCCGGCGACGGCCAGCGCCCGGGCGGCAAGGCCCGCGTAGTCCAGGGTGGCGGACTCGCCCCACAGCAGGGCGGGGCGCTCCGGCGTGCGGCGGGCCCGCTCGAAGAACGCCTGGTGCAGCAGCCCGCCGCCGGCCGGGGCCCCGGTGGCGTTCACGGCCGCCCGGGCCTCGCGCTGCGCGGCCGGGAGCGGCACGGCGACCTCGAAGGCCCAGTCCGCCTCGCACAGGGTGCGAAGGAGCCGCTCGTACGCGCCGAACATCTCGGCCACCACCCCGTCGGGGAATAGCTCCTCCACCACGTCCCAGTTGATGGCGAGCCCGCCGTCCCGCTCGACCACCTGGCAGTCCAGCCAGACCTGCGGGGTCTGCGAGAGGCCGTAGACCTGCTCCCCGAACGGCATGCTCAGGTCGGCGAGCTTGTCCGAGACGCCGAGCGTGCTGGTGAACACGACGGGCATGGGGGAGTCCATCACCCCGTCGCGCAGGGCGAGTTCGCGCAGGACCCAGATCGCCGAGACCGAGCTGTGCTGGAGCCCGTCCCAGATCTGCTGCTGGAACCTGCGCGCGGCGGACGCCCAGCCCTCGCCCGCCCGGGGCCGGTGGCCGACCAGGAGCAGCGAAGTGAAGTCGCCCACGATGTCGTTGATGTCGGGGTGCACCTCGCGCCGGTCGAACAGCGTGAGGTTGAGGGTGACGTCCGGGTGCGCGCTCCAGGCGGCGAGGACGTCGGCGAACGCGGTGGCGAGCAGCGCGGAGGGCGTGAGCCCCACCTCGCGGCCCCGCGCGGTGAGCGCCGCCCAGACGGCGGGCTCCAGGGCGAACTCGCGCCGGGCGAAGCGCGGCGCGGTCACCAGGGCCGGGTCCACGGCGAGCGGCAGCGCGGGCGCGGGCGGCAGGTCGTCCAGGCGGGCCCGCCAGTAGTCCCGGTCGGCCGCGAGGTCGTCCTCGGCGGGCGCGGCCTGAAGGACGTAGTCCCGGAACGAGACGCCCAGGGAGGGGAGTTGGGTGCGTGGCGCCCGGTAGAGGGCCGACAGCTCCCAGAAGAGGGTCATGATGCTCAGCGCGTCGAGCACGATGTAGTCGAAGCCGAAGGCGATCCGGGTGCGACCGCCGCCGTATCGCGTGGCGGCGATGTCGAACAGCGGCCAGCTGCTCACGTCGAAGACCCGGTGGTCCATGGCCGCGCGCTGGGAGGCGAGCGCCGACTCCTCCTCCCCGGCGGCCGCTTCCGTGACGGTGAGGCGGAACCGGGGCACCTTGGGCAGGATCTTCTGGTTGCCGTCGTCGTCGAAGACGGCCCGCATCATCTCGTGCCGCTCCACGAGGCGGTTCCAGACGTCCTCCAGGAGGCCGAGGTCCACGTCCTGGCCGTCGAACTCCCAGTACCAGTACGATCCGACGCCGCCCAGGGTGAAGTCGGACCCCCGGCCCAGCCAGTAGGCGCGCTGCACATCGGTCGCCGGGAACGGTTCGCCGCGCCGGGCCGGGTCGGCGGTGACGGTGGGCAGCCGGGTCGGGCGCCCGGGGGTGAGCCCGGCGGCGAACTCCCGCAGGGTCGGCGCGGCGAACAGCCGGCCGAGGTCGGCGTCGTGCAGGCCTTCGGCCTTGAGCCGGGTGAGCAGCCGGGTGGCCAGCAGGCTGTCGCCGCCGAGTGCGAAGAAGTCGTCCGTGCGGCCCACCCGTTCGGTGCCGAGCAGCTGCTCCCACAGCGCCGCGACGGCCGCCTCCACGGGCCCCTCGGGCGGGACGTGGGCGTTGCTCGCGCGGGGCGCGCCGGACAGCAGCTCCGTCAGCGCGCCGCGGTCCACCTTCGCGTTGGCGTTGAGCGGCAGCGCGGCCAGGCTGATGAGGCGGTCGGGGACCATGTGCGCGGGAAGCAGCGCGGCCAGGTGCTCGCGCAGGGCGGAAGCGAACGGGCCTTCGCCGTCGGGGAGTTGGGTGTCGCCCGCGGGCTGTTCCGCCTCGGGGCTCAGCACGACGGCCGCCGCGAGGCGGCGCGGCTCGTCCCCGACGGGCACCACGGCCGCCGCCGTCACCCCGGGGTGCGAGACCAGGGCGGCCTCGATCTCCCCGGGCTCGATGCGATGGCCCCGGATCTTGACCTGGAAGTCGGACCTGCCGAGGAATTCGAGGGTGCCGTCCGGCCAGTAGCGGGCCAGGTCGCCCGTGCGGTACCAGCGCAGGCCCTCATGCGTCACGAACCGGTCGGCGGTGCGCTCCGGGTCACCGCGGTATCCGTCGGCCACCGAGGCGCCGCCGATCCACAGCTCGCCCGGCACCCAGTCCGGCCGGTCCCTGCCGTACGGGTCGGCCACCCGGCACCGCTGGTTGGCGAGCGGCACGCCGTACGGCACGCAACTGCCGTACGGAAAAGCCCGGTTGGCCTCCTGCACGGTGGAGTGGATGGCGGTCTCGGTGGTTCCGCCGAGCCCCGCGAAACGCAGAGCGGGGAAGACCTCGGCCGCGCGCTCGGCCAGGGTGACGGGCACCCGGTCGCCGCCCAGGAGGGCCACCCGCAGCGAGGGCGCGCCGCCTTCGGCCTGCGCGGCCTCCAGGAGCATGGCGAACAGGGTGGGCACGCAGTTGACGACGGTCACGCCGTGAGCGCGTACCAGGGCGAGCCAGGCCCGGGCGTCGCGCCGCTCGGGCTCGCTCACGCACACCACCGCGCCGCCGGCCGACAGCGGGCCGAAGATGTCGTAGACGGACAGGTCGAAGTCGAGCGCGGAGACGGCCAGGGTCCGGTCGTCGGGCCCCACCGAGAAGTGTTCGGCGAGCGCGGCGATGGTGTTGCCGGCCGCCCGGTGGGAGACCACGACACCCTTCGGGACGCCGGTGGACCCCGAGGTGTAGATCAGGTACGCCGGTTCGCTGGTGGGCGGGCAGGCGGGCACGTCGAGCGGGCGCGCGGAGGCGGCATCGGCGAGCGTGGCGGCGGTGACCTCGACGCGGGCGCCGCTCGACGCCTGGATACGGGCCCGGCGCTCGGCCGGCTGGTCCACCCCGACTGGCACGTAGACGCCGCCCGCCGCGAGCACCCCGAGCACGGCGACGATCTGGTCCGGCCCCTTGGGCAGGGTGACCAGGGCCGCGTCGCCCGGCGCGAGACCGCGCTCGCGCAGCGCCCCGGCCAGGCGCAGGGCCCGTTCTGCGACCTCGCCGTAGCCGAGCTCGCCGCCGCGCCACAGCAGCGCGGTGCGGCCGGGGTCGGACGCGGCCGTCGCGAAGAACGCGCTGTGCAGCGGGGCGTCCGGCAGGGTGCGCGTGGTGGCGTTCGCCTTCTGCCGCACCTGGCGCTGGCGCGCGGGCAGCAGATCGGGCAGCGGGCCGTTCCAGTCGGCGCCGGGGGCCGTCAGCTCGGACACCAGGGTCCGGAACGCCGCGAACATCGCGTCGACGGTGCCCTCGGGGAAGAGCGCGTCCACCGCCTCCCAGTTGAGCCGGATCCCGTCGGCCTCCTCCACCACCTGGAGGTCCATCCACACCTGCGGGGTCTGCGAGCTCATCCAGGCCGGCTCGCCCAGGACGCCGCGCACCTCGGGGCCGAACAGCTCACCCATGCTGAGGGCGCTGGTGAACACGACCGGGGCGAGGGCCGCGCCCCGCCGGGTGCGGGCGAGGTCGCGCAGCACCTCGGTGCCGGGGTAGTCGCCGTGCGCGGCGGCCTCCCGGAAGCCGGCCTGCACCTGGCGGGCCCGCGCGGCGAAGGAATCCGCCTCCTGGGGCTCGACGGTCAGCAGCAGCAGACTGGTGAAGTCGCCCACCAGGGACGGCACATCGGGGTGTACGGGGTCACGGTCGAAGAGCGGCAGGTTGAGCAGGAAGCGCTCCTCGGCGCTCCACAGGGCCAGCACCTGCGCGTAACAGGCGGCGAGTGCCATGGAGGGACTGACCCCGTGGGTCCGGGAGAGGGCCAGGAGCCGTTCGCGCGCGGCGGGTTCGAGCAGATGGCTGCGGCGGGTGGTGCGCGGGTCGCGGATCTGCTCCGGGGCGGTGGCCAACGGGAGTTGGGGCCCGCCCGGCAGGGTGCCAAGCCGCGCCGTCCAGTAGGCGCGGTCCCGCTCGCGTCCCTCGGCGGGGCGCGCGGAGCGCTCGGCGAGGTAGCGCGGGTAGCTGTAGAGCGAGGGTGCGGGCCGCTCGTCCGGGCGGTCGTAGTGGCGCGCCAGATCCGCGATCACGATCCGGAAGCTCATCGCGTCGCAGACCAGCATGTCGATGTCGATGTGCAGCCGTCCGGTGCCGCCGGGGAGCAGGGTGAGCCGGACATCGAGTACCTGGCCGCGCGCCACGTCCATGCGCTGGTGCGACAACTCGGCCCGCAGCCGGGCGAGTTCCGACTCGCTCCGCTCGGCCGTCAGCTCGCTCAGGTCGTGCACGCCGGCCAGGCCGGTGGGCGCGGTGTCGACGCGCTGGGTGCCGTCGTCGAGGAAGCGGGCCCGCAGCATGGGGTGCCGGGCGGTGAGCGAGCGCAGCGCGGCGTCGAGACGGTCGGGGTCCAGGGCGGGGCCGTCGAACTCGAAGTAGAAATGGCTGCCGGACCCCAGGGCCTGCCCCTCCGCCCGGCCGATCCAGTAGGCGTGCTGCATGGGGGCCAGCGGGAAGGGCGCCCGCTCGTCGGTCTCCGTGTACGCGTCGCCAGGCGCGGCCGCGTCGTCCGCGTCCCGGGGCTTGTCGCCGTCCTGCCCGCCGGCGCGGCCGCTCGCCAGCGTCCACCAGTCGCACAGCCGGGGCCGCTCGATCAGTTCGCCGAACGTGACCGCCACGCCCTCCCTGCGCCACAGCCCGGCGAGCCGCATGACGCCCATGGAATCCAGCCCCCGGGCCACCAGGTCGTCGTCGTCGAGGACGGATGCGACGGGTTCCTCCAGCAGGTCCGCGACGGCCCTGCGCATGTCATCGAGCGAAATTCCCATGGGTGCCCCCGATGGTGGTCAACAGATCCGGCTGACGGGCAGTTCCGCGTTCTTGGAGACCAATTCGGAGGCCGCCACGAAACGTTGGACGAATTCCTGGGCGAAGGCGGGGGTGAAGCGGCCCTCGTTGTAGAAGAGCAGGACGTGGAATCCCTCGCTGTGCGGCACGAGTACCAGTTCCAGCTCGAATCTGCTGCCCACTCCGTCGGGCACCAGGACTTCTATGTCGAGCTCGCCGACGGTGATGCTGTAGACCGGTTCGGCCAGCATCTGGAAGACGATGTCGTCGGCGCGTGCCCCGTCGTTCCCCGAACCGGGAAGTGGCAGCAGCTGATATGGAATTCCCTGGTTGAGGAAGCCGCCCACCACGGTCGCGTGCGTGGTCTTGAGCGCGTCCAGAACCGGCGCCGACGGCGTGAGGCGGGTGCGGAGCACGACCATGTTGGCGAGGAAGCCGACCGTGCGGCGGGTCTGCGGGCGCAGCCGGTTCGCGTACAGGGACGCCACCGCGAGATCGGTGCGCCCGGTCGTGTGGTGCAGCGTGGCGTAGTACAGGGTCAGCATCGCGGCGAACAGCGAACTGCCCCGGCCGACGGCCAGCGAGCGCAGCGCCGCGACCGTGGCGGCGGACAGCTCGCCGCGCACGAGCGCCGTGCTGCGCGGGCCGGGGTCGGCCCGGGAGGGCAGCGGCGGCAGCGACAGACCGGCCAACTCCCGCCGCCAGTAGTCCAGTTGGCTCTTCAGCTCGCCACTTTCGAGGGCGCCCCGCTGCCAGTCGGCGAACTCGGTGAACTGCCAGCCGGGATCCGGCAGCTCCTTCGTCCCGCCGGCCAGCCGGTCGAGCACGGCGCACAGATCCTGGAAGACGACCCCGCAGGACCAGGAGTCGGTGACGAGATGGTGCATGTTGACGCACAGCACGTGCTCGTCGTCGGCGACCTGCCACAGCGTGCAGCGCACCGCGTTCTCGGTGGCGTCGATCCGGGTGGCGAGTTCCTCGGAAATGCGCTCCCGCACCGCGGATTCGGCATCCGTCTCGCCGCGCAGATCGACATGGCACAGCTCCACCGGGTGCGGCTCGCGCACGATCTGGCGCAGTTTTCTGCCGCCACCGGTGAATACCGTGCGCAAGGCGTCATGGCGGGCCGATACCCGGTCCAGGGCCGTACGCAGCCTTGAATGATCCAATGGCCCTCGAATGCGGCACATCATGGGGCAGTTGAGGGCTCCGTCCTGACCGCGATAGCGATCGAGGAACCACAACAGCCGCTGTCCCACGGAAGGTTCGGTCTCGCGCTCTTCGGAATTCCCCACGGCGCTCAAGCTACCGACCGTCCCCGAGAGGGCATCGGGTACTGAAAGATACTTGGCGGCATTGAAAGAAACCGCTGGTACCGCGCCGTGCGCTGCTAGCGTCCCCGGCATGCGGGACCTCGACATACCGACACCGGCGCACACCCGACTGTCCTGGGACTACACACCGCGCACGCCCCAGCTGCAACGCCTCTACCAGCGCGCCCAGGAGCAGCAGTGGAGTGCCGCCGAGGACCTGGACTGGTCGCAGCCGGTGCCGTTCGGCGAACCGCTGCCGGACGGCACGGACTTCGCGCGCGTCTCCTTCGAGGCCTCGCCGATGGCGGTGCGCGGGCGGCCCATGTGGGACACCTTCCGCTGGGAGTTGCAGAGCTGGCTGGTCAGCCAGTTCCTGCACGGCGAACAGGCCGCCCTGGCCGCGGCCGCCCGGCTCGTCCAGGAACTGCCCGACGTCGAGTCCAAGCTGTGCGCGGCGAGCCAGGTCACCGACGAGGCCCGGCACGTCGAGGTGTTCTCGCGCTATCTGCGGGAGAAGATCCCGCAGCCGTACGCCGTCAACGAGGCACTGCACGCCCTGCTGAAGGACGTCCTGTCCGACGCCCGCTGGGACATCACCGCACTCGGCATGCAGATCGTCGTGGAGGCCCTGGCCATGGCGGCGTTCCGGCTCGCGGGCACCACCTTCCACGACCCGCTCATCCGCCGGATCACCACCCTGGTCGCGCGCGACGAGGCCCGGCACGTCTCGTTCGGGGTGCTCGCCCTGCGCGACGTCAACCGCCAGCTCACCCGTGCGGAGAGGGCCGAACGCGAGGACCTGGTCCTCGACGCCGCCGCCCTCATGCGCCGGCGCTTCCTGCTCGGCGACCTGTGGGAGCGCCTGGAGGTCGACCACACGGCGGGCATCCGGTACGCGGCGAGCGACCGCGCCATGGTCGCCTACCGGCGGACCGTGTTCACCCGGGTCGTGAGCGCACTCGACCACATCGACCTGCTGACCGACCGGGTCCGCCTGGGGCTCGACCGGCTCGATCTGCTCGGCGACGGCTCGCCGGTTCGCCGGCCGGCCGGCCGGGCCGGCTGAACTCGACGGAGGCATCCACCCATGACCGCGCCCGACCGCTTCGCACCGAACCCGCCGAACCCGCGCCCCGCCGCGCCGCCCCGCGTCCCCGGCGCCCGCTCCTCGGCCGACCCCGCCGCGCCCCCGACCACCGCCCAGGCCCTGTCCGTACGCCTCTTCATGGCCGGGCTCGGCGCGGCGGAGCTGATGACCGCCTACCTGGGCCTGCGGCTCGGCCTGTACGACGCCCTCGCCGAGGGCGGCCCGGCGACGGCCCCGCAACTGGCGGAGCGGGCGGGCATCGCCCCGCGTTACGCCCGGGAGTGGCTGGAGCAGCAGGCCGCGGCCGGCATCCTGACCGCCCAGAGCGGTGAAGTCACCCCGAACGAGCGGGAGTTCACCCTGCCGGCCGGTCACGCCGAGGCACTGACCGACCCCGGGAGCCTCTTCTCGATCGCCCCCCTCGTGCTGCTGCCGATCGGCGGCATGGCCTCGGTCCTGCCCCTGCTCATCGAGGCGTTCCGTACCGGCGAAGGCATCGCGTACGAGCGCTTCGGGCCCGAACTGCGGGGCGGGCAGGCCGGGTTGAACCGCTCGGTCTTCCAGCACCAGCTGGCCGGCTGGATCGCGGCCACCCTGCCCGCGGTGCACGCCGCGCTCGGCGGGGAGGGCGGGGTGGTCGCGGACGTGGCCTGCGGCTCGGGCTACTCCTCGATCGCCCTCGCGCAGGCCTATCCCAAGGCGCGGGTGCACGGTCTCGACCTCGACGAGCGGTCGGTGCGCGACGCGCGGGAGAACGCACGGGAGGCCGGGGTGGCCGACCGGGTGACCTTCGAGGTGCGCGACGCCGGCGACCGGGACCTCGCGGGCCGCTACGACCTCGTCTGCGTCTTCGACGCGCTGCACGACATGGCGCGGCCGGTGGAGGTGCTGCGCTCCTGCCGGGCGCTGCTCGCACCGGGCGGTTCGGTCCTCCTGATGGAGCCCAACGTGGGGGAGCGGTTCACGGCCCCGGCCTCGGAGACCGAGCGCTTCCAGTACGCGGTCAGCCTGCTGCACTGCCTGCCGGTCGGCATGGCCGAGCAGCCGTCGGCCGCCACCGGCACGGTGATGCGCCCCGGAACCGTCCGCGCGTACGCCTCCGAGGCGGGCTTCGCTCGGGTGCGGGTGCTGCCGGTGCGGCACACCTTCCACCGGCTGTACCAGTTGCTCTGAGGCGCGGGCGCGAACCGCGAAGGGCCCGGACGTCCGAGTGGACGTCCGGGCCCTTCGCCGTCGCGGGCTCGGCCGCTGGGCGCCGGCCCTACTCCTGGGCACCGCCCAGGAATTCGTCGAGCAGCATGTTGACCTCGGTGGGCTTCTCCAGGAGCGCCGCGTGCCCGCTGTTCTTGATCTCGCGGTACTCGCAGCCCGGGATGATCTTGGCGAGCTCCCGGGCCATCGGGTACGGCGACATGATGTCGTGCTCCATGCCGACCACCAGACAGGGCACGGTGATGCCCGCGATGCGCTTCGGGTCGGGGTCGTAGGAGGCGGACGCCTCGGCGTGCCCGAGCGCCCCGTGCCCGCCGGACTCGGCGAGACCGCGCAGCCCCTCCAGGTACGGCCCGATGAAGGCGTCCCGGTTGAGGGCGCGGGGGCCGAACAGATACATCGCCCGGTAGATGCCCTCCATCACGGGCGGCATCACCACCCCCGCCCGCAGTCGCTCCAGGGCGTCCTCGCGGATCGCCCGGTGCAGCGCGCTCGGCTTCCACGGGACGCCGACGAGCGCGGCCCGGGTCAGCAACTCCGGTCGCTCCACGGCGAGTTCGAGGATAATGGTGGCGCCGAGGGAGTAGCCGACGATGGCGCAGGGGCCGACGTCGAGCTGCTCGATGAGGGCCGCCACGTCCTCGGCGAGACCCTCCATGGTGTACGGGGGAGGGGTCTCCTGCGACGGCGGTACACCCCGGTGGTCGAAGGTGATCACACGGTGGCCGCGCTTGGTCAGGAACGGGACCTGCATCTGGTTGAACAGGTTCGCCTGGTGCTGTCCCGGGACGAGCAGCACGGGGCTGCCGTCGGGGTCCCCGAAGATGTCGTAGCTCAGGGTGACGCCGGTCTTGAGAGAGATCTCCACGCTGCCGTCCTTCACGGACTCGCCCGGCGGACCGGGCGGGGATTCGGTGGGTGGGGCCCGGAATGCGGCGGGCCGGGGCCGGGGGGTCGAGGACCGGGGCCCAGGGAGCGGGGCCCGGCAACCGGGCCGGGGACCGCGCCGTGCGGGCGCCGGTCGGTGCGGCCCGCCCGCCGACGCTATCGGCGCGGGGCGGGGTGCAGTGCCGCCGGTGACAGGTCCTGTACAGAACCGCCCGTCACCAAGGACTCGAACGCGGCGCGCCCGGGTCCCTCCACGGCCGGTTCGGGCAGCGGGTGGTCGCGCAGGAAGGCGAGGATGCGCCGGGAGACGACCCGGTCCGCCATCAGCTCCTGAGGGGTCATCAGCATGTTGTAGAGGCGCAGCGCGGCATCCCGCACGGCCTCGTCGTCCTCCCTGAGCACCGCCATCGCCCGCACGAAACGGTTGGGCAGATCCTCGGCGGGCGCCGCCCGCTCCCCGCGCAGGCCGGCCCGCAACTGCGCGAACCGGGCCTCGTCGGTGGCGAGTTGGAGCCCGAACCAGCGCCCCGGGTGGGCCGCGGTCCACTGCTCGAACGCCAGGAGCGCGGCCAGCGGGTCCTCGGCCGCTCCGTCCGCGACCCGGGCCAGCTCCTGGGCGTGACTGAAGCCGAGGGAGGTGCCCCGGCCGAAGGTGGGGTTGGTCTGGACGGCGGCGTCCCCGAGCAGCACGAGCCCGGCCACGAAGGGGCGGCCCCGGTCGTCGAGGAGCCGCCGCCACCGGTTCTCGATGTTGCCCATGGGGGCCGGGTCGTCGATCGGCTCCCCGCTGTCGAGCCAGTCCGCCGTGCGCGGCACCGCCGACAGGAAGCGGGTGAAGGTGGCGGGATCCCGCAGCCGGTGGCGCAGCGGATCGGAGACGGCCACCGTCGCCGAGAGCTGGAAGGTGTCGTTGTCGCCGGGGAAGACCAGCGCGGTGGCGTAGTCCAGCTCGGCGACCTGCGGCACCGTCGTGGAGGGGAAGCGCCGGCCGGGGCGCAGCCGGTAGTGGCGGGTCAGATAGAAGAACCCGCACGGCTGCGCGGTCTCGCTCGGCACCGGCAGCGCCAGGTCCGAGAGCCAGCGGGCGACCCGGGAGCGCCGGCCGCTCGCGTCGACCACCAGATCGCCCCGGAACTCCTCGCGCCCGGCCGTCCGCACCCCCACCACCCGGGGAACGCCCTGGGCCTCACCGGAGAGCCGCAGCCCGGTGACCCGGGTGCCGTGCACGAAGGTGACGCCCGCCTCGGCCAGCGCCGCGCGCCGCAGCACCCCCTCGTACACGAGCCGCCGGGACAGGACGGTCGCGTCCGGCCGGCCGTCCCGCAGCGGCACCGGCACGGCGCCCCGGGCGGCCAGGGCCGTCAGGACGTCGGGGGCGTCCTCGCTCAGGACCTTGGTCGCCAGGGCGAGGAAGGCGTGGCCCTGGCGGGCGTGCGGAACCTCGGCGCGCCGCCAGCGCAGGACGTCGTCGTCGGGGCTCCCGCCGGGCGGCGGCTCCCCGCTCTCCAGGACGGTGACCCGGTGGCCGCGGCGGGCCGCGAACAGCGCCGCGGCCGACCCGGCGAGACCGCCACCGATCACGATGACGTCGGTCACGGCGCGCTCACCTCGCGGTCACGTGGTCGGGAGTGTCCCAGGCGACCCGGTAGCCGTACACGTCGTCCGCGCTCTTCAGGCTCAGCCGCAGGAAGAAGGGCAGCATCAGATCGCGCATGGCCCGGCCCACCGGCCCGTTGGGCGTCATGTGCCCACCGGTGCGCCGGGCCCGCTGGACCAGACCCTCCACGCGCGGGCGCCGGATGCGCTCGAACGCGGCGAACGCGCTCTGGGGATCGGGCTCGTCGCGCAGGCACTTGGCGAGGACCACGGCGTCCTCCATGCCGAGGGCCGCGCCCTGGCCCAGGTGCGGTGAGATGGCGTGGGCCGCGTCGCCCATCAGACAGACGTTGTGACGGTGCCAGCTGGGCAGCGACGGGAGGTCGTAGAGCGGCCAGCGGCCTATCGGGCCCTCGGTCGCGCGCAGGATCCCGGCGACCACCCGGTGATCGGCGGCGTGCCGGCGCAGCAGCTCCGCCCGCCACTGCTCGTCGGTGATCGACGCGGCCCAGCCCCTGGCGGGCTCATCGGGCTCGGTGTGGTTCTCGAACCAGTACACCTCCCCGCCGGGCAGCACCTGGTAGCCGAAGAAGCCGCGCAGTCCGAACACCATCCGCAGGACGCCGTCCGCCTCCCCGGCGCCCTTGGTGCGGGCGAAGCCACCGGAACCGACGCCCTGCGTGAAACTCGGCGCCGGCGCCTCGGGGAAGACGGCCGCACGCGTGGCGGAGTTGATCCCGTCGGCGCCGATCAGCAGGGCGCCGTCGGCCGTCGTGCCGTCGCCGAACCGGGCGGTGACCCGGCCGCGACCGTGCTGCTCGACGCCGACGAGCCGCTTGCCGAACTCGACCGGCACGCCCGCCTTCTCGGCCGCGTCGCGCAGCCCCTTGTTGAGCAGGCCGCGCTTGATGACGGTGGTCCGTTCCGGGTTCCGGCCGATGGTGCGGCCCCGGTGGTTGGCGAAGACCAGCCTGGTGGTGGGCTCCCCGGCGCTCAGGACCTCCTCCGCGATGCCGAGGCTCTCCAGGACACCGCGTCCGTTGGGCCCCAGGTTGAGGAACGACCCGGCCGCGTCGTCCGGTTCGTCGCGGCCCTCGTACAGCACGGGTTCGAATCCGCAGCTTCGCAGGAACAGTGCCAGCACCGGGCCGGTGATCCCGCAGCCCGCGATGAGGACCCGCTGTTGGCCGGGGGTGTCGAAGGAACGTGCGTGGGGCATGGGCGTACTTCCTCCTCCGCCCGGTCGCCGGATGGTCCGGCACCGGAGCTAACCTGCAACGAAATTACGGAACTTGCGGACCGTCACGAACGCGCACAGCACGCTGATGCCGACGGTCCAGGCGACCGTCGCGAGCACCGGGACCAGGATCGGACCGCCGTGCGAGAGGCCCACCAGCGCCTCCACGGCCGTGGAGACGGGCTGCGCGGCCACCACGCCGCGGATCGCGCTCGGATAGGCGTCCAGCGGCATATAGCCGGAAGACATCAACGTCAGCGCCAGGGTGGGCAGTTGGACCCAGGCCATGATGACCGGCGGGTACGGGGCGGACAGCGCGGCCACCACCGCGATCGAGGTGCACATCAGGCCGAACAGGGCCACCAGGACGAAGAATCCCACCGCGGCCCCGAAGCCCTGCTCGAAACGGAACCCCGGCAGATAGGCGATGACCGCCACCAGGACGGCGATGCCGAGGATGCGCACCAGGTCGCCCAGCATGCGTCCGAAGAGCATGGAGAGGGCGTTGATCGGCATCGCCCGCAGCCGGTTGAAGACGCCGCTGCGGATGTCCACCCAGAACGCGATGGCGCTGGAGCCGATGGCCGAGAACGCCGTGATCAGAATGATCAGCGGGGCCAGGCGCACGACATAGCTCTGGCCGAGGGTGTCGTGCACCAGGATGTCGAACGCGGCGAGCAGCATGAACAGTTGGAGCAGCGGAAACCCGAAGGTGGCGAGCAGCATCATCGGGCTGCGCACGAAGAGCTTGAGCACCCGGCCCGCGATGATGCGGCTCTCCGCCCAGAGCCCTCCGGCGGTGGTGGGAAGGGCGGCGGGCGCGCTGGTTGTCGCGGTCACTTGGTCACCTTCCGGAAGGCGCGCGCGGTGGTCCACCCGCACAGCAGGATCAGCCCGGCGCACCACACGAGGGCGGGCCAGACCCGGCCGGTGCCGGTGCCGCTGTCGGACAGGGCGCGCAGCGCCTCGACGACGGCGGAGACGGGCGAGGCGTTGACGACGGGCTGGAGCCAGCCGGGGAACAGGCTGGCCGGCACGAACCCGGTCGAGACGACGAGCAGCGGCAGATAGGGCAGATACAGGCAGGCGGCGAGCGCCTCCTGGCTGCGCACGGTGAGTCCGAGCGTCGCCGTCACGGCGGCCAGGGCCGCGGTGAAGAGGACGGCGACCAGGAGGAAGCCGATCGCCGCCAACGGCCCTTCGTGGAACCGGAATCCGGCCAGGTGCGCCACGAGCGTGATCACCACGGTGGAGATCACCGCCTCGACGGCGACGGTGAGCAGGCGGGCGGTGCCGAGCGCGGAACTGCTGATCGGCATGGTCCGCAGCCGGTTGAACAGACCGCTGCCGCGGTCGGCGGCCAGGGCCATCGCGGAGGCGATCGCGATGAACATCAGGGCCTGGACCACGAGGGTGGGCGTCACCGAGGGCCCGTAGTCGATGCCCTTGTCGGAGAGCATGCCGCTGAACGTGGCGTAGAAGATGCCGAAGAACACCAGCGGCTGTACGACGGTGCCGAAGAGCGCGGTCCTGCTGAAGGAGCGCTTGAAGTCGCGTTCCGCGAGCACCTGGACGTCGTTGACGAAGGCCGGCCCCGTCACGGCGGCGGGGGTGCTCATGCCCGGCCCCCGTCGCCGCCGAGGGCCGCGCCGCCGGCGGCCCGGTGGTCCTTGGTCAGCGCGAAGAACACGTCGTTGAGGGTCGGCGGGTGCACGGCGATGTCGTCGGCCTTCAGGGCGGCGCCGTCGAGCGCCCGCACGATCGCGGAGAGCTCGTCGGTGCCGCGCATCGGCACGACGAGGACGTCGTCGCGCTCCTGGACCCCCACGAAGCCCGCCAGCGCGCCGGCCGCCCGGGCCCGGTCGCCGGCGTCGGTGATCTGCACCTCGCAGACCGAGCCGCCCACGTCCTTCTTGAGCTCCTTGGGCGTGCCCTCCGCGATGACCCGGCCCTCGTCGATGACGACGATCCGCTCGGCGAGCGCGTCGGCCTCTTCCAGGTACTGCGTGGTCAGCAGGATGGCCATGCCGTCGCGGGCCAGCCGGCGCACCGCGTCCCACAGAGCCTGCCGGCTGCGCGGGTCGAGCCCGGTCGTCGGCTCGTCGAGCACCAGGATCGGCCGGGGCACGACCAGGCTCGCGGCCAGGTCGAGCCTGCGGCGCATGCCGCCCGAGTAGTGACCGGCCGGCATGTCCCCGGCCTCGGAAAGACCGAACTGGTCGAGGAGTTCGGCGGCGCGGGCACTGGCCCCGGCCCGGGTCAGGCGTAACAGACGCCCGAAGAACACGAGGTTCTCGCGGCCGGTGAGCGTCTCGTCCACGGCGGCGAACTGGCCGGTGACGGCGACGCTCGCGCGCACTCCGGCCGGGTCGCTCGTGACGTCGTGCCCGGCGAGCCGCGCGGTGCCGCTGTCCGGTGTGAGCAGTGTCGTGAGGCAGTTGATGACGGTGGTCTTGCCCGCTCCGTTGGGCCCGAGCAGTCCGACGACGGTGCCCGCGGCCACGGAGAACGACACGTCGTCCACTGCCGCCTTGGGCCCGAAACTCTTGCGGAGCCGATCGATCTCGATCGCCGCTTCGGCCACAGCAGGACCCCTTTCCTCACACAGGAGGCTCCGCGGTCGCGGAACCTGCACGAACGGAACGCCGCAAAGGCGTTGTAATAGACTCAATGGGTACGCTCCGCGCCGCGACGGTAGCAACACACGCGGTGATGGGAGCCGTTACTGTCGGAGATCTGTCAATCACCCCACGAGAAGCTTCTGTTCCCGCAGTTGCGTGAGCACATAGGCGACGACGTCGTCGGAGGTGACGATGCCCCGGCCCGTCTCCTCGTCGATCGGCGGCAGGTCGAAGTCGTCCTCGATCGCGAAGGCCAGCTCCAGGAGGGCCAGGGAGTGGTATCCCAGGTCGTTGACGAGGTGGGCGGGGCGGTCGGTGGGCATCTCGTCGGCGTCCGGGGCGAGTTGACGCACCAGGGACAGGATGCTGTCGCGTACGGAGCTCTCGGTGTGGGCCATGTCCGTCTCTCCTACGTCCGGGTCGGGTCGGGTGGTGCGGCGCAGTACGCGCGCCACAGGGAGCGGCGGCGTGGCTTGCCGCTGGAGGTCCAGGGGATCGAGCCGCGGGGTACCAGGTGCACCACCGTGCGGGCTCCGGTGGCGCCACGGGCGAGGAGCCGGGCCACCCGGTCGTCGGCCGCCGTGTCGCGCCGTCCGCCGTCGGCCTCGATCACGGCGACGGCCACCGGCCCCGCCGCGTCGTCGCCGAGGACGACGGCTGAGCCGCGCGGCAGGACGCCGGCCTCCCGGAGCGACTGCTCCAGGTCCTCGGCGAACACCCGGGTGCCGCGCACCTTCACGCTGTCGCCGAGCCTGCCCTGCACGTACAGCTCGCCCGAGTGAAGGAAGCCGGCGTCCCCAGTGCGCAGTTCACCGTCCGTGAAGCGGCTGCCGGCGCCCTCGTCGCCGAGGTGGCCGAGGCCGAGTGAGGGCCCGCGCACGATGATCTCGCCGAGCGTCCCGTCCGGCACCGGCCGGCCCTCCTCGTCGACGACGCGTACGGCCGTGCCGGGCAGCGGGGTGCCGCAGCCCACCACGGGGCCCCGGTGCCGCCAGCCGGTGCCGCGGCGCACCCCGGTCACCGCGAGGGTGGCCTCGGCCAGGCCGTAGGCGGGCAGCAGGGCTCCGCGGTCGAAGCCGTGCGGGGCGAGCAGGGCCGCGAAGCGGTCGAGCAGGCTCGGCGCCATGCGCTCGGCGCCGACGACCATCGAGGTCACATGGCCCAGGTCCAGACCGGTCAGTTGGCCGGGACTCACCTTGCGCAGGATGTGATCGAGGCCGAAGGCGGGCGTCGCGGTGATCGAGGCGCCCCGCTCGCCGAAACAGCGCAGATGCTCCAGCGGACGGCGCACGAAGTCCTCGGGCCGCATCAGCCACAGGTCGTTGCCGGCCACGACCGGCCCGAGCAGACACCCGACGAGCCCCATGTCGTGATGAACGGGCAGCCAACTCGCCCACACCGACTGGGAGGTGACGCCCAGCCAGTCCCGGATGACGGCCAGGTTGTCGCACAGCCCGTCCCATCCGACGCGCACGCCCCGCGCGGGGCCGGTCGAGCCGGACGTGAACTGCACCAGCGCGGTGCGGTCGTGCTCGACCTCGCCGGGCGCGGGCCCCTCGGGCCCCGGCGCGAGGAGTTCCGCGCCGCTCAGGGTGTCGACGCCCGCCGCCCGGGCGCCCCGGAGCCCGTCACCGACGACCAGGCGCGGCCGGGCGGCCGTCAGCAGGGCGGCCATCCGCTCCTGGTGGCCGGTGGTGACGGGGCGGCCCGCGGCCTCCGGGGCGAGCGGCGCCGGGACGGCCCCCGCGAGCAGGGCGCCGAAGAACGCCGCGACGAACGCGGGCCCCGACGGCAGGACGAGCGCCACCAGATCGCCCCGGCGCACCCCGGCCTCCGTCAGCCGGCCGGCCGCGCGCCGCGCGTCGGCGGCGAGTTCGGGGTAGGAGCGGTGGTGCCAACCGCCTTCGCGGGTGCTGAAGTGGATGCCCCGGGCGGCGGCGGGATCGCGGATCCATGCGAGCAACGGCCCCTCGGCCACGGCCTGTTCACCTCCCCGTTCGGTCCCCATTCGGGCTTCGCTGCGGGAGCCTAGGCACCCTCCGGCGCGGGTCGGCGGATGCTGTTGAGTGTCTTTCACCGGCCCGCCGCCGACGCCGGTTCGCGGCGGACTCTGGTTGTCCCGCGTGCGGGGAAGCCTCCTCGCGCTCACCCAACGGCGTACGCGCATGTACCGCGTACCGGCAGGAGGGGCCCATGCTGGACGGATTCGTCCCCTGGCCGAGCGAGTTCACCGAGCGCTACCGCGACCGCGGCTATCGGCAGGGCCGCACCCTGTACGACCTGCTGCTCGCGGCGGCCGACGAGCACGGCCCGCGCACCGCCGTGGTCTCCGGCGCGACCCGGCTGACCTTCACCCAACTCGTCGACCGGGCGGCCGAGTTGGCGTCCGGACTGCACCGGATCGGGATCCGGCCGCGCGACCGCGTGGTCGTCCAGCTCCCCAACCGCGCCGACTTCGTCGTGCTGTGCTTCGCCCTGTTCCGGCTCGGCGCGGTGCCGGTGATGGCGCTGCCCGGCCATCGGCGCAACGAGCTGGTGCATCTGTGCCGCCGCGCCGAGGCCGTCGCCCTGGTGGTCCCGGACCGCTTCCAGGGCTACGACTTCCGCGTGCTGGCCCGCGAAGTGCGCGCCGAGGTACCGGAGTTGGCGCACGTCCTGGTGTCGGGCGACGCGCAGGAGTTCACCGCCCTCGACTCGGTGCCGTGCCCGCCGGTCGACCTGGCCCCGGTGGATGCCGGGGAGGTCGCGCTGCTGCTCCTGTCCGGCGGCACCACGGGCCTGCCCAAACTGATCCCGCGCACCCACGACGACTACGCGTACAACGCCCTGGCCTGCGCGAAGGCGCTGGGGGTCGACCAGGACAGCGCCTACCTCGCGGCCACCCCGGTCGCCCACAACGCGGCGCTCGGCTGTCCGGGCGTGCTCGGCACCCTGTTCCGTGGCGGCAAGGCCGTGCTCGCCGCGAGCCCCAGCCCGGACGAGGCGCTGCCCCTGGTGATCGACGAGGGCGTCACGCTGACGACCCTGGTGCCGCCGCTGGTCATGATGTGGCTGGCGGACCCCGAAGTGCTCAAAGCCGACCTGTCCGGGCTGCTGCTCCAGGTGGGCAGCTCCAAGTTCCAGCCCGAGGTGGCCCGCCGGGTGCGCGAGGGCCTGGGGTGCCGGCTGACCCAGTGGTACGGCATCGGCGAGGGGCTCTTGACCCACACCCGGCTCGACGACCCCGACGAGGTGATCACCCACACCGAGGGCCGCCCGCTCTGCCCGGACGACGAGATACGGGTGGTCGACGAGGAGGACCGGCCGGTGCCCACGGGCGAGGTCGGCGAGCTGCTCACCCGGGGGCCGTACACCATCCGCGGCTACTACCGGGCACCCGAGCACAACGCGCGGGCCTTCACCGAGGACGGCTTCTTCCGCACCGGCGACCTGGTGCGCCTGCGGCCCGACGGCAACCTGGTGGTGATGGGGCGGGCCAAGGACATCATCCACCGAGGCGGCGACAAGGTGTCCGCCGAGGAGGTCGAGGAGCATCTGCTGTCCCACCCCCAGGTGCGGGACGTGGCCGTGGTGGGTCTCGCCGACGACATGCTGGGCGAGCGCATCTGTGCCTATGTCATCGCGGACCCTTCAACGGGCCCCGGCGAGCCGGGACTTGCCCGCCTCAAGGCGTATCTGCGGGAACGGGGTCTCGCCTCGTACAAGGTGCCCGACCAGGTCGAGCGGGTGGACTCCTTCCCCAAGACGCCGGTGGGCAAGGTCGACAAGGCCGCGATGCGTGCGCACGGAAACCGCTGACGCGCTGCTGCGGGCCGTGCTGCCGCCGTGGGCGGTGGGCGCGGCCCGCGCCGACGACGTGCCCGGGCCGCTCTTCGCCGCGGAGCGGGCACTGTGCGAGGGCGCCGGTCCGCGCAGGAAGGGGGAGTTCACCACCGGCCGTTGGTGTGCGCACCGGGCGCTGGCCCGGCTCGGCGAACGGCCGGTCGGGGTCGGGCGGGGCCCACGGGGCGAGCCGCTGTGGCCGCGAGGTGTCCTCGGCAGCATCAGCCACTGCCCGGGATTCCGCGCCGCCGCGCTCTGCCGCACGCGGGACGCGTGGGCGCTCGGCATCGACGCCGAGGTCGAGGGCCCGCTTCCGGCGCGCGTGCGGGCCCGGCTGATCAGCGAGGAGGAAGCCGGCCTGATGCGGCCGGAAGTCGCCGGAGAGCGCTTGCTGTTCAGCGCCAAGGAGGCTGTTTACAAAGCGTGTTCGGCACTGGTGGGACCCGGGCAGGCCCCGCCGATGGCCGAACTGCGCATCCTGGTGGAGCCCGGCGAGCACGGGCCGGGGGCGAGCGGGCGCTTTCGCGCCCGGGTGCCCGCCGTGGCCGGCCTCGTGGGCCTGGACCCGGGGCACATCGAGGGGCGCTGGCACCGCTCCCACGGTCTGGTGCTCACCTCGTGCGTCGTCGTGCGGCCCGGCATGGAAGCGCCCACGACACGCCCCCGCCGCGTCGTGGGCACAGCCCTCGGGCCTCAGACCAGATCGGCCTGGGACTCCAGTACGTAGCCCCGCCCCCACACGGTGCGTATGGAAAGGCCGAGCGGCTGTATTCGTTCCCGGGTCCTCATCATGTGCAGGTCCAGGGCGTTGCGCGTTCTCGATCCGTTGACCTGACCGAGCCGGTAGCGCAGCGCCTCGCGGGGAACGACCTCGCGAAAGTTCGGTACGAGCAGTTCCAGGAGTTCCGTCTGGGTGGGCGAGACCGTCACGGAACGGGAGGAGAAGTGCAGTACCCCGCTCTCGTCCAGACAGGGAAGCCGGTTCATTCGGTACCGGCGACTGAGGGCGTTCACCCGGGCCTGTAAGTCGTGCGCCGCGATCGGCGCCCTGACCCAGTCCTCGCAGACGTCCTCGCAGACGGGAGCCTCGGCTCTCGCCTCCACGACCAGTATCCGAGGCACGCCGATCGTGCGGTAGCGATCCCGCAGTTCCTGTTGCGCCGGCCATCTCAGTAACCGGACTTCTTCACGTGACAAGTACGCGCCCCTTCCACGCCCATGGAGTTATACGCTCACTCATCCCCGCATCCCCCTGAAACCCGGGAGCGGGAGCCGCCCAACGTTGAAATTGCGGCGCGAAGAGACGCCGGAGAACAGCCGGTTGCCGCCGGTCACATGGAGCACGCTCGACGAGCCGACGTGACAGCCCCGTTCAAGCCATTCACCTCGTGTGCGCGCTCGTGAAATTGTTGACCATTGGATCAAAATCGATCGGCGCCCGCCGGGGCCTGATGACCGGCGGAGGTCCTTCGCCGTAACGATTTAGCCGGGGTGGCCGATAAAGATCGGTGGCTGTCCCACCCCTGTCACCCTTCCTCCACGGCGTGGTACAAACCTTCGCCGTGTCCCCCTCGCCTCCTCATATGAGCCGGACGAACAGGCTCAATCTAAGGGCTTGTGCGGGTCCGCGTCGCTAAATCTGTCACTCATATTTTGGCCACCGTCACCGTAAAGCGACGGGAACGCTCGCGTACGAGCGGAACGTCACGCTGGGTATCCGGACCACTTCGCCGGCGGGCTCGAAACGGAGGGCCCGGCTCAGCAGACGGCCGAGGGCGACCTGCGCCTCGACGCGCGCGAGGCCCGCGCCCAGGCAGTGGTGGGCGCCGCCGCCGAAGCTCACGTGCGGGTTGGGGGAGCGGCCCACATCCAGCCGTTCCGGGTCCTCGAACCGCTCCTCGTCGTGGTTGGCCGAACCCAGCAGGAGCACCACCACACGGCCGGGCCGGATCGTGCGGTCCCCGATGCGGATCTCCTCCACGGCCATCCGGGCCGTCGCCTGGATCGGGGCGTCGTAACGGAGGAACTCGTCGACGGCGCTGGGCAGCAGACCCGGATCCGCGCGCAGTCTGGCCAGCTCGCGCGGATGGCCGAGCAGCGCCGCGCAGCTCGTCGCGATGAGGTTGGTGGTGGTCTCGAACCCGGCGAAGAACAGGAAGATCGTGTTGTCCACGATCTCCTCGCGGCTCAGCCGCGCCTGCGGCTCCTCGGCGACCTCGGCCGTCAGCATCTGCGACAGCAGGTCGTCGCCGAGGTTGCGCCCCCGCTCGTCGAGCAGCGCCCCGATGTACTCCCGCAGCCAGGCGACGGCCGCGTGCGCGGCGGCCCGGTCCTCCTCGGCCACGTACAGCGCGAACGCCTTCGCCAGCTGGATGGCGTGCGGGCGCACCAGGTCCCGGTCCACCGGGGGAATTCCGACCAGTTCACACACCACCATGACCGGAAGCGGAAAGGCGAGCTCGGTCACGGCGTCGAAAAGGCCGCCGTCGAGGCCGGGCGCGAGCAGCAACTCCACCTGCTCCTCGATGAAATCGTGCATGCGCTGCACCAGACGCGGGCTGAAAGCCTTTGCCATCAGGCGCCTCAGGCGGGTGTGGTCGGGGGCGTCGCGATCCAGGATTATTCGCTGGAAGAAGCTGTTCGCCGGACCGTCTCCGATACTGAATTCATGGTATTCCGGCGGGTATTCATGGCTGAGCCGGCGATCTCGCAGCAACGGCACCACATCGGCGTACCGGCTGATCACCCACTGGCCGGGACCGCCCCGGCTCAGCGGACCCGAGGCGCGCAGTTCCGCGTACACGGGGTACGGATCGGACAGTACTTCAGGGGCGCGTGAATTGAACCTCAGGGGCAGTTCCGAAGCCATGCCGCTCTCCTGTCGAAAGCCGTGATTTCGGGCCGGATCCTAGCAGCGGGAATCGCCCGCGGGGCACCGGACGACAGAGAGGATCTTCCTTTCGGAGTTGTTCTTTCCCTTTCCTTTCAGGGCTGATGAAGACTCGGTTCACTGTCCTACGCTGCCAGTTGTGACCGATGTGAGAGACAGGGAACTGCCGAGGTTCAGTCTTGACGACGCGGCTCTGCTGCGAGATCCCTATCCGGTCTACCGGAGGCTTCGCGCGGCGGGCCCGCTGTGCCGGGGAGGTCCCGCCCAGTGGGTCGTGACGCGCTACGACGAGGTGTCGCGGCTCCTGAAGGACCGCAGGCTCGGCCGGGCCTTCCCGGTCGAGTTCCAGGAGATGTCGGTCGGCGCCGGGCCCGCCGTGGACTTCCTGCGCGGCATCGTCATCGACCGGGACCCGCCCGACCACACGAGGCTGCGCCGGCTGCTCACCAAGGCGCTGCCCCCGACGACGGTGCGCACCCTGACCGGATTGATCGGCGACCTGGTGGACGAACTCCTGACCGCGGCCGAGGAGCGCGGCTCCTTCGACGCGGTCACCGACCTCGCCCAGCCGCTGCCCGTCCTGGTGATGAGCACCCTGCTCGGCATCCCGCACGGCGACCGCGCCGAGGTGATGCGCCGCTCCCTCGACGTCGCCAAGGCCTTCGCGGTGTTCATCCCCGAGGAGGAGCGGGCGGCGGCCCACGACGGGGTGCGCTGGCTGCGCGCATATCTGCGCGGGCTGCTGCGCGAGCGCCGCGCCGACCCCGGCGACGACCTGCTCAGCGCGATCGCGTCCGCCCGGGACGACGAGCACCGGCCGCTCACCGAGGAGGAGACGGTCGACAACGCCCTCTTCCTCTACTACGCGGGCTTCGAGACCACCACCAACCTCATCGCCACCGGCTGCCACGCGCTCATCCACCACCCCGACGAGCAGCGCCGGCTGCGCGCCGACCGCACCCTGATGCCGACGGCCATCGAGGAGTTCCTGCGCTGGGACGCCCCCATCCACACCACCACCCGGCTCACCCTGGAACCGGTGGAGGTGGGCGGACGCACCATCCGCGCCAACCGGGTGGTGGTGCTGCTCCTGGCCTCCGCCAACTTCGACGAGCGGCAGTTCGCCGACCCCGAGCGCCTCGACCTGGCGCGGCGCCCCAACACCCACCTCAGCTTCGGCGGGGGCGCCCACCACTGCCTGGGCGCGATGCTCGCCCGGGTGGAGGGCTCCGCCGTGTTCGGCCGGCTCCTCGACCGCGCCGGCCATCTGGAACCGGCCGGCGAGGCGGACTGGCAGCCGAGCGCGGCGGGTTTCCGCTTCCCCTTCTGCGCCTACCGCAGCATCCCGGTGGCCCGCACCAGCTGACCGCGTACCCCGTGAACCGCGGCCACGACGAACGGAACGAAGGGGGCCACCGGTGATCCGGTGGCCCCCTTCGCGCTGCCCCTGAGGTCAGCTCGCCGGAAGGATGTTGTGGTTGACCCGGAACAGGTTCTCCGGGTCGTACTTCGCCTTCAGGCGGGTGAGCCGCTCGAGGTTGGGGCCGTAGGCGTCGCCCAGCCGCTGCGGTCCGTCGTCGCCGAGGTGGTTCACGTAGACCCCGCCGGTCGTGTACGGGAGCACGCGCTCGTAGACCCGCTGGGTCCACTCCACGTTGGCCGCGTCGTCGGCCGGGTCCTCCCACTGGCTCAGCACACTGACGAGGTAGCCGGTGCGGTGCGGGAACGCCGTTGCCTCCGGCGGGAGTTGGGCCATCACGCCGCCCATCAGACCGCCGCCGACCAGGGACAGGGCGGAGGGGTTCGTGGTGAAGCCCTCGCCCAGGATGTCCAGGGCCTCCCCGTGCAGCTCGTCGAAGTGGAAGGACCGGGCGTACAGGCGCCGCCCGGCGACGGTGTTGTCGTCGAGCATCCGCTGCACGGCCAGATACGGCATCCGGCCCACGTGGTTGAGCAGCGGCTTGCGGCCGAGCCCGCTCAGCGGCGCCACCGCCTCCTCGCCCCCGGCCTCCGGGTCCGCGTGGACGTAGCCGAGACCGACCGCCGGCTCCCCGTCCACGGTGAGGAACGCGAACGACGTGGTCAGCGCGTCCGGTGCCGTCTTGTTGAACTCGCCCAGACGACGGGCGACTTCACCCGTCTCCGCGACCGGGAAGGCCAGCAGCCCGGCGAGGCAGTCGCCCTGCGGGTACAGCTTGTACTCGAAGGACGTGGCCACCCCGAAGTTGCCGCCGCCGCCGCGGATCGCCCAGAACAGGTCCGGGTCGTCCTCCAGGCTGGCCCGGCGCAGCGTGCCGTCGGCGAGCACGATGTCGGCGGAGACCAGGTTGTCGACGAGCAGTCCGCGATAGCGGGCGAGCCAGCCGAGACCGCCGCCGAGCGTCATGCCGCCGATCCCGATGTACGACTCCTGGGACCCGGTGACCGCGAGGCCGTAGTGCATGGTCTCGGCGTCGAACTCGCCCTGGACCAGGCCGGGTTGGGCCAGCGCGGTACGGCCAGAGGGGTCGACCTTGATGCCCTTCATGGCGGACGTGTCGATGACCAGGCCGCCCTCGACGCTGCCGGTGCCGGCGAAGCAGTGCCCGCCGCCCGTCACCGCGAGCAGGATGTCGTGCTCACGGGCGAACCGTACGGCGGTGGCGACGTCCGCCGCCCCCGTACAGCGGGCCAGCGCGCCCGGCCGCTTCTCGAAGTAGGCGTTCCAGATGGATTTCGCCTCGGTGTACTCCTGGTCCGCCTCGGTGATGAGGGGGCCGCGCAACTGCTCGCGCAACTCCTCGACGAGTCGCTCCGGGACAGTGTCGCCGGAGGTGGTGGTGAGCCGCATCGCGCCTCCCGTACGGCTGGACATCGAATGGTGCCGCCAATCCAACCCCGGCCAGGCAGGGGGCCCCACGGACCGGACAGAGTACGGAAAGGTCCGCCGGGTGCGGCCGGTGGGACCCCTCCGGCTTCGGTAGCGTGGGCCTCCCGCATGTTCCCGCGTCCACGGAGTGGCTCATGTACGTTCGCCGGATCGTTCCCAACTTCCAGTCCGAGGGGCAGGCCCTGGCCGACAGCTCCGACTTCTACGGGGTGCTCGGCTTCGAGGAAGTGATGAACCACGGCTGGATCGTGACGCTGGCCTGCGAGGACAATCCGGCCGTGCAGCTGAGCCTGATGACGAAGGACCTGACGGCGCCCGTCATTCCGGACGTGAGCATCGAGGTCGAGGACGTGGACGCGGTGCACCGGGCGATGGTGGAGCGCGGCGCCGAGATCGTCCACCCCCTGACGGACGAGGAGTGGGGCGTACGCCGCTTCTTCGTGCGCGACCCGAACGGCAGGGTCGTCAACGTGCTCAGCCACTCCTGACGCCGGGCGGCCCGGGGGCGTGCCGGGCGGGTGGAAGAATGGGCTTCCACCCACCGGCCCAGAAGTACAGACGTGGTTCAGGAGCGCCCGCCGCATGGATCTCAACCTGTTGCGCGTCCTGGACGCCCTGCTGCGGGACAACAGTGTCACCCGAGCCGCCGAGCGCCTCGGCACCTCGCCCGCGGCCGTCAGCCGCACCCTGGCCCGGCTCCGGCGGACCGTCGGCGACCCGCTCCTGGTCCGCGCGGGCCAGCGCATGGTCCCCACCCCCCGGGCGCTCGAACTCCGCGAAGAAGTAAGGGAGTTGCTCCAGGCCTGCGATCACGTACTGCGGCCGGGCGCGGGCTTCGAGGCCGTGCGCCTGCGGCGCACCTTCACCGTGCAGGCGACCGATCTGCTGCTCGCCGGCCTTGCCGGGCCGCTGACCGACCGGGTCCGCGCCGAGGCCCCGCACGTGGACGTGGTCTTCCTGCCCGAGGCCCTGGAGGGCGGCCCCGCGCTGCGGCACGGGACGGTGGACGTCGAGCTCGGTGTGCTCGGCCGGCTCGACCCCGAGGTCCGCACCCGGCACCTCACCAGGAAGGCGCTGGTCGGGGTGGCCCGCGACGGCCACCCCCTCTTCGACGGGCCCGTCGACGCCCGCCGCTTCGCCGCCGCCGGTCACATCGGTATCTCCCGGCACGGCAAGCGCACCGGTCCCATCGACGAGGCCCTCGCCGCGCGCGGGCTCGAACGCCGCGTGGCGGTCGTCGTGCCCAGCCACACCAGCGCGATGATCCTGGCCCGGGACAGCGACCTCGTCGCCCTCACCCTGGAGGACTGGCTCCCCGCCACCACGGCCGCCCTGGGACTCCGCACCTTCCCCGTCCCTCTGGACCTGGGTCCCCTCGACCTCGGAATGGCCTGGCACCCCCGCAATTCGGCCGATCCCGGCCATCGTTGGTTCCGTGAGCACCTGGCGGCCGCCGTCCTCGGCCCCTCGGAGCAGGGATCGAGCCGACTCGCGGCCGAGGCGTGAAATCGGCCAGAACACAGGAGTTGACCGATGGTCAGGATGTGTAACGTTCGATCCGAGTGAGCATCGGTGACGCGGGGCGAGGAGGGGGCAGTGAGCGGGGTAGTGATCCATCTGCCACGGGGGAGGGGCGACGCGGAGGGCGAGCCGTGCGGCGACGCGGTGACGCTGCGGCTCGGCCCGGGGGAAGTGGCACGCTTCGGACGGGGCTCGGCGACGACCCCCGTCGAACTCCGCCTCGACGACGAGGCGATCTCCCGGCTCGCGGGCGAGATCAGGGTGACCGACGACCACTGGCAGCTCAGCAACCTCAGCGCGACCCAGAGCTATCTGGTGGAGAACCCGGAAGGCGCCGGGGAGTATCTGCGGGTGCCGCCGAGGCGGGCCGGGGCGCCCATCCCGTTCGAGTTCTCCCGGGTCGTCCTGCCCACCCGCAACACCTCCGTCTCCTTCCAGGTGTTCGCGCCGGACCATGTCTACCTGGACGCGGACGGCCTGCACGGCCATTGGGGGAGCCGCACGGTCACCGCGTACTCGCTGGACGAGACGGCCCTCTACTTCCTCATCCTCGTCGCGCTCTGCGAACCACGTCTGCGCGACGAGTCCCCGGTCGCGGTGCCGACCACGCCCCAGATCGTGGACCGGCTCAAGGGGCACCCCGCGTGCGGCCGGCTGACGGCCAGGGCGGTCAGCTCGCACATCGACTACCTCGCCGACGAGAAGATGCGGATCAGCACGCCCGCCGAGTGCGGGCCCCGCAGAGAGGCGCGCCGCAACGGCAAGCGCGAGGCGATCGTCGGACTCGTCCTGCGCTTCGGCCTGGTGCGGGAGGAACACCTCGCGCTCCTTCCGCCCCGGGCCGGGGCGGGCGGACAGGAGCGGAGGACGGCGGGATGAGAAGCGGACCCGTACACCGTGAGCACCGGCGGACCGGAGGGGGACACGGTGCACGGGCCGGCCGACACAGCGGGGGATGACCGCACGGAACTCCTTCCGCGCGGCTACCGGGTCGCCCGCTGGGAGGTCACCGAGCCGATCGGGACCGGCGGCTGGGCGACCGTCCACGCGGGACGCCTGGTCGAGGGCCGCGAGGAGGGGGCGCCGGGCGAGGAGTCCGTCGCGCTCAAGGTGCTGCCGACCGCAGGGCTCTCACCGCACCAGGCCCGCAAGGTCGCCGAGACCGCCCGGCGCGAGGTCGAGTTCGGCCGCGGCTCCTCGCACCCGAGACTGATCCGCCTGCTCGACACCTTCGTGCTCGCCGAACCGGACCATCCGCTTCTGGACGGAGCGATCGTGCTGGTCATGGAGCGGGCCGAGCGCAGTCTGCGCGATCTGCTCGACACCGGAGTGAGCGAGGCCGAAGGCGCCCGGCTGGTGACGGAGATCTGCGAGGGCCTGGACCATCTGCACCACAGCGGATGGGTGCACGGCGACCTCAAGCCGGACAACATCCTGCTCATGGCGGACGGTTCGGTGAAGCTCTCGGACTTCGGCCTGGTCACCCAGCTGACCGGCACCCACGGCACCCATGGCTACGCGCCGCCCATGGGCACCTTCGACTACCTCCCGCCCGAGCGCTGGAAGGCACCGCTCGGCGAACAGGGCGTCGAGATCCGGCCGAGCGCCGACATCTGGGCGCTCGGCATCACCGTCCACGAGCTGTTCGCGTCCGGCGCGTCCCCGTTCCCCGGTGCCACCCCCATGGCACGCGGCGCGGCGACCCAGGAGTACGCCGACGGCCGGGCGCCGCTGCGCCTGGACGGCTCGCTGCCGCCGTTCTGGCGCGCGCTGGCCGCCGACTGCCTCGCGCCGACGCACTCCGCCCGCGCCCCGCACACCGCCGAGAGCCTGCTGGCCCGCATCGGTGAGCGGCCGACCACCGGGGCGTCGCCGTCCGCGGGGCCGTCGGTACGCCGTGGCCGAAGACGGGCCGCGGCCGTCACCCTCGCGGTGTGCGCCGTGGGCGTGACGGTCTGGCCGCACCTGGAGCACGGCACCGGATCCGGCACCCCGAACGCCGAACCGCCCGGCCGGATCAAGGTGTTCAACGCCGAACAGAGCTGCCGCGGCCGCACCGACCACAACGCCGACTGCAGCCTCGGCCTGGCGATCGACCCGTTGCGGCCCTATACGGTCGACAACGTGGTGGCGACCCGGGTGTGGCACGGCGACGAACTCGCCGTGGACTGCCGGCTCGTCGAGGGCATGCCGATCATCGACGAGTCGGACTCGCACTCCAACGCGTGGTACCGCGTCCGGCTGCCCGACGGCGCCGACCGGCCCACCGCCTGGCTGCCGGCCGTCCGCACGAAGGACCGCCCCTCCGTCCCGGACTGCCCCGCGCCCACGCCCACACGGTGAGGACCCCCGGCGGGCGCCGGGACGTCTCACCCCCGAAAAGCGCCCGAGTCCGACACCTCCGTGTGCCGCCCGCACAACTCCCGTGACCAGCGCGGAAGATGGGCCGCACGGGCCGGACACCGGCATGGATCCAGTCCATCGCGGATCCCGGCCCGTGTCACTCCGGATCGTTCCGGGTGCCGCTCGCGGCGCTTCGCGCCCGGCCGGCGGACCGTCGACCCCGCCGCTATATCTTGGCCAGAACCTTCAGTACGGCCTCGTAGTCGGGCTCCGAGGAGATGTCCCCGACCAGTTCGGCGTGGATGATCCGGTTCGCACCGTCGAGGACGAGCACGGCGCGGGCGGTCAGGCCCGCGAGGGGGCCGTCGGCGATGGCGACGCCGTACTCGGTGTGGAATTCCCGCCCGCGCAGCGTCGACAGGGTGATCACCGAGTCCAGGCCCTCGGCCCCGCAGAACCTGGCCTGGGCGAACGGCAGGTCCGCCGATATGCACAGGACCACGGTGTCGTCGAGCTCGCCGGCGAGCTGGTTGAACCTGCGCACGGACGCCGCGCACGTGCCCGTGTCGACGCTGGGGAAGATGTTGAGGACCTTGCGGGCGTCCCCGAGGGACGACAGCGGTACGTCCGACAGGTCCTTGCCCACGAGCGTGAACGGCCTTGCGGTGGCGCCCACTTGAGGGAAGTCACCCTCGACGGCGACGGGAGTTCCCCTGCGGTGAACGGTGCTCGGCATGTTGCTCTCCAGACGTCACGAAGCGTATTTCGACTGCGCCAGTCGTTGGGGTCGATGTGCCCAGATTGGCTGACGATCATGCCGCGAACCACCTTCGACCTGCAAAGTTTCCTCTAAGGGCCCCGCCCGCACGGGGGTTGGCGCCGCACCTCCGAAAAACCACCAGGAGACCACCGGCCGCATCCCATGATGTGCCGCACTCCGGCCCTTGAGGAAGCGCATGCCACCGACCGAGCACCCCGTTCGTGCCCCCGGGCCCGCCTCCGCGTGGCCGCCCCCGGCGCGCAGACCGGATCCGGCCATTCTCCGAGGACGTCCGTGCAAAGTCTGGATCCAGCCATTCTTTGCATGTATTCCTGACGGCACCCGGGTGAGCCTTCGAGTACCGTCTTTTCAACCGTTGTGCATGTGATTCAGGTCGCAACGGGGCCCGCTGACCGCCAGTCAAGATCATTGCTAGGGTCGCATCCAGCGGCTCGGGGGCACATGACAGGCGCGATTGACACGACTTGCTCGGCCCGGGTGAACAGTCTCGACGAATGGGATATATCGGCGAGGGGTGCGGCATTCCAACGATCTTGGACTATTGCGTACCGGCACAACGGAAAGGCATGGTTGCATGACCTACGACGTAAGTGGTGTGATCGGCGAACTGAAGAGCCGCAATCTGCTGCCGAGCGAATACGACACGGTATTTGCCAGCGGTTCTCTGATTCGCGGATGGGGAAACCCGACCAGCGATCTCGATGTGCATGTGGTCACTCAAGACGTATGGGCAAGCGGCATCGACGAAACCAGCCATGTGGCCCTTGAGCCCAACACGCTCCAGTACGAGGGCACGTTCGTGGACGGGCGCCGATGGGACGTCGAGTACTGGACGTCCTCGCAGATCGACCAGGTCCTCGCCAAGATCACGCCCGAGCAGTTCGCCGACGACCAGGGAGCCTGGCGCACCCTCAGCCATCACGAGATCGCGCTGCTCGAACGCCTCCCCTACGCGGCCGCCGCCGACGACGGTCAGTGGATGGAGCGCACCCGCGCCACCCTCGCCGCCTCGGCGCACCGCTCGGTCCTGATCGTCAACTCCCTTAAGCAGGCGGACGGTTACACCGAGGACGTTGCAGGTCAGATGGCTCGCGAGGATCTGCACAGCGCTGTCATCGCGGCCCGGAACGCCTTCAGTCACGCCGTGGACGCACTCCAGGCGAGCCTCGGCCAGTTCGGCAGCCTGTGGCCCAAGTGGCGGGCCCGGCGCATGCAGATCCTCGACCCGGCGCTGCTTCCGTTCGAGACGTACTGGGCGATCGAGACCATGAGGACGTTCGACCCCGACAATCCGCAGAAGTGGATCGAGGAGACCATCGCCGTCTGCCAGCGCATCTCCATGGAGGTGACGGTCTGATGAGCGGAGACCGCGCCATCCGCGTCGGCCCCGCCACCGTGGCCTCGCTCCCGCTGAACGTGAAGATCCGAAATCACCGCGGGAAGACGATCGTCGGTGGATATCAGCACTTCTATGAGCTCACCGAATCGGCCACCTTCATATGGCGCCAGATAGACGGCGTCCGCACGGTGGCCGACATCGCGCAGGTGATTGCCGACGAATACGACATCGATCAGGCGACGGTCGTCGATGACGTCGTTGAGCTGTTCACCGAGCTCGCCGAGCACGAGGTCATCAAGATAAGCGAGAAAAATCCTGGCTCTGAGGTGTGAAGAGAAGTCACGGGGGTGTCTCTCTCTTTCCTGCCTGAGTAGGTCCGTCATCCCAGGGGGTATGGAATGCTGGACGATCTCCAGTTCGGTGTCTTCGGTCCGTTGACAGTACGGCGCAATGGCCACGTCACAGAAATTCCCCAGGCAAAGCACAGAATTGTCCTGGCGGCTCTGCTGCTCCGCGCCAACCGTGCGGTGACGCAAGAGGAACTCATACAGCACCTGTGGGGCGACGAGCCCCCGCTGACCGCGCGCAAGACCCTCCAGGGATACATCGCCAGGCTCCGCAAGGTCCTGGGGCCGGACGCCGTCGTCAGCCGCTCCTCGGGCTACGCGATCGACGTCGACGGCGACTGCCTCGACCTGGGCCGATTCGAACGGCTCCTGGCCCAGGCCCAGCAGGCCGACGACGCGGCCGAACGCGCCCGTCTCTTCCGCGCGGCCCTCGATGAGACCGGCGGCATCCCGCTGGTCGACATCCCCTCGGAAAATCTCCAACAGGGCGATGGCGCAGCACTGTTGGAACGCTGGCTGAACGCGACCGAACACTGGGCGGACGCGGAAATGGCGGTCGGGCGGCACGCGGAGGTACTGCCACGGCTCAAGGCACTCGTTTCCGAACACCCATTCAGGGAAAGCGCCTTGAGCCGCCTCATGAAAGCGCTCTACGGGGCCGGCCGGCAGGCGGACGCACTCGCGACTTATCAGGAGGCCCGCCAACTCCTCGACCGGGAACTCGGCGTGGACCCGGGAGAGGAACTTCGGGGAGCGCACCAGCACATACTCAACGGCCTGCAAGCGGCGGGACAGGAGCGGCCCGATCGGGAGGCCGCCGCACCGGCGCACACCGGGCCTCCGCACGCGGCGCCCCTGTTCTCCCTGCCGCCCAGCCTCGCCGAGTTCGCCCGGCCCCGGCTGGAAGCGGACATCGTACGGCGGCTGCTCCAGGATCCGGCCACGGCCGAGGGGGCCCAGCTCCACCCCAAGACGCTGACGCTGCACGGCGGCGCGGGCGTCGGCAAGACCACCATGGCCGTCCGCATCGCACACGCCGTCAGCGAGCACTTCCCCGACGGACGGCTGTTCGTGGAGCTCGAAGGCGAGGCGGGGCCGCGCCAGTCCGCCGACGTCCTGCGCGAACTGGTCTGTGCCCTGGGCGTGCCGGCCGCGGCCGTCCCCGGGGAGCCCGCGTCCCTGCTGGCCCTGTACCGGGGCCTGCTGTCCCGCCGCCGCATCCTGATCGTCCTCGACGGCGCGGCGAACGAGGCCCAGGTGCGGCCGCTGCTCCCGTCCTCCGCCACCTGCGCGGCCCTGGTCACCAGCGTCGCGATGCTGCCCACCCTGGGCGGCACCGAGCACGTCCGCCTCGATCTGCTCAACCCCGCCGAGGCGGCCGACATCCTGGGCCGCATGATCGGGCCCGAGCGGGTCGGCGCCGAGCCGGAGGCCGCCCGCGAACTGATCGAGCGGTGCGGGGCGCTGCCGCTCGCCGTGCGGATCGTCGGAGCCCGGCTGCTGGAACGGCCGCACTGGCAGCTGGCCCAGATGTCGGAACGGCTGCGCCTGGAGGCCAGGCGGCTCGACGAGCTGGCCGTGGGTGAACTCAGCGTGCGCGACAGCCTCGCCCTCAGCTACCGCAGCGTCAGCGTGCCCGAGCGCAGGGCGTTCCGGTTGCTCAGCCTCCTCGAGATGCCGTCGTTCCCGGTGCGGGTCGCGGCCGCCGCCCTCGGGCTCCCGGCCGACCGCACGGAGGAGTTCCTGGAGCGGCTCACGGCCCGGCACCTCCTGGAGGCGGACTTCGTCGCGGGCAGCGGCGTCAGGTTCTCCTTCCACCCCCTGGTCCGGCTCTACGCACGCGAGCGCACCTTCGACGAGGACTCCGTGTACAGCCGGCACGAAACCGTACGCAACGCCCTGCGCGCCTGGTACGACAGCCCCGCCCGAACACCGGCCCCCGCACCGATGGCCCCACCGGGCCTCGGCCCCACTCTCCTGGGCAACCCGCCGCCACCCGTGGCGCTGAGCAGCGTCTGAACCCGGCCCGCCTCCGGCGGACCGGCCCAACAGCCGTACCCCGGCCTTCCCCCTCGGGCCACGGCGCCCCCACCCACCAGCCCGGGCCGACCGGCCGTGTCCGTACCGACCGGACCGGACGCGGCGGCCCTCACCGAACCAAGGAGAGCGGCGTTGATCGAACGCTATGCGCGGCCCGAGATGGCCGAGCTCTGGACCGACGAGACCAAGTACGCCACCTGGGTCCGGGTGGAGGTACTGGCGACCGTCGCCCAGGTCGAGCTCGGCGTGGTGCCCCCTGAGGCCCTCGAAGTCATCCGGCGCGCCCCCGTTCCGACGGTCGAGCGGATCAGGGAGTGCGAGAGCACGCGCGATCACGAGATCCTCGCCTTCCTCGCCGCGTACACCGAGACGATGCCCTCCGATGCGGCCCGTTGGGTTCACCACGGGATGACCAGTTACGACCTCGTCGACACCTCGCTCGGACACATCCTGGCGCGCAGTTGCGACCTGGTGTTGAACGCGGCGCGTACGCTCGCCGAACTTCTCGCCGAGCGGGCCCTCGAGCACTGGGACACCCCGTGCATCGCCCGCACCCACGGCATCCACGCGGAGCCGACCACCTTCGGACAGAAGCTGGCCGTCCACGCGCACGCCGTACACCGCTGCCTGGGGCAGCTCACGGCGGCCCGGGCCGCCGTCGCGGTGGGCACGCTCTCCGGGCCCGTCGGCACCTACGCGCACATCTCCCCGCTGGTGGAGGAGAGCGTCTGCGGCGAGCTGGGTCTCGGCATCGAACCCATCCCCACCCAGGTGGTCGCCCGCGACCGGCACGCCCAACTGCTGTCCGCGCTCGCCGTGACCGGCGCCGTCGTCGAGCAGTTCGCCCTGGAGATGCGGATGCTGCAACGCACCGAGGTGGGTGAGGTCGACGAGCCGCGCACCAGCGCCTACCAGGGTTCCAGCGCGATGCCCCACAAGCGCAACCCGACGACCAGTGAGCGGCTGTGCGGCCTCGCCCGGCTGCTGCGGGCCAACGCGGGCGCGGCGTACGAGAACATCGCGCTCTGGCACGAGCGCGACCTCGCCCACTCCTCCGTCGAGCGGGTCATCCTGCCGGACAGTCTGACGGTCGCGCACTACCAACTCACTTCCGCAGCAGAGTTGTTGAAGGGCCTGCGGGTCTTCCCCGAGCGCATGGCGCGCAACATTGACACCACCCTCGGCCTCGTCTACAGCTCCGAGATATATCTCGACCTGGTGTCCGAGGGGGCGGACCGCGAGGAGGCCTACCGGCTGGTGCAGTCGGCCGCCACCGAGGCCTGGTCGTCCGGCACCGGGCTCGCCGAGAGCCTCCAAACCCGGGGCGTGACGGTCCGGGAAGGACAGCTCGACCCCCAGCGGTTCCTCGGCAACCGCGCGCACCTGAAGTCCCGACTGGAAGAACTGAGCAAGGAGTTGCAGCACCATGTGGACATGTGAGCAGGTCGTCGGCGCGAGCCTCGACGTCGGGGAAGTCCTCGCCCTGTACCGGGCCTCCACCCTCGCCGAGCGCCGCCCCGTCGCCGACGTCGAGCGGTTCACCAAGATGCTGGCCGGCGCCGACCTGGTCGTCACCGCCCGCCTCGACGGCCGGCTCATCGGCATCGCCCGCTCGCTGACGGACGGCTCCTACGTCACGTACCTCAGTGACATCGCCGTCGACGTGGCTTACCAACGAAAGGGCGTGGGACGGGACTTGATCCGGGCCACCCAGGAGGCGGCGCCGCGCGCCAAGCTGGTACTGCTCTCCGCCCCCGCCGCCGTCGACTACTACCCACACATCGGGTTCAAGCGCCACGAATCGGCCTGGACCCTCGACGCGCTCGGCTGAGTCCCCAGGGCTGCCCGTGCCGCGTGCCCCCACTGCCGCATCGAATTGACGTAGGTGACCACCATGCTTCTCAAGACACCCGGGTTCGACGCCCTGGTCAAAGCGGCGGCGGAGCGCGCCCGCACCTGCGGGCTCGCGGCCGACGCCATCCGGATCGCGACCACCCTGGATGGCAAGGTGCCCGAGGACGTCGGCCGGGCGGCACTGGGGCTTCGCGAGCGCCTGTACGTGGAACTCGCCGAATCCCAGGCCGCCGGCTTCGACCCGGCGGCCGACTCCGGCGGGGACGTCCTGCTCCTGACGCACACGGGCAAGCTCAAGGTCCGCCCCGAGGGCAGCCGCCCCGCCGAACAGGACTACGCCCTCGGCGCGGTGAAGTGGTCCCACCGGCCCCGCTCCCTCGACCGGGCGTGGAGCACGGCGGGGGAGGTGCAGCGGCTCCAGTTCGAGGAGATCGCCCGCTGGCTCGCGGCCCGGGGCGCCGACGATGTCCGGGCCCGCATCGACGCGCTCGACCACGCCCTGGTGCACATGGCGCCGGTCCTGCTGTACGTGGGCGACGAGCAGGTCTACAGCAACCTCGGCAGGTTCGCGAACCTGCCGGGGCGCTCCCTGTCGCCCGGGGCGCCGGGCTCCCTGCTCACCACGCTCAAGGAGACACCGGTCGCGCGGTGGCCCGCCGAGCACGCCGCCTTCGTGGTGTGCCTGCACGCCCTCATATCCTCCGGATCCCCGGTCAGGGCCGAGGAGTTCAACGGAATCCAGCTGGCCCCGGACCAGCTGATCACCTTTCTGGAAGAGCGCATCGAGTCCTACGGGCGGGAGGTCCCCGATCTGCGCGCCCGCTCCACGGGCGACCGCCTCGACCGCCTGGCCGAGGTCTGCGCGCGGGGCCGGGCGGAACTGCTGAGTGCCGGAACCGTCTTCTACCGGACCATCAACGGCGTCACCCTGCACAAGCGCGAGCAGATCATGCGGGATCCGGTCACCACGGCCGAGCTGCCCCCGCAGATCACGGAGCTCCTCGGCGACACCGCCGGGCGGCCCCTGGCACCGGACGCCTCCGTGGACGAGGCGCGCCGGCTCGTGGAAACCGCCGTCGAGCGGCTCGCCGACGCCACCGCGCCAACCGGGTTCACGAGCGGGTACGAGGCCTTCCTGCACCGGTTCTTCGCCACCGTGGCCGACGCGATGCACTGCGACGTGGTCATGGGCCGTGGCCCCAAGTCCGTCGCCGCGCTGCACAGTGAGGTGCCGGCTGCCGACCGGGGCAGCCTGGCGACGCGTGACTTCTACTGCTGTGTGGCGCCCAGCGCTTCCTTCGCGGGCCGCTTCGCCACCGACGGGGACGGCCTCGCCCGCGTCCTGTCCGCCTACAGCGCGCGGATGCGCTACAACACCTGGCACTATCTGCCGCACAGCATGTCCTGGACCGAGGAGATACCGGGCCGGGACGACTGGTTCTTCGCGCCGATGATGCCCGACATCACCAACTGGTCGGACCAGCACCACACCGGCCACGTCGCCTTCGGCGTCCGCCACGCGCTGCGCATCCCGCTGGGCATCGTCCTGGAGGGCCGCTACCGCCCGGGCATCCACGACCTGCGCCTGATGCGGACCTCCGGCGCCGAGTACGAGCTGGCGGACCTGCGGGCCGCGATCGCCGTCGGCAACGTCCAGGCGATGGTCCACCAGGCCGCCGCCGAGCGGCAGTTGGAGATCCGCGACTTCGACAACGTCTGGTACCGGGACTTCCATGGAGCCTGAGATCCAGCACGCGAGCATCGACGGGATCCGCTCCCGCTACCGCGACGGCAGCCTGCTCCCGTCGCGGTACGTGGCCCAGACGCTGGACCTCCTCGACCGCTGGGAGCCGCGCATCGGCGCCTTCCTCACTGTCGCCCGGGACCGCGCCCTGGCCGAGGCCGCGAACGCGGACCGGCTGATCGAGACGCGGGGATCCGCCGCCTGGCGGGAGCGGCCGCTCCTCGGGATGCCCGTCTCGGTCAAGGACCTCACGGCCACGGAGGGCATCCGCACCACCCGGGGCTCCCTCCTCCACCACGACACCGTGCCCGACCGGGACGCGCCCGCGGTGGCGCGCCTGCGGGCGGCCGGCGCCATCGTCATCGGCAAGACCAACACCACCGAGGGCGGCTGGAGCGCGGCCGGAAGCAACCGGCTCCAGGGCCCCACCCGCAACCCGTGGGACCTCGCGCTCACCTCCGGCGGGTCCAGCGCGGGCGCCGCCGCGTCGATCGCCGCGGGCATCGGGGTGGCGGCGACCGGCACCGACGGCGCGGGGTCCATCCGGATCCCCGCCGCGTTCTGCGGAGTCGTCGGGTTCAAGCCCACCCGTGGCCGCGTCCCGTACGTGCCGCACAGCCCGGAGGGCCTCTCGCACCTGGGGCCGCTCACCCGGACCGTCGCCGACGCGGCCCTGATGACGGAGGTGATGTCCGGGTACGACCCGCGCGACCCCCTGTCGTTCGGGGTGCCCTCGGAGCCCCTGGTCCGGGATCTGGCCGAGGTCGCGGACCGGCTGCCGCCGCTGCGGATCGGCTGGATCACCTCGCTCGGGGAACCGGCTCCGGCGCCCGCCGAGGCCCGCCGCGTGCGGCAGGCCGTGGCGGCCCTGGAGGCCCGGGGCCACCTGGTCGAGGAGATCGCGGCGCCCTTCGAGGACCCGTACCCCGCTCTGGAGACGATCCTGGCCGCATGGGAGGCGGCCGCCCACGGGCCCGGCCTCGACCGGGTCGCCGCGCTGCTCGACCCGGGGCGCCTCCGCGTGATCGAGTACGGACTCGGGCTCGGCGCCGCCGAGTTGGCGACGGCGTACGAGCGGCGCAGCCTGCTCCGCACCCAGGCCCTCACCCTGATGGAACGGTACGACCTGCTCGCCATGCCCACCGTCGCGGTGCCCCCCTTCGCCGCCGGACTCCACGAACCGGCCGTACGCGTCGACAAGGGAAGGCTCTCCTGGCTGGCCTGGGCGCCCGAGGCCTATGTCTTCAACCTGACCGGCCAGCCGGCCGTGACCGTTCCGGCAGGCCTGAGCGACACCGGTCTGCCCCTCGGTCTCCAACTGGTGGGCGCGCTCGGGGCGGACCTGCGCGTGCTCGCCGCCGCCCACCAATTCGAACAGACCCATCCCTGGCACCACTGGTACGCCGAGCTCGCGAAGCGATGCCAGGAGGAGGACGCACGATGACGAGGACCAGAGCCGAATCCCAGCACAGCGAGCGCCGTTACGCGCGCTTCGCCACCGGCAGCGTGGGTTTCGTGGAACGGCACGGGCTGTGGGACGACGCCCAGCGCGAGGCCGCAGCCCAGCTGGAAGAGCGCCTGGACGGGCTGGAGTTCGTACGGGTCGGCTTCGGAGACCCGCACGGCCTGATGCGTTCCAAGACGCTGACCGTCGACGCCTTCCGCGTCGCCCTGCGCAACGGTCTCGACATGAGCCCGGGGCCGTTCGTCTTCGACACCGGGCACGCCGTGGGCGTCGACTTCTTCGCGCCCGACGGCGGCATCGGGATCCCCGAACTGACCGGCGCCGGTGACTTCCTGGTCGTCCCCGACCCGCTCACGTTCCGCGAGCTGCCCTACACCGAGGCGCCCACCGGCTGGGTCGTCGCGGACGAGTACCTGCGCGACGGCAGCCCGCACCCGCTGTCCAGCCGCGCCGTCCTGCGCCGCGCCTGCGGGCGGGCCGCGCGGCGGGGCCTGGCGTTCGTGGTGGGCCTCGAAGTGGAGTGGTACCTGACCCGGCTGACCGGCACGGCCGACGCCGCCTCGGTCGGCGGCTTCGGCATCCAGGGCGAGCCGCCCACGGTCCAACCGGTCAACGGGGGCTACCAGTTCAACCTCGACACGCTCACCGACGGCCTGATGCCGGTGATCGCTCCGCTGGCGCGCGCCCTGCGCGATCTCGGCCTGCCGCTGCGCACCGTCGAGCACGAATCGGGCCCCGGCCAGCTGGAGTTCACCTTCAGCCCGATGAACGGCCTGGACGCGGGCGACGCCATGCTGTTGCTGCGCACCGTCATCAAGCAGATGTGCGCACGGCTCGGGTACCACGCCAGCTTCATGGCCCTCCCCGGTCTCTCCGGATTCGACGCCAGCGGCTGGCATCTGCACCAGTCGCTCTTCGACGTCGCGGCCGACCGGAACGCCTTCGTCGCGACGGACGGCACCGCCCCGCTGTCGGACATCGGACTCGGCTATGTCGCCGGGCTCCTGGAGCACGCCGCCGACACCACTCTGCTCGCCGTCCCGACCGTCAACGGCTACCGGCGGATCAGAGGACAGTTCTCGCTCGCCCCCGACCGGGTCGTGTGGAGCAGGGAGAACCGAGGGGCCCTGGTACGGGTGCTCGGCGGGCCCGGTGAGGAGTCCACCCACATCGAGAACCGCCTGGGCGAGCCCTGCGCCAACCCCTATCTGTATCTGGCCGCCCAGCTCGGCGCCGGACTCGACGGTGTCGAGCGCGGGCTCCGTCCCGGCAGCGAGGCCGCCGACCCGCACGGCGAGTCGGCCGCCGCGCTGCCCGGGGACCTGCCCGCGGCGACCGCCCGCCTGGAGAACAGCGCGCTCTGCCTGGACCTCCTGGGCAAGCACCTGCGGGACTGTCTGGTCCAGCTCAAGCGCAGCGAAGCCACCCGCTTCCAGGACTGGCTGGCGACGGCCGGGCCCGGCACGCCGGGCGCGGTCACCGCGTGGGAGCACCGTGAGTACTTCGGCGCCTACTGATCACCGGCGCCCGGCAGGCGGCGGCCCCTGGCGGACCCCGGAAGAGGACTGAACTGTGATCATCGCGATGGACGGGCCCGACGGAGCCGGCAAGAGCAGCCAGGTCAAACGGCTCGCGAGCTGGGCGGCCGGCCAGGGCCTCTCCTTCCGGGTGGTGGGCAAGTGGCAGGTCTTCGAGGAGGCCGAAGTGCCCCAGGCCCGCTTCCTGCGCGGCACCGGCGTGGACGAACTGCGCGTGTGCATCGCCGAAATGCCCAACCCGGCAAGGATGTTGTACCTGGGCTGGCTCAACACCCTCGCGGCGGAACGTGCCAGGGCCGCCGAGGAGGACCTGGTCGTCCTCGACGGCTACTGGGTCAAGCACGCCGCCGCCGAATTGCTGGCGGGCTGCCACAAGGGTCTGGTGGACGCCGTCGTGGACGCCACAGCGCCCGTGGACCTGGTCGTCTTCTTCGACGTGACACCCCAGGAGGCGCTGCGGCGCAAGAGGGAGAGGACCACGCCTTACGAGTGCGGACGCGACCCCGAGTGCCGCCCCGAGCGGTTCCTCTCCCACCAGGGCGCGGTCCGCGACATCATGCTGGAGTGGGTGGCCGAGCGCGGCTGGGACGTCATCCGTGCCAACACCGCCGACGCCGCGCATCACCAGCTGCGCAAGCTGCTCACCCCGCGCCTCGAAGCGGCCGCGGCCACCCGCGCGACGGCCCCGTGATGGCACGCCGCCCCACCACGGTGCGCAGGAGCCTGTCGGCGGCTCTGTTCGTCCGCTTCCTGGGGGCCGGCGTGTGGGCGCCGCTCCAAGTCCTGTTCTTCGTACGGTCGGTGGGCCTGTCCACGAGCCACGTCGTCCTCGGCCTGACGGCTGCCGGGCTCGCCGGGCTCGCCGCCGGGCCGGTCGTCGGACGCCTGGCCGACCGGTTCGGGCCGCGCGAGGTCGGCATCGCGGGCCTGGTGGCCCAGGCGGCCGCGGCCGCCGCCCTGATGACGGTCCGCGGGATGGGCGGCTTCCTCGTCGTCATCACGCTCGTCGCGCTCGGGCGCGGCGCCTTCCCCGCGATCAGCGGCGCCCTGGTGGCCCATGTCGGCGGCGACGACAAGGTCACCTTCCGGGCCCGGATCTACTCCCTGCAGAACCTGGCCATGGTCATCGGCTCGCTGCTCGGCGGCCTGGTGCTGCAGGCGGACACCCGGCTCGCCTACACCATCGCGATCGGCGCCGACGTGGTCTCCTACCTCGCCGCCGCCCTGCTGGTCGCCCGGCTGCCCCATCTGCCTCCCGTGCCGAGGCAGCACGGCAGTGGCCATCGCTACGCCCTGACGGACCGGCCGTTCCTCGCCGTCAGCCTCCTGTCGGGCGTGCTCGTGATGTTCGACGTGTTCCTCACGGTCCTGATGCCGGTGTGGATCGCCGAGCACACCGACGCGCCCCGCTGGACGGTGTCCCTGATCTTCGCCCTGAGCTGCGCCCTCGTGGTGCTGTGCCAGACCCGGGTGGCCAAAGGCGTGGACACACCGCGCGACGGCGCCCGGACCATGCGGCGCAGCGGGCCGGTCATCGCGGCGGCGATGCTCCTCGTCTTCGCCGCCGCCCAGGTGCCCACATACGTGGCGATGGCCCTGCTCCTGGCCGGCGCGGCCGTGTTGACCCTCGGCGAAATGCTGTTCACGGCGGGCGAGTACGCCCTGTCGTTCGGGCTCGCGCCCGACCACGCGCAGGGGGAGTACCAGGGGGCGTTCGCGGTGGGCGTGGGCATCGGCGGGGCCGTCGCGCCGACCGTCCTGAACGCGCTGTGCCTGGTGGCCGGTCCGCCCGGCTGGTTCGCGCTCGCGGCACTCATGGTCACGGCGGGCGCCCTGGTCCCGCCGGTGGCCGCAGTCGCCGAGCGCAGCCGGGCGTCCCGTACGCCCGTCACCGTCACCGGAACCACGACCTGAACAGCCGCCGGGAATGAGCCGGTTGGGCCCCGGGGGCGTCAGCCTCGCTCGGCCACCAGGCGGGTGACGGGCGACTCGACGCCCGGATCGATCGCGGCGAACGTCTCGCGGCGCTCCTTCTCCGCGGCCCGCACCCGGTCGAGCGTCGGCCCGGACCACGGCGCGTCGAGGACCAGGGCCCACAGCGGCTTGAGGTGGCCGCCCCGAGCCACCTTGGCGTCCAGCGCGTCGCAGCTCATGTCGAGGCGGCGGTAGCCGTGCTCGGCGGCGTACCGGACGGCCTGGTAGTAGGTCAGGTTGAAGTAGACCGAGGCGGCCCGGGCCATCGAGTCGTCCACGCCGTGCGAGCGGCCGTACATGACGTCGCCGCAGAAGAAGAACTGGGTGAAGCCCACCATCCGGTCCCCCTGATAGGCGGCCAGAATGCGGCAGTTGTCGTCGAACAGGGGGACCTGCGCGGTGAACCGCTCGCGCTCGCCCTCGTCCGTGACCTCGTGTCCGTAGCGGCGCAGCACCTGCGCGGACAACGGGCCGAGCTGCTCGTGGCACTCCGAAAGCAGCCGCACCTCGGCCCGGCAGCCCGCCTCCTCGAAGCGGCGGATCTCCTTGCGGACCGCGGCGAAGCGGCGTGAGCTGAGCCGCTCGCGATAGCCCTCCATGCCGGTGGCGTCGACCGGGATGATCGCGGTGGCGTCGATCAGGACGAGGCGGTCCCGGGGCGCGAGCACCGCAAGCAGCTGCTCCACCGACTCGTCGGTGACGTACAGCAGGACCGCGAGGCCCCCGGCCGCGTCCCGCCGCTCGCGCAGGCGCTCAAGGAGCGCGCGCAGCGCCGTCCGGGCCAGGGGCGCGGGGGTGCCGGGCGCCACCAGGGCCTCGCTGGTGTAGCCGAGCCGGGTGCCGCCGAGCAGCAGCGGCCGGCTCTCGGTGGTGGGCTCGGCGGCGCCGGGAAAGAGCACGGCGGGGTCGTAGAAGTGCGGCACCTTCGCGGTGAAGCGGTGGACGGGCAGCGCCGCGAGGCGTCCCGCGCCCGACTCCGCGACCAGGTGGCCGGGGGTCGAGTCCCGCAGCTCTTCGCCGTAGCGCAGCCAGGTGTGGCTCGAATACAGCGAGGCGTCGGCGGCCAGGGCGTCCCAGGCGGCGGGCGCCACGTCGTTCACCGAGGCGAGCTCACTGATGCGTATGTCCTCGCCCCGCGCCCGTTCCGTCACCGAAAACCTCCCTGTTCGCCTGCCGTTCCACCCTCACGTTAGGCGGCGATCACCGCTCGGTGTGATCGAGCACCCGAAATCCGGACACCCCGTGGTCGATGCGCAGATAGGAGAGGCGGGCGCGGGTGGCACCGCGGCGCGCGAACATCTCGGCGACCGTCGTGCTCAGCGCATCCGCGTCGGCCCCGGGATCCGCGTCCAGGAGGTCGGAGACGGCGGTCTGCACCAGGTCCGAGCCGGGGCCGACCGCCATCTCGTCGGTCAGGGAGACCACGAGGGCGCAGCCGTGCGCCTCGGCCCAGTCGGCCAGCTCCTTCGCCATGAGCAGCTCGTCGCCCGCCTGGAAGAGGAGCGCGGTGAGATGGGCGGTGCCGTGCGGCGCCAGATGGCGGGGGAGGCCCGCGAGGACCCGGCGGCCGACGCTGAACCCGTCCTCGCCGCCCTGTTCCGCGGCCTCCTCGCCGGGCGCCGTGAGCGTCGGCAGGAAGGGGATGTTGGCGACGACGCGGTCGTATTCGCGGTCGTCGGGGGCCAGCGGCGTGTACAGGTCGCCGGTCAGCACCTCGGTCCGGTCCGCGACGCCGTTGAGCTCGGCGTTGAGAGCGGCCACCCGCGCCACATCGCCCAGCAGCTCCACCAGGGTTGCCCGGGCGTGGAGTTGGGCCGCTATCAGGCCCTGGAAGCCCGGGCCGGCGCACAGGTCGAGGACGCGGGAGCCCGGCCGGTAGGAGATCCGCCGGGCCAGCGTGAGCGAGTCCGGGCCGAAGTAGTGGCGCACCTGGAAGACGCTGGGCGGTTCCGCGAAGAGCCACACGCCCTGGGCGCGGAAGAGGCTCACGTCGAGCAACTGGGCCTCGTTGTCCCGCTGGAGCGCGACGCCGTACTCCTGGAGCCGGGGCAGCGCGGCCGCCACCGCCGGTGGCAGCGCGTCCACCTGGGCGGGCCTGCCGAGCAGGAGGAAGCCCGCGGCCGTGCGCAACGGGCCGTCGAGGAGGTCCACTTGCCGCGCCCAGGCGGTGAGGTCCACGGAGTCGGCGGAGAAGCCGGCCAGGAACTCGGCCAGGCCCAGCGTCTCCAGTTCGGCGACGAGCGGCGGGAGGATCGCGGTCACCGGGCCTTCCCGGCCCGCACCTGCGGCAGGCCGGTCCAGGTGTCTGGCCGCGATCGGCCGGCATCGAGCGCGACGCGATCGGCGATCAGGGCTTTTGTCATGGCGTTCTCCCGGTCGGTGCGCGGGCTGGTGCCCGGGTGCGGAGCGTCGTCCCCGGCCATGGCCATCACGCCAAGTCCCCACGGGAGCGGGCGACTTCACCCTTGAACCGTGCGGTGACCTCGGCATTGGTGTGGGCCGATGTGACCCGCGGCGGGGTGGCGCCGCCCTTGGCGATGAACACGGCGATCAGGTGCGGGCCGGGAAGGTCCGCCACCTTCGCCAGGTGAGCGTCGATCTCCGCCTCGGTCCGGCAGGTCTCGCCCGTGCGATAGCCCGCGGCGAGCGCCAGATCGGCCCACCGCATGGAGGAGCCCCGGGTCCGCTGGCCGCCCGTGGAGTCGTAGGAACCGTTGTCGAGCACGATGTGGGTGAGGTTCTCCGGGCGCCGCTCGCCGACCAGCGCGAGCCCGCCGAGGTGCATCACCGCGGCCCCGTCCCCGTCGATGACCGCGACCCGCTCCTCGGGACGGTTGAGGGCGGTGCCGAGACCCAGGCCGATGGCGTGTCCCATGGAACCCTGCATATAGAAGTTCCGGCCGCTGTCGCGCACCCCGAAGAGCTCGCGGCTGATCATGCCGGTGGTGCTGTAGACAAGGGCGTCGTCCAGGTGGCGCGCCAGCGCGGTCACCGCGGTCCGCCGGTCGAGCAGGGCCTCGGACGGCTCGGCCGGCACGTCGCACGTGCCGACGGTCTTCGCCGGTACGAGCACGACGAACTGCCGTTGGTGGGCGCGCTCTTCCTCCGCCCGGGCGAGCAGCGCCGTCAGGCTCTGTTCGGTGGGCTCCAGGATGCCGTGGGCGACCCCGATGGATTCGAGCACGCCGATGGTCGCGGCGCCCATCGCCGCGTGGTGCGGCTCGTCGTCCTCGGCGTTCGGCCAGCCCCGCAGGCTCACGAAGAGCAGCAGCGGTATCTCGTACGCCATGCTCAGCGAGGTGAGCGGGTCGAGGAGGTTGCCGAGGCCCGAATTCTGCGCCAGGACCGCGGACTTGACGCCGCTGAGCTCCGAACCGGCCGCCATGGAGAGGGCGATGCCCTCGTTGGGGGCGGGCACGTAGCTGCCGCGCCGTTCCAGCAGGGCGAAGGGGCCCTTGAGGAAGGAGCAGGGCACACCGCTGAAGAAGCCGTAGCCGTGCCGGTCCAGCTCCGCGCAGAAGAACTCGGCGCTGATCATGCGCTCCACTCCTCCCAGCGCGAGACCCGGGTCAGGCCGAACAGCTCCTTCATCGAGGTGATGGAGCCCTCGACTCCCGCCGTTCCCCCGTGCAGTTGGATCTCGCCCAGCACGTCACGCATCGCCGAGACCGAGGCCCGCAGGGTGTGGTTGGCGTAGATGACCATGGAGACGCCGGCTGCCTGGGCCTCCTTGAGGTCCCAGTGCGGATAGGTCGTCGGCACCACGACGATCGGGGTGCGCGCCCGCCAGGCTTGGAGGAACTCCACGATCTCGGCGGGCGTGGACTGCTTGGAGTGGATGAGGATGGCGTCCGCGCCGGCGTCGGCGTACAGGTGGGCGCGGCGCAGGGCCTCGTCGAGGCCACGGCCCGCGATGAGCGCCTCGACCCGGGCGACCACCGTGAAGTCCGCGCTGCGCCGGGCCCGTACGCCCGCCTCGACGCGTCCGGCGAACTCCTCGGCCGCCTCCAGGTCCTGGCCGCCGCGCAGAAAGCTGTTCCGCTTGGGGAAGAGCTTGTCCTCGAAGCAGACGCCCGCGATGTCGGCGGCCTCGAACTGCTGGACCGTACGCACCACGTTGATCTTGCCGCCGAAGCCGGTGTCGCAGTCGGCGAGCAGCGGCAGGCCGGTCGCCTGGTTGGCGTGCGAGGAGGCTTCGAGGAGCTCGGCCATGGTGAGCAGGCCGAGGTCCGGCAGGCCGCGCGATGCGGAGATCTCGAAGCTCGACGCCCACAGGCCGTCGAAGCCCGCCTCCTCGATGAGCAGGGCGGTGAGCGCGTCGCGGCACCCGACGAGCCGGGCTGTCTCGGGCCGCTCCAGAAGCTCACGGAACAGGGCTGCCTTGGTCACTGTGTCCCCGCCCTCTGCGCGAAGTGCGTGTGGTTGGTGCCCTCCACCACGGCCGCCGGCGTCTGGAACACGCAGTGCCAGTGGAAGGATCCGGGCTTGGAGTGCTCGGCGTCCAGGGCGCTGATCAGCTGGAACCCGTCGTGCAGGCGCAGCAGGTCGGCCGCGTCCACGTACATGTGCGGATGCACCTTGTCGTCCGTGGCACCCGGCTGGCAGAAGGTGTTGGGGCTCACCTCGTCGCCCTTGCCGTACTCCCCGTTGCGCTTGGAGAGCATCGTGCACTGGTAGACGCCGCCCGGCCGCAGCACCCGGCGGACCTCGGCGAGGGTCTTGGCCAGGGTCGACTCGTCGCCGTGGTAGACCACGTTGAAGGCGAGCACGTAGTCGAAACTGGCGTCCGCGTAAGGGAGTTCGGTGAAGTCGCCGACGTCGAGGCTCACCTGGAGGGAACGCTCGGCGCTGTCGACGCCGGCCGCTTCGACGGCGGTCGGCGCCCGGTCGATGCCGGTGCTGGCGAAACCCTCCTCCGCGAAGAAGAGCGCGTGCCGGCCGATTCCGCAGCCGAGGTCGAGCGCGTCCTTGGCGCCCAGCGCGCGCAGCCGGGTGGCCTCTTCCACGACCCAGGGGTGGGGGCGGGACCAGTCGGCGCGACCGCTGTCAGTGCGCCAGACCTCGTCCCAGTAGAGATGGGCTGTCATGCGTGACCTCGTTCGTCATTGCTTGCGTACATCCAGGTCCGGATGCCGGGTCCGATGGGGGAGGGGTGCGGTCAGCCGGCGGCCGCGACCGGTTGCGGTACGAGCTCCAGGAGGCCGGCCTCCAGGGATTCGTCGAGCAGCGGCCGCATCTCCTGGAGGCCGCAGCCGACGGAGGCCACCACCTCCGCGAGGGTGCGCCGGCCGTCCAGACCGCGCAGCAGCCGCAGCCAGTCCAGGTGGGTGACCTGGTCGATGACGAAGCGCAGGCTGCCGTCGACGACGACGTAGGACGTGTTCGTCTCCTCGGCGTCGTCCAGGACCAGGACGCCTTCGGAGCGCCGCAGCACGGACTCCTCGCCGATCTCGGTGCGCGAGAAGAGGCCGAGCACCTCGGGGCCCTCGAAGTCCGTCACCCGCAGCTCGTAGGGGGCGGGGCCCGACGAGGGGCGGCTGGCGGGCAGTTCGACCGTCATCTGGTCGAGCAGGCCCAGGTTGACCACGCGCATGAGCAGCTCGACATGTCCCGAGGTCTGGTCGTGCTCCAGGCGGCGCAGGGCGCGGCGCATGTTCGTGCCGTCGAGGTACTGCGCGGCCCTCGGGGACGACAGGGCCTCCTCGATGAGTTCGTCGTGGTTGTTCGCGAGCATCCTGGTGAAGGCGCGGTGGGTGTGGCGCACCCCTTCGCCCTCGTAGAAGGCGAGCTTGGGCCGGCCGATGACCTCGGCGGGCAGGATGTCCTTCACGGCGTCCCGGATGATCTGCTTGTCCCAGAACAGCCGCTTGCGGTAGGCGCGCGGCACGGTCGCGAGCAGCTCGATGATGCGGTGGTCCAGGAACGGCACGCGGGCCTCGACGCCGTTGGCGGACGCGGTGCGGTCCTCGACCCAGAAGTTGTACTGCTGCATGTCGCGGAACTTCCAGGCCAGGTACGACCCGTACGGGTCGTCGACCGCGCCCGGCAGATAGGCGTCGACCGCGCGGTCGCTGAGCAGCGGCAGATCGGTCCCCTCCCACCACACCGAGACGGGGGACTGGGAGCCGAGGGCCTTGCGGCGGGCGAGCGTGCGCAGGTTGTTGGTGAAGTCGTCCCATCCGCCGCCGCCGGCCAGGCTGACGCTGTATCCGCCGCTGAACTCGTCGGCACCCGAGCCGAGGAGGATCGCCTTGAGGCCGGGGCGCTCGGCGCGGGCGAAGCGGTACATCTCGCTCTTGTAGAACTGCTCGGGCCCGCACTGCGGCGACTCCATGAGCCAGAGCAGCCGCTTCCACTCGTCGGAGGAGGGGATCCGGTCGGCGCCGAAGGCCACCTGGTGGTTGGGCAGCCCGAGGAGCGTCGCGGTCTGCTGCGCGTACTCGGCGTCCTTGTTGACGACGGTGCTGCCGGTCAGGGCGGAGAAGGTGTGCAGACCGGTGTGGGCGGACAGCGCGGAGATGGCCGCCGAGTCGAGGCCGCCGCTCAGGAAGACGCCGATCTCGGCGTCGGCGACCAGGCACTCGCGTACGGACGAGGCGAGCAGTTCGGCCATGCTCTGGACGAAGAAGCTCTCGGGGAGGTGGTCCGCCTCGGCGGGAGTGGGCAGCTCCCAGTAGCGGTGCACCCGGGTCGCGCCGTCCCGCAGGCTGATGTTGACGATCGCGCCCGAGGGAACGTGGTCGACCTCCTTGAACCAGGTCACCGGGTCTTCGTCGGTCATCACGGGCGCGGCGTTGAGCCCCTGGTCGGCGAGCGCGCGCGTCCAGTCGAGCTCGCGGGGGCACTCGGGGTGCTGGAACAGCGCCTTGATCTCGGATCCGAAGAGGACCCTGCCGGGCGTCCGGTTGATGAACAGCGGCTTGATGCCGAGGCGGTCACGGGCGAGCAGCAGACGCTGCTCGCGCAGGTCGATGACCGCGATGCCGAACATTCCCCGTACGTCGTCGAGGAAGTCGAGGCCCTTCTCCAGGTACAGGTGGAGCAGCACTTCGCAGTCGGACTCGCTCCGGAATTTCGCCCGTCCCGCAAGACTCTTGGTGAGTTCCTTGTAGTTGTAGATCTCGCCGTTCGCGGCGAGTATGACGTTCCCGTCCTCGCTGACGAAGGGCTGGCGGCCGCCCTCGGGGTCGATCAGGGCGAGGCGCGTGAACGACATGCAGGCCTGTGGCGTGTGGTGGAACTGCATGTCGTCGGGGCCACGGGGGCGCAGGGCACGGGCCATGTCGCGCAGAATCCGGTCGGCCGACTCCGCCAGACCACTTCCATCTGTATGGGCGAATCCAGCAATTCCGCACATGTGGCTTCCGACTCCCGTGTGAATTTCTGTGTATGGAGTGGACATGCCACGCCCCTCGATGAGAGGCGTGGCATGTGGGTCACTACTAGCGAACGGTAGCGACGATGGTGCCCTGCGCGACCGGCTTGGCCTCGGGCTTGGTGTAAACCTTCATGTCATTCACCTCCGTGCGATGTGTTCGGCTCTTACTGCTGAAGAGCATGCAAGGAGCTGGTTGCGCGGTGGTGGCGCGGTGGTGGCGCGCTGGTGTTTTCCCCCGAGTCCCCCAACTGCCGCTCCCGCGCTGTATAGATGGGTGATCCCGACGCGGCACGACAGGAGGACAACCCGTGGGCGAGGAGATCGAACGACGCTTCCTGGTCGCCGGTGCGGTGCCCGAGGAGAGCACGCTCAAGGCCGAACGCATCGAGCAGGGGTATCTGCCCCTGGACGTGGACGGCGCCGAGGTACGTGTCCGGCGCCGTGGCGGCCAGGTCCTGATGACGGTGAAGGGCGGTACCGGCCTGGTCAGGACGGAGTGCGAGGAGCCGATTCCGCCGGCACTCTTCGACGCCCTGTGGCCCCTGACCGATGCGGCGCGCATCGCCAAGGAGCGGCGCACGGTCGCCCTGGAGGGCGGTGAGACCGCCGAGGTGGACGACTTCGAGGGGCGGCTCGCCGGACTGGCCATGGTGGAGGTCGAGTTCGACACGGCCGAGGCCGCGCACGCCTTCCGCGCGCCGTCCTGGTTCGGCCGGGAGGTCACGGACGACGCCCGGTATCAGAACCGCTCGCTCGCACGGAGCGGAGGAGTTCCGGACCCATCGGGACCGGAGGGCGGCGCCACCGAAGGCGGCTGAGCGCCGACCCGCCGGCCGAGCGCCGCTCCCGGCCGAGCGCCGCCCCCGGAGTCGTGGCGCGCCTCCGGGGCTGTAGCGCCCCCCAGCGGGCCGGCGAGCGCGCCCGGCTTCCTGCGGGGCGCGCTCAGGACTCGGCGCCCTCCACCCGGTGCAGCACGCCCCGGGCATCCCGCGCGTAGACCCGTGCCCGGTTCTTCGCGATCTTGCGCTCGACCTCCGTCTCCAGGTCGATGCCGTTCATCTCGGCCAGGGCGGTCAAGTACAGGAAGATGTCCGCCAACTCCTCGCCGTAGTCCGGCAGTTGTTTGCGCCAGGCCGTGAACGCCTCGCCCACCTCGGCGGTGAGGAGTCCGAACTCCAGTGGTACGTCAGTGGTGTTGAAGCCCTTCTCCTGTTTGTTCTCCCAGGCGAGTCGCTGGGCTGAGCGGATGTCCACGAGGCCTCCGGCGTACGGCTTTGAGTGTGCAGCCGGACCCTACAACGGCCCCGCGCGATGCCGGGCGCCACGAGCCCTTCCGCCGGCCAGGGCGCCGGGGGCCGATGGGGCAGGTGGGAAAAACGGGAGAAACGGGGAAGCGGACAAGAGGCAGGAGTCACGGAGCCGCCCCGGCGGCAGTACGGAGGAAGTCAGCGTGCGCATCGATCTATCCGGGCGGACGGCCCTGGTGACCGGATCCACCCAGGGCATCGGCGCGGCCATCGCGTCCGGCCTCGCGGCGGCCGGAGCGCGGGTCGCGGTGAACGGACGCAGTGAGAAGTCGGTGGGCGAGGCGCTCGACCGCCTCGGCGGGGACGGCGGGGACTTCGTCGCCGCCCCCGGTGACATCGCCACGGACGAGGGCGCCGCGGCCGTCTTCGACGCCGTGCCGCACGCCGACATCCTGGTGAACAACCTCGGCATCTTCGGCGCCAGGCCCGCCCTGGAGATCGACGACGCGGAGTGGCGGAAGTACTTCGAGGTCAACGTCCTGACCGCCGTCCGGATGACCCGCCACTACCTGCCCGGCATGGTCGAGCGCTCCTGGGGCCGGATCCAGAACATCGCCAGCGACTCGGCGGTGGTGGTGCCCGCCGAGATGATCCAGTACGGCATGTCGAAGACGGCCCTGCTCGCCGTCGCGCGGGGCTTCGCGAAGGAGGCCGCGGGCACCGGCGTGACGGTGAACTCGGTCATCGCGGGGCCGACCCACACCGGCGGAGTGGAGGACTTCGTGTACTCGCTCGTGGACCGCGACCTGCCCTGGGAGGAGGCTCAGCGCGCCTTCATGCGCGAGTACCGGCCGCAGTCCCTGATCCAGCGGCTCATCGAGCCCGAGGAGATCGCGCACATGGTCGTCTACCTCAGCTCGCCCTTCGCCTCGGCCACCACGGGCGGCGCGCTGCGGGTGGACGGCGGCTACGTCGACTCGATCCTGCCGTAGGCGCGGACGCGGCGGCCGGAGCGGGCCGGGACCTTCGTTCCCCCGGATGACCCAACGGCCGCGAAACTCTCCGTGCCTCCCCGGGCGGCTGCCGGGAAGGCACGGAGAGTACGGGCGTCACAGCCGCCCGGGCCGGGGTCAGCCGCGCCGGCCCGAGACCAGGCGGTAGAGGAAGAGCACGATCACCGAGCCCACGATCGCGGTGATCCAGGTCGACAGGTGGAAGAAGCCCTTCACCCCGTCGACTCCGAAGACGAGCTGGCCGAGCCAGCCGCCGAGCAGACCGCCCACGATGCCGATCACCATGGTGACCAGACAGCCGCCGGGGTCCTTGCCCGGGGTCAGCGCCTTGGCGATGGCTCCTGCGATGAGCCCGATGACGATCCAGGCGATGATGCCCATAACGGAAACCCGATTCCTTTCGTTGCGCGACCCGGTGGCGCCGCCGACCGGGTGGTGGCAGCGGGGAGCCGGTCCCCCCGTTCGCCTTCGAGCCGGTACCCCCGGCCCGGGCCCGCGCACGGGACCTACGGCCCTCATGCCGTGACCGAAGGTCCTCGACCGGGCGGCGCCGGCCAGGGCAGACGGCACGGAAAACGTCCCCGGTACCGGATTGGTCGCACATGCCGATGGAAGAAGACGACGCCCGTCGAGACGGCGCCAACCAGGACGGCGCCGGCCGCTCGCCCCGGGAGCCCGGTGCCCCCGAGGGGCAGTACGCCGGTCACGGTGCGCACGCGAGGAAGCGGGGCGCGGGCGGGGCCTGGGCGGACTTCAAGGACTCGCCGTTCCTGCCGGCGGTCGTCCTGGTCTTCATCCTGGCCGCGGCGGCGGGCCTGTTCGCCGGCTCGTACACGTACACCATGGCCAACCCGACGCCGCACCACATTCCCACCGCTCTGGTCGCGCCCGACGGCTCCCCCGAGGCGAAGCAGTTCATCGCCGGGATGGACAAGGCCCTCAACACCTCCCTGGACGTGCGCCCCTACCCGGACGAGCCTGCCGCGCGGCAGGCCATGGAGGAGCAGAGCGTCTTCGCGATCCTCGCCGTCCGGCCGGCCGGCGTGCACATGGACGTGGCGGGCGCGGCCGGGGCATCCGTGGCGCAGGTGCTCGCCCAGGCGGCGCCCCCGGTGGCCAAGGCCGTCGGCGTGCCGGTGACGATCTCCGATGTGAAGCCGTTGCAGAAGGGCGACCCGCGCGGCCTCGCGCTGTTCTACATCTCCCTCGCCGCGGTGGTCCTCGGCTTCGTCGGCTCGATCCAGCTGAGCGTGCACGCCCGGACGCTCAACCCGCTGGAGCGGATCGCGTTCACCGTGGCGTACTCGCTCCTCGGCGGATTCACCATCGCGGCGGTGGTCGACTGGGGACTCGGCGCGGTACGGCTGCCGTTCGTCGAGGCCTGGCTGATCCTCGCGTTCACGATGTTCACGTCCGGGATGGTCTTCACCATGTTCAACACCCTGATCGGACGCTGGGCGATGCTGCCCACCTGGGGGCTCATGGTGCTGCTCGGCAACCCCTCGTCGGGTGGCGCGGTGTCGTGGCCGCTGCTGCCCTCGCTCCTCGGCCATGTGGGGCGCTGGCTGCCGCCGGGAGCGTCCGTGAACGCCCAGCACACGGCGGTGTACTTCGCCGACGCCCAGCACGCCTTCCCGTTCCTGGTGCTGGCCGGCTGGTCCCTGCTGTCCTGCGCGGTGTTCTGGTTCTGGCGCCACCGCCACCCGGGCGGCCGCGACCGCCCGGCCCCGGCGCACGGGGCAGCGCCCGCCGCCTGACGGGCCCCGCTGTCAGTGCCGGGTGCCGGGTGCCGGGATCCGCCGGGTCGCGGTGGGACGGATGGTCCCGACGTCAGGCCCGGTCGTCCGGCTCGGAGACGATCACGCTCACCTGGGTGCCCGCCTCGATCGTGCGGCTCACGGTGCACAGCCGGTCGTGCGAGGTCTTCACGGCGCGGGGCAGGATCGTCCGGGCACGATCGCCTGACGGAACGTCAGGGAAGCTGACGGAGAAGGTGACTTCGAGGTCCGACAGCCGGTTTCCGCCGTCGTCCTCGACCTTGTTGCCCGTGACGGTGACGGAGAACACCGCCGGCTCCGCGTGGCGGCTCGTGGCGACCTCCACGTCGGCGGCGGAACAGCCGCCGATCGCCGCGAGGAACAGCTCGACCGGTGTGAACTCGGTGCCCGCGCCGGTGCCGAAGTCCAGCGTGGCCCCGCGGGCGTTGGTCGCGGTGAACCGGCCGGGGCCGGACCGCTCGATGCTGATGGAGCGCAGTGAATCGTCAGTCATGGCGACGACGGTAACCGCACGCCCGGAGGGGGAGCCGGTGCCCCGCCGGACCGGGCGGGGCCCGCGGCCTCAGGCGGTGCTCGCGTCCGGACCGTAGAGCGCGGCGATGTCCTCGGAGCCGGCCCACCGGCCGCCGGTGGCCGACTGCGGCCAGCCCTTGGGGGAGTCCTGCCACTCCTCCTGGCGGCCGTAGGGGAGCACGTCCATGAGCGCGAAGGTGTGGCTGAGCTGCTCGATGCCACGGCCGGTGGTGTGCCAGGTGCGGTACACGGTGTCGCCGTCGCGCAGGAACACGTTGAGCGCGAAGCCGCCGCCGGGCGGTGCGTCGACGTCCGCGCCGAACGGGCTGTTCGCGGTGGAGTACCAGGTCATCCTGTTGCCGACCCGGCGCTTGTACGCGAGGGCCTCGTGGAGGGGGCCCTGGGTGACGATGACGAACCGGGCGTCGTAGGCGGCCAGGAATTCGAGCCGGGTGAACTGCGAGCTGAACCCCGTGCAGCCGTGGCACTGCCACTTCTCGCCGGGGAACCACATGTGGTTGTAGACGATGAGCTGGCGCTTGTCGCCGAAGATGTCGGCCAGCCGGACGGGCCCCTCCTCCCCTTCGAGGGTGTAGTCGGGCATCTCCACCATCGGCATGGCCCGCCGCTGGGCGGCGACGGCGTCCAGTTGGCGGGTGGCGGCCTTCTCCTGCACGCGCAGCTCGTCGAGCCGGCGCTGCCAGGTCTCGGCGTCGACGACGGGCGGTAGTGCCTGGGCGGTCATGGGTTCCTCCAGGGTTCACGACGGGGGTACGGCTCCGCACAGCTCTCAGGGCGTACGGCCCTGCGGGCATCCAGCTCTTATGTGTGGACCGCGCCCGGCCGTGAATCTCATCGCGGCGGCCGGATTCATCGCTCTGCCGGAGTGCTGGTGAGCGTGCTCGGGGGTGCGCCGGAGGCGGAGTCGTCGGTGAGCAGGTGCGCGAGCAGGAGGCCCGTGGCGCGCTCGCTCAGCGAGCGGGCGGCGTCGATCAGGCGGTGCGACCGCCGGGCGGGGAGGGACAGGGCGACGCAGGAGGTCCGGCCCGGCAGGCCGAGGGAGTAGGCGGCGCAGACCTCACGGCGTGAGTATTCGAGCAGATCGAACTGGGCGGCGTGGGGCCCGTACCCGTCGAGGGAGTCGATGAGGGCCCGGGGGCTGGTGATGGTGCGTTCCGTCAGCGGGATGGAGGGGTGGCGGGCGAGGTGGTCCATGCGGGACTCGAAGTCGAGCTGCGCCAGGAGGCTCTTGCCGACGGCGCTGGCGTGGGCGGCGTCGCGGAAGGCGACCCATTCGTCGACCGGGGGCGCGGTGGGGCTGTACACGGAGGCGAGGACGTGGACGTCCCCGTCGGCGTAGGCACTGATGTAGACGGCGGCGCCGAGCTGGTCGCGCAGGGCGGCGAGTGCCTGGTGGAGCAGCGGGCCGTGCTGTTCGGGGTGGCTGACCATCTTCATCACGGGACCCGGCACATGGACGCCCGCGACGGTCTCGACGAGGTTCTGGGTGCGCAGCCAGTGCAGCAGCCAGGCCGTCGCGGTGATGGTCATGCCGCAGCGCAGGGCCAGGGTGCGGGTGGTGATGCCGTCGGCGGCGCTGATCCGGTGCAGCAGGTCGCGGGCGCGCTGGGCCGCCTGAACCCGGGCGGGGCAGGGGGCCGGCAGGGGCCGGCCGCGGGCGATGTCATTGAGGACCGCCGGGCGCAGGGCGTTCGCCGACCACTCCCGTCCGCCGCCCGATCCGGGAGCGCGGTCGAGGCCGGGCAGTGGCTGAAGGGCGATCGGCGGGCTCTGAGCGCCGGGCCCGCTCCGGGCGTCGGGACCGGAGGCGGGGCCCGGCTGTCCGCCCGCGGGCCGTGGGCCGGGGGGCGCGGGTGCGCCCGGCCCCTGGGCGGGGAGCAGGCGGGGCGGAGGGACGAGGACGAGTCGTGGACGCCGCTCCTGGGACGCGGCGCCCTGCGGTGCGTAGTCCTGCGGTGCGTAGTCCTGCGGTGGTGCGTAGTGCTGCGGTGCGTGGTGCCGCGGTCCGTCGCCCGGCCGGACCGGCGCATCGGCGAGTGCCAGCCGTGCGGTGGTCGCGCCGAGGTCGACTGCGGGCTCGGGCAGCAGGGCGTCGTGGGGGATTCCGAGGCGTTCGCGAGCCTCGTCGAAGAACGACGGGTCCTCCGGCGCCGCCACGGGTTCGCCGCCGGCCGGCCTGCGGTGGCCGGTCGCGGCAAGCAGGCGGCGGGCATCGCCGTGGCCGTGCCGGGCCGCCTCGGCGATCAGGAACAGCGCCTCCTTCTCCCAGTCGTCACCGGCGCGCAGCGCCACCAGGGCCAGCCGGAACAGCGCCCCGGGGTGGCCGGCGGAGGCGGCCTGGCCGAGCCACTGCGCGGCGGTGGTGAGCTCATCGCGCGCCAGGGCCTTCGAGCCCAGCCGGAACAGCGAGTTCGCGCGTTCGCGCGCCGCACGGTCCAGGCCGTACAGGGAGGTGAGCGGACCGAAGTCACCGGCGGGCCGGTCCCAGTGGTCCGGCGGGGTCAACTGGCTTACGAGGTCAAGGAGTTGGGGCGGCAGGTCCGGAGCGGGGCGGCCGCTGCTCTCCTCGTCGGGGCGGCTCACACCGGTCACCTGTCCTTCTTCGGGCATCGTGCCTTCTTCTGGTGTCCGTGCCGGATGAACGTGGCCAAGGACCCACGGAGTTCGATGACGGCGTTGTACCGCTCGCGGTGGACGCGGGCGGCGTGCATGCCGAGCGCGGCCGCGATCTCGATGTCGGTGAGCCCCTGGCTCTGCAGCCACACCACCTGCTGCCGTCCGCTCTGCGGCATCGCGTCGATCGCGGGCAGCACCAGGTCCTCCAGCACGTCCACGTCCTCCCCTGTCTCCCCGCGTGGCGGCGGCACCTTGGTGAGGCCGTCGCTGTCCATCAACTCCAGCCGCCGGTCGGCACGCAGCTGGTCGAGGATGAGGTTGCGGGCGGCCGTCTGGAGGTACGCCATCACGTTCGCCCCGGCGTCGAGGTCGCCGGCCGCCGCCTTCCGCACCACCCGGACGAACGCCTCCTGGGCCGCGTCCTGACAGGCGGCCAGCGACAATTGGCGATTGGACATCCTGCGCAGCATCAACGGCTCCCGGGCCATGAACCCGTCGTAGACGGCCAGCAGCCGCTGTCCGATCCCCGTCGCCTCCACCGCGACCGCCGCCGGTTCACTGGACGCCTCACCGCCTACCACCGGCCGCGCTCTTCCGCCGCCGGATGCGCACCGCCCGCCGCCGGGCCGACGCCGGGCGGCACGAGACGGACCGTGACGGTGACGGCCGAGTGCGTGGCGCCCTCGACGCGCACCACCGTCGCACAGGGCCCGCCGGAACCGTCTCCCGCCGTACGGGGGCCGCGCCGGTTCCGGCCGGCTCGCAACAGAACGGCCAGCGCGTGCACCGCGCTCACGGCTGCCGGAAGGCTCCCGAGCCAGTCCAAGAACGGCGTCATGTGAGTCGGTCTCCATCTACTCCGATACGGAACGCGGGACGCGCCCTGCTTCCCTGACGGTCGGCGCCCCCCGGATCTCCCCCCGGGACCGAATTCCACTGGAACTGGCCCATCGGCCGCCGAACAGGAGCCATGTCGAGGCCGCACCGGGCCCGGTACTGATCGGAACGGGAGCGGCTCGGCGACGCCGCGCGGGAGCCGCTCGGCGACGCCGCCAATCTCCGCGCCGGTCGGCGACGAATCACAGAAGACCGATCTCGTTCCGGGGTGAGGGCAATGACAGACCAGGAGTTCGAGGCTCTGATGGCGCAGGCGAAGGCGGCCGCCCGGCGGATCGGCTTTCCCGCGCCGCCGCCGCCCGAGGACGAGGAGTTCACCCATCGCAGCCAGCACGCCGAGTTCGGTGCCGCGGCACACTGAACGTCCGCACGAGCCGCCCCCGTACGTCCGGAAGCAGAAAGGCAGCCCCGCGTCATGAGCCACGTACAGCACCTGGACGCCGACCCGCCCGTACCTGGCGGTGCCCGGGGGAGGGTCGTGTGGAGGCGGCCGTCCAGGGCCATGACCCGCCGCCGGACACCGTCCGGCGGCGGTGCCGCGCCCGGGGCGGTCGTGCTCGTCCTGCACGGCGGACGCTCGGACGCCCTGACCCCGCCGCCACGGCTCAATCTCCCCGCGGCGCGCATGCGTCCCTTCAGCTCGGAGATCGCCGCGGCGACCCGCGCCGACCGCGTCCTGGTGGGCGAGGTGCGCTATCGCTACCGGGGGTGGAACGGGGCCCGCGGCGACGCGGCCCGGGACGCTCGTGAGGCCCTGGAGGAGGTGCGGCGCACGGTGGGCGACGACGTCCCCGTCGTGCTCGTCGGGCACTCGATGGGCGGGCGGGCCGCGCTGCTCGTCGCCGGCCACCCCCAGGTCCGGGGGGTGGTGGCGCTCGCCCCCTGGTGCCCGCCCGGAGAGCCGGTCGACCACCTCGCCCACAGGCGGGTCGTGGTCCTGCACGACGAGAGCGACCGGGTGACCTCGGCCCACGAGTCATGGGCCTTCCTCGCGCGAGCGCGTCGCGCCGGTGCGACGACCAAGGCCATCAGCATGCCCAGCGGCGGTCACGCCATGGTGCGAGGCGCTCGCGGATGGCACCGCGTCACCGTGGACAACGTGCGGGACCTGCTCGAACTGCCGCCTCCGCCAAGCCGGTTGACACCCCGCCGAGACGAATGACCGGCCGCGTCCCAGCCGGGCCCCGCCCCGGGGCGCTGTACGCGGTCGGTGCCGAGGGACGGGGTCGGCGCCGGCCGGTACGCGGTGCGCGGTGTCGGACGCCGATGGCTCGGGCGCCGAGGGCTCGGCGCGGTCTACCGGCGGGTACCCAAAAAAGTGAACATAACGGGCAATCCGCACGCCTCTGGGCCACGAATCACGGGTATGGCGTGGGCTTCTCTCCGCCCGGTTCCACCGCTCGGGTACGTGGCAGACAGCCGCGGGGAAGCCCGGAGCCCCCGCGTTCCGGGGCCGCTCCCACGTCGTGGCCAAGGAGGAACCATGGACACCAGCCGCATCCGGCGGACAGTGCTCGCGGGCGCTGCCGCCGTCGTACTTCCCGCCTCGCTCATCGCCCTCGCCCCGGCGGCCTTCGCCGACAGCTCTCCGGGCCCCTTCGGGACGGCCTGCGCGGGCGTGCCCAAGGACGGCGCGGGCAGCTTCGCCGGTATGGCCAAGGACCCGGTCGCGACGGCCGCCTCCCACAACCCGGCCCTGTCCACACTGGTCACCGCGGTCCAGAAGGCCGGTCTCGTGGACACCCTGAACAACGCGAAGAACATCACGGTCTTCGCACCCACCAACGACGCCTTCAACAAGATCCCGAAGGCGCAGCTGGACAAGGTGCTCAACGACAAGGCCCAACTGACCAAGATCCTCACCTACCACGTGGTGGGCCAGAAGATCACCCCCGACCAGCTCGCGAAGGGCAGCTTCAAGACCCTTGAGGGGAGCACCCTGAAGACCACGGGTTCGGGCGACTCGTACAAGGTCAACGCCAAGGCGTCCGTCGTCTGCGGCAACGTCCCGACGGCCAATGCCACCGTCTACATCATCGACAGCGTGCTCATGCCCGGCATGCCTGGCATGTCCGGGATGTAGGAGCCGCCGCGCATCGCGGGAAAGCTCCGCACCCTCACGTCCCTCAGCGCCCCGAACCGGGCCTGGGGGGCGTCTGTGTGCAGGGGCGGCCGCCCGTGTACGCCGGGCACCCCCACCCCTCGCGGGGCCAATCCTCCGACCGTGTGGTGACGAATCAAGGAGGCAAGAGGCCGCGACCGTGGGCCTTTGTCTCCCGAGAGCGGGCCGCCATGTTGGTACTGATCCTCATCGGACTCCTGGGAGGGCTGATCACGGCGGTGTCACCGTGCATCCTGCCGGTCCTGCCGGTCGTGTTCCTGGCCGGCGGCCCCGGGACGGAATCCGAGACCAGCCCCGGGGCGGGGACCGGGACGCACCCGGGAAAGGGGAAGGGGCGGCAGCTGCCGGAGGGCGGTACGGCGGCCTCGGGCACCCTCGTGGCCGACCCGGAGTCGGGCACCCTCGTGGCCGACCCGGAGTCGGGCACTCGCGCGGCCGACCCGGGAGAGACTCCCCGGCACACGCGCAACCGGCGGCCCTACGCGGTGGTCGCGGGCCTGGTGCTCAGCTTCAGCTTCTTCACGCTGCTCGGCGTGACCCTGCTGTCGGCCCTCGGGCTGCCGCAGGACATCCTGCGCTACATCGGCCTGGCCCTCCTGGTCCTGATCGGGTTCGGCCTCATCTTCCCGCCCGTCGAGCGTCTCCTCGAGAAGCCGTTCGCCCGCCTCCCGCAGCGGCAGGTCAACAAGGGTGGCAGCGCGTTCGTCCTCGGCCTCGGACTCGGGCTGCTGTACGTGCCGTGCGCGGGTCCCGTACTGGCCGCGATCACGGTGGCCGGGGCGCGGGGGCAGATCAGCGGCGAGATCGTCGCGCTGACGATCTCGTTCGCCGTCGGCACGGCGATTCCGCTGCTCGCCTTCGCGCTCGCGGGACGAAGGGTGGCCGAGCGCGTCGCCGCCTTCCGCACCCGGGCCCGCAAGCTCCGCATCGGCGCCGGTGTGCTGATGGTCGCCCTCGCCTTCGCCCTGGCGTTCAACGTCACGGACGCCATTCAGCGCGCCCTGCCCGACTACACGTCGGCGGCCCAGAAGAAGATCGAGGACAGCGACACGGCCCGCCAGCAGCTGTCCGGGCTCTACGACAACTCCAACAAGGAGCTCTCCCGCTGCGAGGACGGCGTCGACCAACTCCGCTCCTGCGGCAGGGCCCCCGCCATCGACGGCATCGCGAAGTGGCTCAACACCCCCGGCGGCGCACCCGTCGACCTGGCCGCCCAGCACGGCAAGGTCGTACTGATCGACTTCTGGACCTACTCCTGCATCAACTGCCAGCGCAGCCTGCCGCACATCGAGGCGTGGAACGCCGCGTACAAGGCGTACGGACTCGAGGTGATCGGCGTCCACTCGCCGGAGTTCCCCTTCGAGAAGGACGCGGGCAACGTCGCGAGCCAGGCCAAGAAGCTCGGCGTGACCTACCCGGTCGCCCTCGACAACAAGCTGACCACCTGGGACAACTACCGCAACCGCTTCTGGCCCGCCAAGTACCTCGTCGACGCCAACGGGACGGTGCGCTACTTCAAGTTCGGCGAGGGCCAGTACGACCAGACCGAGGACCTGATCAGGACCCTCCTGCACCAGGCCAACCCCCAGGTGCAACTGCCGCCGAAGACCGGCCAGAAGGCCGATGTCCTGACCGCGGACCGCACCCCGGAGACGTACCTGAGCAACTTGCGCATCAGCGGATACGTCGGCACCCCGCTCGTCGACGACAAGCCGGCCACCTACCACTTCCCGGCCGCCATCCCCCTCAACAGCCTCTCCCTGGACGGGACTTGGACCGCAGGCTATGACCACTTCACCGCCGGCCAGAACGCGCGACTGGCCTTCACCTACCGGGCCAGGAACGTCAACTTGGTCCTGGGCGGCAACGGCCCCGTGACGGTCCTCGTCAACGGCAAGGTGACCAGGACGATCCAGGTGCACGGCACGCCGTCCCTGTACGCCCTCGTCAACGCCGCCACCCCCGCCCAGGCCCACCTCGAACTCCGCGTCGCCCCGGGAGTCGAGGGCTACGCCTTCACCTTCGGATAGGCAGGGGGAGGGGGCACGGGACCCGCCCGGCGCAGAGCCGGGGCCCGCCCGGTGCGAAAACCATCAGAACATCCGGAACCGCCTCGGCGATTGTGGCCTCTGGTCTCTTGTACGCCCGTCCGTCAAGAGAAGGCAGCAGCAAGACCCCATGTTTCCGCGCCTGCGACGCCCCCGCGTTCTCGTCCTCGGTCTCGCGCTCTGCCTCGGCGCGGGGGGCGCCGCCTGGTACGCGCTGCCCTCGCACGACGACGAGCCGGGGCCGGTCACCATCCGTGTCGACCAGGGAGGATACGTCGGCGGCGAAAGCAAGGCCGCCTACCTGATGGGGCCGAAGGGCAGGCTGGCGGGGACGCGCTTCGAGGTGGTCGACGAGGCCGGACGGGCCGTCCTGGAGGGCGCGCCCGGACCCAGTACCGGAGCGTGGAACGCGACGTACGACGCGGTGCGGCCCCTCGATATCTCCGCCCTCACCAAGGCCGGCACCTACCGGCTGCACGTGACCGGCACCGCCGAGGCCACCTCGCCACGGTTCACCGTGGCCCCGGCGGGCGACCTGATGAAGAACCTGGCGGCCGACAACGTCCGCTTCTTCCAGCGCAGCGCGACGGCGCCGACGTCGTCCCCGGCGTACTCGGGCGCCGGCCGTCCCACCTCGCGGACCGTTCGGCGACCGTGTACGCCACGCCCCGGTACAACGACGACGGCGCCGAGCTGACCGCCCCGCTGCGGCGGGACGGCGGTCCCGTCGACGTGTCGGGTGGCTGGTTCGACGCGGGGGACTACCTCAAGTTCACCCACACCGCCTCCTACGCGACGGACGAACTGCTGCTCGCGCAAAGGGCGTTGCCCGCCATCCCCGGGCTTTCGGCGGAGGCCAGGCACGGCCTGTCCTGGCTCGACAAGATGTGGGACGGCCGCACCCGTACGCTCTACGCCCAAGTCGGCCTGGGCGCCGGTGACAAGGACCTGCACAGCGATCACGACGTGTGGCGTCTGCCGGAGGCGGACGACGCGCTGAAGGTGCGTGACGGCGACGTGGACCAACTGGTCGGACTCCGCCCCGTCTTCCGCGCCAACCAGCCCGGCGCGCCCATCAGCCCCAACCTCGCGGGCCGGGTCGCCGCCGCCTTCGCGCTGGCCGCGCAGATCGATGCCGCCCATGACCCGGCCGGCGCCCGGCAGTGGCTGGACAAGGCGGCCGCCGTCTACGGCCAGGCCGACACACACGACCCCCGCAAGCTGGTCACCACCTTCCCGCACGCCTTCTACAGCGAGGACTCCTGGCAGGACGACATGGAGTTCGGAGCCGTTGAACTTGCCCTTGCGGCAAAGGAGTTGGGCGACGAGAGGGCCGAGGGCTGGCACGCGCAGGCCGGCGACTGGGCGCGGGCCTACCTGGCCTCGGGCAACCTCGGCACGCTCGGCGTCTCCGACGTGAGCGCGCCGGCCCACGCGGACCTGCTGCGGCTAGGCCCCTCGGACGTCGCCGCCGCCGACCTGCGCCGGCAGCTCGCCGACGGCGAGCGCCGCGCCGCGAAGGACCCCTTCCGCGCCGGTGCGGTCTATACGGACTTCGACGCCGTACCGCAGACCTTCGGCCTCGTCGCCACGGCCGCTCTCTACGCGAAGGCGACCGGCGACCACCGCTACGACGCCTTCGCCGGGCAGCAGCGCGGCTGGGCGCTGGGCGCCAACGCCTGGGGCTCGAGCTTCATGATCGGCACGGGTGAGGTGTTCCCGCACTGCCCGGCCCACCAGGTGGCCAACCTGGCGGGCAGCCTCACGGGCCAAGGCGCGCTGCTGCGCGGCGCGGTCGTCAACGGCCCCAACGGAGCCAAGAAGCTCTCCGGCGCCGACGACACCCTGGATGCGACGCGAGCGTGCGCCGCGGGCGACGCCGAGTGGAAGCGCTTCGACGGCAGGGGCGCCCGCTACGTCGACCGGGTCGGCGCCTGGCAGACGGTCGAGCCCGCCGACGACTTCACCTCGACGGCGCTCCTCGCCTTCGCCCTGTCCGCGGCATAACGCACGGCGGCACAGCGCGGGAGAGGAGTGGGCGGCCCGCGCTTGTTGGCGGCGCGCGGGCGGCCTACCGTGACGCCATGACCTCGGACCGCGACAGCGACCCCCTGCCGATGGCCGGCGCGAGGACGGCCGGGGCGGGATTCCCGGAGTCCCCGGGGCCGGGGTCGGCCGACCGGGCCGAGCAACTGCTGCTCGCCGGGGGCCGGTTGGTGGTGCACGGCCCCTGGGGGTCGGGGAAGTCCGTCCTGCTGTCGGCACTGGCCCACAGGGCGGCCGGGGCCGGCGTGCCGGTGCTGCGGGTGACGCCCGCCCCGGGGGATCGGAACCTCGCGTACGCCGCGCTAGCCACGCTGTTCGCCCTCCGGCCGCACGCCAGGGCCGAGGGAGGAGTGGTCGAGGCCAAGCGGCGGCTCCTGGCCGCCGCCATCGGACACGGGCCCGGAAACGCGGACGGGGACCCGTTGGCGGTTCGGTTCGCGCTGACGGATCTGTTCACGTCCCTGGCGCGGGAAGGGACGCGGGGAGGTGCCAGGGAGGGTGCGCGGGAAGCGACGCGGGGAGGCGCCCGGGAAGACCCTCCGCTCCTTCTGATCGACGACGCCCAGTGGCTCGACGCGGCCAGCGCGGACGTACTCGGGCACGCGCTGCGGGCGCTGGCGCCCGAGCGGCTGCGAGCGGTCGTCGCCGAGCGCGCCGCCCATGAGACGCCGCTCGCGGGCCGGCTGTGCGGGGACCACGCGATGCGGCTGCCCCTCGAACCGCTCACGCTCGACGAGGTGGCGGACCTGCTCAACGCCCAGGACCTGCCCGCCAGTTGGGCCGCGCGCGTGCACCGGCACTCCGGGGGTAACCCGGCATTGGTGCGGGCGATGGTGATCGGGCGGACGAGTCGCGCGGCGGATCCGTGGGGCCGCCTCGCGCCACCGGTGCCGGACGCGGTACGAGCCGCCGCCACCGCCTGGCTCGCCACCCTCGGCCCGCACACCCGGACAACGCTCCTGACCGCGGCCCTGGCACGCCGGCCGACCCCGGCCCTGCTGCGCCGGGCCGGCTGTGCCGATGCCACCGAGCAGCACCTGGCCGAGGCACGCAACGCCGGGATCGTACGGACCGGGGCGACCGGGGCCGTCGAGTTCACCGCGCGGGCGCTGCGGGACGCGGCCGCGCACCGCACGACGCGCTCGGCTTCGGCCGCCGCACATCTGGCGCTGGCCACGGCGGTGGACGACCCGGTGCGCGCCGTCCGGCACCGGCTCCTGGCCTCGGACGACTTCGACCAGGCGCTGGCGGAGCTGGGGGAGGGGGCGGCCCGCCGGGCCGGCTCGCGCGGCGAGCGGACCCTGGCCGCGGAGCTCCTGCTGCTGGCCGCCGACCGCACTCCGGCCGCCCTCCGCGCGGACCGGCTGCGCCGCCTCGCGGCGGCCGCGTCGCACGCCGCGGCGAGCGGCAGCTTCGACCTGGCCGTGCGGGTCGCCGACGCGGTGCGCGCCGCCGGAGCGGGCCGCGTGGAACAGGTCGCGGCGCTGCTCGCCGTGATCGACGCGGGCGGCCAGGCCATGGGAGAACTGGACGACATCATCGCCCGGGCCCGTGAACGGGCGGGCGACGACCCCGCGTTGCTGGCGGCCGTACAGCTTCGGGTCGCCGTACGGACGAACCTCTGCGCCGGCCTGCCGGGCAGCGCCCGCGCCGCCGCCGACCGCGCGGTGCGGATGGCCCGGAACGGCGGCGACCTCGCGCTCGAAGCCGCCGCCCTCAGCATGCGCGCCCGGATGGAGCGGATCACCGGGCACCCCGGCTCGACCCGGACCCTGGCGAGGGCGCTCGCCCTCGCGGTGCCCGCCGAGCGCGTGGGCATCCGCAACAGCCCGCAGTACCTTGCCGCGCGGCACGCCGTGTTCGACGACCGGCTCGGCTTCGCCCGCGAGGCCCTGCTGCGGCTCCTGCCGCTCGCCGAGCGCACCGGCGACGCGGAGGACCTGCAAGAGGTGCTGCGCAGTCTGGCCGAGGTCGACGCGCGCTCGGGCGCGTGCGCACAGGCCCTGGAGTGGAGCGAGCGGGCCCTGAGCCAGTGCGCCGGAGCGGGCCTCTCACCGGGGCCCGCCTCCTACACGGCCGCGCTGGTGCAGAGCGCGGGCGGCAGCTTCGCCGAGGCCGCCGCGCACGCCGCGCGGGGCGTGCGCATCTCGCGGGAGGAGCGCGACCTGGTCTTCACCTCGCGCAACCTCTTCGCGCTGGGGACCGTACGCCTGGTCACGGGGCACCTGGCGGAGGCGGTGGAGGCGCTGCGCGAGGTCGCCACGCTGGAAGCGGATCAGCAGGTGCGCGACGCGACCGCGCTGCGCTGGCAGCCCGAGCTGATCGAGACGCTCGTGGGCCTGGGCCGACTGGACGAGGCCCACGCCCTGCTGGCCGGAGCTCGGCGGGCCATGGGTTCCCGGGCGCTGGACACCGGGGCGGGCGCCGCGCTGGCCAGGGCGGAGGCTTCCTACCGCGACAGGACCGGCGAACCGGACGTGGCCCGCACGCTCCTTGAGGCCTCGCTCGCCCAATTCCGTTCCCTGGGGCTCCCGTTGGAGGAGGGCCGCGCCCTCGTACAGCTCGCCCGCCTCGAACGCGGCCGGCGCCGGCAGGCCGCGTCGAGGGAGGCGGCGCACCGTGCCCTGGGTCTGTTCGTCCGCGTCCACGCCCACCCCTGGGCCGCGCTCCTCGGCGGCCCCATGGCGCCTCCGTCGGGCCCCCTGACCGAAGCGGAGGCCGGACTGGCCGCGATCGTCGCCGAGGGGGCCACCAACCAGGAAGCAGCGCACCGCCTCCACCTGTCGGTGAAGACGGTGGAGGCGATGCTGAGCCGCATCTATCGCAAACTCGCCGTCCGGTCGCGGACCGAACTCGGCTCGGTGCTCAGGCGGTTGACGCCGTCCGGCTGACGCGACGCAGCCGGGCGGAGCGCCGCCGGAAGGCACCTGGGGGCGCCGGTCATCCGCCGCCCCGACGGTTTCAGGTGACGTTCCACTGGAAGGAGGTGCTGCCATGGGTGCCGTTGGCCTCGGTCGCGGTCACGGTGACCGCTGACGTACCCCTGACCGTCGGCGTGCCGGAGACGAGGCCGGTCGTCGCGTTGATGCTCACACCCGAGGGCAGCCCGGTGGCCGCGAACGTCACGGCTCCGCCGTCACTCGCCTTGGCCTGGATCGTGAAGGAGAAGATCCAGTAGCCGACCCAACTCGCTTGATTTCCGGGATTGTTGACGGTGACCGTCCCACTGCCTCCCGCCGGCTTCACCGTCCACGTGAAGGAGGCGCTGCCCGCGGCCTTGGACTGATCGGTGGCCGTGACGGTGACCCGGTAGGTACCGGCCGCCGTGGGTGTGCCGGAGATCAGACCGGTGGAGGCGTTGATCCCGAGGCCGGCCGGAAGTCCCGTCGCGCTGTAGGCCAGGGTGGCGCCGGGCGTGCTGTCCGTGGCGGCGACCTGCAGGCGGGCGGGGCTCGCGACCGTGCCGCTCTGGTCACCGGGATTGGTCACGGTCACGCTGGTGCCGGGAGCGCCGCCGGTGGCGAGCCGCACACCCAGGTCGCTCAGCGCGTTGGTGAGCGGGTAGAAGCTGCTCACGGTGTCACTGCCGCCGCTCACCACGCCGAGCGCCGTCGAGCCGTCGTACAGGCCGCCGCCGCTGTCACCGGACTGCGTGAGGTTACCGGTCTGGATCAGGTGGTTGACCACGACGCCGTTGTCGTACGTGACGGTCTGGTCCACCGCGTTGACGGTGCCGCAGGTGGTGCCGGACGTCGCGCCGTCCTTGCACACGCTCTCGCCGACCCGTGCGGTGCCCACCTTGGTGAACGTGGTGGTGTCGGGGGTCAGCGCGTTGGTCACGAGGCTCGCGTCGGTGCCGTTGGGGCCGACCTTCACGGTCTTGCCGATGAAGTCGCCCGCAGGCGTCTGCCATCCGTTCGCGGCCTTGCAATGACCGGCCGTGAGTACGTAATTGCTCTGGCCGTCCGTGACGTTGAACCCGATCGAGCACCAACTGCCGGTGTTCCCGACCACCTGGAGCTTGTCGCCGGTGTGGGTGGTGCTCTGCTGCACCATCCTGCCCTTGGTGTGCTCGACGCGTACCGCGCCGCCGAGGGCGGACGCCTTCGCGAGCAGTCTGCTCAGGTCCGGCCCCTGTGCCGCGTCACTGACGGTGAGGACCACCTGTCCGGCCACCGGGTCGAGGCCGTACGCCGTGTTGGGCACGGCCGGCAGGGCGGCCAGCTCCGCCCTGGCCGCCTCCGACCGTGCGACGGGGGCGGCCGGGTGGGCACGGGCCTCGGCGCCCCGCGCCGCGAACGCGGGCGGCGCGGACAGCGCCGCGGCGGCGGCCACCCCGCACAACACGGCGGCACCGGCACGTCTGGATATGTTCATTCCACACCTCTCGAAGGTCGGGGAGAGCGGTGCGGACATACTCGATCCGCCCGGCAGCGTGCGGCATCGGGGAAATCCCTTGTCCTTCTCGGCGTTGGAGCGAGGGCTCCGCCGCGTATAGCGAGGGCTCCGCCACGTATAAAGGGAGGTTGGGGACGGATCGACAGGGATCCACCGCCTACGACGGGAGTCTTGTCCATGAATCTGCCTGCCACCGGCCGCCGCGTCCTTGTGAGTGGTGCCTCGCGGGGACTCGGCCGAGCCGTCTGCCGGGCGTTCGCGGCCAACGGTGACCGCGTCGCCGTGCACTACGGTTCGCGCGAGGACGAGGCGCGGACGACGCTGGACTCCCTGGAGGGGAAGGGGCACGGGCTCGTCGGTGGTGACCTGTCCGACCCCGCCGGGGCGGCGGCCGTGGAGTCGGCGGCGGCCGAACTGCTGGGCGGGATCGATGTGCTGGTGAACAACGCGGCCGTGAATCTGCGCCACCCGCTCGCCGAGACCTCGTACGACGAGTGGGTCGACGTGTGGCGGCGCCACGTCACGGTGAACCTGCTGGGCACGGCCCATCTCAGCTACCTCGTCGGCCGCCGCGTCATCGGGCAGGGGACGGCCGGCCGGATCGTCAACATCGGCTCGCGCGGCGCGTTCAAGGGCGAGCCGGACCATCCCGCCTACGGCGCGACGAAGGCGGCCGTGCACGCGCTCGGCCAGTCACTCGCCGTCTCGCTCGCCCCGTACGGCATCGGCGTCGCCTCCGTCGCCCCCGGGTTCTTCGACACCGAGCGGGTGGCGCCCCGCCTGAGCGGCGCCGAGGGCGAGGCGATCCGGGCGCAGAGCCCGTTCGGCCGGGTGGCGTCGGCGCGGGAGGTCGCGTCGGCGGTCCTGTGGCTGGCGTCGCCGGAGGCCGAGTGGGCCTCGGGGTCGGTCCTGGATCTGAACGGCGCGTCGTACCTTCGGACGTGACCGGCCCCGGTACGCGGCGGGCCTTCGGGCGTGACGGGCCCCGGTAGCGGCGGGCCTTCGGACGCGAGGGAACGCAGGAGTGCCGAGGAAGCCGCGTCAGGGGCGGCGGGCCCGCGTCGGGGAGGGCGGGGTCAGGGGAAGTAGAGGGACGCCTTCTCCAGCACGTGGCCGGTGAACATCCCGCCCCACACGACCCCGCCCCGGTACATGGTGACCCGGCTGACCCCCGAGGCGGCTTCCACGGTGAGCGGCCGGCCGATCACGGACGTCTCCAGGACCCGGGCGTCCCGCGCGGCCCACTCCCGCGCGGACGCCTGAACACCCCCGCTGATCAAGGCGGGCAGGACCATCATGGCGTTGCGCGCGCCGGGCAGCCCGCCGCGGCAGCTCCTCGCGTAGGACATCGCCTGTCGGCGGCGAGCCGCTCGCGGAGTGCCTCAAGGTAGGTGTGGGCCGCATCGCCCGAGGGCGTTCCGTCAGCCGGCTGCCGAGTCATGCGCGGATCGTCCACCACTTGCGGGGGCGGGGGAAAGGGTTCCGCCTCGACGCGGACGTTTCCGCCTCCCGCCGGGCGGCCGGGCTCGGGCGGGGCGACGGCTCACAGGGCGGGCTTGCCGGGCTGGTCGTGGGTCGAGCAGTGGATGCCGCCGCCACCGGAGGCGATGGTGTCGATCTTCACCATCACGATGTCGCGCTTGGGGAAGTGCTCCTGGAGAATGCCCTTCGCCCGGTCGTCGGCCTGCGCGTCGCCGAAGCGGGGCATGAACACGGAGTCGTTGGCGACGTAGAAGTTCGCGTAGGTGGAGACGAAGGCGTCGCCCCGGCCGGTGATCCGGTCGAGGTCGGGCTGTGGCAGGTCGATGACCTGAAGTCGCTTGCCCCGCGCGTCCGTTGCCTGCTTGAGGACCGACCTGGCCTGGTCCGCCGACTGCGACCAGACGTCCGGCGGGCTGCCGGGGAAGGCCTGGTCGACCAGGACGACCCCCGGCGCGGTGAAGCGGGCGATGCTGTCGACGTGTGCGTCCGTGATGTCCTTGCCCCGCACTCCGGCCAGCCACAGCACCTTCTTCACGCCGAGGCTGCTCTTGAGTTCGGCCTCGATCTGGTCCCGCGTCTTGCCGGGGTTGCGGTTCTTGTTGACCACCGAGCTCTCGGTGACCATCAGCGTGCCCTCGCCGTCGGTCTCGAACGAACCACCCTCGGCGACCAGCGGCGCCTTGGCGCGCGCGATGCCGTACTTCGCCAGCAACAGGCGGCCGACCTGCGCGTCGTTGGTGTGGACCTGCTTGTTGCCCCAACCACTGAAGTTGAAGTCGACGCCCAGGGTGTGGCCGTCCTCCTCCACGAACACCGGCACCGTGTCACGGGCCCACAGGTCGTCCACGGCCAGCGGAATCACCTCGACCTGGGAACCGCACGCCGACTGGGCCGCCGACTGCTGGTCGGGCCTGGCCATCATGACCACCGGCTCGTACTCCGCGACGGCCCGGGCCACCCGGGCGATGTCCGCGCGCACGGACGGGAGTTCCTCGCCCCACACCGAGTCGAGCGCGGGCCACGACATGAACGTACGGGCGTGACTGTCCCACTCGGCGCCGAAGCGACGCCCCGCCGTCCGCTCGCCGGCCGCCGCGGGTGAGGCCGAGGCCGGTCCTGCCGGTTCGTCCCCGGGGCCGCAGGCCGCGGAGAAGAGGGAGAGCGCGCCGATGCCGGCGAACGTGCGCAGCGCGGTGCGCCGGGACATGGGGGGAGGGGTCACGGAGAAACTCCTGCGTGGTGCTGGTGGGGCGGCGTTCGGGACGTACAGAAGCCGGGCGGATGCCGGGCAGAACCCGAAACGCGCTCCCTTGGGAGGAAAGTAGCCGAGGGTGTTTTTCTTTTCGCGCACCCGGGGGAGCGCGTGCGTGTTGGGGCGCCACGAGGGCGGATCCCGGATCAGGGGTGCGGCTGCTGCATCGTGGAGCAGTGGATTCCGCCGCCTCCGGTCATGAGGCGGTCCACGTCGAGTTGGACCACCTCGCGCCCGGGGAACGCCTCGGCGAGGGTCCGGCGGGCCGCCGCGTCCTTCGCGGTGTCGCCGAACTGCGCGGTGATGACGGCGCCGTTGACGAGGTGGAAGTTGAGATAGGAGTCGACGAACGCCGAACTCCGGGACCGTACGGTGTCGGGGCCGTCCACCCGGATCACCCGGAGCCGCCTGCCGCGCGCGTCGGTGGCAGCGGACAGGATCGCGAACTGCTCGCGCGCGTCCCGGGCCCAGACGTCGTTCCGGTCCTCGGGCGGCAGCTGCACCAGGACGACACCGGGGCGGACGAAGCGGGAGGTGACGTCGATGTGGTTGTCGGTGATGTCCCGGCCGCGCACGCCGGGAACCCAGATCATCTTCTCGGCGCCGTAGGCCTTGAGCACGGCCTCCTCGATCTCGGGACGGCTCATCCCGCGATTGCGGTTCTTGTTCACGAGACTGCTCTCGGTGGCCATGACCGTGCCGTCGCCGTCGGTCTCCACCGAGCCGCCCTCCCCGACGAACCCGGCCCAGTGGAATCCGAGCCCGCTGAACTCGGCCACGTGCGGGGCGACTTCGGCATCGTCGTGATGGGTCTGCTTGTTGCCCCAGCCGTTGAAGTTGAGGCCGACGGCGTCGAGGCCGCCGTGGCCGTCGCGGCGGAAGACCGCGCAGGTGTCACGCATCCACAGGTCGTCGGTGGGGATCGAGTCGATGACGGTGACGCCCGGCCCGCAGGCGGACCTGGCCTGCGCGGCCGTGTAGTCGTCCGGGGCACACATGACGACGGTCTCGTACGCCGCGACCGTACGGGCGATCAGCGCGATGTCCTGCTGTACGCCGCCCAGTCGACGCCCCCAGACGGACCTGCGCGACGGCCAGGACATCCAGGTCCTGACATGCGCCACATCGTCCGCCGGGACCCGCCAGTCGCCGTTCGCGCGGCCGGCGCCGGGCTCGGCGCCGGGGTTCGTGCCGAAGAGGGCATCCAGCAGACGCCTGCCTGTGGGGAGGTGGCTCATGGGTGGTGCTCCACATCACGTGCTGTTGAACGAGGGGGGTGAGGCCTACGGTCCAGGGACGGGCCGACGCGGGCTCGCTGGAGCGTCACCTCGTGTGTACGGGGATGGGGCGCCCGGCACACGGGGACACACCGAGACACACCGGGAGTCCGGGTGTCTCGCCTGGCTCCACTCTCGCACTGACTGAAAATTCAGTCAAGAAGAGAGGCGGGGGTCAGGGGAGACACCTCGGAGTGGGGACGCCCGGGACCCCGGGCCTGCGGGAGCCCGGGGATCGGGCCTACCGGATCGGCCTACCGGATCAGGCCTACCGGATCAGGCCTACGGGCTCGGGAGGAGCTCCCGTTCCAGGGCCGCCGCCACGTGGGCCCTCGCCTCCAAGGTGGTGACGAGGCCGGCCAGCCAGCGGCCACTGAGGCCTTCGACCAGGGCGGTCAGCCGGATCGCGGCGGCACGTGAGTCCACCGAGGCCGGGATGGTGCCGTCGTCCTGACCGTCGGCGATCAGCTCGGCCAGATCGACGAGCCAGCGCTCGGTCAGCGCGGTCAGGACCGGCCGGAGGCCTTCGTCGAAGGTGGCCGCCGCGCGCACCTCGGCCCACACCGCGGAGTTCTCGCGTACCGCGGCATCGTCCTGGAACTCTGCGGCGAGAAGGCGAAGGAGCAGCTCACGGGCGGGGGAGTCGTCGTCCTCCGCGATGTCCGCGTAGCCCTCGGCACGGTCGTTGACGTACTCGAGGGCGCTGGTGACCAGGCCCGCGCGATCGCGGAAGTGGTAGTAGATCAGCGTCTTGGAGACGCCCGCCTCGGCGGCGACGTCCTCCACCCGCAGCCCTCGGACGCCCCGCAGGGCTATCACTCGGCAGGTCGCTTCCAGCAGCTTGGCGCGTCGAGTACTCACGTTCGTACAGTAACCATTCAACAGCGGTGCGCTTGCCGTCCGGCGCGCACTGCTACGCGCGCTCCAGCCGCTCCAGCTCCACGGCGATCGCTTCGAGCAGCAGGGTGCGGGCGTGCTTCAGCGGAAGGATGCCGCTGAGCCAGCGCATGCTGAGCCCTTCGAGGAGCGCCGTGAGCCGCTCGGCGGAGGCGGCCAGGCCGGCGGCGGGGGACATGGGGCTGACCTGGCCGAGCAGCTCGGCGATCTCCTGCACCCAGACCAGCGTGGCCTTGGCGAGGTCCTCGCGCAGTTCGGGATCGAAGACGGCGTGTGCCCGCAGCTCGCCCCAGGCCGTGCTGTTCTCCCGGACGACGGGTTCGTCCTGCAGCTCGAGAAGGAGGGTCTGCTCCAGTTCCTGGCGCGGATCGAGGGGCTCGGACCGTGCCTCGCGCTCGGTGGTGTACCGCTCGGCGCGGTCGCTGATGAACTCCAGGGTGCGGCGCAGGATTCCGGCCCGGTCCTTGAAGTGGTAGTAGATCAGCGCGGTGGACACCCCGGCCTCGGCGGCCAGTTCCTCCACCCGCAGTCCCCGAACTCCGCGCCGGGCGATGACCCGCGCGGCTGCTTCCATGATCGCTGTTCTACGGTCACCCACGGTTCACCACCCTATATCCGCCGTGCCCGGCCGGATCCTGACGGGTGGGCGGGCCGAGGTGCTCAGTGAGGCTGGTGGGGAGCGGCGGCGGGCCGGGCCACGACTGCCTGCGGAAGCGGAACCGGATTCACCGCACCCCGCAGAGCCACGCGCCACCGCGGGGCCGCACCTGGTCGGAGAGGGCCTGGTGCGGCCGGCCGGGGAATGGCGGTCAGCGCCAGCGGTTGTTGCTGGTGTGGTCACCGGCGAGCCAGCGGGCGAGGTCGGCGTGTGCGGTGGCGCGCTGCTCGGCGTCGATCCTCTCCACGTCGGGGTGGTCGACGGCGAACTCCAGGATCAGCCCGTTGGGGTCCGTGACGTACAGCGAAACGCAGAAGCCGTGGTCGAGCACATGGGGGTTCGTTTCCGTGAGGCCGGCCGCGTTGATGCGCTCGCGGATGGCTTCCTGTACATCGGCCTCGACTTTGAAGGCTATGTGGCGCAAGGGAGTTGAGTTGATGCTGGTCCTGAACTCCTCCTGGTCCTTGGCGTCGGCGAACTGGAAGAAGGCGAGCGCACTGCCGTCGGCCAGACCGTAGAGGGCGTGACTGTAAGCGCGCTCGGCGCCGGCCATCACCTCGTGCTCGGTCCATGTGGCTACCAGAGGCAGGCCGATCACGTCCTCGTAGAAGCGCCGGTTGGCTTCCTGGTCGTCGGTGATCCAGGCGTGGTGATGCAGTCGGAGGGGCAGGCCCTGAGCCTGAGCCTGCGCTTGGGGCCTGGGCTGTGTCTGTGTCTGCGTCATGTCGAGTCATCTCCGTTACGTGTATGGGGTGTTGGGCCGGTCGCCGGGAGAGCTGGTTGGCGACGCCCTGAACAGCATGCCGCCAAATCAGGTTGAACTTTAAATCAATTTGGGCCATGTTTGCGGGGGTAGGCAGGGCCGGCGAGCTGGATGACCGGCCGGACGGATCCCGGCGGGCCCGGGCGTCACGCGCGGGAACGCGGCCAGGGGGCGCGACGCCCCTTCCGCGCTGTCGACGGCCTCACAGTCGTGCCGCCAGATCTCTTGACTGAATTTTCAGTCAGTGAGATGTTCAGGCCACGCGCCGCCGACCCGCCAAGTAGTCGGCCCGCATCGAAAGAGGTCTTCCTCATGCTCTTCCACGCCCCTGTCCCGGGTTCCTGCCCGGGCGCTCACCCGGAGCCGCGGACATGCGACTGACCCCCACGGAACGTGACCGGCTCCTGCTGTTCGGCGCCGCCGAGCTGGCTCGCGCACGACAGGCCCGGGGACTGCGGCTGAACATTCCGGAGGCGACCGCGCTCATCGCCGACACGGTGTGCGAGGCGGCCCGGGACGGCGCCCGTCTCGCCGAGGCGGTCGCCGCGGCCCGCAAGGTCCTCGGGCCTGACGACGTACTGCCCGGCGTACCCGATGTCGTCACCGAGATCCATGTGGAGGCGGTGTTCGACGACGGAAGCAGGCTGGCCGTGGTCGGGGATCCCTTCGGCGGCGGCGGTCGCGGCGCGCTCGCCCCGGGGGCGGTACTGCCCGGTGCCGAGGACGTTCGCGACCCCGAGCCGGTGTGTCTGCTGACGGTCCGCAACGCCGCCGAGGTCCCGATCAGCGTCACCTCGCACTTCCACTTCTTCGAGTGCAACCCCCGGCTGGATTTCGACCGGGCTGCTGCTTATGGCATGCGGTTGTGTGTGCCGGCGGGGTCGTCGGTGAGGTTCGGGCCGGGGGAGAGTGCGGAGGTCGGCCTCGTGCCCATCGGTGGCGCGCGTGTCGCGATCGGCTTCGCGGGTCTGGTGGACGGGCCGCTCGATGCGCCCGGCGCGAAGGACGAGGCCCTGCGCAGGGCCGCTGCCTGCGGATACCTCGGAACCGGTGCGGGAGAGGGAGACAAGTGATGGACCCGTATGAGTACGCCTCCGTGCACGGCACCCGTGCGGGGGACCGGATCCGGCTGGGGGACTCCGGTCTGACCGTGCGCGTCGAGTCCGACTCGCAGGCCCCGGGTGATGAGTTCCTGGCCGGGTTCGGCAAGACGGCCCGGGACGGGCTGCATCTGAAGGCGGCCGCCGTCCGCGAGACGTGTGATGTCGTGATCAGCAACGTCGTCGTCATCGACGCGGTGCAGGGCATCCGCAAGGTGTCGATCGGTATCCGTGAGGGGCGGATCTGCTCGGTCGGGCGGGCCGGGAATCCGGACACGCTCGACGGGGTGGACGTCGTGGTCGGCACCGGCACGTCGATCGTCTCGGGCGAGGGGCTGATCGCGACCGCCGGGGCGGTCGACACCCATGTGCATCTGTTGTCGCCGCGCATCATGGAGGCCTCCCTCGCCTCGGGTGTGACGACGATCATCGGGCAGGAGTTCGGCCCGGTGTGGGGGGTGGGGGTGAACTCGCCGTGGGCGTTGCGCAACGCCTTCGCGGCGTTCGACGCGTGGCCGGTCAACATCGGTTTCCTGGGCCGGGGTTCGTCCTCGCATCCGGCTCCGTTGGTGGAGGCGTTGGCGGAGGGCGGGGCGTGCGGGTTCAAGGTGCATGAGGACATGGGCGCGCACACCCGGGCGTTGGATACGGCGTTGCGGGTGGCGGAGGAGCACGATGTCCAAGTCGCCCTGCACAGCGACGGGTTGAACGAGTGCCTGACGGTCGAGGACACCTTGAAGGTGCTGGAGGGGCGCACGATCCACGCCTTCCACATCGAGGGGTGCGGGGGCGGGCATGTGCCGAACGTGCTGAAGATGGCGGGGGTGGCGAACGTGATCGGCTCGTCCACGAATCCGACGCTGCCGTTCGGGCGGGACGCGGTCGCGGAGCATTACGGCATGATCGTCTCGGTGCACGATCTGAAGACGGATCTGCCGGGGGACGCGGCGATGGCCCGGGACCGGATCCGGGCGGGCACGATGGGTGCCGAGGACGTGCTGCACGACCTGGGTGCGATCGGTATCACGTCCTCGGACGCGCAGGGCATGGGCCGGGCCGGTGAGACGGTGCGGCGCACGTTCGCGATGGCGGGGAAGATGAAGGCCGAGCTGGGCCCACTGGAGGGCGACGGGGACGGCGACGACAACGCGCGGGTGCTGCGCTATATGGCGAAGCTGACCATCAACCCCGCGATCGCGCACGGTCTCTCGCACGAGATCGGCTCCATCGAGGTCGGCAAGATGGCCGACATCGTGCTGTGGCGGCCGGCCTACTTCGGTGCCAAGCCGCAGATGGTCCTCAAGTCCGGCTTCCCCGCGTGGGGTGTCACCGGCGACCCCAACGCCGCCACGGATCGCTGTGAACCCCTGGTCCTAGGGCCGTTGTTCGGCGGCCACGGGGCCACGCCGGCCGACTTGTCCGTGGCGTTCGTCAGCCGGGCCGCGGCCGAGTCCGGCTCTTCGGGGCGGCCGTACGACTCGCTGCCCACCCGCCGCCGCCGGGTCGCGGTCCGCGGCACCCGTGGCATCGGCCCCGCCGACCTGCTGCTCAACTCGCGTCTGGGCGAGGTGGGGGTCGGGGCGGACACCGGGCTCGTGACCCTGGACGGCGTTCCCATCAGCTCGCAACCGGCTCAGGAGGTATCCCTGAGCCGCCTGTACTTCCTCTAGCCGACGAGCCGCCCTCGTATACGAGCGGTCGGACCGCAGGTCGGTCCGCTCGCCGAGTGGCCGAGATCCTTCGGCCTTTTGTATTGACTGAATTTTCAGTTCAGTGGAGTATTCCGGGCACACCAGCGGTCAGCACGGCCCTCGTCCGCCCGGCCCCACTCCCGGACGACCGGACCGGATTCAGCCACACACCCTCGTGGCCCCCGATCCACGTCCCCGCTTGCCCGTCCTTGTGAAGACCCGACGAAGAGAGTTGTGATGACCTTCCGCATGCCCGCCGAGTGGACCGAGCACGAGTGCTGTCTGATGGCCTGGCCCACCCGGCCCGACCTGTGGGGTGCCGTCCTGGAGCAGGCCAAGCAGGAGTACGCCCAAGTGGCCCGCGCGATCGCCGGGTTCGAGCCGGTGACCATGGTCGCGCCGCCCGGCCACGCCGAGGAGGCCCGCTCCCGGTGCGGCGACGGCGTCGAGGTGATCGAACTGGAGCTGGACGACTCGTGGTTCAGGGACTCCGCGCCGATCTTCGTGCTCGACGCCGAAGGCCACCGCGCCGGCGTCGACTTCCGCTTCAACGCCTGGGGCCGCAAGCACCACCCGTACGACGCCGACGACCGGCTCGGGGGGCTGCTCCTGGAGCGCCTCGGCGAGAACGCGATCCGCTCCGAGATGATCCTCGAAGGCGGCGCGGTCACCGTGGACGGCGAGGGCACCCTGATCACCACCGAACAGTGCCTGCTCCACCCCAACCGCAACCCGGGCCTGAACAGGGACGAGATCGAGGCGGAGCTGAAGGCGCGGCTCGGCGTCACCAAGGTCGTCTGGCTGCCGTACGGCGGGCTCCTGGACACCGAGACCGACGGCCACGTGGACGGCGTCTGCGCCTTCGTCGCCCCGGGCAAGGTCGTGGTCCAGCTCCCCGACGACCCGGAGCACCCCGACTACGCGCGGATGCGCGCCAACCGCGCGGTCCTCGAAGCCACCCCCGACGCCCAGGGGCGCACCCTGGAGATCGTCGACCTCCCGCAGAGCGCGTTCACCGAGGTCGACGGGGAAACCGTCGAGGTCGGCTACCTGAACTTCTACCTGGCCAACGGCGGCGTCGTCGTCCCCATTGCCGGACTGCCCCAGGACGCCGAGGCGCTGGCCGTCATCGCCGCCGCCTGCCCCGACCGCAAGGTCGTCGGCGTTCCCACCACGGCGCTCGCCCACGGTGGCGGCGGCATCCACTGCATCACCCAGCAGGTACCCGCCGCGCCCCGCCGAGCCTGACCCCTCCCGCCCAGCGCCGCCCGCCCGGTCCCTGACCGCGAGACCGGGCGGGCCACCCCGCCCCACCTCCATCGCGCCCGTACGGAGAGGAACCGCGCCGATGCCCACCCCACCGCCCCGGCCCAGGGAGCGCCGTCCCCACCGGCTCGCCCTGATCGCCGCGGCCCTGTCCGCCGCCCTCCTGATGTCCGCCTGCGCGGGACCTCCCGGCACCAACTCCCCAGCCGCGGCAGCCGACTTCGAGCTGTCCGCCGGCACTCCGCCGGCCAAGGGCGAGATCGACTCGTTCGGCTGGGCCCTGTACGCGGAACCCCCGACGCTCGACTACATCTCCGCCTTCGACTACCCGCAGAACATGATTCTCTCCAATGTCTGCGAGAGCCTGATGCGCTGGACGCCCCAGCTCAAGACGGTCCCGGGCCTGGCCGAAAAGGCGACCAACCCCGACCCGTCGACCTGGGTCTACGACCTGCGCCCCGGTGTGCGCTTCCACAACGGCGCCACCATGACCGCCGACGACGTCGTCTTCAGCCTCGGCCGGCAGATGAACCCGGACAACGGGGCATCCTGGGCGCAGGTCTTCGAGAACGTCGGCTCGGTCACCAAGACCGGCCCGCTCCAGGTCACCGTGAAGCTGAAGCGGCCCGACTCCCAGTTCCCCCAGTACATGGCGACCGCCGCGGGTGTGGTCGCGAGCCGGGCCGGGGTGGAGGCGGCGGGCAAGGACTACGGCACCTCCGGCGGCCTCGACTGCACGGGACCGTACGAGCTCGGAAAATGGGAGAAGGGCCAGTCGATCGAGCTCGACCGGTTCGCCGGGTACTGGGGGGCCAGGGCCAAGTCCGGCAAAGTGCTGTTCCGCTTCCTCACCGACTCCTCCGCGCGCACCAAGGCCATGCTCAGCGGCGAAGTGGACGGCGGGTACCTCATCCCCACCGAGAGCTACGGGGCGCTGCGCTCCAGCGGCGCCGGCACCCTCTACTTCGGCGAGGGCCTCAGCACCGACAACGTCAATGTGACCAACATGCACGGCGTGCTCGGCGACGTCCGGGTGCGGCAGGCCCTCTCCCTCGCCCTGGACCGCCGGGGCTTCGTCAAGACCGGCCTCGGCGGTGCCGGAACCGTCACCCACTCCCTCACCACCAGAGCGGCGTGGGCCGAGGCGCCCGAACAGGTCCGGCAGGCCGCCTTCGCGGGGCTGCCCTCCACCGAGCCGAACCTGGACGAGGCCAGGAAGCTCATCAAGCAAGCCGGGGCCAGCGGGAAGAGGGTGACCGTCGCGACCAGCTCGATCGGGCAGGACGTGTCGCTGCTCGCCACCGCCCTCCAGGCGGCCGGCACCCAGATCGGGCTCGACGTCCAGCTGAAGACGATCGCCCCGAACGCCTTCACCGCACTGTTCACCGACCCCAAGGCGCGCGAGGGCATCGACCTGTTCCCGGAGACGTACTACGACTCCATCACCGACCCGCTGGACCTCCTGAGCAACTTCCGCACCGGCGCCTACCAGAACTACGCCGGATACAGCGACCGCTCCTACGACCGGCTCGTCGACCAGGCGCGCGCCGCCTACGACCCGGCCACCCGCTTCGCCGTCGAGGCGAAGCTCCAGCGGAAGGCGGCCGAGCAGGTGCTGTGGATCCCCGTCGCCGAATGGCCGACCGCCGTGTTCCTCAACAAGCGGATCACCGGCGCCCCCACCACCATCTCCTACCTGTACTACCCCTGGGCGGCGGATGTGGGGGCGGCACGGTGAGCTTCCTCAGATTCGGCCTGCGCCGTCTCGCCGAAATGGCGGTGACCCTGCTGGCGGCCTCGTTCGTGATCTTCGGCGCGATGTATCTGGCGCCGGGCAGCCCCGCCAGCTTCCTGCTGTCCGGACGCTCCGCATCGCCGGCCGCGCTGGAGGCCATCAACCGGCAGTACCACCTCGACGACCCGTTCGCCGTACGGTACTTGCGCTGGCTCGGCCAGCTGCTGCACGGCGACTTCGGCCGGTCGATCACCTACCGCACCGATGTGTCACGGCTGCTCGCCGACCGTCTCCCCAGCACCCTGCTCCTGGTCACCATGGCCCTGGTGCTCGTCGTGGTCGTGGGTCTCGTGCTCGGCCGGATCGCGGCGGTGCGCGGCGGCGCGGTGGACTCGACGATCCTGGTCACCACCACGCTGGCCGTCGGCACCCCGTCCTTCGTCGCCGCCGTCCTGCTGCAAGGCCTGTTCGCGGTGCGGCTGCACTGGTTCCCGGCCGGCGGAACCGGCGACGGGCTCGCCCAGATGCTCTGGCACCTGACCCTCCCCGCCGTAGCGCTCGCCCTGTACCTGATCGGCATGCTCGCCCGGGTCACCCGCAGCGCCATGGTCGAGGTCCTCGGACAGGAGCACGTGACCGTCGCCCTCAGCCGGGGCGTGCCCCGACGAAAAGTGATGGGCCGTCATGTGTTCCGCAACGCGCTCGGCACGGTCCTCACCACCGGCGGTCTGATCGTGTCCACCCTCCTGGTGTGCACCGTCCTCGTCGAGTCGGCGTTCGGCGTCGGCGGCATCGGCCAGCTCCTCGAACTCTCCATCACCACCAAGGACTTCCCGACCGTGCAGGCCATCTCACTGACCATGGTCGGCCTGTTCATGGCAGTGAACCTGGCCGTCGACCTGGCCCATCCCCTGGTCGACCCGCGCATCGCCCTCGGCCCCCGGAGGTCCGCCGCATGAGCGTCGCCGTCCTGCGGCGCCCGGGCCTGTCCCGGCTCCGCACCCCTCGCGCCCCCCTGTACCTGCTGTGCCTCGCCTTCGTCACCCTCGTCGTCCTCGCGGCACTGCTCGCCCCCTGGCTCTCTCCCGCCGACCCCAACGCCGTGGACCTGGGCAACGCGCTAGCGGGCCCGTCCGCCGCCCACCCCTTCGGCGTCGACTCCTCGGGCCGCGACACCCTGGCCCGCCTGGTCACCGGCGCCCGCACCTCCCTGCTCGGGCCGCTCGGCGTGGTCGCCTTCTCCACCCTGGCCGGCGTGGCCATCGGGACCACCGCGGCCTGGCGGGGCGGCTGGCTCGACTCGGTGCTCTCCCGCAGCACCGAACTCGTCTTCGCCTTCCCCGGCATGCTCCTCGCGATCCTCATCGTCGCGGTGTACGGAGAGGGCCTCACCGCCCCGGTCATCGCACTCGCCGTCGCCTACCTCCCGTACGTCAGCAGACTCACCCGCTCCCTGGTGCTCGCCGAACGCGAACGCCCTTATGTGAACGCCTACGTGGTGCAGGGCCACTCCGGAGTGCAGATCTGTCTTCGGCACGTGCTGCCCAACGTGGGACCCGTCGTCCTCGCCCAGTCCACCATCAACTTCGGGTACGCCCTCATCGACCTGGCCGGGCTCTCCTTCCTCGGCCTCGGCGTCCCCGCGCTCACCCCCGACTGGGGCCGCATGGTGCTCGACGGCCAGACCGCCATCCAGCGCGGCTACCCGCTCTCGGCGATCTGGCCGTGCGTCGCGATCGTCCTCACCGTCGTCGCGTTCAACGTCGTCGGCGAGCGCTGGGCCGACCGCGTCGCCAGGAGGGACCGATGAACACCCAACGGACGCGCGGCACTTCCGCGCCCAGGAGCCCCGCCGGGGCCTCGCCCGTACTCGACATCCGAGGGCTGCGCCTGCGCCTCCCGCACACCGTCCGGCCCGTGCTCGACGGCGTCGACCTCACCGTGACGGCCGGGGAGACCGTCGCCCTGGTCGGCGAGTCGGGCTCCGGCAAGACCCTCACCTCACGCAGCGCGCTGCGCCTCCTGCCTCCCGGTGCCACCACCGAAGGCACCGTCGAGGTGGCGGGCGAGGACGTGCTCACCATGACCGCCGCACGCCTGCGCGCGCTGCGCACCGGTACGGCCGCCATGATCTTCCAGGACCCCCGCGCGGCCATCAACCCGCTGCGCCGGATCGGTGACTTCCTCACCGAGAGCCTGCGCCTCAACGCCGGAACACCGGCCGAGGAGGCCGAGCGCCGAGCGGGGGAGATGCTCGTGGCGGTCGGCCTCACCCCGGCCGCGATGCGCCACTACCCGGGGCAGCTCTCCGGCGGGATGCTCCAACGCGTCATGATCGCGGCCGCGTTGATGGGGGAGCCCGCACTGCTCCTCGCCGACGAAGCCACCACGGCCCTGGACGTCACCACCCAGGCCGAGGTCGTCGCCCTCCTCGGGGACCTGCGCGACCGCTTCGGCACCGGGCTGCTCTTCGTGACCCACGACCTCGGCCTCGCCGCGACCATCAGCGACCGGGTGTACGTGATGTACGCCGGGCGCATCGTCGAGACGGGACCCGCCGACACGCTGTTCGCCCGGCCCCGCCACCCGTACACGGCAGCCCTGCTCGCGGCCACCCCGAGGCTCGACGCCCCGCAGGGCCGGCTGAACGCCATCGACGGCCAACCACCGGACCTGCGCGTCGAGTTGACGGGTTGTCCCTTCGCGCCACGTTGTGTCCACGCCACCGCGCTCTGTACGGAACAGGCCCCCGGGGACCGGGCGGTCACGGACGGCCCCGCCGGGCGTGCACACCGTGTCGCCTGCCACCACAGCGACCGCCTCCAGGGGAGTGCCGCCCATGACTGAGACCGTGCTGCACGTCAGCGGCGTACACCGCCGGTACGGGGACGTCCGGGCCGTCGACGACGTGTCGTTCTCCCTCGCCAGGGGCGGCTCGCTCGGCATCGTCGGAGAATCCGGCTCGGGCAAGACCACCACGGCCCGGATCGTCGTGGGCCTGGAGGCCGCGGACTCGGGGCACGTACGGGTGGGCGGCCGCGAGCGCACGCGCCGGGTGCGCGGCCGGGCGGCCCGGCTCGCGCGGGCCCGCGAGGTCCAGATGGTCTTCCAGGACCCCTTCCTCTCGCTCGATCCGAGGGTGAGCGTCGAGGCGGCGCTGAGGGAGACCCTGCGCCTGCACTTCCCCGGCGCCGACCACGCCCGCCGGCTGGCCGAACTCCTCGACCAGGTCGGCCTGGGGGCGCGGACCCGCGACGCGCTGCCCCGCCAGCTGTCGGGCGGCCAGCGCCAGCGGGTCGCCATCGCCCGCGCACTCGCGGTGGAGCCGGCCCTACTCGTGCTGGACGAAGCCGTCGCCGCCCTGGACGTGTCCGTGCAGGCCCAGATCCTCAACCTGCTGGCCGACATCCGCGCGGAGACGGGCGTCGGCTATCTGTTCATCACCCACGACCTCGGGGTGGTGCGCTGTGTCACCGACGACGTGATCGTCATGCGACGGGGCCGGATCGTCGAAGCGGGCAGCACCGAACAGGTCCTCTCCGCTCCCCAACATCCCTACACACGGCTCCTGTTGGAGTCCGTGCCGCGTCCCGGCTGGGATCCGCACGCCATCGCGGCCGCACGCCGGGCGCTGCACGCCGTCCCCTCCCATCCCGACAGCACCAACGGCCAGAGCACCGTACACAACTGATCGGAGATCAGAGATGAACGACCACTCGGCACCACGCGCGACCTCCGCCGGCCCGCTCGGCAGACGTACCTTCCTGGCCGCCACCGGTGCGGCTGCGGCCGGAGCGGCCTGGGCGGTCACCGCCGGCGGCAGGGCCCATGCCGCCCCGGCGCAGGCGTCGTCCTTCGCCGTGCCCCTCGACACCGTCCCGCACACCCGTACCTGGATGGCGTGGCCCGACAGCAGCGCCATCTGGGGCCGTCAACTGGCCGGTGTCCAGGCCAATATCGCGCTGATCGCGAAGACCATCGCCAAGTACGAACCCGTCACGGTCTGCGCCAACTCCGCCGGCGTGGCGAAGGCGCAGACCGCCTGCGGCCCGGCCGTGACCGTGATCGGCTCGATCCCGGTCGACGACTGCTGGATGCGGGACACCGGGCCGGTCTTCCGCACCGACGGCGCCGGCGGCCTGGACGCCGTCGGCCTCAACTTCAACGGCTGGGGCAACAAGCAGACCCACGCCAAGGACGCCCTGGTCGCCCAGCGGATAGCGGCGAGCCTCGGGGTCCCGTTCACCTCGGCGGGCCTCGTCGGTGAGGGCGGCGCCGTGGAGACGGACGGCGCCGGCACCCTCATGGCGACCCGGAGCAGTCTCATCAACACCAACCGCAACCCCAAGCTCAAGCAGGCCCAGATCGAAGCGGCGCTGTGCGCCGCGTTCGGCGCCGACCAGGTGATCTGGTTCAACGGTGTGACCGGACGCGACATCACCGACGACCACGTGGACGCCACCTCCCGGTTCCTGGCGGCCGGTGCCGGGCTCGTCCAGATGCCGACGGCCACCGACAACGACGCCTGGTCCAAGGACGCCCGCCAGCAGTACCAGATCCTCTCGGCGGCCAAGGACGCCGACGGCGATCCCATCGCCGTCACCCAGATCCAGGGCCCCGACTACGGGCGCATCCGGTCGAGCGACCCCAACTTCGTCGCGGCGTACGCCAATTACTACGTCTGCAACGGGGCAGTGATCTCGGCCCAGTTCGGCGACAGCCGCGCGGACGCCGCGGCCAAGTCGAGCCTTCAGCGGCTGTTCCCGGGCCGGGTGGTGGAGCAGCTCAACATCGACAGTCTCGGCGCGGGCGGCGGCGGCATCCACTGCGTCACCCAGCAGCAGCCCCGGCCCTGACGGGGTAACAGGCAGCCCGGCCTTCGAGGGCCGGAGGAAGGTGCTGACGGGCGGATTCCCGGGGTGTGGCAGACCGTAACTACGCCCGCTGCGCCGCCCGTTGGCGGACCAGTGCGTGATGCAGCGCATGGCGCAGGGCGGACGGGAGCCGCTCGCCGTCCGTGGTGGCCACCAGGGCACACGCCACGTCGCGCAGTTTGATGTTGCAGTGCTGCGACACGTCGACCAGCACCTTCCATGCCTGCCCGCGCGGGCAGGGCGCCAGGACCATCACCATGCCGCGGGCCTGGTCGATCACGGCACGGTCGGCCATCTCGCGGCGCAACTGTGCTTCTGGGAGCGGTAGTTCGAAGGCGGTCTCCGCGACCGGGAGGCCATCGGAGGGGGCCGCCGGTGCGGGCGGGGGCTGGACCTGGCGGCTCGTCGTCGTCCTGTGCACGGCGGGGCCTCTCTGTGTTGATCACCCCTGGTGCTAACGGTCCCCGCGGCTTTCGCGGCGCCGGCGGCCCCGGCGCTGCCGGTCGTACCGGCGGCTCCACCGGTCCTGACGGTCCCGGTAGTCCCGGTAGTCGCGGAACCCGTCGCCCTCGCCGCTGCCCCATCGGCTGAAGCCACCGCTCCGGTAGCGGAAGAGGCCGAACAGCACCACGGCCGCCGCCACCCACCAGAGGGCATTGAGGAATCCGAGGCCGAAGAGAAGCACGAGGAGCAGGGCGAGCAGCACAACCACGGCAGGCCTCCGGAGGCGGAAACGGTCGGTCGCTGCCGGGGACTGGGGCCTCGCCCGACAGCCTAGCCCCGCCCGATGGTTGCGGATACCCGCCGATGGGCGTCCGGCGTCTGGTCATGGGGTGCGGAGCGCACTAGCGTGCGTCTGGCAGCCCGCGACCCCGGCCGTGTCGATCGTCAGCAAGCCCTCGCACCACTTCGCGCATCGATGCCTGCGTCCCCGTACGACAAGAGGCGGACCCATGGCCCCGTGCGCCCCTCGGGCAGCTCCCGTGTGCTCGTGCTGCCCGCCGGCCCCCGTGCGCAACCACACTCAGCAGGCGGTACTCATGTACGCGCTCCTGTTCCCCGTTCTTGCCCCGTTCGTTCTGCTCGCCACACTTCTGGGCCTGTCGTGGTGGGAGGACTTCGTCCTTCCCCGAGCCGATCCGGACCCGCTGCCTCCCGCGAACGCCGACCCGCTTCCTGCCGAGGCTCCGCCCGGCCCGGCGGTTCCGGTCCGAGTCCCGCCGACTCGACCGCCCCGACTGTCACCTGCCGCCGACCGGAACGTGGGGCCGCTGGATGTCCTCCGGGTGGGCCGTGCACAGTACGGCCTCGTCGTAAGCGATGACGCCCGCCGCGACGAGGGCGTTGACACTGGTCTCCAGGGTCTGCATGCCGTCACGGTGGCCGGTCGAGACCATGTTGCGGATCTGGCGGGTCTTGCCCTCGCGGATCAGGTTGCGGATCGCTGACGTACCCACCAGTACCTCGAAGGCGGCCACCCGGCCGCCGCCGATCCGGGGGACGAGCGTCTGGTTGAGGATGCCGACCAGTGTGTGCGCCAACTGCAGTCGGATCTGCGGCTGTTGCTCGGCGGGGAACACGTCGACGATGCGGTCGAGCGTCTGCGACGTGTCGTTGGTGTGCAGGGTGGCGAACACCAGGTGCCCGGTCTCGGCGATGGTCAGGGCCGCGGAGATGCTCTCCGGGTCGCGCATCTCGCCGAGGAGCAGGACATCGGGGTCCTCGCGCAGGGCCGAGCGCAGCGCGGCGGGGAACGAGTCGGTGTCGGTGCCGACCTCGCGCTGGCTGACCGCCGAGCGCTTGTGCTGGTGCAGATACTCGACCGGGTCCTCGATGGTGAGGATGTGTGCCGACCGGTGCGTGTTGACGTGGTCGAGGAGCGCCGCCAGGCTGGTCGACTTCCCCGACCCGGTCGGCCCCGTGACCAGCACGAACCCGCGTGGCATCCCCGCCCACCCGACGACGACCGGGGGGAGCCCGAGCTGCTCGGGCGACGGCACGTCGAACGGGATGATCCGCAGCGCCAGCGCCGACGCGCCGCGCTGCACGAAGGCGTTCCCGCGCAACCTGGCCCGCTCGCCCCAGCTGAACGCGAAATCGACCTGCTTCTCCCTGCGGAACCGCTCCGTGAGTTCCCTGCCCAGCACCCCCGTCACCAGACGATCGGCCTCCGGCTCGGTCAGGGCGGCTCCCTCGACCGGTCGCAGGGCGCCGTCGACGCGGAGGAACGGCGCCGATCCGGCGGTGAGCAACAGGTCGCTGCCGCCCCGCTCCCAGAGCTCAGTGAGCAGGTGGTCGATGTTCGCGGAACTCGGCCCGGGCAAAACGGCCTCCAAGGTGGTGTGCTCGCTCATGGCAGGACCGTCCACTGCTTGACGGTGGCGGCGTGGCCGTCGAAGGACACGGCGGCCCTGACGAGCGGGCCGGACAGCAGGTCGACCCGGGCGCCGGCGAGGTGTTCGGTCGCGCGGCCGCTCCCGGCGGTGACGGTGTAGGTCACGCTCAGCCCGGCCAGCTGGGCGGCTTTGGTCAGGCCACACGGTGCCAGGTCGATCTGGTCGGTCACCGGGCGGTCCGAGCCGAGCCGGGCCGGCACGTCCAGCGCGTCGTCGACGCCGGTGCAGGTGTTGCCGGGGAAGTCCACCGACACCTTCACCGACTCCACGTCGCCGTCCTCGTGGTGTGCCACTCGCAGCACGACGTGGTCGAGCGGTCCGTTCGTGGCCGGCGCCGGCCGAGCGTAGCCGCCGAACGTGAGGGACGCCCGGCCACCGCCGGGGATGGTGGCGTCCGTGACGTCAACGGGCGCTCCGGAAGCGGGAGTTGTGAACCTGGAGATCGCGGTGACCGACGCCGGGTTCGCCGTCACGGCCGGATAGGTCGTGAACAGCACGGGCTCCGGCGGGATTCCGATCACCGGGCGGAGGTATCCGGCGGCCGGGCTGATGCCGAGACCGATGGTCCGGGCGATGATGCCACGGGTGACTACCTGCGAGCCGACCTGGGCCATCGACAGGTCGACGGCAGCGGTCGGCGCGTAGACGGTGCCGTTGATCACCAGACGGCTGTGGTCGGTGGCCGTGTCGGCGTCGTCGGTCGACTTCAGCACCGCGCAACCGCTGCCCGAGGTGAGGCAGCCGGACAGGGCCCTGATGGACGGGGCTCGGAACACGATGTCGAGCTCGACGCCGTCGAGTTGGTCGGCGGCTTCGGTACTTCCCGTGTCCAGCCTCGCCGCGTAGTCGACAGCGAGCTCGGACAACTGGTTGCCCCTCGTGACCCCGCAGGCCCCGAGGTCGACCACGTCGACACCGAGTGCCCCCGCATGCGCGGTCAGGGCGTGGCTCGCGTCGCAGGGGGTGCCGGTGCCGGAGACGGTCAGTGCGGCCGTGGGTGGCTTCGGCGGTGCGGGCGGTGCGGGCGGTGCGGGCGGTGCGGGCGGTGCCGGGGTGGTGTCGTCGTCCTGGTGCGATACGCGCAGCACGACCTTGTCGATCACCGCCCCCGCCGGCAGGGGCGGCATCGCGAATCCGCCGAGCTGGACCGACGCCGACGGGGTGGCCGTGGCGAGCCTCGCGGTCGAGGTGGCGGTGTCGATCGCTTGCGCGTCCTTCGGGTCGAGGAACGGCGCGGCGGTGGGCGTCGCGGTGCTGATCGCCGTGGTGGGCCGCACCGTGATCGGGGGTCGGTAGGCCAGTTCCAGGGTGGCGCCGTCGAGCTGAGCGGTGGCGGTGGTGCCGCCGGCGCCGAGGGCGGCGGTGTAGGTCACGACCAGACCGGCCAGCTGGGCGGGGTCGGTCAGCCCGCAGGTGGCGACCAGGTCCAGGGTGTCGGTGCCCAGGGTGTCCGGGTGCGTGGCGAGCTTCTGCGAGCCGGCGCAGGAGCGGGGCAGGCCGGGCCCGGTCAGGGTGACCGCGGCCGTCGGCGGCGGCCCTCCGCTCGCCCCGGGTTCGTCGCGATGCGCGACGTGCAGCAGGGCCGCGTCCAGGACCGAGCCGGGCGCCGGCGCGGGGGTGTCGTAACCACCGAGGTCGATGGTGGCGGTCGGAGTCGTGACCGAATCGAGGGTGGCGCGGGCGGAGTTGGCGCCGTCGATCGCCTCGGCGTTGTTCGCGGCGACGAACGTCGTCGACTCCGCGCTCGTCGCCGGCCGGGGCGACGGCGGGTCGTAGACGACTTCGAGCCACATGCCGTCCAGGGAATCGGTGCCCGCGGTGCCGCCCCCGTCCAGTGCGGCGCTGTAGGTCGCGGTCAGGCCGGTCAGCTGTGCCGGGTCGGTGATGCCGCATGCCGTCAGGTCGACGCGGTCGTCGCCAGAGGCGGCTCGCGCGGTGAGCGGCAGATCGGTACAACTGCCGCCTCCAACACCGGGGTTGACGTCGATTCGGGGGTCCGCGGCGTCGCCGGTCTCCCGATGGGCCACCCGCAGCACGGCGGAGTCGACCCTCGACCCCGGCGGCAGGGGCGGCCGGCCGAACCCGGCCAGGGTGATCGACGCGGACCGGGCCGCCGTGCTCAGACCGGCGCCGGCCGCCGACGGCGTCGGCTGTTCGCCGATCTCCAGGGCGTTGTCGGGATCGGTGAACCCGGTGGACGCCGTCACGGCGGTCGGCTTGAACGTGGTCGGCGTGCGGTAGGCGACCTCCAGCCAGATGCCGTCGAGGCGTTCGGTGGCCGTGGTGGCGTCGGTGTCCAGGGTCGCGGTGTAGGTCACCGTCAGGCCGGTGAGCCGGGCCGGGTCGGTGAGCCCGCACGCGCTGAGCAGGTCGATCGGGGGATCCGTGGCGAGCGCCGAGTGCCGGGGCAGGTTGTCGGTGCGGCAGGTGTCCCCGCCGACGGCGGTGGTGACCTTGACCGCGCCGGGGGCGGTCAGGCCGCCGTCGTCCTCGTGCTTGGCACGCAGCGTCGCGCTGGTGATGACCGAGCCGGGCGGCACCCGCGGAGTGAAGCCGGCGAGCCGCAGCGAGGCGGACCGATGGGCCGTCGGGTCCAGGACGGCGTCGGCCGTGCAGCTCGCGGCGCCCGTCGGCTGCGAACACCCGGGCAGGGTCGGCTGTTCGCCGCTGGTCAGGGCGTGAACCGGGTTGGCGAAGCCGGTGTTCGTGACCACCGCCGTCGGCTTCAGGGTGTGGGACGGCTTCGGCGGCTGGACCCCGTACACCGCCACCTGCTGTGCGTCCGGGGTCACCGGGGCGCACAGTTCGGCGTGTCCGCGGTCGACCTGGAACCGGCTGCCGCCGCCCATCATGACCTCGACGCCTTCGGGCCGCGTTGTGCCGCAGCCGCCCGGATCGGGGATGGCCGGGCGGGCGGGGGCCCCGGGATCCCAGCCCGCCGGCGTGCCGCCGACCACGCTGACCGTGGGATCGTCGACCGTCCACACCCCGGGGCCGCCGGTGAAGGTGAAGTCGAAGTAGTAGACGCCCGGTTGCAGCCACACGACGGCGTTGTGGCAGTCGCCGCCGGTGAGGCGGGTGAGGGCGCGGGCGTCGTCGTAGTAGCCGGGCCGTAGCCGCACCAGCCAGGAACCGGCGTCGGGACACGCGGGCACCGTCCGCCGGACCGGGACGGCCGTGGCGGGCGGGGTGTAGTCCGGGTCGGCGCCCACGACCTCGTCGGCGGGGGCCGACGGGGTGTCGTTGGCGCAGTCGTGCGCGTACGGCGCCTGGGTCGCGGGCAGCCGGGTCTGTGACACGGCACCGGAGCAGTCGCCGACGGCGGACACATCGCCCGACACCACCATCGAGGCACCTGCGCCGGTGGTGATGTCCGAGTGGGAGAACACGCTGCCCTGCACACGCAGGCCGTGCGAGGTGACGTTGATGCCGTCCTGTGCCGCCCGGCCCAGGCTGCGCAGCGCGTCCTGTGGCTGGGACGCGCGCGTGGCCGCCTCGGACGTGTTGAGGGGGTCGCAGTGGACGATCATCTGCCGGCCGTTGATCGGCGGGGCGGTGTAGTCGGCGCACGGGTTGCCCTGCGAGAAGTTCTCGATCGCGAGCTGTGTGGCACCGTCCGCGCTGTAACCCCGCTTGCCCTGGTCCACATACACGCCCGCGGCCTTGAGGCCCGTGCCGGCGAAGGACAGGACCGACACGGTGACCAGGCCGAAGACGACGACGAAGACCAGCGCGAGGATCAGTGTCGCGCCCTGTTCGTCGTCGCGCCGGCGGCGCGGATTGGGGCGGGCGGTCATGACGAGCTCGATCGCCGGACGGCGGTGAGGGCCGTCGGGGGCGCGGCGGGGTCGTTCCGCACGGTCAGCGTTACCTCCATGGGCGGGGTGCACGAGGTCTCGGCACCGCAGCTCAGAGTCACCGGATGGGGCGAAGCGGCGTTGTCGAACCGGCCGAGCAGCGTGGTGACGACGCCCGCTTCGGTGCACGTCACCCGGTTGAGGGCGCCGGTCGGCCGGTCGTAGGTGTAGACGACGTCGGTGCCGGGCCGGCTCAGGTGGACGATCACGCCGGTCGCCCCGCACGCGGGGTCGGTCGTGACGCTGTCCGCGCTCTGGACGTCGCCGTAGAAGTAGCGGTTGAGCGTGCCCAGCGCGCTGGTGGCGGCCACCCGCTTCTCGGTGCCCGCTGTGAACCGCAGTCCGAGGATGATCGCCTGGGGCAGCAGTACGCCGATGATGCCCAGGATGACGATCGTGACCAGCAGCTCGGTCAGGGTGAACCCCGACTCCGGGCGGCCCGTGGGCCGTTGCGTCGTCATGACAGCATCGACTCCCGCTTGACCACCTCAAGTGTCGCGTCCCTGACGGGGTGTGGGCCGCTCGAGCGCACGGTGAGCGTCACCTTCTGCACGCCGGTGTCGGCCGTCGGGCAGGACGGACCGAACGCACCCACCCCGTCCCAGTACTCGATCTCGACGGCCACGGTGTACCCGGCCGGCGGCGTCGGCGTCCCGTAACTCCCGGCGCAGGACACGTACGGGTCGCTGACGACCTTCTCGGCGGCGCTGCGGGCCACCGAATCGGCGCCGGTCACCTTCTGCTGTGTGGCCGAGCTGATGATCGCGGTGCCGATGCCCCCGAGGATGGTCACGAAGGCGACGCCCATGAGCACCACGGCGACGAGAACCTCGACCAGGGTCTCGCCCTCTTCGCCGCGCCGGCGCCACGCCCGGCCTGCCAGGCCGGTCATTGGACGTTGACCTGGTTGTAGACGCCGTAGATCGCCGAGATGAGGGCGACGGCCACGAACCCCACGACGACCCCGACCATGATCACCACGGTCGGCTCGAAGAGACTGGTCAACCGCTTGAGCTTGTGGTGCAGTTCCTTCTCGTAGAACTCCGACACGTTCTCCAGCTGGTCGTCCAGGGTTCCGGTCTCTTCCCCCACGCGCATCATCTGGGTGACCGCCCCCGGGAACAGCTTGGTGCGGGCGATCGGCCCGGAGATGCCGCCGCCTTCGAGCATCTCCGTTCGGGCCGTCCCGATGAACCGTTCGTACACCAGGTTGTTGGCGCCCGAGCCGGCCAGGCTGAGCGCCTCCGTGATGGGCACGCCCGCCTTGATCATCGAGGTCAGGATGCGGCAGAACCGTTCGATGACCATGAAGCGGACCACGTCGCCGACCACCGGCAGCGTCAGCAGGAAGCGGTCGCGCAGTACCCGTCCGCGCTCGGTCCGCAGTCCGGCGATCAGTGCCACGACGAGCGCGACGAGCACGCCGACGATGGCCGGATACCAGGCCGTGACGAAGTCGGTGAAGCCCAGCAGAATCCTTGTCGGCAGCGGCAGTTGGGCGTGGAAGGACTCGAAGAACACCTTGAAGCGCGGCAGCACGAAGACGACGAGGACGAGGACGACGGCGATGGCCAGACCCATCACCAGGATCGGGTAGGTCAGAGCGGAGCGGATACTGCGCCGGCCCTCGACGTTGCGCTCGATGTAGCGGCCCAACTGGGCCATCACCACGTCGAGTTCACCGGTCGCCTCCGCCGAGCGGAGGACGGCGATGTAGAACGGCGGCAGCGCCTTGGCGTGGGCGGCCATGGCCACGGCGAAGCCTTCGCCGAAGCGCAGCGAGTCCATGACGTCGACGAGCACCTTGCCCAGCTTCTTGTCCTTGGTCTCGGCGCGGATGATCTCCAGGGCGTCCAGGATGGGCACTCCGGCCTTGATGAAGGCGGCCATCTGGCGGGAGAAGTTGCTCAGCTCGACCAGGTCGACCTTCTCCGCGGTGAGTTCGAGCCGCAGCAGGTTGCGGCCCTCGGCCTTGACCGACCGCACGTCGTAGCCCTGCCGGGCCAGGCTGTCGGTCACGCCCTCGACACTGGAGCCCTTGAGTACGCCGGTGGCCTGTTTTCCGTCCGGGCCGACCGCGACATACTTGAAGGTGGCCATGCCGATGCCCTCCTGGTTCCCGTGTCAGTGGTTCGCGTCGTCAGTGTTCGAGTGCGGCATCCCGCACCGGGCTAGACCACGTACACGCTGGACATGATCTCGGCGATGGTCGTGATCCCCTCCTCGACCAGACGGACGCCTCCGTCCAGGAGGCTGTCCATGTGCTGCTCGCGGGCGGCCTTGCGCAGGCTGTCGATCGGCGCCTTCTCGACGAGCAGCCGCTTGACCGCGTCGCTCATCACCAGCAGTTCGAAGACGCCGATCCGCTCCTGGTAGCCGGTACGGGAACAGAAGTTGCAGCCCCGGCCCTGCCAGAATTCGCTGTCGGTCGAGCCGCCGGCCTTGGCGAAGAAGGCCAGTTCGTCCACGCCCGGCCGGTACGGCTCGCGGCACTGGTCGCAGATCCGCCGCACCAGTCGCTGGCTGACCACCCCGGCGACCGTGGAGGTGATCAGGAACGGCTCGATGCCCATGTCGACGAACCGGTGCAGCGCGGAGCAGGCGTCGGCGGCGTGGATGGACGACAGGACGAAGTGGCCGGTGAGGGCGGACTCGACCGCGATCCGCGCCGTCTCGGCGTCCCGGATCTCGCCGACCAGGATCACGTCGGGGTCCTGGCGGAGGATCGAGCGCAGCCCGGTCGCGAACGAGATCCCCGCCTGGTCGTTGATCTGGATCTGGTTGATCGACGGGAACACGTACTCCACCGGGTCTTCGATGGTGGTGATGTTGCGCTCGCTCTGGTTCAGCTCGCCGAGCGTGGCGTACAGGGTGGTCGTCTTGCCGCTGCCGGTCGGTCCGCCGCAGGCGACCATGCCGTAGGGGGAGCGCAGCAGGGACGAGAACCGTTCGTAGGTCGCGGCGGGCATGCCGAGCTCGGCGAGCCGGAACAGGGTGCGGTTGCTGTCGAGCAGCCGCAGCACCGCCTTCTCGCCCCAGATCGTGGGGCTGGTCGCGACCCGGATGTCGACCGGCCTGTCGTCGATCTCGGTGGCTATCTGCCCGTCCTGCGGGCGCCGCCGGTCGACGATGTTCATATTCGCCATGATCTTGATCCGGCTGACCAGGGACGGGCCCATGTTCTCCGGCAGGCTCAGCACGTCGTGCAGCGCGCCGTCGATGCGGTACCGGACCCGGACCCGGTCGGCGTGGGGTTCGATGTGGATGTCCGAGGCCCGGTCGCGCAGGCCCTGGGTCAGCATGAGGTTGACCAGGTGCACGATCGGCGCGTCCTCGCTCACCACCCTGGCCCCGGAGGCGGTGCTGCGGCCGGTCTCGGTCGCCTCGAAGGCGTCGACCAGGCTGCTGACGCCGGCCAGCGCCCGGTACGTGCTGTCGATCGAGCGCCGGATGTCCGAGGGGGCCGCGATGGCCAGCCGCACCCGGTCCGGCGCGACGGCCCGGCCGACCTCGTCGAGCACGCGCGGGTCGCCCGGGTCGCCCGCCGCGATCAGCAGCGTGCCTTCGGCCCGCCGTACCGCGACGACGCCCAGCGAGCGGGCCAGCGCCTCCGGCACCCGGGCGGCCGCCTCGGGATCAGGTTCGCTCTGGCTCAAGTCGGCTACGGGGACGCCGAGTTGAACAGACAGAGCCTCGACCAGGGCCCGCTCGTCGACCATGCCGAGTTCGACCAGCAGGGCGCCGAGCCGCTTGCCGGATGCCGACTGCTGGAGGAGCGCCTCGTCCACCTGCGCCGGGGTGAGCAGCCCGCGCCGCACCAGCAGTTCCCCGATGCGCGGCTGCTTCTGCCCCGCGGGCGCCGACTGCGCCGCGCGAGCCGTCGCGTCCCCGGCCGGTTCGCCCACCGTGACCGCGGACGCCACGGGGCCCCGTGCTCCATCGGGCAGGGCGCCGCCCTCGCCCGCTGGGTCTGTCGTCGCCGCGCGGCGCCGGAGAAGCCGGCGATTCGTCAAGGAACCCACCCTTTCGCGCATCCGGAACAGCGGCCGATCACGCGAAGCGAAAGCATCCGCAGTAACTGTCAGCAGCTGATTAGTCAGCCGGATACTACATGAGCCCACCGGGCTGCCGCCCGCACCCCGGGGGCGCGGTGCCCGTCGAAGTCACCTCTTGTAAGTCCAACGCCCGCTGCGTAGTCTGCCGCTGATTACTCAGGTTGTTACTAGCACTCGGTTCGCTGAACCGGTCGCCGTAAATGGAGAACGATGTCCACACACCTGCAAGGCAAGTCGCACCGGCGAATGCGTGCGCCGAACGAGACGGCGGAAGCCGGCTTCACGCTCATCGAGCTTCTCGTGGTCATCGTGATCCTCGGCATCCTGTCCGCCGTCGTCGTCTTCTCCGTTCGCGGCATCAACGACAAGGGCCAGGGGTCGGCGTGCAAGACCGACAAGTCCACGATCCAGACCGCGGAAGAGGCGTACTTCGCCAGTGACAACCGCGGCGTGTACGGCACCATGACCGACCTGGTGAACGGCGGGTTCCTGTCCACCGCCTCCACCTGGTACGACGCCAATCCGAGCGGCGCCACGTACGACATCACGCCGAAGGCCGCACTCCCGGGTGGCCAGTCGAACCCCTGCACCTGATGCGGGGGAGTCCGCACCGGACGTGACCGGCCGGCGGTCGTCGCACGGCCGAGTTGGCCAGGTGGCACCGGAAGGCGCCACCTGGCGAACGGCGGTCGGCGCATCGCCGGAGCCGCCGTGCGTCCGAACGGTCCTACGGCTGGTGGGCGAGGGTGCGGCGCGGGTCGCTGATGCCTGGAGTGCCGCTCCGGAGCGCTCGCATCGCGGCCGGTCTTGACGGATGTGCACGCTGAGGCACCATTGCGCCCATGTCATCCATATATGTCGTTTTCATCGGTCTGTTGGGGCTCGCGGTGGGGTCGTTCCTCAACGTCGCCGTCTCCCGGGTACCGGCCGGCGGCTCGGTCCTACGGCCCCGCTCCGCCTGCCCGCGCTGCGCGACGCCGATCGCCGCCCGGGACAACATTCCCCTCGTGTCCTGGCTCCTGCTGGGCCGGCGCTGCCGCGCCTGCCGGGTTCCGATCCCCGCGCGCTACCCGCTCCTCGAAGCGCTCACGGCGATCCTGTTCGCCGCCGAGGCGCTGCGCTTCGGCCGGACCGAAGCGCTACCGGCCGAACTGGTCTTCACCGCCGGGCTGTTGGCCCTGGCCGCCTGCGACGCGGAGGAGTTCCTGCTCCCTCGGCGGTTGGTCTACCCGACGCTCTGGCTCACCGCCGTCTGCCTGATCGCGGCCGCGGCGGCCACCGGGCAGTGGCATCGGCTCGGCGTCACCGCGGTGTGCGGAGTGGGCGCGTTCGCCGTGTTCTTCGCCCTGCACTGGGTGCGGCCGGCCTGGCTCGGGTTCGGTGACGTGCGCCTGGCCGGCCTGCTCGGCACCGGCCTCGGCTGGCTCGGTCCGGGGCATCTCGTCTTCGCGCTGCTGGCCGGGAGCACCGCCGGCTTGCTGGTGGGCATCGCGCTCATGGCGACGGGGCGGGCGACCCGCCACACCCGCCTGCCCTTCGGCGTGTTCCTCACCGCCGGCGCCATCGCCGCCATCCTCGTGGGCGCTCCCGTCATCCACTGGTACGAGAGCGTGAGCGACCCCTACGCGGTGGGTGTGCCGCTCACGACGGTCCGCTGACCACACGCACCCGGGCCGGACTCCGCGGCTCCGGACTGGGCGGGCATCGCCAACACCACCTGCGATCCTTACCCTGGTTACTATGAAGGAACTTGATCTGCCACTGGCCGAGTGGATCGTGCTCGCGCTCCTGGCCGAACGACCCAGTCACGGCTTCGCCCTCGCGAGCCTCACCGCCGAGGGCGCGGAAATCGGCGAGTTCTGGTACATCTCGCGCCCCATGGTCTACCGGTCGATCACGCGGCTGGTCGAGCGCGAGCTGATCACGCCGGTCGGCGCCGAGGAAGGCAACCGCGGACCGCAGCGCATGATCTACGCCGCCACTCGCTCGGCCAAGACGGCGGTCACCCGGTGGCTCAGCGAACCCGTCACCGAACTGTTCGACGTCCGCGCCGACCTCACGTGCAAGCTTCTGCTGCTCCAGCGTCGCGACACCAGCCCGGCTCGCCTGGTCGAGCGTCAACGGGTCGTCATCGACGAGATCGAGGAGTCGCTGCGCGCCAAGGAGCACGCCGCCGGCGACCACATCGCCCGCGCGAGCTACGCCTGGAGACTGGAACACGTCCGTGCCGCCCGCCGCTTTCTCGACGCCGTCGACGTCGACTCGCCGCGGCCGGCCGTCAAGACCGGCTGACGGCAGGCTCGTGTTCATTCCTCCCTCGGCATCCACGACACCGCCGCGCGCGTGCCACGACCCGATCCGGTGGACACCGGACGACTCGACGGGCCGGGTGTGCCGGCGCGCGACGGGCCCGGCGATCGCGCCATCGTGATCGCCGGGCCCGCGACGCATCTCAGCGTCCTGTAGACAGCCGCCGGAACGGCTCGTCGGTTACGGCACCTCGACGACGGTCTCGCAGGAGCCGCCGGCCGCGATCGCATCCGTGCCCGGGAGCGTCGGACCGCCGTTGGCGTCGCCGGCGCAGACGTCCGTGCCGCTGCCACCGGCCAGGGCGTCGCTGTCCGCGCCACCGACCACGATGTCGTTGCCGCCGCCACCGGAGAGCGCGTCACCGCCGGCCCCGCCATGGAGGGTGTCGTCGCCGTCACCGCCGCTGATGGCGTCGTTGCCGTCGCCACCGTCGACGTAGTCGGCGCCGCTGCCGGCCGAGACGGCGTCGTTGCCACCGAACGCGCAGATCGTGTCGTTGCCCCCGTTCCCGCTGACACTGTCGTTCCCGTTGCCGGTCACGATCACATCGGCGCCGCTCGTGCCGTTCACGACTCCGTTGCCGGTGATCGTGGCGGCGAGACCGCGACAGCCGGCCGAGACACTGATCGTCACGGTCGCGACGTTCGAGTCGTCCGTGCCGTCAGATGCCTTGTACGTGAAGCTGTCGGTCCCGACGTAGGCGCTGCCGGGCTGGTAGCTGAACGCGCCGTCCGGGGTGAGTGTGAGGGTGCCGTGCGTCGGCCCGGCCACGAGCGACGCCGTCAGCGCGTTGCCGTCGGCATCCGCATCGTTGCCGAGGACACCGGGAGCGCCGACGACGAGCGGGGTGTCCGCCCCGACGTGGCCGTACGACTCGTTGGTGGCCGTAGGCGGCCGGTTCGTCGTGTTGAGCAGCACCGACGCGTCGGCGACGAACGTCGCCGCGCTGTTGCTGTTGGCCGTGGCGACATCGGGACGACCGTCGCCGTCGAGGTCGCCCACCGCTGTGGCCTGCGGGTTGCGGCCGCCGTTGAGTCCGAACGCGAGCGGTCCCGCGAACGCGCCGGTGCCGTCGCCCTCGAGCACCACGGCCTCGTCCGAATCGGCGCTGGAAACGACCAGGTCGGCGTGGCCGTCGCCATTCAGGTCGGACACCGACACGGAGGTGAGGTTCGCCCCCGCCGACAGGACGTTCGCGGTGCCGAACCCGCCCGTGCCGTCGCCGAGCAGGACGGCGACGCGCCCTGGCGTGCCGGGCGCCACGACGACGGCGTCCAGCTTGCCGTCCTCGTTGACGTCGGCGAGCCTGAGCTTGGACGGCAGGGCCACTCCGGCGGGGACGCTCGACGCCGTGCCGAAGCCCCCGTGCCCGTCGCCACGCAGCACGGAGAGCGTGCCGCTCGACGCGTTCGACGTGATGAGATCCAGATGGCCGTCGCCGTCGAGATCGGCGGCAGCGATGCCTTGCGGATTGGTACCGCCGCCCAGTGCGAACCGCGTCGCCACGCCGAACGTGCCGCCGCCGCTGCCGAGCACTGCCGAGACGTTGTTCGTGTTCGCGTTGGACGTCGCGAGATCCGGCTTGCCGTCCTCGTCGAAGTCGCCCACGGCGACGTCGGTCGGGAAGCGCGCCACACACGGGTTGTCGCCCGTGGTGTCGCACCCGGCCGTCGGGTTGAGCCGCACCGCCGCTCCCGCGCCGAGCGCGCCGGAGCCGTCGCCGAGCCAGACCAGGGCCGCGTTGCCGCGCGCGTCCTGACTGATGACGTCCATGTGGCCGTCGCCGTTGACGTCGCGGAGCACAGCCGAGCCGAGGAAGACGCTCGAAACGGTGCGCGGCGCCGCGTACTTCGTCACCGCGCCGAAGCCGCCGCCGCCCGAGCCGAGGAACACGCCGAGGCCCTCGGCGCGGATCGCCGTCACGAGGTCCGGTATCCCGTCGTGGTTGAGATCGCCGATCGTGACGGCGGCGCTGCCGCGGCCGTTGTCGTCGAGGTTCACCGCGGTGGCGAAGCCGGTCGGGTGGGCGACGGCGGCCGAGACGGGGCTTCCGGCCAGCACGACGGTCGCCAGCGCGAGGATGAGTGTCGGAACCCGGCGTGAGCGACGGCCTGTGACCGTGACCGAGCGGTCGCTCGGCGCGAGGTGCCGACGTGGTGATCTGTGCATGAGTGAGGCCCCTCCTCAGGGCCTGACGAACAAGAGTCGGGGACGCACTTCGGCACTGCGAGTGCCGGTCGGCACCCGCAGTGCGGCAGTTGCCGATCCGGGCCGAGGTTCACGGCGGGATGGGTCGAACTGGACTCAGGGGAACGGTAGTTGGCGTTGCCGCCGGATCGCGCTTCGGCGGTCCTGCCGCCGATTGGCAGAGCGGCGGCCGACGGGGATCGGCGCGCCGGGACCGTCGGCGGGCGATGTTCGCGCCCGGCCGACGGTCCGGTGCCAGTGTTCCGAATCGCCTAGTAGCCGTAGGCGGCGAGGGTCGACTGGATGGTGGTGTCGTTGTCCCACTTGCTGTTGAACAGGTTTTCCCAGGCGGCCTCCGCCCCGGAGTTGCCGCCGTTCAGGGCGACGCCGTACTGCTCGATGTCTCCGTAGGCCGAGTACGCGCTCGGATCGACGTCGGCCCACGTGTTGGGGTCGTTGCCCGTGGTGCCGTTCAGCGAGCTGGACGTCCAGCTCACGTGCATGATGTTCGACTTCGCGACCAGACCCAGCTGGGTGTTCCCGCCGGCGTTCGCCGTCACCGCGCCGCGCACCTGGCTGATCCCCGACTCAAGGCGCACCTTGCACGCGGTGCCCGCGCTGTCGCACGCGCTTCCGGTGAACACGTTCTGACCCGCCCCGCTGGTGACCCAGGAGAACCCGTTCTGGATCAGCGCCTGCTTGGACGCGGCGCCGAACGGCGCGGAGGCCGGGTCGGCGACCGCGATCCGGTGCCCACTCGTCCCGAGCCAGGTCACCACCGCCGGGATCGTCGTGGGGGCGCCGCCGGTGACCGGCGACGCGTCACAGCGAGGCGACTGCGCCTTGCCGTTGCCGCTGCCGTTGGCGTCCGCGCCGAACGCCAGCGGCGGAGTTCCGCCGTTGGACGGGTCGTCACCGTGAGTCGAGCCGGCCCAGCTGCCGCTGCAGCTGTAGATCGCCAAGTGCCCGATCGCCACGGCGTGTTTGCTCGCGACCGCGCCGTTGCACTCGACGCTCCCGCTCGCCGTGCACGTCCCGCCGTCCGCGGTCGGGATGACCGCGTCCACGTTGGTCTCGTCCGCCGACAGGAACGCGTCGATGTGCAACGGCCCGTTGACGCAGTTGTTCGACGACGAGGGGTCGCACGTGGTGTAGGGACCGGCGCTCTTCAGCTGCTGGCGCAGGCTTCCCGATGTGATGCCGCGCATCGTCGACGTATCGATCGCCGGCTTGTTCCAGAACCCGCCGACCTGCGACGCGGTGTTCGCCGAGAACGTCGTGAACGACCCGAGCGACTCGATCGCGCCCTTCATGTCCTTCACCGCGGGATACATGTTGTTCGCGATGCCGACCTGCGAACCCGTCGAGGCGAATCCTGTCGGTGCCGCGGCGACGATCAGCGCCGTCGCGAGGGCGCCCACGGCGAACGCGTTCCGTACCCGGCGCATCGCTCTGAAGCCGGAGTCGGGGGCGCTTCGGGTGTGTCTGGATCTTGGTTGCATCTGCTACTCCTGGTGGATCCGATGGGTGGCGGCTGCCACCTGTGCACCCCGCTGGTGGGGGTGGGCAGATGTGCCGGAACGCCTGGCATCTGCGTGGTCCTCCGGCATGGCGGTGCCGCACATGCCTAGATGGTGCGCACTCGGGATCCCAGTAGTCAATGATTGACAACCGGGCTCGCCGCGCATGTAATGCACGTATCCAGCCTGCGACGGTTCGGCGGCCGAGTGTGTGCCGTCGGCCCGCTGCGGGACGCGCGAAAGGGGTCGGCGGCACGATGGGCAGAGGCGTGAAATGGCACAGTTGAGCAGACCGTCGCGCTCGCGCGCGATCAGGTGGGGTGGGCTGGTTCTCGCGCTGGCCGCCGTGGCGCTGGTCGTCGTGACGCTTGCGCGCGACGGGTCGGGTTCGGCCGCCTCGGCCCAGGGGTCCGACCCCGCGTGGTGCACGCCGGGCACTCAGCGCACCGCGCTCTGCCCCCACAGCAAGGTGTTCGACGCGAAGCAGTACGCCGTCCACGGCGACGCCTTCGAGTGCATCGGCTTCGCCAGTCAGGCGGATGCCCAGGCGGTGCTGCGGGCCGACCCCAGCGACCCGAACCACCTCGACGACGGAGGCGGCGTCGCGTGCCGTGGACTGCCAAAACCGCGCGACACCACACCGGTTGCCGCCATCGCGCAGCACTTCACGTGCGGTCCTGGCGACACGCGCAGCGCGCTCTGCCCGCAGCCGAAGCGGTCCTTCGACGCCCGCTACTTCCTGCGCTACGGCAATGACGCCTACGACTGCGCGGACTTCGCCAGCCAAGCGGACGCGCAGGCCGTGCTGCGTTTCGCGCCGGCCGACCCGAACCACCTCGACGACGGGAAGGGCATCGCCTGCCCCGACCTACGGGGAGCCAAGGACGTCAAGCCCGTGCGACGGGCAACACCGTGACGCGGCAAGGGCTCGCGCGTGCGCTCGGGCTGAACGTGATCCATCGATCGAAGGAAGCGCCCACTGCCATGACATCGGACCATCGCCTGTTCTCCTTGCGCGCCAGACGCCAGGACGGCTTCACGCTCATCGAGTTGCTCGTGGTCATCGTGATCCTCGGCGTCCTCGCCGCCATCGTGGTGTTCTCCGTCAGGGGCATCGGCGACAAGGGCCGCAAGAAGGCGATCGCCGCGGACGCGGCCACACTGCGAACGGCGGAGGAGTCCTACTGCGCGAAGCACGGACACTATGGGACGGCCGACGATCTGACGGCTGACGGGCTGCTGTCCGGCGACCCGGTCTACAACATGGTGGTGGTCGGCGAGGAGAACAAGTGCGGCCGGGGCGAGAAGTCGTCGTTCGCGCTGCACGACACATCCACGCCGACGGAGAGTGGCGCGGACTCGATCCGGGCGGGCACGAATCCGGCCGACCTCGCGGTGGACGAGAAGGCCAATCGCGTGTACGTCGTGGCCAGCGGCAGCAACAACGTGACCGTGATCGACGGCAGGACCGACACTCCGGTCGGTTCCCCGATCGACGTGTCCAGCGCCGTGTCGAACCCCACCCGCATCGCGGTCAACCCCGGTACGGGGCAGGTCTACGTCGGGGGTACGGGCGGCGTCGCGATCATCGACACGGCCAACTCCAATCAAGTGACCCACGTCAGCGGTTTCACGACGACCGTCAGCGGCCTGGCCGTCTCTCCCGAGAACGGTGACGTCTACGTCGGCGGCGGTGTCGCAGGCACCTCGGCGGTCGCCTACATAGCGGCCGGTAACGCGTCGGCGACGCCGATCGCGCTGCCCACCGCGGGAGTTGTGGCCGCGAGCAACAGCATGGACTTCTCCTTCGACCCCGTGCACCACGCGGTGTACCTCGCGAAGGCGGGTATCGGCACCGGCACGAGCCCTGGCGCCGGCATCGGCCTCTTCGCCATCTCGTCGGGGACCCACGACGTCAAGGTCGTGACGCAGTTCCCGACGAAGTCGTCCTGCGGCACCAACAGCGGGGACGTCCTCGTCGCCGGCTCCGTTCGTGGCAGCATCGCCGTCGATCCGGGCCGCAACCTCGTCTACCTCCTCGCCAAGAGGTGCGTCGTGGTGAGCCCGGCGAACCCCTCGGGCGCGTGGAAGGCCGTCGCGACAACGATCGCCATCAACCCCGGCGACGGCAGTTCGACGCCGATCAACGATCCGGTGGGGCTGCCCTTCGGGCCCAACGCGGCGGTCTACAACGCCGCGGCGGGTGCGGTCTACGTCTACTTGGACGGTGGAGCGAACTGCGGCAGTACCGGGGCCCGCGTCGACCGGATCGTCGGGACGACGGTCACGGGACAAGCGTCTCTGTGCGGAGTGTCGCTCGTCCCCGGAAACCAAGCGCACAAGCTCACCGTGCTGAAGGACTTCAACAGGATCTTCGTCGCACAGGCGAGCAGCCGCGGCGCGCCGGGCGGCCTCGGGGTGGCCGACGGCGGCACGCTGCTGGGGCGGTCTCCGCTCGGCACACCCCGCGAGTTCAGCGCGTTGGCGACGAACAACACCACGGGCAAGGTGTACGCGGCCGATCCCGCGACCGGCACGGTCGCGGTGTTCCGGACGGGATCGGCCTAGGACCGTGCGAGAGCTGCCGCGCACCCTCCGCACGGGTCCCGGCAGGGTCCGCGCGGGCCAAGGGTCCGCGCGGACCACGAGCCGGTCAGACGAGGTCGAGCAGTTCCGTGTGCACGGCGGCGTAGCCACGGTGTTCGTCGACGAGGCGGATCTGAAGGATCCAGTGGGCCCGCCACCCTCCCGCCAGCGTCCGGCGCAGGGGCCGGTCGTTGTGCGGGCCGATGAGGACCTCCGGCCGGGTTGCCTCCGCGTGCGGGGCGGGTGCGGTGCCGGTCAGCCGACCGCAGTGCCGGGCGCCCAGGCTGCGGCCGGCCTTGGCCGCCAGGCCGCGGACCTTCGCGTAGAGCTCGCCGCCGGTGATGGAATCGTCGGCCAGGAAGGCATCCCGGGCGCCGGTGGCCACGACGGCCAGGTCGTGCACGAGGCGGCGGCGCGCGAGACCGTCACCGAGGGCCACGGTCCGGGCGAAGCCCGTCTCGTAGGGGGCCAACAGCGACTCGAAGTCCAGCACGACCAGGTCCTGCGCGCCGATGACCCGCTCCGGACACCGCCCGCCGGCCACGGTGCCCGGCCCCGACCGCACGACCCGGCGGCCGAACCGGCCCGCCCGTGCGCCGAACAACTCCCGGGCGATCAGGGCGATCCGGTTGTCGGCCTCCTCCTCGCTGCGCCCGGGCCTGATCACCTGTGTGGCGATCACGTGCGAGAACAGGCGCTGCGCCATGCGCTGGCCTTCCAGCAGCCGCAGGCTCCGCAGCCCTACGTTCATCCGGTCCAACGTCGCCATCGTGCGTCCTTGCTGTCAGCCCATGCTCGCGCCGCCTGCTGCCGGGCCCGCCGGGGCCCGGGCTACCACCCGAATCGGCCGTGACACGCCGGAGCGGGCTCGAAGCGGGGGGTGGTGATCGACCGGCGCGAAGGGAGGAGCCCCGACCACGTGGCCGAACCTAACAGCGTGCGCCCGCGCGGCATCACTGGTCGATCATCCAGCGCTCGGCCGGTACGAGCCGCCCGCACTGGTTCGTCGTACAGGCCGAGGTGTGCGTCAGGCGCTGGCTGCCGCCGTGCAGGACGAGTTGCCGCCGCAGTACGTGATGTCCCAGTGGCTGCCCTCGTTCGCGTAGACGTTGCCCGCCGAGGAGCGCCAGCGGGTCGCACCGTCGCTGCGGGTCGCGATGTGGGTGAAGCTGTTCGTGACGTACGAGTCGATGCAGGAGTTGCGGGCGATGTCGGCCTTGTAGCCGTTGTAGTGGCTGTAGGTGCCCGAGGCGTGGCCGACTTCGGTGCCGCCGGTGACGTTGATCGCACAGCCGCTGGCGCTCTTGAGCGTCTTGAGGCCGTCCACGGTCGCCTGGTTGATCTGGTCGTACGAGGTGCAGTGGGCGTTGGACCGGGTGGTGCAGCCGCCGGTGGAGGAGTGGGTGACTCCGGCGGCCGACAGCTGGGAGGCGGCCGCGGACTGGCTGAGCTTGGCGACGGCCGCGTCGGCGGTGCCTGACAGGGCGAGGACGGCGGCTGCGGCCAGGGCACCAGAACCGATGAAGAGTCGCTGACGATCCATCATGTTGCCTTTTCCTCCTGTGAGTTGAGACGACCGCATCGCGTCGAGAGGTGCGCTGCGGGCGCAAGGGTTGAGAGGGGGGCGGGTGTGCGGGGTTGGGGGTGTCCGGTCCGGCAACGATGATGACGCACCCGCCCGGCTCGTGGGAGGGGGCGGACCGAATCGGTCCACTTGGCCGCCGTGCCCGCCCCCTGGCCGTCATGGGAATCGCGTCAGTGGCGGGTGCTGGGTACGTAGTCGTAGCAGTAGGCGCGGTAGCCGCCGGAATTGTCGAGGATGCTGTTTCCGGTGTTCTGCCCGACGATTCCGTCGTCAGGAAGACCCGACGCCCGCTGGAATGCCTGGACCCAGGACTTGGTGCCGTTGCCGAAAATGTTGTCCTGGCCGAGCGGGCGGCCCTTGCCGGTGCGCTGGGCCCAGTTGTTCACGGCATTCTGGACGCACCACACGCCGTGCGTGTTGCCCGAGCCCACCGAGATGTTGGAGATCCCGGGGGCCGCGCTCGCCGGTGCGGCCAGCGCGCCTGTGGCCATCCCGGCGGCGACGGCGACCACGGCCGCGGACCTGGTGATCTTCTGGGTGAGATTCATGAGATTCCTCTTCCGGGTTTTTCCGGGAGCCCCCGTGGCGTTCCCGGAAACATGTGGAACGGGGCGGGAGTTACGCTGTCCGCGCTCTCCGGGATTCATACTGTCGCGCGTTGAATCCGGGGGATTGTAAGAATGCGACGCGGCTTTACCGGAGGCCCCCGAGGCGTGCGCGTTCCAGGAATTGGCGCGGCGTGCGGCCCGTCATCGACTTGAATTCCCGGTGGAGATGGGCCTGATCGTGGAACCCGGCCCGCGCGGCGACATCGGCCGGCGGCAGGCCGGTGCCGAGGAGCCACAGGGCGTTCCTGAACCGGGCGATCTGCGCGTACGCCTTGGGTGGTACGCCCACTTGCTCCTTGAACAGCCGCTCCAGGTGACGCGGGCTGTGGCGGGTCTCGGCGGCGAGCTCGGTCACGGAGTGGCGTCCACCGTCGCGCCGGACGGCCAGGACCGCGCGGACGACACCCGGCGCGGCCGGGGGACCGGCCGCGATCCGCTCCGACAGGAATCGGTCCAGCAGTGCGAACCGTTCTTCCCAGCACGTCAGTTGGCCCAGCCGCAAGGCAATCCGTCCGGTCTCGGGCAGGGGCCGATTGGGCAACTCGACCTGATGGTCGGTGAGTTCGGGCAGAGAGGCGTCGAAGAGGGAATAGGCCGCCGTGGGTGTCAGCGTCACCTCGATGCCGGTGGCCGGTCCGGCCAACCCGGTGAAGGCGGCCCTCGTCCGGACTCCGGAGACCAGTGACGACACGGGCGGCGATGGCGCGGCGCCCTCGTGCACCGGGCGCGGCAAGGCGAAGCCGATCACGAGGGAGACGAGTCCCGTCGGCAGCGCGAGACGTCTGGTGGACCGGCCGGGAGCGGCCGTGAACGCGCGGTAGGAGACGACGGCGCCGCGCAATTCGGGGCAGGGCGCGGTGCGCACCGCATCCGGCACGCGGGTGCGGTGGGACAGGACGGCGGAGTCTGCGGGCATGCCGGAACCTCGGGAGGTGAGGGAGTCGTGCGGTGGGGCGAGGAGCCCGGACCCTGGCGGTCGCGGGCTCCGGGCCGGCGGACGTGCGGCTCAGTACCAGTGCGGGGAGCGGGACTGCCAGGCGCTCCACGCGCCGCACGGGGTGCTGTAGCGGCCGCTGATGTAGGTGAGGCCCCAGCTGATCTGGGTGGCCGGATCGCTCTGCCAGTCGGAGCCCGCGGTGGCCATCTTGCTGCCGGGCAGCGCCTGGGGGATGCCGTACGCGCCGCTGCTCGGGTTGGTTGCGTACACCTTCCAGTCGCTTTCGCCGTTCCACAGGTTCTTGAGGCAGCTGAACTGGGCGGACACACTCCAGCCGTGCGCGGCGAACATGCCCTGCGCGGTGAGCCACACGGTGCGCGGTACGCCCATGCCCGACATCGTCGCGGGCCCGGCGACGCCGTCGGCGCCGAGGCCGTGGGCCCCCTGCCAGTTCTTGACGGCGGCACCCGTGCCGGACCCGTAGAGGCCGTCGGCCGCGACCTTTGCCCTGGCCTGGACGGCGCGGACCTGGCGGTGCAGGGCCAGGTCGCTGCGCGCTCCGTACGCGCCGTCCTCGTCGAGGCCGTTGTCGTACTGGAACGCCTTGAGCGCGGCGTGCGTCCGGGGGCCGTCCACACCGTCGATCTCGGCGCTCGGCAGGTAGCCGAGGCCGGCGAGGTTGGTCTGCTCCCAGCGCACCGAGTCGACGGCGTGGGCGACGGGGGAGAGGAAGGCGGCCGGACCGAGGAGGGCCAGAGCGAGCAGCAACACCGCGAACAGCGGTCTGCGCAGCGGAAGTTGGGCTATCAACACGAGCTCCTTGAGAAGTCTACGGTGCGCTGCTCCCCGGACCTTCGGCCACGCGCCAGCCGCGCAGCAGCGGCGAAGTGCGCAGCGCGCGGCGGCAGATGGCGAGGGCGACCGGTCGCGCGGAGCGCGGGGAGTCGGCGAGGAGATAGAGCACGACGCCCAGGCGGCCGGGGGCGGCCTGCACGTAGACGTGCTCCAGGCGGTCCCCGACGTCGGCGACGACCCAGAGGAGGTCGCCCAGGAGATGGTGGTCGACGACCTGGTGCCGCGCCTCCTGACCGGCCGTCAGATGCAGCGGCACCATGGTGAGATACATGCGTGGGTCAGTCCCAGATGAGCCCGAAGAAGCTGAAGAACATGATCGGCCCTCCTTATTCCGTTGCGTATCTGCGGAGTTCCGTGGCGACACCGGAAGTCTTCAACGCGACACGCTGAGCGGGGAAGGCACGGCGGGTGACACCAACCGTTCTGAGTGGTTGCTGTCATCCGGGCCGGAGAAGTGGCGCGCGGAGCACTGTTGGCACCCGGGCACCCCTGGCAGGATCGGCGCTCGTCACGGCACGACCACCGTGCGGTACGGGGAGTGAAGAGAGTTGGGTACGTCCCAAGGGCTGTCTGGGTTGTCCGCGAGAGGCTGCGTCCAGGGCGCACGCGACGGGATCTCCTGGCGGCTGCCCGCCGCCGCGCTGCGTCCGCACGTGGTGTGCTACTCGGGGTTCCAGACCGAATTCGCCACGCCCCGCAGGCGGTTGGAGCTGCCCATCGGCCTGATCACCCTGGTCTTCTCGTTCCACGAGGGGCTCAGGCTGTCCGCCGAGGGGTCGGCCAGGGCCGCGCACCGGGCCATGCTCACCGGGCCCCGGGTCTTCCCGACGCTCGGCGAGCACTCAGGAGTGGTGCACGGCGTCGAGGTGAACATGACGCTGACCGGCGCCTACCGTCTCTTCGGCATCCCCATGCGGCACTTCGAGAGCGCCTACCTCGACCTGGCGGACGTGTTCGGTGCCGGCAGCGACCGGCTCGCCGACCGGCTGCGGGACGCGCCGGGCTGGCCGGAGCGGTTCGACGTCCTGGACCGCGAACTGGCGGGCCGGCTCGACGAGGCCCGTACCGTCGCGCCCGAGGTGCGCTGGGCGGTGTCCCGGCTCTGCACGCGGGGCGGCGGCCCCCGGACGCTCACCGCCATCGCCGACGAGACCGGCTGGAGCCCGCGCCTGCTGCGTGCCCGGTTCCAGGAGCAGGTGGGGCTCTCACCCAAGTCGATGGCACGCGTCGGCCGCTTGCAGCAGGCCCTGCGGATGCTCGCGGCCGGCGGCAGCGGCGCGCAGACGGCCGCGCTGTGCGGGTTCCACGATCAGGCCCACCTCAGCCGGGAGGTGAAGGCCATGACGGGCCTGACCCCGTCGGCCTTCGCGCGGGCACGCGGCGGGCTGCCCCCGGGCTCGCCCCTCGACCGGGTGCCCGGCCGGATGACCAGCGTGGTCCTCGAGGGCTGAACGGCCGCCGGCCCGAGCCCGAAGCCCCAAGCCGGAACACCGAAGCACCGAAGCCCGAAGCACCGATGGCGCGCGGCCGCGTACGGGGCAGTGGCGCCCGGCACCGGATCCGCCCCGCATGCCGATTTCCACAAGACGCCCCCGCTGCCGCTTGCCAGACTCGTGGGCACCGTCGCGGGCGGGCGCCGACCGGCCCGTGCCGCCGGCGCACTGGCCGGCCACGCGGCGCACGGACAGGACACGAGGGGACCAGATGTTGTCGACGCTCGGACTCGATCCGACCGCGGAGGCCGTGTACCAGCTGATGGCCACACGGCCCGAGGGCTGGGGAGTGGAGCAGCTCACCGAGCACTTGGGCCGGGACGGCGACGAGGTGCGCGAGGCTCTGGACCGGCTGGCCGAGGCGGAGCTGCTGCGCCAGTCGGTCGGCCGGCCGGGGACCTGGCGGGCGGTGAGCCCCGAACTCGGAGTACGGCTCCTGCTACGCCGCCGGCAGGACGAACTCGACCGCCGGCAAAGGGAGATCACCGCCGCTCACACCGAGGTCACCCGCATGATCTCCAGTCTGTGCGCGGGGCCGAGCGCGGCACCCGGCACCGACAGCGAGCAGCTCGTGGGCATCGACGCGATCCAGGCGAGGCTCGACCTGATAGCCGCTGAGGCGGCCGAGGAGATCTGTACGTTCATGCCCGGCGGCGCCCAGTCGCAGGCCGCGCTCGACGCGGCCAAGCCCAATGACGCGCTGCTGCTCGGCCGGGGAGTGGCGATGCGCACCGTGTGCCTGGACAGCGTGCGCGGCAGCGCCCCCACCCTCGGCTACGCCCGCTGGCTCGCCGAGTCGGGCGGCGAGGTGCGCACCGTGCCGACGCTGTCCCCGCGCATGATCCTCGTCGACCGGAGCTGCGCGCTCGTCCCGCTCGACCCGTCGGACAGCCGCGCCGGGGCGGTGGTACTGCGGGTGCCCGGCGTGGTCGCCGCGCTCGTGGTGCTGTTCGAGCGGGTGTGGGTGACCGCGCTGCCGCTGGGGTGCGCGGCGCCGCGCGAGGAGCGGACCGGCCTCACCCCGCAGGAGCGGGAACTGCTCACGCTGCTCGGCCGGGGCATCACGGACGAGGCCGCGGCACGCCAACTCGGCGTCTCCCTCAGCACCGTACGGCGCACGATGGCGGCCCTGATGGAGCGGCTCGGTGCCCGGAGCCGCTTCGAGGCGGGGCTGCGCGCCGCGCGGCGCGGCTGGTGCTGAGGGGACGACCGAGCGGGGCCGGCCGCTGCCCGCCCCGAACCCCGTGTCACCTTCTCCAGAACAAGTGGTGCCGTACGCCGCTGGGGCTCGGCACGACCTCCAGGTGGAACCGGTCGAGGAGGTCGTCGGGTGAGTCCCAGAGCCGCAGTCCGGACCCGAGCTCGAACGGCGAGACGGCCACGTGCAGGGTGTCGACGAGCCCGGCGTCGAGGTACTGGCGGATCGTGCTGACCCCGCCGCCGAGTCGTACGTCCCTGCCCTGCGCCGCCTCCCGTGCCTCCTTCAGGACCTCGGCGGGCTCGGCATCGGTGAAGTGGAACGTGGTGTCGGAGAGCGTGAACGAGGGACGCGGGTGGTGCGTCATCACGTAGACGGGTGTGTGGAACGGCGGCTCCTGCCCCCACCAGCCCTGCCACTCGTGGTCCTGCCACGGGCCTCGCTGGGGTCCGAACTTGTTGCGGCCCATGATCTCGGCGCCGATGTTGTGGGCGAAGTCCCGCGTGAAGTAGTCGTCGAGGCCACGGCTCCCGCCGGGATCCGTGCGCATGGGCCAGCTCGCGGTGGCTCCGGCCCAGGAGAAGAGCCTCTCGGGGTGCTCAAGGCCGAACGGCAGCTCAAGGCTCTGGTGCTCACCGGCACCGATGCCGTCGCTCGACACGTTGAAGTTCATGACTCTCAGAAGTTGAACCATGGGATCCCCTTGTCAGGTCCGGTAGCGCCATTGTGCGGCGAGACGCCGCTCACCAGGACGTCGAACGGGGCGCGGCGTAATCGACAGCCGCCCGGATCTTTCTTGGGATGGCGTCCATGGGCGTCGCTGCGGGGGCCTGGGGCCGGGTGGCTATTGATCATGACGGGATGCGCCATGGGAGGGAGAGAGGGGCCTTCGCCGCCGCTCGGGCCCGGGCCCGCCGGGGCCCGGGCCCGAGCCGTCAGATGGTGACGACCGTGCCGTCAGAAGGTGACGATCTGGAGGAACGCCCCGGGATCGTCGACGTAATTCACGCCGGTGATGTACATCGTTTCGCCGTCGGGCCCCAGGGTCAGACCCGTCCCGTGCTCCATGTCGAAACCGCTGACCGTCTCGCGGGCCACGCGGGTGTTGGTCGCCGTCTTGTAGGACAGCACCTTCGGCACGCTGCGCTGGTCGTCCTCGAGCACGTAGAACCGGCTGCCGTCACGGCTCACGGCCGGGCTCAGGATCGGTTGGTAGTTCGACTGGAAGTCGATGGTGGTCAGTACCCGGTCGCTGTCGAGGTCGACCAGGACCGCGTGGCCGTCCGGCTTGCTCAGCGCGTACAGGCGGCGGCCGTCGGGAGCGAGGGCCAGTTCGTCGACGAAACCCGTGTCCGAGAGGGTGCGCAACAGCGTCGGGACGCCGGTCGAGACGTCGAAGTGGATCAGCCCGACATCGCCGCTGACGTAGAGGTCCTTGCCGTTCGGCCGGACGACGACGGCGCGCGGGCTCTCGCCGGGCAACGGCACGGTCGTGGTGAACGCCTGCCGCACCGTAGAGAACGCCAGCAGCCGGGACGGCCCGGTGCTCCGGGTCCCGTCGTCCGGACCGGTCTGGCCCAGATAGATCGAGGCCCCGTCCGGGCTGATGGCCATGCGCGACAGCGATCCGGGGTTCGAGCCCGCCGGCCTCGGCTGATCGGGAACGGGGAAGCTGGCGCGCAGGGTGTTGGTGGCCGTGTCGAACACGTTGAGCGTGCGCTCGGTGAGCAGGTAGATCTGCTTGCCCCCGGCACCGAAAAGAAGCGGCCCGGCCCACCGTCCGCTGCCCGTGGCCACCTGCGCGGTGACCTTGCCGGTCCGGGTGTTGACGACGTCAAGCGAGGTGCCGACGTCGTCGATCGACGGGACGTACGCCTTGGTGCCGTCCGCGCTGACGAGCGGCGCTACCGCGTACTGGGACGCGGGCAGCCGCGTGAGGCTCTCGGTACCGGGATTCGGGCGGGCTTGCGCCACGCCCGTCCCGGCGACCGTCAGCAGCCCGGCACATAACAAGGCGGCCAGCCAACGGGCTCTGGAATCAAGGGACTTCATGCATCCTCCCCCACCTTTCCACCGCGTTGTCGCGATGGCGGGGGCCAGGCTACGCCGGGGATCCGGTGTTGGCCGGGCCACGGGAAACGGCGAAGACGGCAACCGGTCAAAGTGCCCGGGGGAGGGGAGGGCGGCCGACAGGTGCCATCGGTGAGGCGGGGCCGGGCCCCCGTCCATGCGCGAGGTGGGCATCACCGACGTCCGCGCCGGGCTGCTGCCCCAGGGCAAGCTGGCGGCCGTGGAGGAGTGGGAGGCTGAGGGCGCAGGGTGCCGGTCGTGAAGGAGTGGGAGGCCGAAGGGCGCAGGGTGCTGGTCGTCGGCGACGGTGTCAACGACGCCCCGCTCCGGCCGCCGGCCACTCCGGCATCGCGATGGGCAAGGCCGGCTCCGGCCTCGCCGTGGAGACCGCCGACGCCACCGTCTGCCCCGGTCGCTGCCGCGGGACCCCGAAAGCGCCAGGGCTCGACCGCGCGGCCCAGCCGAAGGCGTTGCGCACCGCCCTCGCGGCGCATCCGCCAGGAACTCCCCGGTATCTGACATGGCGTCAAGTCCCCGGATGCGCACGTGATTCCGCGCATCGCCGAGCCTCCTCACTACTTGCCCGGGGGTCATCGGGGCAGGTGGCCTCTAGGATCGGCTCGCTGCTCCCATTGATTGGATTCGGGCGTTGACGGACAAACCTGATGTACCCGCCCCCTCTTCTTCCTCGGCCGCCGATGCCGAACCGGCGCGGAACGGGGGCCGCTACGACGGCAGCCGTCCCGATCGGCACCGCAGCGGGCCGGTGGCGTTGGCGCTGGGCGCGCTGGGGGTGGTCTTCGGCGACATCGGCACGAGCCCGCTGTACTCGGTCCAGACCGTGTTCACCGCCGACAACCACCGGGTGCAGACCAGCCCGGTCGAGGTGTACGGAGTGATCTCGCTCGTGTTCTGGGCGATCACCGTGATCGTCTCGGTCAAGTACGTGACGTTCATCCTGCGCGCCGACAACGACGGCGAGGGCGGCATCATGGCCCTGACCGCGATGCTGCAGAACCACTCCTTCAAGACCCGGCGCGGCAAGGCCGTTCTGATCGCGCTCGGCATCTTCGGGGCTTCGCTGTTCTACGGCGATGGCATCATCACCCCCGCGATCTCGGTGCTGTCCGCTGTCGAGGGCGTCAAGGTCGCCACCCCCGCTCTCGGCCACCTCGTCGTCCCGATCACCCTGACGGTGCTGACCGCCCTGTTCGTCATCCAGCGGTACGGCACGGGCCTGGTCGGCAAGCTCTTCGGTCCGGTGATGGCCCTGTGGTTCACGGTCCTGGCGGCCGCCGGGATCAACGGGATCTGCGAGAACCCCGCCATACTCAGGGCCCTTTCGCCCACCTACGCCGCCGCGTTCATCGCCGAGCACGGGACGGTCGCGTTCATCGCCCTGGGAGCGGTAGTGCTGGCGGTGACCGGTGCGGAGGCGCTGTACGCGGACATGGGCCACTTCGGCCGCCGGCCCATCACCCGCGCCTGGTTCCTGGTGGTCTTTCCGGCGCTGACCCTCAACTACCTCGGCCAGGGAGCGGTGATCCTTCGTACCCCCTCCGCCGCGGAGAACCCCTTCTTCCTGATCGTCCCCGGCTGGGCCCGGATCCCGATGGTGCTCCTCGCCACGGTGGCCACCATCATCGCCTCCCAGTCGGTGATCTCCGGTGCGTTCAGCGTGACCCGTCAGGCCGTCCAGCTCGGTTTCCTGCCGCGCATGACGATCCGCCACACCTCCGAGCGGGAAGTCGGGCAGGTGTACTCCCCGGCGATCAACTGGGCCCTGTACGCCGCGGTGGTGGTCCTGGTCCTGGGTTTCGAATCGTCCGCCGGTCTGGCGTCCGCCTACGGGGTGGCCGTCACCGGCACGTTCGTCCTGAACACCGTGCTGTTCCTGGCAGTGGCCCGCGGCCTGTGGGACAAACCCCGGTGGCTGGTGGCGCTGGGCGGAGCGGTCTTCCTGACCGTCGAGGTCGCGTTCTTCCTCGCCAACCTCACCAAGATCACGCACGGCGGATGGCTGCCCCTGCTGGTAGCGGGCGCGGTCTTCACGGTGCTGCTCACCTGGCGGCGCGGCCGCATCATCGTGACCCGCAATCGCACCCGGGAAGAGGGCCCGCTCCTGGAGTTCGTGGAGCACCTGCGCGGCTTGGACCCGCCGGTCCACCGAGTGCCGGGCACGGCCGTCTTCCTCAACGCGAACCCCGACACCACCCCCCTCGCCCTGCGGGCCAACGTCGAACACAACCACGTCCTGCAGCAGCGGGTGATCATCATGCACATCCAGGTCCGCAACGTTCCCCACGTGCCCGTCGGCGACCGCCTCACCAGCGGCAACCTGGGCTTCGACGACGACGGCATCAGCAGCCTGAACGCGAGCTTCGGATTCCAGGACGAGCCCAACGTTCCCGCCGCCCTGCACCTGGCCGTCACCACCGGGCTCCTGAGCGCCCGGGATCTGAGGGAAGTCACCTACTTCCTGTCGCGGATCACGCTCGTGCAGTCCTCCCAGCGGAACATGGCGTCCTGGCGCAAGAAGCTCTTCCTCGCCATCTCCCGCAACTCCGCCCACCCGGTTGCCTACTTCGGGCTCCCCATCAGCCGCTCCATCAGCATGGGCGAACAGATCCCCCTGTGAGCACCCTTGGCCCGGCCGACGGTGTGTGTCCCGGACCGGGTGGCTCCGGGACCGGATCTTGACGCGGCCACGGCCAGGCTCGCCGGCTCACGCGCACGTGAGGCGGGGAGTGGCTGTCACGACACCAGCGATGGACGCCGTGCGACAGGCGGGATCAACTGACCCTCCACGGTTCGCTCCGCCCGATTGGGCTCGATCTCGGCCCAGACGGCGTCGAGGGACAGGCCGAGGGTGTCGGCGATCGCCGCGATGGTCGGGAAGGCGGGGGTGGCCACACGGCCGGATTCGATCTTCCGCAAGGTCTCCGGCGAGATGTGCGAAGCGAGCGCCACGTCCAGCATCGAGCGGCAGCCCCGGGCGCGGCGGAGCAGGGCGCCAAGGCGCTGTCCGCGTTCGACCTCGGCGGGGGTGAGCGGCAACCTGACCATGAGCCCAATTCTAATACCGGTACAGTTGGACCGGGATAGTTATTGGACGCACATGAGAGGTCCCCCATGATCGAGATCCTGAACGCCGCGCGACTCGAGCGGGCGAGAGGCACCGGCGCTCTGGTCGGAGACATCCTGCACACGCTGAAGCAGCGCAGCACGGTCGGGACGAACCTGCTGGACATCGACCAGTGGGCCAAAGAGATGATCACCGAGGCGGGCGCGCAGTCCTGCTATGTCGACTACGCACCTTCCTTCGGGCGCGGCCCGTTCGGGCACTACATCTGCACGGCCGTCAACGACGGAGTGCTCCACGGGCTCCCTCACAACTACGCGCTGGCGGACGGGGATCTGCTGACTCTCGACCTCGCCGTGGCCAGGGGCGGAGTGGCCGCTGACGCCGCGATCAGCTTTCTGGTGGGCAAGGCCAGGCCGGCGGAGAGCGTCTCGATGATCGAGGCGACCGAACGCGCACTCGCCGCCGGCATCGCCGCCGCCAAGCCTGGCGCGCGCATCGGCGATCTCTCCCACGCCATCGGCACGGTTCTGAGTGAGGCGGGTTACCCGATCAACACCGAGTTCGGAGGCCACGGCATCGGCTCGACCATGCATCAGGACCCCCACGTCGCGAACACCGGACGGCCGGGCCGCGGATACAAGCTGCGCCCCGGACTGCTGCTCGCCCTGGAGCCCTGGGTCATGGCCGACACCGCCACGCTCGTCACCGACGCCGACGGCTGGACACTGCGCAGCGCGACGGGCTGCCGGACCGCGCACAGCGAGCACACCATCGCCATCACCGACGACGGAGCCGAGATTCTCACCCTGCCCACGCAGGCGTGATCGTAAGAGGGCGTGGCGAGCGGCCGCCCGGCGCGGCCGCCAGGGCGACAGTCACGCTGAGCGGTGGCGCTGAGCACCGCTGGCGGCACGAAGCATCCGCCGCTCACGGCAGCAGAGCCGCGACAGGCGAGCAGGGGGCATCCGCCGCTCACGGCAGCAGAGCCGCGGCGAGCTCACTGGGCCGGGCGGCGAACGGGCTGTGGCTGCCCGGGAGGGTGCGCACGGTGAACGGATCGCCGGGCATGGCCCGGTCGGCTTCCGCGATCATGAGGTCCTGCACGGCCGCCGGCAGCGCCCGATCGTCGGCGCAGCGCAGGAAGGTCCGTGGGACGCGCCCCCACCGTTGCGGAGTCACCATGACCGGAGTGGTGGGGATCGCCAGCGGCAGATCGGGGCTCAGCGCCGAACGCCAGCGGTCGAAGCGGTCAAGGGGGGTGTCGTGGTAGTGGGTCTGCCGCAGTTCCTCGACGTAAGCGGGGTCCTGCGAGAGCGGGTTGATCCGCACGGCGCCCAGCTGCCCGGGGTCGCCGAGGTTGAGGCTCTGACCCCGTGCCGTGGCGTTCTCGGGCGAGCCGAGATAGTCGAAGAACCGGGGCCGTCCGGCGGGCACGAAGGCAGAGAGGTAGACGATCTCGTCGACGAGTCCGGGTGCGCGCTCGGCGGCCAGTGACGCGGGGCCGCCGCCCGCGCTGTGGGCGACGAGCACGACCCGACGGTAGTGGCGGACCGGGCGCAGGGTGTCCAGCACGGCCGCGGCGCAGTCGTCCATCGTCACGCCGGCGAGCGCGGACCTCTCGGTCAGCAGGCCCGGCTGGCCAGGCCGGAGGTATCCGCTGGGCAGTGGCGCGTCGAAGCCGTGTCCGGGCAGGTCGACGGCCGTGCTCGCGGCACCGAGTCCGGCGAGTGCGCGCTGCGTCGCCGCCCACTGCCCGGAGCCGTGCCAGGCTCCGTGCACGAGGACGAAGACGGTGCCTGGGGAGGAGGAATCAGTCATGACCGCATTCCATGCGACCCAGCCACGACCATCCAGCGAAAGATCTGACAAGCTGGCCGACGATACCTCTGAGATATGGCGAGGAGGCCGACATGGAGGCGCGGCACCTGAGGTACGCGCTGGCTCTCGCCGAGCACGAACACTTCGGCCGGGCGGCCGGTGCGCTGGGCATCGCGCAGCCACCGCTGTCCAAGCAGATCGCCGACCTCGAACGGGAAGTGGGCACCCGCCTGTTCGACCGCACCCGCCGAGGGGTGTTTCCCACGGCTGCGGGCGCCGCCTTCCTCTCCCGGGCACGCAGGGCGCTCGACGAGATCACGGCGGCCTCGGTGGACGCGGCCAGGGCAGCACGCGGTGAGACGGGCCGACTGCGCCTGGGTTTCATCGCCTCGGCACTGCTCGAACCCCTGCCGGACGTCCTCGGCCGGTTCGGCCGTGAACGGCCCGACGTGCGGTTGGAACTGCGCGAGATGGCGACCAGTCGCAGCACGGCCGCGCTCGTCGCCGGCGAACTGGACGTGTCGATCGGCCTCGGCCGGCCACGGGGCGTCGGAGCCGAGCAGCTGGTGTCCGTGCCTGTCGGGCACGACCACTTGGTCGCGGTCGTGAGCGGCACGCACCCGTACGCGGGTCAGTCGTCGGTGGACGTGGACCAGCTGCGGCGACAGCCGCTGATCGTGGCGCCGGGCGAGGACGAACCCGCCGTCGTCACCGCGCTGCGGACCCTCCTGGGCAAGGACTCCCCGGCGCTCTCCGGTGCGACCGTCGCGAGGGACATCCACACCATCATCGGCCTCGCCGCCTGCGGGGTGGGCGTCGGCCTGGGCCCCTCACGCATGCTGGCGGCCCCGCGACGCGGCACGTGGTTCTGCGAGGTGACCCCACGCACGCCGCTGCCCGACCTGGTCCTGTCCTTCACCGCCCGGGACCGTTCCCCGGCACTGGATGCCTTCCTCGACGTCATCCGCACGAACTGCCCCGACGTCGGCGCCGCACTCGACCACCGACTCGGCCCACCTGAATCACAAGCAGAAGCCGACCGCGACGCGCCCCTACCTGACTGCCGGATGTCAGGGGAGCGGTGAGGCCGCTGAGGGCCACCCACCTCGCACTCCGTCGACGCGGTTAGTTCTGAGTGCTCTGGGGACGAGGGATCTGGCCGGTGTCGAGAGTCTGGTCGATGATCTGGCGGGCGCAGTCGGAGATGCGCAGATGGTTGGCGCGGGCGTAGGTGCGCAGGGCGCTGTATGCGGTGTCGGGGTTGACGGTCCAGCGCTCGGCCAGGATGCCCTTGGCCTGTTCGATGACGATGCGGCTGGTGAGGGCGTGCTGGAGCTGCATCTTCTCCATCTGTTCCTGGCCGAGGTCGCGTTGTTGCAGGAGCGCGATGGTGGCGATGTCGGCCAGGGCCTGGGCGAGGGAGGCGTCCTGGGCGCTCAGCGACTGCGGACTCGTGTGGAAGAGATTCATCGCCCCGATCGTGCGGTCACGCAGGCGTAGCGGAAAGACGTGGCTCCGTTGGAAGCCGCTTTTGCGGGCCTGCTCGGCGAACGCCGGCCAGATTCGGCTGGTCTCGGAGTCGAGCAGGTCGATATTCGGGTGGGCTGTGCGGGAGTGGTAGCAGTCGACGCAGGGGCCCTGATCGTGCTGGCTGGCGAAGAGTTCGAGCAGGTGCGTGTTTTCGTCGGAGGCCGCGACCGTGTGCAGCAGACCGCTCTCGTTGGCGAGGAGAAGGCCTGCGGCGGACACGTCGAGCAGGCGTACGCAATGGGCGCACAGCTCCTCCAAAAACTCGGTGAGGTCGAAGTCGGCGATGAGGGAGTCCGCGACCTGCACGAAGACCTCTGATACTCGCTGTTCGCGGGACATGGATGTCATCCCCTCGTCTCCTTGGGTGATTCGGGTTCCGGATCATCGTCGTCCAGCCGAAGCCGCCGGGAGACGACGTCTTCGGCGGCTTCGACGATGGAGCGGTCGTGACTGTAGGCGTAGGCGCGCAGGCGCAGCAGCGCCTCGCTCAACGGGAGGGCAAGCTGGACGCTGAGCATGCCGGTGGCCTGGTGAACCGCGGCCCGGTGCAGTTCGTCTTCGGGCGGCCGGCCGTCGCAGAGGAGCTGCAGGGTCAGGGCCGCGGCGAGCCCCAGAGCGTCATCCGTTTCCTGACCGCTCATGTGACCGGGCGATGCGCGCAGCCCGGTGAGGACACCGACCGTGATGCCGCCGAGAGACAGCGGGAGGCAGAACACGGCCTGGATCGGAAGACGGGACATCGCGGGGATGAGAGCCGGCCATCGCTCCGCGTCGACCGCGGCCACATCGTGTTCCAGCACCAGCCGGCGCGTGCGCAGGGCGTCCGGCCCGGGGCCTTCCCCCAAGGTGAACTGCAGGTCCTCGAAGTCCGCGCTGATGCGGCTGGAGGACCACAGCTGTTCCGTCACCTGGTCGCCGAGGGAGAGGGAGACCACGAGGTGATCCATACCGAGGAGCGCCGCACAGCCGTCGAGACCGGACCCGGCATCCGAGTGCAGGGCTCTCAGCTTGTCGTTCATCTCCGGGCTGAGCACCAGCGCCACCTCTCGTATCTCAGCATAGTGGCGGCACGGACGAGGCCGGCTGGCTATGGCGTCATCCCGCCGCAGCCGCTTCCCGGGGCGCGAGGGATCGGCTGAGCAGGATGTCGGTGGTGCCGGTCAGGCCGAACAGGCGCAGGACGGCGGGAACGGGGGAGTGTGCCTGGAAGGCTCGCCCTGCCGCGCGGGTGTCATGAGCCGCGGTGAGGAGAGCGCTGAGTCCGACACAGTCACAGAATGCGACGCCGCTCAGGTCGACGTGCAGGTCTGCCGTACCCCGACCTTTGAGCTCCCGCGCGAAGGCATCGGCGAGCACAGGGGCGGAGTCCAGGTCGAGGGCTCCTGCCGCGATGATCCATGTACGCAGGCCCTCTTGGCGCCGGTCGATGAACAGAAGCGGTGATATACGCATGACTCATCCCGGGAAAGTCGTGCCCGGTCGGGCGGTTGCTGTGCCGTCGGCGAGGTCCCGGTGGCTTCCCGGTGAGATCCCATGGCAACGACATGTCGGGTGACGGGGGTTGCGAGCCATTCGAGCCGGCGCCGCCCGACAAAGACCTCTCTGGGCAGCGCCAGTCGACGACATCCTGCCGCGACGAACTTCATCGTTCGACGAAGTACTTTTCAGCCGCGGCTCTGCGCAACACGGTGCGCAGGTGCAGCGCTGCCGTGGGCGCGGAGATGCCGATGAGCGCGGCGGCCTGCTCGTAGGTGTGGCAGCCGAACAACACCAGCCCCAGCAGGGCCTGTTGCTGCCCGAGCCACGCACTGTCGTCGGTGTCGCCGGGTCGGTAGGCAGACCCCGAAGTGCCTTGCCGGGCTTGGGGACCGGCCGCGTACCTGTGCCACAGATCCGCTGCCAGTTCCTGCCGCTGCACGTCTGACGCGGAGTCAGATACCGTTCCGCAGCCCTGCGTTACGGTGGCGACGACCGCCTCGACGGCCCATTCGACATCCCGGCACAGAAGCAGTGCCAGGGAGAACAGCGCGTCACCGTGGCGGTCGTAGATGCGCAGAGCCTCGCTCGTTCGTACGCTTCCCGCGCTTGCCGCTGTGTCCCGGTAGGGAGGTGCGGTTACGTTGTGCGCCATGGGTTGCCACCTGCTTCGGCCGAGCGGACAGGGCCGCCGGGGGCAGGGGCGTCAACACCAGCCTAGACCTCGATCAGACTGACGGCTACACCCAACAATCCGGATGCGGAGCATAGCGCGCCGCTTGGTGTCTCCTCGTGGGGCGGCTCCAGCGAGTGAAGGAGGGCGACGTACGTGCACGGGCGCCCTTGCGGGGCAGGCCGCCGGGTATCGGCCGCGAGGTGGCCGCGAGGTACGGTGGAAGCCTCTCGCAACCTTCGAAGTGGTCCCGCCAGGGATGCGCTCGGCCGTGACCCCGCCATTCGGCTGCGTGGAGCACCAGGTGCTGCAGCACCCGGGTGCCGTCCACTGAAGGGCTCAAGGCCGTGCCGACGAACAGCACCATTCCCGTACCCACGGATGTGGCGGGGAGCGATTTCGCCCGGCTGTCCAAGAGGATCGCCGATTCACGCCTGATGGCCCGCCGCCCGGGCTACTACACGATCCGCATCTCTGCCGTCGCCTTGCTGTACATCGGCGGTTGGGCCGCCTTCGTGCTGGTGGGGCGGAGCTGGTGGACCCTGGCCGTCGCCGCGTTCCTCGCCGTGGTCTTCGGGCAGGTGGCGCTGGTCGCACACGACATCGCCCACCGGCAGGTCTTCCGGCTGCGCAGAGCGAGCGAGGTGTCAGGACGCATCGCCGGCAACGCCGGCATCGGCATGGGATACGGCTGGTGGCAGGACAAGCACACCCGTCACCACGCCAACCCCAACCATGAAGACCTCGATCCGGATCTCGACCCCGATGTGCTGGTCTGGTCCCAGTCCCAGGCCCGCGCGGCCAAGGGGCTGCCCAAACTGCTCGGGCGCAGGCAGGCGTATCTCTTCTTCCCGCTGCTGACGCTGGAAGGCTTCAACCTCCACCTCTCGGGCGTACGAGCGCTCGCCAATCCTTCGTTGAAGAACCGCCGCCTGGAGGGCGTGCTCCTCTTCGCGCACTTCGCGGCGTATCTGACGGCACTGTTCCTGGTGCTGCCGCCCGGTATGGCCATCGCGTTCCTCGTGGTGAACCAGTGCCTGTTCGGCGTCTACCTCGGCTCGATCTTCGCCCCCAACCACAAGGGCATGCCGATCCTGACCGGAAGGGAACGCCCGGACTTCCTGCGGCGTCAGGTGCTCACCTCACGCAATGTGCGCGGGGGATGGTTCACCGACATCGCGCTCGGCGGGCTGAACTACCAGATCGAGCACCACCTCTTCCCGAGCATGCCCAGCCCCCACCTGCGCAAGGCCCAGGCCATCGTCCGCGGCTACTGCCAGGAGCTGGGCGTGGGCTACCTCGAAACCAGCCTGCTCGCCTCCTACAGGCAGGCTCTGGCGAGCCTCCACAACGCCGGAGCCCCGCTGCGCAGGCCGAATGCCGCCCTCGCCGGTGAAGCTCCGGGTCAGGAGGCCGGGCGTCGCTCATGAGGGGGTGCCGCGATGTCAAGCAGGCGGATACGTAAGCGACTTGACGGCCGGCATCCACGAACTGCACGGCTCTCACATGCCTGTTGCAGCTGCTGCGTCTGCTGAGACTCACCGGTACCGAAGCCGTCCTCGCGGACGCCTGTCGCCGCGTGAGGTGCTCGACAGCACCTCACGTTCGTTCAGGCCCAGTCCTTGTCCAGGTCGAGGTCACCCTCCCGCCGCTGGGTGAAGGAGAACCAATTGCCGGAGTCGTCGCGGAAGATCGCCTCGGTGCCGTAGGGGCGCTCCTTGGGCTCCTGCAGGAACTGCACCCCGCGGGCCTTGAGCGTGGCGTAGTCGCCGTGGATGTCGTCGGTGGCCAGCACACCCGCGCCGAGCATCCCCTTGGACACCAGTGTCCGCAGTGCCTCGGCGGACTCCGCGTCCATGGCCGGCGGGCCCGGCACCATGAGCGTCAGCTCCACCTCCGGCTGGTCCTTGGCCCCGACCGTGAGCCAGCGCATGCCGCCGTCACCGAACGACATGTCCGTGCGCACCTCAAGCCCGAGCTTCTCCGTGTAGAACTCCTTGGCACGGTCCTGGTCGAGGACCCAGATGGTGGCAATGGCCAGTCCCTTGATCATACGCTGCTCCCTGAACCTGATGTGACTGCCTTCGTGCCCAGCCACCGTAGGCACGACCCGGCTCAGGGTGCTTCTTGAGAATTGCGGGCTTCGGGGCCCGGCTCCGCCCGGGGAAAGCCACCGGCCCAGAGCATGGCGTAACAGCCGGGAATCAGCGCGGCGCCGCGGCCCACATGCTTCGCCCGGTACTCGGTGGGGCTCAGTCCGGTGACCTGCCTGAACCGGGTGGAGAAACTGCCCAGACTGGTGAAGCCGACCAGATGACAGATTTCGGTGACGCTCAGGTTTGCCGTGCGCAGCAGCTCCTGGGCCCGCTCGATCCGGCGAAGGGTCAGGTACTGGCCCGGCGTCCGCCCGTACGCGGCCTTGAAAGCGCGCACGAAGTGGTACCGCGAATAGCCCGCGTGCGCGGCGATCGCGTCGAGATCGAGGGGCTCGGCCCAGTCCCGGTCCATGGCGTCCTTGGCGGCCCGCAGCAGCCGGAGGTGGTCCACATCGCTCACGACCGCATCCTGCCACCATGGCGACCGACGTGGATGTCGCGACCCTCAGTCGCCCCGATGAACTCGCTGGTCCGGTAAGGGAGTTCACCAGATCCTGCGCCCAGGCCGCCGCAGGCCCGTGAGTGAGTCCCGCAGCAGCCTCCCGGCGAACGCCGTGCGCTACAGAGAGATGAGGCGCGCGATGAAGAAGGCTGCGATCAGCACGGCTCCGGCGGCGATCAGCCAGAGCCAGAACCGGGGGTGTTCCCAGAGCCCGCCGTCCGGACGTTCCTCGTGGGCCTCGGCGGTCGAGCCTTCCACGGGAGGAGTTTCCCCGGGGGGAATCTTTTCGGGGGGTGGCTTGCCTGGAGGGACGAGTGGATCAGTCATGTCCTCAGGCTCGCGCAGGCCACACGATCGTGCATCCGCTGGCACCACCCCGCCGTGCCGAGCTTCGCCGGTGCCGTACGCGGTCCGTGTCGCGCCGGTCGCGAAAGGCCCGTCGGCACGCAAAGCTGAGAGGTACGGGCGCCTGGGCCACCAAGCCTCTGGCCGTCCCGGACACCCGTCGCGCGGACACCGAAGGATCTCGTCATGAGCCCTACCAGCGAGCGCGGAGCCGGCCCGGGGGACGGACATGTCCGCCCGCACGGGGTGAGCGACGCTACGGTCGAGGCCCTGGGCACCCTGTCGGAGGCACTGGAGACCGTGGAACAGGCCAGAGGGCACCTGTACGCCTTCCACCAGCTGACCGGCGGTGCGGATCTGACGCTGGGCCGTGCGGTCGAGCAGCTGAGGGCGGCGGGCCACGGGGACCAGGCCGACCTGGTGGAGCGGGAGATCGTGGGCCGCAACGTCATTCCCGGCTGCTGGACCTTCCAGGTCATCGAGGCGTACAACGCCACCTATTACACGCCGTTCACCGAGGTGGAGCACCAAGTACGCCAGGAACTCGTCGACGGGCGGAGCCACCTGTACGAGGCGGAGATGAAAGAGGCCCGCCGCACCCGAGGGCATCCCGACCACACCGCCCGGCCCTGACCGGGTTCCTGGACGACGGCCCCCGTGCCACGGATGAAGTGCGCACCCGAGGGAACGCGAACGAACACCCTCAGAGGGGAAAGGGCGCGATGCCATGAAGAACATCAAGAAGACGACGGACATCAACCGGCTGCTCGGAGCCGCGACCGCGCTCTACGGCGCGGCCATCATGGCCAGGCCCGAATGGCTTGCGAAACCCTGCGCTCTCCCGTCGGAGCCCGGTGGCCGCGTTCCCCGGGACACGGGCCTGCTGATCCGGGCCTTCGGATCCCGGGACCTTGTCATCGGGCTAGTCATGGTGGCCGCGACCGGCGACGACGCACGCCGTCTCGCCACCTGGTGCCGGGTCGCCGCAGACACGTCCGACGCCGTCGTCTTCGGCACCCAGCTGCCCCAGAAGCAAGCCCGCCTCAAAGCCGCAGGAGCCGCGATCTCCTGGGCGGCCCTCTGCGCGCTGAGTCTGAGGAGCATCCGCTCGTAACGTCCCTCCCGCTGCTCCTTACCGCCCGCCGGAAACAGCCTTCGCACGGTCGGCCGCGTCGCTGACGCAGGTGCCGTCCCGTGGCGAGATACGTGATCAGGACTAGCGTGGGAACTCGCGAAGGGGGGCGTTTCGAAGGCCGGAGGAACGCATGGCCGTACGGCACCGATTGATCAAGAAGCCGCCCGAGGACGTCTGGGCGGTCCTGGCCGACGCCGAACGCTACGGGCAATGGGTCGTCGGCCCCGACCGGGCCGAACTGGACGCGGGCACCTGGCCCGAACTCGGAGCTGTCCTCCGTTACGAGGTGAGGATCGGCCCGTTCACGCTGCACAACCGGACCGTCGTGCGCCGCGTCGAGCCGATCAGCGTGCTTGAGCTGGAGGCGTACAGCGGGCCCCTGGGGACCGCGCGGATCGCCATGGAGCTGCGGCCCTGGGGCGAGGACACACTCGTCATTCTCGACGAGCACCCCCTGCGCGGTGCGGGAGGCGCCCTGCACAACGGCCTCCTGGACGCGGCGCAGCAGATTCGGCACCGCGCGATGCTGGGCCGACTTGCCCGTCTGTGCGAAGGAACCGACGCCCCGGGGCGCGGCGCCGCCCACCGACCGCGCCACGCCTGAAGTCATCACTGGCTCCGACCAAGGCCCCCTGCCGGTGAGGCGCAGGGCACCGAGGCCGCCTGGGCCTACACACCCGTACCGCACCACGTCAGGGGCGATGCGGGGGACGACAGGCTGACCGGTCGTGGGACGCCCGCGAACAGGAGGCGATGGCCGACCGGATCGAAGAGCAGGCCGAGCGCTACGCCCCTGGCCTCCGGAGCCTCATCGCCGCGCGCCGCGTCCTTGCCCCGCCCACCCTGCGGAGCATGGATGCCAACCTCCACGGTGGCGCCATCAGCGGGGGCACCACGGCCCTGCACCAACAACTGGCCTTCCGCCCCGCCCCCCGGCACGGGACGCCCGGAAACACCCGTCTCCGCTCTCTTCCTGGCTTTCCGCGTCCGCACACCCGGGCGGGGGAGTCCACGGAGCCCGCAAGGGTGTCGTAGACCGGGGCGAGCGCGACCTCAACACCGTGCCCCGGCCGGGACCCTGCCGCGACAGGGGGCGGAGCGGATCGTCACCGGGCAGACCGCGGGGCCGGTGAGGACTTGCGCAACTCGGCCAGGATGACGTGTGGTTGCTCATAGCAGGCGAAGTGGTCCCCGGGGAGCGTCACGGTATCCACACCGCAGGTGGTGTATTGATCCCACGGGGCGAGAGCGCCGGCGTCGAGGCCCGGGTCGTCCCGGTTGCGGAGAACAGTGAGCGGGATGTCCAAAGGGGTGGGCGTCCGCTGCGGGTAGCGGGCCAGCAGATCCAGGTCCGCTGCCAGGACACGGGCGGCGGCCCGCTGGAGTTCGGCGTCCGGTGGTGGTCCGTCGTGCAGCCATTGAACGCTTTCGGCGTTGTCGTCCTGACCGGCTTGTTCTGCCGCTGAGCCGGGAGGCGGGCTGCCCGAGGCGATCAGACGGCTGGGTGTGGTGAGGCCGAGTCGGCTCAGCTGCGACGCTGTCTCGTAGGCGACGACGGCTCCCATGCTGTGTCCGAAGAACGCGAAGGGTTTGTCGGACTTCCACTGCAGGGTGAGGGCGATGTGACGGGCGAGATCGCTGAGAGTGCCGGGCATGGATTCCGTCGTCCGGTCCTCGCGGCCCGGGTACTGCACGGCCCACAGTTCGGTCGAGGCGTCCCAGGCGGACAGCCAGGCACGGAAGACGCTGGCACTACCGCCTGCGTGCGGAAAGCAGATGAGGCGGGTCGGGGCGTCCGGCCGGGTGTCCAGGCAGCGGAGCCAGGCACTGTGAGGACTCGGCGTCTGCGTGGTACCGGTCGCTTCGGGCGGGGTGGATGTGGTCATGGCTGTGTCCTCGTCGTCTGCTGCGCGTTGGCTGACTGCTGGACCGGGGAGTCCCCGGCGGCCGAGGACTTGGTGTCGCCCGCGTTGTCCATCCGGTCGATCTGTCGTGCCATGCCGGCCAGCGTGGGAGTGCGGAGCACCGTGCGCAGGGTGAAGCCGGCTCCGTAGCGATGCCGGATGCCGCTGGTGAGTTTGGCGGCCAGCAGGCTGTTGCCGCCGACGTCGAAGAAGTTGTCGTGGCGCGAGGCGACGGGCTGGGGCAGGATCTCGCCCCAGATCCTGGCCAGTTCCTCTTCGGTGCCCTCAGCAGGGGGTTCCTGTGGGGTGGCGGCGCGGTCGGGTACGGCCCACGAGGCCAAGGTCTTGCGGTCGACCTTCCCGTTGCTGCCCAGGGGAAGGTCGGTGAGGAGGAAGTAGTCGGCAGGACGGGCGTATTCGGGCAACCGGTCGGCCGCCTCACCCGTCACTTGGGCCAGGTCGAGGTCGCCGCCGCTCGGCACGACGTAGGCCACGAGGCGGCGTTGCGTGTCCTCGCCCGCGACCACGGCGACGCAGCGCGCCACGGCACTGTGGGCGGCGACGGCCGACTCGATCTCGCCGAGCTCGATGCGATACCCGTTGATCTTGACCTGATGGTCGTTGCGGCCCAGGAATTCGAGCACCCCGTCGTCACGGTACCGGCCCATGTCACCCGTCCGGTACCAGCGCGCTCCCTGGTGCTCGACGAAGTGTTCCTCGGTGCGTCGGGGGTCGTTCACATACCCGTCGGCGACGCCCGCGCCGCCGATCCACAGCTCGCCCGCCACCCAGTCGGGGCAGTCGTTGCCCAGGGAATCCGCCACCCGGTATGCCTGGTTGCCCAGAGGGCGGCCGTACGGAACGGAAACCCAGGCGGGATCGACCTCGTCCACCTCGAAGTAGTTGGAGTAGACAGAGCCCTCGGTGGCGCCGCCGCAGGCCACGAACCGGCAGTCGGGCAGCAGGGCATGCAGCCTGCCGGGCAGGTCGAGGCCGATCCAGTCGCCGCCCGTCATGGCCAGGCGCAGAGCGGGGGGCGGAGCGCCGCTCTCCGCGGTGCTGATGAGCATGTCGAGGAGTACGGGGACGGAGTCCCATACGGTGACCCGGTGCTGCTCCATGAGGCGCAGCCAGGCGTGGGGATCGCGGCGGTCGTCCGCCGCCGGTACCACCACCGCGCCGCCGGCGCCGAGAGGGCCGAAGATCTCATAGACCGAGAGGTCGAAGTCGAGTGAGGAGATGACGATGCCGCGGTCGTCGGGGCCGACGTCCCAGCGTTCGTTGATGTCCTCCAGTGTGTTGACCACGGACTGATGGGAGACCTGGACACCTTTGGGCCGGCCGGTGGAGCCCGAGGTGAAGATGATGTAGGCGGGTGAGGTGGGCGGGACACGGACCGGTCCGTCGAGGGGCTCGCTGTCCCGTGCGGCGGCCAAGGTCACTACCGTGAGGTCCTGGGTGCCGCCCTGACCGGTCGGCGCCCCTGGCTCTTTTCCGGGCCCGGCGTGGTGTCGAGAGCCGTCCTGGACGGCGAAGCGGATGCCGGCGGTCGCGTGGATGGTTGCGCGTCGGCTTTCGGGCTGGTCCGGGCTGATCGGTACGTAACAGCCCCCTGCCGCGAGGACGCCGAGAACCGCTTCGATCTGGTCGATTCCCGAGGCCAGGGTGACGGCTACCGGTTCGCCCTCGCGCAGCCCCCGCGCACGCAGGTGTGCCGCCAGACGCAGGGCGGTGTCCGCGACGGTCGCGCGCGTCCACGTGTGGTCGGCATCCATGAGCGCCGCGGCTCGTTGGTCCTGTGCGGCCAGGGTGAAGAAGCGCTCGTGCAGCAGTCGACCGCTCTGCTCGCGCCGGGTGTTGTTGACTGCCTCCCGTGTGCTCTGCTGGCCGGCGGGCAGATGTGCGGGAAGCGCCGATGACCAGTCCCGTTCGGCCAGGCTTCGCAGAATGTCGGCGCAGTAGGCCGTCATGGCTTCGTGCATGCCGGGTGGGAAGAGCTCCGCGACCACGTCCCAGGCAAGGCGGCGGCCTCCCGCGTACTGGTGGACGATGCAGTCCAGCCACACCTGGGGTGTCTGGGACCGCATCCATCCGACGGAACCGAGGGTCGCCTCGAAGCTGCTGTCCACCCACGGTTCGTCGGTGAGCGAGGTGTAGACGACGCCGAGAGGCGGCAGCCGTTCGCCCCGACGTCGCGCCATGTGCTGAACCTCCTCCAGTGAAGGCGCGGTTGATCCCTGGCCCGCTGCCGCAAGCGTGTCCGCCACGTGCCGCACCAGGCCCTCCAGCGTGCGGATGGGGGATGCGGGGGACATGTCGATCGGAAGGACCGTGAGGCGGGTGAAGTCACCTACGGTTTCGCGCAGGTCCGGATCCGGCGGGCGGACGAAGACCGGCACGTTGAGGAGGAACGTGTCGTTCTCGCTCCACCGCGCGAGGGTGCATGCGAAGGCGGCCAGCAGCGCTGCGTCAGGGTCGAGTCCATGTGCCGCGGCTTGTTCGCGGACGCGCCGCCACTGTGCTGCCGGCACGGTGACGTTCCGGCGCTCGAAGCGGGGGGCTTCAATGCCCTGGGGATCACAAGTAAGCGGTAAGCGCGGGGAGTTGAAGCCGCACTGCTCGAAGAGCGCGTCCCACGTGTCGGGGAGAGCGGTCTCCTCGGGGTGGGAGTCGCGCTGCCGCCCTTGGGGGTTCCCGTCGTTGCCGTGGGCTGAAGGTCCTGCCTCTTGGGCGCGTCGGTAGGCGGCGTACTGGCCTGCCGGGGCGCTGGACGCGTGGCCGGCGCAGAGGGCGGCCAGGTCGGCGAGGAGGAGCCGGATGCTTGGCGGATCGGCAGCCATCAGATCGACGTCGATGTGCAACCGGGAGGTGCCGTCGGACAGCGAGGAGAGCCGCAGGTCCATGACCTGGCCTGCCGCGGTGTCCAGCCGCTGGGCCGACATCTGCGCGCGGACACGCTCCAAGTGCTCTTCGGCCGCCTTCCTCGTCGGCGGGGCGTCGTAGACCACCAGGCGGCGGCAGGGTGTCTCCCCCGTACAGGCCTCGTGCGCCGTGTCGGGAAAGCGGGCGCGCAGCATCGGGTGCCTGATCTGCAGTTCCGTGAAGGCGGCATCGAGCTTTCCGGCGTCGATGCGCGCGCCATCGAATTCGAAGTACATGTGACAGGCCGTCCCGCCCAGAGGCTGGCCGTCCTGGCGGCCGATGCAGTACGAGCGCTGCACCGCCGTGAGGGGGAAGGAGGACATCGAAGTGGCCTGTTCGGTGACGGGGCGAGACATGCTGTTCTGCCTTTCGAGGTGGGAGTACTGGCGCTCGGGCCGTCCGTTGAGCTGGGCGGCCATCACGACAGAAAGGGTCGGCAATGGGGACTCGGCGCGAATGGTGGGCGCGAGGACAGCGCTGATCACCGAGTTCCTCCGTCTTGCTGCGCCCGCGAAATTGATCACGGTCGATGAGACGGATGTCAATTCCGAAAAAGTAGACGCCATAACCGGCAGAGTCAACGGCGTGAAGAGTGGCGAGTATGCGGAAACCGACCCCATGTCGTGATGCCTCAAGTGCGCCGTTTGTGTCTCAGGCCAGGGGGTAAAAGTGGCACACTCAATTGATGTTGGAGTGCCACTTCGATGCAGGGTGAAGCTGGAGGTCGGATTCGGGTCGTGAAGCTTTGGCCACGACCGTAGTGCATTCAATATCCAACGCAAGCCACCCGATTGTAATTGTGCCGCCGGGGTACGGGGAAACGGTATGCGTATCCGGACAAGGAAAGGATCACTGATGGCCGGTACGTGTGAAACCCGAAGGCCGTTGTTCGAGCTGCTCGGAGAACTCGACACGGTTGACAAGTTCTTCGAACATGTCGCCGACGACGTGAAGTGGACCATGGTCGGCCGACATCCTCTGGCCGGTGAATATCAGAACAAGCGGGACTTCCTCGACGGAACTCTGGAGCAGGTGCGCAGCCGATCCGACGGACTGCGCTTCGACCTCAAGCAGATGTACGGCTCCGACGCGGAAGTCATCGTGGTCATGGAGGGGGTCGCGACGGCCAGCGACGGGGAGGCGTACGACCCCTTCTACGTCTGGCTGTGCAGGTTCGAGGGCGATGTCATCGTCGAGGTCCAGGCGTATGTGGACACACGGGTCGTGACCGGGCTCATCGACCGCGTGCCCGGCGCCGAAACGGGTGCCTCCCAGCTCTCGGCGGAGGATCAGGCGGAGGCCGCGCGAGTGCGTGTCCCCGGTCCGCTCCACAGCGTCTGAGCCCAGAAGCCGGGCCGCGGCAGTGACGCGCCCGCCCGGGACAGGCCTGCTCCGCAGGCTGAAGACAGCGCCTGCGGAGTGCGACCCGGTGCGGCGGCAGTCTCCTTGCCGCCGCTTGCCACCGCTGACCGCCGCGAGAGCGGCAGGTCCGTTCGAGCGCGTGCGGGTCGGGCCCGGCTGCCTGGGCAGGTGCGCGCATGCCCGTCCCGCTCGCCGACTGCCGCGTCAGTCGTCGCGCGCCGCTCGCGTCGAGGCCGCGATGACGCGCGTCGCCAGCCGCACCTGGTCCTCTTGAACGGTCAGCGGAGGGCTGAGGCGAAGACAGTTGCCGAATGTTCCGCCAAGCCCCACGAGCAGTGCGTTCTCCCGGCAGAGCTGCTGGACCCTGGCGGCCATCTCCGGAAAGGGCTTCAGTGTGCCGGGGTGGGAGAACTCGATCCCGAGCAGCAGCCCCTGTCCACGTACTTGGGACACACAGGGCTCGTCGTCCAGACTCTCCTTCAGCCCGTCGATGAGCACTGCTCCAAGGCGTCGGGCAGCCGTCGTCAGGTCATGGGCGGCGATGTAGTCCAACGTGGCCACGGCCGCCGCGGTGGAGAGGTGGTTGCCGCCGAACGAGGAGATGGACGGGGCGTCGAGCGAGGACATGATGTCGCGCCTTCCCACCAGGCCGCCCAGGGTGAAGCCGTTCCCGACCCCTTTCGCGAAGACCAGCACGTCCGGTGTGATCTGGTGCCACTGGTATCCCCAGTACTTGCCGGTGCGTCCCCACCCCGTCTGGACTTCGTCCACGATCAGTGGGATCTCGTACTCGTCCAGCACCTCGCGATAGGCGGCGAGCTGCCCCGGGGCCAGGGGAATTCCACCCGCGATGCCCTGCACCGGTTCGACGATCATCGCTGCGGTCCGCTCGGGAGTGCTGGTGCCGACGAGCTCTTCCAGGTCCTCCCGGCAGGCCCGCACATAGGCCTTGTCATCCAGCCCCGACAAGCCTCCGCGCCGCCGTTCTCCACCCCGCGCGTGGGCGACCCGTACCGGCGACAGCCCCGAGCCCTGCCAGTGCCGGTCGCCGGTCACTCCAAGTCCTCCGAAACTGCGGCCGTGATAGCCATAACGCAGGGCGATGATCTGCGAGCTCTGCCGATATTCGGTCGTGGCCAGTAGGGCGGCCTCCACCGCCTCGGTTCCCGAGCAGGTGAAGAAAACCAGCGGGTCGGGGATTCCCGACAGCGCGGCAATTCGTTCCGCGAGTTCCACCTGTCGGCCGATCAAGTAGAACGTCGAGGTGTGCACGACTCCCTTGCGCAGCTGCCGTTCCACGGCCTCATGCACCTCGGGAACCTTGTAGCCGAGAGTGTTCACGGCGATTCCGGCATAGAACTCCAGATAGGAGGCCCCGTCGGCGTCGGTGACCGTGCACCCCTCACCGCTGACGATCTCCATGGGCTCCTCGTAGTAGAGCGGGAACCACGGCACCATCACGGCACGATGCCGCTTGAGCAGCTCGGCCTGCGGATGACCGGTCTCGTGGGGAGTCCTGCGGGGGGACAACGACATGGCCGACCTCTCGTGCTCTCGTGCGAAGGGGACCACCGGCGACTGCGCCCGCTGGCCTGGAAAGCGACGCGCACGCGGCGGGACCCCGGCTGATCACGGGGCTCCCGCTGCGCGCGCTGGACTCCCGCCCCTCTTACTGCGGGGCACGCTCATGACACGCCGCCGCGGGACCGGCTACTGGAGTTCGCCGAGGCTGGGCCAGTCCTTGAGCGAGCCCGGCCCGCTGACGACCGTGTCCTGGTGGGGTTCGCCGCCCGCGATGTGGATGCGTACGTATTGGTCTCCGGAGAGGAGCCAGAACTGGCTGTGTTGGTCGGGTACGGGTACGACGGCGTCGATGTGGTCGAAGCCGGCGAGGCTGGGCCAGTCCTTGAGGGTGCCGGGGCCGCTGATGACCGTGTCCTGGTGGGGTTCGCCATCCGCGATGTGGATGCGTACGTATTGGTCTCCGGAGAGGAGCCAGAACTGGCTGTGTTGGTCGGGTACGGGTACGACGGCGTCGATGTGGTCGAAGCC
>NZ_JBIATV010000001.1:737667-1477680 GCF_042892175.1 Streptomyces sp. NPDC001828
GCCGGCGAGGCTGGGCCAGTCCTTGAGGGTGCCGGGCCCGCTGATGACCGTGTCCTGGTGGGGTTCGCCGCCCGCGATGTGGATGCGTAGGTATCGAGCCCCGGAGAGGAACCAGAACTGGCTGTACTGGTCGGGCACCGGAACGACGGCATCAATCCGAACTGACATCTTTCTTCTCCTTTCGTGGACCAGGCCCTGCTCTGCTGAACGTTTGCGCGCCCGAATCCGACAGGCAAAGGAGACCGGCAGGACCGAGGTATTTGTTTCCGCCCATCGCATTGTTTGCAAGTCGGTCGTGGAGTGTCCAGAGCGCTTTCTGGAAATCAAAACATCACACGCGTTCAATTCGGCCATACTTCCGGCGGTCTCCCCTTCCCTTGCCGTTTCCGGCGGCCCCTCCGCATCATCCGCACCTCGAACGTGCGGACGGCATGAAGGGCATGGCCTCTTGACCAGCGGAATCTCGATATTTTCCCGGCATGGAATTCATCCGTGGATCGCGCAGAACGTGGCCGACAGCCGCCCCGGCGCACGCGGAGTGCACGACGATTGGGGGAGTGTTCCTACGGCCGCTCCCTTGGCCCGCCGGGCGCCGCGCGCCTCGATGCGCCCCCGATGGAACCCGGAACATGCCACGGAGTGCCCGGTATCCATCCCGCCTGCCGAGGAGCTGTCGCTCGGAGCCTTTCTGGCGTGGCTCGCCAAGACGCTCCGCAGAGACCCGGTCCGCCCTCGACGCGCGCTGGGCGTCCTCATCGACGCCGCTTCGCCATTACTGGCTGATCACGTTTCAGGAGGCACCCGCAGGCGTCGCCTACCACCGGACCCGTCGACGCTCGGACCGCACGCAGGGTGTGGCTGCACACCTGCAACAAGGACCACCCCCCGCGTACTGGGCAACTACCACAAACGGGGCCTGCGTACCTACCGCGTCGAGGTGCAGCAGTAGGCGTACACGAGGACGCCGTAATCGGATACGGCTCGGGCGAGTTCAACGCCTCCGCCGTACGACGCCCGGGGCAGGGCAGGGCCCGCACCGGCCCCGCTCGCCTCACGCACACCGGCGACCCCACGAAAGAAGAGGCCGCCCGACCGCGATGAACTCCCGGCCAGGACAGCGCTCTTGCCGGCGCCCAGGTCCCTCCTCGCTCACGCGGCGGTGGGATGGGGCTCGTTGGTGACCAGGGGGCGGACCTTGGTCAGCATGAGGTGCAGGAACCGTTCGGGGTGGCGGAAGGAGGCGAAGTGGCCGGCGTCCTCGATGAGGGCGAAGTCCTTGACGGGGGCCCGGACGTCGTCGAAGAACCGCTTGGCGCGGTCCGTGGGGGTGAGGACGTCCTGGTCGCCCTGGAAGATGAAGAACGGCAGGCCGAAGGTGGTGCCGTCGGCCCAGTCGTCGAAGTGGGCGGTGGCGGGGAAGACCTGCGCGGAGAGCTTCATGCCCTTGCCGAGGGCGCCGAGTTCGCGGAGCGAGTGCTGGGGTGAGAACCAGAGCGACTTCATGACCACGGACTTCATGGTGGCGAAGGTCAGCGGGTCGCTCGTGGCCGCGATCTTGGCGTAGGCGGCGTACTGCTCGCCGGTCCACGTCCCCGCCTCGGCGTGCATCTCCTCGATGGTGGCCAGCTCCTTGCGCTTGCCGGCGGCGTGCAGCCGGGCGAGCAGCGCGCGGTGGGCGCTGTCGTCGCGGCCGGCGTCGTGGATGTTCTGGTCGGTGCCGACGTAGGCCGAGTAGAGATCGGGGTATTGGCGGGCCAGGCGCAGTCCGAAGGTGCTGCCGAAGGAGTTGGCGACCAGGACCACCCGGTCGACGCCCAGCTCGGCGCGGACGTGGTGGGTGACCTCGACGGCGTCCTCGTACATCCGGGCGAAGCTCAGTTCTCCCTGGTGGCCGGTACCGGAGCGGCGCAGGGTCTTGCCGGTGCCGCGCATGTCCCAGCGCACGACCGTGAAGTGCTTCTCCCAGGTGCGGGTGCGGGGTCCGTAGATGGCGTTGGAGGCGCCGGGGCCGCCGTGGATCTCCAGCATCACCGGGTTGGCGAGGTCCTCGCCGCGGATCGAGACCCACTGGTCGATGCCGCCGATGCGCACGTAGCTCTGCTCGTCGATGCCGTTGGGGGCCTCGATCCGCATCTGCCGGGCGCCGACTGCCTGGCGGATGCGGCGGTGGCCGAGGACCCCGGCGACGGGCGTGGCGAGGGTGGCGGTGGCGACGAGGGCGGCGGTGATCACAGTTGGCTCCCCTGAACTGTTTATCCGATACGCAATTCGATTTAGCGTACGCTATATACAGTTCTGAGGGAGCGTCAACCATCAACGTCCGCGAAGGAGTCGGCACTTGGCCGGGAGCAGGGAGAAGAAGCGCGACCCGAAGGTGACTCTGGCGCTGCTATGGGGGGAGCAGGAGCAGCCGCGGCGCGGTCCGAAGCCCTCGCTGACCGTGGAGCGCATCGTCGCCGGCGCCATCGCGATCGCGGACGCCGAGGGCCTGGACGCGGTCTCGATGCAGCGCGTCGCCGCCGACTTGGGCGTCACCACCATGGCCCTCTACCGCTACTTCCCCGGCAAGGGCGAACTGGTCGACCTCATGGCCGACTCGGTCCTCGGCCTGCCGCCAGAGGTCATCGGCCGCTCGGAAGGGTGGCGTGCGCGGCTGACCGCATGGGCTCGCGCATGCTGGGCGCTGTACCGCGCGCACCCGTGGATCCTGACCGCCACCGCCATGCGTCGCCAGCTCATGGGGCCCAACCAGCTCGCCTGGCTCGACGCGGCGCTGGCCGCCCTCGCCCCGGCCGGGCTGACGGCCTCGCAGCAGCACGACACCGTTCTGCTGATCATCGGCCACATCCGAAGCCTCGCGCAGCGGCTCGTCCACGCGGACGAGGAAGGCGACGAGGAGTGGAACCGGCTCGCCGATGAAGTACTGGAGCGCCACGGGCACCGTTTCCCGGCGCTCGCCGCCGCCATCGCGGCCGGCGCCTTCGCCCCCCACGACAACGACCCGCTCGACTACGGCCTCGACCGCATCCTCGACGGCGTCACCTACCTGATCGACCACTCCTAGGGCCGGGCATTGTCACGCCAGTGCCCTCCCGTCCGTACCCGATACGGGCGGTTCGGGCTGTGATCGACGGTCCACGAACGGCACCGGGCGGGGCCGGGTGTGCCGGGCGCAGGCTGCGCGGCCCGTTGCCGGTGCGGTGTCTGGGCGCCTCCGGGGGAGCGCTGTCAGTCGGGAATGCGGGACAGGACCGCCTCCAGGCCGAAGGCGAAGCGCGCGTCGTAGTTCTGCTGGAGATGGGGCAGCACGCGTTGTAGCGCCGGGTGCGCGCCGGGTTCTACGGCCCGGCCCAGCCTCGCGCCGTCCTCCTCGCCCTCGGCCTGCTCCTCCTGGGTCAGGCCGAGGGTGAAGTAGTTGACCGTCCAAGCCGTCCACGCCGCCTGCCGTTCATCGGCACCGGCTTCCAGGAACGCCTCGACGAGGCGGTCGGCGAAGCGCAGCGTGTGCGGTTCGGCCGGATAGGTGCCCGTGACCAGGGCGGCGCCGTCGCGATGGGCGAGCAACGCGTGGCGGTAACGGCCGACGAGCTCGCGGGCCCGCGCCTGAGGGGCGTCGGGCAGTTCGTCGTAGCGGATACCGGCGAGGACGGCGTCGGCCATCAGCTCCAGCATTCGCGCCTTGGTCTTCACGTGCCACAGCACGGTGTTCATCCGCACTCCGAGGCGGTCGGCGACCGCCCGCGTGGAGAGCCCGGCCAGGCCACGCTCGTCCAGTACCCGGAGGGCGGCATCGATCACGGCGGCGCGGGTGAGCTGGCCCGCGGTGTCTTCTCCACCTTGCTTCTTGGTCACTGACCTAGTTTACTCCACCACAGTTATTGGTCACCGACCAAGAGTCTGTGTAGAGGAGGAGAGAACCATGAGCTATCAGGTTGTCGTCGCAGGTGCCGGACCCGTGGGCCTGTGGCTCGCCGGCGAACTGCGCCGCGCGGGTGTCACCGTCGCCGTGATGGAGCCCCGCTCCGAACGCGACTCCCGCTCCCGCGCCCTGACCGTGCATCCCCGCACCATCGAGACCCTTGCCTCCCGTGGCGCGCACCATCCCTTCGTGAGCGAGGGCATACCGCTGCCCGGAGGCCACTTCGCCGCCCTCGACTCCCGTCTGGACTTCCGCCGCCTGCCCAGCCCCTTCCCTCACACCCTCGCGCTTCCCCAGGAGCGCACCGAGGCACTGCTGGAAGGCCAGGCCCTCGACCTGGGCGCGCACATCCTGCGCGGACACGAGGTCACCGGCTTCACCGAGCATCCCGACCACATTGCCGTGCACACCCTCGGACCGCACGGGCCCTCCACCTTCCAGGCGGCGTACCTGGTCGGCTGCGACGGCGCCCGCAGCACCGTGCGCACCGAGGCCGGCATCGACTACCCCGGCACCCCCTCCACGGTGTTCGGTTGGCTCGGCGACGTGGTCCTCGACAGCCCGCCCGCCCCCGGCTACAGCTACTTCGGCCCTGCGGGAGCCCTCATGGCCGTGCCCATGCCCGGCGGCATCCACCGCCTGGTCGGCCTCACCCCCCGCGACCTCACCACCACCTGGCCCGGCCAACTCGGCCTGGACGAACTGCGCGAGAACGTGGTCGCCATGGCCGGCACCGACTTCGGCCTGCGCGACCCGCTCTGGCTTTCCCGCTACGGCAACGCCACTCGCCTCGCCGACCAGTACCGCAAGGGCCGGGTCTTCCTCGCCGGAGACGCCGCTCACCAGCACTTCCCCGCCGGCGGCGTCGGCATGAACGTCGGCATCCAGGACGCCGCCAACCTCGCCTGGAAGCTCGCCGCCACCCTCAACGGCTGGGCGCCCGCAGGCCTGTTGGACACCTACCACGCCGAACGCCACCCCGTCGGCGCCGACCTCACCGCCACCAGCCGCGCCCAGGTCGCCCTGATGACCGCCTTCACCCCCGAAGGACTCGACCTGCGCGGCCTGCTCGCAGAGCTGATCACCACCCTGCCCGACCTCAACGACCACCTGGCCGCCAAGGTCAGCTCCCTCGCCGTCACCTACCCGCCCACCACCCCCGGTGACCACCCGCTGAGCGGCACCCGCGCCCCCGACCTCACCCTCGGCGACACTGGCCTGTTCGCGCTGCTGCGCGTCGACCGCCACCTCCTGCTGGACCTCACCGGCAGCGGCCGCCTCACCGGGTACGCGGGCCGCGGGCTGCACGTACACACCGCCACCCCGCACCATCCGCCGGCCGAGTTCACCGACGTCCGCGCCGTCCTAGTGCGCCCCGACGGCCACATCGCCTGGGCAAGCGCGGAGCGCGACGGAACCGTCCTCACCGACAGCCTCACCGCCGCCCTCGCCACCACGCACCGGAACTCCTGCCCCATTCAGCAACCCGCGAGGTCCAGGGCGAGGTAGTCGCCCCCCAGGGCCTTCTTGTACGCCGCCAGGAGGACGTCGGAGACCACCGGCAGTCGTGCGCTGTGGCCGCCGGCGATGCGCATCGCCTTCCCCGCAGGTGTGCGGGTGCAGAGGATGCGGATGGTGTGGCGGCCGAGGGCTTTGGAGAACTCGGCGAGGGGGCGGACGGTGTTCTCCCACTGCGCGAGGGCGTCGGAGACGTTGCGGTGTCGGTCGAGTGCTTTGGCCAGTAGCTCCGCGGCTTGCAGGGCGGTCGCGGCGCCCATGCCCGAGGCCGATGTGGAGCACCAGGCGGAGTCGCCGAGCAGCACGATGCGGCCCTTGGTGTAGCCGTCCATGGTGATTTGGGTGGCTGGGTGGACGGCGGGACTGCCGTCCACGACGAGTTCGTGGAGCTGGTCGACGATGTCGCCCGTGGTGCCCATTCCCAGCGCGGTGCGGATGAGTTCGTTCTGGGGCAGGTCGGCCGTGATGAGGCGTTCGTCTGCGTAGACGGACAGGCAGGGACGGCTGCCGGCCCAGGGGAAGAGGATCGTGACGCGCCCGCTCTCGTGCAGGGATACGCCCTCATCGGGGCCGAAGTCGGCCAGTGTGTGCCGGAGCCGGGCCGTCACGAGGCATTTCTCGGTCGAGGACGAGTAGACGGTGGCGGGGCCGAAGGCCATCTCGCGCACGGTGGAGTTGACTCCGTCGCAGCCGACGACGAGGTCGAACCCCTCGACCGACTCCTGGCTTCCCGAGTCGGTGAGCCCGAGCCGGACGGTGTCGGCGCTCTGGGTCAGGGAGGTGATGGTCGCTTTGTACTTGATCTCCACTTCGTCCGGAACCCGTCGGCGCAGGGCGTTCCAGAGATCGCCATGCAGCATGGCGATGGGGGGCGGCTTGAAGACCAGGGGTGACACGGCTTGGCGCAGTCGGCGGCCCGTCCGGTCGATTTCGGTGATCTTGTAGTGGGGCAGCAGACGAGCGGGCAGATCGCCCATGATTCCCAGACGCCGGGCGGCGGCTGTTGCCGCGGGGTAGAGGATCAGGTAGCTGCCGTCCTTCTCCTGCACGGTGGACTTCTCTACGACGGTGACCTGCCAGCCGCGGTCATGGAGGTGGATCGCGGTGGCGAGTCCGGCGATTCCTCCGCCGACGATGGCTGCTTTCGGCGTGGGCATGCGATTCCTCGGAAGTCGGGGCGCGTTGCGCGTGGGGCGTGACGGACTGCCCGCTGTGCGGGGCACCTGGGCGGTCCCGGAACGTGGGGTGAAAAGTGATGGAGGGCGGCGTCCGGCGGACGGGCGGTTACGGGGACGTCCCGGCGGAGTCCGCGCTGTCGCCCCGCACGATCCTGAAGCCGAAGTGGTCCGTTCCCAGCGCCTGATAGAGATCGATCCACATGCGCAGGAGCATCTCCGTGGCTCGGGCGGTGCGGATGGGGCCGAGATCGAGGATGTCGTGCCAGCCGAGCTGCCGCAGGAGGGCGACGACGGTCTCCTTGGCCTCGGGGTCGTCGCCGCTGGTGAAGACCGTCTGGCGGATCCGACGGGTCGCCACGGGGTTGGCCATGAGCTCGGCTGCCATCGTGTTGAGGGTCTTGACCACGCGGGCGTGGGGCAGTGCACGCTGGATCTGCTCTCCCAGGCTGTCGGTGTTGACGGGGTGCAGGACGGCGCCTTCCGCCTTGCCGTCGAAAGGGCTGGAGACGTCCAGGACAATGCCGCCCGCCACGACATCGGCGAGTTCGCGCAGGAGGTCTACACACAGGGGACCCGGCAGCGCGTTGACGATGACGTCCGCACTCGCGGCGGCATGGCGGAAGGTGGCGAGTCGCAGCCCCGAGTGGGCGTCCACGAGGGTTCGCACGGCTTCGTTCTCACGGCGGGTCGTGTCGGGATCGCGGGTGCCGATGACGATGTCGTGGCCGGCGTGACGCAGGGCCGGGGCGAGCGCCCGGCCGACCTCGCCGGTGCCCAGAATGCCGATCTTCATGAGCCACTCCCTTGGCGTTGTCCGTACAGTGCCTCCTCCGGCACACCGCGCCGCAGCGTTTCGACGGTCCGGTCGAAGGCGTCGGGCGTGGTCGTGCGCAGAAAGAGTGCGGCGAGGAAGGGCGCGCTCTCGCCGCTGACGGGCCGGATTTCCTCGACCTCGGCGGTGCCGGGTGCCAGCAGCTCGTAGTCGACGCCCGCAGTCGGCTTCCGCGGTCGGTCGACGAAGCCCACGAGGTGCCGTGTCCCGTCCCGGCGGTGTGCCACGTTCCCGATGACGTCCTCGGTGAGCTGCTGGTAGGGGTCGGTGCCGTAGGCGTACGGGGCGATGTCGGCAGTGCCCCAGGCGCCGAATCGGCACGGGTTGATCTCCACCGGTGCGAGTCGTCCGTCGTGGCCGGTACGGAATTCGGCCACCCCGGTCATGGGCGCCAAGTGCAAGTGGTCGGCGACGCGCAGCAGCTCGGTGGCGATGAACTCGCCCATCCGGTCGCGGAGTTCCGGGTCTGTCCGGTAGAGGAAGGTGAGGGATTCGGCCGGTGCCAGACGCTCGAGGACGGTGACGATGCGCAGCCGGCCGTCGACGCCCAGGACGAAGTCGGCGGCGTATTCGGGGCCTTCGAGGACCTGTTCGGCGATGGCCGCTTGGCAGCCGTCCTCGGCGAGGGTGTGAAGGTGGCGGTGCCACTGGCCCTCGCCCTCGATGTTCCTGACTCCGACGCCGCCGGAGCCGTGCGCGGGTTTGACGAGCACGGGCAGTTCGGTGGGCGGGGCGGGGTGGCGGGGATCGACCGGCTGGAAGCGGAAGTCGGGGTAGAGCTCGGCCGTGCGCCGACGAAAGGCGACCTTGTCGTCGAGGACCGCGACCTGCTCGGCCAGCGCGCTGCCGGCCAGGTGCTCCGCGATCCAGGCCGGCGCCCGGGGACTCACGGCCAGCAGGAGTGGCGCGTGGCGTCGGGAGCGGTAGTCCTCGACGAAGTCCTCTGCCGTGGTCAGGGGGAGGTGGTGGGTCGCGGCTTGCAGGCGGCCGGCGCCGTCGAGGGCGATGGCAGGGGCGCCTCGGTTGCGGATGTGTCGGGCGAGGGGCTCGGAGAGGTAGGGCTCACCCAGCAGGAAGGCGGTGGGGTGGTCGGCCCGAGGGGCGGCGGGCATGGCTGCTCCGTCTGTCAGAGGGTGGGGGTCACCCCGGTGTCGGGTGCGAGGGGGTAGGCGGCATCCAGGGCGTGGATCGCGTCTTCGCTCAACGTCAGTCCGGCTGCCGCCGCGTTGGCGAGACTGTGCTCCATGTCGTAGGAGCGGGGCAGCAGCAGGACGCTGTCGTGGCGTGCGAGCCAGGCCAGGGCGACTTGGGCGCTGGTGGCTCGGTGGTCACGAGCGACGGCTTCCAGAACAACGCTGGCTTGGTGGCCGGTTGGAGGGAAGCCGCAGGAGCCCAGAGGGCTGTAGGCGATCGTGGACATGCCGGACTGGACGGCGGTGGGCAGAATCTGGTGCTCGATGCGGCGTTCGGCCAGGTGATAGAGGGCCTGGTTGCATACGGCTTCGCCGTCTTCGGTGTGCTCCTGGAGGCGTTCCAGGTCGCGGGGGCCGAAGTTGCTCACTCCCCAGTGACGGATGGTGCCCTGCTTCTTGAGGTCGCGAAAGGCGGCGACCGCTTCCTCCAGGACTGCGTGACCGGGCCAGTGCAGGAGGTAGAGGTCCAGGTGGTCCACGCGCAGGCGCCGGCAGCTGTTGCGACAAGCCGTCATGACGTCGGCGGAACGGGTGGCGTGGTCGGGGTGGACCTTGGAGGTGAGGAAGAGCCTGTCTCGTCGTGGAGCGATGAGTGGGGCGAGGAGTTCCTCGACGCGGCCTGCGCCGTAGTCCTCTGCGGTGTCCAGATGAGTCATGCCCGCGTCGATTCCGGCGAGCAGGGCGCGATGGGCCGTGTTCAGGTCGGTCTGCTCGAGCTTCCAGGTGCCCTGGCCGATCAGAGGGACCTGCCGGCCGGTGTTGCCGAGATGGCGAAGGCGCATGCGTTCAGCACTCCTTCGTCAGCGTTGCTGTAGATGGGAGAGGCGTGTGCGGGGGGCGTGCCCGGGATCGCAACGCGACGTTGGCGTCCTCTGCGGCTCGCTCACCCGCCGAGACGGCGCCTTCGACCCACCCCGGCCGCCGGGAGAGGGAGTCTCCGGCCAGGAGAACTCGACCGGTGCGGATGCCGTGTCGGTCGAGCGGGTTCGTCGCGGGCCGCCACTCGCCGTCGAACGCCCCGTGAACGAAGGGGACTTGGCTCCAGTCCGCTACCGCGTGTCCGAGGACCATGCCGGGCTGACCGGCAGCGGGATGCAGGCGAGCCAGTTGCCTCACCACGACGTCAAGTCGCTGCGTCGGCGGGATGCGGCCCATGGCGGCGGTGTCGCGGCCGGTGGCATAGACGGTCAGGACGGCACAGTCACAGTCGCCGTCCGGAGTGCCGCAGGGGTAGAAGACCTGCCGCAGGAGAGGGCCCCCGGCCGAACCGCCGGATCGGATGCCTTGATCCTGCCAGACGGGCCGCGCCATGTGCACCAGCATCTTCCGTGCTCCGCTCGGCGCGCGACCGGCTATGTCCTTGTGCAGCAGGGACCGTACGGGGCCTTCCAGATGTATCCGGGGCAGGAGCCAGACGGGCAGGGCACACACGGCGACCGCTGCCCGGATCCGTAGCAGCCGGGGCGGGGACCCACTCTCGCACTGGGCCTCGACGTGGTCGCGGCCTTCGGTCAGGGATACGAGACGGTGGAGGTGTCTCACCGGGCGTTCCAGCAGCGCGGCAAGGCACTTGGGCAGCAGGTCCAGGCCCTCGGGACAGGCGAGCGCCGGTTTGAATTCCAGCGCGAGTTCTCGCAGGGCGGTGGCCAGGACGGGATCACTGCCGTCGAGCCGGTCGGCGCAGGTGGCCAGGTATTCCACGAGGCGGGTCGGCAACGAGCCCGTGGTGGTGAGCGCCGGCAGGGTCGGCAGGCGGTCGTGCCGGTGGGTGCGCCGGGCAACGGGCCAGGGGGTGACGCCATCGAGGATGACCTGGAGGGTGGTGGCGCCCGAGCGGGTCCCTGGGCGGGCCGTCAGCGCCTCCTCCGCACCGCGGACACTGTCCGCCGTGGCCAGGAGGCTGTGGGTGTCGTGGAACATCGGTGCGTACGGGGTGAGCCGACCCGTCAGGCCCACTCGTTCCAGCAGTCTCCTCGTGCGGTCGTGTTCCTCCAGGACGCGCATGGCACCCAGTTCCCCCGTCGCGTGCCGGTGGGGCTCCGGGAAGCGGTGGGTCCGGATCCTGCCCCCGGCCAGGGGCGCCGCTTCCACAACCAGGACATCGGCTCCCGCGTCCTGCAGGGCGAGGGCGGCGGTCAGGCCGGCGACGCCCGCGCCGATCACGACGACGTCGGCATGGTCCTGCCTCGCCCGCCTCACCACGGAAGCACCGTGCCGTGACGGTCGATGAGCCGGCCCTCCCGGTCGGTCGCCGGATCCTCCAGCAGCCGCTGGATGTCCCGGGCGACATCGGCCACCGACACCATGTCGTGTTGATCGTGCGGGTCCCGCCAACTGCGCCCCATGTCGGTGTCCAGCCAGCCCGGGTGCAGAGCCACCACCCCGATCCCTTCGTCGGCCAGGTCCAGCGCCAATGAGCGGCTGATGGCGTTCAGCGCCGCTTTGGAGGCCCGGTAGGCGTAGTTGCCCCCGTCCTTGTTGAGGCCGATGCTTCCCATCAGCCCACTGACGTTGAGGATCAAGCTGCCCCGCCCTTGCCGCAGTGCGGGCAGGAGGGCCCGGGCCAGTTCCAGCGGGCCCAGGGCGTTGACCGCGAACGCCTCCATCATTTCCTCGCGCCTCACGTCGTCCAAGGTGGCGCCCGGGCCGTCGAAGACACCGGCCACGTTCACCAGGACATCCACCGGCGCCATGCCTACGGCCGTGGCCAGAGCCGCGACCGATTGCGGGTCCAGCACGTCCAGTTCGGCAGCCAACACGCCCTCCCCACGCGGGAGTTCGCCCGGATCGCGGGCACCCGCGATCACGCGCCAGCCCCCCTGGGCGAAGTGTTCCGCCACGGCCCGGCCCAAGCCTCGCCCCGCGCCGCTCACGACCATGGTCCCGGTCTTCACGACGCTCGCCCGCCTTTCGGTCGCCCGCGCAGGTGGGCGATCAGCTCCTCGATGGTGATCAGCGTGAGGTCGTGCGCCTCGGCGAAGTCCCTCAGTTCTTCCAGGCGGGCCATGTCTCCCTCGTGGCGCTGGGACACCACCTCGCCGATGACGCCGACCGGCTCAAGCCCCGCGAGGGTCAGCAGTTCCACCGTCGCCTCGGTGTGCCCCGCCCGCTCCAGGACTCCGCCCGGTGCCGCCCGCAACGGCAGCACGTGCCCCGGCCGGGTCAGGTCACCGGCGCACGTTGCCGGGTCGGCCAGCACGCGCAGGGTACGCGACCGGTCCGCACCCGAAATGCCCGTTGTCACTCCGTCCCGCGCGTCCGCGGTGACGCGATACGCCGTCCCCTTGGGATCCTGATTGTCCTCGACCATCTCCGGCAGCTCGAGCCGCCGGCATACCGCCTCCGGCATGGGCGCGCACAGGTATCCGGAGGTGTAGCGGACCATGAAGTCCAGCAATTCCTCCGTGGCCAGTGCCGCCGAGGCCACCAGGTCCCCCTCGTTCTCCCGCTCTTCCGCGTCCAACACCAGAACAGGCTTACCGGCGATCAGGTCAGCCAGAGCCTTTTCGATTACGAACATTTCTGACGGATTTTCTTCGCTCTTGTCGAACGTTGGTTTCATGACAGCCACAGGAAATCCCTTCCTTACCGTCTGTGGCGCCGTCGATCTCCTCGCCACAGGTAATGAGCAGTCCCACTGTCTGTGCGGGTAGCCGAGAGTTCGCAGCGCAAACGGCCCTGATCAGGACAGGTACGCCTGAGGAACAAAACCCCAGAAGAGATCCGCGATATTCATGAGGGCCCGCTTTAGCATGAATTACAGATCGATGCAATAACGACGGGAGGTGGCCGGTACTTATTGTTTCAACTTACCGAGGACGGCAACCCGGCGACAGGACAATGAACCCTCACGATCAAGAGGTATCCGCATGGGAACACATCTGGAAACCACGGAAGGAATTCCCGGCAATTCCCTCATGTGCTGCGTTGTCGTCGACGAGCACGGCCACACCACCGAACCCACCGGGATCCCGGCCCTGAAAGGCAGTACCGACCCCGTCCTCATCGCAGAGCACTACCACCACGAAGGCGCCTCCTTGATCTTCGCCGACATCTGGGACTCCTGGCGGCATGTGAACCGCCTGCTCCCGCTGGTGGACCGACTCGGCGCCACGGGCCACTCCCTGATCGCCAGCATCGACAACGGGACCCTGCCGTCCATCGAGCAGGCCCGTCACGTACTGGACTCCGGAGCCCACGCCCTTACGGTCAACACCACCGCCCTCAACGACCCCGGGCTTGTCGCCGCCGCGGCTCAGGCCCTGGGAGGACGGCGCTTGGTAGGGGTCATCAACGTCACGACGACGCCGGAGGGCACCTGGGACGTCCTCTCGGACGGCGGCCGCCGTGCCACGGGCCGACACCCCGCCACCTGGGCGGCCGAACTCTCCGCATTGGGCGTCGGGTACCTCGTCATCAACGACATGGACCGCGAGGAGAACGGCGGCGGCTTCAACGTGCCACTGCTCGAAGCCGTGTTGCGGGCATCCACCGTGCCCGTCATCTGCGGTGGCGGCAGCCGCACCCCGCAGGACCTGCGCGCAGCGGTTTCGGCCGGTGCACACGGCGTCCTGGTCCTCACCCAGCTCCACGACGGAAGCCACAGCGTCAACGACCTTCTTGACGCCCTGACCTGACAGGCTGATCGCCCGTGCGGGGCGCCTCACTGACGGCACCGCACCGGCTCCCGCCACCCACGACTGCTGCTCGGTGATGTTGTCGGCCACGGAGCGCTGGACCGGGAGTCCTCACGCGGCGCCCAAGGTCCGCACCGAGCGTGGCAACTCCCTTATGAAGTAACGCGGTTGAACGAGTCGCCACCGTCCAGGCGGCGCACGCTGTCCAGGCGCCGGCCCCTGGCAGGGTGGCGGCGGTGGCGTGACGCCAGGGGCGCGGCGTCGGGGAGGGGTCGGGGAGGGGTCGGGGGCGACCCGGTGCAACGGGGTGTTCGCCGGATCGCCGGCGTACGCCGCGATGTGTCGGCCGGTGCGTTCGGCCGTGGTCAGGAGGGAGCGCCGCAGGGCGCGTTCGGCCCCGCGTTCGGCGGAACCGGCCGGGTCAGATGGCCGGTGTTCCGCCGGCCAGTTTGGGGGCCAGGTCCTGGGCGAATTGGGAAGCGAGGATGCACGCGGCACTGCCGCCGGGCTCGGATTCGAGGACGGCGGCGTAGCCGTCGGGTGTCCGCCAGTCGACCTCGCACTGGTCCTCCTCCTGGTTCGCGTAGGCCGCGGCGGAGGTGAGCTTGTCCAGGTGCACGTCTGCCGACTCCTCGGGTGTCTTGCGGTCCGTGATCAGGTGGAACGCGGCGGTGGAGTAGGCCAACGTCAACGTGCGGTTGTTGTCCACCGTCGCCGCACCGACCTTCCAGGTGCACGTCTTCACACGATGGGAGCCGTTGGCGGAGCCGCCGGCCTGCCCGACGCTGGTGAGCTGGTGGTCTTGGATGAGGCTGTAGCTCGTGACGTCACAGGGGTCCCCGCTCCACGCGGCGGCCTTCACAGTCGCCGACGCCCCGGATGTCCCCGATCCGCCGCCGGTGTTGAAGGCGTGCGGCAGTGCGACGGCGGCCCAGGCGGCGGCGCCGACGGCCAGGGTGGCGGCCGCCGCCGGCACCGCCCGACGGCGGCGCCGCACCGGCCCGGACTCCGCGCGGGAGTCCGGCCCGCTGCCGGGCGGTTCGGGCGCGGTGCGCTCGTGCAGGGCGAGCGTCGCCGCCCGCCGCTCGCCGATCATCGCCGAGACCCCGGCGGGCAGCCACTGCGTGTCTTCGGCGGAGGTCACCAGGTGACGCAGCGCGTCCGACACCAGAGGACGCCCGCCCGGCTCAGGGGCCAGGCAGAGCCGGATGAACGCGGTGAGCTCGTCCGGTACCCCCTCCAGATCAGGAGGCTCGTGCACCGTCCGGTAGAGGACGACGTCGGAGCGGCCCCGCCCGTAGGGGCTGTGCCCGGTGGCGGCGTAGGTGAGGACGCATCCGAGCGCGAACACGTCGGAGGCCGGGCCGACGGGTTTGCCCTGTGCCTGCTCCGGCGACATGAAGCCGGGGGTGCCGATCACCGCACCGGTGTGCTGGCCGCCGTCCAGCGCACGCGCGATCCCGAAGTCGATGACCCGTGGGCCGTCGTCGGCGACGATCACGTTCCCGGGCTTCAGGTCCCGGTGGACCAGGTCGGCGGCATGGATGGCGGCCAGGCCCTCGGCCAGACCGGAGCCGAGCACCCGAAGCGCCCGAAGCGGCAGTGGCCCACCGTCGACGATCACCTGGTGCAGCGACGGGCCGGGGATGTAGGCGGTGACCAGCCAGGGCCGAACCGCGTCGGTGTCGGCGTCCACCACCTGCGCCGTGTAGAACCCGCCGACCTTCCGTGCCGCCTCCACCTCCAGCGCGAAGCGTCGCCGGAAGACGGGGTCGTGCGCGAGCTCGGCGGCCACCACCTTGACCGCCACCAGCCGCCCGCCCGGCGACCGGCCGAGAAACACCTCGCCCATCCCGCCCCGGCCCAGCCGCCGCACCAGATCGTACGGCCCGACCTGCCGAGGATCCTCCGGGGCCGGCAGCTGGATCATCCGACCGACCACAACTGCACGGCGCCCAGCAGCTCAGCGGTGTCGGTCGTCGCGGCCAGACGCTTGCCGTCCGGACCGAACGCCACCTTGCCCGCGCCGCTGCGCCCCGTCGTCACCGGCATGCCTTTGCGGGATGCCAGGTCCCACACCACCACACCGCCGCCCTGGGAATGGGCGCTGGCGGAGCCGGCGATCAGCTTCCCGTCGGGGCTCACCGACACGCCCTCGACATGCGAGTTGACGTCGGCCAGGGTCGCGATCAGCCTCCGGCCCGCGACATCCCACACGGCGACGCCGCCGAAGGAGCCGACCAGTGTCCTTCCGTCGGGCGTGAAGTCGATCGACGTCACACCGTACGGGTCGGTCTTGTCCAGGGCGAGGGTCGCGATCGGCGCGAACGAGGAGGAGACGTGGAACAAGTCCACCGCCCCTTTCAAGTCGCTTCCGTAGCCGACGGCCAGGGTCCTGCCGTCGGGGCTGAACGCGACGCTGCGCGCGGCACCCAGGGTGCCGTTGGACCCGGGCCCGACAACCAGGGAAGCGACCTGCTTGCCGGACGTCACCTCCCACACCAAGGCCGTCCCGACGCAGTCGCGCCCGTCCCGGCCGAGCGCTACCAGCCGCCCGTCCGGACTGAACGCGACCGCGTACGGCTGCGCCAGCGTGTTGCCCTGGGAGGCGGCGACCACCGTGATCACCTCCCGGCGGGAGGCGGCGTCCCACACCGTGACGGCAGCCCGGCCGTGCTCGCGGTCCTTGTCATCGCGGCTGCTCAGGTCGGGAGGCAGGGAGTAGCAGGCGGCGAGGAGGCCGCCGGTTCGGGAAAAGGTGACGGCGTTGGCGTCGCCCAGGGCGCGGCTCACCGCGAGCACACCCACCTGCTTCCCGGCCGCCGGGTCGATCAGGACGACCTTGTTCATCGCGCCCGTCGCCAGGAGCTTCCCGTCCGGGCTGAAGGCGATCCCCCTGCCATTGCCCGTCTCACGTCCCACCTCGACCAACGTGCCCGCTGTCAACGTCACGACATCAGCGGCGGGGCCGGCCCCGGCTCCGGCGCCCGAGGCGCCGTGGGCGGAACTCGGAGTGCCGCTCGTCGGGTTGTCGTCGTGCGCGGCCCAGATCCCCACCGGCACCCCGACGGCCGCGAGGGCGGCGATACCGGCGGCCGCCAGCAGCGCCCGCCGCCCCGGCTGTGCTCCGGCCCTGAGGTGGGTGCCGGCCTCGGCCTGCCGCTCGCCGACCATGTCCCGGAGGGTGGGCGGCAGCCAGCCGCCCGGACCCGGTCCGGCCAGGCTGCCCACTAGCTCGCCGAGGTCCGGGCGGGCTCGCGGGTTCTTGGCCAGGCAGGCGCCGATCAGACCGAGCAGCGAGTAGGGCACCCCCGTAAGGTCAGGTTCCCCCGTCACCACGCGCAGCAGCGCATCCGACCCGATTCCATCGCCGAAGGCGTTGCGCCCGGTGGCGGCGAAGACCAGTACGGCGCCGAGCGAGAAGACGTCCGAGGCCGCGCCGACCGCGCCGGCGCGCACCTGCTCCGGTGCGAGGAACACACCATCCGGTGCCACACCGACCGTCCGGGACGGATGGGCGGCATCCCACAGCCGGGCAAGCGCGAAGTCGGTCAGCCGGGGACCGTCGTCCGCGAGGATCACGTCGCCCGGGGTGAGGCCGCCGTGGAGCAGACCGGCCGCATGCACACCGGCCAACGCCTCCGCCAGCCCCGACCCAAGCGCCCGCACCGCCTCCTCCGGCAGCGGGCCGTGCGCCGCCACCGCCTCCCGCAGCGACGGACCGGCGATGTACGCGCTCGCCACCCACAGCACGTCCCCGTCGGCGGCGGCGTCCACCACCTGCGCCGTGTAGAAGCCGCTCACTCCCCGCGCGCAGGCAGTCAGCTCTGAGAACCGGCGCCGGAACTCCGCATCGGCCGCCAGTTGCGGCGCGACCACCCGCAGCGCCACCAGTCGGCCACTGCCGGAACGGCCGAGGAACACCGTCCCCAGCTCCCCACCACCCAGCCGCGCGACCAGCCGGTAATCGCCCAACTGACGGGGATCGCCAGCCTGCAGGGGTGTTGTCATCGCTGTGTTCCCTCTCGAATCAATCCTTGGCGTCCAAGTCCCTCCGGCCACTGCGCCCCGCGGTGCCGCCGCGTAGAAGCACCCACGGTCGGGGTCTGATGGAAGCCCCCGGACCGCGGGAAGTGATCTTGCCGGGTGGATCGTGATGTTGGAGAAACCCGCCCAGGCTCAGCCACGCAGGATGTCGGCGGTACGGGCGAGGTCCGCGAGGCCGCCCGAGACGCGAGCCTCCCGATAGAAGGCAGCCGCGTCGTTCTCACCGCTGGCCGGGGACGGCAGACACAGCAGACTGAAGAACCAGACCACCGCTGATTGCTGGTTCTCGCTGAGCGTGCCCCACTCGCCCCGCGATCCACCGCAGGCTTCGGCCAGCACATGGATGCAATAGCCCATGGCCAGTGGCTCGTTACCGTTCCAGAAGTCGCGCAGCCACCTCCGGAAGTTGGCCTGGACCCTCGTCACGAGGGCCGGGGTGGCCTTCCCATGGACGATTTGGGCGATCATCGCCCCTTGGACGTTCGCTCGATCGCTGAACAAAGACGTCTCCTCCCCGTGGCACTTCAGCAGGCTCCGTACCCGGCCGGCGCTGGTCCGCGTCACCGCCTCCTCGGCTCGTGCCAGCCCGGACATCGATTGCTCGTGCCAACCGGGCATCGATTGCGAGCAGAGCCGGAATGGCCACTTCTGCCGTCGGTGTCGCACCCATCGCGTGCCGCCCCTCAGGTCGCGTTCGATCGAACGGAGCCTGTGGGGCAGTCGGGTGCGCTCCGGCCGGCTCCGACCTTCGTTCTCGAACGTAGAGGCGCGGAGGCGGGCTCGGATTGGACGAAAGTGACCTCGTCCTAGAGAGCGAGAGCCTCGTCAACCGGCCGGGTGGCCGACGCCACCTGGCCGGGGGTGAGACCGGCCAGGGCGCGGAACTCCCGGGTGAGGTGCGCCTGGTCGTAGAAGCCGCAGCCGGCGGCGATTCCGGCGAGGTCTACGGGTCCGCAGGCGAGCAGTCGCGCGGCGCGGTGGAAGCGGAGGACCCGGGCCGAGGTCTTGGGCGTGAGCCCGACCTGTTCGGTGAACCTGCGGACCAGGTAGCTGCGGCTCCACCCCACCTCGTCGGCGAGTCGGGTGATGGGAACCGCACCGGCCGAGCCGGTGAGCAGGCGCCACGCGTGCCGGACCTCGGGTGCGGGCTCCGGGCCACGCCTGAGCCGGGCCAGCAGCACGGCGTCGAGCACGTCGAACCTGGCTGCCCAGCTCCGGGTGGCCGCCAGACGCTCGACCAGCACACAGGCCTCGGCGCCCAGGACGTCGTCCAGCCCCACCACGCGGTTGGTCAACTCGCGCATGGGCAGGCCGAGCAGCCGGTAGGCACCGAGCGGTGTGAACTCCAGGCGGATCACCTCCTGCCGGCCACCGGGATGTGCGCACCACGCGGGCCGGTCCTCCATGCCGACCACCACAGAACCGATCCGGCCGGTGCCCGAGCCCGGCATTCCGAGGCGGCGGATCTGGCTGAACGGCTCGGCCAGGCTGATGGCCAGTACGACGTGCCCGGTCGGAACCATCCGGACCCGGTAGGGCGGGGCCATGTGCGAGTAGCCGATGCGACCGCACAGATAGGGCTGTAGAGCCGGGTGCGGGGGTCGGGTGGCCCGTCGCAGACCGTCGGCGTCGGAGACCGTGACCTCCCGGCCCGGTCCATCACCACGTCCGACCTCACGGCCCACGAGACATCCCCTTTGCCCGGGCCCCGCCAGGGGGCGCATCCCCCTCAGCCTGAGGATGCGTCGGTCACGGAGGCCGATGGTCGCCGGCCGCCGCTCCTCTCCAAGATATACAGGGCGCTTCGGGGCGTCATAGAGCTGGTACTGAGTGGACGTCAAGGCCGGCTTCTCCGCGTTGTGCGGGGCGTGAAGAGAGGGCACACACCAGCTCTGTCGGACGGGCAGTAGGCGTCCATCGAGCCGCTGGTCACGGCCGGGACAGAGGAGGGGCGGCGCGGTCGGAGATCAGGGGTCCCACTTCCGCCCCTGGCCACAGGTGACCGGCAGCTGATCGGCCTCACTCGCCGCCCACTCGTACTGGGCCGAGACGGACCGCGAAGATCCTTCAACGAGCTGCGCCTGACTGGTAGAAGCCCCAGTTCAGGCGCAGCTCCGCGCACTCCCTAGAAGAAGCCCAGCTTCTTCGGCGAGTACGACACCAAGAGATTCTTCGTCTGCTGATAGTGATCCAGCATCATCCGATGCGTCTCGCGTCCGATGCCCGACTGCTTGTAGCCGCCGAAGGCGGCGTGTGCCGGGTAGGCGTGGTAGCAGTTGGTCCACACTCGGCCCGCCTGGATGGCTCGGCCGGCGCGGTAGGCCGTGTTCATGTCGCGGGTCCAGACGCCCGCGCCCAGGCCGTACAGGGTGTCGTTCGCCGTGCCGATCGCGTCGTCGAAGTCGGTGAAGGAGGTCACCGCGACCACCGGGCCGAAGATCTCCTCCTGGAAGATCCGCATGCGGTTGTCGCCCTCGAAAATGGTCGGCTGGATGTAGTAGCCGCCCTCCAACTCGCCGCCGTGGTCGATTCGTTGACCACCCGTCAGGATCTTCGCGCCCTCCTGCTGGCCGATGTCCAGGTAGGAGAGGATCTTCTGGAGCTGGTCGTTGGAGGCCTGGGCGCCGATCATCGTGTCGGTGTCCAGCGGGTGGCCCGGGACGATCTGCTCCGTGCGGGCGATCGCCGCTTCCAGGAACTCGCTGTAGTGGCCGCGCTGGATCAGGGCCCGGGAGGGGCAGGTGCAGACCTCGCCCTGGTTGAGGGCGAACATCGTGAAGCCCTCCAGCGCCTTGTCGCGGAAGTCGTCGTCCCGCGCCCACACGTCGTCGAAGAAGATGTTGGGCGACTTGCCGCCCAGCTCCAGCGTGACGGGCTTGATGTTCTCCGAGGCGTACTGCATGATCAGCCGCCCCGTCGTGGTCTCGCCCGTGAACGCGATCTTCGCGACGCGCGGGCTCGACGCCAGCGGCTTGCCCGCTTCCACGCCGAAGCCGTTGACGATGTTCACCACACCCGCGGGGAGGAGGTCCGCCACCAGGCTCATCCAGAAGTGGATGGACGCCGGGGTCTGTTCGGCGGGCTTGAGGACCACCGCGTTGCCCGCCGCCAGCGCCGGAGCCAGCTTCCACACCGCCATCAGGATCGGGAAGTTCCACGGGATGATCTGTCCGACCACGCCCAGCGGCTCGTGGAAGTGGTACGCCACCGTGTCGTCGTCGATCTCGCTGAGCGTGCCCTCCTGGGCGCGCAACGCTCCCGCGAAGTAGCGGAAGTGGTCGATGGCGAGCGGGATGTCGGCGGCCAGCGTCTCACGGACGGGCTTGCCGTTCTCCCAGCTCTCGGCGACCGCCAGCTCCTCCAGGTGCGCCTCCATCCGGTCCGCGATCTTGAGCAGGACGTTCGCGCGGGCCTCCGGCGAGGTGCGTCCCCACGCGGGCGCGGCCGCGTGCGCCGCGTCGAGCGCCAGCTCGACGTCCTCGGCGGTGCCCCGCGCGATCTCGGTGAAGGGACGGCCGTTGACGGGGCTCGGGTTCTCGAAGCACTGGCCGAGCCTCGGCGGTACGAACTCGCCGCCGATCCAGTTGTCATAACGGGACCGGAACGAGACGAGCGCACCCTCGGTGCCGGGCGCTGCGTAACGGGTCATCTGCGTGGGCCTCCCTCTGCCGCGCCGCCCGCCCTTGGGCGGCGCACGCCGCGCAGACTAGGCGCCCGGACGTTGCGGCCCCGTTGCGAGGCCCTGTTCAGTCGTCAGCTCCCTCAACTTGACGCGCACAGAAGCCTGTTGACAGCTCGGCAACGCCGCTGCCAGGGCCTGCCACACCGGCAGGTCGTCCTCGCCCCAGGGGCTGTACGCCCAGTCGGCGAGGAGGCCGGGGTCGGCGCGTGCGATCAGTGCCGCGCGCAACTGGTCGTCGAGGCGCCGGCGCAGGCGGGTCACGGCAGGGGCCTGCGAGCCGGGCAGCAGCGGCCCGGCATAGACCGTCATCGCGGCGGCCACCGCGCCCGAGCCGAGCCGTCGGGCCACCGTGTCGAAGTCCACGTCGACCGGAACGGTCAGCCGGTAGGGGCGCGATGCGAGCAGCTCCGGGCCCAATAGCCTCCGCAGTCGCGAGAGTTCGGCGCGCAGGGTCACGGGGCTCACCGCCTCGTCCTCGTACAGGGCCACCAGGAGTTCATCGCCGGTCAGGCCTTCGGGGTGGCGGGCCAGCAGGAAGACGATCTCACTGTGGCGGTGGCTCAGACGCAGTTTGCGGCCGCCGGTGACGAGCAGCGCCTCGTCCCGGCCGAGGGCGCCGAGGCTGATCGTCTCGTGCGCGGGCGGCGGCGCGAGCAGGGCGAGTTCGGACTCGGCGGCCCGCGCCACCGCCTGCACGAAGCCGAGGCTGTGCGGGTGCGCGAGGCCGTCACCGCCGGTCAGGTCGACCGCGCCGAGCAGGCGTCCGGTCCGGGGATCGTGCACGGGCGCCGCCGCGCAGGTCCAGCGCTGCACCGGGCGGCGGAAGTGCTCCGCCGAGAAGACCTGGACCGGCCGGTCCTCGGCCAGGGCGGTACCGGGCGCGTTGGTCCCCACGGCCGACTCCGCCCAGCGGGCGCCGGGGACGAAGTTCATGCGCCCGGCCGCGCTACGGATCCGTGGGTGCCCCTCGACCCACAGGAGCCGGCCCTGCGCGTCGCACACCGCGACCAGGTGCTCGCCGTCACCCGCGTACGCCCCGGTCAGCTCCCGTATCAGCGGCATGACGCGGGCGAGCGGATGGCCGTCGCGGCAGGCGGCGAGGTCTTCCTCGCCGAGTTCCACGCAGGCCGCGCCGTCCGGGCTGACGCGGGCCCGCGCGGAGCGTTTCCAGGATGCGGCCACCAGCGGGCGTACCGGACGCGTCAGCCGCCCGCCGGCGGTGAACTGCTCGTGTGCGTGGCGCAGTTGACAGCTCCGCTCGGCCGGGTCCGCCCCCGCCTCCAGGGCCACCCAGGACTCGTCCCGCCTGTCCGTCACCTAGGGCCTCCCCGCGCACCGTATGGGCTGCTCCCATCGTCGTCGCGGCGGGGCGATGCGGCAAGGAGCGCGGAACGGGGGCTTCGAGGAGAGGTCCACCGGCACGCCAACCAGCCTGTTGTCAGGCGAAGTTGACCAGCCTGATGTACCGCACCCAGTCCCACTCCGGCCCCGGGTCGGTGTGGTCGGTGCCGGTGACCTGGTAGTGGCCGAGGATGTGCTCGCGGTCCTTCGGGATGCCGTACCGGTCGCAGATGTTCGCGGTCAGGGCCGCCGACCGCTCGTACAGCGCGTTGGTGAAGTAGGCCGGCTGGTCGACCCAGCCCTCGTGTTCGATGCCGATGCTGCGGGTGTTGTAGTCCCAGTTCCCGGCGTGCCAGGCGATGTCGTGCTCCCTGACCAGCTGCGCGATGTATCCGTCGGCGGAGCGCGTCACATAGTGAGCGGACACCTGCTTGGCCGGATTCTGGAAGATGCCGATGGTGTTCGACCACGTCTCCTGGGTGACATGGATGACCACGTGGTCGATCGGATAGGCCGAAGGCCTGCTGGAAGCCGTGTAGTTGGAGGAGGAGGCGGGCATCCAGTGCGCCCCCGGGTAGTCGGTGGTGCCGTCCGCCGCCGCCTCCGTCGCCGGGAACAGGAAGCCGGCGCCGACCGTGGCGGCCGCGCCCTGGAGGAGTCTTCTTCGGTTCATGGACGCACCCCTGAACTAGGCTGGAAAGGAAGGGAGTTGACCGGACCGCTCCCTCAGGTGGCGGTGCAGGCCGTGGTGCGGCTCGCCCTGCCGGGGCAGCCACTCCTTGCGGATCTTGGCGACACAGGTGTAGTTGGTGTCGCAGACATTGGCAAGCGGAGCCTCACCCGCCTGGCTCACCAGCTGGTACGCGTCCAGCTCGGACAGGCCGTAGTCGCGCTCCAGCCAGCGCACCAGGTCCAACTGCGAGATGCGGAAGGCGTCTTCGAGGGGCCGCGCAGAGCCCGTCGACATGATGTGGGTGTCGGACTCGATGCGCGGCCAGGGCGTGGCCACGCCCTTGAGCAGCTCCACCACGACCACGGTGTTCATGGCGCACTCGACGGCGACCCCGCACGTCTCGCCCTCGCCTTGACGGGCGTGCCCGTCGCCGAGGCTGAACAGGGCGCCCTCCACATTGACGCCCAGGTAGCAGGTCACCCCCGCCCGCATCTCCGGCGTGTCCATGTTCCCGCCGTGCGCGTCGGGCACCAGCGCGGAACGCACCTCCAGGTTGGCCGGGGCCACCCCGACCGTGCCGTGCATCGGGTCCATCGGCAGCTCGACCTCGATGTCGCTCTCCCGGGCCCGGAACAGGCAGGTCCCCCGGGTCCGGTCGAGCTCCCACATCCACACCACCTCGGGCAGCGGCGGCTGGAGCGTCGCCGTGGCATGGGTGGAGGTGAGCGCGCCGAACAGGGGGACGGTCGTGGACGCCGCCCAGTCCCGCGCGGGCCGGATCGACACGAAGTGCACGGCCAGCGTGTCGCCCGGCTCGGCACCCTCGACGTAGAAGGGGCCGGTCTGCGGATTGAGGAACGGGAACTCGCACACCCGGGACACCAGATCGCGCTCGGAGCGCACCCGCCCGGCGAAGCAGTCCTCGGTGTAGAGGTCGAGGACGGTGCCGGGCGCGATGCGCGCGACCGGCGCCGCCCCGCCGAACGTCCAGGCGTACTCGTTGTCCTTGGGCCGCACGGTCACGATCCGCGGGTCGTCGCTCATCCTCGTACCGCTCCTGTCTGCTCGACTTCCTCATCGGGATCGATGAGGTGAACGCGGCCGGTCTGGGCCAGCCGCTCGGGGTACCGGCGCGCCAGGACCACGAGCACGACGACCCCGGCCGCCATCCACACCCCGACGACGGGCCCGGCGTACGACACCGGCGGCGCGAGTTCGGCGACGAAGCCGAACGCCGGTATCCCCGCCGCGGTCAGGAGCGCCGGGACGAACGCGGCGATGCCGAGCGCCGGGAACAGCAGGTGCCGCAGCGGACTGAACAGGTCGCGGCGGCGCCGCAGGAAGTATCCGGCGCAGGCCACGTCGGCCACGATGTACACGCCGATGATCACGGTGACGATGACCGTGGCGAGCAGCGCGAACGCCGTGACCGGGTCGTACCGGAGGCCCAGGCCGAGCATCGCGGCCACCGCCACCACGAACTGCACGGCCACGCCGGTCACGGGGGAGCGGCGGCTCGGGTGGAGCCGCGCGAAGGCGCGCGGGAAGACCCCGATCCGGCCCAGCGCGAAGGCCGTGCGGGTGGACACGTTGGAGCAGGCGTTGGCGTTCGCGACCGTCGAGTTGACCACCGCGAGGAACAGGATCACCCAGAAGAGGCCGAACGACGCCCGGGCCACGCCTTCCCACGAGGCATCGCCGGAGGCACCGAAGCCCTCGAACCGGTCGGGGCCGAAGTAGACCGCCATCGCGTACGTGGTGAGGACGTACACCACTCCGATCGCGAGGGCCGCCCCGAACACCGCGCGTCGCATGGTGCGCCGGGGGTCCTTCGCCTCCTCGGCGAGCGGGGCCGCCGCCTCGAAGCCGGCGAAGGCGAGCACGGTGTACACGGAGCCCGCGAACACCCCGCCGAAACCGCCGAAGCCGTGCGCGGTGTGTGAAGTGCCGAACACCGAAAGGGTGTTGTCCGATCCGGCCGCCACGATCAGCATCACCGCGAAGGCGACGAACACCAGGATCTCGAAGATGCCGAGCACCGTGCCGAACCGCGCCGAGGCCCGTACCCCGAAGAAGCCCGCGACCGCGATGACGACGGCCCCGGCCAGCGACCAGGGCCACCACAGGCCCGCCGGATACGACGCCCACTGCTGATGCAGGGTGCCCGCCGTGGTGAAGCCCAGTTGCAGCAGGAGCAGCGGCGGCACCAGGGCCTCGACGAACACATATCCCCAGCCGACCAGGAAGCCGACCGCCGGGTGCAGGCCCTGGGCGCTGTAGGTGGCCACCGAGCCGGCGGCGGGCAGATGCTGCGCGAGCTCCGCCACGCACGACGCGGTGAAAAGACAGGCGACCAACGCCACCAGGACCGACAGCGGCAGGCTGCCGCCGGCGAACGCCGCGCCCGCCGGAATGGAGGCGGCGACGGCCGCCGCGGGCGCCATCGCGGTGACGCTCTGGAAGAGGACCTCGCGCAGGCCGACCGCGTCGCGCGCCAGGCCTGTGCCCGTACCCCTGCTGGATTCCCCCGGCACAGTCGGCTCCCTCTGTCGGTCAACAGGCAGGCATCCCACGGTAGTTACCGTACGGTCCGGGGCGAGCGGGGTGGAAGAGGACGGGCGGTACGGGCGGGGTGGGCGCCCGGAGCGCACCCGCGCGCGGGTGGCCGGAACTTCCGTGCCCTCACTCGGCCGGTGACGATTCCAGCGCCGCCTCCAGCGCGGCCGCCGGATCCCGGTCCGCCGGGCCCGCCGGGGACCAGCGGCCGCGCTCCTTGCGATAGGGCCACCAGCGGCCGTCCGGGCCGAGCCGCAGCTGGGCGTCCCGGCCGGTCGCGGTCCACCGGTTGCCTCCGGTGGCCCGAAGCGCCGGACGCTCGCCCTCGGCCCAGGCCCGGTCGAGCCCGGCCATCGCCCGGGCCAGCTCCTGCGGCGCGGGCGTCCACTCCTCCTCGAGTACGCGGAGCGAGACGGCCCCGCCGAGCCGCCAGGCGCGTAGGGCAGTGAAAAGCTCAGCGGGGCGGCGGCCCGACGCCTCGGCGAGCCGGGCCGAAATGTGGCTGTCCCGGCACGTTGCCGCGAGCCGGACGCAGTCCTGATCCTCCGTCAACTCGACAGTGAAGGGCTGGAGTTCGTGCCCGGGTGCGAGGGCGTCGGCCAGCATGCGGTGGGCGCGGGCCGCCGCATCGGCCGCGAGGAACTCCAGCGCCGCCGGGTCGATCCCGGGCTCGGGCGGGGTCTCGGTGTCCAGGCGGGCCGGGTCGCCCGGTTCCGCTGGAAGGGCGGGCGGCACGGGAAGCGGCGGCACGATGTCCCTGGCCGCGAAAGCCTCCTCGGCCGGTACGCCCCACGCCGTCGCGGGCTCGTCCGCGGGCGGGGCCGCCACGCGCTCCTGAAGGGCGTCGAGCAGGGGCCGTTCCGCGCGGCCGCGCAGCAGGAGCAGGACGAAGGGATCCTGGTCGAGCAGCCGCGCCACCTGGTAGGAGAGCGCGGCGGTGTGCGGGCAGTGGTCCCAGGCCCCGCAGGTGCACTCGGGCTCCAAGTCGCCTATGCCCGGCAGGAGTTCGATGCCGGCGCCCGCCGCGTCCTCCACCAGGTGGGGCGGCATCTCGCGGTCGAGTAGGGCCGCGATGTGGCCCGAGCGCTCCGCCGCCATCGCGAGGAACCGGTCCCAGTCCTCGTCGTCCAGCTCCTGGAGCAGGACGTCGCCGCGGTACTGCGACCCGTCCCGGTCCCGCACCACCGCGGTGATCCGGCCCGGGCGTACTGTCAGCGCGCCGACCGCGCCCTGGCGGGCCAGGCGGCGGCCCTGCTTGAGCTGCTGTCCGTCGAGGGCGGTGTCCTCCAGGGCCTTCAGCCATGCGAGTCCCCACCAAGTGCTCGCGAAGCCTCGTCCCTGTGCGGGCGGCATCGGTTCGAAGGTGCGCTCGTCGTCGTAGGTGCCGCTCATCGTCCGCTCCCTCGCAGTGCCACCAGGTCGGTCAGCTCGGCGTCGGACAGTTCGGTCAGCGCGGACTCGCCCGTGCCGAGCACCGCGTCCGCCAGCTCCCGCTTCCGGCCGAGCATGTCGGCGATGCGGTCCTCGATCGTGCCTTCCGCGACGAGGCGGTGGACCTGGACCGGCTGGGTCTGGCCGATGCGGTAGGCGCGGTCGGTCGCCTGGGCCTCCACGGCGGGGTTCCACCAGCGGTCGTAGTGGATGACATGGCCGGCCCGGGTGAGGTTCAGACCCGTGCCGGCGGCCTTCAACGACAGCAGGAAGACGGGGACTTGACCGTCCTGGAAGCGGCGCACCATCTCCTCGCGGCGCTCCACGGGCGTCCCGCCGTGCAGGAACTGCGTCGGCACGCCACGGGAGGCCAGATGCCGCTCGACGAGCCGCGCCATCTGGACGTACTGCGTGAAGACGAGCACCGAGCCGTCCTCGGCGAGGATGGTGTCCAAAAGCTCGTCGAGCAGCTCCAGCTTTCCCGAGCGGCCGCTGATCGCCGGGCTCTCCTCCTTGAGGTACTGCGCGGGGTGGTTGCAGATCTGCTTGAGCGCGGTCAGCAGCTTCATCACCAGGCCCCGGCGCTCGAAGCCGTCGGCGCCGGAGATCTCGGCGAGCGTCTCGCGCACCACCGCCTCGTACAGGCCGGTCTGCTCCTTGGTGAGCGAGACGGCCCGGTCGGTCTCGGTCTTCGGCGGCAGTTCGGGCGCGATGCCCGGATCGGACTTGCGGCGACGCAGCAGGAAGGGCCGCACCAGGCGGGAGAGCCGTTCGGCCGCCGCCGGGTCCTGGCCGCTCTCGGCGGCGGACGCGTACTTGGTGCGGAAGGTGCTGAGCTTGCCGAGGAGTCCGGGCGTGGTCCAGTCGAGGATCGCCCACAGTTCCGAGAGGTTGTTCTCGACGGGTGTGCCGCTCAGCGCCACCCGGGCCCGGGCGCCGATGGTGCGGAGCTGCTTGGCCGTCGCGGAGTACGGGTTCTTGACGTGCTGGGCCTCGTCGGTGACCACCATGCCCCAGGGGACGTTGGCCAGCTTGGCGGCGTCGAGGCGCATCGTGCCGTACGTGGTGAGGACGAACTCGCCGTCCACCAGGCCTTCGAGCGAGCGCGAAGCCGCATGGAAGCGGCGTACCGGCGTGCCCGGCGCGAACCGCTCGATCTCGCGCTGCCAGTTGCCCATGAGGGAGGTCGGACAGACGACGAGGGTCGGACCGGCCGTCGCCGGGTCGGTCCCCCGGTGCAGATGCAGTGCGATGAGGGTGATCGTCTTGCCGAGCCCCATGTCGTCGGCGAGACAGCCGCCCAGGCCCAACGAGGTCATGTCGGCCAGCCAGTTGAGGCCGCGCAGCTGGTAGTCGCGCAACTGCGCGGTGAGCGCCGCCGGTTGGGCGACGGGCTGCTCGCGTTGGCCCTCGGGGTCGGCGAGCCGGTCGCGCAGCCGGGCCAGCCAGCCGGTCGCGGCCACCTCGACCCGGCGCCCGTCGATGTCGGTCGAGCCGGTCAGGACCGCTGCCAGCGCGTCGACGGGGGTCACCTTGCGGTCCTGTGCCGCGCGGGCGCGCCGCACCTCCTCCGGATCGACGAGCACCCACTGGTCGCGCAGCCGCACCACGGGACGGTTCGCCTCGGCCAGCGCGTCGAGCTCCTGCCGGGTCAACTCCGCGCCGCCCAGGGCGAACGACCAGTCGAAGGCGAGCAGCGCATCGGCGGACAGCAGGGACGGCGCCGCGGATCCGACCCGCTCGGGCTCCTGCTCCGGCGGGCCGACGACGGCCTTCGCGGTCAGCTTGCGGGAGAGCTCCTTCGGCCAGTGGACCTGGACGCCGACCGTGGCCAGGGCCCGGGCCCCCGAGCCGAGGAGTTCGGCCGCCTCCTCGTCGGCGAGCTCGACCGCGTCCGGCACCGCATCCGAGAGCAGCGGGGCCAGCGGAGCCCAGACGCGGGCCGCCCGGCGCAGGGCGAGCAGCGCGTCCATGCGGGCCCGGGGTCCGAACCCGGCGGATCCGGCCCACACTTCGGCGGCGTCCGCGACCAGAGCGGGGTCGCTGACGCTGTGCATCTGGAGGACGGCCCGGAACACCGGCCCGGCGCTCTCCGGGTCGGCGGAGGCGAGCCCCGGCAGCTCGACCCGCAGGGAGATCCGTACGCCCGCGTCGTGCCCGGCGGCCACTTCGGCGGCCCAGGCCCGCTGCTCGGGCAGCCGTCGCGGCGCCTCGGCGGCGAACGCGGGGGAGCCCGTCGCGTGCACCGCGGCGGGGGTGCGGGGCAGTCCGTCCGCGACCGCGTCGAGGAAGGCTCGCAACAGCCGCTCGGGCTCGGGCAGCAGGAGCGGCCCTTCGGTGTCCAGCGGTACGGCATGCGCCTCGGGCGGCATCGCGGCGGCGAGCTCGCGCACCTTGTCCAGCTCGTCGGCGCCGAGCGGGCCGACCCGCCACGCGTCGTGATCGCCCGCGCTGAGACCGGGCAACAGGAGCCCGCGCGCGGCCAGTTGGAGCGCGAGCAGTGCGGCCGTGCCCCAGAACGCGGCAGGGCGCGAGGCGTGGGAGAGGGCGCGGGCCCGGGTGAGGACGGGCAGCGCGTCCCGGGCCGGCAGCAGCAGGGCGGGTACGGAACGGGGCACCGCGTCCGCGTCGACGACGATCAGTTCCTCGACGGCGCCGGGGGCGGCCGGGGGCTCTTCGCCGTCGGGGCGCCAGAACGCGATGCGGCCGGTGCGGGAGGGGTCGGCAAACAGGAAGGCGACGGAACAGCGGGCGAGTTCGGCGAGCTGGGACGGCGTGGGAGCAGGGAGCCTCTGCACAGCGTTAACGCATTCCTCAAATTTGACTACGTTGGCCGGAGCGGCCGAGGGTACAGGAACGGAGGGCCGCGCGGGGGCTCCGCGCGGTGACCCGCGTCACAGGCGATCCGGGTGGGTGTTGCCAGCACCACCCAGAAGCACGGGGCAACCCCCCGGCACGGGCCGGGGGGTGACTCCATGGTCGTCAAGGCCGTCGATCCGTACGTTCGGTGAGGTCAGCGCAGGGACCTGCGGGGGACGACCGAACACCGGAGACGTGATGCCACAGGCCACCATGCCGCAGCCGAGCACGGGGCTCGACGCCCCCGCCGTACCGCGGGCCGGGAGCGAGTTCGCGCCCCTGCTCAAGACGGTGAAGGGCCAGGGCCTGCTCGACCGTCGCACCGGCTGGTACGCCGCCCGCATCGTCGTCAACCTGCTCGCCCTGGCGGGAACGGCCACCGCGATGGTGTTCACCGGCGACACCTGGTGGACCCTGCTCCTCGCCGTCCCGCTCTCCGTGTTCTGGGCCCGCACCGCGTTCTTCGGCCACGACGCGGGACACGGCCAGATCACCCGTGGCAAGCGCGCGGGCCGGCTGATCGGCCTGCTCCACAGCGATCTCCTCCTCGGCATGAGCTACGCCTGGTGGAACGACAAGCACAACCGGCACCACGCCAACCCGAACCACGTCGACAAGGACCCCGACGTCGGCGTCGGCGCCCTCGTGTGGACCCAGCGCCAGGCCGAGCACCGCGAGGGCTTCGCCCGCTGGCTCACCCGCAACCAGGCCCGGCTCTTCTTCCCGATGCTGCTCCTGGAGGGCATCGCCCTGAAGGTGTACGGATTCCAGGACCTCAAGCGGCAGCCGCCGCGCGAGCGCGCCGTGGAGGCCCCGCTCCTCCTCGGCCACCTCGCCGGCTACGCGACGCTGCTCCTGAGCGTCATGTCGCCCGGCAAGGCGCTGGTCTTCGCCCTGCTGCACCACGCCCTGTTCGGTCTGCACCTCGGCATGACCTTCGCCCCCAACCACAAGGGCATGGAGATGCCCGATCCGGACGACCCCGGCCACTCCGCGTGGGGTCATCTGCGCCGCCAGGTGCTGACCTCGCGCAACGTGCGCGGCGGGCTGCTCACCGACTGGTTCCTGGGCGGCCTGAACTACCAGATAGAGCACCATCTGTTCCCGAACATGCCGCGCCCGCACCTGCGGCTCGCCCAGTCGGTGGTCCGGGCCCACTGTGCCTCCCTCGGCATCCCGTACACGGAGACCTCGCTGATCGACTCCTACCGGCAGGCCCTTGAGCACATGCACGAGGTCGGCGCACCGCTGCGGAAGTGACGCATAGTGGAAGCAGCTGGAACCAGCGGGCGTGACCGTGCGTTCTCTGGACAGGAGGAGCGGCCCACGGGCCGTGAAGAGGAAGGCGACGGACATGTCGAAGCGCGCGATGATCGCCGCCGGTGGAGTCGTGGCGGGGATCATCCTGATCCCGTTGATCGGCTTCTGGCTCGCCCTGCTGGTGCTGATCGGCGTCCCCGTGGCGGCCTATCTGATGCTGGACCCGAGCCAGCGCCGCAGGCTGCGCCACATATCCCGCAAGGAGCTCGGCCGCTAGCACGTGCTGGGAGCCCCCGACCTGCCCGGATAGGCTCGGGCCGTTCAGTGGGTACGGCAGAGGGGAGCTGCGCGATGGACGGCACCAAGGGAACGGTCAGGGCGGTCAGCAGCAATGGTGAGTACTCGTTCACCAAGCCGAACCGGGACAGCATCACCCTGCTGCCCGGCCTCGGCGTGGCGGGCGACGTCCACGCGGGCGTGACGGTCAAACACCGTTCGCGCGTCGCCCAGGACCCGACGCAGCCCAACCTGCGCCAGGTCCACCTCATCCACGCCGAGCTGTTCGGCGAGGTCGCGGAGAAGGGCTTCGAGGTCGCCCCCGGCCAGCTCGGCGAGAACGTGACGACGGAAGGCATCGACCTCCTGGGCCTGCCCACCGGGACGCTGCTCCACATCGGTACGGAGGCGGTCGTCGAAGTGACCGGCCTGCGCAATCCGTGCCTGCAGATCGACGCCTTTCAGGACGGGCTCCTGAAGCAGGTCGTCGGCCGTGACGCCGACGGCACCATCGTGCGGAAGGCCGGGATCATGAGCGTGGTCCGCACGGGCGGCGAGATACGCCCCGGCGACACGATCACGGCGGAGCTCCCGGAGGGGCCGCACCGTCCGCTGGACCGGGTGTGAGGGGAGGGGAGCGGTTGCGGGCGGCAGGGTCAACGCGGCCTGTGCGCAGACGAGTTGGTCACTCGTAGTACTCCCGCATCAGCTCCACCGACCACTGGGGCTGTGTGGTCTCGCCGCGCGGGCCGAACTCGGCCAGGTACGGCTTGATGTCGAGCACCGGCGTACCGTCCACGGCGTCGAGTCCCGCGACCCGTACGTCGAGACCCTCGACCGACAGGATCCGGCAGCGTGAGACGCCCAGGCGGTTGGGGCGGTTCTTGCCCCGCTGGGCGAAGATCCCCACCAGGGGCCACTCCGGATTGCCGCGCGGGCGCCGGGCACCGGACTCGATCTTCTCGGGCGCCACGCGGTCGAAGTGGAAGACCACTTCGAGGTGGGAGAAGTCCGCGAGCCCGTACAGCGCCTCGGGGCCGAATCGGTCCGCGTCGAGGCGGATCACCGCCGTCTCGCGGCCCCAGTGGTCGTCGACCGTCTCGGCCCGCCCGCCGACCACCCACCCCACCGGTCGGCACAGCACGTCCGACGCACTGACGGTCGCCGCGTCCGGCGTACTCGCGGCCGCCGTGTCATCGCCCGGCTCTCCGCCAACAACCATGTCCGTCAAGCCGGTTCCTCCCCGTGCCGCCTCATCGGTCCGCATGGTCAGCACCCTAGGACGGCCGCACCGCGATCGCGCCCAGCGCTTCGAGCAGGCCGGGCAGTTCGGCGTCGCGGCTCACCGGGTGGACATCGCCGGGGCATCCGTCGAGGAGGACGAACGCCATGTCGTCGGTCCTGGCCACCAGGGACCAGCCCGGGCCGTCGGCGCGCAGGGTGCGGGCACCCCCCGGCGCGAAGGTGGAGCGCACCCGTCCGACCGGGGGAGCGGTGTCGAGGTAGCCGCGCAGCTCGGCGAGGACGCGCCGCACGCCCGACTCCTCGCCTCCGGGGTGCTGGTGCCCGTGACCGGCCTGGGCATCCGATCCGTCGCGCTTCTCGGGGGACGTGGTGTCGCCGGTCTCCTCGGTGACGCTCGCGCTCTCGCTGCCGTCGGGGTGCTCGGCCTTCTCGGTGAGGCTGTCGCTGCCGTCGGGGTGCTCTGCCTTCTGGGCGACGCCGGCGTCGCCGTCGGGGGTGGCTCCCTCGGTCGCGGAAGCCGGCGCCCGCGCGGTGCTCGACGCGTCGGAGGCATCCGATGGGGCCTCCGCCTCCTCGGCCCCCGGAGGCGCCCCGAACGCTTCCGGGTCCAACTGCTCGCGCCAGGTGCTCCACTGCAACGCGACCGCGTCCGCACCCAGGCGCCGTTGGGCCGGGCCCCATGCGCTGGTGTCGGGGGGCGTGAGCGTGGGAGGGCCCTCCGGGTCCGGCTCGGGGTCGTGCGGGGCCGGCACGTTCGGCGCGGAGACGACCAGCTCCAGCGGCCAGCCGGGCAGCGCCGCCACCACCGTCCGCTCGTCCGGCGACAGGTCGTACTCCATCCCGCAGTCCCAGGACGCGATCGCCACCGCCACCAGCGAGACGTCGTCGACGACCACCGTCCAGCGGGCGCCGGCGCCGTCCTGTCCGAGGACGAGCCCGTACCCCTGGGCGTACGGCCCGAGGCCGAGTGCCGCGCACGCCTCCGGGTAGTCGTCGCCGAGCACGCTCGGGAACTGCGCGGGCGTGAGGAGCGCCGCCGTCAGCACGTAGAGCGCCTCGTCTGCGGCGGTTGCGGCCGCTTCCGCCTCGTCCGTCCCGGTCACGGAATCCTCCCCTTCGGTTCGCTCGTCGGCGCACCTTAACCACCCGGTAACGCGGACGTCGAGGGCTCTGTACAGGTCAATGGTCCTCGTGAGCAGAGCCCTTGCGCTCGGGGGAGCCAGGCAGGGAGCCGCCACATCTCAAGGCGGTTACTACGCCGACTACTCGGGCTGCCCACCGGACGTGTCTGCCGGAAGCAGCTCCGGCCAGTCATCGTCTTCTGGCGAGAGCAGGCCGACCCCCACGTGGATCATCGCGGCATCGGATGTGCCCGTCCGGTCACCGCGTCTGCCCGCTCGTACCTTGCGCCGGCGGCTCTCCGCCACGTACCCAGGGAAGCTGACGATCTCACACCACGAGGGACTCCCGTGCACGACCACGAGAAGGCCAGCTCCCACACCGGGGCGGGCGACAGCCGTATCCCCGCCCGTCGGCCCGCAGCCGCCCCGCCCGCGCAACAGCACGGCCTGCTCGGCCTGCAGGCCGCCGCGGGCAACGCCGCGGTCGTCCAGATGCTCCGGGGCGCCGACGACACCTGGGCCCAGGAACAGCACGAGCACGGCGCCGGCTGCGGGCACCTCGACGAGCCGGTGCGCCAGGGAATGGAGCCGAGGGCTGCCGCCGCCGGTACCGCCCACGAGGGGCGCGGCGGCCCGGTCGCCGTGCAGACCGCGCCCGGCGAGAAGCCGCCCGTACCGAAGAAGCCTGACAATCTGAGGCTCGGCGGGGCCGCGCAGACCTCCAGCGCCGACCGGACCGACTCGGCCGGGCAGACGTCGGCGGCCGGGGAGTCCGTGCAGGGGCCTTCCGACACCCCCGCGCACGGGTACGCGCTCGCCGGATCGGCCAGCCTGGTCTTCTTCCGAGCCGATGGGCGCTCTCCCGAGGTCATCCGGCAGTCGAACGGTATGAGGTCTCGCAACAGCACGTCCGTCGCGACCGAACTCGCCATGTTCCTTGAGGACCCGATCGCCTATGCCCGGGCCCATGTCAGCAGCCCCAAGCCGACCTTGGTCTCCACGGCGCTGGACGAGGACTGCGGCGGGTACGCCAGCAACGACCGGCACCTCTACCAGATCCAGGTAAGCGGCTGGCACAGGTTCGCCGCGCCGCCCGCGCGGAGCAAGATCTTGACCAAGCCGACGGTCTACGCCAACAGCACGTCCCTGGAGACCGCGACCGCGGCCGTCATCGGTCCCGTCGGCCCCACCCAGGAAATGGATTTCATCGGGGGAATCCCCCTGGCGGCCATCACTGGCTGCCGCCGACCGGGGGAGAGCGGCTTCAGCGCGCTCTGACGCCCGTGACGGGGCGGTGCCGGGCCGGGGGTGCTCGCCCCCGGCCCGGCACCGCACGGCCCGACGGGACCACCCACGGCCAACGCCGTCTTCACCGATCGGGAACACCCCGCCCGCACCGTTCGCAGAGGCATGCGGAAATCCGGCGCAACCCGCCCTCGTCCGAACCTCCGATCAATGGGCCCCCAGGGACGATTCGACCCGTGCCGCCATGTCCAGCACCGCCGCCGCGCTGAGGGACCAGGCGCGGGCGGTGGGGCGGTGCAGGGTCTGGACCAGCAGGACCGAACCTTCGGGGAGCGGTTCGATCGTCAGGCCGCTCGCCACCTGCCACGTGTGGTTCCGGTCCGGGCCGGCCGTGCCCGGCGTCAGCGCACGCGCCGCGTCGACGAGGTTGGGATCACGGTTCAACCGGCCTGCCGCCGTTGGGTCTCCTTCGAAGCGGGCGGTGCTGGAACCGGTCGGCACGGTGAGAGCGACGGGTGAGCATGCGGGTGTCGTCAGGGGTACGGCATAGGCGAGGTGTCCCAGGCCCAGGCTCCGGCGGAGCCCCGAGCGTCCGGTCATGACGGAGGCCCGGAGTTCGAAGCGCCTGGGTGACTGGGCGTCGACATAGACGAAGCAATGTGTCGGAGCGGGCATTCCGCTGAATCGGGGGCGCGGCGGGAGGAGGCTCCCGGCCGGTGTACCGGTGCTTTCGGACGGCAGGGTCACCGCCAACGGCGGTGCGTTGAGGCCGAGTTCGGCCTTCAGGGCTGCGGTCACGTCGGCAGCGGCCCGCTCCGGCGTCGCGTTCCGCCCGGTCCAGATGGCGGCGGGCATGGTCGGTCTCCTTCATTCGGTCGGGCAGGGCCTGGGGTGACCTGGCAGGCGGGTCCTGGGGTCACCCGGCAGGCAGGATCAGCGGCCACTCGGTCAGAGAAGGCGCGCGGCTTCCTGGCGTACCTGGGCCGCCTGCTCGGCCTGGCCCACGGCGTCCAGGAGCTCACCGAGGCGCGCCAGGGCCGCCCTGCGCTCCGCCTGGAACCTTCCGGGCCGAGCCTCGGTGAGCCTGCGCCAGGCGTCCGCGGCCTGCCTGGCCGGAGTCAGCGCCTCCGGCCCCCGGCGCTGCGCGGCCAACTCGTCCCGGGTGCGGTCCAGTTGTTGTGCCTGGCGCAGCAGGACCTGCGTCGGATCCTGGACCGGGGCCGGTCCGTTGGCCTCCTCCCGGGCGACCCTGCGCCTGCGTACGGACACGCTGGCGTATCCGACCAGGGCGACCAGAGCGCCGGTGATGACGATGGAGACCAGCTTGTGCAAGAGGTCGTTCATGGCGATTCCTGTTCATTGGGCGAGTTCGAAGAGCTCGATGAGGGCGTGCGGCGGTGTACTTCGTGCGCGTACGCGATGGGCTGTTCGGCACCCCCGTATGCGGTGTGCGGTCCAGGGCTGTGGGCGGTCAAGGGGCGTCCCGGCTGCGGCAGTAGTCGACGAGCGCCCACAACACGAAGACGTTCGGTATCCGGGAGACCGCCGGACCGAGCCTGTGCTGCCGCCCGTCGACCGTGACGGTCAGGAACTCGCCGTCCAAGCCGACTTGTTGGATCCGTTCCCAGGGCACACGCAGCGCCGCGCACCCGACCTGTTCGATGGTCAACCAGACCTCACCGAACGAGACCCGCTCACCCCGGTGCAGCGCTACCAGGGCGCCGGGCACGCGGGCACGTGTGACGGCGCGCCCGAGCGCGTTCTCCCAGGCCCGCGCGTCGGCGTCCCCGCAACTGCCGTACAGCAACAAGCGCTTGTGCTCGGTGTCGGTGAGCGTGTGGATGAGGGCGGATCCGGGGGAAGCGGAACCGAGCAGCACTGGGCCGTGGCGGAACACCGACGTCGTGTCGTAGCGGACGACGTGGATGCGGCCCTTCACCGCGACGGTCATGCCGTGCTCGTACAGGTCCAGTCGCGCGTTCGGGCTCGCCCGTGCTGCGGAGCGGCTGTGGCCGTCCCGGGCCGACAGGCGACGGATCGCCCGGCGCAGACCGATCCGGGTGCGGGGACGGCAGGCCGTCGCCGTGTGCGTGGCCAGCCGCCGGCCGAGGCGAGCGCGGCCGGCCGCCGCTGAGACCCGTGCCAGCAACAGCTCATCACCGCGGCTTCGCGGCGTCGGCCCCGTCATGGCGCCGTCCGGGGGAGGGCGGTGTCGCCTCCGTGCAGGATCGTCCGGTGGGTCCGGCGCAGGAGCCGGCTCGGTGCCACCCCCAGCTCGTCGGCCAGCCGGCGGCGGGTGCGCTCGAACACGCCCAGCGCGTCGGCCTGCCGTCCGCCCAGGCACAGCGCGCGCATCAGCATCGCGCCGACGGGCTCGTCCAGCGGACGGGCCGCGGCCAGTGCCGACAGCTCGCAGACGGCCTCGGAGTGCCGACCGAGCGTCAGTTGGAGGTCCAGCTTGCGCAGGGTGAGCCCGATCCTGCGCTCGGTCAGCCGGAGCCGTTCCAGCTCCGCGAACGGGCCCGGCAGCGCGGCCAGCGGCTCCCCGCGGAACAGGTCGAGGGCCTGGGCGCAGATGCGCACCGCCTCGGCGGACTCGCCGGCCCGCTCGGCCGCGCCGGCGGTGGCGGCCAGCTCTTCCATCCTGGCCACGTCCACCTCGACCGCGTGGGGAACCAGCCGATAGCCGCACCGGTCGTGCTGGATCACCGAGTCCGTTCCCCTCTCCAGCTGGAGGGCCTTCCGCAGCCGGTAGACGTAGACCGGCACGACCTTCGTGAGCGGTGGCTCCAACCCGTAGATTCCCTCCAGCAGTTCGTCCTTGCTGACTGTCCGGTCACGGCACAGCGCCAGCCTCGCGAGGACGGCCTGCTGCCGGAGGTGCCCCAGGTCCAGCGGACGCCCGTCGCGCCAGGCCCGCAGCGGGCCGAGCACGGAGATCCGCACCGGGTGCTCGCGGACGGTCGCCCGCGGTGCGGGCGACGCCGCCGCGCGCGGGCCCTGGCCGGGAACGACCAGCCCGCCGTCGAAGGCGTGCACGATGGCCGCCGCCCGGTCGCGCAGCCCGAGTTTCGCCAGGATGCCGCGCAGGTGGACGGTGACCGCGCCTTCGGAGAGCGCGAGCGCACGGGCGATCTCCTGGTCCGTCAGGCCACAGCCCACCGCGCGCAGCACCTCGCGCTCCTGGCGCGTGAGGAGCGTGACGGTTAACCGGGTCGCGGTCGTCGGCATGCGGTCTCTCCTGGCATGGGGGGCAGTTGCCTCGACGCTGGCCCCGACGGCGGAGATCGGACAGGCCGACCGACCGGCCGTATACGGCCGGTCGCCGCGCTAAAGTCCCTCACCTGGGGAAATCGACATGCCGGGGGAAGGCCGAGACCAGTGACCAATGAGTTCAGCGCGCTGCTGAAGCAGCTTCGGCACGAGGCGAACCTGACTCAGGAGGCATTGGCGGAGCGCGCCGGAGTGGGCGTCCGCACCATCCGCGGTCTTGAGACCGGCGAGCGCGTCGACCCGCGGATGACCACGGTGCGGCTCCTGGCCGACGCACTGGAGCTGAGTCCCGAGGGACGCGACCGGCTGCTCGCGACCGTCGTCCGCAGGCCCGTTGAGGACGATCCGGCGGGGGAAGTGCCCGGCCCGCCCGCGCCCCTGTCGGCGGCGGGCGGCCTGCCGGGATCGCCGTTCCACGAAGCCCTCGCCGATGTCTGCGACCAGATCGCCCACACGGTGGCCGCCCGGTGGCAGCGCGAGGAGGAACAGCGGCAGGTCCACGACCCCTATCCGCTGCCGGTGCGCTGGCGGCCGGTCGCCGAGGAACTCACCGACCACTGGGCCAACGTCCGCCGCCTGCCACCGGGAAGCAGCCACGATCCGGTGGATCTGAGCGGACAGGTGGACGCGATCGTCGAGGTGTACCGGCGGATTCCCTCGGGACGACTCGTGGTGCTGGGCCGCTCGGGCTCCGGCAAGACGGTCCTCGCCGTACGGTTCGTCCTGGACCGCCTGAAGGCCCGGAGCCGCGCCGACGCCGTACCGGTGATCTTCAGCGTCGGCTCGTGGGACCCGACGGCCGTCGCCCTACGAGACTGGCTCGCGGCGCAGTTGACCCGGGACCACCCCGGTCTCGCGGCCCCCGGGCCCGGCGGGACCAACCTCGCCGACGCGCTCGTCGAGACCGGCCGGATCCTTCCCGTCCTCGACGGCTTCGACGAGATAGCCGACGGCCTGCGCCGCCCCGCCCTCGAAGCGCTCAACGCCACCACGCTGGCGCTGCTCCTGACGAGCCGGCCCTCGGAGTACGCCGCCGCGGTGGCCGAGACCGACGTCCTCACCTCCGCCGCAGCGGTAGAGCTGTCCGACCTCACTCTGGCCGATCTGGACGCCTATCTGCCGCGCACCACCCGCAAGGCCCGCGCCCGGGGCTGCTCGGAGAACGCCTGGGAACCCGTGCTGGGCGAACTGCGTCGGCAGCCCCTGAGCGTGGCCGGCGCCAACCTCGCGACGGTGCTGACCACGCCGCTGATGGTCGCCCTCGCCCGTGCCGTCTACAGCGACACCCCCGGCAGCGACCCGGCAGCGCTGCTGGACACCCGCCGCTTCGCCACCCCCGAGAAACTGGAGGAACACCTCCTCGACAACTTCACCGAGGCCGCCTACCGCCCGCGCCCCGGGGGCGCGCCCGGCGACGCCTGGGACCCCGAGCGCGCCCGCTACTGGCTCGGCTATCTCGCCCACCACCTGAACCGTCTCGACACCCCCGACCTGGAATGGTGGCGCCTTGGCCACGGGCTGGGCCGGCTCGCCCGCACCCTGGTGACCGCGCTCGTGATCTGCCTCGCGATCACTTTGGTCGACGGTGTCTTCGGGCTCGCGTTCGACCCCGTCGCGTACCAACTGGTGGACGGGCCGGTGGCGGGGCTGCTGGGCGGGCTCCTGTTCGGGCTCGCGTACTGGTTCATGGTCGCGGCGAGGGACGCCGCCGTGGTGCCGTCCGTCGTCCGCACGAGGCTGCGCGGCAGAGAGCGGAGACCGGGACGGCGCCCCTTTCGCCGCCTGATGACCGGGGTGGTCTGCGGCCTGGTGTTCGGCTTCGGATACGGGTTCGTGCGCGGGGGGCTCAACGGCCTGCTCTTCCACGCCGACCTCGCCGACGTCCTGGTCGGCGGCGTCGGGGACGGCGCCATCTACGCTCTGATCTTCGCCCTGGCCGCCGGGCCGACCCTCGGTCTGGTCGCCCTCTTCGAAGCCCCTCTCGACATCCGGTCCGCCGTCAATCCGCGCGGCCTGTTGCGCACCAACGGTCGCACGGTCGCCACCCAACTCCTCGTCTGGACACCGACGTTCGGCATCCTCGTGGGCGTTGGATCCCTGGTGCTGGTCGATGCCATGTCGGTGATCATCGGGCCGGTGGTGTGGAACCCCACGGCGGCGCTCAAGCTCGGAGTCATCAGCGGCCTCGGCGGTGCCTTCGGCTATCTGTTCAGCCTGACCTCCTGGGGCCAGTGGACGGTCTTCTCCCGCTTCTGGCTACCGCTGACCGGGCGGCTCCCCTGGTCCCTGGTCGCCTTCCTGGAAGACGCCTACCAGCGAGGCGTCCTGCGCCAGGCGGGCGCGGTCTACCAGTTCCGTCACGCCCGCCTGCAACACCACCTCGCCCGCGACTTTCACCGACCGGGTCATGGCGCGGCGGAGCGCGAGGGAGCGGAATTCAGGCCGCCGGCAGGCCCATCAGCTCCTGCACGACGGCGGTCGGCGACTCGTCGCGGTCGCGGGCCAGCGCGATGACGGCCCGGCAGGCCAGTTCGCGTACTCCGAACGACAGGGCCTCCGGTGACACCCAGCCCGCCGCCTCGTCGAGGGCGTCCTGGTCGTCCTCGGCGCAGGCCGCCACATAAGCGGCCGCCGCCTCGAAGATGTTGTGGTGGCGATCGTCGGCCGGGACGGGCTCGGCCGGCTTGCGAAATCTCCCGAACATCAGGGCCACCTTCCGTGGACGACCCGCCGCGCGTATGCGACACGCCGATCTTTCACATGGTCCCCACCAACGTAGAGTTGAGCCTCCGTCGACAGATAGGGGTCAGCCGTGACTCGCTTCGACCGGCTCAAGGAAATCCAACGCCTCGACCCCGAGCGGGACTTCCTCGCGATCCATCGGATGACGGCGAGCCTGGAGTTCCCGTGGGACTACACCCGAGCCCTCGAACTCGCTCTGTACCGCACCTATGCCGTGCCCAGCATCGGCCGACTCCTCGCGGAAACAGCAGAACTGACGGAGCGTCCGCAGAAGAGATACGACGACACGACCCTGCTTCTGGACGCCGTCGTCGAGCACGGCTTCGACAGCGCGGAGGGACGGGCGGCGGTGCGCCGCATCAACCAGATGCACCGCTCGTACGACATCAGCGACGACGACATGCGCTACGTGCTCTGCACCTTCGTGGTGGTGCCGAAGCGCTGGCTCGACTCCTACGGGTGGCGGCGGCTGAGCAACCACGAACTGCGCGCCGCCGCCCGCTACTACCAGACGCTCGGCCAGCACATGGGAATCAAGGAAATCCCGGACTCCTACGAGGAGTTCGAGCGCTGCCTCGTCGCGTACGAGGCAGCCCACTTCGGCTTCGACGAGGGCGGGCGGCGGGTGTCCGACGCCACCCTCGACCTCATGGCGTCCTGGTATCCGCGCCCCCTGGCCCCGCTGCTGCGTGCCGCGAGCCTCGCCCTGCTCGACGATCCGCTCCTGCGGGCGTTCCGCTACGAGCGGCCGGCCCCGGCCGCCCGGGCCCTGGTCCACGGCGCGCTGCGGCTGCGCGCCCGCGCCGTACGCCTGTTCCCGCCGCGTTCCACGCCCCATTACGGCCGCCAGAACCCCGAGGTCAAGGGTTACCCCGACGGCTACCGCGTCCCCGAACTCGGCACCTTCCCCGTGCCGGGCGTCCGTGGCTGCCCGGTGCCGCGCGCGCGGGCGGGCGAGGCCGAGTGAGGCTCATTCCAGTGAACGCAGCGTCGCCCGGAGCCACTTGAGCTCCGCCACGCTGGTGGCGCGCGCGATGGTGAGGATGCCGCGCCGGTAGGGATCGTCCAACTCCTCGGCGGCGATGGGGCGTTCGCCGTCGTAGAAGAAGCTGGCGGGCTCTTCGAGGAAGGCCAGCCTGCGCCGCAGTACGGTGGCCTGTTCGGCCTGTCCGGGCAGATGGCGCAGAAACGCGAGCAGGGTGAACCAGCGGTTCTCGTCGGTGATGTCCAGACGGTCCGGTTCGGCGAGCCGGCGCAGCAGATCGCGGCGGCCCGACGCGGTCAGCGTGAGCGTGTGCCGGGGGGCCGCCGCCGCGCCGGGCTGGGTCTCGCGGGACAGCAGGCCGGCCTTCTCCAGGCGCTTGATCGCCGGATAGAGCGTGCTCTCGCCGACCGGGCGCACATGCCCGGTGAGCGCGGTGATCCGCTTGCGCAGCTCGTAGCCGTGCAGCGGCGCTTCGTAGAGGAATCCCAGGATGGCGAGTTCGAGCATGCCCGCATTCTGCCGCATCGCGTGAGGTCTGACGGTGTACATCGGTGTCGTAGTACTGCGCCAACGATGTATGGTCGGCCACGAGCAGCACGGAGACGTGCCCGGTCGAGGTGACCGGGCACACCGACACGGGGAGCGCGTCATGCGGCAGACGGAATTCGACGGGCGGGGCAGCCTGATCCGGTGGACGCAGAGCGAGGGGGCGGGGCCCGCGCTGGTGTACGTGCACGGCCTCGGCTCGATGTCGGCCATCTATCACGCCCACATCGCGGCCCATCCGGCGCTCATCGGTCGACGCCAGCTCTTCGTCGATCTGCCCGGGCACGGCATCAGTGACCGGCCCGCGGACTTCGGCTACACCCTTGAGGACCACGCCGGCGCCCTCGCGGCGGTACTGGACGCGGCAGGCCTCACGGAGGCCGAGGTGGTGGGGCACAGCATGGGCGGTTCGGTCGCCGTCGTGCTGGCCGACCGCCGCCCGGACCTGGTCGCCCGGCTCCTGCTGACCGAGGCCAACCTCGATCCCCACCCGGTGCCGGGGGCGGGCAGCAGCGGTATCGCGTCGTACACGGAGGAGCACTTCGTGCACGGCGGCGGCTTTCCGGAGGTGCTCGCGCGCGTCGGCCCGACCTGGGCGGCGACCATGCGCCTGGCAGACCCGCTCGGCCTCCACCGCACGGCCGTCGGGCTCGTGCACGGCACGCGCCCGACGATGCGCGAACTCCTCATGCGGGCCAAGACAGTTGACCGGACCTACTTGGTGGGCGGCCTCGACGACGCCCTGCCGGGGCGCGCCGACCTCATCGCCTCGGGCGTCCGGGTCGTGACGGTTCCCGGCGCCGGGCACAACATCATGCTGGACAACCCGGCCGCCTTCGCACGCGAAGTGGCCCGGCCGGGCCAGGGCTCCGGCATGCGCGAAGGGGCCCCGTCGCGCCGGAGCCCTGGCGGTCAGCCCTCGCGCACGGCCACCGCGAGGTAGCGCTCGTCCTCGTCGGCGTAGGAAACGAGCCGCCAGTCGGCCGAGGCGAGCAGCGGCCGCAGCCTGGGCTCCGCGCGCAGGTCCTCGTCGGTGAGCGTGCGGCCCTGGCGTGCCGCGAGCGCGGCGCGGCCGATGGGGTGGAACAGGGCGAGGCGGCCGCCCGGCCGGGTGATCCGCGCCAACTCCCGCAGGTTCTCGGCCGGCTGGGGCAGATGGGAGATCAGCCCCGCGCCGAACACCACGTCCACGGACGCGGAGCCGAGCGGCAGCCGGGCCACGTCCGCGCGCAGCAGCACGGCATGCCGGTCGCGCCCGGCCCGTACGGCCTCGGCGAGCATCTCCGGGGTGAGGTCCACGCCGACGACGAGGCCCGTCGGGCCGACCGCGTCGCGCAGCGGCGGCAGGGCGCGTCCGGTGCCGCAGCCCGCGTCGAGCACGGCGTCGCCCCGCGTGAGCCCCAGCTCCGCGACGGCCGCGGCATACGCCGGGCCGTCGTCGGGGAACTTGCGGTCCCAGTCGGCCGCGCGGGCGGCGAAGAATTCCTGAACGTGTGCGTGGTCTCCGGCCATGGCCCCATGATCCCCCACCCGCCACCGATCCCGCAGTGGCCGAAAATCGACCACGGCGAGCGCATTCGAACAGAGCGCGATCGTCGGGGAACATCTCTTCGTCATATTCCAGCAGCTTTCGAACTGCGCCCCAGCCGCGCGCCCCTCCCCGGACTAGCGTCCCTGGGCCATGGGACACCTGGACCACGCCGCCTTCGGCTGGCTGACACCCGTGCTGTCGTACGCGATGGCCTGCATCGGCGCCGCCCTCGGGCTGCGCTGCACCGTGCGCGCCCTCGGCGCCACCGGACGTTCCCGGCGCAACTGGCTGATCACCGCCGCTTCGGCCATCGGCACCGGCATCTGGACGATGCACTTCGTCGCGATGCTCGGCTTCGCCGTGAGCGGCACCGACATCCGTTACGACGTGCTCCCGACCATCCTCAGCCTGCTCGTCGCCATGGTGTTCGTCGGCGCCGGAGTCTTCGCCGTCGGATACGGCAGGGACCGCCCCCGCGCGCTCCTGACCGGAGGCCTCGCCACCGGACTCGGCGTCGCCGGCATGCACTACCTCGGCATGGCGGCCCTGCGGCTGCACGGCCAGGTCCACTACGACCCCGTACTCGTCGCGCTCTCCGTCGTCATCGCCGTGGTCGCGGCGACCGCCGCCCTGTGGGCCGGCCTGAACATCAAGGCCCCGGTCGCGGTGGCCGCCGCCTCCCTCGTGATGGGCGCGGCCGTCAGCAGCATGCACTACACCGGCATGATCGCGGTGAGCGTGGACGTCACCCCCAGCGGCGCCGAACTGCCCGGGGCGACGGCGATGCAGTTCATCTTCCCCCTCGCCGTCGGCCTCGGGTCCTACCTCTTCATCACCGCCGCCTTCGTCGCGCTCTCCCCGACGGCCCGCGAACGCGCCGAGTACGCCTCGGCGGAACAGCTCGCCCCCGCCCCCTGAAAACCCTCCGCCGCGCCGCACCCGGCCCCATCAGCAAGCGAGGAGATCCGTGCGCACACCCCGCAAGGCCCCGGACGCCGAGCCCCCGACCCCGGTGGGCGCCCGTGGGCGACGCGCCCACGCAGGACCGCCGGCCGCCGACGAACACGCCCTCGGCGAACCCCCGGCGCCGCAGGACGCGGAGGCCCTGTGGCGGCTGCGGCCCCGCACGGTGCGCGCCAAGATCGTCTCGCTGCTCATGGTGCCCGTCGTCTCGCTCCTGACCTTGTGGGGCTTCGCCACCGTCACCACCGCCCAGGACGTCTCCGCACTGCGCCAGGCGCGCCGCGTCGACGAACAGGTCCACGGCCCCCTCGTCGCCGCCGTGGCCGCACTCCAGGCCGAACGGCGCGCCGCCGCACGGTACTTGGCGGCCCCCGCCGACGACCTCGCCGCCGAACTCGACCAGCGGGCCAAACGCGCCGACACCGCCCTCGGCGGACTCAGGCTCGACCGGGACCACACCGTCGCCGAGGCCGGGGACGTGCCCGCGAGCGTGACCGAAAGGCTGCGGACCTTCGTCGCCCAGGCGCGGAAGCTGCCCGCGCTGCGGAGCGGCGTCCACGACCGGACCACCGGCTGGGACACCGCCTACCAGCAGTACACCGACACCATCGACGCGGGCTTCGACGTCGACGGCGCACTCGCCGGCGTCCAGGCCCCGGCGCTCGGACCCGGCACGCGCGTCCTGTACGAGTTCGGCCGGGCCGGCGAAATGCTGGCCCGTGAGGACGCCCTGATATCCGCCGCACAGCTCGGCCACACCTTCAGCGCCGAGCATCTGCGCCGCCTCACGGGCGCCGTCGACAGCCGCCGGACCCTCACCGAAAGCGCCACCTCCGACCTCACCGGCCCCGCCCGCAGCGCCTGGACCGCACTGGGCGGACAGAGCGCGTACGCGGCGCTCACTGCCGCCGAGGACAAGCTCCAGGCCGCCGAGCCTGGGCGCGCGGCGGCAGCCGCCGTGGACCCCGCCGCCTGGGACGCCGTGCTCGGCACGGTGCAGAAGGGCATGCAGGACATCGGGGCCCAAGGGGCGCGGAGCGCCACCGGCCGCGCCGACCCGTTCAGCCGCGGGCTGCTGACCACGGGCGGCGCGGCCGTCCTGTTCGGCCTCGCCGCCGTCGCCGCCTCCCTCGTCATCTCCGTACGCATCGGACGCGGGCTCGTCGTCGAGCTCATCAGCCTGCGCAACAGCGCCCTGGAGATCGCCCGGCGCAAACTCCCGACCGCGATGGGCAGGTTGAGATCCGGCGAAGAACTCGACATCCAGGCCGAGGCGCCGCCCGGACCACCGCCACGGGACGAGATCGCGCAAGTCGGCGAGGCGCTCGGCACCGTTCACCGGGCCGCCCTGTCGGCCGCCGTCGAACGCGCGGAACTGGCCAGCGGCATCTCCGGCGTCTTCGTCAACCTCGCCCGCCGCAGCCAAGTACTCGTGCACCGCCAGCTGGGCCTCCTCGACCGCATGGAGCGGCGCGCCGACGACCCGGGCGAACTCGGCGACCTGTTCCGCCTCGACCACCTCACCACCCGCATGCGCCGCCACGCCGAATCGCTGATCATCCTGTCCGGCGCCGCCCCCGGCCGCGCCTGGAGCGTGCCCGTACCGCTCACCAACGTCGTGCGCGCGGCCGTCTCGGAGATCGAGGACTACACCCGGGTGGAAGTGCGCCGGCTCCCCGAGGCCGCCGTCACCGGTGGCGCCGTCGCCGACCTCACCCACCTGCTCGCCGAACTCATCGAGAACGCCGCCCAGTTCTCCCCGCCGCACACCAAGGTCCGGGTCACCGGCGAGCCCGTCGGCAACGGGTACGCGCTCGAAATCGAGTACCGCGGGCTGGGCATGAGTGACGGATCCCTCCACGAGGCCAACCGCAGGATCGAACAGTCCGAGGCGCTCGACCTCTTCGACAGCGACCGTCTCGGCCTCTTCGTCGTCAGCCGCCTCGCCGCCCGCCACACCATCAAGGTCCACCTGCGCACCTCGCCGTACGGCGGCACCACCGCGGTCGTCCTGCTGCCAACCGACCTGCTCCAAGCCGCAGTTGAGGCCCCGGCCCAGCCCGCGCGGGCCACCGCCCGGCGCCTGGAACAGCCTGAGGAGGAAGCGCGCAGGCCGATCGAACCGGCCCCGGCGGCGCCGCCCCGGCCGGCCCTGGTCGCGGACTTCGCACCCCCGCCGGGCCGGCCCGAACCCACGGCGCCTCCCGGCGTGACCACCCTGCGCCAGCGGGCCCGGGGCGTCGCCCCCGAAGGCGCCGAGGACGGGCTGCCGCGCCGGGTGCGCCAGGCGAGCCTCGCCCCGCAACTGCGCGAGGCTCCCGCCCCCGAGCCCGACACCGGCCCGGGTGCCGCCGCCTCCACCCCCGAGCAGGCCCGGGACCGCATGACCGCCTACATGGGTGGCTGGGCCCGAGGCGGCGCCGACCGGCCCGCCCCCCGAACTCCCGCACCGGGCACGCCCGGTGGCGGCCGCACCAGCGAAGGAGACCGCGCATGATCGACCACCAGAGGCTCGACGCCCCGCACCACACGGGCCCCGCACCCGGCGCGGCCTCCGGCGCGCGGCCCGGCACGCGCTCGGGTGAACTCGACTGGCTCCTGGACGACTTGGTCATGCGGGTGGGCGAGGTCCGGCACGCCGTCGTGCTGTCCAACGACGGCCTGGCCGTCGGCGCCTCCAGCGCGCTGACCCGCGAGGACGCCGAACACCTCGCCGCGGTGGCCTCCGGGTTCCACAGCCTCGCCAAGGGAGCCGGACGCCACTTCCAGGTCGGCCAAGTACGCCAGACCATGGTCGAGATGGACGACGGATTCCTCTTCGTCGCGGCGGCGGGAGACGGCTCCTGCCTCGCCGTGCTCTCCTCGCTCACCAGCGACATCGGGCTCATCGCGTACGAGATGGCACGTCTGGTCAAACGGGTCGGCGAACACCTCTACACGCCACCGCGCCACACCGTGCGCCCGCCGGCGGCCGGTTGACCGGAAAGGCACGCCCACCCCATGAACGAACACCGGCCGGAAGGCCCCGCGTACCGGCCGAGCCACTGGTACGACACGGACGCGGGGCCGCTGGTCCGCCCGTACGCCATGACCGGCGGCCGCACCGCGCCCGGCCCCAGCGGCGTACGCCTCGACCTCATCGCGCTCGTCACGCTCGCCGCGCCGCGCGGGCCCGAGCCCGCCGAGGAATCCCTCCTCGGCCCCGAACACCGGGCGCTGCTCGCCCTGTGCCGCAGGGAGACCCAGTCCGTCGCCGAACTCGCCGCCGACGCGGACCTGCCCGTCGGTGTCGTCCGCGTCCTCGTCGGGGACCTGCTCGAATCCGGTCATGTGGCCGTCAGCCGGCCCGTACCGCCCGCGCAGCTGCCCGACGAGATCATCCTGAGAGAAGTGATCGATGGCCTCCGAGCCCTCTGAACCCGCCCCCGCCCTCGCGCTGAAGATCCTCGTCGCGGGCGGATTCGGGGTGGGCAAGACCACCCTCGTCGGGGCTGTCAGCGAGATCCGTCCGCTGCGCACCGAGGAACTCCTCAGCGAGGCAGGGGAGTCGGTGGACGACACCGGTGGCGTGGACCAGAAGACCACCACGACCGTCGCCATGGACTTCGGCCGGATCACCATCCGCTCGGGCCTGTCCCTGTACCTGTTCGGCACCCCCGGGCAGGATCGTTTCTGGTTCCTGTGGGACGAGCTGTCCCAGGGGGCGCTCGGCGCGGTCGTGCTCGCCGACACGCGCCGCCTGGAGGACTGCTTCCCGGCGGTCGACTACTTCGAGCACCGCCGCATCCCCTTCGTCGTCGCCGTCAACTGCTTCGCCGGGGCCCGCGCCCACGGCGTCGCCGATGTGTCCGCGGCGCTCGACCTGGACGGCGGCACCCCCGTGGTGCTGTGCGACGCCCGCGACCGCGACTCCGGGAAGGAGGTCCTGATCCGCCTCGTCGAGTACGCCGGGCGCATGCACACCGCGCGCCTGCTCGACTCGGTCGGCTGATGCCCCGGCCCGCGCCGCGACGCGACTGGCCGGAGTCCGGCACCGCTTGCCCGTGGCGCGCCGGTGGGGAAGGGTGGCAGGGGAACGGGGAAACGGGGAACTGCATGAGCGGGGAGGCCTGACATGGCACTGAAGAAGGAACTCGACTGGCTGCTCGACGACCTGACCCGACGGGTCGAGCACGTGCGCCACGCGATCGTGCTGTCCAACGACGGTCTGGTCACCGCCGCGAGCGCCGAGCTCCCGCGCGAGGACGCGGAACATCTGGCGGCGGTCTCCTCCGGCCTGCACAGCCTCGCCAAGGGGTCGGGCCTGCACTTCCGGGCCGGCAAGGTCCGCCAGACCATGGTCGAGTTCGACGAGGGCGTCCTGTTCGTCACCGCGGCGGGCGACGGCAGCTGCCTGTGCGTGCTCAGCTCCGCCGACGCCGACATCGGCCAGATCGCGTACGAGATGACCCTCTTGGTGAACCGGGTGGGCGAGCACCTCTCGGTGGCGGCGCGACAGCCGAGGGACCTCGGAGCGACCGATCTCTGACCGGCCTCCGTTTCGCACCTGTCTCGACCTCCGGCCGGTGCCGGCGTCCGACCCGTTTCGGCGGCCGGCCGGTGCCGACGTCTGACCCGTTTCGGCGTCCGATCCGTCTCGGACGCGGGCCCGTCTCGGGCCCCGACCCGTCTGAACTGGGCGTCCGGGCGCCGGATTTGAGTTCTTCGTCCGCCGGACGGGAGTTATCCACAGGCCGAGCGGGATGTCGGCACGGCGCGTTACGGTCGTCACCGAGAGTATTCGTCTCTCGCGTACTCGTTCCTCACGGGGGAGGATCCGATGACCGTAGTCACCACCACTCATGCCGTTGTGCCCGCAGTCGCCGCGAGCGCGGCGGCACCGGCCGGCCCGCGGCTCGCGCCAGGCGCCGCCGCACGCGAACTGGAGCTGAAGCGCGCCGAGTTCGAGCTGGCGGTCCAGCTCGGCCACATTCGCACGGTCCCGGATCCGGGCGGCGGACACCGGCGGGTCACCGCGCGCGAGGTGGCGTGGCTGAGAGCCGCCGAGGACTTTCCCGAGGGCCTGCGCGAACGGGTGCGGACCGTCGGCACCGCTGAGGGCGCCGACCTGCTCGGCATCGCACCCGGTCGCTTCACCAAGCTCGCCCGCACGGGCCGGTTCGCGCCGGTGCGCTGCTACCTCAACAGGTACCGGGCCGTGGTGTGGCTCTATCTGGCCGACGAACTGGTCGAACTGGCGCTGCGCGAGCCAGAGTTGCTCAGCGGCCGCCACCCGGAGCCGGACGGCGGCCAGGACTGGCGGCCGCGCAACTGGCGGGCGCGCAGGATCGCGATGCTGGCCCGCCAGACCGACGACCAGTGGGAGCTGGCGGCCGCGGTGGCCGCCACGCTGGACAGCGCCCATCTCGCCCACATCGTCCACGACCCGTATGAACGGGCCCATTTGAGGCGGCTGCGGCCCGAGACGTTCAGGGTCCACCCCGAGTCCCCGACCGCCCAGGGCGTGATCGACGGGCTTGTCCTGGCGGACGAACCGGACGAGATCGACTGGTGTCGGCTACGGCTCGTGGAGGCCCTCGCGGATGCCCGGGACCAAGGCCCCGCCCCCGGCTCGACGGCGGCTTCCGCCCCGGACCCGGCGGCGGAGAGCAGGGGGAATCCGAAGGCGGAGCCCGTCGCCCGGGAGCCCTCCCGGCAGCGGGGAGGAGTGCCGGTACAGCGAAGGCTGCTGGGACGGCTACGGCGGGGAAAGGAGCCGGGCCGGGGCGGGCGGCGACCTGCCCGCAGTTCATGACATCCTGTGACGTCACAGCTCGCCGGACGGGATCGGCGGACGTCCGGGCATTACGGGGAAGGTCGATGAGGCTCTGCTTCCTGGTGGAAGAGCACTACCGCCATGACGGCATGCCCGTCGAGGTGATCCGCCAACTCGACGCCTGGGGACACCAGGTCGACGTGGTGCGCCCCGGCGGGTCCCTGCTACGGATGTCCGAGGCGGTCCGCGCGGGCACCCACGACGCCTGGGTGCTCAAGACGGTCTCCGGCGGCCCGGGGCTGCCGCTCCTGGAAGCCGCCGCCGCCGTCGGCCTGACCACCGTCAACGATGTCCGGTCCATCCGTGGAGTGCGGGACAAGGCGCTCGCCTCGGCCATCGGACGCAGCCGGGGCCTTCCGGTGCCGTTGACGTACGCGGCCGCACGGCCCGAACTGCTCCTGGAAATACCCGAGTCCGAGTTCCCCCTGGTGGTGAAGCCCGCCGACGGCAGCTCGGGGCGGGCCGTGCACCTCGTGCCGTCGCCGGAACGGCTGGCCGCGATGCTGCCCGCGCTCGCGGGGGAGGGGATGCTCATCGCGCAGCCGTACGTCCCCAACTCGGGCATCGACCTCAAGGTGTACTGCGTGGGCGGCGAGTTGTACGCCACCGAGCGCCGCTCACCGCTCCACCCCGACCGGGGCGTGCGCGAACGGCATGTTCCGCTGCCCGCCGAAGTGGCCGCCATCGTCGACCAGGTGGGCGCGGTCTACGGGCTCGACCTGTACGGCGTCGACGTGCTGCTCGGCCCGGACGGGCCGGTGGTCGTCGATGTGAACGACTTCCCGAGCTTCCGGCAGGTCCCGGACGCGGCCGCGAAGGTGGCCCGCGCGGTGCTCGAACTGGCCCGCACGGGCAGCGAGGTGGCCGCAGCCGCCTTCGTCCCCGCCGCGGCACGCATACCGGAGCAGCCTTTCGGGGGTGGCGTGCCGGGCGCCGGGGCGCAGCCGGTGCGGTCCTCGGCGGCGGTCGAGGGCCGGTGAGCGGCGCGACCACGGTCGGGCTCATCACGCCGGAGCCGGACCATCCGCTGCTCGCCGCCACCGCGGAGCTGCTCCGGAGCGAACACAGGGTGGTGGCCGTCCATCCGGAGACGGCCCGACTCGACACCCTGGAGCGGTGGGCCGACGTCTACCTGCTCAAGTCGCGTACGCCGCGCGCTCTCGCCCTGGCCCGGGAGCTGGAGTCCCGGGGCGTCCCGGTGATCAACTCCGCGACGGCGACCGCCCTGTGCCAGGACCGTACCGCCATGGCGGAGCGGGCCGAGGAGGCCGGGCTGCCGTTCGCGGCGACCCGTACCCATGGCTCGCTGGCCGAGCTCGCGGCCGGCGCCGGGCCGGACGGCCCGCTGGTGGTGAAGAGCCGGCACAGCCGGCGGCACGACCTGGTGGCGCGGGTCGACAGCCGGCGGCAGTGGGCGGAGCTGGCCGGTTCCTGGGCGAACGAGCCCGTGGTGACCCAGGAGTTCGCGGAGAACAACGGGGACGACCACAAGCTGTGGGTGATCGCCGGCACGGTCTTCGCGGCGCTGCGCCGCTCGGAGCTGTCCCCCGAGGGCCGAGGCCCCACCCGGCCGCTCGCCCTGGGCCAACTGCCGTCGGGCTGGGCGCGGTTGGTGGTCGAGGTCGGCGAGGCCTTCCGCCTCGACGTGTACGGCGTGGACGTCATAGCGACGCGGGAGGGCGGGCCGCTGATCGTGGACATCAACGCCTTTCCCGGCATCCGTGGCCAGGCGGGTGCCCCCGAGGCCCTCGCGGCCCTGGCGTTGCGCAGGGCTCACGAGGCGGTGGCGGCGGCCTGAGGGCCGGCGCCCGGGTGATCAGTGCGCGGTGTGCTGGATCACCGTGTTCCACCCGGTGAGCACCGGGCGGCCGTGTTCGCGGCCGAGCCGGGCGAGTGCGCCCGTGTCGAGGACGAACAGGGCGCCGCCGGAAGCGGGAAGGCCCAGATAGCGGGCCGTCAGGGCACGCAGGAAGTGGGAGTGCGCGATGAGGACGACGTCGTCGTCGCTCGCGCTCAGGGCCGCCGCGGCCTCGGCGAGGACCCGGTCGGCCCGTGCGCCGACCTCGGCCGGGCTCTCTCCGGGGTGGTCCGCCGGGCCGGGGGCCACGCCGTCCGTCCACAGGTCCCAGTCGGGGCGGGTGCGGTGGATCTCGTCCGTGGTGATGCCCTCGTAGCCGCCGTAGTCCCACTCGTGGAGATCGGGGGTGATGCGGGCGTTCTTGATTCCGGCCAACTCGGCCGTGTGCACGGCCCGTTGGAGCGGGCTGACCAGGGCGAGGCCGATGGGCCGGTCGGCGAGCAGCGGTGCGACCGCGCGGGCCTGCTCTTCGCCGTGCGCCGTGAGCGGCAGGTCGGTGTAGCTCGTGTGCTGTCCCGAGCGCGACCATTCGGTCTCCCCGTGACGTACGAGGATCAACTCACCCATGGCTGTGTATTCCGTTCTCCGTGTGCGTCCCCCGGGCCGGTACCGCCCCGGCCGTACGCGGGGACAACCAGCCAAGGGGCGCGCGCATTCCGTGCGGATCGGTGTGTCGAGTGTCGGATACCTCACGGACGGCCCGGACGGCGAACGCACACGCGGGCCGGGCCCGAATCCATCGATCCGGACCCGGCCCGCGCGGGGTCAGGCGGAGTGCAGCGCGAGCGTCGGGGACAGCCGCGAGGCGCGGACCGCCGGATAGAGCCCGGCGACCGTGCCGATCACCAGCGTCGCGCCGAAGCCGCCCGCCACCGCCCACGCCGGAATCACCCAGGGGATACCGCTCGACACCGAGTACACCGCCGTCGCCGCCGCCCCGAGCACGATGCCCGCGGCCCCGCCGAGCCCCGACAGAAGCAGTGACTCGGTGACGAACTGGCCTCTGATCTGACCCCGGGTCGCGCCGATGGAACGGCGCAGACCGATCTCGTAACGGCGCTCCAGGACCGAGATGATCATGGTGTTGGCCACGCCGACCCCGCCCACCAGGAGTGCCACCCCGCCGAGCCCGAGCAGCAGGCTGCTGAACGCGCCCTCGGTGGCGGCCTTCGCCTGGAGGCCGGAGGACGGGTCGGTGACGCTGACGTCGCGCGGTGTCTCGGGCGAGACCGTGCGCGGGATCAGATCGTGGACCCGGTCGACCGAGGCGTCGGCGGAGCGTTCGTAGACGGCCGTGGGACGGCCGTCGAAACCGAGGCGACCGGTCGCCACGTCCCAGCCGACCAGCGCCGAGCGCGCGATGTCGGGCGCCAGCGGCAGCGGGTCGAGGATGCCGAGGACCGTGAAGTACTGGCCGTTGATGAACACCTGCTGGCCGGGCGCCGTGATGCCGAGCCGGCCGGCCGCCACATCGCCGAGCACCACCGACGGGTACTTCCCGGTGGCGGAGTTGAGGAAGGCACCGCTGCGCAGCGTGCCGCGCAGGGTGGTGAGGAGGTCATCGGTGGCGGCCTGGACCTGGATGCCACCGGTGATGGTGTCGGGGATCTTCTCCGACCGGCGGACCGTCGCGGGCACCGAGCCCGTCGCGCCGACGTGCTCGACCCCCGAGATCCGGGCCACCCGTCCCGCCGCGTCCTTCGCCATCGGAACCGGCTTCCCGGTCAGCAGGTCCGTGCCCGGGGTCACGACCAGCATGTTGGTGCCGAGCTTGTCGAGCTCGCGGAGCAGCTGCTCCTTGCTGGATGCCGAGATCCCCACCACCGCGATCATCGTGGCGATGCCGATCGCGATGCCGAGCGCCGAAAGCACCACCCGCAGCGGGCGGCTGCGCATCCCGGCGGCGCCGGTGTGCAGGATGTCCCGTGGACCGAGCCGGGCCGGCCTGAGCACCGGCCGCCCGCTCATCGGACGTCCCCGTGAAGCGCTGCTCGGTCCGGGCCGCCGTCCCGCACCCTGCCGAGCGGACCGCTGTCCTCGACCACCCGGCCGTCCCGGATCCGGACCTGGCGCGGCAGCCGGGCGGCGATCTCGGTGTCGTGGGTGATCACGGCGATGGTCGCGCCCTCCTTGTTGAGCTCGTGGATCAGCTCCATCACCGCCTCTCCGGACGCCGAGTCGAGCGCTCCCGTGGGCTCGTCGGCGAGCAGCAGATCGGGCTCGCCGACCACCGCCCGGGCGATGGCCACGCGCTGCTTCTGCCCGCCGGACAGCTCGTGCGGCCGGTGCTTCATGCGGTCGCCGAGCCCGACCCGCTCCAGCGCACGGGCCGCCCGCCTGCGGCGCTCGGCCCGCGTCATGCCGGAGTAGAGGAGCCCCTCCGCCACGTTGTCCTGGGCGCTGATGCCCGGCACCAGGTGGAACGCCTGGAACACGAAGCCGATGTGCTGGGCCCGCAGCGCCGAGAGCCTGCGGTCGCTGAGGGCGGCCGCGTCGTGCCCCGCGATCGTGACCGACCCGGCGGTCGGCAGATCCAGGGTGCCGACGATGTGCAGCAGGGTGGACTTGCCCGAGCCGGAAGGGCCGACGATCGCGAGGAGTTCGCCCCGCTCCACGGTGAGGTCCACCCCGCGCAGCGCGGCGACCCCGCCCGGATACTCCTTGGTGACCCCGGACAGCTCGACCACGGGCGGTTCGGCCCCGGGCTGTTCGATGAGGGTGGCAGCGCTCATGTCGAGGGCACCCCGACCCGCAGGCCCGGGCGCAGCCCGGCGCCGGATATCTCGACGCGGCCCTGCGCGAACATGCCGAGCTCCACCTTGACCTCGCGCGCCTTGCCGTTCTCCACCACCTGCACCCCGAACGACCCGTCGTCGAGCGCGAGCAGCGCGCCGACCGGCACGCTCAGAACGTGTCTGCGGGTCTCGCCACTGAGCTTCACGGTCGCGGGAGACTTGTCGATCCCCTTCACCTTGCCGGGGTCGTCGAAGGTGACCGTCACGGCGATCCGGGGCGTCTTGTCGTTCGGGTCGTCGCCCGCCTTCGCGGTGGCACCGACCGACGACACCGTGCCGGAGGCGGAAGTGCCGTCGGGCAGCTCCACCCGCACCTTGCCGCCGGCCTTGGCGAGCGCCGCGTCGGACACCTTCAGCTGGAGCTGTACGACACGGTCGGAGCTGGTCGTCGTCATGAGCTTCTGGCCGGGCGCCGTGCGGTCGCCGACCGCGGCGTCCGCGCTCTGCACCCGCACCGGCCCGGTGGCGAACGCGATCTGCTCCGGCCCCACCTGTCCGCTCCGCGCCAGGCCGTGTGCCTTCTGCCAGCGCTTGACCGCATCCGCGGTGCCGGACGTGAACGTGTCGTCGTCGGCGAGCCCGCTCCCGTATCCGAGGGCCCTGAGGTTCGCCTTCAGCTGCCGTACATCGGTGCCCTTGTCCCCGCTCTTGAGCACCCGGTACATGGGCTCGGTCCCGTACATGAGGCGTACGTCCTTGCCGTCCACCGAGTACAGCCTTTCGTCCCGCCTGACGCCGGAGCCGCCGCCCGCGATCCAGGTGAGGGTGCCGGCCGCGCCGGCGTTGAGCTTGCTCTCGCGGGAGTAGCCGAGCGTGCCGTCGACGCTGGTGCTGCTCACCAGATCGCCCTGCTCGATGGCGGCGGTGGAGGCCGGGAGTCCGGTCTGCTGCCTGGCCGAGTCCTTGGCCTCGGGCTGGGCGAGGCCCGTGACGGCGAACCCGCCGCCCGCGACGGCCGCCACCGTCACCACCGCCGCGATCACGGTCCGGGGCCTCATGCGGCGCACTCGTTGAGGGCCTTCATGAACTTGTCCTGGTCGGCCCCCTCGGGGATCTTGAAGCCGCTGCTGTGGTTGCCCTCGACCTTCGGGTCGGGCATGTCGAAGCCCTTGCCCCGCAGACACTGCGCGATCTTGACGGCCTGGTCCTGCTGCTTGGGGTCCGGGGCGCCGGAGCCGCCGCCTCCCTGGACACCTGACCCGCAGGCGTTGAGCGCCTGGTTCCACTTGTCCGCCGATGTGCCCTGCGGCGGCGAGAGCACCTGGGCATTCGGGTTCTCGCCCGGCTTGAGGTCGGGCACGTCCATGCCCTGCTTTCGCAGGCAGCCGCGCAGTGCCTGGGCCTTGTCGGCCGCCGCCGAATCCCCGCCCGACCCCTGGCCCGAGCCGTTGCCGGAGGCGCCCGATTCCTTCCCCGAGTCCCCTCCCGACGAGCCGGAACAGCCGGTGGCGAACAGGGCAAGCCCCGCCATCCCGGATGCCAGGACCAGGGTGAGCCGGTGGTTCCTCATCGTTTCTCTCCTCGCGGACACGCGTGGCCGCGGCAGGGCTGCGCGCGACCGGCCGCCGAAGCACGGCCGAGGAGAGCGTCCGGCAACCCGCTGTTTCGTTTCCCTTACGGCCCCGGGCGCAGCCCCGCGTAACAACGGCGAAAGGTCCGCTTCCGGTAGACAGGGGGCATGCGCGTACTGGTAGTCGAAGACGAGGCGTTCCTGGCCACGATGATCGCCGAGGGTCTGCGCCGCGACGCGATCGCGGTGGACGTCGCCCTCGACGGCCTCAGCGGGCTGCGCAAACTGCGGCTCGGCGACTACGACGTCCTGGTCCTCGACCGCGACCTGCCCGGCCTGCACGGCGACGAGGTGTGCCGTCAGGCGGTGGCCGAGGGGCTGCTCACCCGGGTGCTCATGCTCACCGCGTCCGGCGCGGTACGCGACCGGGTCGAGGGCCTCGGGCTCGGCGCCGACGACTACCTGACCAAACCGTTCGCATACGACGAACTCCTCGCCCGCGTCCTCGCCCTCGGCCGCCGGGCCCGGCCCGCACTGCCCCCGGTCATCGAGCGCGCCGGAATCGTCCTCGACACCGCACGCCGCCAGGCCGGCCGCCACGGCAGCCAACTCGCCCTGACGCGGAAGGAGTTCGCCGTTCTGGAGACCTTGATGCGGGCCGACGGCAAGGTGGTCAGCGGCGAGGACCTCATCGAGCAGGTGTGGGAGGAGCACGCCGGGTACGACACCAATCCGGTACGGGTCGCCCTCAGCCGGCTGCGGGCCAAACTCGGTGACCCGCCGGCCATCGAAACCGTCCCCGGCGCCGGCTACCGCATCGCACGCACCCCGGACGACGGCGGGCGGGCCGAACGATGATCCGCCGACTCGTCCCCGCCACCGAGCGGGCCCGCCTGACCGCCCTGTACGGCGGGCTGCTCCTGCTCGCGGGCTGCGTACTGGTCGGCGTGATCTACGTGTTCGTCCAGTACGGCCTCGACCACCGCATCGGGAGCGCGTTCACCGGGGTCGTGCCCGGTGGGCAGGCCACACCGCGCTCCCCGGCCACTTTGCCCAGCGACCTCGTGCCCTCCGAGCGGGCGGGCAAGTACGCGAGGACCCAGGTCGTCCAGGTCGTCGCGGCCACCACCCTCGACCGGCTGCTGACCGTCTCCGGCATCGCCCTCGCCGTCTTCGCCGTGCTCTCGATGCTCCTCGCCTGGTGGATGGCGGGCCGGGTGCTGCGCCCGGTCGGCCTCATCACCGCCACCGCCCGCAAGCTGTCCGGCGAGAACCTCCACCAGCGCATCGACCTCAAAGGCCCTCCGGGCGAGCTGAAGCAACTCGCCGACACCTTCGACGAGATGCTGGGCCGGATCGAGCAACTGGTGGGCGCGCAGCGGAGGTTCGCGGCCAACGCCGCCCACGAACTGCGCACCCCGCTCGCCGTCCAGCGGGCCGCCGCCGAGATCGGTCTCGTCGACCCCGACCCGGAACGGATCAGGTGGATCCGCGATGAACTCCTCCAAGTGGCCGACAGCAGCGAGCACTTGATCGAGTCGCTCCTGCTCCTCGCCGCCTCCGACCAGGGCCTGGAACACCGCGAGCCCGTGACGCTCGACGACCGTGTCACCACCGTCGCCGAGGAGCACCGCCAGGAGGCGCGCGAGCGGGGCATCACGCTCACCACCGCCCTGGAGCCGTTCACCGTCGAGGGTGACCCGGTGCTGCTCACCCATCTGATCCGTAACCTGGTCGGCAACGCCATCCGCTACAACCACCGCGACGGCACGCTCCACGTGGCTCTGGTGGCGGCCGACCGCACGCTCCGGATCACCAACACCGGGCCCGTGGTGCCGCCGGACGCGGTGGCGGACCTCTTCGAACCGTTCCGCCGCCTCAACGAACGCCGGCACGCCCCCGGCGAGGGGGCCGGGCTCGGCCTCGCGCTCGTCGCCTCCATCGCGCGCGCCCACGGCGGTGCGGCCACGGCCGTGGCGAATCCGGGCGGCGGTCTCGCCGTGACCGTGCGTTTTCCCTGAGCGGCCCCCCGGTCAGGGGTGCATGCGCGCCCCCTTCAGGACCTTGTCCACCGCGTTGCGGGGCCCGTAGACCGCGAGCCCGACCAGATCGAGGTCGGCTCCCGGTACGGCACGGACGGCGGCCCGGTTGTCCTCGTCATGGCCCGTCCTGAACATGTCGCCGATGAACACCGCGCGGGGGAGGTCGCGGCCGAGGGCGCGGGTGTGGGCCGACTTCAGCACCTCCTTGGTCCCCTCGAAGACGAGGACCGGCTGGCGGAACAACGGGAGGTAGCCGGTGCCGTCGGCATCGGCGTACGGCTCGCCGATCGTCTCGGGCACCTCCGTGCCGAGACCGCTCACCAGGAAGGCCGTCACATTGAGCCGCTGCCAGGTCCGCAGGTCGTCGCGGAGCAGCACGGCGATCTTGGTGTCGAAACGTACGGGGGCGGCGCTGTCTGATGTCATGGAATGAGACTGCCGGGCCCGCCCCCGCCGGGTCTTGTACGTTCCTTGCATGACCGCTGAACAGGAGATCTCCGCCTGGCGCCCCCGGGTCGCCGGCGTCGTGGAGGTCTTCCACGCCCGGTTCACCGAGCACTCCTACCCCATGCACGTCCACGACAGCTGGACGCTGCTGATCGTCGACGACGGCGCGGTCCGCTACGACCTGGACCGCCACGCGCACGGCACTCCGGGCGACTCGGTGACCCTGCTGCCGCCGGACGTGCCGCACAACGGCTCCCCGGCCACCGCCGACGGCTTCCGCAAGCGCGTGGTCTACCTGGACCGGACCCAGCTCGACGACAGCCTCATCGCCCCCGCCGTCGACGGGCCCGACCTGGTGGACTCCGTACTGAGGCGCAGGGTCGGCCAGTTGCACACCGCTCTCGCGCACCGCGGCGAGGAACTGGAGGCCGAGAGCAGGCTCGCGCTCATCGCCGAGCGGCTGCGCGGCCATCTGAGCCCCCGGCTCGCGAGCGGTCCGGGCGCTCCGGGCCGTTCGATCGCGCGGCGCCTGCGCGAAGTCCTGGACGCCCGGGTCGTCGACGGCGTGACGCTGGAGGAGGCCGCGGGCCTGGTGCACGCGCACCCCACCCATCTGGTGCGCGCCTTCACCGCCGAGTTCGGCATCGCGCCGCACCAGTACCTGACGGCCCGGCGGATCGACCGGGCCCGGGGGCTGCTCCTGGAGGGGCGGGCGCCCGGTGATGTGGCCCGGGCCACCGGGTTCTACGACCAGTCCCATCTGACCCGCCACTTCAAGCGGGTGGTGGGCACCGCGCCGGGCCGCTACGCCCGGCGCGGACCCGCCTGACACACCGTCAGGTGAATCAGGTGAATCAGATGAAGAGGAACGCGGCCGAGGTGGCCGCCCCGAGGGCGCTGCCCGCGACCGTCTGCATGACCGTGTGATAGCTCAGGGCGACCCGCGACCAGCACACCGCGACGGTGATCGCGTACGCGAGCAGCCACCACGGCGAGTGCACCACGGCGAGCAGCGCGACGACCGCCGAGGCGACGGCGGAGTCCACGGAGATCTTCCAGACCGTGTTCACGGCGAGCAGGAAGATGGTCATCACCCACAGGGCGAGCATCGCGGTGAGGATGCCCGTCGGCGCGTGGCCGAGCACCATGACGACCGAACCGGCGCCGATCGAGCCGAGGATGACGAAGAAGATCGGCGCACGCTTGGTGCGGTCGACGACATGCCGGTCGCCCCAGGTGCCGCGCTTGCGCTCCCACTCGATGTATCCGGCCGGGACGAGCCCGGCGCACAGCGCGCCGAGCAGCCCCCACAGCAGGCCGGTCCACTCGCCGGCCGCGGCGAGGCCTATCCCCAGCATCCCGGCGAGCAGTACGTTGCGCGGCTGCAGGACGTCGGTGATGGTGCGGGCGGTGGCCGTCGTACGGCTTTCGGTCGTGGTCAGGGTGTCACTCACGCGGTCTTCTCCAGGGAATCCAGGACGCCGCGGGCCCGTTCGCCGCTGACGGTCCGATAGGCGGCGGCCACCCTGACCAGCCAGGCGACTTCGCCGTCCTGGTCGGTGGCGTGCTTGGTCTCGACGGCCGCGGCGTCACCCGCGGCGGTGCCGTCGGCCTTGGCGGCCAGTGCCGCCTTGATCCAGTAGGCCTCGGCCAGCGGCTCGGCGCTCTCCGGTCGCGGGCTGTCGTCGGACGCGGCCCGCTTGGCGGCGGACAGCAGCCCGTCCGGCACGTAGTGGCGCAGCTTCTCGACGGCGTCCGCGATGTCGGCCGCCCATCGGTCGATCCGCAGGTCCGCCGGGGTGCCGAAGCGGGTCAGCTCGCGGGTGAGCGAGGCCGGGGGTTCGAAGGGCTGGTCGGGGAAGGCCGTCATCAGCTCCCGCCACAGCGGGTGCAGCCTGGCCTGCGCCCGCCACAGCCTCACCCGGCGCCAGCCCTTGCTGAACGCGGGGATGGAGGCGCCGAGCGCGAAGAACGCGAACAGGACGACCTGGGCCGCCTCGGTGATCTCGTCGAACTTCAGGGCGAAGGCCGGGCTCGGCTGGTCGATGACGCTGATCCACAGGAACAGGGTCCGGCTGACGGTGTAGCCGACGCCGATGAACATGGCGAACGTCATCATGCCGAGGCCGATGCGCAGATGGCGGGCCGCGGCCCCGGCGGTGGCGAGTGCCCACTGGTAGGCACACACGGCGGACGCGGCTCCCAAGTACAGGTAGAACACGCTCATGTAGAGCGTGGCGCCCCACTGCCCGGCGTGGTCGGAGACGAACCGGTCCGAGGCGTACGAGCGGTCGACCACGGTGAAGAAGAGCACGGTGAGCAGGATCAGCGTGGCGACGGACGCCTTGGCCGCCACCTGCTGGATGACCCGGGCGAACCGCACGTGCCGGGGGATGACCCCGCCCTCCGGGAAGTGCCCGTAGATGGCCACGATGTAGCTGAGGATCGCCAGGATCGCGACCGTCGCGGTGTAGTGCTTGATCAGTACGGCGAGGTCGATGACGGGGCTGTTGTTGAGCCCGATGCGTACGACCTTCGTCTTGGTCCACAGGGCGAGGGCGAAGCCGGCGTAGCAGCCCCACAGGGCGCGTCTGCGCTTGTCCTCCTCGTCGCCCCAGAGCGCCGCGGGCATGCGCCACAGGGCGACGGCAGTCATCAGGCCGGCTATGAGATAGCCGGCAAGGTCAAGCGCGGTCACGGCAATTCCTCGGGGACGTGGAGGGGGACAGGGGGGCGCGAGGGTGCGGGGGTTCGACGGCTACGAGCGGCGGAAGAAGCCGCGGCGCCGGTGGGCGACGGGCCGGGACAGGGAGTTGGCGAGGCGTCCGACCATGTCGTCGCTCGTCACGTCGCGGGCCATGCGGGGGATGAGCGAGGCGCCGAACTCGGCGATCCGCTCGTCGTGGGTGTCGTACTGGGCGCGCGCCTGGATGGGGCCGCCGGAGCGCAGCGCCTCGGTGACCGCGGGCGGCAGACCGGCCGGCTCCTCCTCCGGGGGCGCCGGGGCTTCGGGCGGCCCGGGGCGCGCGGCCGGCTCGTCGGAGCCGAGGACCCGCTTGATCAGGGAGGTGTTGAACAGCGGCAGCAGCTGGCGCAGTTGGTCCGCGTTCAGGGTCGTGCCGTGGTCGAACCACTCGTGGCAGAGCTCGTGCAGGATGACGTGCTGGGTCTGGTACGCGGTGGGACGGCGCCGGTAGAGCACGAAGCTGGTGCCGCCCGACTTGAGGCGCAGGCCGCACGCGGCGTTCACGCGGGCGAGGCGGTCGGGCAGTTCGTGCAGCACGATGGTGCGGCCCCGGGCCTCCTCCATGTTCGCCACGAGACCCGGAATGCTGAACGGGGCCGGGATCGGCAGATCCGCCAGGCCGGCTTCGCACTCTTTCCGCAGCTCGCGCATGGACATGGAGACCTCTTGATCGTAGTCACGCGTGTGTGACAAGCGGTCTGCGATCTTAGCCAATCGTCATGAACACGCGGTGCCCGCTACCGGGACTGTCCGCCGGGGGCGGCCTCGGGCCCGCTGCCCCGTCCGCCATCGCCGTCCTTGTTGTCCTTGTTGTCCTCCAGGAGGGAGAGGACGAACTGGAGCAGCTCCGGGTCGAGGCCGTCGTCGTCGAGCCCGCGGGCCGCCAGGCCGCTGATTTCCCCGGTACGCCGCTTCGCAAGGAACTGGAGCCCGGCCACGACGTCGTCGACCACTTCGGACTCGTCCTTGAAGAAACGCCAGTCCACGCCGAAGCCGAGCCCGAGAGCCTTGAGGATCTCCTCCGACGGGTTGGTGACCTTGCCGGCGAGGATGTTGGAGAAATAGCTGTGGGAGAGCGAGCCGCCCCGTTCCTTCACGAGATCGGCGAAGACCCGGCCGGAGATCTTCTCCCCCGGGAAGGTCTTCTCGACCATGTACTCGACCTTTTGCCGCAATGTGGTCAGGTCGGGCGTGTGCTCTTCGCCGTTGTCCATCAGGGTCCCCACGTCCACGTCCGCCGCTCATGCGCTGTCCGTCGATGCGCGACGTCCGATTCGGTCAACGGCTGTGTACTTTAACCGACCTTGGTACAGGGGCCCGGCGGACGGGGAGCCTGTCGGCCACGGTCGCCGGTGACAAAACGGAACATCTTGCTCCGTGATCGGAACCGGACTTGCGGAAACACTCTACGTCACTGTTAACTCGAAAAAACACGAACAAGGAGCCACGAGGGGAGTTCCTTGCTCGGGTGGCTGCTGCGCCCTGCGCGTTTCGCGCGTCCAAGGTGCGTGGCCGTTGCAAGCAGGTGTAGCCCTTCGCGACGGGGGACGCGCGAAGGGCTACACATGCATTATGCACCTTGTCTGCGGTATTCGGTGACCACTTCCGGCTGAGAGCTCCGACACGCGACTTGGCCGGGAAGTGACGTCGGCCTATTCCGCCGGGGATTCACCGCCCGGCAGATGGACGACCACGAGGACGATGCCCGCCACGATGAAATTGCGGGTGGCCGCGTCGAGTCCGTTCCAGGACTTCGACTGCCACATCGAGAACCACTCGCCGCCGATGGCTATGAATCCGGCGCCGAACAGCAGCAGCACCATCAAGAGCCCGAGGGTGCTCAGGCGGCGGGCCCGCCCCGCGCCGGAACGCCGCCGCGGCCCGCCGAGCCAGGCGACGGCGGCCGCGACGAGCACCAGGGCGGCCACGGTCTCCCAGATGATGATCACGACGTACGCGATGTCCTGGAGCGTGCCCGATGTGATGGCCCGCCACATGAGATCCGGGTCCTTGAACGTGGTGTCCATCGCCAGGACGTGCCGGACGAACTGCCGGTTGGTGTCGAAGTCGGTGATGTTGCCGAAGGCGACGAGCGCCATGTACAGCGCGACGGTCGCGGTGAGCAGCCCCGCCGCGAGGGAAAGCGCCGGAAGGCGCGAGCCGCTCGCGGGACGTGCGCCCCCTGCCGTGCCTGCCCCGAACCTGAACTTGGAGGTCATCGCGGACTCCCTTGTCGGACGTGCCGAGCCGATTCCTTCGCCGAACGCACAGCCCCCGCGCGCGCCCGACGCCGGGCCTGCCACCATCCTGCCGGGCACCACTGACAATCGGGCCGGGTGGGGGGAGTGCGGCTCCTGATGCGCATGAGATCCGTACTCTCAAACCCCTTGTCGCGCAAGGGCGTTGACGCCCGTCATGGCCTGGAGTTGACTCAGGACCGAAACAGCGCACCAGGGAAGGGAGCTTGACCATGATTCCCGAGCAGCCTGTTCCTCCCATGGCTCCACCGAGCCTCCTGTACACAACGCCCCGCCCCGCGACGGCCCCGTCACCGCGCGCGGCCAACTGCTCGTGCGGCCCCAGCTGCCAATGCGGCTGCCAGAGCGGCGGCCCCTGCCAGTGCGGGGGCGCCGTCCCCTGCTGACCCCCTGCCAACAGTGCGGCCCCGCCGAAATCGGCGGGGCCGCACTGTTGGCAGGGGCTGTCGGCGGCCGCCCTCCGGGTCAGCCGATCCGGGTGAGCTTCGCGCCGAACGACGGTTCCACCAGATCGTCCTTGAGGGCGACGGGCACCTTCACCTCACCGGTGCCGGTGCCCACGGTCAGGGTGCCGACCTGGGTGCCCGCCTTCGCCGAGTGCGGCAGCGCCTTGCCGCCGTCCGTCAGGCCGACCCCGACCGAGGCGCCGGACCAGACGGGCACGCTCAGGTCCTTGGTCGCCACGACCGGGACCGTACCGCCGAGGCCGTCGTCCACCCGGCCGACCACATCGCCCTTCTTCACCACCGTCTCGCTCCTGAGCGCCTTGTCCGCGGCCAGTATCAGTTTCTTGCTGGCCGCCGTCGCGGTGTCGATGATGGGTGCCCGGTGCTGGCCGAACACGGCTCCGATGACCAGCTGCCTGCTGTCGCCGACGGTCGTCTCGGCCGCGAACAGCAGGTTGCCGCCCGCCTTGGTCGTGGACCCCGTCTTGATGCCGACGACGCCGTTCAGCGGGACGAGCTTGTTGAAGTTGTGCTGAGTCCTGGCCGTCTCCAGGGTGCCGCCGCCAGAGGTCGTAGTCGACGTGTACGACGGCAGCTTGGCGATGGTCCGGAAGATCGGATCGGCCATCGCCCGCTTGGCCAGCTTCACCTGGTCCTCGGCGGTGCTGACCGTGGACTCCTCGAGGCCGCTCGCGTCGGTGTACGTGGTGTTGGTCATCCCGAGTTCCTTGGCGGTGTCGTTCATCTTCTTGATGAACGCCTCCTCCGTGGACGCGTCCCAACGGGCCAGCAGGCGGGCCACGTTGTTCGCCGAGGGCAGCATGACGGCCTGCAGGGCCTCCAGTTCGGAGACCTGCCGGCCCGCCTTGACCTCGACGACGGACTCCTTCTCCTTGACGCCGTTGGTGTAGTCGTCCTGCGCCTTCTGGTCGATGGGGATCGAGGGTCCCTTGTCGCCGGCCTTGAGCGGGTGGTCGCGCAGGATGAGGTAGGTGGTCATCACCTTGGCCACGCTGCCGATGGGGAGCGGCTTCATCTCCCCGTATGTGCCCATCCGGCCAAGGCCGTTGATGTCCACCACGGCCTGGCCCTCGTTCGGCCACGGCAGGGACAGGGCCCCGCCGTCGGCGGTGTGGGTGGACTTGGCGGTGAGTTGGAGGGTGGGCGTGGGGAGCGGCCGCAGCGCCTGCACTACCACCAGCACTACGGCGACCAGCGCGACGAGCGTGCCCCAGATCTTGATCCTGCGCCCGACCGTGCGGGCGACCGTCTCGGGCTTCGGCGGGGTGTTCGTCAGCTGCGCGAGCAGGTCGAGCGGGGGCGGCGGCCCGCCCGCGTCACCGCCTCCGGGCGCGGTCGGGGGTGTGGCGGCCGGAGGCGTGGCGGAGGGCGCGGGCGGGCGGGTCAGCGCCATGGTGCGGTCGTCGACGGCGCGCGGCGCGTTGAACTCCCTGGTGACCTCGGGCCCCGAGGGGCTCTGGCCGGGCTCCGTGCCGACCGACGGGGGAGGCGGGACGGGGACGACACGGCGGGGCGGGGCCGGGTGCGGCAGGTCCGGCTTGAGCGCGACGAACTCACTGGTCCGCTCGGAGTCCGACTCCCTGCGGGCGGCCCAGGAAGGGGTCGGCTTCTCGACGGGCTCGGAATCCGGCTCCGACGTTGCCTTCGACTCCGGCTCCGCCTTGGCGGTGCGCGCGGGTACAGCGCGGGGATCCGAGACGGGGGGCGCGGCGGGCGCCGGAGAGGGAGTCGCGGCGGGAGTGGCCGCAGGGTCGCTGTCGGCCGGCGCCGCTCGGGCTTCCGACTCGGGCTGCTCGGGCGTGCGCCCCTCTGTCTGGGGAGCTTCCGCCCCGGCCTTGGAGGCCTGTGGCTCGGGCGCCCCGGCGTCGGAGGACTCCGACTCGTGTCCCCTGGCCTGCGACTCGGGGGCCTCGGCCTTCGGCCCCTCCGCCTCGGGGATGGGCGCGCCCGACTCGGGCACATTCAGCGCCGGTGCATCCGACGTGCGTGCCGCTGCCTCGGGTCGCTCGGCGTCAGCTTGCTCGGGCTTCCCGTCTCGCGACGGGATAGCTGACGTGGACGAGGACGCGGACGCGGAAGCGGATGTGGAGGCGGGGGTGGACGCGGGGACGGCGGAGCCGGAGTTGGTGCCTGCTGCGGCCTTGCCCTTCTCACCCTCCTCCTCGTGCCGGCCCGCGTCCCTGTTGCCCGCGTGGCCGTCGTCGGCGTCACCGTCGTCAGCCGTGACGGCCCGGTCAGCGGCGGGCCGCGCGGAGTCCAGCCGCGACGCCGGGGAGGTGAAGACCAAGGTCTTGTCGGCTCGGTCGGCTCGGTCGGCTTGATCGATTGGACGGCCGGTTTGGTCGGCTCGATCGCTTCGATCAGGGCGCTCGGCCGGAGTGGGCCGGTCCTGAGCCGGCGCGGCGGGGCCGGAGTTGGAGCCCTGGGGGCCGGCCGACGCCGAAGGCGTCCGGTGCGCGGCCGCCTGCCCCGTACCCTCCGTCCGCTCAGCCGCTCCGTCGGCCGCCTTGGCCGCGGCGGAATCGTCGCCGCCCGCGGCCTCCGTGCCGGAAGGCCCGCCCGCTTTCGCGCTGTTCTTCTCGTTCATACGTGGTGCAGCCCGCCTTGCTGATCTCGCCCTGTTCTCTGCGCTGTCGGCCGCCTAGACGTCAGGAACGCATACAGCCGTTCCAGTCGGAAGTACTCATTTCCGAGCCGGTGTCGAACTGCCATGGCCCCGGAAACCGATCAAGCAAGACCACGATCGCATGCCCATGTGACCAAATGATGACAAAGACGCCGGGGGATCTGTCATGCGGAACGAGCGGACCGCCGAACCGGGCGCGTTGTCAGACCCCCTTCCTATGCTGGCAGGGCAAGATCGAACGGGGACTCGTCGGGAGGCAGAGGTGCGGATCGAGCGCCATCGCATCGGTGAGGCGGCATCGGCCGCCGCGGAGGCCGACTTCGCGGAGCGGATCGCCGCCGAGGTGCACCGGATGCAGGAAGACCCCCTGCCCGCCGAGGGCTGGCGGATGGTGGCCGACGACCTTCTGGACTACTTGGGGGCGCGGTCCCTACGGCTGCCCGAGCTGGGCGGCAAGGACGCCGAGACGGCGCTGGGCTCGGCGGCGGCCGCCGCGGTGGGCGCCCTGGAACTGACCTCCGCTCCGGGGCGGCAGTCCGAGGTGTTCATCGACTACGCCGGGGCCGGGGTGTCCTACGGCGGGGAGTTGGAGCGCGACGAGGACACGCAGGAGCAGGCGGGACGCGTCCGCGCATCCGACTGGCTGGACGCCCTCCATCTGGCCTTCCTCGCCCAGGTCTCGGACAGCGCGGCCGAGGTGTTCATCGAGGCCGCCCCGCCGTGGCGCGGCAACGAGGGCCGCGCGGACGTGGCGCTCGTCCACGCCTTGATGGCGTACGTCTTCGGCCACGAGGAAGGGCCGGCCGATGTGTTCTCCTCGGTGCCCGTTCAGGACGTCGAGAAGTGCGCCCTGATCGACATGGTGGTCTCCACGCTCGGCGAAGGCGACGACTGGCCCGGCCACCGCGCCGCCCTCAGCACCCTGCGGGCCCTGGCGGCAGGAGATGAGGAGGGCTTCGCCCAGCGCCTGGCCACACAGTTGGAGCAGTACCGGAGCCGCGCCTCGGGAGACAACGCCAGACCGCGCAGCCTGCTCCCGCTCGACGCCCTCGCGCTCATGGCGATGGCCCACCGATGGCACGGCTGGGAGATCCCGGTCGAGTCCGGCTACCTTCCCCGGGCCCTGGTGACCGGGTTCGAACCGGAGGCGCCACGGGTGCGGGCCTACGGCAGGGACAAGCGCGCCGACGCCGTGGCCGCGCTCGGCACCGGCCCCCTGGTCGTCGAGCGGCCGCGCCATCCCTTGGAGATCCGATCCCTGGATCCCTCGCTGTACGACGACCTCGCCGCGCAGGAGATGGCGCGCTTCCACGACCTGAGCGCGGACCCGAAGTCGCTCGCGCGGGATCTGACGTCGCTCATGTCGGACGAGCGCCGGCGCTTCCTGGTGCGGGCCGCGGTCGATCCGGACGGGACCGATCCGTGTCAGTACGAGGCCGTCCTGCTCGGGGCGGAGGCGGGAGCGGCCGCGCTTCGGGTGGCACGGGCCGAGCCGGGCACAGAGGTGGAGGTCACCGTCGGAGGGACGACGAGGACGCTTCCGGCGTGGCGCGGTTCCTATCGCCCCAATCCGCATCAGTGGCAACAGGCCGTGGCGCTCGCGCTGGTCGTCGGCGCGCGCAGGCCGCTGGCCGACTGCGTCCTCATCGAGCCGGAGTTCTTCGCGGAAGGCGATCACCCGTCACCCGGCGGGGCGTACTGTGCGGCGCTGCACGACTATCTGCGCGGCGTCGATCCCGAGCCCGCGATGGACCACGCCCTGGCGGTCGCCGACCGGATGGCCGGCGGCAGCTTCCTCGCGCCGCCGCTCTCCCTGCTGTCCCAACTCGTCCAGTGCGACCAACAGGGCTTCGCCCTCGCGCTTGCCGACGCCCTGGAGGAACACCGCGAGCACTACACGGTGGGCGCCCGAGGCAGGGACATGGAAGCCGCCGTCAACCTGGATGTGCTGGGCCTGGCCTGCCACGCCCGCCGCATCGGCTGGCCGGTGCCCGTCAGGTCGCCCTACCTGCCCAAGAGCCTGCTCGACTAGCCCCGGCCGGCCCCGAGCAGCCGGGCCGTCAGGACCCGCCCCGGCCGCGTCGACCGGCCACGCGGCATGGGCCGGACCCGCCATCACGGCCCGCCCCACCGGTTAGCCGCGCTCGCCCCCGCCCACCCCCGAGCCGCGCACGATCAGCCGGGTCAGCAGGACGACCGAGCGCGGAGCCGACCGGTCGCCGTCGATGCGTGAGAACAGGAGGTTCGCGGCGGTGGCGCCGAGCGCGACCGGGTCCTGGCTGACCACGCTCAGCGGCGGGTCGAGCCGGTCCGCCAGGGGAAAGTCGTCGAACCCGACGAGGGCGACGGGGTCGGGATGCCCGAGCCCGTCCATCACCCCGATGGTGATCAGGTCGTTGGTGGTGAAAAGCGCCGTGGGCGGAGCGGGCAGTGCTCGCAGATCGGCGAGGGCGGCGGCGGCGTCGGACTGGGAGCGCAGTTCATGGCGTACGAGTTCGGGGTCCTCGGGTATGCCGTGGGAGGCGAGGGCGTCCAGATAGCCCGCGTGGCGTTCGCGCTGGGTCCAGATGTCGAACCGGTCGCCGAGATAGGCGATCCGGGTGTGTCCGTGACCGAGCAGGTGGCTGACGGCCCGCTCGGCTCCCGCGCGGTTGTCGACCGTGACGGTGTCCACGGCCAGGCCCTTGGCCGGCCGGTCGACGCAGACCACGCAGGTGCCGCCCTCCATCGGCTGCTTCAGGAAGCCGTGGCCGCCGTTGGTCGGGACGAGGATGAGGCCGTCCACCTGACGTGCCGTGAACGCGGCTATGACCTCGCGTTCGCGGCGGGGCTCGTCGTTCGTGCTGCCGACCAGGACGAGGAAGCCCCGCCGGTGGGCCTCGTCCTCGACGGAGCGCGCCATCAGGGCGTAGAAGGGGTTGGCCAGGTCGTCGACGACCAGACCGATGGTCGACGTGCGGAGGTCCTTCTGCCGCAGACTGCGGGCGTTGTCGTTGCGCTGGTAGCCCAACTGCCGTACGGCCTGCTCCACCCGGGCCGCGGTGTCCGGCGAGACACCGGGTTCGCCGGAGACCGCCCGCGAGACGGTCATCGGGCTCACTCCCGCCGCGCGGGCCACGTCCTTCATCGTCGGGCGCTTCACGAGCCTCCTCATCGACCGGTCCGCGCCCGGGTCCGGCACGGCGACGCGTCGATGATGGCAGACGGACCCCCATGTCAGGCGGCCCGCGCGGCGCTTGGGCCGGCAGCCTCGGGAGCCCCTTCGGGTTGGTAACGTTCACATGACGGCCGCGTGCGAGGTCCGGTCGGATCTGATTGATCGTCAAACGGCGCTCCACGCAAGGCGATTGCTCCCCCTGGCGGAGGCGTCCGCGTGCCTGAGTGAACACGGGGCTCCAATTCGTCCCGCACTCTTGACGGGTGGTCAGGGACACCTCAACAATCCTGAGTTGGTTGGTAACGTTCACATGCACATCGAGCATCCCCCGTCCCGAGGCCGCCCGCCGGACGGCGAGCGGTCCCTTGCGAGAAGGTGGTCCCCCCTCGTGCTCCGCTCCGTGCCCTCCGCCGGACCCGTGGTCCGGCCAAGACGTCCCTCCCGGGGCGTCAGCGCGTTCAGCGCGCTGGCGCTCTCCGCCCTGGGGCTCGTCGGCCTCGCCGCCGCCGTGCCCGCCCAGGCGGCAGCGCTTCCGCTGACCCAGTACGTCGACCCGTTCATCGGCACCGACGACAGCAACGCCCCCAACCCCGTGCCCGGCGGCGCCGGCGGCAGCACCTACCCCGGCGCGGTGGTGCCCTTCGGCGGCGTGCAGTTCGGTCCTGACACCCCCACCGCCTCACCGTCCGGCTACCGCTACAAGGACACCTCCGTCGAGGACTTCAGCCTCACCCACTTCGACGGCGCCGGCTGCGCCAACAACGAGGACCTGCCCCTGCTGCCGGTCACCGGCGCGCTCGGCAGCTCGCCCGGCACCAACTGGACGAGCTACGCCTCCGGTTACACCAAGGCGAACGAGGTGGCCAAGCCCGGCTATTACAAGACCCGCCTCGACCGCTACGCCACCGACGTCGAGCTGTCCGCCACCACCCGCACCGCCATGGGCAAGCTGACCTACCCGGCCTCCACCGCGTCCCGGCTGCTGATCAACACCGGCCGCAGCGCGACCGGCAACCGCGCCGGAACGGTGCGCGTCAACGGCAACGAGCTCACGGGCAGCGTGACCGCCGGAGGGTTCTGCGGCTCGTCCAAGACGTACCAGATCTACTTCGACGTGCGCTTCGACCGCACGCCGACCGGCTTCGGCACCTGGTCCGGCGGAACCGTCAGCGACGGCTCGGCCAGTGCCTCCGGTACCAACACCGGCGCCTACGTCACCTTCGACACCAGCAGCAACGCGACGGTCCAGTTCAAGGTCGGCCTGTCGTACGTGAGCGTCACGGGCGCGCAGGCCAACGTGGGCGCGGAGAACAGCGGCTGGGACTTCGGCGCGGTCCGCACCGCGGCCGACACCTCCTGGAACGAGATGCTCAACCGGGTCCAGGTGACCGGAGGCAGCGCCGCGGAACGGCAGAAGTTCTACACCGCGCTGTACCACGTGCTCCAGAGCCCCAACATCTCCAGCGATGTCAACGGTGACTACCGGGGCTTCGACAACGCCGTGCACAATTCGGCGAGACCGGTGTACCAGAACTACTCGGGCTGGGACATCTACCGCTCGTGGGCGTCACTCATCGCCCTCATGGCGCCCACCGAGGCGAGTGACATCGCCAAGTCGATGGTCCTGGACGGCCAGCAGGGCGGTCTCCTGCCCAAGTGGTCGCAGCAGACCAACGAGGACTTCGTGATGACGGGCGACCCCGGCCCGATCATCGTCAGCAGCCTGTACGCCTTCGGGGCGCGCGACTTCGACACCTCGGCCGCCCTGTCCCTGATGGAGAAGGCGTCCAACGGAGGCACGGCGCAGGGCAGCGCGATCCGGGGCCGTCAGTCCACCTACACGAGCCTGCACTACCTGGACGACCCCTCCGACTCCCTCGAATACTCGGCGTCCGACTTCGCGGTGGCCCAGTTCGCCAGGGCGCTCGGCGACACGTCGAGCTACAACACCCATATGGGACGCGCCCAGTGGTGGCGCAACACCTTCAACTCCGAGTCGTCCTATGTGCAGCAGCACCGCAGCGACGGCTCGTGGAGCTGGCCGCTCGACCCGGCGAGCCAGTCCACGTTCACCGAGGGCAACGCCTCCCAGTACACCTGGATGGTGCCGTACGACTTCTCCGACCTGATCAACTCCATGGGCGGCCCCGGGACGGCGGTGCAGCGCCTCGACCACCACTTCACCGAGGTCAACGCCGGGCAGAGCAGGCCCTATTACTACATAGGGAATGAGCCCGAGCACGGTGTGCCGTGGGCCTACAACTACGCGCGCCAACCGGCCGGTGCCACCGACGCCGTACGCAAGGTGATGGCCGAGTCCTTCACCACCGGCGCGGGCGGGCTCCCCGGCAACGACGACCTCGGCGCGACGTCGGCCTGGTACGTGTGGGCCGCGCTCGGCATGTATCCCGCGACTCCCGGCGCGGACACGCTGGCCCTGCACGGGCCGCAGTTCCCGTCCATCCTGATCCAGCGGGCGGGCGGCAACATCACCATCAACAGCTCCGGCACCGGCCCCTACGTGCAGGCGCTGGACGTCAACGGCGCTTCCACCAGCCACAGTTACCTGCGCTACCCGGACGTCGCGGGCGGCGCGACCCTGAACTACACCATGGGCGGCACGCCCAGCGGCACCTGGGGCACCGGCGCCTCCGACGTGCCGCCGTCCTTCCAGGACGGGGCAACGCCGGTGCCCGCCGCGCCGGACCTCGGTCCCGACCTGGCGCTCGGCAAGCCGGCCACCGGGTCGGCGAGCTGCGCCACGGCGGAGTCGGCCGACAAGGCGGTGGACGGCTCGCTCACCAACAACAGCAAGTGGTGCTCGTCCGCGGCGAACCCGTCGCTCCAGGTCGACCTGGGCACCGCCCGCACGGTGTCCTCCTTCGTGATCAAGCACGCCGGTCTGGGCGGCGAGAACACCGGCTGGAACACCGGCGCCTTCCAGATCCAGACCAGCACCGACGGCACCGCCTGGACCACCGCGGCCACCGTCACCGGCTCGCGCTCCAGCCGGACCTACCATCCCGTCTCGGCCCGGTCGGCCCGCTACGTACGCCTCCTCATCACCAGCCCCTCCAACACCAGCGGCGGCGGCAGCGACGCGGCCCGCGTCTACGAGCTGGAGGTCTACGGGCCGAGCGGCGGCAGCCGGGACCTCGCGATCGGGCAGCCGGCCACGGGCTCGGCGTCCTGCAACGCCACGGAGACCCCGGACAAGGCGGTCAACGGCAGCTTCACCGGCGGCACCGGCGACAAGTGGTGCTCAAAGGCGTCCGGCGCCAAGACCCTCCAGGTCGACCTGGGCGCGTCGCATCCGCTGACGTCGATCACCGTGCGCCACGCGGGCGCGGGCGGCGAGAGCGCGGACTGGAACACCAAGGACTACGACCTGAGCGTCTCCACCGACGGCAGCACCTGGACGACGGCGGCCCAGGTACGCGGCAACACGGCCGGCTCCACGACGAGCCCCGTGAGCGCATCGGCCCGTTACGTTCGCCTCGCGGTCGTCACCCCGGCCCAGAACGGTGATCCGGCCGCCCGCATATACGAGTTGGAGGTCAACGGAAGCTGATCCTCATCGCGGCGGCCCGCCCAGCATCCGCTGGACGGGCCGCCGTTGGCATGTTCACGTCGGTCATATGGTGATTCGTCTGCCGATTCGAATCACACGCATAAAGCGTTCGAACCTTGGGAATTCAACCACCAGAACAGGGAACAACTGTGCGACGCGGGTGTAAAGGTGGGGATGCGCGGATGAAGGCCATACGGTTCGCAGGCGCGGGACGGCCGCTCAACTTGGAGACCGTTCCGGATCCGGAGCCCGGCCCGGGCTGGGTGGTCGTCGACATCGAGGCAGCCGGGCTCTGCCACTCCGACCTGCACATCATGAGCGGTATGGACCTCGGTGACCTCACCGTCAAGTCACCGGTGACCCTGGGCCACGAGGGAGCCGGAGTGATCTCCTCGGTGGGAGAAGGAGTGGGGGACTTCGCGGTGGGCGACCGGGTGGGCATCGCCCTGGTCTCGCACCCGATAGCGGAGGCCCTCTTCACGCCCGGAGTGGGACACGACGGCGCGTTCGCCGAGCGGGAACTCGCCCATGTCTCCACGCTGGTGCACATCCCCGACAACGTGACGTTCGCGGAGGCGGCTGTCGCGACCGACTCCGTGGCCACCGCCTTTCACGCGGTGCGGACGGCCGGTTCGGTCGGTCCCGGCCGGACGGTCGGCGTGATAGGCCTCGGCGGCCTCGGCCTGAATGGCGTACGCATCGCCAAGTTGCTCGGCGCCACCGTGTACGGGGTCGACGTCAACTCGTCCACCTTCGGGCCGGCGACGGAGGCCGGAGCCACGGCCTGCTTCCAGGACATCGACCAGCTCGCGGCCCAACACCCGGACGTCATAGTGGACTTCGCGGGCGTGCCCTCGACGGCCGCTGCCGCCGTGGAGAGCGTTCGGCCGGGCGGCCGTGTGGTGCTCGTCGGCCTCGGCGGTGCCGTAGCCCCGATATCGATCGCCTCCCTGGTGATGCGCAACGTCCAGCTCGTCGGCTCCCTCGGAGCGAGCAAGGACGAGCTGCGGGAGGTGTACGACCTCATCGCGCGCGGCGCGCTCAAGCCGGCCGTGGAGGAGGTTCCGTTCACCGAACTCCCGGCCGCGATGGACCGGTTGGCGCGGGGTGAGGTCCGGGGCCGCCTCTACACCCGCCCGCGCGCCGACCTCCGGGTGCCGGTCGAGGTCGCCTGAGCGAGGTCCGCGGCGAGCGGGCTCGGCGTCGGGCGCGTCATCGGGTCCAGCGCCTTGGCCGGCGCGGCCGGGGTGTCGAACAAGGGTGAGCCCGCCTGGACGACGGCGGCGGTGAGGACGGTCACGGCACTCACCCGGGCGCCCGGCGGGCCGGGGCACGCGGACCGGCCGGAGGCACGCCCGGAGGGAAATCCGGGATCTTCGCGACATATGCGCTGATAATCCGTCCCGTGAACGGGACAGCGGTACAGCGGAGAAAGCTCGGACTTCGAGGCGCTTCAGTGGTGTGCGGCATGGCGATGCTCGCGTGGGGGCAGATCGCCGTACCCGCGAACTCCTCGGCGGCCGCGGCCCCGCCGTGCCGGAGCACCGTGTTCGCCGGGGTCGCCCACGAGGACGACGACCTCCTCTTCATGAGCCCGGATCTGGTCGCCGACTGGGGCAAGGGCGCCTGCCTCGACATCGTCTACCTCACCGCCGGCGATGCGGGGAGCCCCGGCACCCGGTACGTACAGCAACGCGAGCAGGGCGTGGGCCAGGCCTACGCGTTGCTGGCGGGGGTGCCCAACGACTGGCGGCGCGAGGACCGCAGGCACGCCGGCCGTACCGTCCGCGCCTTCGCGCTCCGCGTGCCGGCGGGCCGGCCAGGGGTGCGGGTCACCTTCCTGCGTCTGCCGGACGGCATCCACGACGGCTCGGGCACCCGCACCCAGGCGGGCCAGAGCCTCCTCAAGCTCGAACGGGGGAGGATCCGCCGGATGACCGCCATGGACCACAGCGCGAGTTACGACGCGAGGGAGCTCACCGCGATGCTCGCCTGGCTCGTCGCGGACTCGCACGCCAGGACCGTACGCACCCTCGACTACCGCAACACCGACTACGGCACGGGACCCAAGGGCGACCACAGCGATCACGAAGTCGCGGCGCGGTTCGTGAAGTCGGCCGCCGCCGCAGTGCCGGGCGTCAAGCCCGCCGTCATCGGATACCGGGGTTACTCGGTCAGTGCGATGCGCCCGAACGTCGCCGTTCAGCCGGCCCGTCGCAAGGAGGCGGTCTTCCGGCGGTATCTGACCACGACCGAGTGCCCCAAGGGCTGTACCGACTACAAGGGCCCCCTCTCGGCGCTGTACCGGAACTGGATGCTCCGTCAGTACCCGACGGCCTGACGTCCAAGGTCGTCTAGGCAGCCCCCGGTGCCACCCAGTACAACGGTGGGGTCGGCGGTGCGGACCAGGTGGAGGCAGGCGTGCGCAGGATCGCGATCATCGGGGCGGGGCAGGCCGGGCTTCACCTGGCGCTCGGACTCCAGGCCGAGGACTACGACGTGACGCTCTGTTCGGAGCGGACGGCGCGCGAGATCCACGACGGCCGGGTCACCTCGACACAGCTGATGTTCGGCCCCGCCCTGGCACTTGAGCGGGCCGCCGGGCTGAACCTCTGGGACGAGCGGGCGCCGGTGATGGGCGGCCTGGAGATGAGCCAGTGGGACCCGGCGGTGCCGGCTCAGGGCCCCGCCCGCTTCACCACCTCCTATGACGCCGAGGCCCGTTCGGTGGACCAGCGGCTCAAGCTCTCCGCATGGCTGGAGCTGTTCGAGTCGCGGGGCGGCCGGGTGGAGTACGGGTCGGTCGAGGCCGACGGCGCCCCGGCGGTCGTCGCGCGCCATGACCTCACGGTCGTGGCCGCGGGCCGCGGCTCCCTCTCGTCGCTCTTCGGCCGCGACGCGGCACGCTCGGTCCACGACCGCCCGCAGCGCACGCTCGCCGCGTTCTACGCCAACGACGTCACGGGCCGCGGCGACGAGACGGACGGATATCTGCGCGTATCCGGTGGCTCGGCGGCCGGGGACGCGATCGTCCTCCAGGCCCTGAGCGTGCACGGGCCCTGCGACATCCTGTTCCTGGAGGCCAAGCCGGGTGGTCCGTACGACTGCTGGGCGGATCGCCCGGCCCCGAGCGAGGGGCTGAGCCGGGCGGTGGAGCTGCTGCGGGAGTACGCCCCGTGGGAGTACGAGCGCTTCGCGCGAGCCGAACCCACCGACGGCGGCGCCGCGTTGTACGGAGCCGTCACCCCCGTCGTCCGGCACGGGGTCGCCGCACTGGGGGACGGCCAGTACGTCCTCGGCATGGCGGACGCCGTCGCCGTCAACGACCCGCTCACCGGCCAGGGCGCCAACAACGCGGCGAGGGCGGCCGCCGCATACCTCGACGCGATCCTGAAGCGCGGCGAGCGGCCCTTCGACGAGCAGTGGATGCGGGGGACCTTCGACGACTACTGGGAACAGGCGCGCCATGTGCACGCCTTCACCGACCTGATGCTGCGTCAGCCGCCGGCGGATCACCTCGGACGCATCCTGCGGGCCGCGTACGAACACCCAGAGGTCGCCCACCGCTTCGCCAACGGCTATGCCGATCCGCTGAGTTACCGCGACTGGCTGATGGATCCGGACCGGACGGACGCCTACCTCGCGACGCTCCCCGGGTCCCGCTGAAGTCGGATGTTTCCACCGGACGTCCGCCTTCAGATGTACGGCACACGGGCTCTGAGGCTGACTCCCGGCACCCCGGTCGTCTCCTAGCTTCTTGATCAAAGGTGGAGCGCCTCGCTCCGCACCACGATCCGAAGCGAGACAACCATGTACGGCAAGGCATTCGCCCCCGAGTACCGGGGGTCCCTGGGCGAACTCTCGGTGAACACGTCGCTGGAGGAGGTGCTGGCCAAGGCCGTCGAGGAACAGCGGCGGGCCGAACAGAGCGGCGACGCGCTGGAGTTGGCCCACGCCGCGCTCGCCGTCGCCGAGGCGAGCCGGCGACTGGGCCGGGTCGACGAGGCCGAACGGGCCTGGCAGGACAGCTACCGCGCGGCCGACCGGGCCGGCGACCGGGGGGCGATGGCCTGGGCGGTCTGGAGCGGAGGCACCCTCGCCCGCCAGCGCGGCGACCTCGCGCTGGCCCGTGAACGACTGGCCGAAGCCGCCGAACTCGCCGAACAGGGCGACGACATCGTGGCCCGCGGCTACTCGCTGGCCGGGCTCGCGGAGACGGGACGCATCCAGGGCGACTACGAGGCCGTGGGCCGCCTGCACGAGCAGCTGCTCGCCGAGGCCCGGCGGCGCGGCGAGGCCCGGCACACCGTGTGGGCGCTCGAAGGCATCGCGCAGATGCACCGCAACACCGGCTCCTTCGACACTGCCCTCGCCATGTTCGAGGAAGCGGCCCGGATAGCCGGGGACGCGGGCGACGACCGCGGCCGGGCCTGGGCGCTGCGCGGCATAGCCGATGTGTGTTCCGCCCAGGGCGAGACCGAGCGGGCCCTCGCGCTGCTGACCGAGGCGGAGCCGCTCTGCCGGGAGGTTCAGCTGGTCGGCGCGCTCGCGTACAACCACAAGATGCGGGGCAACGTGCTGTACCGCGCGGGGCGTTACGCCGAGGCCGAGGAGGTCTACAGCGGGGCGCTCGCGGAGTTCCGCGCGATGGGCGAGCCGCGCGGGGAGGCGCTGTCGCGGCTCGGCCTGGTGAAGGCGCAGGCCCGGCAGGGGCGTGCGGCGGAGCTGACCGCCGCCGATCTGGACGTCCTTGAGCGTGCGCTCGGCGGCATCGGTCTGCGACGAGCCGGCGACATGATCGCCAAGGCGCGCGCGGAACTGGGCATCACGGCGCCCGACGCCGTACCCGCCCCTTGAGCGCGGCCCCCGCGATGTCCACGGCACCCCCCGCACGGCCCACGACAGGAGCAGAACCCATGTCCCCCCAGGCTGGTCTGCACACCCCCGAGTCCCTACGTCCGCCCCGGGACGGCTCCGCGCCGGTGGCAGCCGTGACGTCCCGAGGCGGCCCCGCGCCCCGCGCGGCGGCCACCCTCGCGCGCTGCCGCGATGTGGTGGAGCCGGCGCTGCGCGAGGCCGTACAGGGGCTGCACCCGGAACCCGGCCGCATCGCCGCACACTCCTTCGGCTGGTGCGAAACGGACGGCACGCCCAGCGCCGGGTGCGGCGGCAAAGGGGTGCGACCGGCGTTGGCGGTGCTCGGGGCGGAGGCGGTGGGCGCGAGCGCCGATGTGGCGGTGCCCGCGGCCGTGGCGATCGAGCTGATCCACACCTTCTCCCTGATGCACGACGACATCATGGACGGGGACGAGACCAGGCGGCACCGCGACAGCTCGTGGAAGGCCTTCGGCACGGGCCCCGCGGTCCTGGCGGGCGACGCCCTGTTCGCGCTCGCCGTTCGCACACTGGCCGAGGCGGACGACGTGCACGGCGGCTCGGCGGTGCGTCAACTGGCAGTCATGCTGGGGGAGTTGGTGCATGGCCAGGCCGACGACGTCCAGTTCGAGAAACGGCCGTGGACCGGCGGCGGGGCGGTGAGCCTGACCGAATACCGGGCGATGGCGACCCGCAAGACGGGTGCCCTGCTCGGCTGCGCCGTCGCACTCGGGCCGGTCCTCGCGGGCGCCCCGCCCCGTCTCACGGACGCGCTCGCGCGGGCCGGGCGGGAATGGGGGCTGGCCTTCCAGGCGGTCGACGACGTCCTGGGAATCTGGGGGGACCCCGCCGTCACCGGGAAGCCGGTGCACAGCGATCTGCGGCGCGGCAAGAAAACGCTGCCGGTCCTCGCCGCCCTGGCCGAGGACCCCTCGCTGGGGCCCCGCCTGGAACGCCTCCTCGACGGGCGGACCCCGCCGGACGAGGCCCGCGTCCGGCGCGCCGCCGACCTGATCGAGGAGGCGGGCGGCCGCACCTACGCGCTGCGGGACGCGCGTGCTCGGGTCGCCGTCGCCCGCGACCGGCTGCGCGCGGCGCCCTTGGTGGCGCCGCGCGTGGACGAACTGGTCGCGCTCTCGGAGCTGTTCCTCGACCGCCGGATGTGACGGTCCTCGACCGCCGGGTGCGAGTCCCGCGCGCAGATCGGCGCGGCTAGGACGTCAGCGCCGATCCGGCGAGCGGGCGCTCGGTGAGCAGCAGGTCCGCGTGGTGGCGGGCCGCGACCAGCGGGTGGGCCCGCAGCTTGCCCTTGAGTTCGTTGCGTCCGTACTCGGCGAACAGCGGGTTCGCCGGGTCCGCGGTGGCGCCCGGCGCATGCGCCGCGTACGGGAAGGACAGCGGCTGGATGTGGGCGTCGAGGCGGGGGTTGTAGAAGAACGGCACCGAGAAGCGCTCGGTGGCGCCGGGCGGGCTCACCACACGGTGGTTGGTGGCGAGCAGATAGCCGTTGGTCGCGACTTCGAGCAGCTCGCCGAGGTTGACGACGAAGGCGCCGGGCAGCGGCGGCACATCGTGGAACCGGCCGTCCTCGCGCTGCACTTGGAGGCCGCCGACGGTGTCCTGGTGCAGCAGGGTGAGGAACCCGTAGTCCTTGTGCGCGCCGACGCCCTGTGCGGTGCCGTCCTCGGCGCTGCCCGGGTAGCGGACCAGCTTCAGGTGCAGATGGGCCCGGTCGCCGAACACGTCGTCGTAGAAGTCCTGGGGCGCGCCGATCGCGGCGAGAAGCTCGTGCAGCAGCTTCTCGGCGACCGCGCTGAGCCGGTCGATCCAGTTCAGGGCCGCGGTGCGCAGGCCCGGCAGCGCGGCGGGCCACTGGTTGGGGCCCTCCAGCCACCAGTACGCGGGCTCACCCGGCCCGGGGACACGGGCGGGCCGCTCGGCGCCTATGTCCAGCTGGTCGCGCCAGTCCCGGGAGCCGCCGGTGCGCTCGTCGCCGATGCGCGTATAGCCGCGGAAATGGGGCGAGTTGACGTTGTCGATGGCGAGCCGGTCGGCCTCCGGCAGCCGGAAGAACGCCCGCATGGTCTCGTTGAGCGCGGCGGTCTCGGCTTCCGTGACGCCGTGCCCGACGAGCTGGAAGAAGCCGACGCCGTGCGCGGCACTGTGGAGCTGGTCGTGCAGCCGCCCACGGGCCTCGGGGCCGCGGTCGGCGGCGGAGAGGTCGATGATCGGCAGCTGCGAGGAGGTCACGTACGACATGGAAGCCATCCGCTGGAAGATGCCCCGGCCGGCGCGGGTGCGCGCGATCGCGGCTCCGCCGGGGTGAGGCGGGCGCCGCATGGGCACGGGGAGGAGGAAAGGGGGGCCTGGGTCAGCGGTAAGTGCGACAGGCCATGCTCGTGACGCGGACGAAGTCCACGTGGCGGCGTCGAACGAGCAGAGGCATGACGTCAGGTTACGCCCGGGTGGCCCTCGGGTGCTGTGATCACCCTCACATGGCATGTGCGCCGCCCCCTCTCCCGCTCACTGCCCTCGTTTCTCAGCCCTCGTAGAGAGTGATGCGCATCTTCGTCCGGTGCGGGGCCGGGGTGTAGGGGGCGGCGGGGGAGTTGGCCGATACGCGGCTGCCGCTCCCCGCCTCCGCTCCGGCCGGAAGTCGCCGAAGCGGGCCCGGAGCCGCCCTGCCGGAGATCGACAGCCGCAGGCGCCGACGGCGAGGATGGCGGCGTGAACCCCCTGGAAGCCAAGCCCATCGCGACCGCGCGGCTCGACCTCGTGCCGCTGCGCGTCGACCACGCCGAGGAGATGGCCACGGTCCTGTCCGACCCGGCGCTGCACGCCTTCATCGGCGGCGCCCCGGATGACCCCGAGGCGCTCCGCGCCCGCTACGAGCGCCTGACCGAGGGCTCTCCCGAGCCCGGGGTGTCCTGGCTGAACTGGGTGGTGCGGCTGCGGGACGAGGACTGCCTGACCGGCACCGTCCAGGCGACGGTCACCTCGTCCGGGCAAGGGGGCGTCGCCGAGATCGCGTGGGTGGTGGGCACGGCCTGGCAGGGCCGGGGCATTGCGGCCGAAGCCGCCCGGGGGCTCGTCGACTGGCTCGTGCGGCAGCCCGTGCGGACGCTGGTGGCCCACATCCACCCCGAGCACCGCGCGTCCGCCGCCGTCGCCGCTGCCGCCGGGCTCGCGGTCACCGATGTGTGGCAGGACGGCGAGCTGAGGTGGCTGCGCCGAGTCGATTCGTAGGCCGACGGCGCCCGCGTCAACTCCGGCTCACAGTCCGGGAGTTGAGGTACGGGCGCCGTGCGGGCCGCATGCTGTGGCGATCGGGGACGGCGGTGCCGGCCCGGGGCGGCGGCGGGTCTCCGTCGAAACCGGGAGGCCTCGTAGGACAGGAAGGCTTCACCCCCGCCGGGGCCGGCTACCGGGAGTCAGGTCGACTTTCGGTTTCTCGACATCAACATCCCACCCGCGACGAGTGCGAACAGGCACACACACGCGCCGGTGATGACGTTGCTCAGGATGGCTCCGGTGCCGGCGCTCCGTGCGACGACCCAGGGAGAGACGATGAGCCAGGCTCCGAGGGGCAGGACCACGAAGTTCAGGTCCGTGGACCTCTCCGGGGCCATGGACATGCACAGGCCCAGCACCGCGAGGGCTATGCCGACGACCAGGTTGCTGAGGGCCAGGGTGGGCTTGGCGGCCGAGAAGTGGACCGTCCAGCCGGAGATCGCTGCGTAAATACCGGCGAGGATCACGAGTTCCTCGACCGCTGCCACTCCGCGGGTTTCCATCACCCGGGCGTAGCGGTCCCGCATCTCCGATACATCGGGGTGCCCGGAAAGATCACCGGGGCGGTGTGAGACGTCGGCCATCCGACTCGCCTCCTTCTGAAAGTCTGCACGTCTGGCCGCGCTGCGACAATGTGTCGCGCCCCCCATTGTGCGCTTACATGCCCTTTATGTGTAGTCGGGGGAATTGTCGATTTGTGCGACGCGGAATCTTTCGCTTCGGGTGTTTCTGCGGCTACACAGGGTGATTGTCCCGCTGTTCAGTACGGCGGATTCGCAGGTGAAGGCGGGTTTTCTCGTGCTGTACGGGGAGTTTCGGCCGGGGGCGCCCGGGCCACGCCCCGTGGCCACCTTCCGGTCATCTCGCAGGAGTAGGACCGGGCCATGTCACAAACGACGAGTGCACCGGTGGCGTCCCCGGCCCGCTTCTCCGACGTCAAAGGCTGGTTCTGGCCCGCCGATCAACTGCTGTTCGACTGGTTCCTGAAGCGCCAGGACCGGGCCCCCGAACAGACCGGTGATCTGCTCGAACTCGGCGCCTATCTGGGCAAGAGCGCGATTTTCATCGGTGGTTATCTGCGCCCCGGCGAGGAGTTCACGGTCTGCGACCTCTTCGACTCACCGGCCCCCGACGATCCCAACAGCGCCGAAATGGGCAGGTCGTACTCGACGCTGACCCGCCGGGCCTTCGAGGCGAACTACCGCGCGTTCCATGAGGAGTTGCCCACCGTCGTCCAGGCACCGACCTCCGTCATCGCCTCCCGGCTCGACGCCGGAAGCTGCCGCTTCATCCACGTGGACGCCTCACACCTGTACGAGCACGTCCACGGCGACATCGAGGCGGCCAGGGAACTCGCCGCCCCCGAGGCCATCGTGGCCTTCGACGACTTCCGCGCCGAGCACTGCCCCGGGGTCGCGGCCGCGGTCTGGGGCGCGGTCGCGACGATGGAGCTGAAGCTCATCTGCATCACCGGCACTAAGGCGTACGGCACTTGGGGCGATCCCGAACCGGTACGGGCCGAACTCCTCGACTGGCTGGCATCGCGCACGGACCTGTGGCACGGGGTGGAAGAGGTGGCGGGCGCACCGCTGATCCGGATCGACGGCAAGAAGGCCAAGGCGCCCACCCCGCCCCAACCACTGCGCACCGCACCGCCGGAGTCGGGGGAGGAGTCGGAGTCTCCGGAGGCCCCGACGGCCGAGGCCGCCGCTCCGGTCCCCGCCCCGCCGGCCGCGCGCCGGGGCCTGCTGGCCCGCGCCCTCGGCGGCCGCCGCCGCTGAACACGGCACGGCCCCGGCCCCCGCGCTCCGGGCGGCTCGACGAGCCGCCCGACGGCGGGGCCGGGGCCGTGACGGCCGGTGGCCGGTCCTAGTGGTTGACCACCACGCCGACGCCCTGCTCCTGCCCGAACAGGTCGGTCCACGAGCCGAAGAACAGGAAGGAGTTGTTCGTCGCGAGCCCCACGGCGGCGAACACCAGGAACTGCGTCGCGATGAGCAGCCCCAGCCGGCCCAGTACCGTTTTCCAGCTGTGACGTGAAAGGCGCGGCCAGCACCAGATGGTGACGGCGAACATGACCACCGCGCACAGCACGGTCAGTGCCAGCACGCTGTTACTCGTGAGACCCATGGGTCGATAGAACTCTCTGCCAGACGTTCCCCCGGGCGCGCCCGAGTGGCACCGCTCGGGGGTGCTCAGAAGAGTAGACAGGGATGGAGCCGGATCCGTTCCCACCCGAGGCGTCGACATCCTTTGCCGTTCGGTCGACCAGTCATGTGGCCCGGCCACATAGCCTTCGGGCATCCACAGATTCCCCCCGGAACGGTCGGCGGCATGCCCCGACCGCAGAGGAGACGTGTGCCGTGACGACACTTGCCGAGAACCCGATCGACCTGACGGCGACCGCCGCCGGCCTCACGCCCTGGCGCTCGCTGGCGCTGGGGAAGGTGGGCCCGGCCTGTGTGAAGGTGCTCAGGATGGACGGGCTGCCGCTCGTCGAGGAGCGGCACGACACCACGGAGGCCCTCCTGGTCCTGGACGGCCGGCTCGAACTCCTCGTCGCGGGGCGCCCGTTGACCGTGAAGGCGGGCGAACTCCACCTGGTCCCCGCCGGGACGGCACACGCGGTCCGCCCGGGCAGCAGGGGAACCCTGGTGATCGTGGAGGTCGAGGAGGACGGCTCCTGAGGGCTCCTCGGGGAGCCCAAGAATGCGGGGTTCGCATCAGACATGTGAATTGCCGCTCACCGTGTCGAGGTACTCCGACACCGCGTCGCGGTTGCGGATCAGGCATTCGATGCGCTGCGTCATGCGGTCACGTTCGAGGGTGAGGGTGGCGAGCATCTCCGGTGTGGCGTCGGGGAAGTGGATCGCCCGGGGCTTGTTGAGGCAGGGCAGGATCTGCTTGATGATGCGCGTCGGCAGGCCCGCGTCGAGCAGCCCCCGGATCTGCAGCACCCGGTCCACCAGATTCTCGTCGTAGTTCCGGTAGCCGTTGGGGGAGGGGCTGGAGATGATCAGGCCCTGCTCCTCGTAGTAGCGCAGCAGCCGACGCGATGTGCCGGTGCGCTCCGAGAGCTCGCCGATGCGCATGTGCTCCTCCTCGCGGACGTACGGAACAAGGCCCCACCCTCACACCGCTGTGAAGGTGCGAGCGAGTGTAGGGCAGCGCGGCGCGCGGCGATGGCGAGGGGCCCGGTCGGTCACAGCCCCCGCACGAAGCTGAGACCCGGTCGGTCACAAGCCCCGTACGAAGCTGAGGCCCGGCCGGCCGCTCAGCTCGATTTCCGCGCCGGGCGTGAATCCGGTCCGGGTCAGGACGGCCCGGGAGCCGGTGTTGTCCAGGGTCGTCCTGGCCGTCAGCGAGGTGAGGCCGTACGCCCCGGAGGCCAGGGCGCAGACCTGGCGGACGGATGCCGTGGCCAGCCCCTGTCCGGCGGCCCGCTCGGCGATCCGGTATCCGAGCTCGGCCGAACCGGCTTGCAGGTCGAGCAGGTTGACGCGCCCGAGGATCTCACCGTCGTCGCCCACCACGAGGTGGAAGCGGCAGGTGCCCACCGCCTGCTCGGCCAGCAGTGCCGCATGGCGGGCGTCGAACTCGGCGAAGTAGTCGTCGCCGCGGTCGGGGATGGACGCGGCGAAGTACGCGCGGTTCTCCCGCTCGAACTCCAGAAGGGCAGGACCGTGATCGACGCGGAGAAGCTGGAGCTGGGCCATGCGGCAAGGCTACGCATCCGGGTGCGGGCGGCGGTGACGAGGGTGTCGCCTGGTCGAGGCCGTCGGACGCGCCGCGTCGAGCTTGCCGCGCCTTCGTGGGGCTGCTCTGATGGGTGGCCGTGACGTCAGCGAGTGCGACCGAAACGGTCGAAGCGGTATTCAGGATCGAGTCCGCGCGGATCATCGCGGGTGTCGCCCGCGTCGTGCGGGACGTGGGCATCGCGGAGGAGCTCGCGCAGGACGCGTTGGTCGCGGCCCTCGAGCAGTGGCCCGCCTCCGGCGTCCCCGACAACCCCGGTGCCTGGCTCATGGCCGCCGCCAGGAACCGCGCCATCGACCTGGTCCGCCGCAAGGAGACGTACGCCCGCAAGCTGGCGGAGGTCGGGCGGGCGCTCGAAGACGTGCCGCCGCCGGACCCGGCCGACTTCGACGACCCGGACCGCATCGACGACGACCTGCTGCGGCTCATCTTCACCGCCTGCCATCCGCTGCTGTCCACGCAGGCCAGGATCGCGCTCACGCTGCGGCTCCTCGGCGGCCTGACGACGCAGGAGATCGCCCGCGCCTTCCTGGCCCCGGAATCCACCGTCGCCCAGCGCATCGTGCGCGCCAAACGCTCGCTGGCCAAGGCCGGGGTCCCGTTCGAGGTGCCGTACGGAGCGGACCGGGACGCCCGGGTGTCCTCGGTCCTCGAAGTCATCTACCTCATTTTCAACGAGGGGTACTCCGCGACGGCCGGCGACGACCTGGTGCGCCCCGCCCTGTGCGAGGACGCGCTGCGGCTGGTGCGGGTGCTCTGCGGCCTGATGCCCAAGGAGCCCGAAGTCCACGGCCTGGCCGCCCTGTTGGAGTTCCAGGCCTCCCGCATCGCCGCCCGCACCGGGCCCGGCGGGATGCCGGTGCTGCTCGCCGACCAGAACCGGGCCAAGTGGAACCGCCTGCTCGTCCGGCGGGGCGTCGAGGCCCTCCAGCGGGCGGGGGACGGCCCCTACTCCGTGCAGGCTGCCATCGCCGCGTGCCATGCGCACGCTCTGCGCTACGAGGACACCGACTGGGCGTCGATCGCCCTTTTGTACGGCCGTCTCATGGCGATGACCCCGTCCCCCGTGATCGAGCTGAACCGGGCGGTCGCCGTCGCGATGTCCGAGGGCCCCGAGGCCGGGCTGCGCCTGGTGGACGCCCTCGGGGACGAACCGGCCCTCAAGAACTACCACTTGCTGCCGAGCGTACGAGGGGACCTGCTTGAGCGTCTCGGCCGTCCGGCGGAGGCGAGGGCGGAGTTCGAGCGGGCGGCCGCCCTGACCCGCAACGCGCGGGAGAAGGAGCTCCTCCTCAACCGCGCGGACGCCAACAGGCGCTTGGCGCAAGGGGGTTGAGACCGCCGTTGCTAGGATCGGCCGATCATGGTCATGGGTGGGGTAGTGAGAGATGAGATGGTCGCCGTCCCGGCAGGGCGGGTGACGCTGTCGGACCGGCGTACGCGGCGCAGCTGGCAGGTGGAGCTCCAGCCGTACCGGCTCGGGGCGTTCCCCGTGACCCAGGCGCACTACGCACGGGTCACCGGCGCATGGCCGAGCACCGCGCGGGGCGAGCGTCTGCCCGTCGAGGGCGTCTCCTGGCTGGACGCGGTCCGGTACTGCAACGCCCTCTCCCGGGAGGAGGGGCTGGCCCCCGCCTATCGCGGGGTCGACGGCGAGCGCGTCGAGTGGGACGCGGGCGGCGACGGCTACCGGCTGCCGAGCGAGGCCGAATGGGAGCACGCGTGCCGGGCCGGTACGGCTCAGGCGCGGTACGGGCCGCTCGACGACATCGCCTGGCACCGCGGCAACTCGGGCGAGCGGATGCACGAGGTGGGCGGCAGACGGCCCAACGCGTGGGGGCTGCACGACATGCTGGGCAATGTGTGGGAGTGGTGCTGGGACGTCTACGACGCCGAGGTCTACGGCAGCTACCGGGTGCTGCGCGGCGGCGGCTGGTTCGATGAACCCTGGAGCTGCCGGGCCTCCGTGCGACGCCGCAGCCACCCGACCTTCCGCATCGACGACGTAGGGTTCCGGGTCGCGCGCTCCGGCTGAGCGACACCTGAGGGCCGGGGTGAGGAAGGGGCGCCTACCCTCAGGGGACCTGGGTAGGGTCGGGGCGACGTGGCGTCCGTGAGGGGGACCGGTTGACCGACACGACCGACGACTTCGACCCGGCTGTGCGGCGGATGATGTCGTCCAACGAGGCGAACTGGGACGCGCGCACCCCGGTCCATCTCGCCAGCCGCTTCTACGGCGTGGCCGACGGGAGCGCGGACCCCGAGCGCTGGTTCGCGGACTACGAGTGGCGCGACCTCGGCGACCTGGCGGGGCGGGACGTCCTCCATCTGCAATGTCACCTCGGTACGGAGACGATGGCGTTCGCCGCGCGCGGGGCCCGCGCCGTGGGCCTCGACCTCTCCGGAGCCTCGGTGACCGCGGCTCGCGCGCTGGCGGCCGGGGCGGGCCTCGACGTGGAATACGTCCAGGCCAACGTGTACGACGCGGCCCGGCGCCTTGCGGGGCGGCAGTTCGACGTCGTCTACACGGGCAAGGGCGCGCTCTGCTACCTCCCGGACCTGCCCCGCTGGGCCGAGACGGTTGCCGCACTCCTCCGCCCCGGCGGGCGGCTGTACCTCGCCGAGTTCCACCCCCTGCTCAACTCCCTCGGCCCCTCGCCCGCGCCCGGTGCCGGCCCCGAACTGCTGCTGCGCCACGACTACCTGGGCGGCGGTGGCGCGGTGCGCCGCGACGCCACGTACACCTACACCGACGGCCCGGCCGTGCGGGGCGCGACCGAGTGCTACGAGTGGATGCACGGTCTGGACGAGGTCGTCGAGGCCGTGCTCGGCGCGGGTCTGAGGATCGGCCGGCTGCGGGAGAGCGACGAACTGCCCTGGCCCCGCTGGCCGCAGATGGTCCGCACCCCGCAGGGCTGGTGGCGGCTGCCCGACGGGGAGCCGCGCGTCCCGCTCCTGTTCACCCTGATCGCACACCGCTGAGTCAGCCCCGTGACCCCCACCGCCTTGATCGGTCAACTCCCTTGCCTTCAGCTTGATTTGAAGGCTGCGCGGAAGGGGACACTGCCAACGAGTACGTCTGCGCGAGCGGTCGGCCCCGGTGCCGGCCCGGCGCGAGACGGCCAGTAGGCGGCCCCTGGCCCCCAGCGCTCCACACGTACACGGACCGCCGAGACGAGAACGGTCGAACCGTGCCGGGCGCGCGGACACCCGGCACGGGAGTGCCGCCCCCCCTGCGGGGCGCGGCGGGCACCGGCGAAGGGCGGCCTGCCATGCGCAGAGGTCGGAGCCGATTACCCCGCGGTGCCGCCGCGCCGCGCCCCGAACGGGCCCTTCGCGTCGGCACCGCATTTCCGGAGATCCTGACGTCCATTCATGACGTCCGCGCACAAGCGGGGTTGAAGGACACCGGATTCAGTTCAGCAACTCGTCATGTGACACCACCACCGAGTTCCGCGCATCTTTCGCTCTTCGTGTGGTTCGTGCGCTTGAGTGGGACATGTTGGCGACCCGGATTTCGGCGCCCTTGGTCCGGCGGCGTGTCGAGGGTTCGGCCATCCTGCCGTGTTGTATTCCTTGTGCCCGCAATCGGCGGATTCGTGTCACGCAGTTCTTCGGGCCGCCACGTGGGGAGCCGGAACACCGCTCCCGGCATGGCCGCGTAGCTTTCGAATGAGGGAGTCGAAATGTGGGGCGTGGGTCGACGGAGCTTCATGACCGTGGCGGGATCACTCGCGACGATGGCGGCGACGGGCACGTCGGCGCTGGCCAGCGGACACGCGCGTGACGCCAAGACCGCCACCGAGTACGTGGACGTCCAGCTGCTCAGCATCACCGACCTGCACGGATACCTCCAGGCCCCGCCCGCGAGCGACGCGGTCATCACGGGCGCGGGCGGCGAACAGTTCACCGTCGGCGGCGTGCCCTACATGGCCACGCACCTCAAGAACCTGCGGGCCGGCCGCACGAACACGCTGTTCCTCGGACAGGGAGACCTGTTCTCGGGCTGGGCGTTCCCGGCCCTGTCACTGGCCGACGAGCCCACCATCGAAGCGCTCAACCGGATGAAGCTCGACTTCTCGACCGCCGGAAACCACGAGTTCGACCGCACCCCCGGATTCCTGATCAACCACATGGAACACGGCAGACCGTACGCCGGAGCGGGGTGGACGAACAGTTTCCCCGACTCGACCGGACGGACCTTCCACGGCGCGAACTTCCGTTACTACTCGGCCAACATGCTCTGGGGAAATACGGGAAGGACCGTCCTTCCGCCAGTGAATGTCGAATGGGTACAGGGGCCGGGCGGGAAACGGCTTCCGATCGGATTCATTCATCTGACGGTCACCGGCACGGACACCGGATCCACGAGTTACCAGACGGCACTGCGCATGACCGAGGAGCTGGCGACGGCGAACCGCTGTGCGGCGCAGCTCAAGGCGCAGGGCGTCAACGCGATCGTGCTCAGCATGCACGACGGGGCGGTCGCGGGAAGCGACTTCAACAGCGGGAGCAACCCCTCGGGGCCTGCCTACGACCTGGCGCTCGCCGTGTCGTCCGACATCGACGCGATCATCACCGGCCACTGGCACTGCGCCTTCAACATGATGGTCCCCGACCCCTCGGGCAAGACGCGGCCGTTCGTCGAGGCGGGCTGCCACGGGCAGATCATCAACGAGATCAACCTGCGCCTCGACCCGGTGACGGGCGAGGTCGTACGGGAGCTGACCACCTCGACCAACCACCCCAACACCCATGACGTGGCGCCCGACCCGGACCTCAAGGAGACGTCCGACTACTGGACCGGCTACGCCGACAACCGGGGCAACACCCGCATCGGGCGCCAGACGGCCTCCTTCACGAGGAGCCTGAACAGCTTCGGCGAGAGCACGATGGGCAACCTCGCCGCCGACTGGGCCCTGTGGGCCGGGGCCCAGCCGCTGGACCCGTTCGACACGGGGAACATCAACGCCAACGTGCCCGCCCAGCTCGCCCTGATCGCGGTGGCTCCCCGCCAGGGCTCCTGCGTCATCAACGGCGACCTCACCATCGACGCGACGCTGCAGGGCGCCGTGTCCTACCGCAAGGCGTTCAACGCCGTCGGCTACGGGGACCCGATCGTCACGGTCTCCGTCACGGGCCAGTGCATCCACGACACCCTGGAACAGCAGTGGAAGATGAAGGGGACCGCGCTCACCTACGCGCCGTTCGCGGTGTCCCACAACGTGCGCTACACCTTCGACGCGTCCGGGGCGGCGGGCGACCGGGTGGCTCCGGCCGATGTCCTCATCGACGGGACCCCGCTCGACGTGAAGGCGACCTACCGGCTCGCCGTCACGGCGTACACGCTGATCGGCGCGGACGACTACCCCGCCCTGCTCAACCACTCGCAAGCGGTGCGCCACACCCGGGACTTCGAGAGCTTCGTCGCCTACGTCCAGAGCCAGGCCGTCCTCACCCCGGCCCCGCTCGGCCGGGTCACCGCGCGCAACGCGAAGACCCTGAGCGGCGAGCCGGGCCAGCTGCTGCCGGTGCCCCGGACGCGCAGCGTGGACGCCGGACCACGGGTGGCGTCGGCGGGCACGGACGGCGGCGAGGGCCGCTGCTGAACGCCGCCCACCTCATTCCCCCGTGCCCGCGCCGCGCGGGGGAGTGCCGGCGACTCACCCCGCCGGAGATCGCGGAGCGGTGACCGGCGCGTAGGGTCGTCGCGGTGGTGTGGCAAGGGGCCCGCCGCCGTGATCGCCCGTTGCCCGGAGGCCGACCCTGAGTACCGTCACCGCCGAGATCGTGTCGGCCGTCCTCCTGATCGCCGTGCTCGCCTTCGCCGTCGTACGCCCCCGCAACTGGCCGGAAGCGGTGGCCGCGCTCCCCGCGGCGGCGCTCGTGGTCGGGCTCGGCGCGGTCTCGCCCACCGAGGCGTGGCAGCAGACCCGCGACCTGCTCCCGGTGGTCGGCTTCCTCGCCGCCGTCCTCGTACTGGCCCAACTCTGCGACGACGACGGCCTGTTCGCGGCCACCGGTGACTTCGTCGCCCGGGTCTGCGGAAGCAGTGCCCAGCGCCTGCTCGGCGGGGTCTTCGCCGTCGCCGCCGTCATCACCGCCGTCCTCAGCCTGGACGCGACCGTCGTCCTGCTCACGCCCGTGGTGTTCGCGACGGCGGCCCGCGCCGGTGTCCGGGCCCGCCCGCACGTGTACGCCACCGCGCACCTGGCGAACTCGGCCTCGCTGCTGCTGCCCGTCTCCAACCTCACCAACCTGCTCGCCCTGGCGGCCAGCGGGCTCTCCTTCACCAGGTTCGCGGCGCTGATGGCCCTGCCGTGGCTGGCGGCCATCGCCGTGGAGTACGGAATCTTCCGGGCCTTCTTCCGCAGCGACCTGGCCGCCCGGCCGAGCGGCGGGCGGGCCCGGGACACCACCCCGATGCCCGTGTTCACGCTCGTGGTCCTCGCGCTGACGCTCGGCGGGTTCGTTGTCACCTCGTTCGCCGGCCTCAGCCCGGTCTGGGCCGCCCTCGCGGGCGCGCTCGTCCTCGCCGCGCGCGGCCTGGCCCGGCGCCGCACCACGCCCCGCACACTGGTGACCTCGGCCGGCATCCCGTTCTGCCTCTTCGTCCTCGGCCTCGGCGTCGTCGTCAAGGCCGTCGTGGACAACGGCCTCGGCACCGCCATCAGCCATCTGCTGCCCGACGGCGATTCGCTGCCCGCCCTGCTCGCCGTCGTCGCCGTCGCCGCGGTGCTGTCGAACCTCATCAACAACCTGCCCGCCGTGCTCGCCCTGCTCCCCGTCGCCGCGCCGGGCGGCCCGGGCCCGGTCCTGGCGGTCCTCATCGGCGTCAACCTCGGCCCGAACCTCACCTACGTCGGCTCGCTCGCCACCCTGCTGTGGCGGCGGATCCTGCACGAGCACGACGACGCGCCGGAACTCGGGCACTTCACCCGCCTGGGACTGCTCACCGTTCCCGCCACACTGGTCGCGTCGACCGCCGCGCTCTGGGCGGCGCTGCACACGATCGGAGGCTGACCGCATTCCATGAGCGTCATCATCTGGATCACCGAGGGCACCTGGCCCGCCTGCGTGGACGCCGCGCGCGAGCACACCGCCGGGCGAGAGGACCTCGTACTCCTGCACGTCACCGACGACACGGTGGCCGAGGCCGCGCACGGCGCGTTCGCCGGGCTCCTCGGGCGCGGCCACCGCGAACGCGACCCCGGCACCCGCCTCGAAGGACTCTCCCGGGCCGCCGTCGACGACCTCTTCGCCGAGGCCGAGCGGCGCCTGGGCCGTCCAGCCCGCCGCCTCGACCTGAGAGGCCGCGCCGAACAGCGGGTCGTGCGCGCCGCGGAAGGCGCCGACCTCCTCGTCTGCGCGCGCGACGGCGACCACCGCCACCTCGGGCCGCGCAGTCTCGGTCCGGCGACCCGGTTCGTGGTCGACCACGCGCCCTGCCCGATCCTGCTGGTGTGGCCCGAAACGGCCCCGGGCCTCGGCTCGCTGCCGCCGCCACCGCCCGCCCATCCGCAGCCCTGACCAGTTAGGAGAAGCATGTCCGACGCAGCCAAGCAGTCGCGGGTGACCGACGGGCCCACCGACCCCGATGTCGATCTGGGCGTGCCGGCCCAGCGCCGGGACCTCGCACGCGGTCTCGGCCCGGTCGTCGCGGTGGTGGCGCTCGGCGGAGCGATCGGCGCCTGCGCCCGCTACGGGGCCTCGCTCCTGTGGACCACCGCCCCCGGCTCGTTTCCGTGGACGACACTGCTGGTCAACGCCGTGGGCTGCGCCGTGATCGGCGTGTTCATGGTGGCGATCACCGAAGTGTGGTCCGCGCACCGGCTGGTCCGCCCCTTCTTCGGCACCGGCGTCCTCGGCGGATTCACGACCTTCTCGACGTACGCCGTCGACATTCAGAAGCTCCTGTCCGCCGGACGGCCCCTGACCGCCCTCGCCTATCTGGCCCTCACGCTGGCCGTGGCGCTCGCGGCCGTGTGGAGTGCGGTGTGGCTGACCCGGCGCGTGCTCGTGCGGAGGCGGCGATGACCGGCCTGACGGGACGGACCCACCCGGCACAGCGGACCGGGGACGACACGCGGTACACCGGACGGGAGAGCGTCAAGTGAGCTGGATCTACGTGGTGTTGGGGGCGGCGATTGGCGCGCCCCTGCGCTTCCTCACCGACCTGACCGTGCAGAAGCGGCACGACAGCGTCTTCCCCTGGGGCACCTTCACGGTCAACGTCGCCGGCTGTCTGATCCTCGGCGTACTCACCGGCGCGGTCACCGAGGGCGCCGCGTCCTCGTCGGTACAGCTGTTCGTCGGCACGGGGCTCTGCGGAGCGCTGACCACGTATTCGACCTTCTCGTACGAGACGCTCCGGCTCGCCGAGCAGGGGGCGAAGTCCTACGCGGTGGCGAACGCCGTCGGCAGTGTGGTGGCCGGCCTCGGCGCGGTCTTCGCGGGTGTGGCGCTCGCCGAGGGGCTCTGGGGCTGAGGGCTTCCCGCAGGGGCCACCGAGCGGATCGGCAGGGGCGCGCGACCCATCCGGACCCTCTGAGCAACCCATCCGGACCCTCTGCGCAACCAATCCGGATCGTCTGCGCAACCAATCCGGATCTTCTGACGTCTACATGCCTGTAGTCGTTCATGTTCCGCTCGCCCGGCCTTCACCCAGAAGGCCACCCCGCACCCCGCCCCGTTCGACCCACCGGAGAAGCGCATCCCATGACCAGTTCCGCCCCCACGACCCAGGCCCTGGACGGCGCGTCCATCGACGGCGGCCTGTACGGCGACATCACCGACTTCGCCCGCCATACGCACTGGCTGAACGGACCGGTGGCCGCGTACACCAGCTACGGCGTCGCCCTGTTCGCCGTGTTGATGCTGGCCGGCTGGTGGATCGCGCGGCGCAAGGACGCCTCCGTCATGGCGGCGGCCCTGTCCGCGCCGATCGCGGTGGTGCTCGCGTACGTGGTGAACGACGCGGTCAAGTCGGTGTTCACGGAGCCCAGGCCCTGCCGTGCGCTGCCGCACGACTTCCTGATCGAGAAGTGCCCGCCCCTGAACGACTACGCCTTCCCCAGCAACCACAGCACGGTGGCCGCTGCCACGGCCGTCGCCCTGTTCCTGGTCGACCGGCGCCTCGGCGCGATCGCCGCCCTCGCCGCACTCCTGATGGGCGCGTCCCGGGTGTACGTCGGCGCGCACTACCCGCACGACGTGCTGGTCGCCTTCGGGGTCGGCGCGGCCGTGGCCCTCGCGGTGACGTGGTCCGCGCGGCGGTACGCGGCCCCGCTCGTCGCCCGACTGCGCGGTGGCGCCCTGAAGCCCCTGCTCGCCTGACGCCCGCCCGCCCCGGCGGCGTTTCTCGTCCGTGCGGGCGTGGACCGGTGTCCAGGGCGGGCCCGAACACCTAGGGTCGGCGGCATGCTGCGAATCGTCGATGAACTCGCCGGCCCCGGACCCCTGCGCATCTGCGCCCAGGCCCCCGCCGACGGTGATCCCGGGACCGCACTGCGGGTGCTGCTGATCGCGGACGTGCTGGCGCGCGTCGTCGAGCAGGGCGGCAGGGCGGCCCTCATCGGATGGACCGGCCCCGAGCAGCCGGTGGCCGCCGCCGGTATCCGGCCGCCCGACGCCGAGGGGGACCCGGAGCGGATCGCCGAGCAGCTCGGCGGCCCGCCCGGCGTCCAGCTCAGCAGCGCGACGTACGAGGGCGCGGGCATCGCCGGCCTCCAGATCGGCGCGGCCGCTCTGCCCCCGCTCGAAGGCCTCGACCTGCTGGCCGTACGCCTGCTGCTGCTCAGCCACCCCTACGAGGAGCCGGTCACGGTCACCGCCGACCAGGTCGACGAGGCGGGGCGCGCCCTCGCCCGCTGGCGGCGGGCCATCGCCGGCTGGGCCGCGCAGCCCTCGAAACCGATCCCCGCCGACCTCAAGAGCACGGCCCGCACCGCCCTGGACAACCGGCTCGACACCGCGGCCGTGCTGCGCCTCCTGCACGATCTGGCGACGGCCGACGAGGTGGCGCCGGGTGCCAAGTTCGAGACCATGTCCCACCTGGACCGCGTCCTCGGCCTCGAACTCGTCCGCGAGGTCGGCACGGTGTGAACCGGGCACGCTCCGTCGCCAACCAGCCATGCGCGAAAGGGAGTTGGGCGCTCAGCCCTCGAAGCCGCCGTCGCCGAGGGCCTTGTCGATCCGGCCGCGGTGCGCCTCTTCCCAGGCGTCCAGGGATTCGGCGGCCTCCTTGGCCAGCTTGCGCCGGGCATCGAGGAGCACCTGCTCCGCCTGCGCGCGGGGCGTGACCACGATGCCCTCCTCGTCGGCCACCACCACATCGCCCGCGTGCACGAGCACTCCGCCGCAGCGGACCGGCTCGTTGAGCGGGGCGACGGCCTTCTTGGTGCCGGGAATGGGGATGACGCCCCGGGCGAAGACGGGGAAGCCCGCCTCGCGGACCTCGGCGAGGTCGCGGATCACCCCGTCGACCACGAACGCCGCGACGCCCCGGCGTTGGGCCACGGCGCACACGTTGCCTCCGGCGAGGGCGTAGTCCAGGTCGCCCGACTCCACCACGATGACCGAACCGGGTTCGGCCCGGTAAATGGCCGCGTGCAGCATGAGGTTGTCACCGGCGGGACAGCGCACGGTGAATGCGGGCCCGGCGACACGCGGCATCGGAGACCACAGAGGGCGAATGCCGATATCCATCACCTGCGGGCGCCCGACGATGTCGGCGAGCGTGGTCGGGGGAATGTCCTTGAATTCGCTGAAGTCGTTCATGTTCTTCCTGGTGATTGGTAGTTGACGGCGACTATTACTGGGTGGGCCGCAGCCATTGTGCGGCGAAGACGGGTTTGACGGGACGTGACGGGGCCTGCGCCGAGAGCCAGTTGGGCGGAATGGGCCAGATGGTGTCAGGGGCGCGAGGCCGTGCCAGGCGTCGCGCCTTCGCCATGTGGACGCGAGCGGACTCGCAGGATCCGTGATCGATCGAATTGATCACCGCAAATGAATTGATCACCGCCCCGCCTCCCCGTTCCCCGCCCCGCCCCCTGTCACCCCCGGTTCCCTGGAGGGTGGCCAGTGATCATGATCCCGGACAAGGCGTAGGGGATGGGTGTGGTGTCGCACACAGGGGGTAGGCGGGGACCTCGTGCCCGAAGTGTCCGAAATGAAATGTAATCGGCGCGGGATGGACCGCCGTGGCAATGTCCTAATTGGGGCTAATGGGTAAGACTCGCCTCTTTTATCGGAGGTCCCGGCGGTTGCGTCGCGGGCGAGTGAATTGGGTCACGTGCGGCCCGCCGGGCGTGTGGCGCCCGCCCGGGGCATTTCGCTTCACCCGAAAGCGAGTTGGGCGCTCCCGCCGAAGTGGCTGGCGCCGGTGAATTCGAGTTGATCTATATTCCTGATCACCCCTCACGAATTCCGGCCTTGTTTCCGTCGGGGCTATTCGTCTACGTTCACCGTCAATCCGGAAGGAACGCCGAATCCTGCCGCCGTCCGGAGCCTCCCATACACGTACGGCAGGAGCGGGGGACCCAGGTAAGCCGCCGATCCGGATTCCGGAACGGCTGGGGTGAAGTCGCGTGCACCGCGACCGGACATCTCCCGTCCGAACCCGACAGCTCACCTCGCAGGCGACGGAGAGGAATAGACACATGTCCGCAAAGGGCAAGCACCGCCGGCCGAAGTCCCGCTCGTTCTCCCGGGGCCTCGCCGTCGCGGGCACCGGCAGCGCCGTCCTGGCCCTCCCGGTGATCGGCGCGACCACGGCCTCCGCCGCCCCGGCGTCGGTCCACTCCGTCGTGGCCAAGCCGGTCACCGCGGTGAAGGCCGCCCCCACGAGCTACTCCGTGGCCGACGGGGACTCGCTGGCGAAGATCGCCGACGCGCTCAACGTGAGCGGCGGCTGGAAGCAGCTCTACCAGGACAACCAGAGCGTCATCGGCAGCAACCCCGCGCTGATCCGCCCCGGCATGAAGCTCACCCTCGGCGCCCCCGCGGCGAGCACCGCCCGGGACGCCTCCGCCCGGGCCGACCGCTCGGCCCGGACCACCGACCTCACCGCGACCGCCACCGTGGCCAGCACCACCACGTACGCGAACAACCTGGACGGCTGGATCCGGCAGTCGCTGGACATCATGGCCCAGCACGGCATCCCGGGCAGCTACGACGGCATCTACCGCAACGTGATGCGGGAGTCCTCGGGCAACCCGATGGCGATCAACAACTGGGACTCCAACGCCGTGGCCGGAACGCCCTCCAAGGGACTCCTCCAGGTCATCCAGCCCACGTTCTCCGCCTTCCACGTGCCGGGCACCTCCACGGACCTCTACGACCCGATCGCCAACATCACCGCGGCCTGCAACTACGCCGCCAAGACCTACGGGTCGATCGACAACGTCTTCGGGGCCTACTGACGGATCCCGTGGCCGGGCCTCTCGCGGTGAAGGGAGTGCCCGGCCGCACCGCTCGCGGCCCCGAGCGCGCGCCCGGCCATCCCAACTGGCCGGGCGCCGCGCCGTTTTGAGCCCTCGGCAGCCGTTGCGCAGGGTCAGAACAGGGGCAGACGCAAATTTCGTTCACCCCCCGGGGTGAACAATTCGAAGGCTGGACGTTTCTGCATACGCGTCTGTTCCTAGGGTGCTAGTGCGTCACCCCGGGGACCACGGTGACTGCCCGACTACCGAGTACTCCCGCACCGCGGGGGTCAGTTCTGGACCGGGAGCTGCCCATGGGATCCACCGCTCGGCCATCCGTCTCGGCGCCCGTGCCCCTTCCGCCGGGGCTGCTGCCGGACCGGTGCCGCAACGCCCGCACCTATCTGATGCACGGCTTCACCGTCGTCGAGGTGCACGGCACCGTGGACCTGGCCAGCGCGCCCGGCGTCCAGCTCCACCTGGACGCGGCCACCCAGCCGGCCGGCGCCCGGGTGATCGTCGACCTGCGGCCCGTGGACTTCTTCGACTGCGCCGTCTTCACCCAGCTCTGCCGGGCGCACCGCAGGATCCGCGAGCGCGACGGCCACCTCGGCGTGGTCTGCGTACGGCCGTGGCATCTGCGCATCCTCGCGGCGGCCCGCCTCGACACGCTCCTGCGGCCTGCCGGATCCGTGGAGGAGGCTGCCCTCGCCGCCCTGGCCCGGTCCGGCTCGGACATCAACCGGCTCTGAATCGCGGCTGGTTGACAGGAGTGCACCCGTACTTGCCCTTTCGTACCTTCACCCCTGCTCCCGTGGCTGATATGCACGTACAGCCCGGCTTCACGATTCACCACCGAAGGGGTTCACGTGCACGCGCAGGACAGGCAGCAGGGCCCAGCTGTCACGCCCGGCGGACCCGTTTCACGGGCCGGTGACCGGCGTGGAGGTGCGGGCGACGGACAGGCCGCGCCCGGCGGAGGGCTCGGTGCGGCCCAGTTGCTCGCGCTCCAGCGGTCCGCGGGGAACGCCGCGGTGGCCGGGCTCCTGACCCAGGGCGACGCGGCCGTGCAGCGCTCCGCGGTGCACGACGTGCTGCGGGGATCCGGGCAGCCGCTGGACTCGGAGGTGCGCGCCGACATGGAGACCAGGCTCGGCGCCGACTTCGGCGACGTACGCCTGCACAACGACGCCGCGGCTCAGCGGTCCGCCGCCGAGATCGGCGCCCGCGCCTACACCTCGGGCAGCCACATCGTGGTCGGGCAGGGCGGCGCCGACCGGCACACCCTCGCCCATGAACTCACGCACGTCATCCAGCAGCGCCGGGGACCCGTCGCCGGCACCGACACCGGTGACGGGCTGCGCGTGTCCGACCCCTCGGACTCCTTCGAGCGGGCCGCCGAGGCCAACGCCACCCGTGCCCTCTCCGGGCCCGCGCCCGAGGCCGGCGGTGAGTCCGCCTCCGTGCAGCGCGACTGCGGAACCGGGGCCCACGGGCACGCACACGCGGCGGGTGCCCCCGTCGTGCAGCGGGCGGTCGGCTTCGAGTTCGAGGCGCAGTGGAACGTGCGCAGGGTCGCCGACCCCGTCGCCGCCAAGGCCGTGCAGGAGCAACGGGCCGTCGAGCGCGAGCGGTTGCTCGACGCCAAGCTCCTGGAGCGGGTCCTCAACCCGTACAGCCCCTACGCGCAGGAGCTGAGCGCGGCGGAGCGGAGCACGTCGCAGGACGAACTGAGGGCCCGCTGGTTCGACGGCGAGTTCCTCACCGAGGCGGGCGAACTCCGGCTCAAGAAGACACAGTTGGGGCCCGACGGCGCGCAGCGCGCGGCGGCCGAGATGAGCCTGATGATCTCCAGCGAGATCTCCGAAGTGCCCCTGGTCGGTGAGAACCTCGGCAAGGGCCGCGGGCCCGACGGCGTGGTGGTGAAGGGCGACAAGTTCGATCTCACCGCGGACGCCAGCCCCTCGGGCGGCTCGAACCTGGAGTGGGTGACCGACCCGCTGAACAACGTCGCCGAGGTCGGCGGCGTCCTCGACCGCATCTCGCGGATGGCCGGCTACCTCAACGGCCGCCAGCGGGACCCGTACATCCCCTCCGAGGACGTCACGGCTGGAGGCGGCACGCCCGAGCGGCAGCTGCGCATCTACCCGTTCGGCGGCGCGCTCAAGTTCGCCCCGCAGACCACCGCCGGAGTGCGGCTCGACCGCCTGCCGGACCTGATCGGCTATCTGGCCGACAAGCAGGAGCCCGAGGAGAAGTCCGTCGCCGGGGCCGTGCGCGGGGTCTACGGAAAGCTCACCCACACCAAGGAGCGGCGCGCGCAGGCGCAGCGCGACCTCTTCGGCGGCGGGCTCGGCACGCTGCCCGCGGCCAAGACCGGTGCGGAGCGGGCGGTGGGCGAGTTCGGGGAGTCGGCTCCCGAGGGCATCTCGCTGTCGAAGACCGACATCGGCGGCCTCACCGGCCTGGTCATGCACCTGTCCTCCTACGTGCTCGCGGGGGAGGAGCTGCAGGCGGGTGCCAATGCCAAGTCCATCGCGGGCGGCCTCATGGCCCGCACCGACTTCGCCCGCCACTTCGGACTCCTGACGGAGGGGGTGCGGGAGTACTTCACCGCTCACCCGGACCAGTTCGTCGATCTGGTCCTGTCCGCCGCCAACCGGTCGGGCAGCGGGAGCGCCCGGCTGTTCGGGGCGCCGGTGGAGCGGGGCCTGGCGAACGACCGTACCCAGACCGAGATCGCCCTGACCCGCGCCCAGTGGCTGCGGGCGATCCCCCAGGGCCACGATCTGCTGAAGAACGCGCAGCACCTGACGGCCGAGCAGCGGACCATGGTCGACGACGAGCCGGGCGCCGAGGCGGTGCACAAGTCGCTGGGAGCGCTGGGCGACCAGGACAACCGCACCACCACCAAGAGCGGCGAGCTGAATCTGATGGTCGCCGAGCTGCGCCGCATGCGGGACGGCGTCCCGGCGGAGGGCCTCAAGCCGCTCGCGCTCGCCGCCTTCAAACTCATCGAGCAGCTCAACGAGGGCAAGAAGCTGAAATACGCGAAGCGGGCCTGAGGCTTCCCGCGAGGCCGGCGGGCCGGGCGTATCGTCGCGCCCATGGACGACCAACTGGCCAGGCAGTGGCTCGCGACCGCCGTCGAGGAGGCCCGGGCGGGCCTCGCGGAGGGCGGCATCCCGATCGGCGCCGCCCTGTACGGAGCGGACGGCGCCGTCCTCGGGCGCGGGCACAATCTGCGCGTGCAGGAGGACGACCCCTCCCTGCACGCGGAGACCGCGGCGTTCCGCCACGCCGGACGCCAGCGCTCCTACCGGGGCACGACGATGGTGACGACGCTGTCCCCGTGCTGGTACTGCAGTGGTCTGGTCCGGCAGTTCGGCATCTCCCGGGTGGTGGTGGGGGAGGACGAGACGTTCCGGGGCGGACAGGAGTGGCTGGCCGGGCTCGGGGTGGAGATCGTGGTGCTCGACGATCCTCGGTGCGTGGCCCTGATGAAGGACTTCATCGCGGCGAACCCGGTGCTGTGGAACGAGGACATCGGTCAGTGAGATATCTCAACTCACCTGATGGCCCAGCTCGTTGAGGCAGCAGGCCAGCTCGCTGAGGTGCGGGACGGTCGCGATGTCCGGGGGCAGCGCGGCCGGTCGGGGGCCCGGCGTGACGAGTACCGCCGACATGCCGAACGCGTGGGGGCCGAGCGCGTCGGTCTCCGCGTTGTCCCCCACGAACAGGATGTGCTCGGCCGGGCACCCCGCCGCCCGGGTCACGGCGGCGTAGAAGCGCCGGTCCGGCTTGCGGATGCCCAGGGTGCCGGAGAGCACCAGGGCGTCGAAGCAGCCCTCGATTCCGGCGTCCCGCAGGGTGCGCCGCCGCACCGGCTCGGGCCGGTCGGTGTTGGCCGCCAGCACACAGACCAGGCCGCTCGCGCGCAGCTCGCGCAGCGCGGCGGCCGCTCGCGGGTCGACCCGGGCGTCGGGCAGCGCGGTGAACACCGCATCGCTCGCCGTCCGCAGATCGGGAACGGTGGCCCCGCAGTCCTGGACGGTCCGGGCCAGCCGGGCGAGGAAGGGGGTGCGTACCCCTCGGGCCCCTCGGGCCCGGTCGGTCTCCCGGAGGCGACGGGTGACGGCGTCGAAGCGCGCCGGGAAGTCCTTCGGGATCGCCGTACCCGGCAGGCCCCGAAGGACATCCGCGATGAACCGGCCATCCGGGGCCGGCCCATGGCCTGCCAAGGTGCCGACGAAATCGAGCGCGAGTACACGCGGCTGCGCCATGGGGCCGCCCCTTTCCCGGGATCGGCCTCACCTTACTGAGCGGCCGCGCGATATTCGCCTGATGTTCCGTCTGCCGGTCCGGTGACCATCGGATGCGCGCATACGGCATGAGGTAATGCGACGGATGCGCGCATACGGCATGAGGTAATGCGACGGATGCGCAGCAGGCTTCTCAGTGCCCGGGAACGGCCGCTCGCTTTCCGTTCGGGGCGAGCGGAATGGGAATCGTGCGGGAGCCGAGAGCCCGGGAACGGCCGCCGTCCAGCGGTTTCTGATCGGCGTTCACATTCAGCGACACGCCCTGGCCGCCGCTGAACGTTCCGCTCGCGAAGGCGTGCACGCCGTCCGCGATGACCTCGTATCCCGGAGTGTCGATGATCCGGTGGTCCCGGCAGTCCCGGAGCACCTGCTCGATGGGCACGAACCACAGCCAGTGGCGGTCTCCGTCCTGATTGAGGTCGACCTTCTCGTTGAACCAGATCGCGACATTGCCCCGCAGGGTGACGGTGGCCGTCCAGTCGATGTCGTATTTCTGGGTGCCGACCACCAGCGTCGCCTCCACCACCGACTTGGGGGGAATGCGCAGGGGAAGGTCCACGCTCCAGTTCTGCGTCTCCTTGTGCGTGAACTCCTGGGTCGACGAGAGACTCGCCTCGATCGACGTCGTCTCGCTGACCTTGGCGACCGCCGGAATCTCCGCCGAGACCTCCACCGTCACGCCGATCTTCAGCGACTCCGTGACCGATATCCGCAGATCCTGCTCGGTGGTCTTGCTCTGCTTGTAGGTGACGGTCTGTTCCACCGCCGTTCCGTTGCGATAGTTCGTGGCCACCGAACTGACCTGTCCGGGAACGGGCGATGGGGCGTTCGCGTCGTAAATGATGTCCTGGTACTTCGCGGATACCTGGTGGCGGTGATAGTCGCCCAGGAAGCTCTGCCTCGCATAGTCGGTGGACGCGGTGAATCGGCAGCCATTCGAGGCGGGAAAGCGCTCGCGTGCCATCCAGCCGCCCCACGCGTCCGTTATCTCCTGAAGCGGCCGGGCCGATGTTTTCGAGCCACCTTGCCGAGGTGCCGCATGCGCCGCCGTGGTGACGGACAGGGGAATGGCCGACGCGAGGGTGACGACGGGGGCGACGGTGAGCAGACGTCGTCTGGAGACATGACTCATCAGCGGAGGGGCCTTTCGTTCGATCTTGTACGAAATGGTCAACTTCCTTGACAGGCAATGCAATCCACTTATGGCGCCACGGCATAGGGACTTTGGTCCCGACCCCCGAATCGGTGAATGATGGGACGCGCGAAGTGAACGAGGAGAGGGAACGGAACATGCGGAAGAGGTACGGAACCCGGTGGCCGGTGCTCGTCGGCGCCACGGCCCTGAGCGTGACCCTGGGGGCGCTGCCGGCGGCCGCCGCCCCAGTGGCGGCCGGGCAGGACGCCCAGAGCGGCCGACAGGCGGCGGTACAGGACTACTTGGGGCGCGTCTCCCACTCCCCGGGTGAACTCAGGCGCTTCCTGGAGGAGCTGCCCAAGGGCGGCGATCTGCACCACCACCTGGTCGGTGCGGTACGCGCCGAGTCGCTGATCGGATACGCGGCGCGGGACGGCAAGTGCATCGACACCACGACCTACGTCGTCACCCCCGCCGGCACGCCCTGCGCGGACGGCCGGCGTCCGGCGCGCGACGCGGTGGCGCCCGGGCCGTTCCGGCGCGGAGTCGTCCAGGCGTGGTCGATGCAGGGCTTCGTCCTGCCGCCCGACGGCGATCCCCAGCCCGGCCACGACCACTTCTTCGACACGTTCGGGAAGTTCCAGGAGGCCGCCACCGGTCACGACGCGGACATGCTCGCCGAGGTGGCACGGGACTCGGCGAAGGAACACAGCGCCTATCTGGAGACCCTGGTGACCCCCGGGGCGGGCCCGCTGAACCAACTCGTGGACAGGATCCTGCCGAAGGACCCCGGCCCCGCCGATCTCGCCGCGTTCCACGCCACTCTGACCGCGAACCCCCACTTCCAGGCCCTGGTCCGGCAGGCGGCAGACGGCACCGACCGCAGCGTCCGCGACTCCCGCAAGCTGCTCGGCTGCGACACCGCGACCGCCCCCGAAGCCTGCCGGGTCGCGATCCGCTTCGACTACCAGGTGCTGCGCGCCCAGGACCCCCGCCATGTCTTCGCCCAGCAGACCCTCGGCTTCGAGCTCGTGCGCAGGCATCTCGGCGGGGTCGTCGGCGTGAACATGGTGCAGCCGGAGGACGCGCCCATCGCGCTGCGCGACTACACCCTCCACATGCGGATGGTCCGCTACCTCAAGTCGCTCTCGCCCGAGGTGCGGGTCAGCCTGCACGCGGGTGAACTCGTCGAGGGCCTCAACGGCGTCGCCGGGCGCGACCTGACCTTCCACATCAACGAGGCCGTGGACGTGGCGGGCGCCGACCGGATCGGGCACGGCGTCGACCTCGCCCAGGAGAAGGACCCGCAGGCCCTGGCCGCGCGGATGCGCCGGCAGCACGTCCTCGTCGAGGCGCCGCTCGTCAGCAACGCCCAGATCCTGCGCGTCAGCGGCGACCGGCACCCGCTGGGCACCTACCTCGACGCGGGCGTCCCGGTAGCGCTGGCCACCGACGACCCGGGCGTCAGCCGCAGCGACCTGACCGAGGTGTTCCAACAGGCCGTCACCGACCAGGGGCTGACCGTCGCCCAGCTGCGCACCCTGGTGCGCGCCTCCCTCGACCACGCCTTCATCGAGGGCCCCGGCCTGTGGAAGGAGCAGGACCACTACGGCGCCTTCGCCAAGCCCTGCGCCCGTGACACCCCCGACGCGCACCGGCTGCCCAGCGCCTCCTGCCGCACCTTCCTGAAGGCCAGCGCCAAGGCGACGCTCCAGTGGCAACTGGAGGCGGACTGGCGGGACTTCGAGAACCGCTACGCCCACCGCTGAGCCCCGGGCGGACGTGCCGTCCCGGACCGCGCCCCGGCGGTCACAGGGACGGCCGCCGCCGAGTCGGCGAGGCGCCCCTGCTCAGCGCAGGGTGACCGTGAGCAGCGAGTACTGAATGACCGTCAGCTCCACGCTCACCGTGTCTCCGTTCACCTTCCACCCGACCGGCACCGGGGCGGGCGAGGCGCCGTCCGGCGAGCTCACCGCGGCGGCCGTCACCCGCCGGCCCGACGGGACCGTCAGCGAGACCGTGCAGGCGGCCGGGGTCGTGGTGAAGGGGGCGGGGCTCTCACCGAAGTGGGTGAAGTTGACGAGCTGCACCACCGTGTCGTCGCCGAGCCGGCTCAGCTCCAGATGGATCCGGTGGTCACCGGCGAGCGACACGGCCGCGGGGGCGCCGGCGCGTACGGGTTCGAGCAGCCGGTCGGAGCTCGGCGCGTCCGTGCGCGCCAGATAGGACAGGCCGAGCAGATCCCTGAAGTACCAGCATGTCCCCGCCCCGTACGCATGGCGGCCGGTGGCCGGCAGCGGGTCGGCCTTGCCGAAGCCCAGCACATCGGCGAGGGCGTACTCGGCCCGCGCGGTGCCGAACGCGTCGAGGGCCGTGGGCGCGGGACCCGTCACGACGACCGTGCCGCCGCCGCGCACGAAGGCGCGCAGCACCTCGGCCTCCGGGTCCGAGACCGCCTGGAGGTTGGGCAGGTACAGGACGCGGTAGCCGGCCAGGTCGCCGCCTTCGAGCCCGGGGCTCGGCACGGTGTCGAACGGGATGTGCGCGTACACCAGGGCCTTGACCGTGCCGCGGAACTCGCCGAGCCACTTCTGCTGGGTGCAGCTCTCCTCGGAGCTCTCGAAGCTCCACCAGTCCGTGACACCGGCCGGCGGCTTGGTGTTCACGTACATGCCGCTGCCCTGGACCGGGCTCACGAAGTCGCGGCTCGCGGAGGAGTGGTACACCCCGACCGTCGCCCCGGAGACGGCGCCGAACAGCCGCTCCTGGTGCGCCGCGACGAACCCGAACATCCGGGTCCGCATCGCGGTGTCGGTGCTCTGGTCCTTGAACGGGCTCTTCACCTCGTACGGGTTGCAGCCCGCCGCGAGCAGCTCGGCCATCACCAAGGAGGCGTCGTCGGCCTTCCAGCCGTAGGAGAACGCCCAGGCCGGTTTGGTGCCACTGGCGGCCCGCGCGTACTTGTACATCGAGATCAGACAGACCCAGTCGCTCGCCGTGGCGTGGCGCATGCCGTCGTAGTTGCCGAGGATGTCCACCTCCCACACCTGGCTGATCCCCTCGGCCCGGCGCAACCGCGCGCCGTCCAGGCCGGTCAGGGTCGCGTACTGGTAGTCCATGGTCACCGTCTCCACGAAGGTGACCAGGTCGGGGTTGACGGAGCGGCCGGCGGCGGCGATGTCCAGCTGGAAGTCCGACAGATCGCGGTGGCGCCACTCGACGTAGCGGCGGAAGCCCGGGTTCGTGAAGTCGGCCGTGCGGGGCAGTTCGAGACCGGTGTCCGCGCGGAACGCGGCGGCCGCCCAGGAGGAGGCGTCGCACCAGCTGAGCGCCCCGTCGAAGTAGATCGGCACATCCGGCCAGATCGCGTCGACGCCCGTCGCGGCCAACGCGCGGACGCGCCTCAAGTAGTAGTCCCGGTAAGGAGAGTTGGGGCTCAGCCAACAGCTCTCGTCGCCCGGGTCCACCCAGACGACGAGGCTGCCGTAGAACACGTTGGGCTGCCCGTCGAGCCCGCGCTGCACCCAGTCCTTGCCGCCCCCGTTCTTGTAGAAGGAGGGCCCCTTCTCACCGCCGGGGCTGATGACTTCCAGCGAGGGGTAGTACATGACCACCCGCATCCCGGCGGTGTGGGCCAGCGCGGCGAAGCTCTTCACCTTCGCCATGTGCGCGGCGAACACCTCGTCGGTCAGCCAGTTCGACAGCACGGTGTCGAGCTCGATCACGCTCACGTTCTGCGCCTTGAGCTTCCTGATGACCGGCAGCATGTCGCGCTGGGGATCGGCGTCGTCGTCGAAGGTGCCGTCCGCCAGCCGGGCGAACCGGGCCCAGTCGGGGAAGGAGACCCCGGCCACGCTCCGGGCGTCCGGTGCCTCGGCCCAGGCCGGGCGGGGGCCGCCGCCGGGAAGGAACGGCAGCAGCTGTGACGCCGCCGCGAGCCCCCCGGCGCCCAGCCCCGCCCGTAACACGCCGCGTCGGCTCAGTCTTCGTCTGGCATCCATGGCCCGTGCCCCTCCCTCGACCACACCGGTACGGTTCCGGCTGGGGCGAGGCATCCTGTCGCCGTACGACGGGATCGGCCAGAGCGCCCTTTCGGCCAGCGGGGCGGGGGAGCGGCGGGCGGCCGGGCTACGAGACGATGCCGGCGGGGCACAGCCGCTGGGGCCTGCCGCCCTTGAGAGTGGCGTCGACGCAGCCGCCCGGAAGGCCGTCGTGGGCGGCGCTGCCGAAGTTGGCGGTGACGGTGAGCGTGCCGTCGCCGAACACGGTCCGCTGTACGGTGCGGTCGGCCGTCAGCCAGTCGAAGGACGTGAGCTCCTTGGTTCCCGCCGCCCGGTGCAGGGGCTCGAAGTACCGTTGCAGGGCGGCGAGTTCACGTACGTTCTGTTCCTCGCGCTCGTCCTTGTCGCTCAGTACGAAGTTCAGCGGCGTGTTGTAGAGCATCGCGAGGAGCGCCCGGTCCGTCTTCTCCTCGGGCAGTTTGCCGAACGGCAGCTCCCAGCGCTCCACGTTGACCAGCGAACCGTGCAGCGCGGTCTCGTACAGCGGCACCCGATAGGCCGGGTCGTACATCGCCTTGAGGGCATCGGCGACCGCCGCCCGGTGCTCCGGCTTGAAGTCGCCGACCCGCACCGGCTTGAAGAAGGTGTCGGGTGCCCCCGCCGGCATGTAGCCGCCCCACGCCGTGTCGTCCTTGGGCTGGTCGGCCGCGCTGTCGAAGTGGCCGTTCTCCATCGGCCAGAGCCGCCCGTCGACCGGGGTGCCCGAGCCGTGGTCGAAGGCGAGGACCCGGTTGGCCCAGGCCCCGGCGGACTCCGAGCCGAGCACCAGCGGCTCGCGCCCGGTGGCGTCGTACGTGCCGTCGGTCAGGCGCCCCATCCGGGCGAGGCGGTTGGCCCGGTCCTGGGCCATGGTCATCGGGTGCCCGGCGTCGTGGTCGCGGAAGAGCTCGCCCGCCGCGTCCACGTCCAGGAAGTAGCTGCTCGCGCCGTTGGCGACCAGCGAGCGGGTGCGGTCGGCGAGCAAGTGCCGCTGCCGCTCGGCCTGTTCGAAGGCCTGGGAGCTGAGGTAGCAGCCCTGCTGGTGGAAGCCCGGCTGCGGGGTGGCGTCGGCCCGCCGCACGCAGAAGGACGGGTAGACGCCATCGGGCCAGACCGAGTTCGGGGGAGTGTCGGGGCCCTTGTCGCGCCCGTTGGCGAACGAGTCGTACGGGCCGACCAGATAGCCGGCCTTCGTCGCGGCGGTGACGTCCTCACTCTTCATGGGCGCGTCGTCGGCGTCGTAACCGAGCCAAAGCCGGGAAACGCCCCGGGACTTGAGCCGCTCGATCCCCGCCGCCGTACGGTCGCCGCCCCAGGCGTAGGCGTGGAAGGCGCCGAGCAGCCTGCCCGTCTCCGGGTTCTCGCGGATCTTGTCGTCGAGGCTGCCGAGCTGCCCGTGTTCGGCGAGCCAGTGGCGGTAGTCGACGGCGGGCGCCACCGGGGACCCGTCGGTGAGCGCGAAGGCGACGGTGTAGGCGCGGGTCCCGTTGCCGCCGGAGAAGGTGTGCTTGGCCGTGGTGCGCAGGCGGCCGCCCTGCGAGGCGTAGGTGAGGGACGTGTCGATGTCGGTGGGCGCGAGGTAGCTGACGCCCCGGCCCCGGCCGAGCGTGTAGCCCCAGGCCGGCAGGGTGAGCTGGGAGGCCATGTCCTCCTCGGAGCCCACGAGTTGGGCGCGCGGCGAGTTCCAGAACGGATCGGCGACCGGCAGCGAAAGGCCCTCGCCGCGCGGGAGTTGGAGTGCCGAGGCGGCGGGGTCCGCCCCCGTGACCGGCCACGCCAGGCTCGTGTCCCGGCCGGCGGTGAGGGTGACGAGCAGCCTGCCGTGCTCGACGCGCGCCTGAGCGTGCAGCCCCCGCCCGGGGTAGGACCACTGGGCGCCCCGGCCCGACGCGGTCACGTGCCCGGGCTTGCCGGGTGCGTCGGCCGCCGGGTCCGAGACGCGCAGGGTGCGGCCGTCGTCGGTACGGGCTTCGATGCGCAGGGTCGTGGGATCGATGGTGGCCGTGCCTCCGGCGACGGGCAGCTCCACCCGGCCGTCCTGGACGCGCACCCCGTCCGGGTGCGCGGGTCCTGCGGTCGCGGCCGGGGTGAGCCCGGCCGCCAGGGCGGTGGCGACGGCGAGTACGAGAAGGGTGCGTCGGGCGCGCCGGCGCAGGGGGCGCGCGATGGCTGACTTCCCCGTGATGGTGTCCATGGCGCATGGATAACGAAGAGTTGTAAGAGGGCTCTAAGAGAGAGGAGCTGATGAGTCGCGAAGGCTTCAAGGGACCTGCGGGCGAACGGAGTTCGGTGCCGGGTGCGGAACGCGCCCCGGCTCACGGGCCGATGAGCCCCTCGGCCGGTACCGGAGGCCAGCGGCCGGGGGCCAGGACGCCGAGCGCGTACGCCTTCGCCACCAGGGCCGTGCGGCCCTGGACGCGCCAGCGCTGCGAGAGCCGCGTCAGGTGGTAGTTGACGCCGTCCACCGTCAGGCCAAGGGCCTTGCCGATGACCGCGGTGGTCGCGCCCGACGCGGCGAGCGCCAGGATGCGGGCCTGCGGCTCGCTCACCGCGACGCGCGGGGGCGGCGGCGGTTCGGGCCGCTCGTCGCGCACGTACAGCAGGGCGAGCAGCACGGGCGTGGGATCGGCGGTCTTGATGGGGTCGATGGTGAACTCGCCGGTCCGCTCGGCGCCGGCCCTGCCGGGCCAGGTCACCTCGATGGGATAACGGGACATGCGCCCTGCCCGCAGGGCGTCCACCAGCCGCTCCAGCTGGCCCTCGGAACGCGGGGTGAACAGCTCGCGCAGCGAGCGGCCGCGCAGCCGGCCGGGCGTGGTGCCCCACTCGGCGGCCATGGCGGGGTTGGCGACGTGCACCTCCCCGTCGATCGCGCAGACCGCGATCGGCAGCGGAATGCGGTCGAGGAGGGTCAGGAAGTGGTTGCGCCAGGCCCCCAGGTCCTCCTCCGCCGCCTGCTCGTCGGCCATGCCGTGTGCCACCGTCCCTCCTCGGCCCGTCCGCAAGTACCGGACGCGATAAACCACTGCACAATCATGCAGTCGCCCGCCCGGGAGCCGGACACCGGGAGGGCGAGGCTTGAGCCATGACGGACATGATCCTGATCCCCACGCCCGCACACCCCGCCGCCGACGACACCGTCCCGCTGGTGGACATCTCGGCCGGCGGTCCCACCGCGACGCCCGTCCAGCAGGCCATGGACCTGGCCCGCGAGCACGGGCCGGCCTTCCGGCGCCGCCTCCACGAACACCAGGTCCTCTTCGTCAGCTCCCTCGACCTGGTCACCGAGCTGGCGGACGAGACCCGCTTCGCCAAGGGCATCTCGAAGGTCCTCGACCACGTGCGGGAGTTCGCAGGCGACGGCCTGTTCACCGCCTACAGCGACGAGCCGAACTGGGCCAAGGCGCACGACATCCTCATGCCCGCCTTCGCGCTCGGCTCGATGCGCACCTACCACCCGGCGATGCTGCGCGTCGCCCGCCGGGTGATCGGCAGCTGGGACCGCAGGGCCGCCGAGGGCGCGGCGGTGGACGTCGCCGACGACATGACGCGGATGACCCTCGACACCATCGGACTCGCCGGATTCGGCTTCGACTTCGACTCGTTCGGGCGGGCCACCCCGCACCCCTTCGTCGAGGCGATGGTGCGCTGCCTTGAGTGGAGCATGAAGCGGATCGGCCGCGCGCCGGGCGCCGATCACACCGCGGCGGACCGGGAGTTCGAGCGGGACTCGGCCTATCTCGCCTCGGTGGTGGACGACGTCATCGCCGCCCGCACGGAGAGCGGGGACACCTCCGTCGACGACCTGCTCGGCCTGATGCTGGGCGCCACACACCCGGCGGACGGCACCACCCTGGACGCGGCCAACATCCGCAACCAGGTCATCACCTTCCTCATCGCCGGCCACGAGACCACCTCGGGCACCCTCTCCTTCGCCCTCTACCACCTCCTGAAGGACCCGACCGCGCTGCGCATGGTCCAGCGCGAGGCCGACGAGCTGTGGGGCGACACCCCCGACCCGGAGCCCACCTTCGAGGACATCGGGAAGCTGCGCTTCACCCGCCAGGTACTGAGCGAGACCCTGCGCCTGTGGCCCACGGCCGCCGCCTTCACCCGGCAGGCCCGCGAGGACACCCTGCTGGGCGGGCGCGTGCCGCTCGCCGCCGGTGACCTCGTCACGGTGCTCACGCCGATGCTGCACCGCGACCCGGCCTGGGGCGACAACCCGGAGCTCTTCGACCCCGCACGGTTCACACCGGAGGCGGAGGCGGCCCGCTCGCCGCACGCCTACAAGCCCTTCGGAACCGGTGAACGGGCTTGCATCGGGCGGCAGTTCGCGCTCCACGAGGCGACCATGCTCCTCGCGCTGCTCGCCCACCGCTACCGCTTCCTCGACTCCAGCGACTACCGGCTGCGGATCAAGGAGACCCTCACCCTCAAGCCCGAGGGCTTCACGCTCTCCCTGATCCCGCGCACCCCCGCCGAGCGCTCCCTGAACCGGCTCGCCTTCCCCGGTGCGGCGGCCGCCGCGTCCGCCGAGGCCGCCGCCGGGCCCGAGCTGCCCTCCCGCGTGCGGCAGGGGACCGGCCTGCTGCTCCTGCACGGCACGAACTACGGCACCTGCCGCGAATTCGCCGAACGCCTGGCCGCCGAAGCCGCCGGTCTCGGCCTCGCCACCGAGATCGGCCCGCTCGACGCGCACGCGGGCGCGCTGCCCGAGGACCGCCCCGTCGTCATCGTCGCCGCCTCCTACAACGGACAGCCGACCGACGACGCGGCGCGCTTCGTCCGCTGGACCGAGGAGGCCGAGCCCGGCACGGCCGACGGCGTGCCGTTCGCGGTGCTCGGCGTCGGCGACCGCAACTGGGCCGCCACCTACCAGCGCGTGCCCACCCTCATCGACGAGCGGCTCGCGGCCCTCGGCGGCGACCGCCTGCTGCCCCGCGCCGAGGCCGATGCGTCCGGCGAACTCATGGGCACGGTAAGGGAGTTCGCGGCTGCGCTCCGGGTGGCGCTGCTCGAACGGTACGGCGACCCCGAGAGCATCGGTGCCACCGCCGCCCCCGCCGAGGCCGCGTACACCGTCACCGAAGTCACCGGCGGACCGCGCGAAGCCCTCGCCGCGCGCCACGGCCTGTGCGAGATGACCGTCACCGAGGCCCGCGACCTGACGGCGCCCGGCCACCCCCGGCCCAAGCGCTTCGTGCGCCTGGCCCTGCCCGACGGCGTCGACTACCGCACCGCCGACCACCTCACGGTCCTGCCCGCCAACTCGCCCGCCGTCGTCTCCCGGGCCGCCACCGCCCTCGGCGTCGACCTCGACACCGTCCTCAGCATCCACGCTCCGGGCGCCACACCTGCCGCGCTGCCGGTCGACCGACCGCTCTCGGTACGTGAACTCCTCACCCGGCACGTCGAGTTGGGCGGACGGCCGACCCGCGACCAGATCGCGCTGCTCGCCGCGCGCAACCCCTGCCCGCCCGAGCGCGCCGCCCTCGAACACCTCCCGGCCGACGACCCGCGCCCGCTGCTCGGCCTCATCGAGGACCACCCCGCGCTGCGCGGCGCCCTCGACTGGCCCACCGTCCTGGAACTGCTGCCCCCGCTGCGGCCCCGCCAGTACTCCGTGTCCTCCTCGCCCGCGCGCGACCCGCGCCACGCCGACCTGATGATCTCGCTCAACCCGGGCGGCACGGGCTCCGGCCATCTGCACTCGCTGCGGCCCGGCGACACCGTGCTCGCCCGGATCCAGCCCTGCCGCGAAGCCTTCCGCATCGCGCCCGACGCACCGGAACCGGTCATCATGATCGCGGCGGGCACCGGCCTGGCCCCCTTCCGCGGCGCGGTCGCCGACCGCCTGACGATCCCTCAACCCGCCCCGGCCGTCCTCTACTTCGGGTGTGACGCACCGGATTCGGACTTCCTGCACGCCGACGAACTGCGGGCCGCCGAACTGGCCGGAGCCCTCTCCCTGCGCCCCGCCTTCAGCGCCCCAGCCGAAGGCGCCGGCCGCTTCGTGCAGCACCGCATCGCCGAGGACGCGGACGAGCTCTGGCCGCTCCTGGAGGCGGGCGCCCGGGTGTATGTCTGCGGCGACGGAAACCGGATGGCGCCGGGTGTGCGCGAGGCATTCCGCGAGCTGTACGCCCTGCGTACCGGAGGCTCCGCCGAGGAGGCCGAGCACTGGCTGGACCGGCTCACCGCCGAGGGCCGGTACGTGGAGGACGTGTACGCGGGCTGACCACCCGGTACGTGGAGGACGTGTACGCGGGCTGAGACGACCCAGTGCTGGCTGTCCCGGCTCGCGGGCCGGGACAAAACCGGCACCGCGGACCCGGGGATGCGGCTGGGACACCCGGGTACGCGCTCCCCGGCCGGGCGAGCAGTCCGCCCGGCCGGGGAGCGCGTCCGCGCGGCGCGCACCAGAATCGTAGGAACCGGGACGGCCGCCCCAGGGCGAGTCCGCCCACCTCGACATCGGGAGAGAGCACGCGATGCCCACCAGCTCCGCAAGCACCATGAAGGCCATGACGTACGCCTCGTTCGGGGACAACTCGGTCCTCGGCCTGACCGAGCAGCCCCTGCCCAAGGTGGGCCCCGGCGAGGTGCTCGTCCGGGTGCGCTGCGCCGCCGTCAACCCGGTCGACTGGAAGATCATGTCCGGTGGCCTCGACGGCATGATGGACACGGTCTTCCCGGTGGTCCCGGGCTGGGACGTCGCCGGTGTGGTGGAGCGCGTGGGCATCGACACCCCCGAGTGGAAGGAGGGGGACGAGGTCTTCGCGTACGCCCGCAAGGACTATGTGCACGGCGGCACCTTCGCGGAGTACGTCACCGTCCCCGTACGGGCACTCGCGCGCCGGCCCAAGTCCCTGAGCTGGGAGGAGGCGGCCGGCCTGCCGCTCGCGGGGCTCACCGCGCGGCAGACCCTGACCCGGCTCGGCACCGGCGAGGGGGACACGGTCCTGGTGCACGGGGCGGCCGGGGGCGTGGGCACGTTCGGCGTACAGATCGCGAAGGCGCTGGGCGCGCGCGTGATCGGCACCGCCTCCGAGCGCAACCACGACCGGCTGCGCGAACTGGGGGCCGAACCGGTGACGTACGGCGACGGCGTCGCCGACCGCGTCCGGGGTCTCGCACCCGACGGGGTCGACGTCGTCGTCGACTACGTGGGCGGGGTCCTCGACGCCACCCGGGCGGTGCTGCGCGAGGGCGGCCGCCACGCCTCGATCGCCGACCCCTCCGTCCTGGAGGCGGGCGGCCAGTGGATGTGGGTACGCCCCGACGGCCCCGGGCTCGAAGCCCTCGCCGCGCTCGCGGACGCCGGACAGCTCAGCGTCCCGGTCGCCGAGACGTTCCCCCTGGAACGCCTGGCCGACGCGTTCGAACTCAGCCAGGAGGGCCACACCCACGGCAAGATCGTGATCCGGGTCGGCGGGGACTCGGCGTAACCATCGCCGTCCGCGACCCGGACCGGTGACATGTCGGCGGCACAGGGGTAGATCTGGACGCACGCCCGGCCGGGTGTGCGTCCGCGCCGGGCGGGCTGCCTAGCATGAGCGGGCCCAGCATGAGCGGGCCCAGCATGGGCGGTGGCCGTCTCCCGCTGTCCCCGCCGCCGACACGAACGGAGTGCCGTGATGAGCGACCCCGACCGGGGGCCGGTTCAGGAGCCGGCCGAGCCCGAGGCCGGGTCGGCGACACGGGTGCGGGCGGCCTGGCCGACCGGCGGCCGTCGGCTCGGCGCCGCTCTGGCCGTGGTCGCCGTCGCCGTGGGCGCGGGTGTCTGGGCGCTCGGCTCGCTCGGCGACGACGGCCCGGACGCGAAGCGCCCGGCCGCCGGAGGACCGACCACCGTCGAGGTGTCGACCGGCGCCTGCGGCAAGGGCTGGAGCGGCGCGGTGGCGGGCCCCCAGGTCTTCGCACTGCGCAACACGTCCTCGACGGCGGCCGAGGTCGACCTCAAGGACCCCGCGACCGGCGCTGTCCACGGCGAGGTCGAAGGCCTCGCCCCCGGCACGACGCGCGAGCTGCGGGTCGTCCTCGGCGGGGGCTCCTACGCCTTCACCTGTCTGCCGGACGACGCCGACGCCGTGACCGGCCCCACCGTGAAGGTCACCGGCCCCCGAGCCGGCGGCGGCCCGGCCACGGTCCCCGTCACCCAGCACGACCTCATCCCGGTGGCCCTCGCCCATCAGCGCTGGATCGCGGCGCGAACGGTCGAACTCGCCGAGCGCACCGATGAGTTGAAGCGCGCCGTGGACGACGGCGACCTCGGCGCGGCACGTTCCGCGTGGCTGCCCGCGCACCTCGTCTACGAGCGCATGGGCGCCGCGTACGACGCGTTCGGCGAGGCCGACGGGGCCATCAACGGATCGGGGCCCGCCCCGGCCGACGCGGCATCCGGCCAGGACTTCGAAGGCTTCCACCGCGTCGAGTACGGGCTGTGGCACGGCGAGTCGGCCGCCTCGCTGCGCGTCCACGCCGACCGGCTCGCGCAGGCCGTGCACGCCCTGCGCGACAGCTGGCCGCAGGAACGGCTCGACCCCGCGCAACTGGGCCTGCGCGCCCACGAGATCCTGGAGGCCACCGCGCGGTCGGAGTTCACCGGCCGCACCGACTACGGCAGCGGCACCAGCCTCGCCACCGCGCGCGCGAACCTCGACGGCACCCGCGAACTCCTCACGCTGCTGCGGCCGTTGCTCACCACCCGCTATCCCGGCCTGCCCCGGCTCGACGCCTGGCTCGACCGCACCCAGCACACCCTGGACGGCTTCGGCCACGACGGGCGGTGGACACCGCTGGACCGGCTCGGCCGCCGGGACCGGCAGCGGCTCAACAGCGACATCGGGCAGGCGGTGGAACTCCTCGCCCCGGTGGCGACGATCTGTGACGCGCGGAGGACGACATGAGCGAGGTACGACGCCGGGGCTTCCTGCGGGGCGCGGCAGCCGGAGTGGGCGCCGCGGTCACCGGCGCGGCCCTGTCCGGCGCGATCCCGCGCCCGGCCCCGCCGGAAGCGGCGGACCCGGCGGCCGCGCACCTGGACTTCCACGGCGTTCATCAGGCCGGCATCCTCCAACCCCCGCAGCGCGCAACGGCGTTGGTGTCCTTCGACGTGACCGCCGTGGACCGCGGGGAGCTCACGGAGCTGCTGCGCACGCTCACGGACCGGGCCCGCTTCCTGGCCACCGGCGGTTCGCCCGCCCCGCTCGGGATCACCGCGCCGCCCAGCGACTCGGGCGTGCTCGGGCCGCAGGGGCCCACGGGCGGCGTGACGGTCACGGCGGGCGTCGGCGCCTCCCTCTTCGACGACCGGTACGGCCTCAAGGGCCGCAAGCCGGCCCGGCTCGCCACGATGCCGGCCTTCCCCGACGACGACCTCGACCCTGCCTGGTGCCACGGCGACCTGAGCGTGTGGCTGTGCGCCGACAGCCAGGACGTCGTGCTGCACGCCCTGCGCGACCTCGCCCGGCACACCCGCGGCGGGATGCAGGTGCGCTGGCGCATGGACGGCTACACCAGCCCGCCCCGGCCCAGCGGAACTCCCCGCAACCACATGGGGTTCAAGGACGGCACCGCCAACCCCGACACCGCCGACGCGGCCGCGATGGACCGGCTCGTCTGGGTGGGCCCCGGCGGCGCCGAGCCCGCCTGGACGGCCGGCGGCAGCTACCAGGTGGTGCGGCTCATCCGGATGCTGGTGGAGTTCTGGGACCGGGTCTCGCTCAGCGAGCAGGAGCGGATGGTCGGCCGCAACCGGGACACCGGCGCCCCGCTGGACGGCTCCGCCGAGTTCGACGCACCGAAGTTCGCGGAGGACCCCAAGGGCGACGTGATCCCGCTCGACAGCCACATCCGGCTCGCCAACCCACGGTCCGGGCAGCCGAGCGAGAACCAGCGCGTCCTGCGCCGCGGCTACAACTACGACCGGGGCATGGACAGCAACGGCGACCTCGACATGGGGCTGGTCTTCTGCTGCTACCAGCAGGACCTGTCCCGCCAGTTCGAGACCGTACAGAAACGGCTGAAGGGCGAGCCGTTGGCGGACTACATCAAGCCGTTCGGCGGCGGCTACTTCTTCGCGCTGCCCGGAGTACGCGACCACGCCGACTGGTTCGGCCGCGCCCTGCTCGCCTGACCTCCGCCGACCGGGCGAACTCGGCAAACGGAGGGTCAAGTTTTCGCCTGATGTCCCGGGCGGCTTGTCCACCATGGGGACACGGTGTCGCCGTCGCGGTGTAGTGGTCCGCGCGAAGCATCGCGATTCGTCAACGACAGCAGCACGGAGGCGGCCGTCCGCCGGGCGCCAGTGGAGGCACGCGGAGCATGGGCAGCAGAGGCAGCGCGGCGGGTCGGGGACGCAGGGCCGGACGGTGGGGGACGTTCGCCGGAGCGGCGGCACTCGGCCTGCTGAGCGGTACGGTCCCGGCCGCCGCACACACGGCGGACCGCCCCGGCGGCCAGACGGCCACCCCGGTCAAGCACCTCGTGGTGCTCTTCCAGGAGAACGTGTCGTTCGACCACTACTTCGGCACCTACCCGGTAGCGGCCAACACCGACGGCACGAAGTTCACCCCCGACAGGCGGACCCCGAAGGACGTCAACACCCTGCGCAACGCGGGCCTGTTGACCAAGAACCCCAACCAGTACCTGCCCAAGCGGCTCACCCCCGAGCAGGCCATGACCTGCGACCAGAACCACAGCTACGGACCCGAGCAGTACGCCGCCAACGGCGGCAGAGCCGATCTGTACGTGCAGAACACCGACTCCGGCAAATGCTCGGGCAACCTGTTCGGCGAGCCCGGCCTGGTCATGGACTACTACGACGGCAACACCGTCACCGCGATGTGGAACTACGCCCAGCACTACTCGCTCGGGGACAACTCCTTCAGCACCACCTACGGCCCCTCCACACCGGGCGCGGTCAACCTCGTCTCGGCCCAGACCCACGGCGTGATCTCCACCGACCCCGCGTCCGGCACCGAGCATCCCGAGCAGACCGCCACGCCCGACCCGTACGCCGTGGTCTCGCCCGACGCGGACGGCGTCGGCACCCTCGTCAACGACCCGGAACCGGCGTACGACGACTGCTCGGGCAAGGACCACACCAGCACCAGCCCGCTTGCCGCACTGAAGGGCCGCAACATCGGCGACCTGCTCAACCGGCAGAAGGTGACCTGGGGCTGGTTCCAGGGCGGCTTCCGGCCCAGCACCGCCTGGGACGGCGAGCAGGGGCACTACGCCAAGTGCTCGGGCACCACCCACACCAACGTGGGCGGCGCCGCGGCCATCGACTACAGCCCGCACCACGCGCCGTTCCAGTACTACGCGTCGACGTCCAACCCGCACCACCTGCCGCCGGAGAACACCGCCGAGATCGGCCACGACGGGCAGGCCAACCACAACTACGACCTCACCGACTTCGACGCCGCGCTCAAGGCCGGCAACCTCCCCGCCGTGAGCTTCCTGAAGGCCCCGCAGTACCAGGACGGCCATGCCGGCTATTCCGACCCCCTCGACGAACAGCACTACCTCGTCCAGCGGATCAACAAGATCCAGCAGTCCCCGCAGTGGAAGGACACCGCGGTCGTCGTCGCCTACGACGACTCCGACGGCTGGTACGACCACGCCTACGCCAAGCCGCAGAACGGCTCCAAGGACACCAAGCCCGGCTCCGACGGCAGGGCCCCCGACAGCCCCGCCTGCCAGGCCGGGCCCGCGGCCGCCGGCGGCTACTCCGACCGCTGCGGCCCCGGCACCCGTCAGCCGCTGCTCGTCATCTCCCCGTACAGCAAGGTCAATTCGGTCGACCACACCCGGACCGAGCAGGCGTCCATCACCCGCTTCATCGAGGACAACTGGCGCACCGGACGCATCGGTGACGCCTCCTTCGACGCCCGCGCGGGCTCGCTGACCGAGGCCTTCGACTTCAAGCACCCCAACGGCAAGCAGGTCCTGCTCAACGCCGACGGATCGGTCAAGTCCGTGCGGGACATCCCCGAGCACCCGGCGCCGCCCGCCGAGGGCCCCGGGGCGACGGCCGCCGCGGGCAGTGCCGGGAACACCCCGGTGACCCGGGCCGCCGGTGCGGCCCTCGCCGAGTCGGGCTCCTCCTCGACGCTGCTTCCGGCGGGGATCACCGCGGGTGCGCTCGCGGTCGGCGGGGCGGGCATCGCCCTCGCCCTGCACCGCCGCAGGAACCGCAGGACCGCCACCCGGTAGCACCAGCAACACCCGCTTGCCGAAGGGCCGCCGACACCGTCGGCGGCCCTTCGCGCTGCCCACCGAAGACACGTGCATGACACGCCCGTTCGGGAGTCGGGCCGCCCCGACGCGGGCAAGCAACAGGTAGGAACAGTCGGTTCCGCCACCTCGCGGAAGGACCCCCGATGGGGATCTACGGGCAGGACTGGGCGTCGTACCAGTCGTCGACACCGGATACGAGCGGCCTGTCCTTCGCCTTCGTCAAGGTCACCGAAGGACTCTCCTACATCAACCCGAACTGGGTGTCCCAGCGCGACCACGCGAAGGCCAACGGCCTCGTGTGGGGCGGATACCACTACCCCAACATGGCCAACAGCGCCCGGGCCGAGGCCGATTACTTCATCGACCGGGTCGACTGGCAGCCCGGCGATGTCGTCATCCTCGACTGGGAGGGCTACGACGCGGCGAACTCCCGCGTCGCCAAGTCGACCCAACGCGCCTACAAGGACGCCTGGTTGAGGTACGCCAAGAGCCGCCTTCCGCACAACCCCGTCGGCATGTACGCCAACCTCGACTACTGGTGGAACGTCGACCAGGACGGCTACTACGCCGACTTCCTGTGGATCGCCACGGCCGGGCGCGCGGCCGGGGACCCCGGGATCCAGGCGAACTGGCTGTTCCACCAGTACGGCGAGTCCAACGGCCTCGACCGCGACTACTGCCGCCTCGCCAGCACGAGTGAACTGCGCGGCTGGGCCCTCTCGTTCCAGCCCTCACCGCCTCAGGAGACCGACATGCCCCAATGGATCACCGGCCGCGTCGACCCGGGCGCTCAGCCCACCGTCGTCCTGCTGCCGCACGGCACCGCCTGGGCCGGCTTCAACCGCCGGCTGCACCTCGGCATGGACCAGATCACCGACGTCCCGGCGGTCGGCTCGGTCCGCGTCGCCCTCCACAACGGCACCGGGTGGCGCGACATCGAGGACGTGCGGGTCGAGGCGGCGAGCGGCACGGTCGACGTGAACATCACCAGCGGCGATGTGAAGCTGAGCCTGCAGACCGACACCGCGGGCGTCACCTTCGCCGTCGAGACCTGGTAGGACCCGCGCGAAACCCGCCGGGACTTGTCGCCCTCCTCGGGGACGCGAGGCGCGGGGCGTGACACGCTGGGCACTCTTGTGTCCCGAGTCATGCAAGGAGGCGGGTGCGCGTGCGGCCGATCGAGGCGGGGGAGGACCCCGGGATCCTGACGGTGCTCGGCGAGGAGCGGCGGCTCCGCAAGGAACTCGGCTTCTGGAGCCTGACCGCGATCGGGTTCTCCAACATCCTCGGCTCGGGCTGGCTGTTCGCCGCGATGTTCGCCGCCCAGACGGCGGGCCCCGCGGCCCTCCTCTCCTGGGTCGGGGCCGGCGTGCTGTGTGCCCTCGTGGCGCTGGTGATGGTGGAGCTCGGAGCCACCCGCCCCGAAGGCGGCGGCACCGTGCGCTGGCCGCTGTACGCCAGCGGGCGCCTGGTCGGCACGGTCGTCGGATGGTCGGTACTGCTGTCGGTCGGCGGCACCGCGGCGGAGATCAGCGCGATCATGCAGTACGCGGCGCACTATCTGCCCGGGCTCTACGACCACGGCCGCCTCACCGGCGCGGGCCTCGCCGTGGCGACCGGTCTGAGCGTGCTCCTGACCGCGCTCAACTGGTTCGCGGTGCGCGCCTTCGCCCGCCTCAACAACCTGGTGTCCCTGTTCAAGGTCCTCATCCCGGTCCTCACCGTGGTCGCCCTGTTCCTGTCCGGGACGCACTCCGGCCGCCTCACCGACCACGGCGGCTTCGCACCGTACGGCTACGCGGCCTGTCTGACCGCGCTCGCCGGAGGCGGGATCGTGTACTCCGTCAACGGCTTCCAGGCACCCCTCGACTTCTCCGGCGAGGCCCGCAACCCCCGCCGCACCGTGCCGCTCGCCGTGCTCACCGGCATCGGGCTCGCGGTGCTCGTCTACCTCGGGCTGCAGCTCGCCTTCCTGTTCACCGTGCCCGACTCGCTGCTCGGCCACGGCTGGCACGGCGTGAACTTCGAATCGCCCTTCGGCCAGCTCGCCCTCGTGCTCAACCTGCACTGGCTCGCCACCCTGCTGTACGCGGACGCGGTGGTCTCACCCGGCGGTTCGGCCTACGTCGGGGTCGCCATCGACGCCCGGCACACCTACGCCCTCTCCAAGAACGGGCTGCTGCCCCGCTACTTCATGCGGATCGACCCCGGCTCCGGCACGGCGCGCCGGGCCCTGGTGCTGAACCTCCTCGTCATCATCGTCTTCATGCTGCCGTTCGGCGGCTGGCAGGACATCGTGAGCGTGATGGGCGACATGTACCTCATCGTGTACGCGGCCTCGGCCGTCGCCGCCGCCGCGTTCCGCGCCCACGACCGGGACCAGGGGCTTCCGCCCGCGGACGGCCAGGTCGCCGGAGTGAACTGGATCGCGCCGATCAGTTTCGTGGTGGCCAGCGAGTTCGTCTTCTGGTCGGGCTGGCACCATCTGCGGCTCGCCCTGCCGCTGGTGCTCGCGGGCGTCCCCCTGTTCCTGATGCTGCGGCGCGACGCCGAGGGCCGGTCCACCCGCGTCGAACTGCGCCACGGCGCGTGGCTCGTCTTCCACCTGGCCGCGCTGACCCTGCTGTCCTGGCTCGGCACGTTCGGCGGCTCGGGCCGGCTGCCGGCCCCGTACGACTCCGTAGCGGTGGGAGTCCTCGCGCTCGGTGTCTTCGTCTGGGCGGTCCGCTCGGGCGCGGCCCACCTCAGGACGGCTCCGGTCACCTCCCTGCCGACCGACTGACCGCCACAACTGGGCGTCCCCACAAGGGAGATGGGCCGCCTCCGCATGCCGAATCCACTCAACTGCCCCACGCCCGCCCATCCGGCCGGCCGATGTGGTGGAACACCCGTCGCAACCTGTCCCTCCAGTGTTACCTTCCGTGTCAATCGATGCCGAAGGTGCGCCTTTGGCAGGTCGGTTCCGGGGGACGGTGAGTGCGGTGGGGGATCTTGACGTGGCAGAGGGCGCGGATGCGTTCCTGCGGCACATGTTGTGGCGGTATCCGGGTCAACGGCAGCCGATCGTCGCGCTGTTGGGCCCGAGGCAGTCGGGCAAGACCGACCTGCTGAGGGCCGTGTCGAGGGCGTGCGGCGGCACGGTGATCCACGCGGGGCTCGACTTCGAGGAGAACCCGGTCGACCCGGTCTCCGCGGCCGCGCTGGCCGCGTTCCAGATGATGCGCGGCTGGGACAACCTGCGCCGGGGCCCGGTGTTCCACCGCTTCGGGCTCGGCCTGCTCGCCCTCAACGAGAACCTGGACGCCGACCGCGGCCGGGCCACCACGCAGATCCGCGAACTCATCCAGCAGTACGTCCGCAGCACCCGGGGCGGCAGGATCGCCACGAATCTGGAAGGCGCCGCTGCGGGCGCCATGGACGTCGTCACCCAGGGCGTGTTGAGCCCCCTGGTGTCCGGGCCCGCGCGCGAGGTGGTCGCCGCGGTCCGCGAACAGGCCAAGCCCGTCATCGGCTCGCTGTTCCAGAGCGCCGCCCGCTGGGGCGTACGGGACGCGCTGCGCTGGCACATCAGCGTTCCCGAGGCCGAGTCCGCCCGCTCCATCGACGCGCTGATCCGGCTGAGCTCCACCTCCCGGTCCGCCGCCGTCGGCCCCCTGATGGCGGCGTTCCTCGCCGACGTCAAGGACCAGGCCGAACGGCACCCGCCCATACGCTCCGCCTGCTCCTGTGCGCTGCCCGCACACGGCGCCCGCCGCGACCGGCACGACCACGCGTGGGTGCTCCTGGTCGACGGGGCGCAGACCCCGTCAGGGCGCCGCTTCCTGACCGAACTCGCCGGTGCCCGCGCCCGCAACCAGCTGTCCGACCTGGACGGAACGGGCGCCGCCGACCCCCTGCTCGTCCTGTCCGCCTGCGCGCAGTGGCAGTCGGAGTGGACGTCCTGGTGGTGCGAGCCCTGGCGCTCGACCCCGCTGGCCGCCACGCCGCAGCGCCGCGTCCCGCTGCTCTCCCGCGCCACCCGCACCCTGTGGGCCAGTGAGAACGACGCGGCCGTCGGCGTCGAACGCGGACCCGCGGCCGCCTGGTGGTACCCGGTGTGGCTCGATCCGATGACCGAGGAGCAGGTCGGCTACTCGATGGACCGCTCCGACCCGTCGCCCGCCCGGCCGCTGCCCGCATCCGTCGTACACCGTCTGACCGGGGGCCACCGGGGCGCCGTCTCCGCCGTCCTGGAGGAGCCGTTCGGCGTCCACCCCGGCCCGCACGGCCCCGCCGTTTCCCTGCTCGACCCCGCCGACGAGGACGGCACACCGCTGTGGTCGCACGCCCTGGAGACCAGCCTGCCCGAAGGGCTGCCCGTCCCCGGCACCAACTGGAGCACCGCCCCCGCGATCGTCCTCGCGGCCGCCTACCTCTCGGACGTGCGCACCGCGCACGACCCACGCCTGCCGGCCGACTCCACGGAACTCCCGCGCAGCCTCGAGCTGTTGCGCCGCCACCTGTGGGTGAGCACCTTCACCCACCGGCCGTCGCGCATCCGCCAGATCGGCTGGGGCGACGCCGACGCGCCCGCCACACTGCACCCCTGGCTCGCCCGCTCCGCGCTCACCGCCCTGAACACCGCGCGCCGCACCCAGCCCGCCGAACCCACCCTGTGGCACGAGGTGTTCGCCGAGCAGTCCTTCTCCCTGGCCACACCGGCGGCCCTCGGCGGCGACGCGGCGGCCGTGGAGCGCGGGCTCTTCCACGACCTGGCCCTGGGCCGCTTCGAACCGGTCGCCGCCGCCCTCGCCGACCGCTTCGACGAGGACCACCGCGCCTGGATCCGGCTCCTCGACTACCTGTCGTCGGCGCCCTGCCGGCTGCTGTACGAGCAGTCGCCCCAGGAGGCGTACGCCGGCCTGCTCGGCGGGGTCGAGAGCGCGGGGCAGACGGTGTTCGCGGTGGCCACCGCGAAACTGCTCGCCCTCTTGTGGCTGTACAACGACCCGCTGACCGAGCACACCCGGCGCTGGGACGGCGAGATCCAGGAATGCTTCACCCGCCTCGCGCACAACTCCCGTCTGCTGGACGTCAGTCCGCTCCAGCAGGCGGCGGCCGCCTTCGCCTAGCCCCGCGGCGGACGCGGCAGGCCCGCGTCCGCCGACCGCACCGCAAGGAGTGTCCATGCCACCCGCTGTAGGCAACCCCCGCTTCGGCCGGCTGCGCCGCCACCCCGTGCTGTCGGCCCTCGCGGCGCTCGTGATCCTCGCCGGGCTCGTGTTCGGCGGCCGCTGGGGATACGGCAAGCTCTTCCCGCCCTCGCTGACCTGCGGCGCCGGCCTGACCGCCACGGGCACCCCGTTGGCCTGCGCCGGCGTGAACATCGACAGCGGGCCCTTCACCGACCACGAGCCGCCCCGCATGCGGGAGTTGGAGCACATGGTCAAGTCGGCCAACGACTCGGTGAAGGGCCCCTACACCAGCATCGTCCTGATGCTGGACCTCTCACCGATCTCCGATGTCGACACCCTGACCTACGACTCCCTCTACCCCAACATCGAAGGCGCCCTGACCGCCGTCTGGCGGGCCAACAACACGGCCGCGTACGGCAGTACGCCCGCCATCAAGCTGTACCTCGCCAACATGGGCAGCCAGTACGGCTCGTGGGAGCAGACCGTCGCCCAGCTGAAGGCGAAGGCGAGCTCCGAGCACGTCTCGGCGGTCGTCGGGCTCGGCCAGTCCACCGACCAGACCCGGCGCGCGGCCGCCGCTATCTCCGCGCAGCTGCACATCCCCGTCATCGGTTCCACGGTGACGGGCAACTCGATGAACCTGGACCCGTCCGACCCCACCGGCAAGAAGCAGATCGTCGACATGTTCCGCGTCTCGCCGACGAACTCGGACTCGGTGACCGCGGCCAACCAGTACGTGTCGGGACTGCGGCCCGCGGTGACCTCGCTCGCGGTCGTCGCGGACAGCGTCACGGGCGACGACTACACCCAGACGCTCGCCGAGGACGCCAAGGCCAAGTTCAAGGCGCAGGGCCGCACCGTGACCGTGCTCCCGTACACATCGCCCGTCGATCTGCCCGCCGGGTCGGGCCGTCAGGCCTATCTGGTGCAGCAGTTCAACCTCATGCACGCCAACCTGTGCCAGGCCGCGCCCTCCGTCGTGTACTTCGCGGGCCGGGGCCGCGACCTCGGGGCGTTCGTGGAGAACTGGGTGCAGGGCGCGCCCTGCGGCATCGCGCAGCTGCACATCCTCGCCGGTGACGACGCCTCGGAGTCCATCCGCGACAAGGGCGTCCTGAACGGCATCGCGTCCGGCCGGGTCACCGTCGCCTACACCGCGCTGGCCAGCCCCGACGAGTGGGGCACCCAGTGCCCAGGCTCCGACGCCAAGCACAACTACGACCAGTTCTGGACCGCGTTCACCGGCCGCCCCGACCCCTGCACCGGCCAGCCGCTGACCGCCGACCAGGACGTGGCGACCCTCTCCTTCGACCCCGTCGACCTGGCCAGCGGCCAGGCGATGCTCACCCATGACGCGGCCGTCGCGGCGATCAGCGCCGGGCGGCGCGACGCGGTCGGCCTGAAGAACCCGGGTCTGGAGACCGGCATCCTGCACCAGTTCTACTGCGCGCAGATGCTGCCCGGGGCCAGTGGCTGGCTGTCGTTCAGCAGCGACGGCACCCCTGCGGGCAAGCCCACCCCGGTGGTTCAGCTCGGCTCCGACGGCAAGGCCAAGACGGTCGCCCTGACCTGGCCGGACGGCGCCCCCAACCTCAGCCTGCCGCAGCGCGGCGGCAAGGGCGCGCCCGGCTGCTGACGCGCACACCCGCGGGGGCGCGAAGGCCGCCGCGGGTGAGTGCCCCGATATCCGCATGAACCGCCCGGGGCACGGTACCCGGAAGGAGTGAAGGGGCGGCCGCCCGGGCCGCCACAGCACTCTCCGAGGAGGTGGCTTCGCATGACGGAGCCGATCGGCCAGACCCTGCGGAAACCCGAGTCGGACGAGTTCCGCACGGCCAAGGACAGCACGGTCCTCGAGCCGGCCAAGAGCGGCGTCGGGCAGCCCCCCGCGACCCGTGGGCGGACCACCATCGCGGGCGGCGTCGTCGAGAAGATCGCGGCACTGGCCGCCCGCGAGGTGCCCGGCGTCAACGCCCTGGGCGGTGGCCTGGCCCGTACGCTCGGCGCGATACGGCCGGGCCGCTCCTCCGTGACCCGGGGTGTGAAGGTCGAGGTCGGCGAACGCCAGACGGCCATCGACCTGGAGATCGTCGTCGAGTACGGAGTGAGCATCACCGAGGTGGCCGCCGAGATCCGCCTCAATGTCATCGGGGCGGTGGAACGGATGACGGAGCTGGAGGTCGTCGAGGTCAACATCGCCGTCAGCGATGTGCACCTCCCGGACGAGAGCGAGTCCGAGGCCCCCGAGAGCCGGCTTCAGTAGCATCGCCGCCACCGACCGACGGAAGGCGGCTCGATGAGCACCGAAGTGAAAGTCGGCCTGGTCCTCGCGGCCCTCGCGCTCCTGGCGACCGCCGTGGTCACGGTCGTCCTGACCATTCGGCTGATCAAGGCGCGCAAGATCCTCCAGGACGCCGGGATCCCCCTGACCCACAAGGCGGCCTGGTGGGGCGCGCTCCTCTATGTCCTCAGTCCCGTGGACCTCCTGCCGGACCCGATCTACCTGGACGACATCGGCGTGCTCCTGCTCGCCCTGCGCACGCTGCACATGGCGGCGGCACGCGCCTCGCAGAGCGAGCTCGGCGACGGGAAGCTCAGCGATCGGTGGGCGGCAGAGCGGCCAGGCCGGCTGAAGTGATCAGGGCCTCGGCGCAGCCGTCGCGCAGCACGACCGCCGTGTCCCGGGGATGCCCGGTCAGTGTGTCGAGCGCCTCGTGGGCGGGCTCGCCGTAGCCGAACTGGGGGAGCGGAGGTTCGAGGTGCTGCGACAGGGGGTCCCCGGGGGCCGCGCCGCCGTCCTGGAGGGCGGCTTCGAGCCCGGCCAGGGTCACCGAGCCGGTGAGTTCGGGTGCGGTGGGCCGCCGGTTCGGGCCCGCCGGGCAGGGGCCGGCCGGAAGGACGGGTTCGACCCCGGCGAGCTTCCTGGCGCGGAGCACCTTCAGGGCCTCGCCGACCGGGGTGTGGGTGTTGAGGTAGGGCAGCGGTGAGATGCCGCCGTCCTGAGGGGCGGCGTCGGCGACCCGGGCGGCGCCCGCGTCCCCGTCGAGGAAGCCGAGGCGCAGCATCCAGGCGTCGTTGAAGTACTTGGACAGATACTGGCGTCCGGAGTCCGGAAGGATCACGACCACGACGGCGTCCGCGCCGGCCTCCGCGGCCACCCGGTGGGCCGCGGCCAGTGCGGTACCGGACGATCCGCCCGCCAACAGGCCCTGTTCGCGGGCGAGTTGGCGCAGGGTGTGCAGTGCGTGCCGGTCGGCGACGGGCACGATCCGGTCGACGACGCCGGGGTGGTAGGACGTGGGCCATACGTCGTGTTCGGTGTCCGGGTGCAGGAAGTGCCCGGCCGCCTCGATGAAGTAGGGGCGCCCGTCGCCCCCGGAGTACACGGACGAGGCGGGGTCCGCGCCGATCACCTGGACGGCCCCCTCGCTGACCTCCTTGAGGTAGCGGCCGGCACCGCTGATCGTGCCGCCCGTCCCGACGCAGGACACCAGGTGGGTGACCCGCCCCCGGGTCTGCCGCCAGATCTCCGGGCCGGTCGTGAGGTAGTGGGCCTCGGGGTTGGCCGGGTTGTCGTACTGGTTGGCGAGCCAGCCTCCCGGCGTCGTCCCGGCGAGGTGGGTCGCGAAGCTCATCGGGTGGTCGGGGTGCTGGCGCGGCAGGCCGCCCGGTTTGATCACCACCTCGGCGCCGAGGGCCCGCAGGGTGTTCACCTTCTCCTCGCTGGCCCGGTCCGACACCACCACGACGGCCCGGTACCCCTTCTCCGCCGCCACCAGCGCGAGCCCGATGCCGGTGTTGCCGGAGGTGGCTTCGACGACGGTTCCGCCGGGCCGCAGCTGTCCGTCCTTCTCCGCCTGCTCGATCATGCGCAGACCGATCCGGTCCTTGGCGCTGCCCCCGATGCTCAGGTACTCCAGCTTGGCGTAGACGGCGGCGGTGCCCTCGGTGCGCAGCCTGACCAGCGGAGTGCCGCCGATCAGGCCGAGCGCGGATTCGTGTGCGTCGATGGTGTCCATCACGGCACCCTAGCCAACGGCCGCGCGGGGCAAACGCCGTACGGGGGTGGCGAGTTGGCGCGGAACCGGTGTGCTGGAGCGCGCCGGGTGCCGGCCCTGTGGGCAGCGGCCGCCCAGCACCCCCGTCCCGGAATCAGCAACGAAAGTTGCCGTGCCCGTCCGGCGGGAGCAGGCTCCTCCGCATGAGCGCACACCACGATTCCGGACAAGCACACGCACACGGCCACGGCCACCAGCACGGTGACCTCGACTGGGAGGCCATGGCCGCCCACCTGGAGAACAGCGGCGAACTCCAGCTTCCGGTCCTGCGCCGGACGGCGGCGCGCCTGGGCGAGCTGCTCGGACCGGAGCACGAGGTCCGGCGGGTCCTCGACATCGGCAGCGGGCCGGGCGTGATGACCTGCGTGCTCGCCGACACCTTCGCGGCCGCCGAGACGGTCGCGATGGACGGCGCGCCCGCACTGCTCACCCACACCAAGGGCCGCGCCGAGCGGCTCGGGGTGGGGGAGCGCGTCGGCGTACTGCACGCCGAACTCCCCGAGGGTCTTGACGAACTCGGCGCGGCCGACCTGATCTGGAGCAGCAAGGCCGTGCACCACATCGGCGATCAGCAGGGCGTCCTCGACGCGCTCGCCCGGGCGCTGAACCCCGGCGGGCTGCTCGCGGTGGCGGAGGGCGGACTGCCGACGCGCTTCCTTCCCCGCGACATCGGCACCGGCAGGCCCGGACTTCAGGCCCGGCTCGACGCCGCCCAGGAGTACTGGTTCGAGGTCATGCGGGCCGAACTGCCCGGCAGCGCCAGTGTGGTGGAGGACTGGCCCGCGATGTTCCGCCGTGCCGGGCTCACCCGGGTCGCGAGCTTCACCCTGCTTCTCGATCTGCCGGCGCCCCTGGGCGAGCCGGCCCGCGCCTTCCTGCACACGCAGCTGACGCGCCTTCGGGAGACGATGAGCGAGTCCCTGGACGCGGCGGACATCAAGACCCTCGACCTGCTGCTCGACCGGGAGTCCCCGGACGGCATCCTGCGCCGGGCCGACGCCTTCCTGCTGTCCGCCACCACGGTCCACACCGGCGTGCGCCCCGCCTGACGGCTACCCGGCCGCCTGCCCCTTGGCGAGGGCCCACTCGCGGTGGAGCGCGCCCAGCGGAATGCGGTGCTCGATCACCGGGGTGCCGAACAGGGACAGGTGGAAGTCGAGCCGACCGTCGAGGTCGAAGCCGCCGTGCACCGCCCAGGACGCATGCGCCGACGCCTTGCCGTCGGCGGCCGCGGCGGCCTTGGCGTCGGCCTCGCCGCGCAGGTACGGGGCGAAGTCCGCGGTGACGCCGACGGCCCCGTACAGGCCGACGGAGGCCTCGGCGCCGAGCGCGCTCTTGACGGTCCCGGCGGCCGTGACGCTCGCGTTCACCGGGGTGCTGTGTACGGCCGCCGTGCTGACCGGGTCCCAGCCCTTGCCCGCCGCGTAGCTGCCGCCCACCCGGAAGTCACCCTTGACGTCCTGCTGGACGTCGAGGGTGACCCGGCCGTCGGCCTCCACCTGTACGTAACACGTGAGGTCGAGGCTGACGACGACGGGCACCGGGCCCACCTGGATGACCGGGGCGCTGTGCAGCTTCGCGAACGGGATCCGCCGGGGCGTGCCCGTGCTCGCGGCGGCGCGGCCCTTGAGCGCCCACCGCGAGGACCAGTCACCGCTCATGCCGAGGAAGGCCGAACTCGGCCCGGGCCCGCCGGCCTTGCCGCCGTCGTACGCGAACTCCACCTGCGGGGCGAGCTGGACGAAGCCGGAGACCGACGCCGCGGCCGACGCGGGGGCGTCCTCGGCGGTGTCGATCCCGGCGTTCACATCGAGGCGCAGATTGCCGAGGGGCAGCTCGGCCCCCCGCGGCCCGAACCGTACGCCCCGCGACTTGGCCCACGAGAACGTGACGCCCTTCATCAGGGGCACCACGCTGACCGACGCGGGGTCGACGGGCACCTTGCCGTCGGCCCTGTCGTCCTTGAGGACGGAGGCCAGCGTGGTGGAGGCGGTCTTCACCTCGGTGCCGCGGTCGGTCCTGCCGACGACCTCGGTGACCTTCGCGAGCAGTCCGTCGGGCGCGCCCGGCGCGGGCGCGCTGGCGATGACGTCGCCCGCCGCGACGGGCTGGTCGACGGGCTTGCCCGGCGCGGGGGAGTGGCTCGGCCCGGGCGTGTGGCTGGGCGGGGCGGTGGATATGACGGCGCGTCCGCTCGCCCTGTCGTACGAGGCGACCTTGAGCGAGGACTTCTCCGGCTGCCCCTTGCCGCTACGGGTCCGGGCCAGCGGGGTCGGCTCGGCCGACGGCCGCGGGGCGGCGTTCACTTCGAGCTGCTGGTCCCCGTCGGCCGACGACGAGGGAGTGGCGGCGCTTTCCGGCCCGGCCGCCATGGTGTGGGCGGGCGCCGAGCAGCCCGTGCCGGCCAGCGCGAGCGCGGTCAGGCCGGGGAGCAGGAGGCGTCTGGTGAGCGTGCGCACGTAGGTGTGACCTTCAGGTTGGGGGAGTGGCCATTACCGACAGGTAACGTGAAGATGATCATGCCATGCCCGCCGGGTCACGGTCATCTCGGGATGCGCCAACTCCCCTTGCCCGTAGGTCTGTTGAAGGTTCATCTAGGGGTGCTGCCCGGCCGCCTCCAAGGGGGCGGTGCGCCGCCACGGCTGGAGCTCCTCCAACTGTGCCGCCACATCGAGCAGTTGATGCTCCGAGCCCGGCCGCCCGACGAGCTGGACGGAACCCGGGAGCCCCGACGGCAGCGAGCCGAACGGCACGGCGAGAGCGGGGCGGCCCGAGAGGTTCCACGGCGGGGTCATGGGGGAGCAGGCGGTGTTCACCAGCATGTTGGCCACCCAGCCGCGCTCGTGCCAGGCGTCGGCGGCCGGGCCCGGCCTGGCCAGCGCCGGGGTGAGCAGCACGTCGTACTTCTCGAAGAACGGCTCCAGCCGTTCGTTCAGTGCCGCGCGGTGGTCCGTGCGCAGCATGCCGAGCCGCCCGGCCAGCCGCCCCACCTGGACGTGGCGCCGGGTGCGGGGGGCGAGCAGGCGCGGATCGAGCCCCTCGGCGTCCTGCGCGGTGCCTCCGGTCCAGCGGGCGAGGACGGTCGTCCCGAAGGACAGCGGGTAGGGCGGATGGGCGGTCGCCACGTGATGGCCCGCGCCGGAGAGGGTGCGGGCGGCCCGGCGGGCGAGCGCCGCATGGGCGGCGCCGACGCGGATCCCCGCGATCGGGCTGCGGGTGGAGAAGGCGATGTGGAGCCTGCCGGGGGAGCCGCCCGACGGGCCGTCCGGCCCGTAGGCGCCGACGGGCTCATCGGCGAGCACCGAGAACATCAGCCGCGCGTCCGCGGTGGTCGTCGCGAGCGGGCCGTGCTCCGACATCCCGAACCAGCCGCCGCCGAGCTCGACGGGTATGCGCCCGGTGCCCGGCTTGAGGCCGACGAGACCGCAGTGCGCGGCGGGTATGCGCAGCGAGCCCATGCCGTCGTTGCCGAGCGCGATGGGCACCAGCGCGGCCGCCACCGCTGCCGCGCTGCCCCCGGACGAGCCGCCCGCCGTGCGCGTCGGGTCCCAGGGGTTGCGGGCGATGCCGTGCACCCCGTCCGTCGTGCCGAAGACACACAGCTCGGGCACATGGGTGAGTCCCACCACCACCGCGCCGGCCGCCCGCAGCCGGGCCACCGTGACATGGTCGGCGGTGGCCGGGGCCGTGGGGGTGGCCGCGGAGCCGTTCCGGGTGCTCTCGCCCCGGACCGGCAGGTTGTCCTTGATGGCCACCGGCACGCCCGCGAGCGGCAGTTGGCCCAGATCCGTACGGCTGCCCACCGCGTCCGCCTCCGCGAGCGCGGCGGCGGCGCGCACCACGCGGAACGCCCCGACGCGGTTGTTCACTTCGGCGATGCGGGCCAGGTGGTCGGCGACCACCTCTCGGGGCGTGACCTCCTTGCGGCGCACCGCCTCGGCTATCTCGATGGCGGTCCGGCCTGCCCACTTCGTCACGGTGGCTCCTCGTCGCTGGTGTGGTCACGAAGGCTGAGGAGGCCACTGTGTACGGTCGTACGCCTTCTGTCGATACCGCGATCTTCACCGTCGTTCAGGACCGGTGGAACAACTCGCCGTCACCGCCGAAGCGTTGTGAGGTTGCCGTCACGTGGCTCCAACTCGGCGTCCAGGCAGGAGAGTTGCTGCGATCCGGAGGGGAGGGGGAGGCGAGGTGGTCGCGGAGCGCGGCGAGCGTGGGATGGGGGTTGCCGCTGTGCCAGATCAGGGAGTGCGGGTACACCGGTGTCGGATCGACGAGGGGAATGCGCCGCAGGCCCTGGTCGGCGGGCCAGGCGAACCGGGTCTGCTCGCCGACGAGGGTCGCCAGGACCGCGGAGTCGGCGATGGTGTCGAGCAGCGGCTCGGTGCCGAAGTCGGGTCCTGTCGCCTCGATGGTGAGGCCGAAGGCCGCGGCGAGCGCGTCGTAATACGCCGCCCACTCCGTCCCCGCGACGAGGCCGGGCATCCAGATCCGGTGCCCGGCGAGATCGGCGGGGGTGACCGAGCGGGCCTGGGCGAGCGCGTGGCGCGGCCCGGTCAGCAGCTGCACGGGCTCGTCGTGCACCCGGACGGTCTCGATCCCGTCGGGCAGATCCCGCTCCGGCAGCGTCACCGCGCGGAAGGACGCGTCGATCGTGCCCGAGCGCACGGCGGCGAAGGCCGCCTCGGCGTCGAAGAGCGTCACCACGTCCAGCTCGGTCCCCGGGTGCGCACGGTGGAAGCCGCGCAGCAGGCCGGCGGGCGCGAGGCGCCGGCCGATCACGTCGACGCGCAGCGCGCGGCGGCCGGGCCGGACCGAGGCCGCCGCCCGTTCCTCGGCCTGGAGCAGCGCGCGGGCGTGGGGCAGGAACGCCTGGCCGTCGATGGTCGGCCGGGCCCCGGACGCGGTCCGGGTCAGAAGGCGCACACCCAGGTCCCTCTCCAGCGCGGCGATCCGTTTGGAGACGGCCTGCTGGCTGATCGCGAGATCGGTGGCGGCCTTCTGGAACTGGCCCGCGTCCGCGACGGCGACATAGGTGCGTACGGCGTTGAGATCCACGCCGGGGGATCCTAGGGCATCCGAGGTGAGCCGGGCCGGCCCGGGCGGTCGGTGCCGCCGGGGGCGCTTGGTGCACAATTCCTGGTTGTGGCTTTCCGTCGGACCGGTTGTTTGACCTGCCGCTGTGCCGATCGCTTGGATCTCACTGGTCAACGTGGGGTTGTTTCACCGGGCGGGCGAAGGGTGCTGGGCATGGCGGGCGGGCGGCGGTCGCTGGGGCGGCAGTTCGGATGGCTGTGGGCCGCGTACGGGGTCAGCACCGTCGGCACGATGCTGGCGTTCGACGCGTTTCCCCTGATCGCCATCCTGGTGCTGCACGCCGGCCCCGCCGAGGTGTCGGCGCTCGCCGCGACCGGCCTCGCGGTCGGGACGGTGCTCGCGATCCCGCTCGGCCCGTGGGTCGAGTTCCGCCCCAAGCGGCCGGTGATGGTCGCGATGGACCTGATCCGGTTCGTGGCCGTCGCCAGCATCCCGGCCGCGTTCGCGCTCGGCCTGCTCGGCTTCGTCCAGCTCCTCGTCGTCTCCGTCGTCGTCGGCACGGCCGACATCGCCTTCAGGGCGGCCAGCGGGGCCCATCTCAAAGCGCTCGTCGCGCCGGAGGACCTGCTCGTCGCGAACGGACGGTTCGAGTCCACCTCCTGGACCGCCACCATGATCGGACCGCCGCTCGGCGGGTTCGCGATGGGAGCGTTCGGACCGGTGACCACCGTGACCGCCGACGCGATCAGCTATCTGCTCTCCGCGCTGGGGATCCGCGCGATCGGCGGCAAGGAGGCGCCGCCACCCGTCCGGACGGGAGCCTCGGCACGGCTGCGCCGGGACGAGCTGCTCGAAGGCTGGCGGCACATCCTGACCCACCCCTCGCTGCGCCCCTTGCTCTTCAACACGATCCTGGTCAACGGCCTGATCATGACGACCGCCCCGCTGCTCGCCACCCTCATGCTCGGCTCCCTCGGCTTCGCACCGTGGCAGTACGGCCTCGCCTTCGGGGCGCCCTGCATCGGCGGACTCATCGGCTCGCGCCTCGCGCGCCGGCTCGTCACGCGATTCGGGCAGCGAAGGATCCTGCTGGCCTCCGGAGTGCTGCGCGCGTGCTGGGTGCCCTGGCTGGCGTTCATCGGCCCCGGCGTCGGCGGGCTCGTGCTCGTCGCGACCGTCGAACTCGGCCTGATCACCTGCTGCGGGATCTTCAACCCGGTGTTCGCCACCTACCGCCTGGAACAGACCGGCATGGACCGCGTGGCCCGCACCCTGTCGGCGTGGACGGTCGCCAGCAAGGCGACCATCGCGATCCTGACCGCCCTGGGCGGCGTCCTGGCCGGCCTGACCGGCCCCCGTACCGCGATCGTCGTCGCGGGTGTCCTCATGCTGGCCACCCCGTTCCTGCTGCTCCGGTCCGCCCGCACGCCGAGCCTCGACCCGGAGCCGGTCCCGAGCGCCGGCTGAGCGCATCCGGCCCGATGCGCGGCGCCCTCAAGCGCCGCGCGGGCCGGGGGAGTCGGGGGCCGGCGCGTACTGCGCGACCCCCTCCCCGAGCGACCAGTCGACCGACTCGTTCTCGGTGAGCGCGATGAACACGTTGCGCGGCTCGGTGCCGGCGTACGCGTGGGCGAGTTCGGCGGTCCTCCGGTAGAGCGCCCGCTTCTGATCGGGTGTCCGTCCGGCGCGCAGGGTGATGGCCACGTACACGATCCCGTGGTCCCGGCGCACCCCGAGGTAGTCGTCGTAGCGCAGCGTGCTGTGCGTTCCGTCGTGGCCGACCAGTACCTGGAACCGGTCGTCGGGCGGGATGCCGATCGTCTGGACCAGGGCGTCGTGCACCGCCCGGCCGAGCGCGTCGAGCCGCTCGCTGTCGGCGCCCAGCGCGTCTATACGGACGAACGGCATGGCGGGTTCCCCCTTGCGGTTGGCCGGACACCGGGCGGACATGCGTCCGGCCCTGCTCCGGCGGTGGCGAAACGGTAGCCCGTACATACTAGTAGGTACAGAAACGGCCGACGAGCGGCGCATGCGGCTCGATCCGGGGTCTGGCTCAACGCCCGAGCGGCGTAAGTCTTTTGACGCTACGTCAGAATACGGAGAGGCCGGTCAGGGTCGTGAAGCGGTCCAGGGCGGCCACGCCCGCCACCGAGTTGCCGCGCTCGTCGAGGCCGGGGCTCCAGACGCAGAGGGTGCAGCGGCCCGGCACCACGGCGATGATGCCGCCGCCGACCCCGCTCTTTCCGGGCAGGCCCACGCGGTGGGCGAAGTCGCCGGCCGCGTCGTACGTACCGCAGGTCAGCATGACCGCGTTGATCTGCTTGGCCCGGCTGCGGCTGAGCAGGGACGAACCGTCGGCCAGTATCCCGTGCCGGGCCAGGAATCCGGAGGCCCGCGCGAGGTCCGCGCAGGACGCCTCCAGGGAGCACTGGCGGATGTACTGGTCGAGGAGCTCGGGGACCGGCGTGGTGATGTTGCCGTACGAGGCCATGAAGTGCGCGAGCGCGGCGTTGCGGTCGCTGTGCGTGGCCTCGGAGGCGGCGACCTGCTCGTCGTGGTCGAGGAGGGGGTTGCCGGACTCGGCGCGTAGGAAGGTCCGCAGGGTGCCGGCCGCGTCGCCGGTCAGGGACTGGAGCCGGTCGGTGACGACGAGGGCGCCCGCGTTGATGAACGGGTTGCGGGGGATCCCGGCCTCGTACTCCAGCTGCACCAGGGAGTTGAAGGGGTTGCCGGAGGGCTCACGGCCGACGTGCTCCCACAGTTCCTCGCCCTCCCGCGCGAGACACAGCGCGAGCGTGAAGACCTTGGTGATGGACTGCGTGGAGAAGGGGTGCTGCCAGTCGCCCACCCCGTACACCGTGCCGTCGAGCTCGGCGACCGCCATTCCGAAGCGGCGCGGGTCGGCCGAGGCGAGTACGGGGATGTAGTCGGCCGGGCGGCCGCGACCCGGGGTGGCCGCGATCTCGGTGGCGATGCGGTCCAGGACCGACTGGAAGGACGAGGACACGCTCAACTTGCTCCGGATTCCCGCGGCACTGCACGACTGCCTCACCCTACGACAGCCGCCGCACCCCGCTGCGCAGGCGATCAGCGGGGTGCGGCTTTGATGTGTGGCTTCGTACCGCGTCAGGCGCGCGAGGCCGCGACGAGTTCCGCCGCCTCCTCGTCCGTGGCGACCGAGGGCGGGGAGCCGTCGAGGGGCTGGCGGGCCGTCTCCTTCATGGCCATCGCGGCCACCAGACCGACGAGGCCGGCCAGCATCGTGTAGAACGCCGGCATCAGGTCGTTGCCCGTGGCCCCGATCAAGCCCTGGACCACCAGCGGCGTCGTACCGCCGAACAGGGACACCGAGATGTTGAACCCGATGGAGAGCGAGCCGTAGCGGATCGCGGTCGGGAAGAGGGCGGGCAGCGCCGAGGACATGGTGCCCATGTAGCAGACCAGGGCGAGGCCGAGGGCGAGCAGGCCGGTGAACACCGCGACGGTGCTGCCCTGCTTGATCAGCAGGAAGCTGGGCACGGCGAGCACGATGAAGCCGATGGAGCCGCCGATGAGGACGGGCTTGCGGCCGACCCGGTCGGAGAGGCGGCCGACCGAATTGATGATCGCCATCAGCACGATCATCACGATCACGATGGACATCAGGCCGGTCGTCTCGTTGAAGCCCTGCGTCGACAGGTACGTCGGCATGTACGACAGCAGCATGTAGTCGGTGATGTTGAACGCCGCGACCAGTGCCAGGCACAGCAGCATCGCGCGGCCGTTGCCGAAGAGGATGCGCTTGAGCGGCAGCTTCTCGCGCTCCCGGTCGGACGAGCCGCTCTCTTCCAGCTTCTTGAAGGCCGGCGACTCGTCGAGCTTCAGCCGCAGGTACAGGCCGACGAGACCGAGGGGTCCCGCCACCAGGAACGGGATCCGCCAGCCCCACGACTGCATCGCGTCGTCGCTGAGGAACACGGTGAGGGCGGTCACGAGCGAGGCGGCCACGGTGTAGCCGATCAGCGTGCCGAACTCGAGGAAGGAGCCCCAGAAGCCGCGGCGCTTGTCCGGCGCGTACTCCGCGATGAAGGTGGCGGCGCCGCCGTACTCGCCGCCGGTCGAGAAGCCCTGGACCATGCGGCAGAGGATCAGGAGCACGGGTGCCCAGATGCCGATGGTCGCGTAGCTGGGGATCAGGCCTATCGACAGGGTCGCCGCGGCCATCATGATCATGGTGAGGGCGAGGATCTTCTTCCGGCCGACGCGGTCGCCGAGCGGTCCGAAGAACATGCCTCCGAGCGGCCGCACCAGGAAGGCGGCGGCGAACGTGGCAAGCGACGCGATGACCTGCATCGTGTCGCCCGCGCCGGAGAAGAACACCTTGCCGATGATGACGGCGAGGTAGGAGTAGACGCCGAAGTCGAACCACTCCATGGCGTTGCCAAGGGCCGTGGCCTTGACCGCGCGCTTGACGGCGGCCTCGTCCGTGACCGTGATGTCCGAGCGGCGCAGCGCGGGGTTACGCCTGCGGTGGACCGCCCGGAACAGCGAACGGTGCCGGGCGACTGCCTCTGACTCTGGCTGTTGATCCTCGGTGCTCAGCACGCAACGTCTCTCTCGTTCGACAATAGAAGGGTGCGCCCTACATGGAACTCCCTCCGGGCGGCGCGATCACGCGGTGAAAGTCCTTGATCGCCGGACCAAAGCCCGGACTGACGGCAGGGCTTTGGTCCTCAACGCGACATAAGGGATCCGCGCGAGGTGAGGGAGGGGGAGGTGGGAGACCGACGGCTCAGCCGTCGACGACGTCCTTGGCGGCGCTCTCGGCGTTGCCGTGTGCCCGCGAGGCCCGCTCGTCGCTCGTCATGGGTTACCTCCACCTGCGGTTGATCATGTTTCCGACAGGAGTACGCCTGGCCGATTCTGCGGATCTCAAACCATGCGGCTGCGAGAGATGGCTGTGACCAGCGGTTTCGTGAGCCGTCAGCCGGGCTGCCCGGCCAGGGTGGGCGGGCTGCGCACGATCGCGCGCGTCGCCGATGTGCCGCCCTCGGATCAGCCCCGGGCGGCCCGGAGCTGGGCCAGCGTTCCGTGCAGCTCCGCGCGCAGCGTGCTGCCGGCCGCCCCGGCGTCGCCTCGCGCGATGGCCTCCACGAGCGCGGTGTGCCCCGCCTCGCCGTGGCCGGGCTCGTCGCCGCGCGGGCCGAGCAGTTCCACCAGATCGATCAGACCCTGCCGCAGGGCGGGCACGAACTCGGTGAACAGGGCGGTGAGCACGGGATTGTGGGCGGCGGCCACCACGGCCGTGTGCAGGGCGATGTCGGCGTCGACGAACTCGGCGTCGCCCCCACTGGAAGCGGCACGGCGCCCCGCGAGCGCGGCTTCGATGGCGGTCAGGTCCTCCCCGGTACGGCGCAGCGCGGCCAGCTGAGCCGCCTCGACCTCCAGGAGCACACGGACCTCGTAGACATCGACGACGGCCGCCCGGCGCAGCTGCGTCGACCAGGTCTCCTCCGGCTCGGTGGCGATGACGAAGACCCCCGAACCCTGGCGGGCCCGGACCAGGCCCGCCCCGGCGAGTGCGCGCAGCGCCTCGCGGACGGTCGAGCGGCCGACACCGAGGATCTGGGCCAGCGAGGTCTCGCCGGGAAGCTTGGTCCCCACGGGCCACTCGCCGGCGGTGATCTGCTCGCGCAGGCGGTCGGTCGCCTGCTGTACGAGGGGAGTTGGGCGCAGCGCACCAAGCGGCATCCCGGCCACCTTCTTTCGGTCCTCAGGTTGTCTGAGGAGTTCAACTGTGGTTACTGTACCGGCATGTTGCCGCGCGAGCTCCTTCTTCTCGGCCGCCGCTGCGGGGTCTGACACGACCGGCCCCCCGCAGCGGGTGCCTGGCCGTGCCGGTCGCCCCTGGCCGACCGAGAGAAGCTCCGTCCCATGACTTCGTCCAGCACGAGGACGTTCCCCACCCTGCGCACCTCCTCGGCCCCCGTGCCGCAGGGCGCACCCCTCTGGAACCCGCAGCGCCCGAGCGCCATGCCCCACCACCGCTACCGGCCCGCGCACGAACGGGTCGCGCTGCCCCTCACCGACCGGACCGTCGACTCCGTCCAGGGCCTGCCGCGCACTCCACCGCCATCGGACCGGACAGCCCCGCGGTCACCCATGCCGAATGCCGGGTGGGCGAGGTGACCCGCTGGGGAGCGGGCTGGGACACCTCCATCCTCGCCGCGTCCGTGCAGGCGGTCATGGCCGCCGTCAACCGAGCCGTGGCGGCCCGACCGTGACCACGACGCCCGTGATCCGGGTGACCGGTGCCGACGTCGTCCGCGACGGCAATCCGATCCTGCGCGATGTGTCGCTGACGGTACGCCCGGGGGAGCACTGGGCACTGCTCGGCGCCAACGGCGCGGGCAAGAGCACCCTGCTCAGTCTGCTCGGCGCGCTCGTGCACCCCACCCGGGGCACGGTCGAGGTCCTCGGGCAGCGGCTCGGCCGGGTCGATCTGCGCCAACTGCGCACATACATCGGGCATGTGGATCCCCGGCACGCGCCGCGCACGCCACTGCGGGTCCGCGACGTCGTCCTGACGGGGGCGACCAACACGACCGAGTGGGTGCCGCGTTGGCGCCCCACGCCGGAGCAGACCGAGCGGGCCGACCGGCTCATCGGGCTGCTCGGCCTCGGAGAACGCCGCGAGGCACGGTGGCCGACCCTGTCCCAGGGCGAGCGGGGCCGGGCACTGATCGCCCGGGCCCTCATGCCCCGGCCGGGGCTGCTCCTGCTCGACGAACCGGCCACCGGGCTCGACGTCGCCGGACGCGAGCAGCTCATCGAACGCCTCGACGAGCTCCAACTCGCGGACCCGGAGCTCTCGTCGGTGCTCGTCACGCATCATCTGGAGGAACTGCCCCCGGGCACGAGCCATGTGATGCTGCTGCGCGACGGTCGGGCGCTGGCCTCGGGGCCGGCCGACGACGTTCTCACCGGCGATCTGGTCAGCACGTGCTTCGACCACCCGATCCGGCTGACCCGCGTAGACGGCCGCTGGGCGGTCCGCGCCCTGCGGCCGGGCCGGGCCACAACGGCGGGTGTGGGCCGCTCTTAATGTGTTTGACGGGCCGGGCCGTACGGCGATGGGATGGCGCCTCATGAGCACCCAACCCCTGCACCCCGGTCAGTACGCCCTGGACGACGATCTCGTACGGCGGCTGATCGCCCGGCAGTTCCCGCAATGGGACGGCCTCGCGGTGGAGCGGTTCGCGTCCGGGGGCACCGTCAACGCCATGTACCGCCTCGGCGACGACAAGGTCGTACGGCTGCCCCTGGTCGCGGGTGGAGCCGGAGACGTGGTGATGGAGCGCGAGTGGCTGCCCCGGCTCGCGCCCCTGCTGCCCGTCCCCGTCCCCGAGGTACTCGTCGCGGGGGCGCCCGCCGAGGGGTACCCGGCACCGTGGTCGGTGTACCGGTGGCTACCCGGTGAGAACCCGGAGGCCGGGGCGCTGCGGGAGCCCGTCGAGCTGGCGCGGGACCTGGCCGGGCTCGTCGCGGCGATGCGGCGCGTCACGCTGCCGGAAGCCCCAATGGCCCACCGGGGCGGGCCACTTGACGCCCTCGACGAGGAGACGCGCAAGGCCCTCGCAGTGCTGCGCGGCATCCCTCAGGAGGGCATCGACGGTGATGCCGTCGATGCCGTGTGGGAGGACGGGCTGCGTGCTCCGGCCTGGGACGGCCCGCCGGTGTGGCTGCACGCCGACCTCATGCCGGGCAACCTGCTGGTGGACGGCGGCGGCAGGCTCGCCGCCGTGATCGACTTCGGCTGCGCGGGCGTGGGCGACCCCGCCTGCGACCTCTTCCCCGCCTGGAACCTGCTTCCGGCCGCCGGGCGCGAGGCCTTCCGGGAAGCACTCGGCGTGGACGACGCGATGTGGCGCCGAGGCCGGGCCCGCACGCTGTCGCAGGCGCTGATCGCCCTGCCGTACTACCGCACCACGAACCCGACGATGGCGCGCAATGCCCGTCATGTGATCCGCGAGGTGATGGGGGAGTGGGCCTGATGCTGTGTGGACGGTCAACTGCACTACGTCGTAAAGCAGTTGACCGTCCCGGCGGTGTCGCTCGCCGAGCAGGGGCGGATCAGGCGAGCGGCTTGCTCAGTACGGCCTTGCGGTGGCTGAACGTCTCGATCGAGTAGCGGCCGTGGTAGTTGCCCATCCCGCTCTCGCCGACCCCGCCGAACGGCAGGTCGGAGACGGTCAGATGGGCCAGCGGCAGACCGAATCCGAGGCCGCCGGACGACGTCTCGGAGGCCAGCCGGTCGCGGGTGCGCTCCGACTCGGTGAACGCGTACAGGGCGAGCGGCTTGTCGCGGTCGTTGATGAACCCGATCGCCTCGTCCAGGTCCGCCACGGTGACGACGGGCAGGATCGGACCGAAGATCTCCTCCCGCATGACCGGCGACTTCGGGTCGACGTCGGCCAGGACCGTCGGCGCGATGTACTTGGTGGCCCGGTCGGTGCCGCCGCCGGTCACGGCCCGCCCGGAGTCGAGCAGCGAGCTGAGCCGGTCGAAGTGGCGCTCGTTGACGATGCGGCCGAACTCGCGCGAGCTCTGCGGATCGGCGCCGAACAGCGCCTCGACGGCGCGCGCGAACTCGGGCTCCAGGGCGCGGGCGGTTTCCGGGTCGGTGAGGACGTAGTCGGGGGCGACGCAGGTCTGTCCGGCGTTGAGGAACTTGCCGCGCACCAGACGGTCCGCGACGACGGACAGGTCGGCGTCGCGGTCGACGAACGCCGGGGACTTGCCGCCCAGTTCGAGGGTGACCGGAGTGAGGTGCTCGGCGGCGGCCCGCATCACGATGCGGCCGACCGTGCCGTTGCCCGTGTAGAAGATGTGGTCGAAACGCTCCGCGAGCAGGGCGGTGGTCTCGGGTACGGCGCCTTCGACGACGGCGACCGCGGCGGTGTCCAGGTAGCGCGGCAGCAGCCGGGCCAGTGCCGCGGAGGCGGCGGGGGCCAGCTCGCTCGGCTTGACGACCACGGCGTTGCCCGAGGCCAGCGCGCCGAGCAGCGGGGTCAGGAGCAGCTGGACCGGGTAGTTCCAGGGGGCGATGACGAGGACGACGCCCAGCGGGTCGTACTGGGTACGGGCCGTCGCGTCGGCGCCGAGGTGGGCCGGAACCGGAGCGGGTTCCGGGCGCAGCCACTCGTCGAGGTGCTCCAGGGTGTGGTCGATCTCCCGGATCGTGAAGTCGATCTCGGTGCGGAAGGCCTCGGTCGTGCTTTTGCCGAGGTCGGCGTGGAGGGCCTCGGCGATGTCGGCACCGTGCGTGGTGAGCATCTCGCGCAGTCGGCGCAGCTGGGTGGTGCGCCACTCGACGGGCTGGGTACGGCCGGAGCGGAAGGTGGCGCGCAGCCGCGCGACGGTCTCGGCGGGCTGCTCGGTGGTGTGGTCGTTCACGATGCCTCGCTGTCAGTGCCGGCCCGACCGGCGATGAGCCGGCGGGTCGATCCGATTCGGTCGATGTATATGCCAACCATTGAGGGTGCGAAATACATTCCATGGGGAGGGGAACTACTTTGCGTGATCAGGGTGAGGCGGACGGTGGCGCTGCGGGGGAAGCTCGCCTCCGTAACGCAATGTGATGCTTCGGGGTGCGGATCGTGAGGTGGGGGGCGACGATGAGAGGCGCTTCAGGGCCGGGTCGCCAGTGGCTGGCGACGCGGACGCCCGTAGGGGCGTCGACGCCGCCATGCCCCACGTCCTTCGTCCGATGCCGGAGTACACGATGCTGCTGCCCCACTGCCACGTCGTCCATGAACTCCTGGCCCTGCTGCGCAGCAGGGAGCGCCGGGCCGCCCGGGCACCGCTGGACTCCGGTGCCCTCCAGGCGCGGGACGACGCCGCGTACACCCTGTGCGTCCTGATGGGGGAGCGCTCGATGGCCGCCGCCGTGGAAGCCGCCGAGCGCTACCTCGCGCACTGTCGCCGCGCGATGCTGCCCGGCGTCGCGGCCGCCGCCCCGGACCGGGCACGCTGACGCGGGCGCCTCAGGGCCGGGCGGGCAGATGGGGTCCGGGGCCCTTGAGGGTGCGGTGGATGGGGACGGTCGCGGTGTGGCGCAGGCCCGGAAGCGCGGCAACCGACTCGGTGAGATAGCGGTAGAAGAGCTGCGCGCTCGCCACGTCGATGCTCGCGTAGAGGGTGGCCGTGCCCGTGACGGCGGCGGCGAAGGACACCTCCGGATGCGCCGCGATCGCCGCGCCGGCCTCCGCGAGCCGGGACGGGTCGACCTCCAGCCACAGGGCGGCCCTGAACTTCCGGTGGAGCACGCTCGGGTGGTACTCGACGTCGAAGTAGAGGACCCCGGCGGTCCTGAGTTCCGTGATGCGCCGGCGCACGGTCGACAGGGACAGGCCGGTCGCGGCGGCCAGTTCCGCGGGTGCGGCCCGGCCGTCCCTGGCCAGCAGGTCGAGCAGCCGGCGATCGCTCTCGTCGAGCGTGACCGGCGGGGTGTCGGCCGTGGCCTGCTCCGGCTGGGCGGGCGGGGTGAGCTGCTCGACCTGCGCGGCTGTCAGCGGACCGCTCTTGTTGATGGTGCTGAGGTCCTGCCCGAAGAAGACGTGCAGCAGGCAGTGCGCCGAGACGTCCACCACCTGCGGTGTACGCGGCAGCTTCTGCAGGAGCAGCGACTCCTCGGTACCGGGGCCCCGCGTGCGTACCGAGCAGGAGATCTCGGTGCCGCCGGAGCTCAGGTTGACCCAGCTGGTGTCCTGCCGCCGTGCGAGCACCTCCCCGATGGAGGCCGCGGCGTCCGGTGTGCAGCGCACCCGGACGATCCACGGGGAGTCGCCGACGCGCTGCGGGTCGGTCAGCCCGAGGACCCGCAGCTTCCCGGCGGACTGCAGCCGCGACCAGCGCCGGGCGGCCGTCTGGTCGGACACCCCGAGGGCGTCGGCGATCTCCCGGAAGGAGGCCCGCCCATTGATCTGCAGGGCGTGCGCGAGGGCCAGGTCCTCCTCCGACAGTTCACGGTCACCACGGCTCGAAGTGTCGAGATACGTCTTCATGGAGCCCATGATGTCGGATCCGCGCAAAACGTGAGCGCTGGCTCAAGGAAATCGGTCGGGCCGTTCAACACTCGCTCCCGGGGCCGGCGCCGACCGTAAGCGCCCTTCGGGTCCCGACAGCACCCTCGATCCGATCGGAGAACCTGACATGCGCAAGTGGTGGCCCCTTACAGCGGTCTGCCTTGGCGCCTTCATCCTGCTGGTGGACGTGACCATCGTGAACGTGGCACTCCCCAGCATGGCTGACGACCTCGACGCCTCTTTCTCCTCGCTGCAATGGGTGATCGACGGGTACGCGCTGGCGCTCGCCGCCCTGCTCCTGGCCTCGGGTTCCCTCGCGGACCGCTTCGGCCACCGGCGCTTCTACGTCTACGGCCTCGCGCTCTTCGCCGCGGCCTCCCTCGTGTGCGGCCTGGCACCGAACGCGGGTGTGCTGATCGCCGCCCGCGTGGTGCAGGGCGTCGGCGGCGCGGCCATGTTCGCCACCACCCCCGCCCTGCTCCTCGGCTCCTACCAGGGCCGGGACCGAGGCACGGCATTCGGTGTGTGGGGCGCGGCCAACGGCGCCGCCGCCGCTGCGGGCCCGCTCCTCGGCGGCCTGCTCACCGAACACATCAGCTGGCCCACGATCTTCTGGGTCAATCTGCCCATCGCCGCCGTCGCCATCGCCCTGACGCTGCGCGTGGTGCGCCCCGACAGCCCCCGCGCCTCGTCCGGCGGCGGCGCGCGGTCCCGCGTCGACCTCCCCGGCGCCGCCGCCTTCACCATCGCCGCGGGCAGTCTGACGTACGGGCTCATCCGGGGCGGGGAGTCCGGCTGGACCGAGGCCGTGACCCTCGCGACGTTCGCCGTCACCGTGCTCGCGCTGCTCGCGTTCGTGGTGATCGAGCACCGCACCGCGCGGCGCGGCGGCGCCCCGATGCTGGACCTGGCGCTGCTGCGCCGCCCCTCGTTCGCGGGCCTGATGGGCGGCGCGCTGCTGCTCCAGGGCAGCGCCTTCGGCTGCCTGGTCCTGCTCTCGCTGTGGCTGCAGTCCGTGCTGGGTCTCAGCCCGGTCGCCGCGGGCCTGGCCCTGACGCCGCTGGCCGCCGCGTCCTTCGTCGTGGCCGTGTTCGCAGGCCGCCACATCCAGCGCCTCGCGCCCCGCGTGCCGATCGGCGGCGGCCTGCTCGTCGTCGCGGCGGGCATGCTGTTGCTGCGTACGGGCATGACGGCCGACGCCGGGCGCGCCTCCCTCATAGCGGGTCTCGTGGTCACGGGCATCGGCGTCGGCCTGGCCACTCCGGTGCTGGTCTCGGCCGCCACCTCCACCGTGCCGCCCCAGCGGGCGGGCATGGCGGGCGGCGCCGTCAACACCTTCCGCCAGCTCGGGATGACCCTGGCCATCGCCGTGCTCGGCGCCGTCTTCACCGGCCGCACGGCTGCCGCACTCGCCGGGTCGGGCACGGTGGCGGACGCCGACGGGGGAGCGGACGCACTGGCGGCGGGTCAGGCGCAGCGCCTCGTGGAAGCGGCCCCCGCCGGACACCAGGAAGCGGCCCAGCACCTCGTCCACCAGGCGTTCGCCACCGGCCTCGACCGTGTGTTCCTGCTGTCGGCGGCAGCGGCGGCCCTCGGCGGCCTGATCGTCCTCGCACTCGTCCGGCCGCCGCGCCGGTCCGCTCCGGGCGCCCACGGCGGCGGCTCACCGCAGGCGCGGCCGGAGAGGGAATCCGTCGCGTCGGGAGTGTGACCGGGCGGGGCCGCACCTCACCCAGGGAGCAAGGCCGGTCGTCTCAACCGGGCTGCCGCGTCAGGGAGTTCGGGGCGCCACGAACACGATGACCGAGGCGACCTGTTCCCGCTTGGCGTGGGTCTCGGCGCCGCCGAGTCCGTAGTGGGTCTCCACGCGCTGGACGACGAGGGGGTGGCCCGTGATCCACAGGGTGACGCTCTGCCCGACGGTCGGGATGGGCAACGGGCCCTCGAACATGGCGAGTTCGACCGCCTCGGCGCCTTCCGTCCTGTGGACGAACGTCATGATCTGACGGGTGCGCGTGAAGTCCTGCTCGAAGTCGACTTTGTCGCGGGCGGCGAGGGTGGCGGTGATGGCGTCGGGAAGGCTCATGACGCCATCATCCCGTGCCGCCGGACGGGCCCTCGCCGCCAGGGGGTGCGATGCACCCGACCAGAGACGCTCGCCGGGCGGTATGTAGGCATATGTCCTAGCTTGGTGCTGTCAGTGAACCCGACCAGTAGGAGTTCGCCGTGGGCGACAACAGCGCCATGGACAAGATCAAGGGCAAGGCCAAGGAAGCCGCGGGCAAGGCCACCGGCAACGACCGTATGGCTGCCGAGGGCAAGACCGACCAGGCCAAGGGCAAGGCCAAGGACGCGATGCGGAACATGAAGGAGCGCGGCGAGGGAGTCAGGGATTCACTGACCGACAAGCGCGACGACTCCTGAGCGGTAGCAGAGCCAAGCCCCCGGCCGTACTCGGCCGGGGGCTTCGCCGTGCGCCCGGCCGACTCCCTCCGGCCGATTCCACTCCCTCCAGCGGCCGACTCCCTCCGGCCGATTCGTCCCGCGCGGACCGTGTGATCCCGGGGGGTGTTCCCCTGTTGGGCGCGCCCCGCGCCAACCGGTCAGGAACGGAGAAGCGCGGCCACCGGCCCGGCACTAGCGTGATCAGCACCTCGTTCCACCGGGCGCCGGGCCCGGCGCCGAGGGTGACAGGACACCTGCGGGACCACACCCGCACGACACCACCCGCGCCATGCCGTACCGGGTTGACGCGACTCACGACTTCAGGAGTGACCATGACCACCGGCTCTTCCACCCAGGGAATCAAGACCGTGCTGCACCCCGTGACCGACCTCGCGGCGGCCAAGGCGGTGTACACCGCCCTGCTCGGCGTCACGCCGACGAGCGACGAGCCGTACTACGTCGGCTACGAGGCCGAGGGCCAGCAGATCGGTCTGGTGCCGGGCGGCGCCGAGCAGGGCATGACCTCGCCGGTGGCGTACTGGCACGTGCCGGACATCGAGGCGAAGCTCGCCGAGGTGACCGCGGCCGGCGCCAAGGTCAAGGAGCCCTCGCACGATGTGGGCGGCGGCCGTCTGGTGGCCACGTTCACCGACCCCGACGGCAACGTCCTCGGGCTGATCCAGAGCTGACCGGGGCGCGCCGGCGCCGGCCCGGCGTGCTTGGCTCCCGCACCGGCCGGCCCCACCGGGCGGTGGGCGGCGGAGCGTTGCCGCGGCCGTCCCGACGAAGTAGAACCGTACGTACTGCTCGCAGGCGGGCAGGTCGAATCAGGCGACATCGGGAGGGGTCCGCTCGGGCGGACCCGCCCTACGGGATGGAGAACGCGATCAGCATGGCCAAGAGGACGGACACGCAGCCACCCGCGCCGCACGCTGCCGACAGCCACGACATGATCCGTGTGCACGGGGCACGCGTGAACAATCTCAAGGACGTCAGCATCGAGATCCCGAAGCGCCGCCTCACGGTGTTCACCGGTGTCTCCGGCTCGGGCAAGAGCTCGCTGGTGTTCAACACGATCGCCGCGGAGTCGCAGCGCCTGATCAACGAGACGTACAGCGCCTTCGTGCAGGGCTTCATGCCGACGCTCGGGCGCCCCGAGGTCGATGTGCTCGACGGTCTCACCACCGCGATCACCGTCGACCAGCAGCGGATGGGCGGCGATCCCCGCTCCACCGTCGGCACCGCCACCGACGTCAACGCCATGCTGCGCATCCTGTTCAGCAGGCTCGGCAAGCCGCACATCGGCTCGCCCAAGGCGTTCTCCTTCAACGTGGCCTCCATCAGCGGGGCCGGAGCCGTCACCGTGCGGCGCGGCGGGCAGGAGGTGAAGGAGCGGCGCAGCTTCAGCATCACCGGCGGCATGTGTCCGCGCTGCGAGGGCCGGGGCGCGGTCACCGACATCGACCTGGCTCAGCTCTACGACGACAGCAAGTCGCTCAACGAGGGCGCGTTCACCATCCCCGGTTACACCGGCGGCGGCTGGAACTCCCGCCTGTACATCGAGTCGGGCTTCTTCGACCCGGACAAGCCGATCCGCAAGTTCACCAAGCGGGAACTCCAGGACCTGCTCCACCGCGAGCCGACCCGCATGAAGATCGCGGGCATCAACATGACGTACGAGGGGCTGATCCCGCGCGTACAGAAGTCGATGCTGTCCAAGGACACCGACTCGATGCAGCCACACGTCCGGGCCTTCGTGGAGCGTGCGGTCACCTTCACCACCTGCCCCGACTGCGACGGCACCCGGCTCAACGAGGGCGCACGATCGTCGAAGATCAAGCGGAAGAACATCGCCGACCTGTGCGCCATGGAGATCAGGGACCTGGCCGAATGGGTCCGGGCCCTGACGGAACCGTCGGTGGCTCCGCTGCTCACCACCCTCCTGGAAACGCTCGACTCGTTCGTGGAGATCGGCCTCGGCTACCTCTCGCTGGACCGCCCTTCCGGCACGCTGTCGGGCGGCGAGGCCCAGCGCGTCAAGATGATCCGCCACCTCGGCTCCTCGCTCACCGACGTCACCTACGTCTTCGACGAGCCCACCATCGGGCTGCACCCCCATGACATCCAGCGGATGAACGACCTGCTTCTCAGGCTGCGCGACAAGGGCAACACGGTGCTCGTCGTCGAGCACAAGCCGGAGACCATCGCGATCGCCGACCACGTCGTCGACCTCGGGCCGGGCGCGGGAGCGGGCGGCGGCACGGTCTGCTTCGAGGGCACGGTCGACGAGCTGCGGGCCGGGGACACCATCACCGGCCGTCACTTCGACGACCGCGCCGGGGTCAAGGACGAGGTCCGCGAGCCCACCGGTGTGCTGAAGGTGCGCGGCGCGAAGTCGCACAACCTGCGCGACGTGGACGTCGACATCCCGCTGGGCGTGCTCACCGTGATCACCGGCGTCGCCGGCTCCGGCAAGAGCTCGCTCGTGCACGGGTCCATCCCGGCGGGCGAGGGTGTCGTATCGGTCGACCAGGGGGCGATCCGCGGCTCGCGGCGCAGCAACCCGGCGACTTACACGGGCCTGCTCGAACCGATCCGCAAGGCCTTCGCCAAGGCCAACGACGTGAAGCCGGCCCTGTTCAGCGCCAACTCGGAGGGCGCCTGCCCCACGTGCAACGGCGCGGGCGTCGTCTACACCGACCTGGCGATGATGGCCGGGGTGGCCACCACCTGCGAGGAGTGCGACGGCAAGCGGTTCGAGGCGTCGGTGCTCGACTACCACTTCGGCGGCCGCGACATCAGCGAGGTGCTCGCGATGTCGGTGACCGAGGCGACGGAGTTCTTCGGCTCCGGCGAGGCGGCGACGCCCGCGGCCCATCGGATCCTGACCCGGCTCTCCGACGTGGGCCTCGGATACCTGAGCCTCGGCCAGCCCCTCACCACGCTGTCCGGCGGCGAGCGCCAGCGGCTGAAGCTGGCCACCCACATGGGGGAGAAGGGTGGCGTGTACGTCCTCGACGAGCCCACCGCCGGCCTGCACCTCGCCGACGTCGAGCAACTCCTCGGCCTCCTCGACCGGCTCGTGGACTCCGGCAAGTCGGTCATCGTCGTGGAGCACCACCAGGCGGTGATGGCCCACGCGGACTGGATCATCGACCTGGGCCCCGGCGCCGGCCACGACGGCGGCCGGATCGTCTTCGAGGGCACCCCGGCCGACCTGATCGCCTCCCGTCCCACCCTGACGGGCGAACACCTCGCGAAGTACGTCACCGGGTGACGGTGTGCACCTCAAGTACCTTGAGGAATAGGCGAGTTGCATGGCGCGGTCGTCTGCCCGCTACCCCTCAAGGGGGTGCGGGCAGACAACCGGAGAGGGGCGGAGGCCCAGGGTCGGGGAGTGGTTACGCGGCTTCCTCGTGGCGCTGTTCAACCACGAGGAACATGTCACTGTCGAGGTCCATCACCACCGTGGCCGCGCGGCCACGCCGCCTCAACTGAGCCGCGAGCTCCTCGGCCGGCCAAGAGCCGCGCGGACCGCCAGCGGGAAAACGCCCAAGCACCGACATGGCAGCAGCCTCCCCTTCGAACCAACGTCTGTACGGTGCTCCTGCCCGCGATCCTCATGAACATGCCCGTCGGTCACGAAGGAAATCCGGGTCGATGTCGAGCAACTCGCAGCTGGCCGACCAGAGTTGGGACGCCACGGCCGTGTCGGTGAGCTGACTCCAGACGGCCTCGCGGTGCGGTCGGCCCCGCAGGCCGAACGCCCGTGGCCCCCACAACTCGCCCGTCCTCACCCGGGGATCGAGGACGGCCCGCACCGCAGGCCACGCACCGGCGTGCTTGCCCTGGAGGACGAGAGCCGCAGGCAGTCCCCGAAGCCGCTCGCCGGAGGTCCGCCTGTGTACGGGCGGCCGTGCGGGGGTGAGGGAGTCCAGCGCGCCGCCGGGATGGACCACCACACTGCTCACCGGACTGCCCAACGCCCCGAGCCGCCGGGCGAGTTCGAGACCCACATACATCTGGGCCAGCTTCGACCGGGCGTACGCGCGCTTGGGGACGTAGTCCTCGCGGGACTGGAGGTCGTCGAGGTCGAGGCGCTCGGACTTCGCCGCGAAACTGCCCACCGTCACGATGCGGCCGGCCGGGGCCTCGGCGAGGAGAGGTGCGAGCCACCGGGTCAGTGCCAGGTGCCCGAGGTGGTTGGTGCCGAACATGAGCTCGTGGCCGTCCTCGGTCTCGCGCCGGGGCGGATCGTCCAGCGCCACCCCCGCGTTGTGGACCACCGCGTCGAGACGGCACGGCCCCAGCGACCCCACCGTGTGCTCAAGGGACGACAGGTCGGCCAGGTCGAGCCGCACATGGCGTACCTCAGCGCCCGGAACCCGGGCGCGGATGGAACCGGCGGCGGCCTCGGCCTTCGCCGGGTCCCGGCTGCCGAGCGTCACCACCGCGCCGGCTCCGGCGAGTTGCTCCGCGACGAAGTACCCGATGCCCGCGTTGCCGCCGGTGACCAGAACGTTCTTGCCCTCGGCACGCGGCAGATCGCGCACGTCCCACGGTCGGTTCCGGGGTGCGGTGGACTTCATGGGAGCTCCTTGCGTTCGGTGCGCGACGTGCGGGGGACCGGCCCACCGAGTCGCGGTGACACCCACAACCTCACAGGCCGGACCTACATCTCCCCGACATCCCACCTACAGCGACCGCTCCTCCCACCCACATCAACGGTCCCCACCCACGTGGCGGTCCCCACCCACGTCAACCGCTCCCCATGTACGCCGAAACGCCGGGCGTCCGCCGCTGCCGGGGCCGGGACCCGGCACATGGATACGATCTCGGCCGCCGGACAGCAGCCGGAGGCGGCTCGGACACCACCCAGGGGATCCAGGGGCCGCACCCATGGACAGTGAGGACCGCGACCGTGATGAGGACAAGGCTCGCCCGTTCGGTGACCACGCTCGCCGCCGCCGTGGCCCTCGTGGCTCCGAGCGCGCCGAGTGCGTCCGGTGAGCAGGCGCGGACGCGGCCCGACCCGGGCGGGCTGCGCGCCGGACTGCTGAGGGTCGTGGCGGCGGGGGCGCCGGGCGCGTTCGCCGTGATCCGGGATCACGCCCACCCCGGACTCGACCGGTCGCTCGCCGTCGGCGAGGCCGATCTGGACGGCACGGCCATGAGGGCGGACGCGCGGTTCAGGGTCGGCAGCAACACCAAGATGTTCACCGCGGTCATCGTGATGCGCCTCGCCGAACAGGGGCTCCTCGACCTCGACCGGCCCCTGCGCCACTATCTGCCGGCCGGCACGCTTCCCGACAGCTGGCCGATCACCGCACGCCAGGTCCTGGAACACCGCGCCGGGCTGTACGACCACGTCAACGACCTCCTGGAGCAGAGCGGCGAGGAAACCACGGCCGTCTTCGAGGCACGCATTCGCGACCGCGTCTACGCGCCCCGCGACCTGGTGGCCCTCTCGGTGAAGCACGGCCCGCAGTACGCGCCGGGCAGCGCCTACGCGTACTCGAACACCGGCTTCGTGCTGCTGGCCCTGGCCGCCGAACACCTCACCGGCCGCCCCTACGCCGAGCTTCTGCGCGAGGGGATCGTCCGGCCGCTCGGACTGCGCCGGACGTCGTTCACCGTGCCCGCGAAGCGGATCGCGGGCCGGCACATCACCGGATACCTGACCAACGACGACCCCCGCGAGCCCCTCCTCGACTCGACCGAGCAGACCGCATCGTGGATCTGGAGCGCCGGAGCCGTCGTGTCCTCCGCGGGCGACCTGGACCGGTTCCTGACCGCGCTGCTCGCCGGGCGCGCCGGAGGCCTGGTCTCGGACGCCTCCCTGCGGCAGCTGGAACGGGCACTGCCCACGGGCGTGCCGAGGATCGGATACGGGCTGGGCCTGCGCCAGATCTCGCTCACCTGCGGCCCGGTGTTCGGCCATGGCGGAATCGTCCAGGGCTACCAGTCGCAGGCGTTCGCCACGCCGGACGGGCGGCGCACGGTCGTCGTCTTCGCCAACGCCTCCAACAACGGTGCCGTCACACAAGCCCTGATGGATCTCCTCGAGCCCGCGTTCTGCGGCGGAGCCCACCCCGCCACCCCGAGGCACGCGCCCACCGGGCGGACGCACGCGCTGGTGGCCGTCGAGGACTCGCGCATCTGACCCGGCGTCAAGCGGGCATGTGCCTAGGCGTCGTCCCAGGCCATCGAGCTCATCCGCCAGCCCGCCGGGGTGCGCACGAACTGGGTGGTCTTGCGTCCGACCGCCTCGAACCACTGCCCGTCGTGGAAGCCGGACTTGGCGTACTCGCTGAAGCGGTGCGCGACCGAACCGTAGATCTCGGTGCGCTCGGCGACCTCCCACTCGGAGAACTCCGTCAGGGTGCCGTCGGTGAGCATCTTCTCCCGAGGCGCGATGAACCCGTCGAGGTCGTAGACGACGGGCTGCGCGCCGGAGTTGTTGATGATCATCCCTTGCGGGACGAACACCTCGCGGACGGCGCCCAGGTTCGGCCGATCGCCGTCGGTATTGGTGAACGCCCCGAGGAAGGCGCGCATCAGCTGGTCGATCTCGGCCTTGACGTCGGGCACGGGTACGCCTTCCACGGGTGGGTCGCCTCGCTGGGGTTGTCCTCGCACTGGCTGTGAGGTGATTGTCCAGGGGCCCGTACGGCTATCGCGCGGCGGGGTCGGCGCCCGCCGGGACCTCGTAGATCTTTCCGTCGACGCCGGACCGGTAGAGCTTGCCCGCCGAGAAGCCGTGGTCGCCGTGTCCGTAGGTGATCTGGGTGGAGAGGTACATCCCCGACTGCACGGAGCACAGCGTTCCGCCCTCGGCCCGCCAGATCTGGCCCGCGGCGTGCGTGGCGATCAGGGGGCGCCCCCGGCTGTCGAGGGTGAGCCCGTCGGGAAGGGCGAGCGCGTCGGCGATGCCCGTGCTGATCCAGCGCCGCGGCTGTGCCGGGTTGTCGGCGGGGATGCGGTACAGGGCCGGCGCCGGGGTCGTCTGGATGACGTAGACCTGGGCGCCGTCGGGGGAGACGGCGATGCCGTTGGGCATCGGGACCTGGGCCCACGCCGGGTTCACCCGGCCGTCGGGCGTCACACGGCCGATGTGCCGGCCGCCCACCGTGGTGGTGTACACCGTGCCGTCGGGGGCGAGGGCCACACCGTCGATGCCGCCGAGCCCGGAGGCGTACGTGCTGACCGCGCCGGAGTCGGGGTCCACTTCGAGCAGCTTCGAGACCGGGAGGACGTCACCGGTGAGCGAGTGGCCGAGATCGTTGCCCGTGCCGACGAGCAGGCGGCCGTCGGGGCGGACGACGATGCCGCCGTTGGCGCCGATGCCCGCGGTGAGCGGCACGGGGGTGCTGCCGGGTGCGTCGATGCGGTAGACGCGGCCGGTGAAGTACGCGGTGGCGAACATCCGGCCCCGCTGGTCGACCACGATCGACTCGGTCCAGTCGGGGACTTGCGCCAGCTGGACCGGCGCGGCCGACGTGGAAGACTCGCACGCGGGGGCCGCCTGGGCGGTGGCGGGGGTGAGCAGGGCCGCGGCCGTGGCCAGTGCGGCCGCGAACAGGGTGCTGCGGTAGGAGCCTCGTATCGCGGTGCGGCGCGTGTGCGTCGGCCTCATCAATTCCCTTCCCTGCCTGGGCTGTTGGGCAACTCTTCGGCTCCGGGGTCATCCGGCTCCGTAGATTGTGCGTCAACAGGAGGCAGGGCGAGGGGAGTTCAACCGACTTGCCGGCGCTTCACCGGTGTGTGCGTCGTCACCGCTGTCCGCGCGTGCTCAGTTGCGGCTGCGGTTGCCGATGATGAGGCGGTAGAGGATCAGCACGATGATCGAGCCGACGATGGCGGCGATCCAGGTGGAGAGGTGGAAGAAGCCGTTGATGGAGTGGACGTGGAAGATGACCTTCCCGAGCCACCCGCCGAGGAGGCCGCCCACGATGCCGATGATCATGGTGACGACGCAGCCGCCCGGGTCCCTGCCCGGCATGAGTGCCTTGGCGATGGCGCCTGCGAGCAGGCCGATCAGGATCCAGGCGATGATGCTCATGGTGAGGTCCGTCCCAACGTCGATGTGACCGCACCCTGATGGGTGCGGTGCTGGTGGTGAGCTGTTCCGAGTGGCCGAGGGCCTTGTCAGGAAGAGTGCCCAGGCCGGGAATCGCTATGCCAGTCGCATCGGCCATTGGTGGTGCGTGGGGTGCCGGGTCGCAGGTGGTCGGGGGCGGTGTCCGCCCGGGTTTGACGCGCGCTTTGCGAGGAACGCGGTCTACCGGGATCGACGACCGTCGATCGACGGGGATCGTCGAAGGGAGAAGCGGTGTCTGGAGTGAAGGGTTCTTTGTCCGACGCGGATCTGAAGGTGGTCGGACCGGCCCTCAAGGGGGCGCTCGTCGACCTCGTGGACCTGTCGCTGGTGGCCAAGCAGGTGCACTGGAACGTCATCGGCCCGCGCTTCCGTTCCGTCCACCTGCAGCTCGACGAGGTGGTGGCCACGGCCCGCCAGCACTCCGACACCGTGGCCGAACGCGCCTCGGCGCTCGGCGTGAACCCAGACGGGCGGGCCGCCACGCTTGCCGGGGCCAGTGCGATCGGCACGGTGCCGGATGGCTGGATCAAGGACTCCGAGGCGGTCCAGGTGCTGGTCACCGCCCTCGGCAGGATCATCGAGCGGATGCGTGAGCGGATCACCGCAACGGCCGAGCCGGACCCGGTGAGCCAGGACCTGCTCATCACCGTGACGGGCGAGCTGGAGAAGCACGCCTGGATGTTCCAGGCGGAGAACAGCTAGCCGATGGGCCACGCGGCGAACGGCTAGCCGTTCACATGACTGGACGGCCGGGCACTCAGCCGTGCGAGACGCCGAGGCCGTAGAAGGCGACGCGCGCGCCCTTCGTGGTGCTGCTGGAGGACGACTGGTTGTACGAGCCCGCCTTGAAGTACTGGCGGTAGCTGTCGAAGGAGGACGGGATCGCGTAGTGGGTCGTACTGCCGTTGACCGTCAGGTCGACGGTGTGACCTCCCGAGACGGCGATCGTGTAGCTCCACGTCTTGCCGACCGCCACATGGCCCACCGTGTGCGTCGTCTGGCCGCCCGAGGGCGAGTTCTCCGTACCGAGGACGATGTCGCCGGAGGCGCGGTAGTACAGCTCCACCAGCGGCTTGGTGGACGAGCCGCCGGTGCCGAGGTGGATCTGTCCGACGCAGACGTTGGACGTCACCGACACCACGCGCAGCGTCGCGTTCAGCTTGTGGGAGCCGCTCAGCGACCAGTTCGCGGGGCTGCCGTCGCGGTTCATCTCGCGCAGCTCGGAGCGGGCGTAGTTGGAGTTCGGCGTGGTCACGCCCTTCTCCGGGGCCCAGAACGTCATCGCGCCGTCGCGGGTGTCGGTGTAGAAGTACGAGTCCTGGAAGCCGTCCGCGCCCTGGAGCCGGGACGAGGGAATCGTGGTCGGCGAACCCGGGGAGCCCACCGGCTCCTGGAGTTCCCACACCGACAGGTCGAAGTTGCCCCCGGGCGCGACCGACGTGCTCGCGGCCGGCCCGAAGGCGCCGCCGCCTCTCTGTGCCTCAACACGGGTGCCGTCGTGGGTGGTTGAGGAGGCGGGGGCCGCGAAGGCCAGGCCGCCGACGGCGACGACGGCAGCGGTGGTGAGGGGCAGGAGCAGAGGGCGTATGCGCATGAGGGGACCCTTTCGTGGGGGGGTGGGGTGGCTCGGTGCGGGACCTCTCCGAGGCGGCGCGTTCCGTATGATGAACGACATGCCTGGATGTGAACGGGGAAACCGTAGAACCCTGGCGTGGGCGCGTCAATAGATGCGCGAGCCGCCGTTACGCGAACTCATCGGCGGGCGGCGCGTGTTGAGGGGCGGCGGTCGTCGACTGCGGCCCCGGGCCGGGGGCGTGCCCGGATGCGCAGCGGGTACTGGGGATGGCATGGCATCAGAACCACGGCTTCAACGCCGTACCTGGGCGGCGGTGGCGGCCCGCGCCGTCGTGCTGGTCGTCGGATTCGTCTGCATGGTGGGCTTCGCGGTGGTGCTGGCCAAGGCCACCCTGGTTCCGTCACCGGCGTCCGTCCGGCTCACGCACACCAATCTGCACCCCGGCGATTCGATCCGCGCCTATCTCGCGCAGCCCGACTGGCGGGACGCGGTGAAGCAGGTCGGAGGCAACGTGGTGCTCGGCATGCCGTTCGGCGTGCTGCTGCCCGTACTGTTCCCGAGGACGCGCGGGGTCGTGCGCGTGGTCCTCATGACCGCCTTCGTGATGCTCACCGTCGAGGGGGCTCAAGGGCTCCTGGTCACCGGGCGCGCCTTCGACATCGACGACGTCATCCTCAACTCGACCGGTGCCTTCGCCGGTTACCTGCTGCTCGGCCGCCGGCTCGGCCGCGCCCTGCACCCCCGGCGCCGGCACTGGTGGCAGCACCGCCCGGCCGAGCCGGTCGATCCCCAGGGCCGTCCGGTGGAAGAGGGGGACGCGCCCCCTCCCGAGGCCTCGGACTCTCCCTACGCCTCCAAGTCACGCCTGCCCGCGATCCTGAGGGCCGTGCGGAAGCCGGTCCGCTGAGCCCGTCGCGAGACGGGGCGAGCCGGACCGGCCGTTGAACGACGACGCCGGGGCGGGTTCCTTCCGTCAACTCCCTTGAGCAACAAGGGAGTTGACGGAAGGAACCCGCCCCGTGCGCTTCCGCCGCTATTCGGTGATTCCCGTGATGGTCGCGTCCCCCAGGGGCGCCTGATCCTGCGAGTAGCCCGCCGTCCGCAGCGCGGCGGCGACCGTCTCACGGGCCTGCTGCTCGGCGGTCGCGGTGTCGTCGGCCTCCACCTCCAGGCGGATGCTGAACGCCGAGGACCCGCTGTAGAAGGTGAGCATCTCCAGATGCTCCGCCTCGCCCAGCTGGGTTCCGCGCGGGTCGGCCGGGCGCAGGGCGCTTTCGAGGGTCTTGATGGTCTCCTCGGTGCGCTCCGCGAGGAGGGTGCCGGGGATCGTTACGACATAGGTGGTCATAGAGCTACCGGGTGCCCCGTGGGCCCGCTTCGTACACCCCGCGCTGCGGCGAACGGGGTGCCCGGGCGGCGATTACCGGCCGTCGGCGGGGGTCGCCCGGGCCCGGGTGCCGTCGGCCGGCCGCCTCGACGGGGTGACCTGGGCGATCAGCAGGGCGATGTCGTCGTGGCCCTGCGGCGGGGGCATCGCCGCCAGGAGCCGGTCGCAGGTCGCCTCCAGGGGCAGCCGATGGTGGGTCAGGGCGTCGAGCAGGGCGCGCAGCCGGTCGTCGATGGGCTGGTCCCGGGTCTCCACGAGCCCGTCCGTGTACAGCACGAGCCGGTCGCCGGGCGCGCAGTCGACCGTGGTCGCCCGGAACGGGACGCCGCCCACGCCGAGCGGCGCCCCGGTGGGCAGTTGGAGGAAGCGGGGGGCGCGGCCCGGGCGGTCCCAGATGGGCGGCAGATGCCCGGCGAGGGCGATGCGACAGGTCGTGCGGTGCGGGTCGTAGACGGCGTACACACAGGTCGCCGTGGTCTCGTCCAGCTCGGCGGTGATGCGGTCGAGGTGGTGCAGCACATCGGCGGGGTCGAGGTCGAGGCCGGCGAGCGTACGGGTCGCGGTGCGCAACTGGCCCATCGTCGCGGCGGCGTTGATGCCGTGGCCCATCACATCGCCCACGACGAGGGCGGTCTTGTCGCCGGCCACCGGGATGGCGTCGAACCAGTCGCCGCCGGCCTCGCCGACCGTCGCGGCCGGCTGATAGCGGTAGGCGACGTCGAGCCCGGTGGGCTGGGGCGGCTGGCGGGGCAGCAGGTGCTGTTGGAGGGCGAGCGCGGCGTGGCGCTGCTGTTGGAACCAGCGCGCGTTGTCGATGCAGACGGCGGCCCGGGTGGCGAGTTCGAGCGCCAGGACGGCGTCGTCGTGCGTGAAGGGCTGGGGGTTCCTGGCCCGTTTGAGGTCGAGCGCGCCGAGGACCTCGCCGCGCGCGATCAGCGGGACTGCCAGATACGAGTGCAGGCCCGCCCGCGCGAGCAAGGCGGCCGCCGCGTCGTCGCGGGCGATGTTCGCCAGGTCGCCGGGTCCGACATGGCTGATCAGGACGGGCCTGCCGGTCGTGACGCAGCGGGTGACCAGGCGCTCCGCGTTGTACTTGGCGATGTTGCCCGGGGGGTCGGCCGCCTGGAGGGCGTCGGTCGGGTAGGCCGCCGCGACGGCCAGGGCCCTGATGGCCACGGGCCCGGCCGAGGGGTCCTCGACGGGGCCGCGGCCGTCCAGAACGGAGTCGAGGAGGTCGACGGCCGCGATGTCGGCGAGGTCGGTCACGACGAGGTCCGCGAGCTCGTGCGCGGTGCGGTTCAGGTCGAGGGTGGTGCCGATGCGCACCGACGCACGGGCGATCAGGTCGAGGCGCCTGCGCGCCTCGGCCGCCTCGTTCGCCGCGTGGTACTGCTCGCTCACGTCCACGATCGACGTCGCGACGCCGAGGACCCGCCCGGCCGGGTCCTCCAGGCGGTAGTACGACACGTTCCAGGCGTGCTCGGTGAGATCGCCCGGGGTCCGGCCGATCGCGGTCTGGTCGAGAAGCGGCACACCGGTCTCCAGGACCCGTCGCATCGTGGACTCGATGTGCACGTGGTCGAGGAACGGCAGGGCGTCGCGCACCGAACGCCCGATGTGGTCGGCGGGGGAGACGCCGTTGATGCGGGCCAGCGTCGGGTTGACCAGGACGTAGCGCAGTTCGGTGTCGAGGACGGCGAGACCGATCGGGGACTGCGACACGAGCCGCACCGACAGGGCGAGGTCGCGCTCCACGGCCCGCAGCGTCGGCTCGTCGGTGGCGATCCCCAGCGCGTACAGGCCGCCGTGTTCGTCCTGGAGCCGCATGTTGCGGAACTCCACCATCCGCGTACGGCCGTCCTTGTGCCGGATGGGGAAGACCCCGGCCCAGGTACCGCCGCCGCTCATCACCCGGGCGAACAGTTCGAGGACCAGCGGGCGGTGCTCCTCGGCGACCAGGAGGGTGGCGGCGGAGTGGCCGAGGGCCTCCTGGGCGTCCCAGCCGAACAGTTCCTGTGCCTGCGGGCTCCACAGGGTGATCCGTCCGCCCTCGTCGAGGACGATCGCGGCGACACCCAGCACGTCGAGGAGCCCGCCCGGCTCGGAGGCGGCGACGCGGACGGGGCTCAGCTGCTCCCCGAATACCTCGGATGCGTTCATCGTCGGCCCTTCGTCAGCCCGTCCGGTGCCTCACTCCTGCCTCAGCGCCTTCACCATCTTCTCCCCGCCCGGCTCGATCGGCAGACCAGACGTCGCAAGAGAGGCAGGTGAGCACGGTGAGTGACCTGGGTGCGCCGAGCCCCGGCCGGGGCCGAGCGGTCAGTGCTGCGACTGCTTCCCGCGCTGCTCGTCGTGCTGGGCCAGGACCGCGAGCAGAGTGGCCACGGTCAGCCCCGCCTCGGCCGGGTGCCGCAAGGGATGGCCCGCTTCGATCTGGTACGTGTTCGAGCGGCCGTGCCGGGTGTGGGAGAGGTAACCGGCCTCCTCCAGATCGGCGATGATCCGCTGGACGGCGCGCTCGGTGAGTCTGCAGTGCGCGGCGATGTCGCGTATGCGGGTCTGGGGGTCGTCGGCGATCGCGGCCAGCACGCGGGCGTGGTTGGTGAGGAAGGTCCAGCCGGCATGTGGTTCAGGTACGGCACCCATTCCCTCAGGGTAGGTCGTGCCATTCGCGCAAACAATCAGGAGAAACGTAGTTCACGTAACCCACGTCGTGTATGTGCCCCGCGCCCACATTCCCGGCACACCACCGTGGGCCGCCGTTGTGAAGCACATCACATGGGCGGTCTGTCACGCTTCTCCGGGCCGAGGTGTCTCGATGGGCATACACGGGCCGATGGGGCCGCGTGCACCGTGAGGAAGGGCCGGACGGAATGCCGGAGTATTCGGGCGGGTGCGGCAAGGAGGGGGCCGCGCGCCGGGAGGCGGCCCCCGGCGGGGACGCCTTCACCGAACATCGCGCGCTGCTGTTCACCATCGCCTACGAGATGCTGGGCAGCGCGGCCGACGCCGAGGACGTGCTCCAGGAGAGCTATCTGCGGTGGAGCGCGGTCGACGCGGCGGGGGTCGAGCACCCGCGTGCCTATCTGGTGCGGGTGGTGACCCGGCAGGCCCTCAACCATCTGCGTGCGGTCCGGGCCCGGCGCGAGGAGTACGTCGGCACCTGGCTGCCGGAGCCGATCCGTACCGGGCCCGCGGTGAGCGAGGACGCGATCCTGGCCGAGTCGGTGTCGATGGCCCTGATGCTCGTCCTGGAGACGCTGAACCCCACCGAGCGCGCGGTGTTCGTGCTGCACGACGTGTTCGGCTACACCCATGGCGAGATCGCGGCCTCGGTGGGCAAGACCGAAGTGACGGTCCGTCAAATCGCCCACAGGGCGCGGCGGCACGTCCATGCGCGCCGTCGCCGCTTCGAGCCCGATTCCGCGGCAGGACGCGAGATCGTCCGGCGCTTCCTGCTCGCCACGACGGCGGGTGAGATCCAGGCGCTGATGGACCTGATGGCGCCCGACGTCGTCCAGATCTCGGACGGCGGCGGGAAGGTGTCCGCCGCGCGCCGCCCGATCACGGGCAGTGCCGACGTCGCCCGGTTCGTCCTGGGGGTGGCCCGCACCAGCCTCACCGAGGCGACCGAGATCGAGCACGCCACCTACAACGGCATGCCCGCCGCGCGTTTCCTCACCGGCGGCGCGCTCGACTGGCTGGTCGCCTTCGAGATCCACGACGGACGCATCACCGGCCTCTACGCCATGCGCAACCCGGACAAGCTGCACCGCGCGGACACGGTGCGCCCACTCGACAGAGGAGATCACCGGCTGTGGAAACCATGACTTCCGAGCGCGTCATCGCCGCCCCCATCGACGACGTCTTCGCCTGGCTCACGACCACCACCCACTACACCCGCTCGCCGCTGGTGCTGCGCTGCCGGCTGACCCGCCGGGGCGAGGGGGCGCCGTACGGCGTGGGCGCGGTACGCAGCCACCTCTGGGCGATCGGCTGGCTCAGGGAACGCATCACCCGCTACGAGGCGCCGTACGTCACGGAGTACGTCGTCGAGCGGAGCGTGCCGCCGTCCCGGCACGAGTTCGGCAGCATGACCTTCAGCGAGGCCGACGGCAAGACCCTGGTGCGCTGGACCACCCGCGCCGAAATGAAGCTGCCGCTGCTCGGGCCCGTACTGACCCGGCACCTGGTACGCCCGATGATCACCCGCTCCTTCGACAGCATCCTCGACGCGGCTGACAGGGCTCTGGTCAACAGCCCTGATGCACAAGGGAAGTGACGCCGCATCAGAAGATGTGCCCGAGGCCGCTCGGTCCGCGCTGGACGAACGTGTTCGCTCAGTACTTGTTCGTGACGAACATGTTCGTTACCCTGAGGCTGTGACTTCGCAGCCCGCCACCCCCCGCAGCCGCCGCGAGCGGCCCGCCAAGCCCGCGCTCACGTACGAGGGCATCGTCGCGACGGCCGTCCGCCTCATGGAATCCGAGGGGCTGCAGCGCGTCACGATGCGGCGCCTGGCCCAGGAGCTCGACACCGGCCCCGCCTCGCTGTACGTGTACGTGGCCAACACCGCCGAGCTGCACGCGGCCATCCTGGAGGCGCTGCTCGGGGCGGTGGATCTGACCCCCGTCACCGCGCGGGGCGAATGGCGCGAGCGGCTGCTCCGGGTGCTCGGCAGTTACGTCGAGGTGCTGTTCGCGAACCCCGGCCTGGCCCGCTCCGCGCTGGTCGCGCGGCCCTCGGGCCCCCACTACCTGGCCCTGGTCGAAGGCGTCCTCGCGCTCCTTCACGAAGGGGGAGTGCCGGACACTCAGGCCGCCTGGGGCGTGGACGTGCTGCTCCAGGTCGCCACCGCGACCGCCGCCGAACAGTCGACGCGCGCGCGGTCCCGCACGGCCGACGACGAGCACGCGGCGCTCACGGCGGTCCTGCGCGAAGCGCCCGCCGCCACCTATCCGCGCATCGCCGCGCTCGGCGACGACCTCGTCTCCGGCACGCCCGAGCAGCGCTTCGCCTGGATCTTCCGCGCGGTGATCAACGGTACGAAGGCCACGCCGCGCGACACCCCGTGAGCGGGCCGGCGCCCGGAACGGCCGCACTCAGCGCACCACGCAAGGAAAGGACCTCGTCATGACCACGCCGACGAACGACTCCGAGAACGCCTCCGCCGGCCCGTCCACGCCCGGCGGCATTCCGCACCACCCCATCGCCGTCATCGGCGGCGGCCTCACGCTGGCCCGGGTCCTGCACGTGCACGGCATCCGCGCCGCAGTCTTCGACCTCGACGCCTCCCCGGACGCCCGCACGCAGGGCGGCATGCTCGACATTCACGAAGAATCGGGTCAAGAGGCCCTGCGCGCAGCGCGGTTGCACGACGAGTTCCTCGCCAAGGTGCACCCCGGCGGCCAGTCGATGCGCGTCCTCGACAAGCACGCGCGCGTCCTGCGCGAGGAACCCGACGACGGCACCGGCGGCCGCCCGGAGATCGACCGCGGCGACCTGCGCGCGCTGCTGCTCGATTCGCTGCCGCCCGGCACGGTGCGCTGGGGCGCCAAGGTCACGGCCGCGCGCCCGGCCGGCGCGGGAGTGCACGAGGTGACGCTCGCCGACGGGGGCATGTTCACGGCCGACGTGCTGATCGGCGCGGACGGCGCCTGGTCCCGGGTCCGGCCGCTGCTCTCCGGCGCGACACCCGCGTACACCGGGATCTCCTTCGTCGAACTCGACCTCCTGGACGCCGAGGCCCGCCACCCCGAGGCGGCACGCCTCATCGGCGGCGGCATGTTCTTCGCCCTGGGCGACCACAAGGGCTTCCTCGGCCACCGGGAGACCGACGGCAGCCTGCACATCTACACCGCGCTGCGCGCCGACGAGGACTGGCTGTCCACCATCGACTTCGGCGACACGGCCACCGCCAAGAAGGCACTCCTCGCGCACTTCGGCGACTGGGCGCCCGCGCTGCGGCAGTTGGTCACCGACGCCGACGGCCCGCTGACGGCCCGGCCGATCCACGCCCTGCCCATCGGCCACCGCTGGGAGCGGGTGCCGGGTGTGACCCTGCTCGGCGACGCGGCGCACCTGATGTCCCCGTTCGCCGGCGAGGGCGCCAACCTCGCCATGAAGGACGGCTCCGACCTCGGCCTTGCCCTGGCCCGGTGCGCCGGAGACACGGAGGCGGCCCTCGCGGCGTACGAGGAGGCGCTCTTCCCCCGGAGCGAGGCGACGGCCCGGGATTCGGCCGAGGGGCTCGAAGCCATCTTCAACTCGCGTGCGCCACAGCCGCTGCTCGACATGTTCGCCGCCTTCGACACGGAGCGTGCCTGAAGTCGGCGACGGGGCACGCGAGTTCCCCCTGTCGCGGGTTCGCCGCGCAGGACGCGTGGGGAACCACGGTCCTGCGCGGCCGGCCGGCGGGACGTGACGGTTGGTCAGCCGTCGATGCGGTGCTGGGTCCAGAACGAGGTGAGGTCCGTGGTCGTGGCCGCCTGCGCGGCCGCCTTGAACTCGGCCGTGGTGGAGACGCCGTACCAGTGCGAAGTGGCGTAGTCCTTCAGCAACTTGGCCATCACGCTGTCACCGAGGACCCGGCGCAGATCGTGCAGGGCGCACTTCCCGTACCCGTAGACGACGGTCGAGTAGCGGGAGGAGTGGGCGTCCCAGTAGGCCATCGAGTTGGTGATCTTCTCGCTCGACGAGGCCCACGAGACGCTGTTCCAGCAGTTGGTGCCGGTCTGGTTCTGGGCGAGGTCGGTGGAGTAGTCGGCGAACGCCTCGTCCAGCCACGGGTTGTTGTACTCGTCGTCGCCGACGATGCCGTACCACCACTGGTGCCCGATCTCGTGCGTGAGCGCCGTGGTGGACACCAGGTCGAGCACGAAGCCCGGGTATTCCATGCCGCCGAACCAGTAGTTGTTGTCGATCACCGCGTCCAGCTCACCGTACGGGTAGGCCCCGAAGCGGGCCGCGTGGGTGTCCACGGCGGACTTGGCGGTGGCCAGCATCGACTGGGCGTTGGCCGAGCTGATGCCCGACACCGAGTAGATGTTGATGGCGGTCCCGGCCGGTGAGGTGCCGGAGATCTTGCTGAAGGGTCCGGCCGCCCAGGCGAAGTCGCGGACCTTGGAGGCGGTCGCCGTGGTGATCGTGCGGCCGCTGGACCCGGGGGTGTCGACCGAGGTGCCGGTGGCCGGGACCAGCAGGCTGGTGGGGTGGTCGAGGGTCACCTTGAAATCGGCGGCCAGCGAGTAGAAGGACTCCCCGTTGTTGGTGTACGGGTCCAGGTGCCAGCCCGCCGCGTCGCGTACCGCCAGGACGGGCAGCGCGTTGCCGATGTTGTTGAACGCCCCGTCGGCGCCGAAGCGGTCGGCGCCGTCGGGCACGGTGATGCCCAGGTCGAAGCCGATGGTCGTGCTCTGGCCCTGGGGCAGCGGCGCCGGCAGGTCGATCTTGAGGGCCGTGCAGCCGACCGAAAGGGCACCCGCGGTGCCGCCGGTGACGTTGGTGACCGTGATCGGCATCGCCGAGCAGGTGCCGTGGTAGTTGTCCCACAGCCTCAGGTACACCTCGCTGAGCGCGGTGGCGGAGGCGTTGGTGAAGGTCGCGCTCTCGTGCCCGGTCCAGCCGTTGCCGCTCGCGTTGCTGCTCAGGTTCACGGTGTACGCGGGCGATGCCGGGGTGCGGGTGGAGTCGGCCGGCGGGGTGGAGCCGCCCGAGGTGTTGAGGGCGATGTCGTCGAGGACGAAGCTCGTCTTGAGGCTGGAGTCCTCCGTGCCGGTGAAGGCGAGGTTCACGGTCTGCCCCGCGAACCCGGACACGTCGACCGACTTCTGTACGTAGCCGGTGTTCTTGTCGAGGTTCGAGTAGGTCGCGAGCGTGGTGCTGCCGATCTTCGCCGTCAGCTTGTCGTACGCGGTCGACGTCGTCGTCTCGGCCGTGTCTATGTGCAGCCAGTACGTGAGTGTGGCGGTGCTGCATCCCGAGGGGATGGTCACGCTCTGGGAGAGGGTGTCGGTGTGTGTGCTGCCCACACCGTTCAGCCATGCGAAGTGGGTGCCGCCGTGGGCGGTCTCGCCGGTCCGATTGGTGATCACGCTCGTCGACGACTGGGTCCAGGGCGACGTACCGCTCTCGAAGTCGCCGTTGGCGACGACCTGGGCCGGGGCGCAGGCGGCGGGAGCGGCAGGTGCCGCGGCCGACGCCGACACGGCGGGAAGGGAGACGGTGCCCAGCGCGGCGACGGCGCAGGCGGCCGCCACGAGGGACTTGTGGGGGGTGGATCTCACACGGAACTCCTTTGAGGCGGCCGGGATTTCGGCCTGCTCGGTGGCCGCCCGACCGGCTTGGGTGCGCCGGAGGCGGCCGCGGACTGTGTGCGGCACGTGCACGATCACTGGGGTGGGACTTGAGCGCGTGTCTTCCTGGGGTCAGGGCGACAGCCGGGGGGAAGCTTCGCAGGTCTGACCAGGCCATGCCAAGAGACCCGCCGGAGCTGTTCACGCCCCCGCCATCCGGCCCTCCGCCATCCGGCTCCGTCGGCGGAGATTGACAGGTTCGCGCCCGCCAGACCATGATTCCACTAGTTGACTAATGGAATCGGTCGAGAGGGGGAGCATGAGCGGCACGGCCACTTCGGGTGGGGGTGACGACCGGTGGGCCCTGGAGGCGCACGGTCTTGGCAAGAAGTACCGCCGGGGGTGGGCGCTGCGGGAGGAGACCTTCCGGATTCCGGCCGGCCGCGTCTGCGGTCTGGTCGGGCCCAACGGGGCGGGGAAAAGCACCCTGTTGGGGATCGCGGCCCGGCTCGTCCAGCCGACGCGCGGCGAACTGCGGATCTTCGGGCGCCCGGTCGGCGACCCGTCCGTGATGCCCCGGTGCGCCTACCTCGGCCAGGACAAGCCGCTGTTCAAGCGGTTCACCGTGGCCGAGACCCTGCGCATGGGGCAGGAGCTCAACCCCGGCTGGGACCAGGCGGCGGCCGAACGGATCGTTCGTGAGGGGCAGTTGGCCCCGAACGCCAAGATCGCCACCCTCTCGGGCGGCCAGCGCACCCGGGTGGCTTTCGCGCTCGCCTTCGGGAAGCGCCCCGACCTGCTGCTCCTGGACGAGCCGATGTCCGACCTCGACCCGCTCGCCCGGGACGAGATCGGCTCCCTGCTCATGTCGGAGGTGGCCGAACGCGGCACCACCGTACTGATGTCGTCCCACCTGCTCTCCGAGCTTGAACACATGTGTGACTTCCTGCTCGTGGTGTCCGACGGCCGGGTCCGCATGGCCGGTGACGCCGACGAGTTGGTGCCCATGCACACCCTGGTCACCGGCGTGACCACGGACGGCGGCCTGCCCGACGCGCTCGGCACGCACACGGTGATCGATGTCCGCACCGCCGGAAGGCAGTTCACCGCCCTGGTCCGCCATGAGATACCGCTCGACTCCTCGTGGCAGCTCGCCGAACCCAGCCTCGAAGAGGTGCTGCTCGGCTATCTGCGCCACCCGGAGGCCCCCGCGCTGCTCTCCCCGACCGCCGTCCCCGGCCACCGAAAGGAGCACGCGGCATGAGCGCCCGTACCGCCGGACAGCAGGAAGCCTCGTTCGGCGGGTCCCGCCGGATCCGCGGACTGGCGTGGCTGATGGTGCGTCAGCATCGCGCCGCTCTGATCGCCTGCACCGCGGCGACCCTCATAGGCGCGCTCTGGGTCATCCATGAGCGCGCCACCATGCTGGACACGCTGCACAGTGCGGGCTGGCCCGCGAAGTCCACCGAGGCCCTGGACGGGGCGACGGTACAGCGCCTCGACAACTCCTTCAGCAACTTCGCCGGGTACCTCGGTTACCTGCCGCTCGTGTTCGGCGTGTTCATCGGCGCGCCTCTTCTCTCCGCCGACCACGAGCACGGCACCGCCCGCCTCGTAGCCACCCAGTCGGTGTCCCGACTGCGCTGGCTGCTCTGGAAGTTGGGCTTCGCGCTCGGCTTGGCCGTGGTCACCGCCGGGATCCTGGGAGCACTGTTCGGCTGGTGGTGGCGGGCCGTGCGGCACGTGGTCTCCAGCACCTGGCTCGAGGGCACGGTCTTCGACAACACCCTGCCCGTCCTGGTGGCGCTCACCCTGTTCACCACCACCCTCGGCATCGCCATCGGCGCGCTGGCGCGACGCGCGGTCACCGCGATGGCCGTCACGTTCTTCACCTCGGCGGCCTTCCTCCTGGTGTGCGACCACTTCAGGACGCGGCTCGCCACCCCGCGCCGCGTCGCCTTCCCGCTCGACGGCGCACACCCGGCCGTGCTGAACGACGCGGTCCAGGTCGACCAGTGGATCGGCACCGCCTCCGGCAAGGTCTACGGCTGGGGTACGTGTGTGAACGACGCGGCCACCGAGGCCTGCCGGGCCAGACTGGGGATCGTCAACTCGGTGTGGGACTACTTCGGTTACGACCAGATGGCCACCCTGCAGTGGACGGCGGCCGGTCTCCTGTTGGTGCCGACAGTCCTCCTGGTGGCGCTGATCGTGTGGCGCACCCGGCGCCAGGCGCTGTAGCCGCAGCGCGGGTCCATGCGGGTCCACATCGGTCCGTATGGTCGCCACAGCCGTACGGCAGTTGTTGCGGCAGTCCGTATTGTCAGGGCGAAGGGGAAGGAGGCGGGTGCGATGGTCGTGTTCCGCATAGAGCGACGCAGCGGAGTGCCCGCGTACCTCCAGATCGTCCAGCAGGTCGAGCAGGCGCTGCGGATGGGTGCGCTGGGGGAGGGCGACCGCCTGCCCACCGCGGCGCAGGTGGCCGCCGACACGAAGGTCAACCCCAACACCACGCTCAAGGCGTACCGCGAGCTGGAGCGCTCGGGTCTCGTCGAGGTGCGCCAGGGCGCCGGCACCTTCATCCTCCGCTCCCTGGCCGCTCCCGAGAGCGAGCCCGATTCCCCGCTGCGGGCCCGGCTCGCCGACTGGATGCGGGAGGCCGCCGCCACGGGTCTGACGGAGCAGGAGGTCAGCACCCTCTTCGACACGGTCCGGTCTCACATCTACGCCGCCGGGCTCACCCGGACGCCGTCGGCCTGAGGTCCACTTTCCAAATTGGAAAGTTGTTGAGAGGGTCCGTCGCCGTCGCGCTCGCCCTGGTGTGGGGAGCCTGCCGGCTCCTCGGCCTCGGCACCCCGGTCACGCTCGGCGTGACAGGGGTGACGCTGGGCCTCGGTGCCTGGGCGCACTCCGCCTGGCAGAACGCCACGGTCGGACGGAAGTTGAGGCAAGGCGTATGACGACGTCCCCCCGATTCGGAGAGTGCCGCCTTCGATGCGGCCTTCCGGCATCCGACCCGGCTGACGGCCGCTGCGTTCCTCAGCGCCTGCGACGAGGCCGAGTTCGCGAGCGTACGCGACTACTGCCAGGTCTCCGACTCGGTCCTCAGCAAGGCGGCCTCGGCCCTGGAGGCCGCAGGCTACCTCGGTATCCGCAAGGGCGCGGCCGGCAGGCGCTTCCGCACCTGGCTGTACCTCACGGACGCCGGGCGCGACGCGCCGGCCCGGCACCTGGAGGCCCTCCAGGACCTGGCTTCGGCGGCCCGCAGCGTGGGAGCGGCACGCGCGGGAGGCGACTCGTCCCGTCCTGGCGCGCGCCCCAACACCTAGGCCCCGAAGCGAGTTGCTCACTCCACCCCCTATACCTGCTACACCTGCTACACCTGCGACTCGGCGGACGAGGCTGCCCGGGCTTCCCGGGCTTCCTTGCCTTCCTGGGCGACAGCGGCGGCCAGCTGTTTGCGTACGGGTTCGGGCAGCGGGGTGCCCCCGGCGGAGTCCACCACCTGCTCGGCGAGACGCCGCAGCTTGGTGTTGGTGTGCTGGGAGGTGGAGACCAGCACCTTCCAGGCCTCGTCGGGGCTCAGGCCGAACGCGGCCATGAGGATGCCACGGGCCAGGTCGATGGTTCCCCGGCTCCGCATCGCGCGTCGCAGCTGGTCGAGTTCGAGGCGCAGGTCCGCATCGGGGTCGTCCGCACCGTCCGGGTGGGGGGACGGCGGCTCGTCGTGATCCGGGTCTAGGCCATGCCGCTTGACGATCAGGAGGAGGTCGACGCCGGAGCAGGCGCGGAAGTCGACACCGCCGACGTCCAGTTGGAAGGTCTCTCCGCTCGGCGTGGCCTCGGACGCATCGGCTGCGCCGGACGCGTCCGAGGCGGCGGAATCGTGGCGCAGGGCGTGCAGGAGCCGGTGGTCCGCGTCGAGGTCGAGCTCGCCGCACACGCTCACGACCGTCCGGTCGCCGTCGGGGCGGCTGAAGACCGTGAGCCCGGACAGCCGGTGCGCTCCGGCGAATCCGGCCGGCCCGCCGCATGTGCCGGTCGGCCCGGCCCCGTCCTGTTCACAGCGCGGCATGGCATCTCCCCCTGCACGCTACGGCAGTTCATTCCCGCTCAGATTCGCGCGCCCACGCGATACACGTCAAGTGATACCGGAAGCCAGGTTCGGGTATTCCGCATCGCGAACCGCCGGACCTGCGATTCACGCGTACACGGACCCCGGGCCGCGACGGTCGGGACGCCGTGATCGCGTGGCGCGGCTTGTTCTCGCGGGTGACGCTGGCCGATTGCGAGCTGGTCGTGGGCCGCGTGCGCCGAGAGGATTCTCCCCTGCCGGGTGGGGATACCGAGAGGGGTGGGAGCAGATGAGGATACGACGAAGAGGGGCTCCGGACAGGGGAGTTGGGCTGCTCGGGCGTGGTCTGGTGGCCGTGGCCATCGCCTGTGCCGGAGTGGCGGGGCTGCCGGCGGTCGCCCAGGCGGTTCCCGCCGGAACCGCGTCCACGGCTGCGACGGCCGCCACGGCCGCCACGACGTCCGCGTGTAGTACGGACACGGGCGCGAAGGGCCTGGCGAGTTCGCCGGTCTCCGACAGCCTGGTCTCGGTGGACCGCACGGACGGCCGGATCGCCCAGTTCCAGCTCTTCTACGACTCGACGGCGACCAGGGGCCTGCCCTTCGTCTGGCACCGCGAACAGGTCACGCCGGGCGGTACCTACGGTGCCTGGCAGCGCGTGAGCGCGGCGACCGTGGGCCCGAAGAGCTACTACATCACGGCGATGGAGAACTCGGCGGGCGCCATCGAGCTGCTGTTCTCCACCTACGGGACGTTCTGCCACTCCGTGGAGACCGCCGGCCCCGGCGGCTGGAGCGAGCCCGACGCGTTCGGCCTCGCCCCGACCCCGTACCACGGCGGAGTCGTGCTGTTCAAGGAGCGGGACGGCAGCATCGACGCCTTCGCCTCCGGCTCCAGGAACGGCAGCACGATGGAGCTGCGGCACCAGCAGAACGCGGCATCCGGCTGGGGCCCGGTCCTGTCGACGGGCCTGGTCCCCGGCCAGGACGTGGGTCTGAGCCAGCCCAGCACGGTGGAGCAACTCCCGGACGGCAGGCTGCATCTGACGGCACGTGAGTGGAACCGCGACCGCATGTGGGAGGTCTACCAGACGCTGCCCGGCGGCGGCTGGGGCCCCTGGCAGCTGGTGTCCCCGGCAGCGTTGGCGGCGCCCTCGCCGGCTGCCGCCCCGGCCGGGCCGCAGCTGAACGTGGACCGCACCACCGGTTTGCGGGACGGTGACATCGTCAAGTTCGCCATCGCGGGCGGCCCGCCCAAGGACTACGTCTGGGTCAAGGAGTGCGGCCCCTCGGCGTCCGTGACCACCTGCGACGACGACACGGGCCGCCAGTTCCGGGTGTATCCGGACGGCACGTACCAGCTCTCCCCGAAGAAGCTGTACGCCCAACTCTCCACCACAGCAGGGTCGTTCGACTGCCGTACGGTCTCGACCGCCAACCCGTGCACGCTGGCCCTGACGGACAACAACGGGGCGCTGCTCACCACCGTTCCGCTCCGCTTCGCCCCGCACGGGCCGCTGGAGGCGCCGCCCACCTTGCAGGTGAACCCGGACAAGGGGCTGGTCGACGGCCAGGCGGTGCGGGCGACGGGCAAGGGCTACGAGGTGCAGTACCACGTGCTGGTCATGGAGTGTGCCACCGGCTCCGCCGACACCCTCGGCTGCCGCCCGCGTTCCAGGCCGCCGGCCACCAGCGACAACGGTCGCCTGGACGAGACGGTGACCTTGTCGGCGACGTTCACCGCGATCGACGGCCGCACCATCGACTGCCGTGCGGCCAACGCCTGCGAGCTGGTGGTCTTCGGCACGAGGGTGCGCGGCCCGGAAACCGTCCGCCACCCCCTCGGCTTCGTGCCGACGCCGGCCGCGACGCCGCGAGGCTGAGCCTTCCCAGGCAGTGCGTCGCGGTGAGATGCCCGGGCGGAGCCCGGTGACCGGGCGGGGCCGTGTCCCAGGACGCGGCCCCGCCGTCATGTGCACCCCTGGGTGTTCCTCGGCCGCCCGCTCAGCGGTACGGCCGGAAGAACGCGCGCAGTTCCTCCGCGTACAGCTCGGGCTCCTCGAACGGGGCGAAGTGGCCGCCGCGCTCCGGCTCCGAGGCGTAGACGACGTTGGCGGTACGTTCCAGCCACGCCCGCGGCGGGCGGACGACGTCGCCGCGGAAGATCGAGAATCCCGACGGCACCTCGACCCGGCGGGCCAGCTGCGCGGGCGGGATCGCCGCGTTCGCGTGGTACATGCGCATCGAGGAGCCGATGGTTCCCGTCAGCCAGTACAGCGTGATGTTCGTGAGGATCTCGTCCTTCGTGAGGCTGCGCTCGATGTCTCCGTCGCAGCCGCTCCACGCCCTGAGCTTCTCGACGATCCATGCGGCGAGCCCCGCCGGCGAGTCGGTCAGGCCGAAGGCGGCGGTCTGCGGCTTCGTTCGGTGCATGGCGCCGTACGCGCCCTCACTGGCGCCCCAGGCCGCGATGCTCTCCAGCCACGCGCGCTCCTCCGGCGCGAGGTCCGCGCGGTCGCCGAGGAAGACCGGTACGCCCGCGTCGGTGCGGTGGACCGCCACGACCCGGTCCGGGTGGTCGAGCGCGAGGTAGCGGCTGACGTGGCTGCCGATGTCACCGCCCGACGCGCCGAAGCGTTCGTAGCCCAGTACGCGCATGAGCTCGGCCCACAGTCCGGCCACGGCGATGGAATCCAGGGGTGCCCCGGTGGGCCGGTCGGAGTACCCGTACCCCGGCATGTCGGGTACGACCACGTCGAACGCGTCGGCGGGATCGCCGCCGTGCGCGCCCGGGTCGGTGAGGAGGGGGACGATCTTCGAGTACCGCCAGAACGAGTCCGGCCAGCCGTGGTTGAGGACCAGGGGCAGTACGGGACCGGTCGGGGCGACCGCCCGGGCGTGCACGAAGTGGATCCCGAGCCCGCCGAGCGGGACGCGGAAGCGGGGGAGCCGCGCGAGCGCCGCCTCCTGCTCGGACCAGTCGAAACCGTCGGCCCAGTAGGCGACGAGTTCGCGGAGGTATCCGAGATCGGTCCCGAGCGCCCACCCCGCGTCCTCCGGCGCGTCGGGCCACCTGGTCGCACGCAGTCGTGTGCGGAGGTCGTCGAGCGCCGAGGGGGCGGTCTGCGGGGTGAACGGCTCGGGGCGAGGCAGTGTGTCCGACATGGGACGCACCCTACCGATGAGGCCGCTCCGCACCGAGCAGCGGCGGCGATCGATCCGGGCGGGCGTACTGCGCCGGATGGGAGCAGAGTTGTCCATGGACGCACAGGGGCCGCACAGTTGACGGTACGTCAGGGATGGCTGCCCAGCTGCTGGTTGTTGCCGCTGAGCACATGCTGCTCGGCCAGGACCTGGCACAGCCCCACATGCACGCCGGTCCCGGCACAGTTGTCGTCATCGTTCGGTGTGGCAGGGACGGCGTGGGCGGCACCGGCGAGTGCGAGGGAGGTGAAGGCGGCGATGGTGACCGTGGCGACGGCGGTACGAGTCAGAAGCATGCGCTGCCCAACGACCGGCCGCGTCCGGCGACACTCCTCAAGGACCGCCCCCCATGGGCACGTTCCGCACGCATCCGGGCGTCACCCCTGGGTGACTCCGGCCCCGCCGGTGGTCCATCCCGGCACGGTGGGGAGCACCTTCTCGGCGACGCGCCGCACCACGGCGTCGTCCGGCAACACGCCGTCCGCGCGCCACAGTGTCACCTCGTAGGAGCCGCCGCTGTCCTTGTCGCCCAGGGCGACGGTGAGGGCGCGTACCGGAGAGCCCGGTCCGCTGTTGGTGCCGCGCCCGTCGGTGCCGATGCTGAAGGTGACGGTGCGATCCGAGTAGAAGAACGCCGGGTGCCCGAGAACCGCCTGCTGCTGTGCGCCCTTCCCCAACACCACGGCCGACTCCGCCACCGTCAGCCGGTCGTAGGTGGCCGAAAGCTCCACGGTGTACGCGTCGAACTCCACCCGGGCGGAGGGGGAGACGATGTCCTCGCTGCCCAGCAGGCGCATCGATTTCTGGCTGCCGGAGGCGGTCCGGGGCTTCTGGTCCGGAGTGCCGAGCAGTTCGGCCAGATCGGGACGGTTCAGTGCCTCACACAGCTGTGCGCCGGAGGTGTGTGCCTGCTCGGCCGGCGCCGCCGTCTTGTCGGGCTTGCCGCCCGAGCACCTCGCGGGCTTCGCGGGACTCGTCCCGGACGTCTCCCCGAGCCACCAGGCACCGCCACACAGCGCCGCCACCGCCACCACGGCGGCTATGCCCTGCCGCCATGGATTCCCCTTGTCCACGGGCGCGCCGATGTCTTCAGTCATGTCCCCCACCTGCATGATCCCCCCGGATATGTGCTCGCGGACCATAACCCGTGATCATCGGTGGGACAAGGCAGTTGAGGCCGTCAGGGCCGCCAGGTGTGTCTCCGACGGCGGAGATGCCGGTGCGGCGGCCGATCCGACAGGGGGTATCTCGTTGCACCCTCCACCAGGGGGCCATAGGGTCACCGACATGTCACTGCACGCCCGTATGCGTCAAGCCCTGCCCGAAGCGATGCGTGCCCGCGACAAGGTCGCGGTACGTGCCCTGCGAGCCACGCTCGCCGCGTTGGACAACGCGGAGGCGGTGCCGGTCGGCGCGGTCGAACTGCGCGGCCTCTCGCTGGAGGAGTCGCCGGTCGGCGCCGGCGCCACCGAGGCGGCACGGCGTGAGCTGACCGAGGCGGACATGGCGGAGATCGTGCGCGCCGAGATCGCCGAACGGGTGTCGGCAGCAGAGCAGTTGAGCTCGCCGGCACATGCCGACCGGGCGGCCCAGCTCCATGCGGAAGCCGACGTCCTGCGCCGCTTTCTCGACGACCCGGCCGAGGCATCGCCCGAGCCGTCCCCCAGTACTCCACCAGCGTGATGTGGGCGGGGCGGTGATCGTCGGCCGGGCGGTCGGGGGATTCTGGTGCGGGGGACCGATGAGTTCCGAGGCTCCCCTCCGTCTCACCCGCGACGGAACGAACCGCGTCCCGCAAGCCCAGGAGCCCTCGACATGCGCAAGATCACGGCAAGCCTCTTCATCTCCCTCGACGGTGTCGTGGCCGATCCCCACACCTGGCACTTCCCGTACTTCAGCGACGAGATGGCCGCCGCTGTCGTGGGCGACGTACAGAACTCCGACACGTTCCTGTTCGGCCGCACCACCTACGAAGGCTTTGCCGAGGCGTGGCCTCCGCGCGAGGACGCGGGTGGCGAGGACGCCGGCATGGCGAAGGACTTCGGCGACACCCGCAAGGTCGTCGTGTCGAGCCGCGAGCTCGACTTCACCTGGCGCAACTCCGAGCAGCTCCAGGGCGACGACCTCGTGGCGGGCGTCAGGGCGCTGAAGGCGGAGGGCGGCGGCAAGAACATCGCCGTCACCGGCTCGGTCTCCGTCATCCGTCAGCTGCTGGCCGCCGGCCTGCTCGACGAACTGCGCCTTCTCGTGCACCCGATCGTCCTGGGCCGGGGCCTGCGCCTCTTCGAGGACGGCGCGGGGCCCTTCCCTCTGAAGCTGGTGCACTCGGAGACGTTCGGCACCGGCGTGATGAACCTGCTGTACGCGCCGGCCGACGCGACCGACACCTCGAAGCAGGAGTAGGAAGCAGAAGTAGTTCGACGCTTCCGTCGCGACGGTCCCCTGGTTCTCGGACGCGCCGAAGGCCGGCACCTTCGGGGTGCCGGCCTTCTCACCTCTGGCGCCGTGGCGGCGGCACCGGACGGTGGCAGTGGTGCTTAACGGCGGCCCCAGGACTTGGTGGCGATGATGTGCTTGTGGTCGTCGCGCAGGGTGGCGGTGTCCCGGCTGTTGTCCCAGGCGTAGTCGCGGCGGTTCTGGTAGACGTCGCGACCGGTGTCACGGCCCTTGCCGGTGTGGACCCGTACCGACTGGTGTCCGGCCAGACGCAGGTTGTGGAAGGTGTAGGTCTGGTGGGCGCGGTCGGTGAGCGTCCAGCCCCGGAGGTTCACGGCGCCGCGGCCCGTGTTGGTGACGGTGACCCACTCGGCGTTGAGGCTCTTCTGGGAGTGGTCGTCGCGTCCGGGGCTGTCGTACTGGATCGCTCCGAAGACGATCGGGGAGCGCGGTGCCGCCGGCCGTACGGTGGCGGAGGCGGGGACGGCAGCTGCCGCGGCGAGGCCGGAGGCGGCCAGGGCGAGTGCGGCGACGCGGGTGATGGTGCGAGGAGACATGTGAACTCCCAGTTCACGGCAGCCCGGGGCATGAGCCCGGGGGTGCCGAACGGTGTGAAGTCCGACGCTGGTTCGGCCGGACACCCACACTGTGGCCCGGGTGCGGCCGGGCCGCCCGGAGAACGGTGACACGTAACCAAACACGGAACATGACACACCGTCAGCGATCACGGCGCGTACGCCCCCGCGCGCAGAACGGTGCACGCGCGCCACGTGCGGGTAGCGGCCCGGTACGGCACCCGCCGGGTACTTGGACGCACCGGTGCGAACGGGGGGCAGCCCGTGGGTGGGACGGGGGCTGGCCCCATGGTCCGGGCCGGGCGCATGGGCGACGCTCGGAGCATGTTCCGTACGCCTCTGAACAACGGGTTCCTGCGTACCGCGAGCGCCGCGGCGCACCTTCGGCTGTTCGTCTTCGTCGGCGTCGTCACCGTCCTGGTGACCCGCGCCTTCCTGGCGCTGACCGGCTACCCCAAGCTCGGGGGAGGGGCGGGCAACGGCGGCCTGCACATCTCGCACATGCTGTGGGGCGGCCTGCTGATGCTGGCCGGGCTTCTGGTGATGCTGGTCTTCACCGGGGTCGCGTCCCGTCGGCGCGGAGCCGTGATCGGCGGCGTCGGCTTCGGCCTCTTCATCGACGAGGTGGGCAAGCTCGTCGCCACCGACGGCTACTTCTACCGGCCGGCCCCCGGGATCATCTACCTGTCGTTCGTCGCGCTGACGGGCCTCGCCTGGTGGGTGGCGCGGCGCGCGCGTACGGACCGGCAGGAGGCCCCCGGCGCCGGCGCGGCCCGCGCGGCCCGCGCCGCGGACGCCGCCCTGCAGGGCCTCCTCTGTGGCCTCACCGCGCAGGAGCGGGGCGAGGCCCTGCGCCGCCTGCGGAGCACCGACGCGCGGCCGTCCGCCGTGGACGAGGCGCTCGCGGCCCTGCTCGAAGCGGTGCCCGAACGCCCGCTCCGCAAGGCCGCCCCGCACCACGAGGCACTGGAGCGGGCCCGCGGGTGGGCATCGGCACGAGTGGCCCAACTGGCCTCGAAAAGAAGGCTGGTTCACCTCGTCGCCTGGGGCACGACACTCCAGGCGGCGGTCCTCCTGATCGCCGTGGCCGCCGAAGGCCTCACCGGCGGCCTCGACGGCGAGACCCAGTGGACCGCCATCGCCGGCGCGCTCGCCTGCTCCCTGGCATCCCTGGTGCTCTCCCTGCGCGGAACGGCCCAGTTGCTCCGCGACCGCGACACCGCCCTGCGGACGCTGCGCGCCGCACTCCTGGTGGACCTGCTCGTCGGGCAGGTCTTCAAGTTCACGATCAACCAGTTCTCCGGGGTGACCGACTGGCTCATCAGCCTGGCCCTGCTCTATCTGCTCTGCCAGTTCTCACCCCAGCTGACACACCGTCAGGCGGAGCGCACCCGGGCCGCGGAACGCCCCTCCACGCCGCTTCGCGCGACGACGGGGCAGGCGGCGTGACGCTCGGGCGCGCCCGCTACACCTCGGACCCGCCGCGCGCCCCCCAGTGCAGGACGGCCTCTCGTGCCGCTCTGGCGCGGCTCGCCGTCGCCTCGTGGGTCTGGCCCTCGTCGGCGAAGTACACGGCTCCCATGCTGCCCTTGTCCAGCCAGGCGCAGTTCACCATGGGGGTGTTGGCCACCTCGTAGGACACGCACCGCATCGAACCGCCGAGGCTGCCGGGGGCGGCGGTCCAGGTCGCGTGCACCGGGAATCCGGCCGCGTCCATGCCGCTTTGGAAGTCGCCCAGCGCGTCGGTGGGCGCGTCGTGGAAGTCTCCCGTCTCGCCCCACATCATGAGCGCCGGCTGGTCGGGATCCGGCCCGTACACATAGGCGAACGACTGGGCGCCCTCGTCGGACAGGTCCGGCGCGGCGTTCTTCATGAGTGCCTGGACCGGACTCGCGTCCTGGCGCGCCAAGCCCTGGAAGCGGTCGGGCGCCGACACCGTGTAGCGCGGGTACGCCGCGTACTGGCGGTAGCTCCAGATGCCCGAGGCTACGCCCGACGCGACGACGGCGACGAGCACCACGACGCCGGTCGCCAACTCGTGTCGGCTGTAGGCCGGGACCGGCGGCAAGGCCGGGAAGGGCGGGGCGGCGGTGGGGTCGACGGGTGGAGCCAGTGGGCGGACGGCCGCGCGGGTCCGGGCGCGACGCAGGAAGGTGTTCAGCACGAGGGGCACCGGGAGCGGCGCGAAAGCGGCGAGCCTCCACCAGGAAGGGAGGTGCAACGCCGGGACCGCCAACAGCAGCACCACGCACCAGGCCCCGCGCAGGAGTGCCGTGGTGAGGGGGGCCCGAACCAGCCAGCGCAGCGGTGCACGGCCGGGGCGCCCGAGGGCGGTGAGGGTCTCGGCGAGCACCGCGAGGCGATCGTCCGAGGGGCTGGCCTCGGCTCGGCTTCTGGCTCGTGCGGCGGCCACGGCCGGGTTGCCGAAGGCTGCCAGGGCCAGACGTACGTCGTGCAGCTGAGTCCGCGACGGCGATGTCGGTTTGGGGCCCCGGAGCCCGGCACCGCCCTGCTCCACACGCAGTGCCTGAGTCGAACCCGGCGCCAACTCGCGTACCCGCGCGGCGAGTTGCGCGCCCCGTCCATGGCGAGCGGGGTGGTCCATGTAGTCAGAGGCGAGGCACAGTTCGGCGTACGCGGCGAGGAGCTCGACATCGTCCGGGAAGGCTTCGAGGCCTTCGCGGTAGGCGGCTTCCGCCCGGTCGTCGTGGTCGTCCTCGTCCTCGGCGGCGTGGGCCCGGCCGAGAACCAGGAACAGCCGCGCGTCGGGGCCCTCGGCCTTCAGCGCGTTCCGCGCGGTGCGCCGGGCGTCGGCGAGTCGCCCCGCCCGAAGGTGCCCTTCCGCTTCCGCGTACGCGGACATGACCTCTTGGTGCTCGGCCTGCATGGTTTCCCCACCCCTGATGAACCCGCCGATCCGCTGGAATGGGTTCGGCGCGCAACTATCGCCCGGGGAACGCGCCTGGTCAAGGCCTATTGTGCGCCCCCGCCAACTGTCCGCCTGGGCAGCGGAGTTCAGGGTGCTTCGGGCGCCCTGCCCGAATTCCGGCCGATGCCCGACGGCTCGGCCGTCGTGCTTTCGGCCGAGGGGGCCCTCGGGCGTGCCGGGGCCAAGGGCCCTCGCATCGAGGACCTGTGGCGGGGAGGGGCGGCCGTCGGCTTGGACAGGCTTGATTCGTGCCGCTCCAACCCGTGGGGTGGCGCCTCCTGACGTTCTCCCATTCGAGAGGTTGTCCCTTGATGTTCTCCCGGTCGACTCGCCCCCTGCGCGTCCGCGTGGCCGCCGCCGCGATCGTCACCACCGCCGTCGCGGGTGTGTCCCTCGCCGTGGCCGGCCCGGCCTCCGCCGCGTACGGCCCCGACTACGGTGACGCGTGGGCCAACGGCTACACCGGCAACTACGGCGACAACTGGACGAAGACGTACGACAAGGACTACGGCGACGCCTGGACCCCGCGCGTGCCGGCCCAGAACCGGGCCGACGTCGCCGTCACCGCGTCCGGGCCCGCGCACATCGACCACGACGTGGAGGGGCTGTGGACGGTGTCGATCACCAACACCGGCAAGTCCACGGCTCACACGGTGCGTTCGGTCACCACCATGCCCAACGGCATCGAGCACCGCGCCCACCGCGTCGTGCAGGGCAACGGGCACGCCCAGCTGAACGGTCAGGGCCGCGTCGTGGTCAGCGTCGACGCGCTCAAGCCCGGTGAGACCGTACGCCTCCAGATCGCGGGCCGCGGGCCCTCGTACGGCGGCGGCAAGGTCCATCTCGTCACCAAGGTGACCACCACGTCTCCCGAGAGGACCACGTCCAACAACACCGCGACGGTCCACACCCGCATCGCCTGAGCAGGCACTTGAGGGGCGGAGAGCAGGGTCCGCGCGGCGCCGGTGGCACAGCATCAAGAACTTGCTGCAAGTTTCTGAATGATTTTGCGCCAACTCTTGACGGGGTGCCGGGCGCGGCGGGATCGTCATCCTCGCGCGACCGAGCCCGACCGCCCCGGCGGGCCGAGTGCCGAATGCCGGCCGGACACACCGGCGTTCGGCACGGGACGCCCGCGCGCCGGTCCCGGGACGGACCGGGCGCGCGGGTGGTGCCGTGGGCGGCGGGCGGGTCGCGCGAGCCGCGGTGTCGGCCGACGCCGCGGGTCACCTCCCCGCAGCACGAGCGCGCCGGGCGGCCACTTCCCCATGGCCGCCCACAGGCGCGGATCGGCGCTGCCCCCACCTGCCCAGGGAGCCGCCATGACCGCACCACCGAGCCGCAGAGCAACCGCCGCCCTGTCGACCGGGCCCCGCCGCGCTTCGGCCGGCCTGCTCGCCGCCGGAGCGCTGCTCGCCGGCGCGATCCTGCCCGTCGCCTTCCAGGGCACCGCGCACGCCGCCACCGCCAACGGCGGAGACGTGATCGCCAACCTCTTCGAGTGGAACTGGAAGTCGGTCGGCCAGGAGTGCGCGACCGTCCTCGGCCCGAATGGGTACGGCGCGGTCCAGGTGGCCCCGCCCGGGGACTCGATCAGGCTGTCCGACGGCACCCACCCCTGGTGGGACGTCTACCAGCCGGTGGGCTACGACCTCAACAGCCGGATGGGTACGGAAGCCCAGTTCGCCGCCATGGTGACGGCCTGCCACAACGCGGGCGTCAAGGTGTACGCGGACGCGGTCATCAACCACACCGCGGGCGCCAACCAGACCAGCACCGACTCCTACGGCGGCGCGAGCTTCAACCCCGGGGCCTACACCTACGGCAGCATCGGCTACGACCGCTCCAGCTTCCACGACTACCCGGCCAACTGCCCCAACGCCGGAAACGTCATCAACGACTGGAACAGCGCCCAGCAGGTCCAGGAGTGCCAGCTGGTGTCGCTCTCGGACCTGTACACCGAGAAGGACGACGTCCGCTCGAAGATCGCGGGATACCTCAACAAACTGGTCGGCTACGGCGTGGACGGCTTCCGGGTGGACGCGGCCAAGCACATCGCGCAGACCGACATGGCCGCGATCCTCGCGAAGGTCGGCGACACCCGGTGGGGCGGCCGGCCCTACGTCTACCAGGAGGTCATACCGGGCGGCAGCGGGCAGCTGGCACCCAGCGCGTTCGAGGGCAACGGCAGCGTGCTGGAGTTCACCTACGCGCACAAGCTCAAGGACCAGTTCAACGGCAGCATCGCCAACTTGAAGACGTTCGGGCAGAGTTGGGGCTTCGAGCCGAGCGACAAGTCCGCGGTCATGGTGACCAACCACGACCTGGAGCGCGACAACAGCACGCTCACCTACAAGGACGGGTCCAAGTACACCCTGGCCCACATCTTCGAACTCGCCTGGGGCTACGGCACCCCGCAGGTCTACTCCGGATTCCGGTTCAACAGCAACGACGACTCCCCGCCGGCCGACGCCAAGGGCTACGTCACCGACACCGACTGCTCCTCCAGCGCCTGGAATTGCGCGGACCGCGACCAGGGCATCGCCAACATGGTGGGGTGGCACAACGCCGCCAAGGGCCAGAGCGTGGCCAACTGGTGGGACAACGGCGCCAACGCCATCGCCTTCAGCCGGGGCAAGGCCGCGTGGGTGGCCATCAACAACGGCGGCGGCGCGGTCACCCAGACCTTCACCACCGGCCTCGCGGCCGGGACGTACTGCGATGTCATCCACGGCACGCCGGCCAACGGCGGCACCTGCACGGGCCCGGCGGTGACGGTCAACTCCTCGGGCCAGGCCACGGTCACGGTCAACGCCGGTGACTCGGTGGCGCTGTACGCGGCCGGCGCCGCGTGCACCGGCAACTGCCCGACCTCCTCACCCACGCCCCCGGCGTCCGGCACTGTGAGCGAGACCTTCCACGAGACCAAGACCACGGCGTGGGGCCAGAACGTGTACGTGGTCGGATCGATCCCGGCCCTGGGCGCCTGGGACCCGAATGCCGCCATCGCCCTGTCCTCGGCGTCCTACCCCGTGTGGTCGGCCACTGTGAACACCCCGGCGAGCACGCCATTCGAGTACAAGTACATCGTCAAGGACGGTTCGGGGAACGTCACTTGGGAGTCCGGGGCCAACCGCGTCCACACGGCGGCGGCGTCAGGTTCGGAGACGTTGGACGACACCTGGAAGTAGTGCGGGCCCCTGTGTGGGTGGGAAGCCGGGTAGGTGGGAAGGGGCGCCGACCCCGCCGGGACGAGTGCGGGCGGGCGCGGGGCCGGAGCGGCTCCGCGCCCGCCCGCCGCGCGGCTTCGGGCAGGTCGGGGGGAACGGATCGGCAGGCCGATGATTTCCACGCGCCCCAGGAGTCGTTATGGGGGAGAGCGAAAGGAGATCCGCCATGCCTACACACGGATCCGCCCAGCAGCCCACCACCGAGCTCGACTCCCGCTACAGCTCCGCGCTCAACCCCAGGCCCGGCGCCGAGGAGGCCGCCGCCACCGAGTGGGCCGAGGCGCGGCGGCAGCTGGCGCGGGCCGAGATCTTCTGGGTCTCCACGGTGCGGCCGGACGGTCGCCTGCACGTCACTCCCGTGATCGCCGCCTGGCACGACGGGGTGCTGTACTTCTCCACCGGCCCGGACGAGCAGAAGGCGAAGAACCTCGCCCATGACGGCCACTGCGCCCTCACCACCGGAGGCAACTCGCTCACGGAGGGGCTCGACCTGGTCGTCGAGGGCAGGGCGCGGGCCGTCACCGATCCCGCGGTCCTCGAGGAGGTGATCGCGGCGTACGAGGCGAAGTACGGGGCCCACATCACCGCACCCGAGGGCACCTTCCACGGGATCGGGGACGCCTTGCGCAAGGGGACGTGCTGCTGTTCGCGGTCGCTCCGGCCACCGCGTACGGCTTCGGCCGGGAGGGCGGGGCCTTCACCCACACGCGGTGGTCGTTCTGAAGCGGTGACGGAGGGAGGCGTCGCGGGGCCGTCCGGCTCCGGCGCGGGCGAGAGCCCCGCCCGGGGATCGACGGCCACCGGGCCCCCGGCTCTTTGACAGCCTTCTTCGTGTTGTGTGAGCGAACGATGACGGCGGGCCTCGTGCCCGTTGTGTGCTGGTTCGCTGAGGCCATGAACAGCGACTACTCCGGTTCGACCGGCCACCGAACCCACCAGCACCCTTTCCCTGGCCTGACCCGGCGCGCCGGCTGCGCAGCCGCCCTCGCCGCCGTGCTCGGCGTCGCGCTGGTCGGCTGCGGCGGACACGACAAGGACGCACGGCAAGGCGGCGCCGACGCGGCGGCGAAGCCGTCGGGCGCCGGCGGCAACGGTACGAGGGTGCTGTGGGTGGGGGACTCCATCGCCGGCGCGGAGGCCCCCGCCCTGGGCGCGGCCCTGAAGGCGGGCGGGGTGGCATTCAAGGACGCGTCGTCCGACGGCGGCGGCACGGTCGTCGACGCCGGCGACGGGATCACCGGCAAGATATCCGCCGACACCTGGAAGCAACTGGCCGCGAACATCGGCTCGTTCAAGCCCACCGTGATCGCCTATCAGGTCACCACCTACGACTGGGGCCCCCAGGACAAACAGCGGGCCGCGTACGAAAAGCTCGCCAGGACGGCCCAGGACGCCGGCGCCGAACTCGTCCTCGTACCGGCCCCGCCCATCAAGATCGACGATTTCTACAAGAAGTACGAACCCCAGATGCGTACCGCCCCCAAGGCGGCTCGGGAAGCCGCCAAGAACAGCGGCGGAGCGGCCGTGTTCCTCGACTCCTCCCCGCTGTGGGGCACCGACGCGGCGGCGCAGAAGGCGCTGCGTTCCTCCGACGGCATCCACAACTGCCAGCAAGGAGCGGCCGCCTTCGCCAAGTGGCTGAGCGAACAGCTGGGCCGGGAGGCTGGGTTCACGCCCGCACCCGTGGACGCCTGGGCCACGGGAGCGTGGACCGGGGACGCCCGGTACGGCAACCTCAAGTGCGGCGGCTGAGGACCCGCGACCCATGTCCGTCCTCCCTCTCGCGTCCACCGCGCCGCCCCGCCACCGCGCCCCGCGCCCCGACGGCGGACGTGCCCACATCGCCGCGCTCGACGGGCTGCGCGGATTCGCCGTCGCGGCCGTACTCCTCTTCCACGCCGGGCAGTTGAGCGGCGGATTCCTCGGCGTGGACCTCTTCTTCGTCCTGTCGGGGTACCTCATCACCGGGCTGCTGCTCGGAGCGGCACAGAGCGGTGGACCGGGGGCGCTCGCCCGGTTCTGGATCCGCCGGGCCCGCCGTCTGCTCCCCGCCCTGGTCGTCGTGGTCGTGGTCACCGTGCCGCTCGTGTGGGCGCTGGGCACCGTGGAGCAGCTGCGCTTCGCACTCGGCGACCTGCCGTGGGTCGCCGTCCAGGCGGTCAACTGGCACTACATCGCCGATGGGACCGGCTACTGGAACGCCTCGGACACCCGCGTCTTCGCCCACCTGTGGAGCATCGGCGTCGAGTGGCAGTTCTACCTGGTCTGGCCGCTGGTCCTCGCCGCCGTCGCCCGGGGCCGGCACGCCCGGCGCGCGGTGGTCGCCGTGGCCGGGGCCGGTGTCCTGGTCTCCCTCGCCCTGACGGTCACGCTCGGAGCCGCGGTGGACACCACCCGGGCGTACGAGGGCACCGACACCAGGGCGGCGGCGCTGCTGCTCGGGGCGCTGGCGGCGACCGCGCCGGTGCGTTCCCTCACCGCCGCGATACCGCGCCGCGCGGCGGACGCGCTCTGCCTGCTGCTCGCCGCCGGGCTCGCGGCGGCCTGGGTGGCGACCGACGGCGAGAAGGCGCCGCTGCTTTTCAAGGGCGGCCTGTTCCTCCACTCCGTGGCCGCCGCCCTGCTGATCGTCGTCATCGCGCAGGTGCCCGGCACCAGGGCGGTACGGCTGGTGGGGAGCTTGCTGCCGCGCCGCCTGGGCGAGTGGTCCTACAGCCTGTACCTGTGGCACTGGCCGGTCTATCTGGTGCTGCTGCCGCGCCTGTCCGGGCTGGGAGGGTGGGGTGCCACGGCGGTGGCGATCGGGGTGTCGCTCGCTGCCGCCGCGACGACCAAGCGCTTCGTCGAGGATCCGGTCCGGTTCCGCTCGGGCTGGGCGCGCGGGCGTCGGGGCCCGGTCGTGGTGGCCGTTCTGGTGCTGGCCACGGTCGCCCTGTGGCTGCTGATCCCGGTCCCGGCGCCGGGCGCGGGCACGGTCGACGTCAACCAATTGCGCTGAAGCCGCCCCTTCACCGGCGGGGCCGCGCAAAAGGCCTCAGATCGGGAGGAGGTGTCAGGGAGCGAAGGCGCGGTGCGGCAGTGTTCGCGGACTTCGTACCGCTATTACCGTGCATGTGTCGCATGCGCATTGCGTCCGGTGAAGGTGAAGGGATCCATTCATGACCCGCGTGCTGTTGATCGAGGACGATCCGGCGGTACGCCGTGGTGTCGTCCTGGGGCTGCGCCGCTACGGACACGAGACCGAGGCGGTCGGCAACGGCGAGGACGGCATGGAGGCGCTGGAGGCCTTCCGGCCGGACCTCGTGCTCCTCGATCTGATGCTGCCCGGCATGAACGGCCTGGAGGTGTGCCGGCGCATCCGCGAAACGAGCCAGATCCCCATCGTGATCCTGTCCGCACGCGGCGACGACATGGACGTCGTGGTGGGTCTCGAAGCCGGCGCCGACGACTACGTGGTCAAGCCCGCAAGCGGCGCGCTCATCGAGGCCCGGATGCGCGCGGTGCTGCGCCGCGTCGCCCCCTCGCAGGCCGACACCGACACGCAGGCCGGGCCGACGGTGGTGGGGGACCTGGAGATCGACCGGGGCGCGCTGCGCGTCCACAAGCGCGGCGAACTCGTACCGCTGGCCCCCTCCGAGATGAAACTGCTGCTCTTCCTCAGTGCCGCCCCGGCCCGGACCTTCGGCAGGCAGCAACTCCTCGAAGACGTCTGGGAGCACAGCTACTACGGCGACGCGCGCCTGGTCGACGCCTGTGTGATGCGGCTGCGGTCCAAGATCGAGGACGATCCGCGCAACCCCGAGTACGTCCAGACCGTACGGGGCTTCGGCTACCGGTTCGGCCCGGTGCCCGCGTGAGACTGCCCTTGGCGCGCGGCCTGCGCACGCGCCTGGTCGTGGCGTTCCTCCTCGTCGCCGCGCTCAGCGCCCTGATCACCGCGGCCCTCACCTTCCGCCAGGCCCGTGGCGCGATCCTCCAGCGCACCCAGAACGCGGCCGTGCACGACCTGCGGCTCCAGACCGATTCGCTCGCCCCGAACCTGCCGGCCGAGCCCACGGACGACGACCTGCGCGGCCTCTCGCACCAGCTGGACCGCGTCGGCGGCGCGCGCGGCTGGAACACCGCCGTCTCCCGCGACGACGGACCTCCGCTCGGCACCGCCAGCCCCATCAGCACCACCCTGGGCGCGGCGGCCCGCAAGAGCGACACCACCCTGTACGAACGCACCGACCGGGGCGACGGCCCGCGCCTGCTCATCGCCATGCCCGTCAACTACGACGCGAGGGACGGCACTTCGGCCTCGAAGCCGTCGGGCATCGTCGTGTACGCCGCGTTCGCCCTGGGTGCCGAGCAGGCGGACATCTCCGCCCTGATCACCGCCGCGTGGGCCGGCGCCGTCCCGGCGCTCGCCTTCGCCGCCGTGGCGGCCCTGTTCGCGGCCCGTCGCGTACTGCGTCCCGTACGCCACCTGCGCACCGCCGCCGAGAAGATCACCTCGGGCGCGCTCGACACCCGCCTCGACGTCACCGGCAACGACGAACTCGCCGAACTCACCGGGACGTTCAACACGATGGCCACCTCACTGGAACGCGACGACGCGGTGCTGCGCCGCATGGAGGCCAACGCCCGCAGGTTCGCCGCCGACGTGTCCCACGAGCTGCGCACCCCACTGGCCGCGATGGCCGCCGTCACCGACGCGCTCGACGAGGACGCGCACTCCGGCCAACTGCCCCCGGACACCGCCGACGCGGTGCTCCTCATCAGCGACGAGACCCGCAAACTCGCCCGCATGGTCGAGGACTTGATGGAGATCTCCCGCTTCGACGCGGGCGCGGCGGCCCTCCATCTCGACGAGGTCCCTCTGCGCACGCTCCTGCACAAGACGCTCGCCCTGCGCGGCTGGCACGAACCGGAGCAGGTCGTGACCCGCCTGCCCGGCCATGACGTACGCGTACGGGTCGACGCCCGCCGCGTCGACGTCGTGCTCGCCAACCTGATCGCCAACGCGCTGCGGCACGGCGCCCCGCCCGTGACCGTCGAGGCGCGCGTCATGGACGAGAGCCTCGTCATCGACGTCGCCGACCGTGGCCCCGGCATCCCCGAGGACGTACTGCCGTACGTCTTCGACCGCTTCTACAAGGCGGACGTCGCGCGGACCCGCTCCGAGGGCAGCGGCCTCGGCCTCGCGATCGCCAGGGAGAACGTGCGGCTGCACGGCGGCACCCTCACCGCCGCCAACTCCCCTGATGCGGGAGCCGTGTTCACCCTGACCCTGCCGATCGGAACGCTGGGGGAGGAGCAGGCATGAGGCGCCGTCTCGTATCGCTCACCGCCCTGCTGACGGCCGCGCTCGCGGGATGTGGAGTGGGCACGACGGGTCCGGCGCCGGCCGGGCCGCCGGCGTCCGGGCTGCGCGCGCCGGGCAGCGTGCGGTACTACGCGCAGGTCTACTTCGTCGGCCCGTACGGGGTCCAGGCCGTCGCCCGCCGAGCGAAGCCCCCGGCGGGTCCGCAGCAGGCTCTCGATCTGCTCCTCGAAGGCCCCGACGCGGCGGAACGCGCCCGTGGGCTGATCACCGAGGTGCCCGCGATGCCGGGACGCCCCACCGCGACCGCCGGGGCCGGGGCGGTGGACCTCTACCTTCCGGTACCGGTGGCGAGGATGAGCGGCGGGGGCCTGGGCGTGACCCAGCTCGTCTGCACCGCCGCCAACGCCCAGGTACCGGGCGGCAAGCAGCCACCCGCTGTGGACGTGCGCGTCCACGAGGCGGACACGCCCGGCGTCTGGACCGTGCGCTGCAACGCGGCCGGCAACGTCCTGCCCATGCCGAACGCGTCGCCGAGCGGCCCCTGAGGCGGGCCGAAGCCGGTGGCTCGGCACGCGCGACAGGATCAGCACCTGTACGGATGCGGGGCCACCCGGAGGACTTCCGCCGAGGCGGGTGGGCCGGCCGCGGCCGAGCCGCCCCACCGCTCGGGAGCGTGGCGGCTCAGTCCGCCTGGCCGGCGCGGTGGGCCCGGACGATGTCCGCGTACCGGTGCCCGCTGGCCTTGAGCGTGCGGGCCTGCGTGGCGTAGTCGACGTGCACGAGGCCGAAGCGCTTGTCGTAGCCGTAGGCCCACTCGAAGTTGTCCAGGAGCGACCAGGCGAAGTAGCCGGCCAGCGGGGCGCCCTTGCGGGCCGCCGACGCGCAGGCGGCCAGGTGGCGTTCCAGGTAGTCCACGCGCTCCGGGTCGTCGATGCTGCCGTCGGGGCGGACCACGTCCGGGAAGGAGGAGCCGTTCTCCGTCACGTAGATCTTCCGGGCCCCGTAGTCCTCGGTCAGGCGCAGCAGCAGGGACTCGATGCCGTCCGCCTCGATCTCCCAGTCCATGCCGGTGCGTGGCACGTCCTCCCGGCGGATGGAACGGCCGTACGGGACCGGACCGCCCGGGTCGTCGGTGACGTATGCGGGGAAGTAGTAGTTGAGGCCGAGCCAGTCCAGCGGGGCCGCGATGGTCTTCAAGTCGCCCGCGCGTTCCGGGAGTTCGACCCCGTACACCTCGCGCATGTCGGCGGGGAAGCCGCGGCCGTGGACGGGGTCGAGCCACCAGCGGTTGACGTGGCCGTCCATGCGCCGGGCCGCCGCCAGGTCCTCGGTGCGGTCGGTGGCCGGGTGGACGGGGGAGAGGTTGTTGACGATGCCCACCTCGGCGCCCGGGGCCGCCGCGCGGATGGCCTGGGTGGCCAGGCCGTGGCCGAGGAGCAGGTGGTAGGAGGCGCGGACGGCCGCGGTGAGGTCGGTGAGGCCGGGAGCCATCCTCCCTTCGAGGTGGCCGATCCAGGCCGAGCACAGGGGCTCGTTGAGGGTGGCCCAGTGCGACACCCGGTCGCCCAGGCGCTCGGCGACGACCGAGGCGTACGCGGCGAAGTGCTCGGCGGTCTCGCGCTCGGGCCAGCCGCCCCGGTCCTGGACGGCCTGCGGCAGGTCCCAGTGGTAGAGGGTGACGGAGGGGGTGATCCCCGCCGCCAGGACGCCGTCGATCAGCCGGTCGTAGAAGTCGAGGCCCTTGGCGTTGACCGGGCCGTCACCGCCCGGCACCACACGCGGCCAGGCGACCGACAACCGGTAGCCGTTGACGCCGAGTTGCTTCATCAGGGACACGTCCTGCGGCCAGCGGTGGTAGTGGTCGCAGGCCGTGTCCCCGTGGTCGTCGTTGTCGATCTTGCCGGGGGTGTGCGAGAAGGTGTCCCAGATGGACGGCGAGCGGCCGTCCTCGGCGACGGCCCCCTCGATCTGGTACGCCGAGGTGGCCGTGCCCCACACGAAGTCGTGCGGAAGCGCGGCGAAGTCGATCGGTGCGGACACGTGAGTCCCTTTCGGAATGCGGGAGTTGGTCACTTGACGGCGCCCGCCGTCAGCCCGGTGACGAGATAGCGCTGGAGCAGCAGGAAACCGACGACCACGGGGACGCTGACGACGAGGGAGGCGGCCATGATCTGGTTCCAGTACACGTCGTTGAGCGTGGAGTAGCCCTGGAGGCCCACGGCCAGGGTCCGGGTGTCGTCGTTGGTCATGACCGAGGCGAAGAGCACCTCGCCCCATGCCGTCATGAAGGCGTAGACGGCGACCGCGACGATGCCCGGTATCGCGGCCGGCACCACCACGCGGAACAGCGCGCCGAGCGGGCCGCAGCCGTCCACCAGGGCCGCCTCGTCCAGGTCGCGGGGCACCGAGTCGAAGTAGCCGATCAGCATCCAGATGGAGAACGGCAGCGAGAAGGTGAGGTACGTCAGGATCAGTCCGCCGCGCGAGCCGAACAGGGCGACCCCCGTGGCGTTGCCGATGTTGACGTAGATCAGGAACAGCGGCAGCAGGAACAGGATGCCCGGGAACATCTGGGTGGAAAGCACGGTGACCGTGAAGACGCGCTTGCCGCGGAAGGAGTAGCGGCTGACCGCGTACGCCGCGAACACCGCGATGACGACCGAGCAGACCGTGGCGGTGCCCGCCACGATCAGCGAGTTCACGAAGTACCTCGCGAGGGGCACGGTCGACCAGATGTCGATGTACGGGCGGATCGTGAGCCCGCTCGGCACCCAGCGGAACTTCCCGGAGACGTCCTGGAGCGGCTTGAGCGAGCTGGACACCATGACGTACACGGGCAGCAGGACGAACGCGGTGAGCAGGGTGAGGAAGACGCGCCGCGACCAGCGGAAGGAGCGCGGCGGCGCCATCGGCGAGGGGGCCGGCCGCCGGGACGGCCGGGTCGTGTCGGCGGTGCTAGACATCGGCCGTCTTCCTTCCTCGGGAGGTCAGCAGCAGGTAGCCGCCCGTCACGATGAGCAGGAAGAGCAGCAGCAGGACGGACATGGCGGAGCCGGTGCCGAAGTTCCAGGTGACGAACGACGACTGGTAGATGTGGATGGAGATGAGGTCCGCGGCCGCCGGCGCCGACTTCCCGAACAGGACGTACGGCGTGTTGAAGTCGTTGAACGTCCACAGGAAGAGCACCAGCACCAGCACCTGGTTGACCGGGCGCAGCGAGGGCAGTGTGATCCGGCGGACCTGCTGCAGCATGCCCGCGCCGTCGAGCGCGGCGGCCTCGTACAGCTCCCTCGGGATGTTCTGGAGGCCGGCCATCACGATGAGGAAGGCGAACGGCCAGCCCTTCCACACCGACACGATCAGCAGGGCGTAGAAGCTGTTGTCGCCGATGAGCCAGAAGGACGGCTTGTCGGTGAGGTGCAACTGGTCGTGCAGGACGTGATTCACCAGGCCGTTGTCGTGCTGGAACATGAACGCCCAGGTGATGACGGCCGCGTAGACGGGCAGCGCGTACGGCACCAGGAAGATGGTCCGCAGCACACCCCGGCCGCGGAAGTTGTCCTGCAGGTAGAGCGCGGCCGTGGTGCCGATCAGCCAGCACAGGCCGACCGAGAGCACGGTGAAGACGACGGTGACCATGAACGAGTGGAGCAGCGCCTCGCCGACGGCACCGTGGAAGTCCACCGCCAGGCGGTAGTTGGCCGTGCCGGACCAGGGCGCGGTGCCCCAGTCGCGGATGTAGAACTGGGTGAGTTCCTTGAAGCTCATCGCGACGCCGATGACCATCGGCACCAGGTGGACGAGTAGTTCGAGGAGCAGGGCCGGGAGCAGGAGCAGGTAGGGCAGTCCGATGCGCCTGATCCGCCCGGGGCGGCGCGGGCCGCGCGCCGCCCCGGGGGAGTGCTCGGGCACCGACCGCGTGCCTGCGGGAGGGGCCGTGGTCGTCATGAGGGTGTCGGTCCTCACTTCGCGGGCATCTGCTGCTGGGCCTTTTGCAGCTTGGCCTTCACCGATTCGGTGGTCACCGCGCGACCGGCCGCCGCGTCGGCGAAGAGGTCCTTCACCGCGGTGCCGACGGCGGTCTCGAACTGCGACTCGTCGGGTACCTGCGGCAGCGCCTGCGCACTGCCGGCCAGGGTCTGCCGGAGCACCGCCGTGGCCTGGGAGTTGAACGCCGGGTCCGACTGCGCCGCCTTGACCGGCGGGATGGATCCGTAGGCGGTGTTGAGGAGCTTCTGCTCCTCGTCACTGGTCATGAACTTCACGAACTGCGCGGCGCCGTCGAGGTTGTGGGTGTTCTTGAAGACGGCCATGTTGATGCCGGCGACCATCGAGTTGGTCTGTGCTCCGGTCCCGGGCGCTCCGGACTGGACGGGGGCTGCGGTCACGCCCCACTCGGAGTCCTTCATGCCCAGGGACTCGAAGGTGGCCGAGGCGGTCTGCCACAGCACCATCGCCGTCTTGCCCTTGGCGAAGTCGCTCAGCGACTGGTTCTGGGCGTACTCGGCGTTGCTCTGGTTGACGATCTTGTCCTTGGCCATCAGGTCGACGTACTGCTTGACCGCGGCGACCGCGCCGTCACTGGTGAAGCTGGGCTTGCCGTCCGCGGTGAAGAATTCGGCGCCGTGCTGCTTGGCGAGCACGAAGACCTGGTGGATGTTGTTCGACAGGTTGGAGCCTTCGGCGCCGAGCCCGTTCCTGCCCTTCGCCTCGAGCTTCTTCCCGTCGGCGACCAGCTCGTCCCAGGTGGCCGGCGGCTTGGCGATGCCCGCCTCGGCGAAGGCCTGCTTGTTGTAGTAGAGCGCGTACGACATCGAGTACAGCGGCACCGCGGCCGGGTCCTTGCCCACGACTCCGGTCGAGCCGAGTGCCGAGTCGACGAACCGGTCCTTTCCGCCGATCTTCGAGAAGTTGGCGGCGTCCCACGGCAGCAGCGCGCCGGTCGCCTGCAAGGAGGCGCTCCAGGAGTTGCCGATGTTCAGCACGTCCGGGCCCTGGCCCGAAGTGGCGGCGGTGAGAATCCGGTTCAGCAGGTCCGCCCAGGGCACGACCTCCAGCTTCACCTTGATGCCCGTCTGCTTCTCGAACTTGTCGAGCTCGGGCCGGAGGACCTTCTCGTCCACCGAGATGCTGGCGCCCTGGTTGGAGGCCCAGTAAGTGAGCGTCTTGGGCGAGTCGTTGGACCCGCCGCCGGAGGCGGAGCCTCCGCCGCAGGCCGTGGCCGCGAGGGCGAGTGACAGGGTGGCGGCGCCGATGGCCGCGGCTCTGATGTTGCGCATGGCCCCTGGTGTCCCTTCCCGGGAGTCGAAAACCGTGAGGGCGCCTTCGGAGACGCCTGCAAGGCGTTCGACTCCTGAAGGTCCGCATGGCTTAATTTAAGACGTGAGTTAAGCGGCGCCGGAAGTGAGGCGTCAAGATGTAAAGCAGGGTGTCTCACCCAACGAACTCGTAGAGCGGGCCGGTCACATCGCCATATGCGGCGCCCGTACGGCCTGTCACCTGCGGCGCCGCGATCGAGGCGGGCTTTGCAACGGTTGTATCTCGGTGGGGTGTTGAGCCCCGGAGGTGCACTTGATGGGTTCAGGGCCCGCTCGGCACGGGCCGGGATGACACCCGCGCTGATACACCGTCAAACATGCTGAAGTGAGGGAGAGTTGCAGTCTCACGAGGCCATCGGTGTGCCGGGGAGGTGAGTGGTCGGGCCGCCGCCCCACCCCTGGCCGTGCCGCCACCACACCCCTGGCTACGCCGTCTCGCGGACCACCAGTTCGGGGTCGAAGACCACCGACGTGGGGTCGGTGCGCTCGCCGCGGATGTGCTGGTCGAGGAGGCGGGCCATCTCCGCCGCCATCTGCTCGACCGGCTGGCGGACCGTGGTCAGCGGGGGGCGGCACGACAGGGCGATGCCGGAGTCGTCGAACCCGATCACCGCGACGTCGTCGGGGACACGTCGTCCACGCTCGCGCAGGAGCTGACAGACGCCCTGGGCCATGAGGTCGTTGGCCGCGAACACGCCGTCCACATCGGGGTGTTCGGCAAGCAGCCGCGACATGGCGGCGATACCGCTGTCCAGTGTGAAGCCGCCCTCGGCGACCGGCACATACGGATGGCCGCCCCGCGCCATCGTGTCGCGGAAGCCGGCCAGCCGTTCCTGGCTCGCCGATACGGCCAGCGGGCCCGCCACGGTCGCCGGTCGGCGGGATCCGCGCTCCAACAGGCGCTGCGCCGCGAGCCGCCCGCCATCGCGGTGGTCCAGGTCCACGTAGCTCAGCGGCACCGGGGGTGTCGGCCGTGCGAACAGCACCGTGGGCAGGCGCGCCGCGGCGAGCAACGTGGGCAGGGGGTCGTCGGGGTGCGTCGAGACGACCAGCGCGCCATCGGCGCGGCCCTGCCGCAGATAGGTGAGCACCTCGTGCCGGTCGTCGGCCGACTCGGCGAACATGAGGACCGGGTGCATCGAGCGCGGCCGCAGGAAGCCGACGACACCCGCGACCACCCTGCCGAAGAACGGGTCGGCGAAGACCCGGGCGGCGAAGGCCTCCTGGCTCTCCTCGGGGCCGCCGCCCGCGCCGGACACCACCAGGGCGATGGTCTCCGCGCGCCGGGTCACCAGGGACCTGGCCGCCCGGTTGGGGGCGTAACCGGTCCGCTCGATCGCGCGCTGTACCTGTTCCTGGATCGCCGGGTCCACATTGCGGACGCCGTTGACGACCCGGGACACGGTCGCCCGGGAGACGCCCGCCTCGCGGGCCACGTCCTCCAGCGTGGGGGCCTGCCTGCTCATCCCCGCACCTTAACCGCATGCCGGTGACACCGTATAGAGCGCTCTCCCTCCTCCCTCGCGGCTGCCGTGCCCCGAGCTCCCTCGCAGGTGCGAGCGGCTCAGTCGGCTGCCGGCAGTTCCACTTCCAGGTCCAGTCGTACGTCCCCCGCCGAGCGGCCCGCGAGCACCCGGCAGGGCCCCGCTTCGGTACGCCACCCGCCCGCGTGCTCGTCCCAGTGCCGCAGCACTCGTGCCGGGACGCGGACCACTGCCGTCACCGTCTGCCCGGCACGCGCGTGCACGGCCGCGTAGCCCGCGAACCAACGCTCGGGATACTCCACCGACGAGCCGGGACGGGCCAGGTACACCTGGACCACCTCACGGCCCGCGCGGTCGCCGGTGTTGCGCACCCGGACGCGCACGGTGAACGACTCGCCCGCCGCCACCTGTGCGGGACCGGTCAGGTCCTCGTACTCCCAGGTCGTGAACCCCAGCCCGTGTCCGAACCAGTAGGCCGGTTCCCGGCCCGCCCGGAGCCAGCCACGGTGTCCGATGTGCAGGCCCTCGGTGTAAACGAGTCGCCCGCCGGAAGGGGCGGTGCTGGTGACGGGGGCGTCCGCGAGCGCGGCCGGCCACGTGGTGGGGAGCCGTCCGCCCGGCTCCCTGCGCCCGAACAGCACATCGGCGAGAGCCGCGCCGCCCTCCTGCCCGGGAAACCACGACAAGAGCAGCGCGCCGGCCTCGTGGCGCCAGGGCAGCTCCACCGGACCACCGCTGTTGACGATCACCACCGTGCGCGGGTTGGCGGCCGCCACCGCGCGGACCAGGGCGTCCTGGTCCGCGCCGAGGCGCAGGTGCACACGGTCGCGCCCCTCGCACTCGTCGTCCTCCGTCGTGCCGACGACCACGATCGCCACGTCCGACGCGCTGGCCGCCCGCGTGGCGGCGCCGAGCGCGGCCGCCGTGTCGGGGACGGGCGGCGCGGCGCTGACGACCACCGCGCGGCCGGTGTCCGGGGCGAGTTCGCGGCGCGCCACGAGAAGGGGCAGGGTGCCGGCGGTCAGCTCGGCGGTGACGGTGTGGACCGGAGGCGTGACATGGACGAGGGCCGGGTCGTCGGTCTCCCGGGGGAAGTCACCGGCCAGGAGCTCCCGTCCGTCCAGGCGCAGGCTCATCCGGCCGAATCCGGCGATGCCCAGCGTCCAGACACCCGATGCGCGGGGACGCAGCTGGGCCCTGATCTCTACCGTATGCGCGCCGTCGGGCAGGGGTGGCTCCAACTGCCTTGCGGTGGAGCGGTGTTCAGCGTGCAACTCGATTCCGTCGGCGTCCAGGACCCTCAGCAGCACCCCGGGGACTCCGGAGTCCGGATCGGTGGACAGGGCCTCGTCGAGCGCCGGCGGTGGCCCGCCGAGACCGGGGCCCGGCACATGCACCACCTTCGCCCGGCCGCGCAGCCGCGCCCGAACGCCGTCCAGGACACTCGCCTCCGCCTGGGGGAACACTCCGGCGCTGCCACCTCCCTGGGTGCGCGTGCGCGCGGCATGGGCGCCGATGACGGCCACCGTCGCCAGGCGCTCGGCATCCAGCGGCAGGACGTCGCGGTTGGCCAGCAGGACCGTCCCGGCGGCCGCCGCCCTGCGCACCAGGTCGCGCACCGCCGCCGGGCGCGGGCGTGGTCGGTTCGATGGGCGGCCGACCGGCCCCAACGCGCCCAGCCAGTCGGCCTGTTGGAGCAGATGGCGCACCTTGGCGTCCACGAGGTGCGGTGCCACCTCCCCCCTCTCCATCGCGCGCAGCAGCGCCTCGCCCCACGCGCCCTCCGGCCCCGGCATCACCAGATCGAGTCCGGCCCGCGCCGTCTCGCACGTGGTGCGCACCGCCCCCCAGTCCGAGACGACCAACCCGTCGAAGCCCCACTCGGTCCTGAGTGGCGTGCTGAGCAGTGAACTCGCCGTCGTGGTCGTGCCGTTGACGGCGTTGTAGCCCGCCATGACGACCCGGACGCCGGCCGCCACGGCCGCCTCGAACGGTGCGAGGTACACCTCGCGGAGCGCCCGCTCGCCGACCCGCACGTCCACGGTCAGCCGGTCCGTCTCGGAGTCGTTGGCCACGTAGTGCTTGGCCGCGGCGGCCACCCCCTGCGCCTGGATGCCGCGCACCAGGGCGGCCCCGATGCGGCCGGTCAGCTCGGGGTCCTCCGAGAAGCACTCGAAGTGCCGGCCGCCGAGCGGGCTGCGGTGCAGATTGAGGTTCGGCGCGAGGACCACGTGCACGCCCTTGCGCCGCGCCTCCAGGGCGAGGAGCGAGCCGAGCCGCTCGACCAGCGGCTCGTCCCACGTCGCGGCGAGCGCGGTGGCCGAGGGCAGCAGCACGGCGGTGTGCCGTTCGTCCCACGACGGGCCGCGCACCCCGGCCGGGCCATCCGACATCACCCACGGCCGCAGTTCCACGGCCGGCTCCGCCGCCGTGGCCCAGGTGTCGGCGCCGGTGAGCAGCCTGACCTTCGCCTCCGGTATGAGCTTGTCGATCAGCCGGTCCAGCTCGTCCTCGTCCCTCATGCCGCCCCCCTCGTCATCCGTCCCCGCTGTCGGAGGTGACGGATCGTCAGTTGTAGATGCCGAACTCGTACAGCGAATAGCCGTAGCCCGTGCCGCGCGCCGTGCCGTTGACGCGGACGTAGCGGCCGGTGCCCTGGAGGTCGAAGTCGTCCACGCCGCCGTTGCCGTCGGTCACCGTGCGCAGGGTCTGCCAGTTCTGGCCGTCGTCGGACGTCTGGATGGTGTAGGCCTTGGCGTACGAGGCCTCCCACAGCAGCTGCACGTGCTTGAACGACGTGCGGGTGCCGAGGTCGACCTGGAGCCACTGCGGATCGCTCCAGTCACTGGCCCAGCGCGTGGTGTTGTTGCCGTCCACCGCGTTCGCCGCAGTGCACGGGCAGTCGCCGTAACTCGCCTGGAACGACGAGGCGGTGGCGGGCTTGCCGCGCGCGATGTTCGTCCCGTTCACCACGGGCGGCACGACCTTGACGGAGCGCGTCTCGACACCGACGTTGCCGTGGCCGTCCGTCGCCTTGACGTACACCTTCCACACGCCCGGCCGGTCCGGTGCCGTGAACTTGAGCCGGCCACCGCCCAGGTTGGTGAACGGTACGGACACCAACTGCTTGCTCGCGTCTATGTAGTTGCTGTTGTCCAGGACCTCGTAGGTGATCGGATCACCGTTGGGGTCGGTGGCCCGGACGTCCAGCGTGACATCGCGGCCCGCCTGCACACTGCCCGCGCCACCCTCGACGTCCAGGGCGGAGATCACGGGGGGAGTGTTGTCGTGCGAGGTGTCCGCGCCGTAGGCACGCTTCACCACGTAGTACGAAAGGCGCTTCTGCCCGGCCGGCAGCAGGTTGAACCAGATGCCGCCGAAGTCGTACTCCGTGCCGTAGTGGAACATCGTCGCGCCGAGGGCCACGCCCTTGTGGCCGGTGATGCACCCCCACGCCTTGGTGTATCCGTCGGCCTTGGCCTGGTCGGTGGGTTCCTGCGGTACCCCGTTGGCGTCGTTGGGCACCTCCCACTCACCGGCGGGCCCGGTCTCGGTGACGATGTAGGGCTTGGTGTAACCGCCCTGCTGCCACGCGGACTTGACGTCACACACGGCGTTGTAGGAGTTGACCGCGTACAGATCGAGGTCGGGGGCGTTCTTCTTGAAGTACGGCCACGCGCCCACCCAGGCGTCCGTCGATGTCACCGGGTGGTTGGGGTCGATGCTGTGGATCTTCTTGGTGATGTCATTGACGAGCGTGGTGTAAGCGTTGCGCTGCTGCTCCAACTCGGTTCCGCTGTAACAGTTCTGGAGGCCCAGCACGGACTCGTTGCCGACGTCCCACATCAGGACCCCGGGGTTGTCCTTGTAGGTCTGGACCCACTTCGGGAACTCGTCGAGCACCTGGTTCTTGTACGCCGTGTCGGTGAGGTAGTTGACGCAGCCGCCCGATCCCGGACCCCCGCCCGGCTGGAGCCAGAACCCGGCGATGACCTTGATGCCGTGCGCCGCCGCCGAGTCGAAGAGGGGCTTGCTGGAGGCGTCGGTGCCCCAGGTGCGGATGGTGTTGACGCCCATGGACTGGAGGTCGGGCAGATACTTGTCGGCATCGGCGACGGAGGGGCCCCAGGTCAGGCCCTTGATCTGGTACGGGTGTCCGTCCACGGACAGCTGCCAGTTGCCCTGGGCGCCGGTCACCTTGACGACGCTTCCGGCGGCGTGAGCGGTCGTCGCGGGCAGGGCGGCGAGGGCGCCGGCGGTCAGGATTCCTGCGGCCAGGGGGGCCAGCAGACGGCGTGGGCGGGTGCGGGGTGGTCGGCTCATGTCGGGTCCTCTTCGGATGGGGGGAGTGGGTGCCGGCCCGGCCGCGGCGGGACGACTGGGCGGCCGGGCCGGCGTATGGGGAGGGCGAACCGCCTCAGGGAAGCCGGTAGTTCGCGTCCAGGGCCGCGCCCGCCTCGGGGTGGGTCTGGTCGTAGCCGCGCGCGTCGCACTGCAGGCCGCCGACGACGCAGTGGTTCACGAGCGCCTTGAGCGTGGCGTCGTCCCAGGCGTTGAAGAAGTCGTAGTGGAAGGAGTAGCTCGGTCCGCTCGCGAGCTTCGCCTGGGAGAGATCGCCGTTGACCGGGAACGCCATCTTGAACTCGATCATCGGCAGGGCGACGGGGTGGTCGGCCGGGCACATGTTGTCGTTGGTGCCGGGCTTCACCACGGGGTAGGCCATGTGGCTCTTGTGGTCGGGCGTGTCCAGGTACTTCCCGTCCCAGCAACTGGGCGCCTGGAAGCGGATGTTGAGCTGGACGTCGGCCCGGTTCGGGCAGTTGACCGGGAAGTTGACGTTGAAGAAGCTGTCACCGCACTCCCAGCCCTCGACGAAGCCGGGGTGGTGACGGAACTCGTCGGCCGACTGCATCGGGTTGGCCACCACGAACCGCAGTCCCTTGGGGAACGGCCGGACGCTGGTGTAGTCGGTGACACCGGCCTTGTAGTAGATCGTCTGAGGGCCGACCGGCAGGATCTTCTGGGTGCCGTTGAAGAGGGAGGGCATCCAGTAACCCGACTTGTCACCGGGCGCCTTGCAGGTCGTGGAGCCGGCGTCCAGTGAGGCCGTGGTGCTGTTCGCGTTCGTCGTGGTGTTGCCCATGAAGGTGTGGTCGTGGGACTTTCCCGGCTGCTGCGGGTAGACGATCGGGTCGTCCGGTGCGGTGTGGGTGACCGAACAGTTGGCCTGGAACTCGTGGAAGTAGCGGTGCGGTGGATCCTGTGTGGACGGCGATACGCCGGTGACCGGCGGGTTCGCCGGAATGTAGCCGTCTCCGTCCGGGTCGTCGGGCGAACTGGCGGTGGACGCGGGCATGCCCGCCATCCCCGCCATGCCGCTCATGTCATGACCCTGTTGAGCGGCCGTGACCGAGGAGGCGGCAGAGGAGCCGCCCGAAGGCGCGTCGACACTCGCGGCGACGCCGCCCAGGCCGAGCGTGGTCAGCAGGACCGCGCCGGCGATCAGCGTGCCGGAAAGGAGCTTCGATCTCCCTGGCATGGAGACCTCCTGAAGGTGGGGGATGGGGAGGCAGAGCGGGCCACCGGCTGCGCGAGTTCACCGGCCGGTCGCCGGGAGAGCGCTCTCCCGTCCTGGAGTCTCGGGGCGTCGGAGCGAAGGTGTCAAGGGATGCGGCAGGAGAAAGGGGAGCGGCGCTCGGTCTGCCGGGCGAACCCCATGGCCATGGGGACAAGGGCAGTTGGGGAACATCTGTCGTGCCGTCAGGTGGCCACCAGCCGGTTGACGACCTGTGAACGCGAACCCCGAGGATTTCTGCCAGAGCCCTTGACGTTGCCTTCAGCGGGATGAAGCATTCCCCGGCGAGAGAGCGCTCCCCCGCCCCCCTTCGTTCACCTCTTGAACCAGGAGAGTCGCCCCATGCCCCCAGTACCGCCCGAGTCCAGCGACCCCCGCCCGTCCACGGTCACGCGCCGCACCGTGCTCGGCGCCGTCGCCGCGACGGCCGCCTCGGCTCCCCTGCTGACCGGTCTGGCCGCTCCCGCTTCGGCGGCGCCCTCGGCCGTCCGGCCGCGCGCCCTGCCCGGCGGCGGAGACCTCGGCCCCAACGTGCTGGTCTTCGACCCGGGCACGTCCGGCATCCAGGCCAAGCTCGACCAGATCTTCCACCAGCAGGAGTCGGCCCAGTTCGGCACCGGGCGGTACGCCCTGCTCTTCAAGCCCGGGACCTACAGCGGTCTCAATGCCCAGATCGGCTTCTACACCTCGATCGCCGGGCTCGGACTCTCGCCGGACGACACCACCATCAACGGTGACGTCACGGTCGACGCGGGTTGGGCCAACGGCAACGCCACCCAGAACTTCTGGCGCTCCGCGGAGAACCTCGCTCTCGTCCCGGTCAACGGCACCGACCGCTGGGCCGTCGCCCAGGCCGCGCCCTTCCGCCGGATGCATGTGCGCGGCGGCCTCAACCTCGCACCGTCCGGCTACGGCTGGGCCAGCGGCGGCTACATCGCGGACAGCCGCGTCGACGGCCAGGTCGGACCGTACTCGCAGCAGCAGTGGTACACCCGGGACAGTGTGATCGGCGGCTGGGTCAACGCCGTGTGGAACATGGTGTTCTCCGGTGTCCAGGGCGCCCCCGCGCAGAGCTTCCCGAACCCGCCGTACACCACGCTCGACACCACACCGGTCTCGCGCGAGAAGCCCTTCCTGTATCTCAACGGCAGCGAGTTCCGCGTCTTCCTGCCGGAGAAGCGCACCAACGCACGCGGGGTCACCTGGGGGAACGGCACCCCGAGGGGTACCTCGCTCTCCCTCTCCCAGTTCTATGTGGCGAAGCCCGGAGTGAGCGCCGCCACCCTCAACCAGGCGCTCGCGCAAGGTCTCCACCTGCTGCTGACCCCGGGCATCTACCACGTCGACCAGCCGGTCCAGGTCAACCGGGCCAACACCGTGGTCCTGGGCCTCGGTTACGCGACGATCGTGCCGGACAACGGGGTGACCGCGGTGAAGGTCGCCGACGTGGACGGCGTACGTCTGGCCGGATTCCTCATCGACGCCGGGCCGGTCAACTCCGCCACGCTCCTTGAGGTCGGCCCCAGGGGCGCGTCGCAGGACCACTCGGCGAACCCCACCACCGTGCAGGACGTGTTCGTACGCATCGGCGGGGCCGGCGCGGGCAAGGCCACCACCAGCATGGTCATCAACAGCCGCAACACGATCGTCGACCACACCTGGGTCTGGCGCGCCGACCACGGCACGGGAGTCGGCTGGGACACCAACCGCGCGGACTACGGAGTCGTCGTCAACGGCGACGACGTGCTGTGCACCGGCCTGTTCGTGGAGCACTTCAACAAGTACGACGTCCAGTGGCTGGGCCAGCGCGGCCGCACCATCTTCTTCCAGAACGAGAAGGCCTACGACGCACCCAACCAGGCGGCCGTCCAGGACGGCAACGTCAAGGGTTATGCCGCCTACAAGGTGGGTGACAACGTCACCGCCCACGAGGCCTGGGGGCTCGGCAGTTACTGCAACTACACCGCCGACACGGGCATCGTGCAGCACCACGGCTTCGCCGCGCCGAACACCCCGGGGGTGAAGTTCCACGGCGTGCTCGTGGTCTCGCTCGGCGGCAACGGACAGTACGAACACGTCATCAACGAGGCCGGCGCCCCGACGTCGGGCACGTCGACGACGCCGTCCACGGTGGTGTCGTACCCCTGAGTCCCTGAGCCCCTGAGCCCGGTCCTTTGCCCGCGCGGGACAAGGGACCGGGCGGGCGTGCGGCCTAGGGGCGCAGCCCGGCGAGGAGCGCCGTCATTCCGGTCAACCGGTCAGCTCCCGCATCCCAGTTGGGGGTGATCGGCGCGATGGACACCTTGCCCGCGGCGACCGCCTCCGCGTCGCTTCCCCTTTGCACGGGCCGCGGAACCTCGTCGATGCGCACCTTCCAGGTGCCGTCGCCCGCGTCGGTGTACCGCGGCTGGAGGAGGAGCTGCGGATCCTGGTGGGTGAGGGCGGTGCCGCGTGCGGTGCCGGTGCCGTCCGGGCCCACGACGGGATGGTTCACATTGAGGCCCAGGCCGGGCGGCAGCAGCCGCCCGTGCTTCGCCCGGGAGCGCAGCCGGTCGATGAGCCCGACCGCGAAATCGGCGGTGGGGCGCATGGCGTTCAGGACGAGCCGCGGCACCTCGGCCGTGAGCCCGCCGGTGCTCACCGCGATCGCCGGCACCCCGCTCTCCAGGGCCGCGATGGCGCCACCGACCGTGCCGGAGTGAGTGGCCAGGGCGGCCACATTGGGCCCGAAGTTGGTTCCCGAGACCACCAGGTCGGGGGCCCGGTCGGCGAACACCTCGGCCAGCCCGAAGGCCACCGCGTCGCCCGGTGTTCCGCCCACCGCCCACACCCGCGGCGCGGGGTGCTCGACCGCGACGGAGGCGCTGCTCAGCATCTTCGTCCCGGTACCGCTCTGGTTGGTGAGCGGGGCGACGACGGTGACGTCGTACCCGGCGGACGTCAGTCGCTGGAACAGGAGCCGGATGCCGGGGGCGTCGTAGCCGTCGTCATTGGTGAGCAGGATCCGCAGCGGCGCGGAGGGGACGTCGTGCTGGGTGGCGCCGGCGGGCACCGCACCGGCGAGTACGGATGTGCACAGCAGCAGGGTCGCCAAAGACAGGACGCGCGTGCGTCGCATGGTGGGTGCTCCTTCGAACGTGCGGGAGGTGAAGGGGAGGCGGGGCTGAGGTCCCGGCGCTTGCGAGACCCGCGGAGCGCGCCCGTCAGGGTGTGAGGGATGGCGCGAAAGTGGTGGTGACACGTGTCAATTTCGGTGAGGACTGTCTAGCACCCGGGGAGTCGCCGTGGATAGACGTGTGCGTCATTCGGGACGGGGTCATTGCGCTCCGGCTCTTGAAGCCACGGCCCTGCGGTGGGGTGGGGTGCCCGGCCGCACCCGGTCGAACAGACGGGGTGTCGGGCGTGGGCGGGCCCCTACCCGCGCCTCACTGCTCCAGGGCGCGTGCCGACTGTTCGGCCGCGACCGCCCCGCGCGGCTGCATGATCTCCTCGTAGTGGGCGACGGCCCGGCCGAGGGGGACGCCGGCGGTGACCGCGTCAGCGATGGCGCCGGCGAGGTCGGCCGCGTCGATCAGGGCGAGGTTGGCGCCCTGCCCGGCGGGCGGCATGAGGTGGGCGGCGTCGCCGAGGAGCGTGACGGCGGGGTTGTGCTTCCAGGTGTGGGGATACGGCAGCCGGTGGACGGGGCGGTTGATGAACGGGCCCTTCGCTTCGCGGATCGCGCGCAGCAGATCGTCGTGCCAGCCGGCGAACAGCTTCAGGAAGTGGGTACGCGCGGCGGCGCTGTCCGACAGATCCACCGAGGCGCGTTCGGCCCAGTCCTGCGGGCCCTTGAGTCCGATGTAGACGCGGATGCCGTCCCCGTTGCGCTGGCCGATGAGCACGTGCTCGGTGTCGCTGCGGTCGACGGCGATCATCATGCCGCGGCCGATCGTCCGGGAGAGTTCGGGGTGGTGCTCCTCCACGTCGGTGAAGCACATCTCGACGAGGGTGTTGCCGGTGTAGAAGGGGCGGGTGTCACAGACGGCGGGCCGGACCCTGGACCACGCGCCGTCGGCGCCGACGACCAGATCGAACTCTTCGACGGTGCCTGTGCCGAGGGTGACACGGGCCGGCCCGTCGAGGGTCGGTGTCACCGCGCGGACCGGTGTTCCCCAGCGGACCTCGCCCTCGCCGAGAGCGGACAGGAGTATGCCCCGCAGCGCCGTGCGGTCGATCTCGGGACGGGACGACGACGAGGGGGACTCCTCCCGGTGCACCAGGCGCCCGGTGTGGTCGTACTCGCGCACTTCCTGATCCTCGGGGCGGGCCAGTGACATGAAGGCGTCGTGGAGGCCCGCCGTGCGCAGGGCGGCCTGGCCGGTGTCTTCGTGGAGGTCGAGGCTGCCGCCCTGGTCGCGATGGTCGGGCCCGGGATCGCCTTCGAAGACCGTGGTGTCGATCCCGTACCGGTGCAGGGCGGTTGCACACAGCAGGCCGCCGAGTCCGGCGCCGACGACGGCGATGCGGGGGTGGTCGTTCGTCATGGTGGAGTCCCTTCGGAGGGGGAGGCGGGGGAGGTTCAGGGCGTGGGAGCGGTGGATTCCCGGGCGGGGGCGGCCACCGCGCGCACGAGGAGTACGGCCGCGGCGACGATCATGACGAAGCCGAGGGCGTACGGAGTGGCGTGACCGGTGCTCGCGTACAGCCATCCGGCGAGCAGCGGCGCCGTCATCTGTATCGCCGAGCCGATGGAGGAGATGCCGCCGGCCAGCCAGCCCTGCTCGTCCGCCGCCACGGCGTTGGACATCAGACCGTCCAGTGCCGCGGTCATCGCTCCCTGCCCGGAGGCGAACAACAGGGCTGTCACGGCGAGGAGTTGGGGCATGTCGAGGGAGAAGGCGACCAGTGCCATGCCGCCGCAGCCCACTGCCTGGGCGACGATGCCCGCGATGACGACCCCGCGCTCCCCGATGCGGGGCAGGAGCAGGGCGAGCAGCCCGCCCTGGACGGCTATGTCGAGGATCCCGGCGACCGAGAGCAGCAGGCCGACCTGCGTGGGCCCCCATCCCACGGCGTCCTTGCCCAGCACGGACAGGTTGTTGGCGTAGAAGTAGAACGGGATGCTGACGAGGGTGAACCCGGTGAGCAGCACTCGTAGTTCGGGGCGTGCGAAGGCGTCCCGCAGGACCTTGAACGGGTGGAGGTCCTCCAGTTTCAGCCTCGCCGTGCGGTTTCGCGGTGCGAGGCTCTCCGGGAGGGCGAAGACCGATACGAGCCCCACCAGGGCGGCGGTCACGGCGGTGGCGTAGACCGGGGCGTCGAGGCTCACCTTGGACAGGAAGCCTCCGATGGCGGGTCCGACCATCATGCCGACGCCGGTCAGCGCACCGAGCAGCCCGTACCGCTTGGTGCGGTCCTTCGCGGGGGTGATGTCGGCGACGTAGGCGAAGATCGCCGGCATGTCTCCGGAGGACAGCCCCTGGAGCGCGCGGGCCGCGACGAGCACCCACAGCGCGCCGCCGACGCCGAACATCGCGTACGCGGCCGCGGCGCCGAAAGCGCTGATGATCAGGACCGGGCGGCGGCCGATCCGGTCGGACAGGCCGCCGAGCAGCGGCGCGACCAGGAACGCGCACAGGGCGCTGACCGATTCGAGGACGCCGACCCACAGGGCGAGCGAGCCGCCGTCGACGTACTCGAGCGTGACGAACGGCAGAACCGGAAACACCACGGTCATCCCGATCGCGTTCAGCAGGGTCAGACACACGATGACGAGCCAGGCCCGCCGGGGCGCCGACGGGCCTTCCACCGGTGCGGACCCGGAGTCGGTGGTTGATGTGTTCACGGCTTCCTCCAGCCAGCGTGGGAACGCCGCATCACAGCGGCCGTCGGAACGGCACTGTAATCAGAACCGTTCCGACTTTACAACTGCTATGGTTATCCCATGGTGGCGAACGGGACGGCGAACGAGCAGCTCGGACGGCGTGAGCGGAAGAAGGCGCAGACGCGCAGGACGATCGCGGAGACGGCGCTGAGGCTGTTCCTCGAGCGTGGATACGACGCCGTCGGCGTGCGCGAGGTGGCGCAGGAAGCGGACGTGGCGACCGCCACGCTGTTCGCGCACTTCCCCTCCAAGGAGGCCCTGGTCTTCGATCAGGACGACGAGCAGGAGGAGGCGCTCCTCGACGTCGTGCGCCGACGCCCCCAGGACGTCTCCACCCCCGAGGCCCTGCGACGCTGGTTCCACGGGATGGCCGAGACGGCCAGGAGCGAACCGGACCTCGACCGCTTCCACCGGCTCATCGAGAGCACCCCGGCCCTGCGGGACTACTCGGCGAAGATGTGGCTGCGTCACGAAGAGGCGCTGGCGGACGCCATCGCCACCGACGTGGGACTCTCCGCCCCCGACACCGCCTCGCGCCTCGTGGCCCGTACGGCTCTCGGGGTGATCCCGTCGATCACCTCACTGGACGAGGCGGCCCAAGTTATCGACGAGACCTTCGACTTCGTGGAGGCCGGCTGGGCCGCCACCGCCACGCGAGGACGCGGCCGTGCCGAGGCGGGGAGCCGTCGGCGTAGTCCCGGCGAAAGGGAGTTGGAGCGAGGCGCCGAGTAATCGCTTTCCCGGAGGGGCGGGCGCGGGGATCATGAGGCGGATGCCGGCGCGCCACGCGAAAGGAACCGCTTCCATGCCAGTACCCGCCGACCCGACCGTCCTCCATCCGATGCCCGGGCAGCCGAGGGTGGTGCTGCTCAGGCCGCTCGTGAAGTCCCCGCTGATCGAGGTCGGCGAGTACTCCTACTACGACGACCCGGATGACGCGACCGCCTTCGAGACGCGCAACGTCCTCTATCACTACGGGCCGGAGAAGCTGGTCATCGGAAGGTTCTGTGCGCTCGGCACCGGAGTGCGGTTCATCATGAACGGGGCCAACCACCGCATGGACGGGCCCTCGACGTTCCCCTTCCCGACCATGGGCGGCTCGTGGTCCGACCACTTCGACCTGCTCACCGGCCTGCCCAACCGGGGAGACACCGTCGTCGGCCACGACGTCTGGTTCGGGCACGGCACCACCGTGATGCCCGGAGTGCGCATCGGGAACGGCGCGGTCATCGCCTCGGGCGCCGTGGTCACCTCCGACGTCCCCGACTACGGGATCGTCGGCGGAAACCCGGCCCGCCTCATCCGCACCCGCTACAGCGAACCGGAGATCGCCCGGCTGCTGGCCGTGGCGTGGTGGGACTGGCCGGCGGAGCTCATCACCGAGCACGTGCGGACGATCATGTCGGGCGGCATCGACGATCTCGAATCCGTCGCCCGGCGCCGCTGAGCGCGCGGGCGGCCCGGGGCTCCCGCGCCTGCGCCTCCGGCGGTCCGGTCAGTCCCGGGGGCTCACCGTCATACGGATGTCGTCCGCCGCCCACAGCACGAACCGTTCGATCGGGATCACCTCGTGCCCCGGCACCGGCCGGAACCGGAAGCGCTTGAGGAGTACGGCCAGAACCAACTGGGCCTCGAACGTGGCGAGTTGAGCGCCCTCGCAACGGCGGGGACCGAGTCCGAAGGGGATGTGGGCGAGCCGCGGCCGCTTCGCCGCCGCGCTGGGTGCGACAGCCAACGTGAACGAGACAGCCGGCACAAGGGCGCCGGGTGAGCCGTGTCTCACCTGGCCGGTGCGGCTTGTCTATGCAACGAGTTGCATAGAAGGATTCGGGTATGGCGCTTGAGCACGCGATTCTCGTCTCGCTGTTGGAGAAGCCGGGCTCCGGTTATGAGTTGGCCCGGCGCTTCGACCGGTCCATCGGCTACTTCTGGGCAGCCACCCACCAGCAGATCTACCGCATCCTCAAGCGCATGGAGGGCGACGGGTGGATCGATGTCCGTGAGGTGGCGCAGCACAGCCGGCCGAACAAGAAGGAGTACTCCGTCGCCGCCCCCGGCCGGGCCGCCCTCTCGCAGTGGCTGCACGAGCCGATCGAACCCGAGAGCGTCCGGCACGAGCTCGCGGTGAAGATCCGTGGCGCGGCCTTCGACGACCCCTCGGCCCTGCTCCGCGAGGTCGAGCGCCACCGCCGGGCACACGCCGAACGGCTCGCGCACTATCTCGCGGGGGAGCTGCGCGACTTCACAGGACCCGAGGCCCCCACGCCCGACGCGGGCCGCGAGCTCCAGCACGTGGTGCTGCGCGGCGGCATCGCGTACGAGCGGATGACGCTCGCCTGGCTCGACGACGTGATCGCCACTCTCCACCGGCTCGGCGCCGAGGACTGACCCCGCCGCTGAACCGACACCGGGTGCGGACGCCCGCACCCCCGCCCCGGTGCCCCACGCCACCGAAGACTTCCGTCCACCCCTCAGCAACTCCCCGAGCCGGAAAGGCGAATGACCATGGCCGACGCGCTGCTGTTCAACCCGCACACGTATGACCCGACGCACTTCGACCCCGAGACGCGCAGGCTGCTGCGCGCGACCGTCGACTGGTTCGAGCAGCGCGGCAAGCGCCGTCTCATCGAGGACTACCGCACGCGCGCCTGGCTGGCGGACTTCCTCGCGTTCTCCGCGAAGGAAGGCCTCTTCGCCACCTTCCTCACCCCGGCGTCCGCCGCCGGGGAGGACGAGGGGGACAAGCGCTGGGACACCGCCCGGATCGCCGCCCTCAACGAGATCTTCGGCTTCTACGGCCTGGACTACTGGTACGCGTGGCAGGTGACCATCCTGGGCCTCGGTCCCGTCTGGCAGAGCGACAACGCCGAGGCCCGCACCCGCGCGGCCGAACTCCTCGCCCAGGGCGAGGTGTTCGCGTTCGGCCTGTCCGAGAAGACGCACGGCGCGGACATCTACTCTACCGACATGCTCCTCGAACCGGACGGCGACGGCGGCTTCCGGGCCACCGGCGGCAAGTACTACATCGGCAACGGCAACGCCGCCGGCCTCGTCTCCGTGTTCGGCCGCCGCACCGACGTCGAAGGACCCGACGGTTACGTCTTCTTCGCCGCCGACAGCCGCCACGAGGCGTACCACCTGGTGAAGAACGTCGTCGACTCCTCCAAGTACGTCAGCGAGTTCCGCCTCGAGAACTACCCGGTCCGCGCCGAGGACGTCCTCCACTCCGGCCGGGCCGCCTTCGACGCCGCCCTCAACACGGTGAACGTCGGCAAGTTCAACCTGTGCACCGCCTCGATCGGCATCTGCGAACACGCGATGTACGAGGCCGTCACCCATGCGCAGAACCGCGTTCTGTACGGCCGTCCCGTCACTGCTTTCCCGCATGTGCGGCGGGAGTTGACCGACGCGTACGTCCGCCTCGTGGGCATGAAGCTGTTCAGCGACCGTGCCGTCGACTACTTCCGTTCCGCGGGGCCCGACGACCGGCGCTACCTCCTCTTCAACCCGATGACGAAGATGAAGGTGACCACGGAGGGCGAGAAGGTCATCGACCTGATGTGGGACGTGATCGCGGCCAAGGGCTTCGAGAAGGACACGTACTTCGCCCAGGCCGCCGTCGAGATCCGCGGCCTGCCCAAGCTGGAGGGCACGGTCCACGTCAACCTCGCCCTGATCCTCAAGTTCATGCGCAACCACCTGCTGAACCCGGCCGACTACGCGCCCGTTCCGACGCGCCTCGACGCGGCCGACGACGCCTTCCTCTTCCAGCAGGGGCCCGCCCGCGGCCTGGGATCCGTACGCTTCCACGACTGGCGCACCGCCTACGACGCGTTCGCCGAGCTGCCCAACGTCGCCCGCTTCCGCGAACAGGCCGACGCCCTCTGCGAGTTCGTGACCACCGCCGCCCCCGACGAGGAGCAGAGCCGCGACCTCGACCTGCTGCTCGCCGTCGGCCAGCTCTTCGCGCTGGTCGTCCACGGACAGCTGATCCTGGAGCAGGCCCGTCCGACGGACCTGGACGCGGATGTGCTCGACGAGCTCTTCGCCGTCCTCGTACGCGACTTCTCCGCGCACGCCGTCGAACTGCACGGCAAGGACTCCGCCACGCCCGAACAGCAGGCCTGGGCCCTGGGCGCGGTCCGTCGCCCGGTCGTCGACGAGGCGCGCTCGGCGCGGGTCTGGGAGCGCGTCGAGGCGCTGTCCGGCAGCTACGAGATGGCTCCCTGACCGACGCCGTCGTCCGCCGGGCGGCGGCCCTCGCCGCCCGGCCGGCACATCAGCCGACGTGGGGATAGTCCCGCAGGGTGATCGAGTTGGCGGCGCGGGCCAGCGCGTCGGGCGGCGTCCTGCTGTTGTCCGACGCCCGGTCCTGGGCGAGCCTTTGGTTGTTCCGGACGTAGTCCCGCATCAGGTGCTCGTACTGGGTGAAGCCGGCGCGGTGGTCGTGGCGGTGGGCCGCGAGTTCACCGGCGAGTACGTACGCGCCGACCATCGCGATGCTGGTGCCCTGTCCGGACCGGGGCGAGGCGCAGTACCCCGCGTCACCGACGAGCCCCACCCGGCCGCTCGACCAGCGGTCGAGGTGGACCTGGCTCATCGAGTCGAAGTAGAAGTCCGGCGCCTGCCACATGCTGTCCAGCAGCCGTGGCGTCTCCCACCCGGACCCGGCGAACCGCTCGGCGAGGATGGTCCGTTGCCGATCGACATCGCGGTGGTCGTAGTCGAGTTCCGGGGAACCGAAGAGCAGCATCGCCCGCGCCTCGGTGTTGTGGCGCGCGCTGTACACGCCGACCAGCGCGTCCTCGGTGGTGTGGTACATCTGCCAGTGGTCGAGGCCGAGGAAGTTCTCCACGCTGAAGATGGCGAGGTAGCTGCCGAGGAAGCGGAGGAACCGCGACTCCGGTCCGAAGGCCAGCCGCCGCACATGGGAGTGCAGGCCGTCCGCGCCGATCACGAGGTCGAAGCCGCGCGGACGCTCGTGCCGGAAGCGGACCTCGACGGTGTCGTCACTCTGCTCGATGGAGGTGATGACATCGCCGAACAGGTACTCCGTGCCGTAGCGGCTCGCGTCGAACAGCAGCGTCGTCAGGTCGTCCCGCATGATCTCGACGTCGTCGTTGTCTATCAGGCCGCCGGTCAGGGTGGCCTCGGTCGACCGGGACAGCTCCTCGCCCCGGGCGTCCACGAAGGACATGCCCCGCATGTCGGTGGTGCCCGCCCGGACCTTGTCGAGCAACCCCATCCGCTCCACGACGCCTAACGCCGAGCCCCGGATGTCAATGGCCTGCCCACCCCTGCGCAGCCCGGGCGCCCGCTCCACGACGGTGGGACGGAATCCGGCCCGCTGCAACCAGTGGGCGAGCGTCAGCCCCGCCACGCTCGCTCCGGATATGAGTACGTTCATGCTGCGCATGGCTCTGTCCATTCTGCCGATCCGGATCACGTCGACCGAGCGCCGGTGCCCGCGGGCTCGTCGACTCCGAGTCTTGGCACGGGGGTGTCACGACGGCAATGCACAGATCGGCAAGCAATCGTTGCGTTCCGGGCAAAGTCCGCGGGGCGGCGCGGTCAGGCCGCGTACACGGCGGCCGCGGTCCGCGCGAACGAGTGGATGAGCGGGGTCGCCCCGCTCTCGCGCCATGCCACCACCAGGGGGCTCGGCGGCATGTCGGTCAAGGGGACCACGGCCAGGCCCTCGCCGGGAGCGTGGTCCAGGAGCGTCAGGCCGACCGTGCCGTTCCAGAGCACGGCTTGGCGGCACTCCTGAACGGCACGCACGACGGGGCCCTCGCGGGACTCCCCGCCGCCCCAGTAGGCCTGCCAGAGGTGGTCGGTCCCTTCCGGGAAGACGAACCAGCGTCGGTCGGCCAAGTCCCCCAATCGCAGGCTGACTTGACGGGCCAGCGGGTCGTCGCGGCGCAGCAGTGCGCCGACCGGATCGGCGCCGAGTCCGTGGACGGTCAGGCCGGTCTCGTCGAACGGCCCCCGGGTCAGGGCGACATCGACCGCTCCCGCGTGCAGGCCGCAGGTAGGATCGCTCAAGTCGGCCTCGCGGACGCGGACTTCGACCTGCGGGTGCCGTCGGCGATAGGCGTCGGCCAGCCGAAGGGCGCGCGGATCGCCGCTCTCGCCCAGGATGCCGACGGTCAGGACCGCGGGTCCGGCTGCCTCGGACACACGTCCCCGTACCCGGTCGGCCCGGAGGAGCAGGGCGCGTGCCTCGTCGAGCAGCACCGCACCGGCCGGGGTGAGCGAGACCCCGTTCGGGGAGCGGTCGAGCAGGCGGGCACCGAGGTCCGTCTCCAGCTGCTTGACCGCCCGGCTCAGTGGCGGCTGACTGATGTGCAGGCGCCGAGCGGCCCGGCCGAAATGGAGTTCCTCGGCGACCGCCACGAAATAGCGCAGCGTACGTAGCTCCATGCTGCGACGATACCCGTCCGGTATCGGCCTCACGAGACGGGTCTTGGACAGTCGGGAGGGCCCCGCGGTGGAATCGAGTCATGACCGAGGAACCGAAGAACAGTGAGCCGGCCGCCGAGCCCGCCGTGTCGGTGGTCGGCCCGGGCGACGGTGAGACGATCGTCCTGGGCACCACGCGACTGCGCCTCCTGGAAGACGGCAGCAACACCGGACACCGCCTGGGCATCGCCGAGTCCGTGCTCGCCCCGCACACCCCCGGACCGCCGCAGCACCGGCACGCCCAGCACGACGAGGGCTTCTACGTCATCTCCGGCACGGTGCGCTTCACCGTCGGAGACCGCGACCACGACGCCCCCGCGGGCACCCTCGTCATGGTCCCGCCCGGAGCCCCGCACACCTTCGCCAACGTGACCGCCGAACCGGCCGTCATGCTCAGCACGTTCACCCCGGACCTCTACGTCCAGTACTTCCGGGACCTCCAGGACATGATCGCCGGCGGCCGGCCGATGACACCCGAGGCGACGGTCCGGACGATGCGCCGGTACGCCACCGAGCCCGCCGTCGACCCGGCCTGAACCTCAGTAGCCGCTCAGCAGCGTCCGGACCCGACGCAAGTGCTCCGGGCCGGCGGAGCTGCGCCAGCGCGAGGGGTCGGCCGGACGCCGCCCCCACAGCAGCAGGACACGGGTGGCCGCGTCGCTCTCGATGGTGGCGGGGCCTTCGGGGGCCGCGAGGCGAATGCCGGTGCCCTCCGCGTCCGCCGTCACGACGACATCGTCGGTGCCGGGCGTACGCAGACGCCCCTCGACGCTCCCGTCGGGACCCAGATCGAGACCGGTGCTGCCTCTGGCCAGCAGCGGGCGTCCGACGGACACCACGCTGTGTTCCGTCATCCAGGGCTCACCGAGGGCCAACGCCGCCGTCCGGTCGTCGCCGCTGAGGTCCCAGCGGTGCAGGATCAGCTCCTCCCGCATGTGTTCCGCGAAGAACGGCACCGACACGGACCGGCCCGTCCACATCACCTCGGTGTCCGGCGAAAGGTCCCGTTCGGCGGCCGCGGCGATCTCGGCCAGACGCTCGCAGCGGCTCATGAACGCCGTCCAGAGATCGGAGTCGGACAGCCGCCGGTACGGCTCTTCCCGGTCGAACCCGCGGGTCTCCACCGGGGAGCCCGCGAGGAACGCCTCGAGCACCCGGGCCAGTTCCTCGGCGGTGCCCGTCTGGTGGGCGAGTACGTCGCGTACCGTCCACGCCTCGCACCAGGTGCCGTCGTCGGGCCGCCGGGCCCGTACCTCGTGGAGGAAGGCTGCCAGTTCGGGCAGCTTGTCATCGACGTGAGAGGGGATCACGTGCCACGGGTATCCCGGTCGGGTGCCCCGCCAAACCACTGCGGCCGAACGGCGCCCGGTCGGGCGACCGCCCGGCGCGACCGCCGGACACCGGCGCCCCTGGGCTGCGGCGACGGCAGCCGGTGCGCACGGACGAGCGATCCCATCACCCGATCGTGAGTTCTCGCGGCCCGGACCCCGGTGCGACCCGATTCTGGGAGGGGTGGCATATGACGGGCGCCGTCCGGCTGTGCCGAGGGTGAGGGGATGCGTGCCATGACAGGGGAACCGGGCCGACGCGGAGGCTTGGACGAGCAGGCGGTCTTACTGGCGGCGGGACTCGCCGATCTGGCGGTGAGCACGCTGGGCTCGGCCGTCGGGGTCGCGCGGGGGTTGCTGCGCCGCTCGGACGCGGCCGAGCTGGCGGCGGACGCCGAGCACGATCTGGTGGCGCGCGGCCGCCTGGTGATGGACCGGTACGCGGCCGTCCCGCCGGCCCACCTGGAGGTTCTCGCCCGGCACGCCCGGGCCCGACGGGCCGGCGACGATGTCTGACCGGTGGGAGCCGGTCGCGTTCAAGGCCCGGGTCGACGAGGTGCTGCACTGTTTCGTGGCCGATGAGGCCGACCAGCTGGCGGCCGTCGATCCTCTTCTCGGCCCGGTCGCGGCCCAGTTGGAGGCCGCGGTCGCCGACGGCAAGCGGCTGCGATCGGCGTTCTGTTACTGGGGCTGGCGCGCGGTGGGACAGCCGGACAGTGACGCGCTGGTGCGCGCGGCGGCCTCGATGGAGCTGGTGCACGCCGCCGCGGTGGTGCACGACGACCTCATCGACGACAGCCCGCTGCGGCACGGCCGGCCCACGGCGCACATCGCGTTACGTGGTGCCGTGCGCCGTCGGCCGCGTGCCGTCGCCGCCGCGAGGTCCCTCGCCATGCTGGTGGGGGACCTCCTGATGTCCCTGGCGGGGCAGCTCTTCGCCACCAGCGGCCTGCCCGCCGCCTATCTGGCCCGGGCCCGCCCGCTGTGGTCGCTGCTCGCCCGGGAGCTGATCGCGGGCGAGTGCCTGGAGATCCTGCGCACCGGAACGCATCCGGACACCTCGGCGTCGCTGAAGGTCATCCGCTACAAGACCGCCAAGTACACCGTCGAACAGCCCCTGTTGATCGGCGCCGCCCTGGCCGGGGCCGGCGAGCGGCTGCGGCAGGGCTACTCCGCGTACGGACTTCCGCTGGGGGAGGCCTTCCAGCTGCGCGACGATCTGCTCGGCCTGTTCGGCGACCCGGAACGCACGGGCAAGGCCAACGCCGACGACGTGCGCGGCCACCGGCCCACCGCCCTGCTGGCCGAGACCTGGCGGCTGGCCGGAGAGGGCGAACGGGAGCGGCTCGGGTCGCTCCTCGGCCGCCGCGACCTGGACGAGGAAGGGCTGGCCGAGGTCCGCGCGGTGATGCGCCGGCTCAAGGCCCCCGACCGCATCGAGGCCATGATCGGCGAACGGGTCGAGGAGGCCCTCGCCGTGCTGCACACCCTGAACGCACCCGCGCCCGCCACCGCCGCCCTGACCGTGCTGGCGCGCTCCGCCGCGATCCGTCTGTCCTGACCCCGTACAGCCGGGCCGTGCCGCCTCCGGCGGCGGAGCCCGCGCGTCGCCGACGACCCGTGAAGGACGAGGAGACCTGTCATGACCTACACCGAGGCATCGATGGACGCCCTGCGGCAGGCCGGTGACGAACTCGCCGACGCCACCGTGGCCACGCTCTTCGAGCGGGGCGAGGTGGGCAAGTTCAACACCCTGATGCGGTACGTCTCCACCGTCGGCGCCCCCTTGCCGGAGGGGCTGCCCGACGTTGCCCGGGAATACCTCCAGGTCTCCAGCGCGCCGCCGGCCTGGGTGGACTGGGGCGAGATGGAGCGGGCCCGGCTCTTCTTCATCGACAACAACGTGCACATCTCCACCGCACTGTCCTTCGCCTCCATGCCGGCGTGCTACGTCGTCCCGCACGTGGCGAAACTCCTTTCGGCCACGCACGGCCTCAAGTACCCCTCCAAACGGATGGCGGAGACCGGACAGTTCACCGTCTATCTGATGCAGCCCGACGCCTTCGAGGCGGGCAGCCGCTTCATTCCCGCCGCCCAGAAGGTCCGCCTCCTGCACGCCTCCATCCGCCACCACCTCCAGCGGGAGAACCGCTGGGACACCGGGACGCTCGGCACTCCGATCTGCCAGGAGGACATGATCGGCGGGCAGATGTTCTTCTCCATGCTCGTCCTGGACAGTCTGCACCGCCTCGGCATCCACATGTCCACGGAAGGAGCCGAGGCGTACTACTACGCCTGGCGCGTGGTCGGCGCGATGCTCGGCATCGACCAGGAGGCCGTCCCCAAGTCCCTTGAGGAAGCGCGACAGTTCCTCGACCTGTACATGGTCCGGCACATGGCGCCGTCCGACGAGGGCGCCCATCTGACCCGGCAGCTCATCGACCTCTACGAGGAGATCGTGCCCGGCACCTTCTTCGACCCGATCGTCTCCGCGCTCATCCGCCACCTCGTCGGCGACACCTGCGCCGACTGGCTCCAGGTGCCGCGCACCCGCTGGGACACCGTCGTCAAGGCGGTGCCGCACCTCCTCGGCGTACTGGAGACGATCGAGGACCGTTCCCCTCTCGGTGCCTGGGCGCTCGACCGCCTCGGCCACCTCACCGCCGTCCTCGAACTGTCCTCCCTCACCCGGGGCCGGGTCATGCACTACGCCATCCCGGAACAGCTCAAGAAGGACTTCGGCGTCGACGGCACGGTCTCGCGCACCCACCGGTGGACGCCGCCGCCCGCCACGGTCGCCCCCTGACCTGCTGGCCCGTTTCCGAGGGCAGCCGGGCGGGGCGGGGTCCGCCCCGGCTCTACCGGACGTCGCACCAGGCGACCGCGTCCTCCACCAGGCTGCCAAGGACCAGCCGCCCGTCGCGCTCGGCCACGCCCGTTGCCATGCGGAACTGCCGTCCCGTGTCCGCGAGTTGACGCAGCAACCGGCCTTGGAGGTCCAGCTCCACCACGCCGGCGGCGTGCGCGGGCAGGGGCGGCAGGAGCCGGAGCGCGGCCGCCGCCGCCCGGCGCACCGGCGAAGGGGTCCGGTGCAGCCAGTCCAGGGGCGGGGTGCGCGGCCCGGCGAGCGCGACCCAGAACCCGCCGCCAGGACTGCGGGACATGTTGTCGGGGAAGCCCGGCAGGTCCTGCGCGAACGTGTCGTGCCGGCCCGCCGCGGCGCCGGTCAGCCACCACCGGGTGAGCCTGCGCGCTCCCGTCTCGGCCACTACGAGGAACGACTCGTCGGGCGCGAGCGCCACCCCGTTCGCGAACTGGAGCCCGTCAAGCAGCACTTCGGGCTCGCCGCCCGGAATCAGGCGTACGAGCAGGCCCGTGGGCCGGTGTTCCACGATGTCGCTCGGCCAGTCGGCGAGCCCGTAACGACGGCTGGACACCGTGAAGTAGACGGTCCCGTCCGAGGCGGCCGCCGCGTTGCTGCAGAACCGCAGCGGTTGCCCGGCGACTGAGTCGGCGAGCACATCGGGCCCGGGCACGCCGTCGGGATCGAGCCGGAGCAGGCCCCGTTGCGCGTCACACACCAACAGCCGCCCGTCCGCCAGGACTTCGAGCCCCAGCGGGCGTCCGCCGGTGCGTCCCACCTCGGCCACCGAGGCGCGTTCGCCCGGGCGCCCGGGCAGCTCCATCCGCAGGACGCGGCCGTCGCCCACCCCGGCAAGCACCCGGCCGTCGTGGTCGAAGACGACGTCCTCGGGGCCGGTCGCGTCGAGGTCGACGCGGTGCAGCCGGGGCAACGGGTCCGGGGCCGGGCGTCGGCGGCTCATGCGTCGCGCCGGCCCGCGCGGGCCCGAAGGCAGCGCTTCGCCTCATCCGCGCGCGGCGGGGCGACATCCGTGCGGGGCGAACAGGCGGCGCCGCCCATGATCGAGAGCGGAAGGTCGGGCCCCTTGCGCCGAGGGACCCGGGTACGGGCCGGCAGGTCGGCGAGGACGGATGCGGTCTGGGTCTGCATGGCGGCCCTTCTCGTCGCGGACAGGTGACAGGTGACGGGCTTCGCGGCCGGGGCCCCGTGTGCGAGCCACTCGCAAGAGTGACCGCTCCCGTCCGCCGAAAACCCCCGTGGGGAGGCGGCGGGGAGGGTGGGGGCGAGACGCCGGAAACTGATTCGACATCGCGACGAATGGATCGGTGAGATCGGGGCAGACGCGGGACGAATGTTATTTGTACGGGGGACGAGGAGGGGAGTGGCTGTGACTGCCGTAGCGACTGCGACGATGAGGACCGCCGAGCCGGAGACCGGACACGAGGTACAGGTGCTTCCGGTGATCGTGGACCCGGCGCGCGTGGCGCCTCGCGATGCGCGGGCGCTGTCCCGGCAGTTCTTCGAGCGCCTCGCGGTGCTGGAGGAGGGCACGGCCGACTACCAGTACGCGCGGAACACCCTGATCGAGATGAACATGTCGCTCGTGCGGTTCGCCGCCCGTCGCTTCCGCAATTTCGCGGACGAGATGGAGGACGTGGTCCAGGTCGGCATGATCGGTCTGATCAAGGCGATCGACCGGTTCGAACTGTCCCGTGAGACCGAGTTCGCGACGTTCGCGGTGCCCTACATCGTCGGCGAGATGAAGCGCTTCTTCCGCGACACCACCTGGGCCGTCCATGTGCCGCGCCGCCTTCAGGAGCGTCGCAGCGAGCTGGCACGGGCCCGCGAGGAGCTCGAGAGCCGCCTGGACCGCTCGCCCACGGTCAAGGAACTGGCCGCTCTGATGGACCTGAGCGAGGACGAGGTCGTCGAGGCGCAGATGGCCGCCAACGGCTACAACTCCGCTTCCCTGGACGCCGCGCTCTCCGGTGACGAGGAGAACGGCGAGGCGGCCCTCGCGGACTTCATCGGCGCCGAGGACCCCGCGATGGACCTGGTCGAGAACTTCCAGACCCTCGCCCCGCTGATGGCCGAACTCTCCGACCGCGAGCGTCTGTTGCTGCAGCTGCGCTTCGGCGAGGAGCTCACGCAGAGCCAGATCGGCGAAGAGCTGGGCGTTTCCCAGATGCAGGTCTCCCGACTCCTGTCGCGTACCGTCGCCAAGCTCCGCGCGGGAATGTTCGAGACCGCCACTTCTGCCACTGCCTGAAAATGCCTGGCATTGACTGAATGAGGGAAAAGCGGCCGGGTTCGGGCTTGCCATGGAGGTGCTCCACCTCTGGGCTCGCAGGCGCGAACCCGTCCATGAATGGCCTCTCTTCGGCTCTTCTTCCTTCAAGTTGTTTTCAGCGCATTTCTTTCTCGACGTCGGCGGCCTTGCCATTTGATGGTGGCTACCGCAGACGAGAGGGGCCGGACCCTTTGACGGGTCCGGCCCCTCTCGTCTGTCGTCGCGTTACTCGCCTACCAGCGGTACCAGCGGGCGCTTCCGCCTCGCGGGCGGGCGACGAAGCCGACGAGCCAGAGCACCAGGACCACGATGGCGACCCACCAGAGAATCTTGAGAGCGAACCCCGCGCCGAAAAGGATCAGGGCGAGCAGCAGCACGAGAAGAAGGGGAACCATGGCTATCAACCTCCAGTCCGCCGTGTGCCCGATAGGCACCCGTCACATACTCGAATCGGCTTGATACGTATTCCCCGGTTCGGGTTCCCGAATCCCGGGCCCGATCGAATCCCCGACGTCATCCCGTACGCTTGAGGAAGGCGGCGGACATTCTTCTGGCTCCTGCGGTTTGGATCGGCCGAATGCGGCGAGGAGTACTGCTGTCGTAGTTTGGCGTCGATGTGTGGGAGTGGTCGTTGTGTCCGGTGAGGAAAAGGGCAAGTCGAAGGTCGAGCAGGCCAAGGGCAAGGTCAAGGAGGCCGCCGGCCGTGCCGTCGGCAACGAGCGCCTCGAGGCCGAGGGCCGCGGCGAGCAGGCCAAGGGTGACGCCCGCCAGGCCAAGGAAAAGATCAAGGACGTCTTCAAGCACTGACCGATTCGGTCAGTGCGCGGGGGCGGGGCCGACCGGTTGATCCGGTCGGCCCCGCCCCCGTTTCCATGTCAATGGCGGCACCCTGGACAGAAGCACTGGTGGGACAGGCGCCCGACGTCGGCGGCCCGTAGCCGCTACACCGCCTTGTCCGGGCTCGGCGGACGCGTCGAAGTCCTGGCAGTCCGTTTCCCGGCCGCGTACGGTCGGCGCAGCGCCAGAGCCAAGCGGCCCCTGCGCCCCCACGTGACCTGGAAGAGGACGAACAAGGTGAAGATCGCGGTGGACGACCTCTCCGGCTCCGATGTCGCCGGGTTCCTCGATGAACACGTCAGGCAGATGCAGTCCATCACGCCTCCGGAGAGCAAACACGCCCTCGATCTTGATGCCCTTCGCCGGCCCGGGATCACCTTCTGGGCGGCGCGGGACGGGGGCATCCTGCTCGCCTGCGCCGCGATCAAGAGGCTCGACGCGGCGCACGCCGAGCTGAAGTCGATGCGTACCGCCCCGGCGCGCGAGAGGAGCGGCATCGCCTCCCGGATGCTGGAGCACGTCATCGCCGAGGCCAGGCGCATGGGTTTCACGCGGCTGAGCCTGGAGACGGGCAGCGCCGATTTCTTCCTGCCCGCGCGAAGGCTCTACGAGAAGTTCGGGTTCGCCCCGTGCGGGCCGTTCGCCGATTACCGGCCGGACCGGAACAGTACGTTCATGACCAGGAGCCTCTAGCGGGTGCCGGGCCCCGGATCTCGGCGGCGAACACCCGTGACCGCCGTCCGGTCCTGGACGTCAGGCGGGCTCGACAGCTTGCATGAGGCGCTGGAAGGCCGTCATGCAGGGCAGGCAGTGGTGGTCGGTCTGGGTGTTCTCGTCCGGGTCCAGGGGCTGGCCGCACAAGGTGGCGCGCTGGTCGTGGGCGACGACGTGCCACACCCGGCGGGTGCCGGTGACGGCCGTGCCGACGTGCATTTCGTACATGGGGTCCTCCTACAGGGGAGAGCACTCCACACCAACACCCCTGGGGGGCCCACGCCCGTCCAGGACGCTATTCGGGTGAATCCGGCGCGGACGCGATTGGGGGCGCGGGGGCCGGTCGACGGTGCCGTGGCGGGCCCTCATTCGCAGTGGAACCCGATGTTGATCACGTTGCCGTCCGGGGCCCGCACGAAGAAGCGGCGGAAGCCCCACGGCTCCGTGGTCAGCGGGTGCACGATCTCGTACCCGAGCTCCCGCGCCTTCGCCTAGGCCGCCTCCCCGCTCGAAGGAGGGCCGGACGGCGTCGGGTGTGGCCCCGCAGCCGGTACAGCCGCTCGCGCCGATCATCGGGTTCGCCGCCGGCCCGTTCTGGCTCTCGATGATCCCCTGCCCGGCGGGGCGGGGGAGCGGCGCTCCACCGTGTCGGAGGTGCCCAATTCCGCGCATGGCCGTCAGAACAACACCGTGCACCACCGGTTGAAGCTGGCCTCGGTCCCGGTCGGGCCGCGCCGCGCACGCGGATCCCCGGGCGGTGGGCCCTCGTCGCGCGGCGCGTCGGCGTCGGCGTCCCTCGTCGGTGCGGGCCGACGCCGCGCCACGCGCGGGCCGTTGATCGGATGAGCGCACTCTTCCATGGAAGGGCGAACGAGGGAGCGCCCCCGGAGGATGCGGGGGCGCGAAGGGCGCTTTGGATGCGGGCGTGCGCCTGCAAGAGGCGCTCGCGGTGTGACTGTCATCCGATTCGCTCGTTTGAAGGGCATCGTCCCAACGTCCGCCCCGGAGAAGGTGCCCCACCATGCCAGCCCCTCAACGCGAGCGTCATCCCCGTCCTGCCGGTCCGGTGCCCGCGCTCGGCCAGGCGGAGGCGACGCTGGTCGAGCACTACCCCCGGCTCGTCCGGCTGGCCTACCTCATCCTCCCGCCCCGGCTCGGCCGCCATCGGCGCGTGCTCGCCGCGCACGGCGTGGTACAGAACGCGCTGCCCGCCAGGCCCGGGCCGATCAAGAAGGGCCGGGTGCCCGCACCACGGGGGGACAGGGCTCCGGCCCTCGGCTGGATCGTGCGGCGCGTGGTCGGCGCCGCGCTGTCGTACGAGCACGGAGCCGCCCGCTGGCGCAGGGCCGTGCGGCCGGCGCTGCCCACCGTGTGGGGGCTGAGGCTGTCGCCCCGCATCGGCGGCGCGGACGAGCTGGCCCTGGAGCAGCAGCTGGCGACCGTACCCGCCGAGGTGCGGGCGGCCTTCGTGCTGCAGCACCTGGAGGGCTACGCCCCGGACGCCGCGGCCGAGCTCCTGGAAGCGGCCGGAATCCCGGAGCCGGAGGCCGCGTTGAGCGCAGCCGAGCGGCTCGGCCCGCAGGACGGGACGCAGGCGGGGCTGCTGCTCGACTCCGTCGAGTTCGACCCGTGCACGGTGCAGGCCCGGCCCACGGACCTGCTGCGTCGTCGCCACTGGCGGCGTTGGGGGCTCACGGCTGCCCTCCTGGTCGCGGTCATGCTGACCGTGGGCCAGAGTGCCAAGGACCCGGCGTCCCGGGATCTGACCGACCGCGCCGCCGTCGCAGTCGCCATGGTCGATCCGGCATCCCTGGTGCGCGCTCCCGCCGCGGCCTGGCAGTCGAGCTCGCGCATCGACTTCACCGTCTGGCCCGCACGCGGCAGCCTCACCGGCGACCGCGCGCTGCTGGGCCGCGCGCTGCGCGCCTGGGCGCGCCCGGGCCCCGCCGTCCGTGTCTCGGCCGCGCCCAGGACCGGGACCGGCCCCACGTCAGCCGCGCCTCAACTCCTGTACGCGGGACGGGTGGACGACGCCGACGTGGTCCTCCTGTACGACGGCGAGCGGGTCGTGCGCTATGCGGAGACAGCCGGGCAGCCGGCCGAACTGGCCTTCTCCCGCGCCGACAACGCGGACGTCACCACGGCGGCCGCCGTCGTCCTCACCCGGACCGAGAGCCGGATCCGCTTCCTGTTCGCCCCCTGGGTCGCCGAGACGACCACGCGCGACCTGCTGGCACCCGACAGCCCGGCCCGCCCCCTGCCGGTCGCCGACGACGGGGTCAGCGACGCGGTGCCGCGTCCCGGCCTCACCGGTCCCTGCTCCAACTGGCCCGCCCTGCAACTGCGTTCCTCCGAGCGCATCGCCGAGAAGCACGCCTTTCTGCTCACCGACCTCGGCGGCCTGTCGCCGGTCCACCTCACCTACACCCCGCCGCCGGGCAGCGGCGCCCCGGCCCGCCAGCCCCGCGAAGCGACGAGCGCGGCAGCCCTGGTGAGCTGGTCGCACACGGCCTGTACGTTGCGGTCCACGGCAGGGGACGGCGTACGGGCGGTGAACAACTGGGTGTTCGCGGAACAGCAACTGCCGGAGGGCGCGGGCCAAGCGGAGTGGCTGTGCTCCAGGGCCGACACCTGGAACGGCCCGGGGCGGGCCACCGTGCGGTTCCAGCCGCCCGCGACGACACCACGGGAGCCCGGCACCCTGGTCGCCGACGCGCGCGACACCTCGTACTGCAGCCGTTTCAACCAGCACATCCTCGCCGCCGCCCACTGGAGCGCACCCTCGGGCACCCAGTACCTCCTGGCCGCCGGAAGCCGGGCCGTCACCCGGATCGCCGTGACGGGCCAGGTGCGCGCCGACGGCTCCGGAACGACGCTCGCCGTGAAGGCGGCAGCGGGTCAGTCGGCCCAGCTCAGTGGGGTGCTCAGCACCGGAAGGACGCTCGGCGCCGTTCACTGAACGCGGCGCGCGGCCCGGCCGCTCAGTGGTCGGCCATGTGCGAGAGGGGCGGTCGGTGTGAATACTTGGCCGTTCGGTCACCGCAACCAGCCGCATCCGTAAGGGAGTTGGCAGACCGGTGACGGCCCTGGTTCAGCACGCCCCTCTGTCGAAGGAGCCCTGCCATGGACGACTGGTACGTGGACGACCGTTGCACCAACTGCGATGTCGCCCGCCAGTTCGCGCCCGAGCTGATCGGCGAGGTCGACGGCAAGTCGCGGATCCGGCGTCCCCCCAGCGACGCGGCGGAGACCCGGCGTCTGCACGCCGCCGTCTTCGCCTGCCCCACCCGCTCCATCCGCCGCAGGTCCGGGCGGGCGGACCAGTCCCTCGACCCGTTTCCGATGGAATTGGACGACGGGCTGTGGATCTGCGGGCACAACTCCCCACACACCGCCGCGGCCAACTCCTACCTCCTGCTGCGGCCTTCCGGCACGGCGATGATGATCGACACCCCGCGCTGGAGCGCCGAACTCGCCGAGCGCTACGCGGCGTTGAGCCCGGTGACCGACGTACTCCTGACGCACCGGGACCACGCCGCGCACGGCCGCCGGTACGCGGACCACTTCGGAGCCCGCCTGTGGATCCACGAGGGAGACCTCGACGCGGCCCCGGACGCCGACCGGGTGATCAGGGGCATCGACCCCGTGGAGATCGCCGAAGGGGTCACCGTCCACCCGCTGCCCGGCCACACCCGGGGGAGCGTGCTCTACCTCGCGGACAACCGGTACTGCTTCAGCGGTGACAGCTTCTACTGGTCACGCGCCGCCGGGGACCTGGCGGTGGCGGACAGCGTCACCTGGTACTCCATCGAGGAGCAGGCCGCCTCCCTGGCCAGGAACGCCGGGCGGCTCCGCTTCGAATGGGTACTGCCGGGCCACGGCGACCGCCACCGGCTGCCCGCCGCCGAGATGTCCAGGCGGCTGCGGGCGCTGACGGAACGCACCCTTCAACTGGAGCCCCGGCCGGTCGACTTCACCGCCGTTCGCTGGTGACGGCGGCTCGCGCGAGCGCGTGAAGGGCGTGGAACGGATCTCCCAATCCGTTCCACGCCCCTCTCCACAGCGGCCGCCGGCCCTCTGCCCGGCGGCCGACCCGGGCCCCTCAGCCCCGGTCGTCGGTGTGGACCCCGCGCGCGCCCGGCCGGCCGAGCGGGCCGGCCTCCACCATGTGCCGAAGCGGCGGCGGGGCGCAGCGGGGTTCCGGGTGGTGCACGAGGTGGCGGGAGTAGGCGTCGGTGGTGAAGAAGTCGGGCAACTCCCGCGCCAGCGCGGCCCGTTCGAAGAGTCCGCGTACGGCGTCGACCGTGGACCGGGGGTACTCCGTGCCCAGGGAGGCGAGTTCGGCCTTCATGAGCTTCAGCACCGCCGGGCGTTCGACCGCGCGGTGCCGCAGCCACTGCCAGATCTGCACGCGCGCGATCTCGGCCGTGGCGGCGTCCTCCACCAGCCCGTCGAGGGCGACGGCCCCCCGCCCGTGCAGCCAGGCCGCGAAGTAGCGCAGCGCGACCCCCACATTGGTCCGGACGCCCTCCGGGGTGGGCGGCGCGCTGGTGCGGCGCACGGAGACGAGCTGCGCGGCCGTCACCTCGACGTCGTCACGGGTGCGGTCGATCTGGTGCGGGCGGGCGCCGAGCACCCCGTCGAAGACCTCGCGGCAGACGGCTACGAGCGCCGGGTGAGCGACCCCGGAGCCGTCGAAGCCGTCCTCGGCCTCGCGTTCCTTGTCGAGCCGGACCTTGGCCAGTGTCGCCTGGCAGCCGTCGGCGTCCCCGCTCGGCACCTGCGCGGCCGTGCCGCCGATGGCGTGGGCGCCCCGCTTGTGGCAGGTACGCACCAGGAGTTCGGCGCAGGCCCGCATGAAGGGGGCCGTCATGGTGACCCTGGCCCGGTCCGGCAGCAGGAAGTCGGTGCGGTGGCCGAAGGTCTTGACGAGACTGAAGACGTAGTCCCAGTGCCCCGCGCTGAGCCCCGCGCTGTGCTCGCGCAGCTCGTAGAGGATCTCCTCCATGGCGACGGCCGCCGTGACCGTCTCGATCCGGACGGTGGCCCGGACCGTGCCACGGGGAATGCCGAGACGCTCCTGGGCGAAGACGAAGATGTCGTTCCACAGCCGTGCCTCGTCGCGGCCCTCCAGCTTCGGCAGGGAGAAGTACGGGCCGTGCCCGGCGTCGATCTGCCGCTGGGCACAGTGGAAGAAGTAGAGCCCGAAGTCGACGAGGGAGGCGGGTGCGGGGCGGCCGCCGAACTCCAGGTGCTCCTCGGTGAGATGCCAGCCACGGGGCCGTACGGCGATGGTGGCGATCCGTTCACCGAGCCGGTGGCGCTTGCCCTCTGGGGTGGTGAAGTCGATCCGCCGCTCGATCGCGTCGAGCAGCGTGAGCTGGCCGCCGATGATGTTGGCCCAGGTGGGGGCGGTGGCGTCCGCGAAGTCCGCCGTCCACACCCGCGCGCCCGAGTTGAGGGCGTCGACCGCCATGCCGCGCTCCGGGGGGCCGGTGATCTCCACCCGGCGGTCGGTCAGGCCGGGCGCGGGCGGCGCCACGCGCCAGGACGCGTCCGCACGGATGCCGGCCGTGGCGACGGAGAAGTCGAACGGTGAACCCGAGGCGAGGCGGGACGCCACCCGCTCGCGTTCCCTCAGGACGTGCCGGCGCCGGTCGCCGAACTCGTCCACGAGGAAGCCGAGGAACTCCAGGGCCCCGGGCGTGAGGATCTCGTCGTGCCGATGTCCCGGAGCGCCGAGCACCTGGGCACGGCTGGTCGGGGCGGAGAGGGTCATGCGGGTCTCCTCAGCGGGAGGGGCGGGGGCCGGACGGAGGCGGTCGTGCGGCCCCCGCCCTGGACACGGGGATGGCGGATCGGGCGGCGAGCGGGGCCCGGCCTTCCGGCCGGCGGGCGACCGCTAGTGGAACTGCTCCTCCTCGGTGGAGCCCGCCAGGGCCGTGGTGGAGGAGGCCGGGTTGATGGCCGTGGAGACCTGGTCGAAGTAGCCGGTGCCGACCTCGCGCTGGTGCTTCACGGCGGTGAAGCCGTGCTCCTGGGCGGCGAACTCCCGCTCCTGCAGGTCGACATACGCGGTCATGCCGTGCTCGGCGTAGCCGCGGGCCAGGTCGAACATGCCGTGGTTGAGGGAGTGGAAGCCGGCCAGGGTGATGAACTGGAAGCGGTAGCCCATGGAGGCGAGTTCGCGCTGGAACTTGGCTATCTGGTCGTCGTCCAGGGACGCCTTCCAGTTGAAGGAGGGCGAGCAGTTGTAGGCCAGCATCTGGCCCGGGTGCTCGGCGTGGACGGCCTCGGCGAACTCACGGGCCTGTGCCAGGTCGGGGGTGCCCGTCTCGACCCAGATGAGGTCCGCGTAGGGGGCGTAGGCGAGTCCACGGGCGATGACGGGTGCCATGCCGTTGCGCACCCGGTAGAAGCCCTCCGCCGTGCGCTCGCCGGTCACGAAAGGCGCGTCGCGTTCGTCCACGTCACTGGTGAGCAGGTTGGCAGCCAACGCGTCGGTGCGGGCGACGATCAGGGTGGGGACGTCGGCGATGTCGGCGGCGAGGCGCGCCGCGTTCAGGGTGCGGATGTGCTGGGAGGTGGGGACGAGGACCTTGCCGCCGAGGTGGCCGCACTTCTTCTCGGAGGCGAGCTGGTCCTCGTAGTGGATGCCGGCCGCCCCCGCCGTGATCATCGCCTTGGTCAGCTCGAACGCGTTGAGCGGTCCGCCGAAGCCGGCCTCGGCGTCGGCGACGATCGGGGCCAGCCAGTCGGTGGTGTCCGTGCCGCCCTCGGCGGTCGCGATCTGGTCGGCGCGCAGCAGGGCGTTGTTGATCCGACGCACCACCTGGGGCACGGAGTTGGCCGGGTAGAGGCTCTGGTCGGGGTAGGTGTGCCCGGCCTGGTTGGCGTCGGCGGCCACCTGCCAGCCGGACAGGTAGATCGCCTGGAGGCCGGCCTTCACCTGCTGGACGGCCTGCCCGCCGGTGAGCGCGCCCAGGGCGTGGATGTAGTCCCGCTCGTGCAGTTGGCGCCACAGCCGCTCGGCTCCCCGCCGGGCCAGCGTGGCCTCCTCGCGGACGCTGCCGGAGAGCCGCACCACGTCCTCGGCGCTGTAGGTGCGCTCGATCCCCTGCCACCGCGGATCGCTCGCCCACCGCCGCGCCAGCTCCGCGGCCGCCGCCGTCATCGTGTCTGCCTGTGCCATGACCGTCTCCCGGGAGTCGTAACCTGTGCGTCGTGAACTGTGCGAATGATCGGCACTGGGTGCCGTCGTGATGGTGGGGCTGCGGCCCGTCGGACCCCTGGCCGGCCATTCGAGCAATGGTGCAGAGCCGGGCGGAGACGCCGGGAGTGCCGACGTCAGGGCGTGAAGTCGCGCCCCGGATCCGCTCCGCCCGACGGAGTTCGGCGGGCCGCGATACGACTCTGGCATTGGCACTCAGTGCCAACAACCGTGGAAAGATGCCAAGTTCTGCGCATCTTCCGCCCGCACATTGCCAACTTTGCGAAGCCCGTACGAGGCACCCGGACGGCTACGATCGCGGGCAATGCCGACGATCGTGACCACACGGGAGCCACGGGTGAGCAAGACGTACGCGGGGGCGCGGCTGCGCCGGCTGCGGGAGGAACGGCGGATGAGCCAGGCCGACCTGGCCCGCACCCTCGCCATCTCCCCGAGCTATCTGAACCAGATGGAGCACGACTCCCGGCCCCTGACCGTGCCCGTGCTGCTGCGCCTGACCGAGGCCTTCGGCGTCGATCCGGGATTCTTCTCCGAGCGCGACACCAGCCGCCTGGTCGCCGATCTGCGGGACGCGCTCACCGGCGAGGTCTCCGTGGGCCGGGTGTCCGCGTCCGACCTCGCGGACCTCGCCGCGCGCATGCCCGCCGTGGCCTCGGTCCTGGTCGAACTGGGCCGTCGCAACCAGCACTTGACCGAGCGGCTCGCCGAGGTCGCGGAGGGGCGGGGGCTCGGCGCGGTGGCACAGCCGCGTTCCCCGCACGAGGAGATCCGCGAGTTCTTCTACCGGCGGCAGAACTACCTGCACGACATCGACCTCGCCGCCGAGGACCTGGCCGCCGAGACCGGCGTACGCCCCGGGGAAGTCCTGCGCGCGCTCTCCGCGCGCCTCGCCGAACGGCACGGCGTGCGGACCGCCGCGGACTCCGGCCGGCTCCTGCACCACTACGACCCCGGCGCCCGCGTCCTGCATCTCTCCAGCCGGCTGCGCCCGGGCCAGCAGGCGTTCCGGATGGCCACCCAACTCGCCCTGCTCGAACACGCGGAGGGAATCTCCGCCCTCGCCTCGGAGGACTTCGACCAGGACTCCGCCGCGTGGCCGCTCGCCCGGATCGGCATCGCGAACTACTTCGCCGCCGCGCTGATCCTGCCCTACCGCCGCTTCCACGCGGCCGCCGAGGAATCCCGCTACGACATCGAGCGCCTGACCGACCACTTCGGACTCGGCTACGAGACGATCTGCCACCGCCTCAGCACGCTGCAACGCCCCCGGCTGCGCGGGGTGCCCTTCTCCTTCGTGCGGGTCGACCGGGCGGGCAACATGTCCAAGCGCCAGTCCGCCACCGCCTTCCACTTCTCACGGGCGGGCGGCACCTGCCCGCTGTGGAACGTGTACGAGGCGTTCGCCGCACCCGGCCGCATCCACGTCCAGGTGGCGGCCATGCCGGACGGCCGGCGCTATCTGTGGACCGCCCGGGCGGTCTCCCGCCACCGGGGCGGCTGGGGCGAGCCGGGCAAGACCTTCGCCATCGGGCTCGGCTGTGAACTCCGGCACGCCGCACGGCTGGTGTACTCCGACGGCCTCGACCTCGCCAGTACCTCCGCCGCCGTCCCCATCGGCATGGGCTGCCGCCTGTGCGAACGCACCGACTGCCCGCAGCGGGCCGTACCGCCGCTGGACCGGCGCCTCGCCGTCGACGAGAACAGCAGCACCTTCGTCCCCTACCCGGTGGCCGAAGAGAAGCCGGGCATCGGCTGACGGGCGGGGGTGGACTTACTAGGACGTCCAACTATATGTTCGTGGGTAAGCCCGCGGTGCAGGGAAGCCGGTGTGAATCCGGCGCGGTCCCGCCACTGTGACCGGGGAGTGTGTCGCCGAGCGGTACGCCACTGACGTGTGAGACGTCGGGAAGGCGGGCGATGTGCGCTGATCCGGGAGTCAGGATACCGGCCGTGGGGTGTTCCGTGTTGTCCACGAGGATGGAGAAGACACGCATGGCACCGGTACGTGACCACGGCCCTGGTGATCCGTCGGAGTTCCCGAAGCGCACGGCCCTGTCCGCGCGTTCGTGACTCGTCGAAGGCTTCGGTCCTTCGCTGTCCCGCGCCTTGCGGGCGCCGCGCACCCCGATCGGTGCCGTCCCGCCGGCAAGCCGCGCCCTCCTCGGATCCCACCTGACGAGAGCAGGTTTCCATGGTCCGTGAACTCACCCACTTCATCGGCGGAAAGCACACCACCGGAACCTCCGGCCGCCATGCCGACGTGTACGACCCCAACACCGGCGCGGTGCGGGCCAGGGTCCCCCTCGCCGGCCGCGCCGACACCGAGGCGGCCATCGCCAACGCCGAGGAGGCGCAGCGGGACTGGGGCGGGTGGAATCCGCAGCGACGGGCCCGCGTGCTGCTCCGCTTCCTCCAACTCGTCGAAGGAGAGCGGGAGTCGCTGGCCCGGCTGCTCTCGTCCGAACACGGCAAGACCGTCGCCGATGCCCACGGCGACATCCAACGCGGCCTGGAGGTCGTCGAGTTCGCGGCCGGGATTCCGCACCTGCTCAAGGGTGAGTTCACCGACAACGCCGGCTCCGGCATCGACGTGCACTCACTGCGCGGTCCGCTCGGGGTCGTCGCCGGCATCACCCCCTTCAACTTCCCCGCCATGATCCCGCTGTGGAAGGCCGCACCCGCACTCGCCTGCGGCAACGCCTTCGTCCTGAAGCCCTCCGAGCGTGCCCCGTCGGTACCGCTGCGCCTCGCCGAACTCTTCCTTGAGGCCGGGCTGCCGCCGGGTGTGCTCAACGTGGTCAACGGCGACAAGGAAGCGGTCGACACCCTCCTGGAGGACCCACGGGTCCAGGCGCTCGGCTTCGTCGGCTCGACCCCCGTCGCCGCGCACATCTACGCCACCGCCGCGGCCCACGGCAAGCGGGCCCAGTGCTTCGGCGGCGCCAAGAACCACATGATCGTGATGCCGGACGCCGACCTGGACCAAGCCGTGGACGCGCTGATCGGCGCGGGCTACGGCTCGGCGGGCGAGCGCTGCATGGCGATCTCGGTCGCCGTCCCCGTCGGCGAGGAGACCGCCGACGCCCTGGTCGCCCGGCTCAAGGAACGCATCGCCACCCTGCGCATCGGCCGCTCCGACGACCCGGACGCCGACTTCGGCCCCCTGGTCAGCCGCGACGCGCTGGACCGGGTCAACCGTTACGTCGGCATCGGCGCCACCGAAGGAGCCCAACTCGTAGTGGACGGGCGGGGGTTCACGCTGCCCGGGAGCGAGACCGGCTTCTTCGCCGGAGCCTCGCTCTTCGACCACGTACGGCCGAACATGCGGATCTACCGCGAGGAGATCTTCGGCCCGGTGCTGTGCGTCGTGCGGGCCGCCGACTACGAGGAGGCCCTGCGACTGCCCAGTGAGCACCCGTACGGCAACGGGGTCGCCATCTTCACCCGCGACGGAGACACCGCCCGCGACTTCACGCGCAGGGTCAACACCGGCATGGTCGGCGTGAACGTGCCCATCCCGGTCCCGGTGGCCTACCACACCTTCGGCGGCTGGAAGCGCTCCGGCTTCGGGGACCTGAACCAGCACGGCCCGGACGCCGTCCGCTTCTACACCCGCACCAAGACCGTCACCTCGCGCTGGCCCTCCGGGGTCAAGGAGGGCGCGAGCTTCACCATCCCGACGATGGGGTGACCCGGTGACCACGACCCTGCTCAGCAAGGACCAGCTCGCCCTGGCCGAAGTGACCCTCGACTTCGCCCAGGAGCAGCTCGCCCCGCACGCCATCGCGTGGGACCAGGACAAGCACTTCCCCGTCGACGTGCTGCGCCGCGCGGCCCGGCTCGGCCTCGCCGGCATCTACGTGCGGGAGGAGTCCGGCGGCTCCGGGCTCACCCGCGCCGACGGCGTGCTCGTCCTGGAGGTGCTCGCCACCGGCTGCCCCTCCATCGCCGGATACCTCTCCATCCACAACATGGTCGCCTGGATGATCGACCGGTACGGCGACCAGCACCAGCGCGACCGCTGGCTGCCCGGCCTCTGCTCCGCCGAGACCCTCGGCAGCTACTGCCTCACCGAACCCGGCGCGGGCTCGGACGCGGCGGCCCTGCGCACCCGCGCCGAGCGCGAAGGCGACCACTACGTCCTGACCGGAGTGAAGCAGTTCATCTCCGGGGCCGGGGCCTCCGACGTGTACATCGTCATGGCCCGCACCGGCGGCGACGGCCCCGGAGGCATCTCCGCGTTCGTCGTCGAACGCACAGACCCGGGGCTCTCCTTCGGCGCCGACGAGCGCAAGATGGGCTGGAACGCTCAGCCCACCCGCCAGGTCGTTCTCGATCAGGTGCGCGTCCCGGCGGAGCGGCGCCTGGGCGAGGAGGGGGAGGGCTTCCGCATCGCCATGAACGGCCTCAACGGCGGCCGCCTCGGCATCGCGGCCTGCTCGCTCGGCGGCGCCCAGAGCGCCCTGGACCGCAGCCTCGCCCATCTCGCCGACCGCCGGGCGTTCGGCGCCCGGCTGCTCGACGCGCAGGCGCTCCAGTTCCGCCTCGCCGACATGGCCACCGAACTCACCGCCGCCCGTGCCCTGGTCCGCACCGCGGCCCAGGCACTCGACGGAGGTGACCCGGGGGCCGCCCAGCTCTGCGCCATGGCCAAGCGCTTCGCCACCGACACCGGCTACACCGTGGCCGACCAGGCACTTCAGCTGCACGGCGGGTACGGATACTTGAGCGAGTACGGCATCGAGAAGATCGTGCGCGATCTCCGGGTGCACCAGATCCTGGAAGGAACCAACGAGATCATGCGCGTCATCGTCGCCCGAGGACTCACGGAGAACCTGCGATGAGCCCGGACGGACAGGACGAGGTCCTGCTGCACACCGAGGGCCACACCGGATACGTGACCCTCAACCGCCCCAAGGCGCTCAACGCGCTCAGCCACACCATGGTCCGCCGCGTCGACGAAGCGCTCGCCGCCTGGGAGGACGACCCCGCCGTCGAGACCGTCCTGATCCGTGGCGCCGGCGAGCGCGGCCTGTGCGCGGGCGGTGACATCCGTTCCATCTACGAGGACGCGCGCGCGGGCGGCAGCGCCTCGGCGGACTTCTGGCGCGACGAGTACCGCCTCAACGTCCGCATCGCCCGCTACCGCAAGCCGTATGTGGCCCTCATGGACGGCATCGTCATGGGCGGCGGCGTCGGCGTCTCGGCCCACGGCAGCGTCCGGATCGTCACCGAGCGCTCCCGCGTGGCTATGCCCGAGACCGGCATCGGCTTCGTCCCCGATGTCGGCGGGACCCATCTCCTCACCCGCGCACCGGGCAGGCTCGGCACCCACCTGGCCCTGACGGGAAACGCGGTGGGCGCCGCCGACGCCCTGCTGTGCGGCCTCGCCGACCACTTCGTTCCGGCGGCCCGGCTCGGCGCGCTGACGGCCGACCTCGCCCGGTCGCCCGTCACGGAGGTGCTCGTGCGGCACACGACCGAAGCCCCGCCCGGTGAACTGGCCGAGCGGCGCGAGTGGATCGACCACTGCTACGCGGCCGACACCGTCGAGGAGATCGTCGACCGGCTCCTGGCGAGCGGGGTGACCGCGGCCAAGGAGGCGGCGGACACCCTCGCCGCCAAGTCGCCCACCGCACTCAAGGTCACCCTCGCCGCCCTGCGGTCCGCCGAGCAACTCGGCACCCTGGAAAGGGTGTTGGAGCAGGAATACCGCGTCTCCTGCGCGGCCCTGTCCGCACCCGACCTGGCCGAGGGGATCCGTGCCCAGGTCATCGACAAGGACCGCACCCCCCACTGGGCACCCGCCACCCTGGCCGAGGTGACCGACGACGACGTGGCCCGCTTCTTCGCTCCGCTCGGCGAGCGCGAACTGCGCCTCGCCGGGCCCGACTCCCCCGAGGAGGTGCCCTGGTGAGCGCTGTCGTCGCCTTCGTCGGGCTCGGACACATGGGCGGCCCGATGGCCGCCAACCTGGCGGCCGCCGGGCACCGGGTGATCGGCTGCGACCTCGTCCCCGAGGCCCTGTCGGCGGCGGAGGCCGCCGGGGTCGAGGTGGCACGAGACGCTTCGGCCGCCGCCGCCGAGGCGGACGTCGTGATCACCATGCTGCCCGCCGGCCGCCATGTCCTCGCCTTGTACCAGGACGAGGGGCTCCTCGCGGCGGCCAGGCCCGGCACGCTGTTCGTGGACTGCTCCACCATCGACGTGGCCGACGCGCGCGCCGCCCACGAGGCCGCCGTCGCGGCCGGGCACCGCGCCCTGGACGCGCCGGTGTCGGGCGGTGTGACGGGCGCCGAGGCCGGCACGCTCACCTTCATGGCGGGCGGGGGAGAGGCGGAGTACGGACAGGCCGCGCCGCTGCTCGCCGTGATGGGCAAGAAGGCCGTGCACTGCGGCGGCCCGGGCGCCGGACAGGCGGCGAAGATCTGCAACAACATGATCCTCGGCGTCTCGATGATCGCGGTCAGCGAGGCGTTCGTCCTCGGGGAGAGCCTCGGCCTGTCCCACCAGGCGCTGTACGACGTGGCCTCCACCGCGTCCGGCCAGTGCTGGGCGCTCACCGCCAACTGCCCCGTCCCGGGCCCTGTTCCGGCCAGCCCCGCCAACCGCGAGTACCGGCCCGGCTTCGCCGCGCCCCTGATGGCCAAGGACCTCGGGCTCGCGGCCAACGCCCTGCGGGCCGGCGGCATCGACTCCGGACTCGGCCTGCGTGCGGCCGAGTTGTACGCGGCGTACGCCGAAGGCGCCGGAGCGGGCGAGGACTTCTCCGGCATCGTCCACGCCCTGCGCGACGCGGCGGCGGCAGCGAGGCACCAGAAAGAGGGAACCCGATGACCGACACGGCGTACGAGACCATCGTCGTCGAGCGCAAGGGGCGCACCGCCCTGCTCACGCTCGACCGGCCCAAGGCGCTCAACGCGCTCAACCTCCAGGTCATGACCGAGGTCGTCGCCGCCACCGAGGCACTGGACCGGGATCCGGACGTGGGCTGCATCGTCCTCACCGGCTCCGAGAAGGCCTTCGCGGCCGGTGCCGACATCAAGGAGATGCGGCCGCGAAGCTACCTGGACATGTATCTCAGCGACTGGTTCACCGCCTGGGACCGGCTCGGCCAGTTGCGTACGCCGACCGTCGCGGCGGTCGCGGGCTACGCCCTCGGCGGCGGCTGTGAACTGGCCATGCTGTGCGACATTCTGCTCGCCGCCGACACGGCCGTCTTCGGTCAGCCGGAGATCAGACTCGGGGTGATCCCGGGCATCGGCGGCTCCCAGCGGCTGACCCGCGCGGTGGGCAAGGCCAAGGCGATGGAACTCTGTCTGACCGGCCGCACGATGGACGCGTCCGAGGCCGAGCGCGCCGGTCTGGTCTCCCGGATCGTGCCCGCGTCCGACCTGGTCGCCGAGGCGCTCGCGGTAGCGGACACGGTGGCCGGGATGTCCTTGCCGGTCGCGATGATGGCGAAGGAATCCGTCAACCGGGCCTTCGAAACGACCCTCGCCGAAGGCGTCCGCTTCGAACGCCGCCTGTTCCACGCGGTGTTCGCCACCCAGGACCAGAAGGAGGGCATGACGGCCTTCATCGACAAGAGGCCACCGGAGTTCACCCACCGGTAGGAAGAGCGCGGCCCGGCCGCCGTGAGCCTCCTGCCCACGGCGGCCGGGCCACCCCGCGTCAGGTCACCCGCCGGGCCTCCTGCCTCACATGGCCGCGCACACCCTGCCGTGCCAGCCACCGCTCCAGCTCCGCGACGTCCGCCCGGTCGAGCAGCGCCGGGTCGACCGTGGTCCGGATCTGGTGCGGCACCCCGGCGTCCAGGAGCAGGCGCAGGCAACGGGCAGCGGGAGCCGCGCTGTTGGAGACGCCCGTCACCTTCTCGTACGCGGCCGGGGCGGCCTTCACGTCGAAGCCGACCCAGTCGAGCAGCCCCTCCGAAAGGAGCTGCGCGAAGCGGCGCGGATAGGCGCCGCCGGTGTGCAGGCCGGTCGCGAAGCCGAGCGCGCGAGCCTCGCGCAAAGCGCCCGCCAGACCCGCCTGGAGCAGCGGCTCACCGCCCGAGAAGACGACGCCGTCCAGGAGGCCGCGACGGCGCGCGAGATGGGACGTCACCGTGTCCCAGGGCACGACGGGCGCCGAACGCGGAGGCAGGAGACCGGGGTTGTGACAGTATCCGCACCGCCACGGGCACCCCTGGCAGAAGACGGTGGTGACCAGACGGCCCGGCCAGTCGCAGCCCGAAAGCCGTGACCAGCCGCCGATCCGTATCACGCCACGGCCCCCGCGCCTTCACGGAAGTGGACCCGCTCGGCATGCTCGCCCTTCTTGCCGATGTTGAAGGAGGCGACCGGCCGGTGATACCCCATGACGCGGGTCCACACCTCGCAACTGGCCCCACACTGCGCACAGTTGGGGTGCTCTCCCGCCAGGTATCCGTGCGAGGCGCAGATCGAGAACGTCGGTGTCACCGTGAGATAGGGCAGGGAGAAGCGTTCGAGGGAGCGGCGCACCAGACTGCGGCACGCCTCCCCGGTGGAGATCCGCTCCGCCAGGTAGAGGTGCAGCACCGTGCCCCCGGTGTACTTGCCCTGCAGCTCGTCCTGCATCTCCAGCGCCGCGAAGGCGTCATCGGTCCAACCGACCGGCAGTTGCGAGGAGTTGGTGTAGTAGGGGTGCTCGTCCGAGCCGGCCTGGAGGATGCCGGGGAAGCGATCGCGGTCCTCCTTCGCGAACCGGTACGTCGTGCCCTCCGCCGGGGTCGCCTCCAGGTTGTAGAGGTGCCCGGTCTCCTCCTGGAACTCGACCATCCGGGCCCGCACGTGATCGAGCAGCCGGACGGCCAGGCCGTGCCCCTCGGGGGTGGTGATGTCGTGGGCGTCGTGGGTGAAGTTGCGGATCATCTCGTTGATCCCGTTCACGCCGATGGTGGAGAAGTGGTTGCGCAGCGTTCCGAGGTAGCGCTTGGTGTACGGGTAGAGCCCGCCGTCGATCAGGTCCTGCACGGTGACCCGCTTGATCTCCAGGCTGGTGCGGGCCAGGTCGAGGAGCCGGTCGAGCGCGCTGAACAGGCCGCTCTCGTCACCGGCGTGGACGTGGCCGAGCCGGGCGCAGTTGACGGTGACGACCCCGAGGGAGCCCGTCTGCTCCGCGCTGCCGAATAGGCCGTTGCCTCGCTTGAGCAGTTCGGTCAGGTCCAGCTGGAGCCGGCAGCACATGGAGCGGATCTGGTGCGGCTGGAGGTCGGAGTTGATGAAGTTCTGGAAGTACGGCAGCCCGTACTTCGCCGTCATCGCGAACAGCCGCTCGGCGTTCTCGCTGTCCCAGGGGAAGTCCCGGGTGATGTTGTACGTGGGGATGGGAAAGGTGAACACCCGCCCGGTGGCGTCGCCTTCGGCCATCACCTCGATGTAGGCGCGGTTGATCAGATCCATCTCGGCCTGGAGGTCCCCGTAGCGGAAGTCCATCTCCATGCCGCCGATCACGGGCACCTGCTCCCGCAGATCGGCCGGGCAGGTCCAGTCGAAGGTGAGGTTGGTGAACGGGGTCTGGGTGCCCCAGCGGGAGGGCACGTTCAGGTTGTGCACCATCTCCTGGACGCATTGGCGGACCTCGCCGTACGTCATCGCGTCCTTGCGGACGAACGGCGCCATGTAGGTGTCGAAGGAGCTGAATGCCTGGGCGCCGGCCCACTCGTTCTGCAGTGTGCCGAGGAAGTTCACGATCTGGCCCGTGGCGGAGGAGAAGTGCCGTGGCGGCGCCGAGTCGATCTGCCCGGGCACCCCGTTGAACCCCTCGGTGATCAGGGTGCGCAGCGACCAGCCCGCGCAGTAGCCCGCGAGCATGTCGAGATCGTGGATGTGAAGGTCGCCCTCCCGGTGCGCGCGCCCGACCGCCGGCGGATACACCTGGTCCAGCCAGTAGTTGGCGATGACCTTCCCGGCGGCGTTGAGGATCAGCCCGCCGAGCGAATAGCCCTGATTGGCATTGGCGTTGACCCGCCAGTCGCTGCGGTCCAGATATTCGGTCACGGAATCGACGGCGTCGACAACAGTCACGTCGGCCCTCCCACGAGGCGTCGGAACGTCCTCCGGGCGTGAGTACGCGCGGAGCTGCGCCGGCAGGTATCGGACTCGTGGACCCGTGCGGACGCGTCTGCGCCCGACCGTCGTACCCACTCACCGTTGCGGGGCAGTCCCGGATTCCCACCGGGTTCCCTCTTGCCTCGACGCGCGACCTCGGCCACAGGCGTCGAACCGGCAGAACGAAACACTACATCTGCGATGTGGTGTGAGGACTCGACACAAGATGTTGTGTGACCATGGTCCTGTACCAGGGCTGCATCGGCGGGACTTCAGTCCCGCCGGGCGCGGGAGGGCGCCGGGCCCCGGGCGTCAGCCGGTGCTGGGCGGGGTGGCCTGGTCGGCGTCGAGCTGGTGATCGGCCCAGACGTAGCTCTCCGGGAGCAACTCGGCGACGGAGACCGTCCGGAGCCGCTCGCCCGCGCCGACGATGACCCGCAGGGCGGGGAAGTGGTCGAGAAGCACTTGGCGGCAACGCCCGCACGGCGGAACGACCCCCCGGTCACGGTCGCCCACGGCGACGACCGTCTCCAACTCGTACGCGCCCTGGGCCGCGGCCGTGCCGATGAGGACCAGCTCGGCGCAAGGCCCGCCGGTGAAGTGGTACACGTTCACCGCGGTGATGATCCGTCCGTCCGGAGTGCGCCCGGCGGCGGCCATCGTGTGGTTGTCGCCGCGGCAGCGAACACGCGCGACGTCCGACGCGGCCTGGACGAGCTCGTGGTCGACGGGGTGGGACTGGGTCGTCATCATGTCTGCCTTCGTGCGGTGTTCGGTTCCGCGACGATGGCTTGAGCGGTGAGGATGCGCAAGCGGATATGAGCGCGGCCGCGCCGGAAGGTGAGCGGCTCTCGCCGCCTCCCTCCCGCCCGGCGGGCGCTTCGGCTCAGCCGGTCAGCGAGGCGACCGCCTTGTCCACCGGGACGCTTCCGCCGACCAGTTCCAGCGTCCGCCCCGTGGTCGCGGGCTCGTCGAGCAGGGCCGCCAGGACGGAGGCGACGTCGTCACGGGTGATGGCACCGCCTCCGGTGGACTCGGCGAGGGTGACCAGGCCCGTGCCCGCCCCGTTGGTGAGCTGGCCCGGGCGCAGGATGGTCCAGTCGAGCCCGGCCCGCGCCCGTACGTCCGCGTCGGCTGCCGCCTTGGCGTACAGGTAGGCGGCGAATACGGAGTCGGAGCCACGGGGTGCGGGCGCGTTCCTTGCACCCAGGGCGGAGACGACGATGAAGCGCCGCACCCCGGCGGCCTCGGCCGCGTCCGCGAACAGGGAACACGCGGCGCGGTCCACGGTGTCCTTGCGGGCCACACCGCTGCCCGGCCCCGCACCCGCCGCGAACACGGCCGCGTCCGCGCCTTCGAGGTGCCGGGCGAGCTCGTCGAGGGAGGCCGACTCCAGGTCGCACACGACGGGTTCGGCGCCCGCTGCCAGCAGATCGCCCGCCTGCTCCGCCCTGCGGATGATCCCCGCGACCTCGTCCCCGCGCGCGTGCAGCAGCCGTTCGAGCCGCAGCGCGATCTGACCATGACCACCAGCGATGACAATGCGCATGTCACCGACCCTATGCGCCGGGCCGGGGCTCCGCCGGAAAATCACCGATCCTCCACCGCCCCGGACCGCGCCGACCCCGGCGGTCCTGGGGAAGTGCCCATGAGCACAGGGGGACAGGCCCGTGCGGCCGTCGGGCACAGCCCCAACGGCCGCCGCTGTCAGCTCAGTTGGGCCGCGAGCTCACCTGAGGCCCAACTGCTGTTGGCAGGCGCGGACGACCGAGGGGTCGAAGCCGGTGCCCTTGGCCCAGGCACACACCTGGCCGGGGTCGTAGCGGGGGCGGGGCTGCCCCTGATGGCGCTGCGCCGGGGCGGGTGCGGGGTGCCGCGCCGCGGCCCGGCCGTGGGCCGGAGCGCGGTGGGCCGAGTCCGCGGCCTGGGGGCGCGGGCGGTCCGGAGCGGATGGCCCGGCCGGCCGGGCGCTGCCCGTGCCGTGGCTGGTGGGCGCCGGGGCGCCGGCCGGGGCCAGGGTCTCGCGGCCGGGCGGCTGCTCGGGCCCGGGTGACACGGCGGTGAGACGGCCCCCTTCCGGCCCGAGCTCCTTGACGGGTGGCCCGGACTTGGACGCGACCGAGACGCAGCCGGTGGCGAGCAGCCCGGCACATACGACGAGTAACAGACGAGGCCGCCCCATCAGGACGTCTCGCCGCAGGCCGCTACCGCTGTCGTGCGGATGGCGAGGACGGCCGGCCCCGTCGCCATGGTTGTGGTCCTGGCGCGCATGCGCATGAACACCCCTTCGTGAAGGTCTCCCGTACTGGGTGATGTTCGTAGCGGGGAGCGGAGGCCGAAGTCGAGCCGAGCGGAGATCGGTTCATCCCTGAGCGTGAGAAGCGTGATCGTCGCACCGGGGGACCGGCGGGAGCCGGCGAGCCGGCTCAGGGCCCGTCGGACGGCGTCCGGGCACGTGGATCGGCGTTCACACGGATGGCGTAACCCGCACGGCGGCCCCGGATGTGTCCGGCCGGGCGTGGGGACTGGGGTGTGGCCGTTGTGGGCGGGGTGGTTCCGGTCGCCGTGGCGGGTGGGATGTGGCGGGGTTGGAGCGAGGGCCGTGGCTCCGTACGGATGCCGCCGGGCCCATCCCCCGACAGGTCAGGAGTGATCCGCATGAGCACCGGTGACATGTTCAGCCGCCCCGAGGGTCTCAAGGGACTGGTGGCTTACGACCCGGATGGAGAGAAGATCGGCGGCGTCGAACAGGTCTACCTGGCCGACGGCACGGGCCGCCCGGAGTGGGTCACGGTCAAGACCGGCCTCTTCGGCACCAAGGAGTCGTTCGTGCCGCTGAAGGGCGCCCGTCGTGACGGCGACGCCCTGCACGTGGCCTACGCCAAGAGCGTCGTGAAGGACGCCCCCCGTCTGGACGCCGACGAGCACCTCGACGCCACGGCGGAGGGCGAGCTGTACCGCCACTACGGCGTCGACGGCCTCGGCAAGCGCACCCCGGGCCCGGGCGGAGCCGCCGGCAGCGTCGACGTCCCCGGGAACGCCACGGGCACCGACGTCCACGCCCGGTTCGCCGGGGACGAGGACGCCCTGATCCGCTCCGAGGAGCGGCTGCGGGTCGGCACCGAGAACGAGGAAGTGGGCCGGGCGCGGCTGCGCAAGGTCGTCGTCACGGAGGACGTGACCACGACCGTCCCGGTCAGCCACGAGGAGGTCCGGGTCGTGCGTGAGCCGATCCGCGAGGGCGACCGCGCACGCGTGGACATCGGTGAGGCGGAGACCGAGGTGACGCTCCACGCGGAGCGCCCGGTCGTGCGCAAGGAGGCCGTGCCGGTGGAGCGGGTGCGCCTGGAGACGGAGAAGGTCACCGAGCAGAAGGAGGTGTCCGACACCGTCCGCAAGGAAGAGATCCGGTTCGACGACGCCACCGGCAAGGACGAGCGCCGACGCGGCGAGGGCGGCCGGGGCGACAGGCGTCGCTGACCGCATCGCATGCTGTGTTCGTGCTCTCCCGCCGCCCCTCGACCGAGGGGCGGCGGGAGACTGCGTTACGTACGTTCGCCGCGAGGCCGCCGTGACGGCTCTTGAACGCGTCGCGGCGGGGTCGGCTGTGAAGGAGCGCCCGGCGCTCAGCGGCGGTGGCGGTTGTGGTGTGGGCTGCGCCAGGTGAGGACGACTGCGAGGGCGACGGGCACGAGGATGAGCGTCGTGAACATCATGAAAGACGCGTGCCCGTGACTCCGCGCGTTACACAAGGTGTCACCCGTGCGGGACAGTCCGCTGCTGCAACCGCTCCCTTGTTCCACCTGGGTGGATGCCCGTGCCCGGCGCAGTGTCCGGGGTGAACGCATGCGTTCGGGACCTGCGCCGGCCGGGCGCGGGCTGAGGGCCCCGGCGGTTGTCCGTCAGGCGCGACAGCGCAGCATCTCGAAGGCAGGGTTGGAGCGGTAGTCGGCCCAGAACGCGTCCCCGTACGCCTCGATGCCGGCAGGCGACACCGTGGTCGGCACCCACGTGAGTTCGCTGAACCCGGCCTCGGCGAGACAGGTCTCGAACACCTCGCGGCGTGCGAGGCCGGAGGTGAACGAGATCGGCGCGCCCTCCAGCAGAGCGGTGGTCCTCACCCGTGGTCCGGTGCCGAACTCCTCGCCGGTCAGCTCGGTGAGGAAGCCGTACGGGCGCGGCGACGGCCCGGAGAAGTCGTAGTCCGGCGTCTGGTGGAGCATGAAGAACACTCCGCCGCTCCTCAGGCTCTCGTGCACCCGGCGACACAGGTGCTCGAACTCGCCCACCGTCTCGGCATAGTTGAGCAGCATCACGGCGGTCGCCACGTCGAAAGGCCCCTCGGCCGGCGACAGGTCGGCCACATCGCCCACCTCGTACCGCACCCCCAGCGGGTCCGCCCGCTCGATGTCCCGGGCGGCGGCGATCATCTCGCCGGAGACGTCGATGCCGAACACGTCCGCCGCGCCCCGCCGCTTCACCTCACGGCTGTAGAAGCCGGTTCCGCAGGCCAGGTCGATCACCTTCTTGCCGGTGACGTCCCCGACCATGGCGAGGAAGCTGGGCGCCTCCACGTACCGGGCCAACGGCAGGGCCTTGAACCCCTCGAACGCCTCGCCGATCTCGTCGTACGTCTCCTGTGTGCTCACCGCACACTCCTCCCGTAGTGATGTCCTGGCTCGGACACCCGGCAGTCTCTCCATGCACGGCGGAAGGCCCGTACTGGCAGAAGCTCCAAAGATGGGGAGGGCCGGGGCGGTGGTCACACGAACGAGGGGCGGCCACCCGGCATGCGGGTGGCCGCCCCTCACTGTGTTCCGGGCCGGTCAGGCGGGCCGGCCGCCGAAGGGGGCGCCGGTGCCGTAGTAGGTGCCCAACTCCTCGTTGTAACCGGAGTTGCCGAGGTGCTTCTCCCGGTCGAACTCGGGGGCGTTCTTGATCTGCTCCTTGGTGCGGTCCACGTAGATCTTCCGCTCGTCCGCGTCGATGCGCTCGATCGTGCCGGCGGGCAGGAGGACTTCCTTGCCGAAGATCCAGGGGCCGGTGTCGACCACGATGTAGGCGGACCGGGTCTCGTCCGAGTGCTTGTCGACCTTGCCGATGGAGCCGTCCGTCGCCTCGACCTTGTAGCCCGTCAGATCGGCCCCGGCCAGACGGCCGGACGTCTCGCGGTAACCCCACATGCTGTCGGACATGAAAACAACTCCTTCATCAATTGCGATACCAGCGGCCCTTTACCTTCTCTCGATCACTGGAGGAGGCGAGAGATATGTACGGATCCGCTGAATCTGCGGGTGCCCACAGAAAACCGTCCCACGCGGACGGGTTGATATTTCTTTCCGTACGGCCGTTGACACGAGATGTGGGGCCCGCCCCTTCGAAGAGGGCGGGCCCCACATCAAGCCTGGAAGGCCAAAAGGCCTGCCTACCAGCGATACCAGCGGCCGCTGCCGCCCTTCGGGCGGGCCACGAACCCGACCAGCCAGATCACCAGAACCGCGATCGCCACCCACCAAAGGACCTTGAGGGCGAAACCGGCACCGAACAGAATCAGAGCGAGCAGAAGAACGAGAAGCAGGGGAACCATAGTTGTCAACCTCCGGGGAACCGGGTTCCCCGGCGCCGCCGGGACATGCGCTTCAACTTATTCGGGTCTTATTCGCGTCGCCGGCGGTAATTGAGTCGCGACCCGGCCGTTCTCGGACGGCTTCAGTCGTCAGTCGTTCTCAGCCGGTCGGTTCGTCGGGCACCGGATGGTCCGGCCGCCTGCTGCCCGAGTGCGGTGCGCCACGGCGGCCCGTGCCCGCTTCGTCGGTGTCCGGGATCCCGGGATCGGGCCGCTCGCCCTTCGCATCGGGGGCGGACTCGTCCGGGGCTTCCCAGGGGTCGCCGTCGCCGCCTGCCTGCTGGTCGGGCAGATCCCTGGGTATCGGCTCGGGTACGGGAGCTCCGGCGTCTCCCGGTCCTTCGGGCCTGCGGTCGCTCACGATGGGGTACTCGCTTTCGGTCGGAGCTGTGTTCCGCTCCGCGTACCCCGGCGGGCGCGGGTGATTCCGCCCTGAAAACGGCATCCGCGCCGAGTACTTGGCGCACCGGGCACTCGCCGCGCGGCCGCACTGGCCGAGCCGGCTCGCCCCCTTCGACTCCCGACGCGTCCTGTTCACCGGCCACGGTCCGGTCCGGGAACCCTCGCGGAGCACCTTCCGCATCCCACGCAACTAACCTGGTCGCAGGCAGGGCACTTCGACAGGGTTCGGTACGCGGCGGAACGCGCCGCGGACGGGGGAGAGATGGCGGCGGAGCTGCGGCGCGGTGTGGTTCGCGGGGTGGGGATGGGCGGTACGGCCCGGCCCAGTGACCGAGCGTCGATCCGGCGGACCAACCTCGGCCTTGTGCTGCGGCTCCTGCGGGACGCCGGACCCAGATCCCGCGCGCGGATCGCGGCGGACACCGGTCTGCCGCGCCCCACCGTCACCAACCTGGTCGCCGAACTGATCGAGCTGCGCCTGGTGCGCGAGGGGGACTCGCAGCGGAAGGGCGCCGTCGGACGGCCGGGAGTGAGCGTCGAGATCGACGGGCGCGGCATCTGCGGCCTCGGTCTGGAGATCAACGCCGACTACATCAGCGCGGTGGCGCGCTCCCTGCGTGGTGACTGCGTCTTCGAACGCCGGATCCCGCTCGACGTCCGCGCGACCGGACCCGAAGCCGTGCTGGACCTGACGGCGGAGCTGGTCCGCGAGGCCGACCTGGCGGTCGCCGCCGTCGGCGCCCGGCTCGTGGGCGCCGCGTTGGGAGCGCCCGGCAACGTCGACATCACCACCGGCCACGTCGGCTACGCCCCGAACATCGGATGGCGGGACGTGGCGGCCGTCGCCGGACTACGGGACCGCCTCGGCCGAGCCGCCCCGGTGCTGCACCTGGAGAACGACGCGAAGCTCGGCGCCATCGCCGAGTACGTGATCGCCTCGGCCGCCGGCATCCACGACCTCATCTCGATCACGGGCGACGTCGGTGTCGGCGGCGGCATCATCAGCGCCGGCCGGCTCATGCGCGGGGCCCGGGGCTTCGCGGGCGAGATCGGCCATATGCGACTCGCCCCCGGCGGCCGGCTGTGCAACTGCGGCCGACGCGGCTGCTGGGAGACCATGGTCGGCCTCGGCGCCCTGCTGCGCCACGCCGCTGAGCCGGACGACCCCGTCCATGACGCGTCCCTCGACGTCGCCTCGCGCCTCGCCGATCTGCGCGGGCGCGCGCAGGCGGGCGATGCCCGCACGCTGTCGGCGCTCGACCGGATCGCCGACGGCCTCTGCCTGGGCATCGCCCTCCTGGCCGATGTGCTCAACCCCCGCGCGGTCGTGCTCGGGGGCTATTTCCCGGTCTTCGCGGACCAGATCCTGGACCGTGTGCGCGAGGGCGTGGCGCGACGGGTCATGGCGCCGGAATCGGGCGGCTGCGAGATCCTCCCCTCGACCCTGGGCCTGGGAGCGGCGGCGCGCGGCGGGGCCCACCTCGCACTCGACGCCGTGTACGAGGACCCGAGCGCCGCCGTGGTGTGAGGCGCTCGGCCGGCGCGACCCAGCGGGCTCGTCAGGGGCTGGGCCACCGAGGCGGCCTCGCGGATCCTGCGGGCGGCGGGCGCGCGGCACACCTGTGTCAACGGCGGCGGTGACCTCCAACTGGGCTTGGAGGAGGGCGACTTGACACCTTGGCGCATCGGCATCGCGCATCCCCTGCGGCCTACGGATCGTGAGGCGCGCCCCGGCCCGGTCAGCTCGGCTTCGGCGAGTCGTACCGCCGCATCCCGGCCGAGAACCACACCAACGCCAGTACCAGAAGCCACACCAGGCCCGCCGGACGCCTGCCCGCGCCATCGAAGGCGCCCACTGCCGCGCACACGGCGAGGGAGGGGAGCGCGGCGGCGAGGAGACGGCGGAGGCTGCCCACCCGGGTCCAGTGGGCGAGGCCGGTCGCGACGAGGAGATAGGCCCCCAGGGCGGTGGCCATCATCCAGGCGGTCTGATGGGGGAGACCCCCGTCGGCATGTTCCACCAGGACACCGACTCCCGCCGCGAGCGCCGCGACGGCGCCGGTGACGAAGCAGTGCAGGCCGAGCAGGACCCGGGTGGGCGGCGAGGCGGCCCCCAGGCACGGGACGCCGCCGCGCCCCCTGCTCAGGGACAGCGACCACAGCAGCACCAGCAGGGCGAAGGCGCCGGCGACCGTCGCGTACAGGCCGCGGTCCCAGTGGGCGTCCGAGGCGGCCTCGACGATCTGGTAGACGCCCTCGCCCAGCACGATGATGGAGAACAGGCCGAGCCGCTCGGCGAGATGCTCGGTGTCGGTCTCGACGACGGCCAGGTCCCGGCCGCGAGCTTCCCTACGGCTTTCGGGCGCGGCGGCGCGACCCTGCTCCCGTGTGCGCCGGTGCTCGGCGCGCTCCCGCAGGGTGCGCAGCAGGTGTTCCCTGGAGAACGCGAAGGTGACGTACAGATCCATGACGACGCCGAGCGCCCAGAGCCAGGGCCGGGCCGGCCCGTGGACGAAGATGGAGACGGTCCACGGCACCGCGCCCGCGGTGAAGGTGACCGTCGGCCAGTCGACCACGACCTCGCGCCGGTCGCCGAACGCGTTCCCGCCGATGAACCGCGTGACCGCGTACGCGACGGCGAACGCCGTTCCCCGGTCGCCCTGTTGGACGCCGTGCACGGCCGCCGCCATCACGGTCAGGCCGAACATGCCGATCAGCAGGATGCGGGTACGGGTGCGCTCACCCGCGACATTGCCGTACAGCGTCAGGGACAGCCAGTTCGTCCAGAACGCCAGGTAGAGCACGATGTACAGGCCGACATCGCGCCAGCCGGGCTCACCGTGCAGCAGGTGTGCCAGCTGGGCGACGCCGGCCACCGCGACCAGATCGAAGAAGAGCTCCAGCCAGGAGGCGTGCCGCTCCCCGCCCGGGGTCGATACCAAGGTGTTCACGTGAGTGTCGGCCACGGACAGACCCTACTGCCGCTTCCGGGCACTTCGATCAAGGACCCCGTCGACCGCCCGGAGGCCAGGGCGACCGCGCTCGACCGGTGCTGACCCCGGATCATTCCGGATGCCCCGCACGAGGCCGGCGCCACTAGCTTGGCGATCGCGTCCGCCAGACCGACGAGCCCGGGGAGCAGTGATGCCGACGACCGCCACCACCGGCCGGCCAACGGCCACCGCACTGGGACACCAGGAGCGCGAGGTGCTCCAGGCGATCGGCTGCGGACTGCGGGACGACGAGATCGCCGCCGCCCTCGCGATCCCCAAGGACGCGGTGGCCGGGCACGTGGCGCGCATCCTCGCGCGGCTGGGGCTGCGCGACCGGGCCGCCGCCATCGTGCACGCCTTCGACTGCGGCCTGGTCGTCCCCGGCCACGGCCCCCGGTCGCGCACGGCGGGCCCGGCGGCGCGTGCGGCCATCGGCCGGGCAGCGGCACCCGAGGTGCGGATCTCGGTCCTCGGCCCGCTCCAGGCATGGCGGGACGGGCGGCCGCTGGACCTGGGTCACCTCCGTCAGCAGGCCGTCCTCGCGGCGCTGGCGCTCGGCGCCGGGCGCGCCGTCAGCCAGCGTGAACTGCTCGACGGCATATGGGGGTTGGAGCCGCCGCTCACCAATGTGATCCCGGTGTACGTCTACCGACTACGCAAGGCCCTGCGCGCCGGGGACGGCCCGGAACCGGTGATCGAGCACGACCGCTGCGGATACCGGCTGGTGCCCGGAGCGGTCGATGTGGACGTGGTGCGGGTGGAGCGACTGCTCGCCGACATCACCCGGGCCGAGCGCGCGGGCGACGCTGCCGAGGCGGTCCGCGGGTGCGCGGGGGCCCTCGACCTGTTCCGGGGCGAGCCGCTGGCGGGCCTGCCCGGACCGCTCGCGGAACTGGAGCGGATGCGGCTCACCGAGAGCAGGCTCGCCCTCATGCAGCGCAAGCTGACGTGGCAGCTCCGGATGGGCCAACACCCGCAGGCCATAGCCGAGTTGTATGCCTTGGCCGGGGCCCACCCCCTCAACGAGCCGGTGGCCGCGATGCTGATGCGCGCCCTGTACCGCACCGGCCGGCAGGCCGACGCCCTGACCGTCTTCGAGCGGGCCCGATGCCGGCTGGCCGAGGACCTGGGGGTCGGGCCGAGCCGGATGCTGCACAGCACGTACCGGATGATCCTGCGCGGGGACGAGGCCGGACTCGGGCTCACCAGATCCATCGCGGCGCCCTCGACGACGCCGGGTGCGCGCGGCGGGGAGCTGCTGCGGAGCTGCTCCGCCTCCTGACGCGCACGCGGAACCTCTCCCGCCAGCAGTCGGCCGACGGCAGGTGGCGGGCCCGTGCCCCGGTCGACGGGCGAGCCGGGGCACGGGCGCCGAGCGCTGTCTACGCGGGGTACCAAGCGCCGTTGTACCAGACCTCGTTGGCGCCGTCGTTGTGGTGATCCATGTTGAAGTCTTCGGGGTAGTTGTTCACGTGGTTGGCCGGGTAGGTCCAGATGCCCGCCGACTCGTCGCAGACGTAGTCCCAGTGACAGATGGTCTTGACCGGGATGCTGCCGAAGTTCTTGTCCGCGCCGGCGAGCGGGGCGCCGATGATGCCGCCGAACGGCACGGACCCTCCGTTGGCCCCGGGAGGGCCCTGGCGCTTGGGGTCGGCGACGAGGATGGCGTTGACGTTGTCGAAGGTGCGGTTGTTCTCGCTGACCCAGATGTGCACGACCGCGGCCCCCAGGGAGTAGCCGGCCATCTTGACGTGCTGCCACGGACACGCGGCACGCTGGTCGCGGACCAGCCGGTTCAGCTCGTTGACCCCGGCCCGGGCGCTCGCACCGTTCGGGATCTGGGTCGGGTAGCCGACGTGCTGCTGGATGTTGCCGGTGAAGCCGTCGTTGTTCCAGGAACTTCCGGTGCCTCCCACCACGATCGTGTACGTGCCGTCGCACGAGGCCGCGGCCCCCGTGGTGGCCGCCTGTGCGGTGGTCCCCTGCGCTGCCGAAAGCCCTGCTGTCAGCAGAAGTCCGGCCGCGGCGGCTGCGATCCTACTGGCTCGCATGTCGATCCTCCCCATGTTGGTGGCCCATGCGTCGGCGTTCCGAAGCGTGGGCCGAGTCACCGGACGAGACTGGCAGCGGGGGATGACATCCCGATGAAACCCCGGAACCCCAACTGCCGCGCTCGGCGACTCCATCGGGATTTCATCGCACCCGCCTACCGTGTGCGCGTTCGGACGAGGGCCCGGAGCACAGGAAAGGACGGCTCGATGGCGCGGAGGAGATTCGGAGCGAGGCTGCCGATGGCGGTCATGGCCGCGCTGGCGGTGATCAGCACCATGACGGCCGCGGGATCACCGGGCGCCACACCATCGGCCACCGCACAGGGTCCGGACAGGCCGACGATCCGGTACACCGAATACGGCATCCCGCACATCACGGCCTCCAACTGGGAGGGCCTGGGGACGGGTTACGGATACGCCGCGGCCAAGGACAACATCTGCACCCTGGCCGACACCTATCTGATGGTCAACGCCCAGCGGTCCCGCTATCTGGGACCCGACGGCAGGACGAGCCCCGGCGAGCAGCAGAACACCACGACCAACCTCAACAGCGACCTGTACTTCCAGCGCATCAACAACAACCGCGTGGTGGAACGGCTGCTCGACCAGCCCGCCCCCAACGGGCCGGAGCCGGAGGTCAAGGACGCCATCCGTGGCTACGTCCAGGGGTACAACCGGTACCTGGCCGAGACCGGCGTGAACAACATCACCGACCCCGCCTGCCGGGGCGCCGCCTGGGTGCGGCCGATCACGGAGCTGGACGTCTACCGGCACGCGCACGCCGAGATCATCATGGGCAGCGCCGACGCGCTCCTCGACGGCGAGGTGAACGCCGTGCCTCCGGGGGCGTCGGCCGCCGCCGCGCCGCCGGCGTCCTCACCCGAGGAGACCGCCAAGAAGATCCGCGACGCCATGGCCGCCACGCGTCAGCAGAGCATGGGCAGCAACGCGTTGGCCGTCGGATCGCAGGGCGTGTCCGGGGGAGCGGGCAGCATGATGCTGGCCAACCCGCACTTCCCCTGGCAGGGCAAGAACCGCATGTGGCAGAGCCAGTTGACGATCCCGGGGAAGGCCAATGTCTCGGGAGCGAGCCTGCTCGGCTTCCCCGCCGTGAACATCGGCCACAACGACAACGTCGCCTGGAGCCACACCATCGCCACGGTGGCCCCGTTCGGCCTCTTCGACGTCCAGGTGGATCCGCTGCACCCGACCAACTACCTCGTCGACGGCGCCTGGCAGCCGATGACCTCGCAGCAGGTCGCGGTCGATGTGCTGAACAAGGACGGCACGCTCGGCAAGGTGACCAGAACCCTGTGGTCCACCCGCTACGGCCCCGTCACCGCATCGGTCCAGGGCATCGCCCTGCCCTGGGTGGTGAGCGCGCACGCGGTGCGCGACGCGAACATGGACAACCTGCGGGCGATGAACACCTGGTTCCACCTCGACCAGGCCACGGACGTACAGGACGTGGTGAACACCCTGGAGACCACCGAGGGCATCCCGTTCTTCAACACCGTCGCCTCCGACCGCAAGGGCAACGCCCTGTACGCCGACATCCAGGCGACTCCGAACATCACCGACGAACACGCGCAGTCGTGCCTCACCGCGACCGGCCGGCTGCTGTTCAGCCAGGCGCTGCGGCTGCCGAACGTGCCGCCGGTCTCCATCTTCGACGGCAAGCGCAGCGAGTGCGACTGGCCCGACGACCCGAACGCGGTCGCGCCGGGGCTCCTCGATCCGCACAAGCAGCCGCGCCTGATCCGCTCCGACTTCGTGGGCAACGCCAACGACAGCGCCTGGCTGGCCAACCCCGAGCAGCCGCTCGCCTTCCCCCGGGTGATGGGCGACACGGCGCAGCCCCGATCGCTGCGCACGCAGGAGCTGATCCTGACCGCGCAGAACCGGATCAACGGCACCGACGGCCTGCCCGGCAGGGGCTTCACGCCGGAGACCATGCGTCAGTTGCTGTTCGCCGACAACAGCCGAGCGGCCGACCTCGCCCTCGACGCCACGGTGTCGATGTGCCAGAGCCAGCCCTTCGGGCTCATCCTCGTGGACGGCAACCTGGTCAACGTGAGCGAGGCGTGCCCGATCCTGGCCGCCTGGAAGGACCACAACTACACCTCGGACAGCCGGGGTTCATGGCTCTTCGAGAACTACTGGGCCTTCCTGCTCGGCGGGCAGGCGATCGAGAAGCTTCCCTGGCGGGTTCCCTTCGACGCCAAGGACCCGGTGCACACGCCCAATTCGCTGGACTCGGGAAGCTCCGCCGTCCGCGACGCGTTCGGCCGGGCGGTCCTCGCCCTGCGCAAGGCGGGGATCCCGCTCAACGCGCCGCTCTCCGACATCCAGAAGGTGACGCGCAACGGGGAGCAGATCCCGGTCCACGGCGCCGTCACCGAAGTCGGCGTGCTGAACGTGGTCACTCCCGGCCAGGTCGACGGCAAACCGGACATCACCTTCGGGTCCAGCTTCATCCAGCAGGTGAAGTTCACCGCCGACGGGCCGCCGCAGGCCTCCTCGGTGCTGGCCTACTCCCAGTCGGCCAACCCGAACTCGCCGCACTACGCCGACCAGACCAAGCTGTTCTCGGCGGGCCAATGGGTCACCGAACGCTTCACCGAGGACCAGATCGCGGCGTCTCCGGTGCTGGAGACCAAGGTCCTGGACTGAGACCGGCGCACGGGCACGCCGGGACCTCCGCGACGGTCCCGGCGTGCTGTTTCATCGGGACGTCATCGCGTCCCGATAGGTTCCGGGTCGCACGAAGACGAGGCTCACGAGGGGGCATGCTGCAATGCGGAGAACGAGTCGATGGCGAATGGTGGTGGCCGTGATGGCCGCCATGGTGGGGGCGGCCCTGCCGGCCGGCGCGGCCCGGGCGGACACGGCCGGGTCACCTGCCACCACGCCGCCGCCGCTGACGAACGGGTTCGGCCTGACGCAGGTCGACACAGCGGCGGGGAGTTCCACCAACTTCTCCATCACGGTGACCACCCCGGAGGTCGCGGGCAAGCACCACATCAAGATCATCCTGCCGAGCGGCTACTACGACGACCCGGCCCGGCGCTACCCCGTGCTGTACTTCCTGCACGGCTCGCCCGACGATCCCGTCCAGCAGAACTATCCGGCGCTGACCATGTCCAACTCGATGATCACGGTCATCCCCGACGGCGGCGCTCGGGGCTGGTATGCCAACTGGCTCAACCAGAACACCCCGGCCGGTGCCCAGAACTGGGAGAACTTCCACCTCAAGCAGGTGATCCCGTTCATCGACGCCAACCTGCGGACCGTCGCCACGAAGAAGGCCAGGGCCGTCGCCGGGGTCTCCATGGGCGGGTTCGGGGCCCTGCACTACGCCCAGGACCACCCCGAGCTGTTCAGCCAGACCGCGTCCCTGTCCGGAGACATCGACCTGTCGGCCAACGCCATGGACCTGAGGCTCGCCGTCGTCGCTTCCCTCATCGACGCGCAGGGCGCGATCTGTGGCTCGGCGTCCGGCGTCTGCGATCCCAAGGACGACCCGTACAAGCCGGGCGTGGACAGTGACGCCCTGTTCGGTTCGCCCTATCCGATCTTCAACGCCGACCGGAAGTGGAACGAGGTCGACCCGTCCCAGCACATGGACAAGCTCGCCGGTGTCGGCGTCTCCATCTACGTCGGCAACGGACACGGTTCGCCCACCGACCTCGAATTCTGGCTCGAAAGCGCGTCCAAGCACGTCAAGGACAGCATGGACGCCATCGGGATGCCCTACTACTACGTCGACTACGGCGACGGCTCCGCCTGGGGCACCCAGTGCAACGGCGGCCACAACGGCGGCTGCTGGGAGCAGGACCTGCGCGATCTGATCCCGAGGCTGGAGCGGTCCTTCGCCTCCGCCTGACGCCCCCGCCGCCTCGCCCCTGGGGCGGCTCAGCGATCCCCAACGCCCTTGTGCATAGCCCGAGTTGAGGCATCTCGTCCCGCGAGGGTCGTGCGCAGGGTTTCGATCCACCAGCCGACCAGACGATCCCGTGCGCTCGCGTCGAGCCCGACGCTCCTGCGGAACTCGTCGCCGAACAGCGGCTCCGTCGCCACTGCTTGGTGCAGTGCGGCCACCGTGAGCTGGACCGCCTCCCGCGAAGGAGGTGTCCGGCCGGTGGCCGCACCGTCGGTCACGGCCCGGGTGTGCAGGCGGTCCACCGCCTCGTCGAGCATGCCGCTGCCGGTGTCCCGCCACCCCAACTGCCGCAGAGCCAGCGCCAGTTCGGCATAGCCGTCGGCGTAGAGGCCGGCCAGTACGTGGACGAGCCGGGCGGGGTCGGCCGCCCCGTCGCCGCCCCACTCGTCTAGGGCGGCCCGCAGTTCGGACTTCAGCCGCGCCCCGCCGAAGCGCAGCAGCGCCGAAAGGAGTTGTTCGCGGGTTCCGAAGTGGTGGTTCACCGCGGCATCGGACACGCCGACCTCGGCGGCCACCGCCCGCACCTGCACGGCCGCCGGGCCGCCCGCCGTGAGCAGCTTGGCCGCCGCCTCCAGGATCTGTCGCCTGGCCTCTTCGGGTGTGCGTCGTACTCGGGTGGTCACCCCTCGACCTTACCTTGACCTGCCAAGGCAAGCGTCTTACCTTGAGTAGTCAAGGTAAGGGGATGGGCAGATGGACGGGCAGGCCATGATTCCTTCGATGACCGACCTGGCGGCGGCGCTGGGCGTACGGATCCACGACCCGGGACCGCCGTCGGAGTTCCACCTCTCGCGCGCGGGCTGCCGGCTGCACGCGTTCGACTGGGGCGGGACGGGCCCCGAGGTGCTCCTGCTCCACGGCGGCGGACTGACCGCGCACACCTGGGACTTCGTCTGTCTCGGGCTGCGCGGGGCGGCCCGGCTCATCGCGCTGGACCTGCGCGGACACGGCGACAGCGGCTGGTCCGAGGACTACCGCATCGCCACGATGGCCGAGGACGTCATCGCCACCGCCGACCACCTCGGCTTCGACCGCGTGCGACTGGTCGGCATGTCGCTCGGCGGCGTGGTCGCCGCCCATGTCGCCGGCACCCGCCCCGACCGGGTCGAGCGCCTGGTGCTCGTCGATGTCGCGCCCGGCGTCGACTTCGAGAGCACCGGGCGGGTACGGGCCTTCATGGCCGGCCTCGGCCCGGTCGACGACCTCGATGCGGTGGTGGACGCCGCGATGCGGGTCAGCCCGCGAGCCCACCGCGCGAGCGTCACCTACCGCATGCGCTCCCTGTTCCGCCGGGCGCCCAACGGCGAGTGGGTTCCGAAGAACGACCCGCGGCCGCCCGACTTCCCCGCCATCCTCGCCGCCATCGAGCAACTCGCCTCACAGCTGGGCGAGTTGCCCGTACTGCTGGTACGCGGCGGGCGCAGCAGGGTGCTCCCGCAGTCCACCGCCGAGCGCCTGGTCGGGCGCGTGCCGGACGGTGGACTCGTGGTGGTCCCGGACGCGGGCCACAACGTGCAGGAGGACAACCCGGTCGCGTTGACCGCCGCCTTGCGCGCCTTCCTGGCGCCCTGATGGAACGTGCGGCTACGGGGTGTAGACGGCGCTGCTCCCGTACAGCTGCTGGGTGAAGCCGGAGACGTAGGTGTGCCGGTCGGAGCCGTCCAGGTTGTAGGTGAGGTACACGCCGTAGCCCTCACTCACCGTTCGCTTCGCGAGGTCGGCCGCCGTGCTCGACGGTGTCGCCCTGACGTCGATGGCCGCCGGCGAAAGCGCCGACTTGGGCAGGGCGATGCCCGGGACGCCCCAGGTGCCGTAGTACGGGTTCCAGGCGTAGTTGAACTTCGACGAGATGTTCACACCGCCGTACGACAGCCTCGACGCCGCGGGGCCGATGTTGTACAGCGAGATGAGCTTGTCCGGCATGTTCGCGCGCAGCGCGGAGACCAGGTGAACGAACGAGCTGCTGTTGGGCTGGCCGGTCCCGTTGTTGCCGTATTCGGCGTACTCGTCGTCGAAGTCGATGCCGTCGAGGCCGTACTTGCCCACGGCGTCGGACAGTTGCTTGGCGAACGTCGCGGCGGCGCCCTGCGAAGGGAAGTTGGCGAAGCCCGCGCCCTGGTGGTTGCCGAGTACGGACAGCATCACCTTGATGCCCTTGGCCTGCAGGGGGCGGATCTGGGTCTGGGCGTTGTCGAGGACCCGCTGCACGTTCTCGTTGAAGTACAGGTACGCCGACTTCTTGGTCGTGTCGTAGTTGATGTTGGCCGCGAATATGACGGCGACGTCGAACACGTTGCCGCCCCCGTTGGCCAGGGTGTACTTGCCCACGTTGAGCATGCTGTCGTTGTTCACCTCGATGTAGGCCACCGAGGTCGGCCCCTTCTTGGCGGCCGCCACGGGCGACCGGGTGGTCGACGCCGCTTGAGTGGTCGCCGTCGCGCCGCCCACGAGGGCGGCGGCGGCCAGGAGCGCGAGAGCGGCGGTCCGCACTCTGCTCCGGTCGAAGATGCGCATTGTTCATCAGCTCCCTGTCACATGGACTTGCCTCATGAACGCGTTCGTTGAACCAGCGACGGGAGCCTGCCACACCGGATGCGACACGGATAGGGTGCCTCCGCTTCACCGGGAGGCACCGTCAACGGGCCCTTGTCGCCCGTTCCCTCACGCGCGCTCGCGCAGGTACGCCTCCAACTCGGCGGCCCCGGACAGCATCGCTCGCCCGCGACCGGAGAGGCGGCCGTGCCACTCGCGCAGGGTGGCCGCAAGCGGCTCCAGCCCGCCGGCCTCCCGCACCTGGGTGATCAGCGGCGCGATCTGCTCCAACAGGTAACCACCGCGCCGGAGTTGATGGACCAGGCGGACGTCCCGCACGGCGGCCTCGTCGTATACGCGGTACCCGGTCGAGGGCTCGCGGTGCGGACGCACGAGCCCGGCGCGCTCCCACTTGCGCAGTGTGGCGGGCCGGATCCCGAGCGTCTCGGCCAGCGGCCCGATGAACGTGTCCCCGGGGCCGGATCCGGCGGCGGGCCCGGGCGCCGGGGCCGGCTCGGCCACCGCCGTGCGCTCAAGCCCGCGCAGGGCGTGCTCCACCGCCTGGAGGGTCCGCCGGTCGTCGAGGAGCCGGCCATGGCTCTGGTCGATGAGCCGGAACGCCTCCTCCGGCGCTCCCTCGTTGACCGCGCGCATGATCGACGCCGCCGTCCGGTGGCCGTGGCCCGGCACCAGGGCGAGGAACGCGCGCAGGGCCCGCGCGTGCAGCGGCGTATAGGTGCGGTAGCCGTTCGGGCCGCGCGAGGACGCCGGAAGGATCCCGGCCTCCTCGTAGTTCCTGACCGCCTGGGTGGAAAGACCGTGCCCGCGCGCCAGATCGACCGGCCGGAGCCGTGACCTGCTTTGAAGGTTATGCCCCATGGCCCTGCCCATATCGCGTGAAAGTCTCAACCGAGGGTTCAAAGATACCGTTGAAGCCATGGCAACCGACATCAAGGACTGTGTCCACGCCGTCGAAGCCGCGGCCGTCATGAACCTGCTCCCGGCCCGGCCCCGGCTGCTCGCCCTGGGCGAGCCCACCCACGGCGAGGACACCCTGCTCGACCTCCGCAACGAACTCTTCCGCCGGCTCGTCGAGGAGGAGGGCTACCGGACCATCGCGATCGAGAGCGACTGCCTGATGTGTCTGGTCGTGGACGACTACGTCACCACGGGCGAAGGCACCCTCGACGACGTGATGGAGCGCGGGTTCAGCCACCCGGACATCGGGCTCGGCGCCTCCCCGGCCAACCGGGAGCTCGTGCGGTGGATGCGCGCCCACAACGAAGGCCGGCCCGCGTCCGAACGGCTCCGCTTCGCCGGGTTCGACGGCCCGCTGGAGATGGCGGCCGCCGCCTGCCCCCGAGGAGTCCTCACCGCGCTCCACGGCTATCTGTCCACCCACCTGGGCACGGATCCGCTTCCCTGCACCCAGCAGACACTCGACGACCTGCTCGGCGACGACGACCGGTGGACCAACCCCGCCGCGATGTTCGACCCGGCTCGATCCATCGGACGGTCCGCCGAGGCCAGAGAGCTGCGGCTGCTCGCGGACGACCTCGCGGCGCTGCTCGATTCCCACACACCGCATCTGACGACCGCGACGTCGTCGGACGGCCTGGACCGGGGGCGCCTGTACGCGCGCACCGCCACGGGCCTGCTCCGCTACCACTTCTGGATGGCCGACCCCTCGCCGAACCGCATGACGTGGCTGGTGAGCCTGCGGGACCGGATGATGGCCGACAACCTGCTCGCCCTCGCCGAACGAGGCCCGACGCTGGTCCACGCCCACAACGGCCATCTCCAGCGGAACCGGAGCACGATGTGGATGAGCGGCCTGCCGGTGGAGTGGTGGAGCGCCGGCGCGCTGGTCAGCGCGCGCCTGGGGAAGGAGTACGCCTTCCTGGCCACGGCCCTGGGCACCCTGCGTCACCACGGCGTGGACGCGCCGCCGGCGGACACGGTGGAAGGCCTCCTGTACGCGTTCCCCGGGGAGCGGCACCTCGTCGACGCACCCCGCCTGGCCACCGCCTTCGCAGACGCGGCCCCGGTCACACGGGTCTCCCCGTATTACGGCTATGCCTCCCTGGACCCGGCACACCTGGCCGCGAGCGACGGAGTCGTCTTCGTCAAGGATGTCCCGCAGGTTCACCGCTGACCCGGCCTGGGCGCGGGTGCGGCCGCGACGAGGCACGAGTCCTCCTTCGGACCGGGGCATTCGTTCCGAGGCTCGACTGTTCGCCCTGGTCAGCGGGTCTCGTTGGACCTTCTGCCGAGCGAGTCCGGGGCTCGTGGTCGGGAAAGCGCATTGAGCGCAGGGGTGCTGAGGGGTTGGATTGCGGGGCCTGAGCGGAGATGCCTTTCTCCGCCGTGTCGAAGGGGGCGGACGTGCTCAAGGGTTGCGTGCCCTGGCCCGAGGGATTCGTCGACCGCTACTGGGCGGCAGGGCACTGGCGCGGCAACACGCTGGACAATCTGCTGCGCGACTGGGCCCTTGAGTACGGGCCGCGGACCGCTCTCGTGCACGGCGACACCCGTCTCACCTACGCGAACCTGAACCGGCGCGTGGACCGCATGTCCGCCGCGTTCCGGCAGCGGGGCCTGCGGCCCGGGCAGCGGGTGGTCGTCCAGCTGCCCAACGTGCCGGAGTTCGTCATTACCGTGTTCGCGCTGATGCGCGCCGGAGTGGTCCCCGTGTTCTGCCCGCTCTCCTACGGCGTGCCCGAGGTGCCGCACGTCGTCCGGGTGACCCAGGCGGTCGGTTACGTCGGCCCCGCGGCACACCAGGGCTTCGACCACACCGCGATGGCCGCCGACATCGCGTCCCAATGGCCCTTCCTGCGCAGGGTGTTCACTTACGAGGAACCCGGCACCTCGTCTCCGTACGGCGGTCTCACGACCGACCCGTCCGGCTGCCAGTACTCACCGCTCGGCGCCCTCGACTCCCCGCCGGGCCCAGCGCTCGTACTGAGCGCCGACGAGGTGGCGTTCTTCGCGCTGTCCGGGGGCGGCGGCGAGATGCCGCGGCTCGTGCCCCGTACCCACAACGACTACGCCTACCAAGCGCGGGCCGCAGCCGAGTTGGTGGCCCTCACCGACCACGACGTGTACCTCGCCGCACTGCCCGTCGAGTCCGACTTCGCCTTCGGCAGCCCGGGCATCGTCGGCACCCTCTCCGTCGGCGGCACCGTGGTGCTGGTCGACGGCGTCGACGACGCCGATACGGGCGAGCACCTCGATGGCCTCGCGAACCGGGAACCCGCCGCATGGCTCTCGGCCGTCGAGCGGGAGCGGGTCACCGTCACCTCGCTCCCGCCCGAGTCTCTGCGCGACGTTCTCGAACTCGCCACCACCCAGGCCGACTTGAGCGCGCTGCGCCTCGTGCAGATCTGCGGCGAGGCCCTGCCCCGGGAGACCGCCGAACGGCTGGGCGCCGAGTTGGGCTGTGTCCTGCAGCCGGTCTTCGGGCTGCCCGAGGGGCTGCTCGTCCTCACCCGGCCCGACGATCCGGACGAGACGGTCCTCACCACCCACGGCCGCCCGCTCTCGCCCGACGACGAGATCCGCATCGTCGGCACCGACGGCAAGGACGTGCCCGACGGCGAGCCCGGTGAACTCCTCGCACGCGGGCCCTGCACGGTGCGCGGCCACTACCGCGCGCCCGACCGGAACGCCCGCGCCTTCACCCCCGACGGCTACTTCCGCAGCGGCGTCCTCGCCCGGCGTACGCCGGACGGCAATGTGGTGCTGACCGGCCACCGGGTCGCCCGTCTGGATCCGTAGGGAATACCGACCGTGTTTGCGAAGCGGGATTTCGGTTACCCGACGTAGTGATAGGCCGTCAGTACCCGACGGAAGGCAAGGACATGATTCTCGTTACGGTGCTCATCCTCGTCGCGGTTCTCGCACCCCTCGCGGTGCTCGCCCTCGCCCCCAAGGCGCCCGCGCGCCGCAACCCCTCTCCCCGTGGCCGCTTCGCCCGCAGGCGTCTGCCCGCCGTTCCGCGCCAGTACGGCAGTCACCGTCACGCCGGCTAGTGCGGTGACCGGGCAGGCCGACGGGATTCCTCCGGGGAGCGGTGATGTGCCGGAGAAGGGCCGGTTGGTGGCCGGATCGTGTGGTCTCGGATACTCACTCCCGGCATGAGCTGATAGCTTCCGCGAGTTGATCTTGCTGGCCGCCGGGAGTGGCGGCCGGGTACCCGCGAACAAGGAATCCGAATTGGCTCGCCATCCGCGAAAGCGATCGTCCGCTTTCGTCCTCCGCACCGCTGTCCCGGCCCTGGTGGCCGTCCTGCTGCCCGTGGCCCCCGCATCGGCGGATACGGGGGCCACCACGGCGACCCCGCACCTGGACGCCATCGAGCAGACGCTCCGTCAAGTGTCCCCGGGCCTCGAAGGGCGCGTCTGGGAGCGCACCGAGGGCAACACCCTCGACGCCTCGGCGGCCGGTGGGGGCGACTGGCTGCTGCAGACGCCGGGCTGCTGGGGTGACGCGAGCTGCGCCGACCGGCCCGGAACCCGACGGCTCCTCGCCAAGATGACGGAGAACATCGCGCGGGCGACCGGAACCGTCGACATATCCACCCTGGCCCCGTTTCCCAACGGTGCGTTCCAGGACGCCGTGGTGAGCGGGCTCAAGGCCTCCGTCGCGTCCGGCCACCGGCTCAAGGTGCGCATCCTCGTGGGCGCCGCACCGATCTATCACCTCAACGTCGTGCCGTCGAAGTACCGCGACGAACTCGTCGACAGGCTCGGCAAGGACGCCGCCGGCGTCACCCTCAACGTCGCCTCGATGACGACGTCAAAGACCGCCTTCTCCTGGAACCACTCCAAGCTGCTCGTGGTCGACGGCACCTCCGTGATCACCGGCGGCATCAACGACTGGAAGGACGACTACCTCGACACCGCCCACCCGGTCAACGACGTGGACCTGGCCCTGACCGGTCCGGCCGCCGCCTCGGCGGGCAAGTACCTGAACGAGCTGTGGTCCTGGACCTGCCAGAACAAGAGCAACATCGCCAGCGTGTGGTTCGCGTCCTCCAACGGGGCCGGCTGCATGCCGACCCTGGCACCGGTCGCCTCCGCCGGGGCTCCCCGGGGCGGCGTGCCGGTGATCGCCGTCGGAGGGCTCGGCGTCGGCATCCAGCGCGACGATCCGACCTCGCGGTTCCGGCCCACACTGCCCACCGCGCCGGACACGAAGTGCGTCGTCGGCCTGCACGACAACACCAACGCCGATCGCGACTACGACACGGTGAACCCGGAGGAGAGTGCCCTGCGAGCCCTCATCTCCAGCGCCGGCCGGCACATCGAGATCTCCCAGCAGGACCTCAACGCGACCTGCCCGCCGCTGCCGAGGTACGACATCCGCGTGTACGACGCCCTCGCCGCCAAGATGGCCGCCGGGGTCAAGGTCCGCATCGTCGTGAGCGACCCCGCCAACCGCGGCGCCGTCGGCAGCGGCGGTTACTCGCAGATCAAGTCGCTCGCCGAGATCAGCGACACCCTCCGCGACCGGCTCGCCCTGCGCACCGGCGACCGGGCGTCGGCACGCACCGCGATGTGCTCGAACCTCCAGCTGGCGACGTCGCGCAGCTCGACGAGCCCGAAGTGGGCGGACGGCCACCCCTACGCGCAGCACCACAAGCTGATCTCCGTGGACGGCTCGGCGTTCTACATCGGGTCGAAGAACCTCTACCCCGCCTGGCTCCAGGACTTCGGGTACGTGGTGGAGAGCCCCGCGGCCGCGCAGCAGCTCGACGCTCAACTCCTCGCCCCGCAATGGCAGTTCTCCCGGGACGCCGCGACCGTCGACTACGAGCGCGGAATCTGCCAGGGCTGACCCGTCAGGCAACGCGGGCGCCCAGGGCGAGCAGGACCTCGCGGTGGATGTCGAGGGCAGCCGTCGACCTGTTGAGGGTGATGTAGTGCAACCCGGGCGCCCCCTCGGCCAGGAGCCGCCCCGCCATGGCGGTGGCGTGCTCGACGCCGATGGCGTACGCCTCGTCGGGCCGGTCCCGGGCCGCTTCCAGGCGGTGTGCCAGATCCTCGGGGAAGGCCGCCCCGGACAGTCGCGCGAAGCGGCGGATCTGGCGCACATCGGTGGCGGGCATGATCTCCGGGATGATCGGCACGGCGCAGCCGGCGGCCGTCACCCGGTCCCGCAGCCGCAGGTAGTCGTCGACGTGGAAGAACATCTGCGTGATGGCGTAGTCCGCGCCCGCCCGGCACTTCGCGACGAAGTGCCGGATGTCCTGTGCCCAGTCCGCCGAGCGCGGGTGCATCTCCGGGAAGGCGGCCACGCCAATGCTGAACTCGCCCAGGGAGCGGACCAGTTCGACCAGTTCGCAGGCGTGGGTGAAGCCGTCCGGATGCGGTACCCAGGGGCCGTTCGGGTCACCGGGAGGGTCGCCGCGCAGGACGAGTACGTCCCGGATCCCGGCGTCGGCGTACTGGCCGATGATGTGCCGCAGCTCGGCGACCGAGTGGCCGACGGCGGTCAGATGGGCGACCGGGCGAAGGGTCGTCTCCGCGGCGATCCGACGGGTGACGGCCACCGTACGGTCCCGAGAGGAGCCCCCGGCGCCATAGGTCACCGACACGAAATCGGGGGCGAGTGGCTCGATGCGCCGAATGGCCTGCCACAGCGTCTGCTCGCCCTGTGCGGTCTTGGGCGGGAAGAATTCGAACGAGAACGTCGGCTTCGAGGCGGCCCCCAACTCCCGCCGTACGAGGCCCGGTTGAGTGACGGGGTGCCAGGGTTGCGGCGCCGTCATGACACGCGGGCGAGCTGCGGTTCGAGAGCGCGGGCCGCTTCGTGGCCGTACGTCCCCTCGATGCGGGCGATCAGGTCGGACGAGTTGAGCTTGTACTCCTGGGTGCCGACCGACTCGAGGACCGTGGTGGCCAGGGCGCAGCCGAGCCGGGCGGCCTGCTCAGGAGGCCGGCCCCATGCCATGCCCGCCAGGAACCCGGAGCGGAATCCGTCGCCCGCCCCCGTGGGGTCGGCGATCTCGTCCGTCGGCACGGCCGGGATCCGCAGCGCGGCGGCACCCGCCCGGGTCAGCGACACACCGGCGTCGCCCAGGGTGGTCACCCAGGTGCCCACCCGGTCGAGCAGCTGTGGCTCGGTCCATCCGGTGCGTTCGAGCAGCAGGGCCGCCTCGTACTCGTTGGTGAACAACCACCGTGCCCGGTCCACAAGTTGGCGGGCCTGGTCGCGGTCGAGGCGGGCCAGCTGCTGGGAGGGGTCGGCCGCGACGGGTATGCCGAGACGGTGTGCGGTGTCGGTGTGTCGCAGCATGGCGGCGGGGTCGTCGGCGCCGACCAGGACGAGCCCGGGGGTGCCGGTGCGGGCGGTGACCGAGGCCAGGTCGATGCGGGAGGCCTCGGCCATGGCGCCGGCGTAGAAGGTGGCGATCTGGTTCTGGTCCTGGTCGGTTGTGCACACGAAGCGCGCCGTGTGCAGACGCTCGCTGACCCGGACTTCGGCGGTGTCGACGCCGTTGGCCCGCAGCCAGGCGCCGTATTCGGCGAAGTCCACGCCGGCCGCGCCCACCAGAACGGGACCGAGGCCCAGCAGACCGAGCCCGAAGGCGATGTTGGCGCCGACCCCGCCCCGGCGCACCTCCAGGCGGTCGGCGAGGAACGACAGCGAGACCCGTTCCAGCTGCTCCTTGAGTAGCTGCTCGGCGAAGCGTCCGGGGAACACCATCAGGTGGTCGGTCGCAATCGATCCGGTCACGACGGTACGCATGGACAGCACTCCTTGGATCTCGGTCCGGGGTGGCGGGGGAGCGGCCGCGGCCGAGGCCGCCGGGGCCGGGGGAGCGGTGTGCGGTCCGGGAGGCCGCACACCGCCGACGTGCGCGCCGGGGGATGCCCCGGCGCCGTACCGTCAGACCGTGGCCACGGCCTTGCGCAGGGCAGCGGCGCGATCGGTGCGCTCCCAGGTGAAGTCCGGCAGCTCGCGGCCGAAGTGCCCGTAGGCCGCGGTCTGGGCGTAGATCGGGCGCAGCAGGTCCAGGTCGCGGATGATGGCCGCCGGACGCAGGTCGAAGACCTCGGGGATGGCGGCCTCGATCTTCTCGACGGCGACGGTGTGGGTGCCGAAGGTCTCCACGAACAGGCCCACCGGTTCGGCCTTCCCGATGGCGTACGCCACCTGCACCTCGCAGCGCTCGGCCAGGCCGGCCGCGACGATGTTCTTGGCGACCCAGCGCATCGCGTACGCGGCCGAGCGGTCCACCTTGGAGGGGTCCTTGCCGGAGAACGCGCCCCCGCCGTGCCGCGCGTAGCCGCCGTACGTGTCGATGATGATCTTCCGGCCGGTGAGCCCGGCGTCGCCCATCGGGCCGCCGATCTCGAACCGTCCCGTGGGATTGACCAGCAGACGGTAGCCCTCGGTGTCCAACTTGATTCCGTCGTCGGAGAGTTGACCAAGGACGTGCTCGACGACGTGCACCCGGATGTCGGGCGTGAGCAGGCTGCCGAGGTCGATGTCGGCCGTGTGCTGCGAGGAGACGACGACGGTGTCGAGGCGGACCGGCTGACCGCCGAGGTACTCGATGGTGACCTGTGTCTTGCCGTCGGGCCGCAGATAGGGGACGGTGCCGTCCTTGCGGACGTCCGTCAGCCGTCGCGACAGACGGTGGGCCAGTTCGATGGGCAGCGGCATCAGGTTCGGCGTCTCGGTCGTCGCGTAGCCGAACATCAGCCCCTGGTCGCCCGCGCCCTGCCGGTCCAGGTCATCGGCTCCGCCCACCGCCGCGATGCCCTGGTGCCGTGTCTCGTACGCGGTGTCGACCCCCTGCGCGATGTCCGGGGACTGGGCGCCGATGGACACCGACACCCCGCAGGAGGCGCCGTCGAAGCCCTTGGCCGAGGAGTCGTAGCCGATGTCGAGGATCTTCTGACGCACGAGCGTGGCGATGTCGACGTAGGCCGAGGTCGTCACTTCACCGGCTATGTGCACCTGACCGGTGGTGATCAGGGTTTCGACCGCGACGCGCGAGGCCGGGTCGTGGCGCAGCAGTGCGTCGAGGACGGTGTCGCTGAGCTGGTCGGCGATCTTGTCGGGATGCCCCTCGGTCACGGACTCCGAGGTGAACAGGCTGCGGGACATGACACTCCAGGACAGTGGTGGATGGGCACGGGCAGCGGGCGGTGTCACCGCAGGACACCGCGGCCGCTTCGTCGTCGCCGGATCGGTGTTGCCGGGCCCCTGCTACGACCGCGTCCCGGCCTTGCGGAACACCCAGTAGTCGGCGCCCTCCTCCGCGATGTAGTTGGCGTCTTCCAGCTTGAACCGCAGGGCCGCGCGGCCGGCGACCTCGGGGGAGCGGGCGAACTCCTCGAAGCCCGTCTCGGTCGCGTAGCTGCCGCGCGTGGACACCAGGATCAGCCCGTTGGGCCGGGCGTATTCGATCAGCGTGAGCAGCGCCGTCGGCCGCACATGGCCGAGGGTGAACACCCCGCTGCTGACCACGATGTCGTACTGGTCGAGCCGCTCGTCCCGCGTCGGCGCCGAGAGGTCCACGCCGCCGTAGACCTTCCGGTACGCCTTGGTCCGCGCGGCCTCGGCGGCCATGTTCTCCGACAGGTCCACGCCGTCGATCACGTAGTCGCCCAGCTTGCTCAGGAAGGCGCCGACGAGGCCGGTTCCGCATCCGGCGTCGAATATGGTCGACTCCGGCGAGCCGTAGGCCGAGGCGAGCAGATGTACGAAGTTGGCCGCCACGCGCGGTGCCACCCACTTCTGGTCCGCCAGATCCACGTCGTACCGGGGCGCCCAGTCCTCGTAGTAGGTCTTGAGCCCGGGGGAGTCGTCGAAGAAGACGTGGGACTGCGCGATGTTGGTGAAGGACTTGCTCATGGAATTCCCTCTCTGTCGATGAATCGGTCTGTTGGCCGGCCGGCCTTCGAACCCGTCGGGTGCGGCGTCACATCACCACGGGCACGTCCGAAGCGTCCGTCTTCTCCGAACCGTCGGCCTCACCCGCCCTGGTTCGTGAATTCCTGACGTCGAACACCATGTAGACGCCGATTCCGGCGAGTACGAACAGGGCGCCGCCGACCTCGGTCCAGGTGGGCATGCGGTGCTCCACCGGCAGACTCAGAATCGCGCCGAAGATCGTCTCGGTGGCGAGCAGCGGCCCGACCAACGGCACGGGAATGCCCTGCGCCGCCTTCACCCAGATGTAGGTGCCCCACCAGGACGCGATGACGCCGAGGAACACGCACCACGCGATGATCTTGAAGAGCGGATAGGGGTCGAAGGTCTCCGGCGGTGTGGAGGCGATGGCGAAGGGCAGCAGCACCATCGAAGCGCCACCCGCGCCCATGGCCACCAGGGCCGCCCAGATCGTGGGGTCGGGCTTGCGCTCCCAGGTGCGCTGCGACTGGGCGTTGCGGACCACGAAGTAGGACCAGGTCAGCATCGCCCCGAGGGCGAGCAGTATCGCGAACAGCGAGTCGTGGTCGCCGCCCTTGCCCTTCCCCTGGACGAACTCCGTGACGCTCAGGAGGCTGAGGCCGGCGAGGATCAGGACGACCGGCCCGATGAGCTCGCGCCACGACATGCGCTTCTCCGCGAAGTTGCCGGCCACGGCGATGGTGATCGGCGAGGACCCCACGATGACCGCGGTGATGAATCCGCTGTCCATGGTCGCGGAGTAGGAGACGCAGATGTAGAAGACGAAATAGCCCACGAAGCCGATGTACAGGCCGAAGAGGACCCGCCGTATCGGCATGAGTCCCAGCTGCCGTCGGCCCCGGATCAGCACATAGAGACCGCAGAGGCCGAACAGGGAGTACCTGCCGGTGACCAGGAGCAGTTCGCTGGCCGGTTTGACGGCGGCGGGGGCGACGAAGGCGAAGGCCCACAGGAGAGCGGCCGTCAGCGCGGCGATCACATTGTTCCGGGTGCTTCCCATTAGACAGTCGGCTCCAGTGCGCGGATCTCTCCCGAATCGAAGCCGTTCTGCCGCAGCCAATCCGGGTTGTAGATCTTCGAGATGTACTTGTTCCCGCTGTCCGGCAGAACGGTGACCACCGTCGCCGGCCCCGTCAACGACCGGGCCACGCGGACCGCGCCCCACACGTTCGCGCCCGAGGTGCCGCCGCAGATGAGGCCCTCGCGCCGCGCCAGGTGCCGACAGGTGGCGAACGCGTCGGCGTCGGTGAACTGGATGACGTCGTCGACGACCGAGAAGTCCATGCACTTCGCCAGATGGTCCTCGCCGGCGCCTTCCACGAAGTACGGCGAGATCTGCGAGGGATCGACCACACCCTCGTGGAAGTAGCGGTGGTAGATCGAGCCGACCGGATCGAGCAGGACGGACCGCACGGACGGGTTCCGCTGCTTCAGGAAGCGAGCCGTCCCGGAGATCGTGCCTCCGGTGCTGCCCGACGCGACGAACGCCGTCAGCCGCGGCCCGAGGGCGTCCCAGATCTCGGGCCCGGTCGAGAGGAAGTGGGCCAGCGCGTTGAGGGGGTTGTCGTACTGGTCGAGCATGAACGAGCCCGGCGTCCCGGCGTGCAGCCGCCTGGCGCGCGTCACGTAGTGCTCGGCCGAACCCGGTGGGGCCGATGTGGGGCAGACGATCACCTCGGCCCCCATCGCGCGCAGGGCGTTCTGTTTCTCCTCGCTCACCTTGTCCGGCATCGTCAGGACCGCCCGGTAGCCGCGGGTCGCCGCGATCATCGCGATGGCCGCGCCCGTGTTTCCCGAGGTGTTCTCCACGATGGTCGCGCCCGGCGTGAGCAGACCGCGGCGCTCGGCATCGTCGATGATGTAACTGACGATGCGGTCCTTGACGCTGCCCCCCGGATTCATGAACTCGACCTTCGCGAATATCCGAACGTCGGCCGGAACATCAAAGGTCTTCAGTTCGACGAGGGGTGTCTTGCCGATGGTCGACTGGATATTCATCCTGACTCCTCTTGCGGTCCGTCGACGGCGTCGCGGGAGACCGGCGGGCACCGGGCGGCGTGTTGCGGGGGCGCCGCCCGGGAGCCTCGCCGTGCCTGTGCCGACGCGCCGGAAATGCGGTGAAGCAGGCTCAGAGAGCGGAGTCCGGAATCTTTACGGAGCTGAGAACCGCGACCGTGTGACCGACCTTCACGCCCCTCTCCACCAGGGCCAGGGCATCCACCGCGGAGATCTCGAACGGTGCCAGCTCCTGCTCCAGCCGCAGCGCCTGCGCACCCGCGGCGGCCGGGGAGACGCCCCGGAAGGCGTCCTCCAGAACCTTCACCGGGTAGAAGTGGAACGGCCCCAGGCCCTCGCGTTCCCACTGGGCGTAGCCGCCGACCACCTCGTGCGGCTCGGACTGCACCTTCCACGTATAGGTCAGGATGCTGCCGTTGTATCCGGCGGCCCCGGAGAGGGCCAGGATTTCGGAGAGCGGAACACGGGCGCCGATCGACGACAGCACGCGGCCGCCGACCCTCAGCAGGGGATGCGCCTGCTGCAGGGCCAGATAGTGCAGCGTGACCAGGTTCTTCTCGGCGAAGCCCGGAATCTCCTCGTCGCGTTCGGTAATGAAGGTCGAACTGGTCTGGCCCTGCGAGAGATCACCGCTCGCCGCCATCGGGATGTTGGGCAGGTTCTCGTAGACGACGTCGACCTGCGACACCTTGCCGACCAGGGGAGCGAGGAGGTCGCCGGCGCCCCCGATCAGCTGGACGTCCTGAGCCAGAAGGTTGTTCTGGATGTTTTCCCGTGCGTGGGCGAGAACATCTTCGTGAAGGTCGGTGAAGCCAACGGTCCCTGCTCGCAAGATCTCCACGGCGGCCAGCGCGTCCAGGCCCGCTCCCGTGCCGATCGTGCAGAACCGCGGCGCCAGGACGCCCATCCTGGCAAGGGTCTTGAACGCCGGCACGGCCACACTCGCGACCCAGTCGGCGCGTGGCTCGTTCGCCTTCGGCAGGTAGGAGCGGTCCGAGAGCTTCAGCCCTATGGACGACCTGATCCGATCCGTCTCCCCGATTTCAAAGAATGCGCCGGGGGACACCACCAGTTCCGCAGAGTCGATTTCCGTACCCATCTCGGCCTCCTTCGACGTGGCGACAGCGCTGCTTCAACGTGAGTGTCCGGAGCGCGCCCAGGGCCGGACGGAGATCCGACGGGCGAACGGAGTGGACTGCCTCGGAGGGGCGAGCAGCAGCTGGATTACTCCCGTTCACGAGGACGGCCATGAGGAACCGTGCCCCTCGGCATCCCTGCGGTGGAAGTGACTTCACTATCGTCCAGCTCTCGGAAAGCTGTACAGGGTTGCCCTGTTGTCTCTCGGGTGGCAACGGCAACAGTGCTGATGAGCCGTGCGTGCCCAACTCCCTTGGTGTGGCTGTCAGTCGATGGTGTGTCAGATCGAGTGGGTGTGCGCGGCGCTATACGGCCATCGCGGCGGGCCCTTCGCTCACCGCGGCGTCGCGGGCGAGGCCGGCGCCCGGGCGCCGGAGGCGCGCGACCTGCGGCTCCGGCGAGGCCTTCGAGTAGCAGGCGAGGTCGCCAAGTCGCAAGCGGAACAAGCATTTCGGCCAGCCGGGCAGCGCGCCGTTGACACCAAAATGATCAACTCCCTAGCATGTAGCTATACCGGTTGGTATACCTCGACGTCTCCGGCCGAAGGAGATCACGCGTGGCGCTCCCCGTGCCGGGCAAGGTGACCGCTGGGGCGTCAACTCGCCCTGCACAGGGCCTAGTTGGGATTTCGCCATGTCGTCGAGGCGGGCGCGTGCGTGCGAGGCGAGACCCGTCGGCCGGCCCGGCGGAACAGGCTCGCGCAGGAGAGGAGAACCCGTGAAACCCCTACGCGTCCGCGAGGACGTCGAGCGGCAACGTGAACGCTTCTCGGCCGCCTGCCAGTCACTGCGCCGTGGCTACGCGGCGACGGGAACGTGCGGCAGCGTCTCGATGCGGACGGGAGACGCGCTCATGATCACGGTCGCGGTGGCCGGGGCAGGGGACGACGGGCCCGTGCCGCCCCGCCAGGGCGTCGTGCTGATCGACCCCGTCCAGGGCCTGCCGTTGCTGGGGGAGACCGAATGGCCCCCGGCCGAGACGTCAGGACACCTCGCCATCCACCGGCGGCTGCCGGACGTCGGAGTGGTGATCCACGTACCCGAGGCCTCCTCCGTGGCTCCGGTCGCCGACACCCTGGTGACCCCTCTCGGCGACGTCACCGCCGAAGCCCCGGCCACCTTGCTCCGGTACCGGGGCGGCCTCTTCGTCCGGGGCCGCGACCTCGGCGAAGCGCGTCGCGGACTGGAAGAGCTGGAAGCCCTGGCCCGTCCGCCCTCGCGACCCTTGGCGCACCCTTCGTGCTCGCCGGACGGCATCCACGAGACCGAGGCGGTCGAGGTGATCACCCGGTGACGCTGCTGCGGATCATGCCGGAAGGCGAACCGGAGACGGTACGGGTGTGGACGGACGACTTCGACGCCATCCGCAAGGAACTGCTCAGGATCGGTGTGCGCTTCGCGCGCTGGCACGCGGCCCGCCGCATCCCGGCCGGCGCCGACGACGCCACCGTCATGAACGCCTACCGGAGCCACATCGACCATGTCAGGGCCGAGAGCGGTTACCAGGCGGTCGACATCGCGCGCCTGGTCGCCGGCCCCGCCGGCCCCGCCGGGTCCGCCCGGCCCGGACCGGGGCAGCCAACCCGGGAGAAGCTTCTCAAGGAACACTTCCACGACGAGGATCTGGTGCGCTTCGTCGTCTCGGGGCTCGGCTGCTTCTATCTCCATGCCGCCGCCCAGGTGTACGCGGTGCTGTGTACCGCCGGCGACATGCTGTCCGTTCCCAGCCGCACGGCGCACTGGTTCGACGCGGGCGCCAGCCCCAGTTACACCGCCATCCGTTTCCGCGGGAAGCGGAACGGCCCGATTACCCGCCTCCTGCCGGACGGCATCGCGTCCCGGTTCCCGACCCTCGACGATCTCCTGCCGACCTCATGAACCCGACGTCGTAGCCCGCCTCCTCAGCCGTGAAGCCGGCGCTTCATCGGCCGTGGAGCCCCGAAGTACGCACCGCACCCGCACCCGCACCCGCCCCCGAATCCGGGGCCGGCCGCTCCAGCCGATCCGTACACATCCGGGAGATCGAAAGTGGTACGAGAAGCAGCACACAGTCCAGTGTCAACACGCCCTCCCTGCCGGGAAGTTGAGGAGGCGCCGGATTCCGGCGCCCCTGCCACGTTCGGGCAGCTACTGCGGGCCCACCGCAAGCAGCGAGGGCTCTCGCTCGCGCAGCTCGCCACTCGGGTGCACTTCAACCGGGGCCATGTCAGCAAGATCGAAACCGGCAAGCGGCCGCCCTCCGTGAGCTTCGCGGAGGCCTGTGACCGGGCGCTGGACGTGGGGCACACCTTCGCCCCCATCGCCTCGGCCCTCGAAGCCGCCGCGCGCCAGCAACAGGGTTGGGTCCAACCGGGCCAACTGCCGCCCACCAAGCGCCACTTCGTGGGCCGCCAGGACTTCATCGAACGCCTGGACCGGCTGTTACAACGCCAGGAGGAGTCCCTCGCGGTACCGGTCGCGGTGATCAACGGGCCGCCGGGGGTGGGGAAGACGGCGCTGGCCGTCCAGTGGGCGCACCGGGCGGTCAACGAGGGCCACTTCCCCGACGGCCAGCTCTTCGTGAACCTGGAGGGCCCCGAGCCGGGCGCCGCCGCCGACCCCGTCGACGTGCTCGGGGATCTGCTCCGCGCCGTGGGTGTCCCCGCCGACCGCGTCCCGGCGGACCTGGACCAGCGCGCCGCCACGCTCCGCTCGTATCTGCACGGCCGCGAGGTCCTGCTGGTCCTGGACAATGCCGCTGACGCCCAGCAGATCTCCCCTCTGCTGCCCGGTTCCTCCGGCTGCGCCGTCGTGGTGACCAGCCGTTCGCGGCTGCCCGGTCTGCTCTCGCTGGTGGAGCCCGTCACCCTGCCGCTGGCCGAACTGCGCCGGCCCGAGGCCGCGATGCTGATCCGCGCGAACATCGGTGACGTACGTGCCGATGCCGACCCCGGGGCGGTCGCGGTGCTGGCCGAACGCTGCGGGCGGCTTCCCCTGGCGCTGGTCCTGGCCGCCGAGCACATCGTCAGCCATCAGCACCGAAGCGCCGATACGCTGGCCACGGAACTGGGTCCGGAGCAGGCCCGGTTGAACCTCGCGGAGGGCGACGTCGTGCTCCGCAACGCGTTCGCCACCTCCTACAAGGCACTGGACGAACCGAGCGCCCGCATGTTCCGGCTGCTCGGGCGGCTCCCGGGCCATCTGATCGACGCGAACGTCACGGCGGCGACCGCGGGGGTGACTCAGGACGAGGCCTCACGGTTGTTGCGCGGCCTCGCCGGCGCGCATCTGATTCAGCGTCAGGACGAGCGGCACTACTTCATGCACGACCTCTTGCGGGTCTATGCGGCAGATCTCGCGCGGCAGTTGGACGGTGAGGCCGAGCGCGCGAAGGCGGTGCGGCACACGGTCGAGCCGGTGGCCGTCGCCGTGCGGCCGTCCGCACTGGAGTCCCTCGTCGCGTAGTGCCCCGCGCGGGCGGTCAGGGCCCGGGCCCCGTGGTGTGACCGGGGCGCCGGGCTCAGGTGGTCGCGAGTCGCTCGGCGAGAGACGTCTCGACGAGGGCCGCGGCCATCTGCTCGGCGCGGTCGACGGCCCGGTCGACCGACTGCATGGAGTGGACGATGGTGGCGCCCTCGTGGAGGATCAGGACCTGGGCGGCCAGAGCCGCGGGATCCTGTGCGCCGGCCTCCGTGGCGAGGTCCTCCAGGTAGGTGAGGAACCAGGCCTTCTGGTCGCGGGCGACCTCCCGGCCGGGATGGTTCGCGGGCAGCTCCACGGAAGCGTTGATGAAGGCGCAGCCCCGCAGGTTCCGCTCGTGCATCCAGTCGCGCAGTGCGGTGAAGGTGGCCAGAATCTTCTGGCTGGCCGGCCCCTCGTGACTGTTGACGTACGTGACCAGAGTGGATCGCCACAGCCCGTCACGGGCGCGCAGATACGCGACGATGAGGTCGTCCTTCGAGCCGAAGCGGTCGTAGAGGGTCTTCTTGGTGACCCCGGCCTCCTCCGCGATCGCGTCGACGCCCACGGCCCGGATCCCCTGCTCGTAGAACAGGCGCGAGGCGGTCTCGAGGATCTTCACACCGGCCGGTGTGAGGTGCTGTATGCCGCGTCGCTTGCCGCTTCGACCGGTGCTCTCGCTGCTCGTAGTCACGATCGAACGGTACACCTATCGGTATACCTGCGACAGCTGTCCTGTCGGTCCGAGTACCGGACGCCGGCCGGAAACGAGGGGTGGATTCCACCGCACTCAGGCGGTGAACGAGCCCTCGTGCAGCGGTACTTGAAGGCGCGGTCGAGCCTCCCCGCCACCGGCTGTCCGCGCCGGACCGGCGCTGCCCGGGTCCCCTGATCCATGACATGCCACTGATGGCCCAATAGGGCCCCTGAGCCGTTCGGTCGGTCACGCTGTGCGGGCTGATGCCGATCGTGTGCGAAGCGACGCGTCAACGCCGTTGTCACAGTGGGGTGTTCCGGGCCTTTCGCGCCTGAACTCGGAAGATTGGGAGGGCGGATGGCCGAGGCCTGCGCCATCGATGTCGTCGTCTTCGACGTACTCGGCACCATGGTCGACGAACCGGGCGGACTGCGGGCAGCCGTGCGCGAAGCGCTGCCCGAGGGTGACGAGGTGACCGTCGGGGAGCTGGTCACCGTCTGGCAGGACCACGTGGAACACGAACAGCGGCGCATGGAGAAGGGCAGCCGGGCCTACGCCAACTCGGAGGCCCTGGACCGCGAGGCGGCAGAACGGGTGGCCGCCCGCGCCGGGCTCACCGACCGTGCGGCCATCGGGCGCCTGGCCACCGCCGCGCAGCGGCTCGCACCCTGGGGCGACTCCCTGGGTGGCCTCGCCCGGCTCGCGCAGCGCTTTCCGGTCCTGGGACTGACCAACGCCGGCCGCGCGACGCTGCTCCGGCTCAACTCCCACGCGGAGCTGCGCTGGCACCTGGCACTGTCGGCGGAGGACGCCCGCGCGTACAAGCCCGCGCCGGAGGTCTACCGGCTCGCCCTCGACGCTGCGGGCTGCCCGCCGGAGCGTGTGCTGATGGTTGCCGCCCACGCCTGGGACCTGCGCGGCGCCCAGGCGCTGGGCATGAGCACCGCCTATGTGCGCCGCCCGGTCGGCGACCCGCCGCGCACGTCCGACACGTTCCACTGGCACGCGGAGAGCCTCGACGACTTGGCGGCCGCGCTGACAGCGGCGTGAGGAGTTCCGGGGACGCCGTCGACGGCCGCGGGGGAGTGGCGACCGCGGCCGTCGACGGGGCGGGGCGTCAGAACCGGGACAGCGACGGCGGGGACACCGGGGTGATCACATTGCCGCCGCGCACGATGGGCAGCGCCCGGATGTGACCGGCGGGAGCCGTGGCGCCGGGGGCGAACAGGCTCACCTGGCGTTCCAGTTCGTAGCGGTTGTCGACGGGCGGGAACTGGGTCATGCCGGTGCACGACAGGCTGAGCGGGGTGCGGGATTCGAGGGTGAGGGTCGGCTCGTCGCGGCGCTCGATGGTGACCGTCACGAGGATGACGTCGTGCTCGGTGAAGCGGGGCGGGGTCGCCGACATCAGCCGCAGATTGCTCTGGGCGTGAGTGTCGGCGTCCCTGAGGGCGATGGTGACCTTGAACTCCCGGTCCGGGGAGGTGCCTTCGAGGTGGAAGTCGATGGTGCGCAGCAGCACGCTCTTGGCCGGGCTGCGATGCGGGTCGGCTTCAGTCCGCTGTTTGATGCCGCCCATGAGGTTGGCCCTGATCACCGCGTCGTTCAGTTCGATGACGCTGTTGGCGCCGGTCATGTTCGACGGGATCTCGGTGCCGATGGCCGGCATGTCCGTCGAGGAGTTCACGCTCGTCCGGTGCGGGGCGGCCGCGACGGAGGAGGTGCCCGTGCTGAGGGCGGACGCGGCGATCAGGACGGCGGCCGCCGTCGCGGCCAGGCGTGCGGAATGGGCTCGGTTCATGCCGGGTGAACGATCACGAGGCGCTCCTCGTATCGCCCGCCCCGGGACAAATGCGCACCAATGAGTGCGAAGGGCCGGACTCGGCCAGCGAGCCCCGAGCGCCCGGGTCTCACATACGACGCCAGCGTGCCGAGGCGAAGGAGAAGGCGCCGAACAGCATCAGTCCGATCGCGACCGCGACCAACAGCCAGGGACCGACGGGTGTGGCGGCGAGGCTGCGCAGCGTGGCGTCCACGCCCTTGGCCTGCTGGGGGTCGAAGCGGATGGCCGCGAACAGCACGAAGATTCCCGCCGCCGCGCCCACCATGCCGCGTGCCACCCCGCCGCCCACACCGAGAGCGGTGACGACCTGGCGGGTGCCCGTGGGCGAGGACGAGAGGTCGAGGCGGCGCAGGAAGCGGCGCATCGCCGCGCGGACGGCGATCCCCACGCCGACGCCGATGAGGACACAGCCCCCGGCGCCCACCAGCTGCTGCCCATAAGGGAGTTGGAGTGCGGTGCGGGTCCAGTCGCGGGACTTCGCGTCGCCGCCGCTTCCCCGGTCCCCGGTGGCGAAGGCGGCCGTCCCCCAGCACACGGACGCGTAGAACACGGCCCGTCCGCCGTTCATGACGCGCGCGGTGACCTTGCCGTCGCGGCCGCGCCCACGCACCGCCACGATCCCGCGCCACACGGCCATGCAGCCGAACCCCACGGCCAGTGCCCACAGCACCGCGATGCCGAAGGGCTTCCCGGCCACCTCGGCCAGTGCCCCCTCGCGGTCTGCCTCGTGACCACCGGATCCGAAGGCTATGCGGATCGCGAGCACGCCGATCAGGACGTACACGACACCTCGGGCGACGAACCCCGCTCGGCCCGCCGCGCCGACCGTCTCCTCCTGTGTGAGGCCGTTCCGGCCCAGCCGACTGCCGTTCCTGTGTATGTGTGACGATGCCACGTTTCCCCCACCTTCCTGACGCCTGGACGCGGCACGCGTCCCTGGTCGCCGGGTGCCCCGGAGGGGCCCGCCCATGCGTCGGGCCGGTCCCTCGCTTCAGACGCGAGGAACCGGCCCGGTGGCGGCCGAAGGCCGGCCGCCCGCTGCGGTCAGGCCTTGGCCTGCATGTCCCGCCGTGCGGGGTTGCCCTGCTGCTCGGCCTTGGGGTCCTTCTCGTCCGCCTTGGCGCGGACGCCCTGCTCGATGCGCTCACCGATCGACTTGTCGATGTTGGACCAGTACTCGAAGGCCCTTCGCAGGACCGGCTCGGTCACTCCGTTGAGGAGGTGGCCCACGACGTTGTCCACGAGCCGGTCACGGGCCGCGTCGTCGAGGACCTCGCGCACCATGGTGCCTGCCTGGCCCCAGTCGTCGTCCTCGGCGTGGTCGACGTATGCCGCGCGGGTGATCTCCCCGTCTGCGGTCCAGCTGGGCGGGCTCCCGTACCGCTGCGTGTCGGCGGCGGGGCCGCCCTTCGAGTTCGGCGCGTACACGGGGTCGGACGTCTTGCGATACGCCATCGCCCCGTCCTTCGAGTACGTGTTGACCGGGACGACGGGCGCGTTGACGGGCAGCTGCTGGTAGTTCGCGCCGATGCGGTAGCGGTGCGCGTCCGCGTACGAGAAGAGCCTGGCGAGCAGCATGCGGTCCGGGCTCGGGCCGATCCCCGGGACCAGGTTGTTCGGCTGGAACGCCGCCTGCTCGATCTCGGCGTGGTTGTCGGTGGGATTGCGGTCCAGGGTCATCCGGCCGACCTCGATCAGCGGATAGTCACCGTGCGGCCACACCTTGGTGAGGTCGAACGGGTTGAACCGGTAGTCCGCCGCGTCCTCGTACGGCATCACCTGCACGTGCAGCGTCCAGCTCGGGTACTCGCCGTCACGGATGTGCTCGAAGAGGTCCCGCGTGTGGTAATCGGTGTCCGCGGAGGCCATCTGGTCGGCCTCGTCCTGGGTGAAGAACTCGACGCCCTGGTCGGTCTTGAAGTGGTACTTCACCCAGAAGCGCTGACCCTGGGCGTTGATCCACATGTAGGTGTGCGAGGTGTAGCCGTTCATGTGGCGCCACGTGCGCGGGATGCCGCGGTCGCCCATGAGCCAGGTGACCTGGTGGGCGGACTCGGGGGAGAGCGTCCAGAAGTCCCACTGCATGTCGTGGTCGCGCAGGTTGTTGTCGGCACGGCGCTTCTGGGACCGGATGAAGTGCTGGAACTTCATCGGATCCTTGACGAAGAACACGGGGGTGTTGTTGCCCACCATGTCGTAGTTGCCTTCGCTGGTGTAGAACTTCAGCGCGAAACCGCGCGGGTCCCGCCAGGTGTCCGGGCTGCCGCGCTCGCCCGCGACGGTGGAGAACCGGGCGACCAGATCGGTAGTGGTACCGGGCTGGAACAGCGCGGCCTTCGTGTAGGCACTGACGTCGTTGGTGACCTCGAAGTGGCCGAAGGCACCGCTTCCCTTGGCGTGCGGCTGGCGCTCGGGGATCCGCTCCCGGTTGAACTGTGCCATCTGCTCGATCAGGTAGGAGTCCTGGAGCAGGATCGGTCCGCCCGGGCCGACGGTGAGGGAATGTTCGTCGCTCTCCACCGGTGCGCCGGAATCGGCGGTGGTCGGCTGGCGTGGCGTGTCTGTCATCGGTCTGCCCTCCGTCATTGCGGTGCGCGATGCAACGTACTCAGGCCGTGATCACGAAATGGAAATCGCGGCACTACGCGTGTAGCCGCCACAGGGGGTCGGCAAACCCGCGCATATCCGTCAGGTAATGGCGAATATCGACGGGCATCGGACGTCGGGGGCTCTGGCTCCGTCCGGTAATCACCCCGAACGGCGTACGACGCCGGCGACCGGGCCCGGGAACAGCGGATCGACGCCTGGCTCGGCGACGCCTGACGCGCTCCCCGGTCGAGCAGAGCGCCAATTCAAACTCGGGCCAATCCGCGGGGCGCGCAGAGCCGAATCACTCACAGACGGGGGGCCGGACGGTCGGCCGTCGCTGTCGGTGTCGGGTTGAGGAGGCGCGCGGAGATGGAGCGGCGACAGATAGCCGTGGTGGGCAGCGGGGTGGCGGGACTGACCGCCGCCCATGTGTTGCAGCGGGTCTGCGACGTCACGCTGTACGAGGCCGATGACCGGCCGGGAGGGCACGCGCACACGCACGAGCTGACCCGGGACGCGGGGAAGGTGGTCCGGGTCGACAGCGGGTTCATCGTCCACAACGAACGCACCTACCCCCTGCTGCTGCGGCTGTTCCGGGAGCTCGGGGTGTCCACACAGGACTCGGAGATGAGCATGTCCGTGCGGTGCGACGGCTGTGGGCTGCAGTACGCGGGGGCCCGCGGCCTCGCGGGGCTCTTCGCCCAGCCGCGCAGCGTCGTACGGGGTCCCTATCTGCGGATGCTCGGCCAGGTGCCCGCCTTCCACCGGGCCGCGCGCGCGGCACTCGTCTCGGACCGCGAGGGCGCGCGGACGCTGGGCGAATTCCTGGCCGACGGCGGCTTCACGCCGTACTTCGTGCACCACTTCATGACCCCGCTGGTCTCCGCGGTGTGGTCGTGCGCACCCGAGATCGCCATGCGGTACCCGGCCACGTATCTCTTCAGGTTCCTCGAGCACCACGGGATGCTGTCGGTGCGCGGGGCGCCCAAGTGGAAGACGGTGACCGGCGGTTCGGCCGAGTACGTCAGCCGGGTCGTGAAGCAGCTGACCGCCGTTCACACCTCGACCCCCGTGCGGGCGGTGCGACGGGAGCCGGGCCGGGCCCGGGTGATCACAGGGGACGGGGAGGACACGTACGACGCCGTGGTGATCGCCGTCCACCCCGACCAGGCGCTCCGGCTCCTGGCCGACCCCACCCCGGACGAGGCCCGGGTCCTGGGCGCCTTCCGGTACTCGCGCAACCACACCGTGCTGCACACGGACGCCACCGTGCTGCCCACTGCCCACGGGGCCAGGGCGTCCTGGAACTACCGGATGCCCTCCTGTGCGTCGACGGCGGACAAGGTGCAGGTCAGCTACGACATGAGCCGGCTGCAGCGCCTCGAGGGACCGCACCCCTACATCGTCACCCTCAACGGCGAGGACAGGATCGACCCCGGCCGGGTCGTGGACCGCATGACCTACGAACACCCCGTCTACACAAGGGAGTCCGTGGCCGCGCAACAGCACCTGCCGCGTCTGAACACGCCGGTGACCGCCTACGCGGGCGCCTATCACGGCTGGGGCTTCCACGAGGACGGCTGCCGGTCCGGCGTCCGCGCCGCCGCCGCTCTGGGGGTGCCGTGGTGACCGCCCCGGCCCTGGACCCGGCTCCCGGCTCCGTCCGTGCGCCCATGGCCCCCGCGCTCTACGAATGCGTGGTCTCCCACGCGCGGACGCTCCCGCTGCGGCACGGCTTCCGCCACCGCACCTACATGTGGCTGGTCGACCTCGACGACCTGCCCGCCCTGCCGCTCCCGCTGCTCCCGCTGGCCCGCTTCGACGCCCGCGACCACTTCGGCGGCACGGAAGCCTCACTGCGCGGCGGTCTCGACCGCTTCCTGGCGGCGCACGGCGTGCGCCTGGAAGGCGGCCGAGTCCTCATGCTCGGCAACGCGCGCGTACTGGGCTATGTGTTCAACCCCCTGACGCTGTACTGGTGTTACGGCCCGGGCGGTGACCTCGAGGCCGTGGTGGCCGAGGTACACAACACCTACGGCGAACGCCACTGCTACCTGCTGCGCACCGATGAACAGGGCGCCGCCTCGGTGGCCAAGGAGTTCTACGTGTCGCCGTTCTTCCCCGTCGACGGCTCCTACCGGATGCGCCTGCCGGAGCCCGGCGCGAGGCTTGAACTGAGCGTGCAGCTGCGGCGCGGCGGCGAGCGTCCGTTCACCGCCACCGTGCGGGGCGTACGCACCAGGGCCACCCCCGGGCGCCTGCTCGCCGCCGCGCTGCGTCACCCGTGGTCGACGGTCGCCGTCGCGGCCGGTATCCGCCGGCACGGCCTGTGGCTGTTCCTGCGCCGTCTGCCCGTCCATCCCCGACCCCGCCACTGTCCTCAGGAGGGCATGAAGTGAAGGCCGCTGTCTCGTACCCCGACGACCGGAGCGCGACCCCCGCACCGCGCGTGCGGGTGGACGCCTCCCGGTGGCCCGACGTGGCCAGGGTGCCCCGCAGCTCGCCGCTGCGCGCGCGGGTCGCCGAGCGGATCGTGCGCCGCGCGCTCGCCCGGCTGCCGTTGCGGGTCGAGCTGGGCGACGCCCCGCACACCGGCGACCAGGGGCCCCTCGTCCGGGTGCACGACCCGCAGGCGTTCTTCCGCCGGCTGGGCACGGACGGTCTGATCGGTTTCGGCGAGTCCTACATGGCGGGGGAGTGGGACACCGACGAGCTCGTCGACGTCCTCACCGTCCTCGCCGCCAACGTCGCCTCGCTCGTGCCGCGTCCGCTGCAGAGCCTGCGCGGACTCTGGGCGCGGCGCCACCCGGCTCCGCAGCGCAACACCCTGCACGGCGCGCGGACGAACATCAGCCGGCACTACGACCTGTCCAACGACCTGTTCGCCCTGTTCCTCGACGAGACCATGATGTACTCCGCCGCCCTCTTCCGAGGCTTCCCCGCCCAGTGGTCGAAACTGCCCGACGCCCAGCACCGCAAGATCGACCGGCTGCTCGATCTGGCCCAAGTCGGCCCAGGAACCAGGCTGTTGGAGGTCGGCACCGGCTGGGGCGAACTCGCCCTGCGCGCGGCCGACCGGGGCGCCCGGGTGAAAACCGTGACCCTCTCGCGGGAACAGCGCGACTACGCCGTCCAGCGCCTCGAAGCGGCCGGCCACGCGGACCGCGTCAGCGTCGAACTGTGTGACTACCGGCAGGTCACGGGTGATTTCGACGCCATCGTCAGCGTCGAGATGATCGAGGCGGTCGGTGAGGAGTACTGGCCCGTCTACTTCGACACCCTGGCCGGTCTGCTGGATCCCGGCGGCCGGATCGTGCTGCAGGCCATCACCATGCCCCACGAGCGCATGCTGGCCACCCGCGACACCTACACCTGGATCCACAAGTACATCTTCCCCGGCGGCCTCATCCCCTCCGTCGAAGCCATGGACCAGGCCGCCGGGGCGGCAGGCCTCACGACGGTGTACGACGACGCGTACGGAGCGCACTACGCCGAGACGCTGCGGCTGTGGCGCGAGCGCTTCGCCGCACAGGGCGAGCAGATCGCCGCGCTCGGCTTCGACGCCACCTTCACCAGGATGTGGGAGTTCTACCTCGCCTATTCCGAGGCCGGGTTCAGGGCCCGCTACCTGGACGTACACCAACTGGTGCTGACGAAGGCAGGTGCGCGATGAGGCCGCTGGCGCCTCGGCTCGCCGAGGCCGTCGAGGGATACCTCGGAGACCTGCCGGTACGGCTGCGCGCCTGGGACGGCAGCGAGGCCGGGCCGGCCGAGGCCCCGACGGTGGTGCTGCGCTCGCCGCGCGCGGTACGCCGACTGCTCTGGCAGCCCGGTGAACTGGGCCTGGCCCAGGCCTACATCGCGGGCGACCTCGACATCGAGGGCGATCTGACCACGGGACTCGGCGCCGTGTGGCGCTCGGTGCGCGAACGCGATCCGAACCCCGGCCGCCGGGTACCGCACCGGCACCTGGCCGCCGCCCTCACCGCGCTGCGCTGCGGTGCCGTCGGCCCGCGCCCGCCCGCCCCCGGCGCCCGGCAGGCCCGCCTGCGCGGCCGACCGCACACCACCGAGCGCGACCGGGCGGCGATCAGCCACCACTACGACCTGTCCAACGACTGGTACGCGCTGCTCCTGGACGAATCCATGGCGTACTCCTGCGCCTACTGGACCCGCCCCGACGACCCGCACTACGGACTGGCCGAGGCCCAGCGCGACAAGCTGGAACTGATCTGCCGCAAGCTGGCGCTGGCCCCCGGCGCCCGCCTCCTGGACGTGGGTTGCGGATGGGGAAGCCTGTCCCTCCACGCCGCCCAGCACTTCGGTGCCCGCGTCACCGCCGTCACCCTCTCCCGGGAACAGCGCGACTTCGTCGCCGCCCGCGTCCGCGAACGAGGCCTGGACGGCCTGGTGAAGGTGCACCTGCGGCACTACCGGGACATCGCCGGCGCCGACTACGACGCCGTCTGCGCGATCGAGATGGGTGAACACGTCGGCGAGGCGCAGTACCCGGGCTTCGCCGCACGCCTGCACGCCCTGCTCCGCCCCGGCGGCCGGCTGCTGATCCAGCAGATGTCGCGCACCGGAACCGCCCCCGGCGGCGGCGCGTTCATCGAGTCCTACATCGCCCCCGACATGCACATGCGGCCCCTGGGCGCCACCGTCGGGCTCCTGGAGAACGCCGGTCTCGAGGTGTGGGCGGTGGAGTCGCTGCGCGAGCACTACGTCCGCACCATCGCCTCCTGGTACGCCACCCTGGAGGCACGCTGGGCCGAGTTCGTGGCGCTGGCCGGGCAGGAGACGGCCCGGGTCTGGCGCCTGTATCTGGCCGGAGGCGGCCTCGCCTTCGCCGAGCGCCGCATGGGCGTCGACCAGATCCTCGCCGTACGCCCGGCAACGGACGCCACGGCCCGCATGCCCGCCACCCTGCACGACTGGTACCGGCCGAGGGAGACGACATGACCGGCTTCCCGTGGCAGGCCTTCGCCAACAACCTGGCCCTGACCGCCGTTACCGCGCTCGCCGTCGTCCTCGTCACCTTCGCCGTCGCGGTGGTCAAAGGCCGTCACCGCATCGTCGACATCGCGTGGGGCCTCGGGTTCGGCGCGGTGGCCGTGGTCACCTACGCGGCCTCCGCCGGCCACGGTGACGAGGCGCGACGGCTCCTGGTGACGTCGGCGACCGTGATCTGGGGGGTGCGCCTTGCCGCCCACATCGCCTGGCGCGGCCGGGGGCACGGCGAGGACCCCCGCTACGACCGGATGCTGTCCAAGGCCCCGGGCAGCCGCAACGCCTACGCCCTGCGCATGGTCTACCTCTTGCAGGGCGGACTCATCTGGCTGGTCTCGCTGCCCGTCCAGGCCGCCCAGTACACGCACGGACCACTCGTGCCGACCGCCGTGGTCGGGGGTCTGCTGTGGGCGGCCGGGCTGGTCTTCGAGACCGTGGGCGACTACCAGCTCGCCCGGTTCAAGGCCGACCCGGCACACCAGGGCCGGATCATGGACCGCAGCCTGTGGTCCTGGACCCGCCACCCCAACTACTTCGGGGACTTCCTCGTCTGGTGGGGCCTCTTCGCCCTGGCCTGTGGCTCCTGGCAGGCGGCGGCGGTGTCCGTCCTCTCGCCGCTCCTGATGTCGTTCCTGCTCACCCGGGGCAGCGGGCAGCGGCTCCTGGAGGAGCACATGAAGGACCGCCCCGGGTACACCGCCTACGCGGCCCGCACCAGCGGCTTCGTTCCGCTGCCGCCCCGCCGCCGGCCCACCTCGGACAAGCCCCGCCCCTGACCGTGACCGGTCAGGGGCCGCGGTGCGTCAGGACGTGGCGCCCTGCGGCACCTCGACACCGTGGGCGGTGACGAGGCGTGCCGTGCCGTCGACCAGGCGGTAGGACAGACCCACCACCGCGGTCGTACCCGCCGCGACCGCGTCCGAGAGGACCCGGGAGCGGTCGAGCAGCAGGCTCACGCTGTGCCTTATGTGCTCGGCGATGAATTCCTCGTCCTCGGTGTGGCCCGCGGCCTGCGAGGCCAGCACGCTGGGCGTGACCCGCTCGATGACGTCCTGGACGTAACCGGCCGCGGTCGTGCCGCTCTGCACGGCGGAGCGAGCGGCCGCCACGGCGCCGCACGCGTCGTGGCCGAGGACCACGACCAGCGGGGCGCCGAGCACGCTCACCCCGTACTCGATGCTCCCCAACACCTCCGCGCCCATGACGTGCCCGGCGGTGCGCACCACGAAGAGGTCACCGAGCCCACGGTCGAAGATGATCTCCGCGGCCAGCCGGGAGTCGGAGCACCCGAAGAGCACGGCGAACGGGTTCTGGCCGGGCGCGACCTCCGTACGACGCGCGGCGTCCTGGTTGGGGTGGTCCGGAGAACCGGTGACGAATCGCTGATTGCCACTCAGCAGCATCTCGAGGGCGGCACGGGGCGTGGGGGTCTGCGCAGAGGTCATGGGCGGCAGGCTACAACCCCGTCTGCCAGGCACTTCAGGGGAGTCCCCGCGAACCTCGCGGTCGGCGCGGCCTGGCCCGATCTGCCCGCCGGGAACCGCCGCGAGTAACTCGTAAGGGTGAGTGGCCAATCCGGCTGCCCACCCGCTCCGAATAGGAGCCGTGATGAAAATTCTGAGCAGAGGGATTCGCCTTCCGCTCGCAGCCCTGTCCGGACTGCTCGCCGGGTTCGCCGCACTGACCGTCGCGGAGCTGGTCTCCGCCGCCGTACGGCCGGAGTCCGGTCCGGTGATCGCGGTGGGCGGTGCGTCCATCGACCGCACGCCGCCTGCCCTGAAGGACTGGGCGATCCGGCACTTCGGGACCAACGACAAGCTCGTCCTGCAGCTCGGCATCCTCGCCGTCCTGGCCCTGTTCGCCCTCGCACTCGGTGTGCTGGCGTTGCGCTTTCGCCGTTCCGGGGCCGCCGGTGTGCTGCTGTTCGGACTCGTGGGAGCGCTGGCAGCGACCAGCCGGCCCGATTCGACGAGCGCGGCCGACGCGCTGCCTTCGGTGGTCGGCGCGGTGGCGGGCGCGGGACTGCTGTACTTCCTGATCGGACGGCTGACCTTGGGAGCCGGCAGCCCAACTGCCGCCCCGGACAAGGATGTTGAGGTCTCCAAGACCGGTGATGGTGAGGGCTCTCCCGGCTGGGACCGGCGCGGATTCGTGATCGCCGCCGGTGCCGCGGCCGCGGCCTCGTCCGGCGCGGGCCTCCTCGGCAGGTCGCTGAATGCCTCCCGTGGTCAAGGAGCGGTCGCCTCGCGCGCCAAGGTGTCGCTGCCGAACCCCGCGTCCCCCGCGAAGCCGGTCCCGCCCGGAGCGGTCCTGCACACGCCAGGGATCAGCCCGTTCGTGACCCCCAACGCCGACTTCTACCGTGTGGACACCGCCCTGGTGATCCCGAAGGTCGATGCCACCTCCTGGCGGATGAAGATCCACGGGAAGGGCGTGGGCCGTCCGCTGGAGCTCACCTTCCAGGACCTCCTGGGACGTCGGCTGATCGAGCGTGACATCACGCTGACGTGTGTCTCCAACGAGGTCGGCGGTCCCTACGTGGGCAACGCGCGCTGGATCGGGGTGCCCTTGGCCGACCTCCTCAAGGAGGCGGGGGTGAAGCCGCCGTCCCGGGGCGGCCCGGCCGATCAGCTGGTGGCGCGCTCGGTGGACGGCATGACGATCGGCACGCCGGTCGAGGACATCATGGACGGCCGGGACGCGATGCTGGCCGTCGGCATGAACGGCGAACCCCTCCCGTTCGTGCACGGCTTCCCGGTGCGGATGGTCGTCCCGGGCCTGTACGGCTACGTCTCGGCGTGCAAGTGGCTCCAGGACCTGGAGCTGACCACGTTCGACTCCTACGACTCGTACTGGGTCAAGCGGTCCTGGGCCCGGAAGGCGCCGATCAAGACCGAGTCGCGCATCGACACCCCGAAACCGTTCGCGCGCCCGAAGCCCGGCACGGTGATGATCGCCGGGGCCGCCTGGGCGCAGCACCGGGGGATCGACCGGGTCGAGGTGCGGGTCGACGACGGCGCCTGGACGCGGGCCGACCTCGCCACCGAGGACACCACGGACACCTGGCGCCAGTGGTCCCTGCCCTGGAAGGCCACCTCCGGCGCCCACACGCTGACGGTCCGCGCCACCGACCGCACCGGTCAGGTACAGACCGAGCAGCGGACCCAGACCATTCCGGACGGCGCCAGCGGCTGGCACTCGGTGGTGGTCACCGTGGACTGACCGCTCACTTCCCACCCCCACCGGGGCGCCGAACGCGCCCACACACCACCGCATCACCTCATAGGAGAAGTCAATGAACGCCCTGCGTATCCGCCGTGCCACCATCGCCGTCACCGCCGCCGCCGTCCTCCCGCTCGTCCTGACCGCCTGCGGAGGCGACGACAGCAAGAAGGACAGCTCGTCCTCGCCCTCCGAGGCCGCCGCGCCCCCGGCGGCGCAGTCCTCCGCCGGTGGTGACGCGTCGATGACGGACAAGCCGTTCGGCACCGCGTGTGCGTCCGTGCCGAAGGACGGTGCGGGTTCCTTCGACGGCATGGCCAAGGACCCGGTCGCCACCGCCGCCTCGCACAACCCGGCGCTGTCCACCCTGGTCGCCGCGGTCAAGAAGGCCGGCCTGGTCGACACCCTCAACAACGCCCAGAACATCACCGTGTTCGCCCCCACCAACGACGCCTTCGCGAAGATCCCGAAGGCCGACCTGGACAAGGTCCTCAGCGACAAGGCGATGCTCACCAAGATCCTCACGTACCACGTCGTCGGCCAGAAGGTCGCCCCCAAGGCTCTGGAGAACGGCTCGTTCGACACCCTGGAGAAGGGCAAGGTCACCACGGCCGGCTCGGGCACCGAGTACAAGGTCAACGACAGCGCCAACGTGGTCTGCGGCAACGTGCCCACCGCCAACGCCACCGTCTACATCATCGACACCGTCCTGATGCCGAAGTAGTTCGGCCCCCGACGGCCCTGTCCGCGCCCTCCGGGGCAGCCGGGGACTTTCGTCCAAGACAGGGCCGTCGAAGCCGGCGCCCGTAGGGGCGTGCGCAGCTACGAAACGGGACCCGCCGCACCGGACCACGATGCCGGGAGGGGCTGGGAGGTCGCCCGCCCCCTCGGCGGTACGTCCCTCGGCGGCGTCCGGATGGCGGGGTTCCGCGACCGGATCGCCGCCGGCCTGGACAAGCGGGTGTGCGCGCAGCCTTCCGTCCTGGGAGCACCTGGACACCAGCGTCCGCAGCGGCGGCGTCGCGTTCGACGATCCTCACGCACTGCCGCGAGGCGCTGCCGTCGGGCGGCCGCGTCCTGATCGTGGAGCCCGTGCTTCCCGAAGGCGTCGGTGCCGACGCCGGAGCCCGGGGCGGCGATGAGGTCACGTACTCCCTCATCGAGGCCGTTGCCGGCTGACGCGAACCGCGCGGAGGGGGTGACGTGAGCGGGGCCTGCCCGGTCGTGCGGGGGATCGGGGGATACGTGTGAGGCCTGCCCGGTCGGGTGGCTCGATCGCCGACCGGGCAGGCCGGGCTCCGCAGGGATGTACGTCAAGTCCCTTGCTTAAGAAGGGAGTTCAGCCCTTGTTCAGTGCCCGGTCGAGGAGCGGGAGCAGCCGGTCCCAGTGGCGCCGCAGGGCATCGGCGTCGAAGGCGCTGGTGTCGGACATGGTGAAGCCGTGGATGGTGCCGGGGTACACCTCGCAGGTGTGGTCGACGCCGGCGGCGTCCAGGGCTCGCTCCAGCTCCTCGATCGCCATGTTCGGCACGTCGCCCTCGGCGAAGCCCAGGTGGAGTTGGGCGTTGAGTTCGGGGGCGAGCAGGTGCGGACTGTCGGGAGTGTCCTTGACCAGCGGGCCGGGATGGAACCCCGCGACGGCGGCGACCAGGTCGGGGTGGGCGGCCGCGGCGCGGATCGCCAGAGCGGCACCCATGCAGTAGCCGATCGCGGCGACCGGGCCGTCGCCGACCTCGGGCTGGGCGGTGAGGAACTTCAGGTACGCGTCGGCGTCACGCAGCGCCAGCTCCGGGGTGTGCGCGTCGATCAGCGGCATGAGCTGGGCGAAGACGGCCTGCCGGGTCTCCGCGCCGATGTGCTCGGGAAGGTCGATCACCGGGGCGGGGCGGTGCCGGTAGAAGAGGTTGGGGACGAGTACGTAGTACCCGTGCCCGGCCAGTTCGCGGGCCATCTCCTCAAGGACGGGCCGCACGCCGATGGCGTCCATGTACAGCAGCACCCCTGGGTGCCGCTCGCCGTCGTCCGGGAAGACGGCGAACGCGTCGGCCTGGCCGTCGGCGGTGGGAATCTGGAACGTCTTGGTAGGTATGGCGGATCTTCCTTCCGTGGACCGACGCCGGGGCGCGGTCTCTGTCGAACTCCGTCGGAGTGAGTGCCGCCGGAGATCGATCCACCCGGCGAAGACCCACGATTGCCGCCGTGACCCGTGGGGTCAAGCCCATCGCTGCCCGGCGCCCGTGCGGGCGCCTTCGGCGCGGGAATCCTCGGCCGGTAATGGCCCGAGGTGCTTCGGGGTGGCCCTCGCTGGGCCTCAACTCGCTTGTCCCGCACGCATGTTGGGGTTCCTGGGCGGCCGCCGCGCCGGCGCTCACGTGCGAGGTGCCCGCTGCTCCAGGCCGTTCAGGATGAGGGCGAGCCCCGCCTCGAACGCCGATTCGTGGTCGATCGGGGGAAGGCCGGCCGGCCGGTCCGGGGCGCCGCCGAGGGCGAGCTCCGCCTGCTCCTCCAGGACGCTGCCGATCGTGAAGCGCCCGGCGGCCAGCATCGCCATCTGGGCGTCCCGCTCCGGCAGGCCGCATCCGACCAGGAAGTCCACCTTGTGCGCGACCCGGTCGAGGTCGGTCACGCCGGGGCTGCTTCCGGCGTGCAGCCGTGCGCCGTCGCGGCGGGCCAGCAGGGTCCGCCGGAAGCTGCGGTTGTTGTCGAGGAACCACGCGCGCCAGTCCTGGCCCGGTGCCGGCAGCGGAGCCGTCGCATGGGGGGCCATCGCGGCCTCCGCCATGGCGCCGAGGAGCTCCTTCTTGTTGCTGAAGTGCCAGTAGAGCGACGGCTGTTCCACGCCGAGGCGCTTCGCCAGCTGCCTCGTACTGACGGCGTCGAGCCCCACCTCGTCGAGCAGGTCGAGCGCCTCGGCGAGAACGGTCTCGCGGTTCATTTTCCTCACCTTGACAACCTATCGCCGATAGATGACTCTGCAAAGGAACCTATCGCTGATAGATACGGAGCGCGGCATGACGCTCAAGTCCGGCACCACCTCGCTGAAGGTCCTCGTCTGCGGCGGCGGCGTCGCGGGGGAGGCGCTCGCCTACTGGCTGGCGCGCGGAGGTCACCAGGTGACCGTCGTCGAACGCTTCCCGGCGCTGCGGGCGAACGGCGCCCAGGTCGACCTACGGGGGCAGGGAATCGAAGCGGCCAGGCGCATGGAGCTCCTCGACGCCGTCCGGAGCAAGCTCGTGGACGAGCCGGGGGTCGCCCTCGTGAACGCCCGGGGCAAGGCGCGGGCGACGATCATGGCCAACACCTCCGGACGTGGCCGGCAGACGCTCACGTCCGAGTACGAGATCATGCGCGGCGATCTGGTGCGCATCCTGCACGACGTGGCGAAGGACGGCGTGGACCACGTCTTCGGGGTGAGCGTGGAGAGCTTCGAGCAGGGCGACGAGCAGGTCGTCGCCCGCTTCTCCGACGGCTCGTCCGGCGCGTTCGACGTCCTGGTCGGCGCCGATGGGCAGGGCTCGCGCGTCCGCCGCGCCATCCTGCCGCCGGGCACGCCCGACCCGTACTGGCGGACGGGCATCCACATGGCGTACTGGTTCGTTCCGCGCATCGCCTCCGACGGCGACATCCGGGACACCTACCTCGCCCCCGGCGGCCGGATGATCATGCGCAGGAGCCACAACCCGGCCGAGACCCAGGCCTACTTCATGCTGCGCGAGGAGTCCGCCGAGGCCTCGGCCGTCCATCGGGAACCGGTCGAACGGCAGAAGGAGTTCTGGACCGGCAGGTTCCGCGACGCGGGATGGCAGACCGTGCGTTTTCTCGACGGGATGAAGGCGACGGAGAGCTTCTACTCCCAGGAAGTCGTCCAGGTGCGCACCGACACCTGGTCCCGTGGCCGTGTGGTGCTGGTCGGAGACGCGGCGCACTGCGCCTCTCCTTACAGCGGCATGGGCATATCGGGCGGTCTGGTCGGCGCCTACGTCCTGGCCGGCGAGATCAACCGGCACGCCGACGACCTGCCCACGGCGTTCGCCAACTACGAAGCCGCGCTACGGCCGTTCGTCGACGAGATCCAGGCCACGGTGAAGCCTCGCCTCCTGCGCATGGGCATGCCCACGAGCCGGGCGGCGATCGGCGCCGTCCGCTCCGTCGCGGCGCTGGCCTGCCTCCTGCGCGTCCCCGACCTCGTCGCGCGGCACGCGAAGCAGGACCGGGGCGGGGCTTGGCGGCTCCCGGAAAGCCCGGTGGGCGACGGGGGCGCCTGAAGGCGGATGGCCCGGCGCCTCTAGGCGAACGGGCCGTCGAGCGTGAAGCGGCGCAGTTGCTGGGCGAAGGCCTCCGCCTCGCCCGGCGGCCAGGAGGAGAGACTGGCCGTGATGTGGGTGGCGAGGCGGGTCCGCAGCTCCGCGACCGTCCGCTCTCCCCGCTCGGTGAGGACGAGCAGAGTTGCCCGCCGGTCGTTGGGGTCCGCCTCGCGCCGGACGAGTCCGGCGGCCTCCAGGCGTGAGGCGCGCCGCGTGACACCGGAGCGGTCGATGCCGACCTCGGGGGCCAGGTCGGCCGCACTGCGCGGACCAGTGCGGGCCAGCGCGCTGAGCACCGGATACGTCACCTCGTCCACCCCCTCGCCCATGCCTTCGGTGAGCTGCTTGTGCAGGTGTGCGCGGGTGGTGCGCCGCAGCAGAACGCCCAGCGCCTCCGCGATCTCGTGCCCCAGTTCGTTCTCCACCCCGTAACAATAACGTGCGTGTCGCACGCGTTCCGCGTCGACCGCTGCCGCATCGGTGCGTCGGCGATCCCGATGTCGTGTCGTCGGGCCGACGGAGTGGCGCGCCCCGTTCCGTCCGCATATCCGCCGTCATCTGGGTACGGGGAAATGTGTCCACGTCGGCGGTCCGGCGCGAGGCGCCCGTGAGGGCCCGTCGCGTCGTTCCCGGCCGTGGTGGACGGCAGGTGCGAGGGCAGGGAATGGAACGTTGCGAGATCTGAGTCAGGCCGTCGGCCAGTGGAAGCAGTGGGCGCTCTGGGAGGGCGCGGCGGTGGGCCGGTCGGCGCGGCGCGCGCTGGGCGGGCCGGGTCCCGAGCGGGACACCGCCGTCCAGGCGCTGAAGGCGGCGGCCGCGGCGCTGATCGCCTGGGCACTGGCGGGCTGGTGGTGGAAGGCGCCGATGGCGATGCTCGCGCCCTGGACAGCGATCTTCCTGGTGCAGAGCACCGTCTACCGGTCGCTGAAATCGGCGCTGCAGCAGTTCGTCGTCGTGGTCATGGGCACCCTTCTCGCCGCCGGAGCGGGAGTCCTCACCGGCAACGCCATGCTGGCCATGATCATCGCGCTGCCGGTGGCCATGCTCTTCGGCTCGTACGCCCGGTTCGGCACCCAGGGCCTCAACGCGCCGACCGCCGCCCTGTTCGTCCTCGTCTACGGCACGTATTCGGGCTTCGACATCCTGCACCGGTTCCTTGAGACACTCCTCGGCGCGGCCATCGGGCTCGCGGTCAACGCGCTCGTGCTGCCTCCGGTGCACTCCCGCAGCGTGCGCCATCTGCGCTCGCACCTGCCCGAGGAAAGCGCCGCACTGCTGCACACGGTCGCCGACGGGCTCAGCGACGACGGCCTCACCCAGGAGGGGGCGCAGACCTGGCACGACCGGGCCTGGCGGCTCACCGACCGGGTCACCGAGCTCCGCACGGCCCGCAGCTGGTCGGACGAGAGCTACCGCTTCAACCCCGGCCGGAAGCTGCGCCGCTCCGCTCCGCTGCCCCCGGCCGCCGACTGGGACTTCACCTGGGACCGCATCACCCACCACATCGAGGCGATCACCCGAACCCTCGCCGAATCGGCGGGCGGATCCGGCCGCGCCGCCCTGCCCGACGCGGCGCCCGCCATCGTGGCGGAGCTGCTGCGCGCGGCGGGGGACGTCTGTGAGCTCGACGACACACTGGAGCACTCCGACCCGGGGGAGCCGGGCGCGGACGAGTCGCGGCGCCGGCGCGGCCGGGACCGACGGGCGGCCCTGCAAAGGGCCTACACCGCCCAGAGCGAGCTGAACTCGATGTTCCGCGAGCGCGGCGACGAGTACCTCGACACCTTCGCCGCCGTCACCGCGGACACGATCCGACTGCTCAGCGACCTCTCGTCGATCGCGGGACGCGAGCCGGACGACGAGGCCGCCCGGGACGACGCGCACGGAGCCGCCGGATAGGCACGGACCGCCGCGGGGCGACAAACCGCGACTTGACGCGCGGGAGGGTGTCATCGCTGGTCACGGCCGTGTTGTGAAGCTGACGGCCGGGCTGTGGATTAGTTGGGCCCGCCACGGGAGATTGGACAGGACCTGACACACTCAGCCGTATGGATACCGTCCGCAGGAACAACGTCACCGTCACCGGTAACCCGCAGGGGCCCACGGTGGTACTGGCGCACGGCTTCGGCTGCGATCAGAACATGTGGCGTTCGACGGTGCGGGCGCTGGCCGAGGACTACCGGGTGGTGCTCTTCGACTACGTGGGCGCCGGCCGCTCCGACGTGTCCGCCTTCTCGGAACGGCGCTATTCCTCGCTGCACGGCTACGCCCAGGACGTGGTGGACGTGTGTGAGGCGCTCGACCTGCGCGACGCCGTGTTCGTGGGGCATTCGGTCAGCTCGATGGTCGGAGTGCTCGCCGCGGACATGGTTCCCGAGCGCATCGGCTCCCTGGTGATGGTCGCCCCCTCGCCCCGCTACATCGACGAGGACGGCTACCGGGGCGGGTTCAGCGCCGAGGACATCGACGAGCTGCTCGCGTCCCTGGAGGCGAACTACCTCGGCTGGTCGGGGGCGATGGCACCGGTGATCATGGGGAACCCGGACCGTCCCGAGCTCGGCGACGAACTGAAGAACAGCTTCTGCGCCACCGACCCCGAGATGGCACGCGTCTTCGCGCGCACCACCTTCCTGTCCGACTCCAGGGACGAGCTGAAGAGCGTGAAGGTGCCGACTCTCATCCTCGAGTGCACCCAGGACGCCATCGCGCCCCGGGAAGTCGGCGCGTTCGTGCACCGGGCCATCCCCGGCTCGCAGCTGGTCACGCTCGACGCGACCGGCCACTGCCCCCACATGTCGGCGCCCGAAGCCACCAATGACGCGATCCTCAACTTCCTTGCGGGGCGCCGATGATGGGCCAAACCGATCAGCAGCCCGACCCCAGCGAGTCGGAGGACCGCCACCGCGGACAGGCGCCGGACGCCGCCTTCGCCGCACTGCTGGAGGACAGCGCCGAGGACCTGTACGAGCGCGCGCCGTGCGGCTATCTCTCCACGCTGATGGACGGCACCATCGCGAAGACCAACGAGACGCTCCTGAACTGGCTCGGCCTGGAGCGGGAGGCCGTGGTGGGCCGCATGCGGTTCACCGACCTGCTGAGCGTCGGCGGCAAGCTCTACCACGAGACGCACTTCGCGCCGCTGCTGCGCATGCGGGGTGAGATCAACGGGATCGCGCTGGAGATCAAGCAGGCCGACGGAGGCCCCATGCCGGTCCTCGTCTCCTCGGCGGTCAAGCAGAGCAGTGCCGGCGACCCCCTGCTCATCCGGACCACCCTGTTCGACGCCCGCGACCGCCGGGCCTACGAGGAGGAACTCCTGCGCGGCCGAAGAGCCGCCGAAGAAGCACACCGGCAGGCGGAGGCGGACCGCGCCCGGCTGCAGGACGCGCTCGCCGTGCTCCAGCAGTCGCTGCTCCCGCACGCCCTGCCGTCGATTCCCGGCGTGGAGACCGCCGCCTACTACCACACGGCTTCCCCAGACCGGCTCGGCGGCGACTTCTACGACGTCTTCCCGCTCGACGGGAAACGCTTCGCGTTCTTCCTCGGCGACGTCTGCGGCAAGGGCCCCCAGGCCGCCGCCGTCACCTCGCTCACCCGCTACACCCTGCGCGCGGCGGCCCTGCACGACCCCGACCCGGTCTCCGCCCTCACCACGCTCAACCACGTGCTCCACGAGCGCTATACGGGCGGCGGCGACCCGCGTTACTGCACCGCCGTCTTCGGCACCTTCGAACCCGATCCCGACACCGGCGAGGTGGCCGTCCACCTCGCCTCGGGCGGCCACCCCCCGGCGCTCGTGCTCCGCACCGACGGCACGGCCGCCTTCCTGCCCACCCCAGGCGGCCTGCTCATCGGCATCCTGCCCTCGGCACCCTTCACCGCCGCCACCACCGTCCTGGCGCCCGGGGACACCCTCCTGCTCTACACCGACGGTCTCACCGAGGCCCGTACCGGCGAGGACCGCGCCGGCCTGTACGGGGACGAAGCCCTGCTGGACTTCGCCGCCGGCCAGGCCGGCGCCTCGCCGCACGCCGTGATCCAGGCGCTCACCGGACTGCTCGACAGCTTCGGCGACGGCCTCGACGACGACACCGCCCTGCTCGCCCTTGGCGTCCCAGCCGCCAACTCGCAGATGAGAAAAGCAGAATGAGCCAGCTGAAGATCACCACCCGAGACGCCGCTACCGGTCCCGTTCTGGATGTCTTCGGCGCGCTCGACTACGCCACCGCCGCCGAACTGCGCGAACTGATCAGCGACACGCCCCTGCGGCCCGGCCAGTGCCTCGTCCTGGACCTGGGCGGCATGGACTTCTGCGACTCCAGCGGCATCAGCGCCCTGATCGTGGCCCGCCACCACGCCCATGCCGCGGGCGCCGACATCGCCCTCGCCGCCGTACCGTCCAACACCCTGCGCGTGCTGCGCATCGTCGGCCTCGACCAGGTCTTCACCATGCGCCCCAGCAGCGACAGCGTTGCCTGATCCCGTCACGGTTGCCTGATCCCGTCACGACGGGGGAGCACTGCGGGCCCGCGTCCGGGTGCGGGGCACCGCGCGCATCAGCGTGTGCAGAACGGCGTCGATGGTGTCCCGGGGCGGTTCGTCGGCGACGTGGGTGAGCAGGCGGGCGAGCGTCCGCAGCAGGGGCGGTGACGCCATGACCCGGGGGTGCAGCACGGGCCGGTAACCGTAGCGGCCGAGGACGAGATCGCCGGCCAGGTTACCGAGGCGGTAGTGACGCCCCCACCGGCGGTTGATCTCCGCCGGATACTGCCGCAACGCGTGTTCACGTCCGGGCCCGGCGGGCCGGGCCAGAGCCAGGGCGATGGTCTCGGCGGCGACTTCGGCGGCCTCCATGGCCTGCCCGATCCCCTCCCCGCTCCAGGGGCTGACCATGCCCGCGCTGTCCCCGACGAGCAGCAGTCCGCGGTGGTACTGCGGATGACGGTTGAAGCCCATGGGCAGTGCGGCACTGCGCAGTGGGGAGGCGGCGTTCTCCTCGGTCACGCCCCAGTCGCCCGGGAGGCGGGTCAGCCACCGGTCCATGGTCGCGCGCAGATCGACCGGACCGTGCCGGCGATGGGGCATCGCGCCGAGACCCACGTTGATCCGGCCGTCCCCGAGCGGGAAGACCCAGCCGTAGCCCGGAAGATCGCGGCCGGTCCTGCTGCACAGGAGGTCGGCCCAGAGCTCCAGATAGGGGTCCCGGGAACGCTCCTCGCTGCGGTAGTAGCGACGGGCGGCGGTGGCGATGGTGCGCTTGGGATCCCGCTCAAGGCCCATCTGCAGGGCGGTCCGGGCCGATGCGCCGTCCGCGGCGACCACCAGCGGAGCCCGGAAGCGGACGGGCTCCTTGCCGGGCCCGGCGACAGCGGTCACGCCGATGATCCGCCCCGCGCGGTCGGTCACCGGCGCGGTGACCCTGACTCCGGTACGCAGCCGTGCCCCGGCGGCGACCGCGTGCGAAGCGAGCAGGTCGTCGAAGTCACGGCGGGTACGGGTGAGTCCGAAGTCGGGGCCGCTGCCGAGGCGCGGCCAGTCGATCTCGACCTGGCGGCCCTCGCACACCCAGCGCATGCCCCGATTGCGCATCCAGCCAGGGGCGTTGATGTCGATGCCCATCCGCACCAGCTGGTGCACGCCTCGTGGCGTCAGGCCGTCCCCGCACACCTTGTCGCGGGGGAACCCGCTCTTCTCGAGGAGGAGGACGTCCACACCCGCCCGAGCCAGATGGAGCGCGGCCGCCGAGCCCGCGGGACCGGCCCCCACCACCAGGACCTGCGCCTCGTCACCGTCCGACCGGTCCTTGCGCAGTGGCCCTTCGGGCCCGTCGCTCCCCGCACCAGCGTCTCGTGTGATCACCCGTCCACTATGGACGATCGGCGGCGAGGACAGGGTGAACTGCCGCGTACCGGCGCGAGCAAGGCACGCGGCTCGCCGCAGCGGTCACACGGAGGAGGCCCGACCGGCGCCGGGGCGCTGCTCGCTCTGTTCCTCCAGGCGCAGGGCCTTGTCATGGAGGCGCTGGCGCAGCTCCGGGTCCAAAGCACGCGCCGCGGCGGCACGCAGCGCGTTCACATGGACGCGCAGCTGCCGGGCGGATCGCTCGCGGACTTCGTCTGCCATGTTCATGGGGGAGTCCTCCAGATGTCCGAGGGAGGGGCGAGGGTGCACTCAGAGAACCAGTGCCGCGCCCCCCGTGCACGTCGAACGGCTTCGGGCTACGGCGTTCGTGCGGAAGGGCCGACGCGATCCCCGCCCCGCGCCCCGCGAACGCGCGCTCGGCCCTCGGGGACGAGGGCCGAGCGCGCTAGCGGTCCGGCGCCAGGGCGGTCCCGGGTCAGGCGGCGTCGAGGTGCTCGGCGAGGGTCTGCTGGCGTACACGACTGCATGCGCGGGTGATCAGCCGCGAGATGTGCATCTGGGAGAGCCCGAGTTCCACGGCGATCTGGTTCTGGGTCATGTCCTTGAAGAACCGCATGTAGAGGATCTGCGACTCGCGCTCCGGCAGCGCGCGCAGCGCGGGCCTGACCGCCTCCCGGTCGATGACGTGGTCGAAGCCGGGCTCCGTCGTACCGAGACTGTCGGCAAGCGACGCCCCGGCCCCCTCGCTCTGGGCGCCGCCGGACTCCGCCTCCAGGGACAGGCTCCTGAACGACTCGATCGCCTCCATGCCGGCCCGGACCTCGTCCTCGTCGAGCCCGCACTGGGCGGCCAGCTCGGCGATGGTGGGCTCGCCGGGCCGGCCGGCCTGGAGCTCGCTGCGCGCGACCCGGACCTTGTTGCGGAACTCCTGGACCCGGCGCGGTACATGGACCGCCCACAGGGAGTCCCGGAAGTGCCGCTTGATCTCCCCGTTGATGGTCGGAATCGCGTACGCCTCGAACGCGCCCCGGGCCGCCTCGTACCGGTCCACCGCCTTGATCAGTCCCATCGCGGCCACCTGGTACAGGTCGTCGATCTCGGCCCCGCGGTTGCGGTACTTGCCTGCCAGCCGAGCCGACATCGGGAGCCACCGCGCCACCAGCTCGTCGCGCAGCGCGTGGTACTCCGGGCCCTCGTCAAGGGAGTTGAGGCGGGCGAAGGCGGCTTCGGTGTCAGGGGCGTCGTCATGGTTCCGCGTACGCGGAACGGCGGTGGTCATTCTTGGGGCTCCTGGACGTCAGAGGTAGCTGTAGGGACCGCCGCTGAACCCCAAGCGTCCAGGCCGCGTCCGGAGATGACACGCCCAGGACGCACGGGTCCCGCGGGCGTGCCTCCGGTCCGAAGCACACGATCCGCCTGCCCTCGACTTCACACCCCAAACAGCCGTCCTCGTCCCGCACGCCGAATTGGCCCGAACGGACCAACCGGCCTGTCGCCGCCCGCCACGGCCGTTCGCACGATAAGGGCCGCCTGCCGGAATTCCGGCAGACGGCCCCGAGGTGACGCCCCGTTCGATCAGCGCTCAGTGCGCAGGATCCGCCCCGCGCGGAGTGCCGCTTCCGCATGGCCGAACAGTCCCGGCAGGCCGCCCGTGTGGAGCAGGACGGTGCGCTCGCCCGGTCGGATGTCGCCGTCGCGCACGGCGGCGATGAGCCCGGCGGCGGCGCGGCCGGTGTAGACGGGGTCCAGGATCACGCCCTCGGCGGCCGCGACCGTCGTGATGGCGTCGAGGACAGGCTGGTGCAGGACCGCGTAGGCCTCACCGATCTGATCGGAGCGGACCCGCAGCGCCTCGGCCGGCTGTTCGTCTCCGGTCAGTTCACCGACGATCGCGGCTGCCGTACGTGCCGGGTCGGGCAGGGCGCCGACGTCGACGCCGAGGACCCGTTCCGAGCCGAGAGCGGCGACCAGGCCGGCCATGGTGGCGCCGGACCCGAGCGCGGTGACGACATGGCGCACGCCGTGCTGCTGAGCCAGGATCTCGGTGCCCGCCTCCAGATAGCCCCGGGCGCCGAGCGGACTGGAGCCGCCGAAGGGTACGAGGTAGGGCCGGGCGCCCCGCTCGCGCAGCGAGGCGCACGTCTTCTGTGCCGCCTCGGCCAACTCGGCCGGGGCGGAGGCTCCCTCGGCCGCTACGACACGGGCGCCGAGCAGGGCGTCGAGCAGCAGGTTCCCCGCGATGGCCGGCGGGTCCTCGGGCCCGGGCATCACCAGCACCGCCTGGAGGCCGACGCGGGCAGCGGCGGCGGCGGTGAGACGGGCGTGGTTGCTCTGCGGTCCGCCGGTCGTCACCAGGGTGTCCGCACCTTGCCGCAGCGCGTCGGCCACCAGCCACTCCAGCTTGCGCACCTTGTTCCCGCCACCGCCGAGCCCCGTCAGATCGTCACGCTTGATCCACAGGTCACCCGCGCGCAGCCCGATCGCCTCGGCCAGCCGGGGCGCGGGCTCCATGGGCGTGGGCCACGCCGCCAGCGCGAACTTCTCCGGCATCCGCGTCTCCCTCATGTCCCTGTCCAAGTCTGTTCACCTCACCGACGGACGGCACCGAACGACGGGCGGCACACGCACCGACGTCCAGCACACGCGTCGACGCAGCCTTTCACAGGAGCCGGAGCCCCCGCCGCCCCATGTGACCGATGAGTTTCGCCTCTCGGAACCGTCTGCCCATCGAGGGCACGCCGCCGCGTGCCTGCCGGACGACCGAGACGACATGAGACGAGCCGCCATGACGAAGAGCGCGCACACCGAGGCCGAGGACAACGTGAGCGCCGAGCTGACGGTCGCCGCACCCGCCGCGACGGTGTTCGCCGTACTGGCGGACCCGACGACCCACGCGGCGATCGACGGAACCGGCTGGGTGCAGGAGTCCGTCGACAGGGCGCCCCTGACCGAGGCCGGGCAGCTCTTCCGGATGGACATGTATCACCCGAACCATCCCAACGGGAACTACCAGGTGGTCAACAAGGTCCAGGTGCTCGAACCGCCGCGCGCCATCGGCTGGTTGACCGGTTCCCGCGACGACAGCGGCGAGCTGGAGTTCGGCGGCTGGATCTGGCGTTACGACCTGGTGCCGCTCGGCCCGGACGAGACCGAGGTGGCGCTCACCTACGACTGGTCGGCGGTGCCGCAGTCCATCCGGGAGTACATCCAGTTCCCGCCGTTCGGCCCGGAGCACCTCACCAACTCGCTCCGCCACCTGGCCGAAGTCGTCGCCGGCAGGTGACGCCACCCGAGCCGCCTCAGGGCGTACCGGACCGACGCGCCGGATTGAGCCCGCTTCGCGGGGGCAAGCGGGGCCTGAGATGGTGGATGTCCTGCCGTACGAGCAGGCCAGAGGGGAAGGTCGGGTCAGGATGGCCGAGTTGTCGCCGTCGGCGCCGGAGCAGGAGTCCGCATCGTTGGAAGGCGGCGGCGCTCCGACCCCACCGCTGCGGCCGGGCGCCTACGATCCGGCCGACTACGCCGAGTGCGTCGTGCGCAGCGCCGCCGAGGCGGGGGTGTCGCCCCTGCTGGTCATGACCGTGCTGCACAACGAGGCGTACAAGCCGCACCACCCGCTGTGGGAACGGCTGTGGCAGTGGTGGAAGCCGGGGGCGTCCTTCGGGGTGGCGAACATGCACAGCGCGACCTTCGAGCAGGTCCGGCGTTCGCACGGCTTGACGGAGCGCTGGCAGGACCTGCGTGACGATCCCGCCTTCGCCATCCGCGCGGCGGCCCTGCACCTGAAGGACCTGGACCGAAGGCTCCCGGAACGGCACGTGCGCCGCTACGCGCGCGACGAACTCCTCGCCCTGGGCTACAACGCGGGCGAGCGCAACATGCGCGCCTTCGCCCGAGGTGTCCCTGCCGGCCCCATGGCGCGGTCGTACCTGCGTCGCTTCCGTGCCTATCGGGGCCGGGCCGCAGCGGCGCTGGAGAGCGCCGCCTGACCGGACGGCTCAGCCGGCGTCGGCCTTCCGCGCGACGCCGTACGCCCAGAGGACGAGCGGGACTTGCAGGGGCAGCCGGGCTATCGCCGCCGCGCGAAGCGCCGGAGAGCGATCGCGCCAGTCGTAGGCCATCTTGACGTTGGCCGGGAGCACGCCCACAAAGAACGCGGCCGCAGCGAGAGCGGCGGGCCGGCGCGTCGCGGGCAGCGCCACGCCGACGCCGAGGGCGAGTTCCGCCGCCGCGCTGGCGTAGGTCCAGAAGCGCGGCGTGCCGGGCAGGGCGCGGGGCACCATCGAGTCGAAGAGATCCGGATTCGCCACGTGCGCGGCACTGGCGCCCGCGAGCAGCCCCGCGAGGAGCCGGTGCGAAGTGGGGGAGGGGGCCACGGGGTCTCCTTGGGGTCGGGCGTAGGGGTGGGTCGTGAGTGTTACCCGACAGTAGCCCACGGCGGTGGTGTCCGTCGGTGGGTCGCAGAGTTGTCGAAGGGGGCTGGAAATAGGGGCCCTGGCGAGCGAGTTCACAGTGTCCTCGGCCATACTGCGCCCGTGGAGCAGCGATCAGAACACCAGTACATGCCCCTGGGCGGCGCCGCGACGGATCCCTCGTACGTCCCCGGCCTCGTGCCGGCGCGTGCGGTTGCGCAGGCGCCGGAGCCTCGGTCCGACGAACCCGTCGCGGACGACGCCGTACCCGAAGCGGACGAGGACGGCCGGGTCGCCGTGACGGCCGAAGCCGAAGCGGCCGACGGCGGGGCGCACGAGGCCGACGCTGAGGCAGTGGACGTCGACGCCGAACCGGACGATGGCGAAGGGCCCGCCTGCGAGATCTCGGACCGGGTGGGGTCGCTCGTCGCCGGCCGCGGGGGCGTGCGGCTTCGCCTCCTCGACGAAGAGGCCGACTTCCGGTGGGACGAGATCAGCGCGGTCGAGTACCGGACACCGTGGTGGTCCCGCCGGTTCGAGGTCGTCGTGTACACGCCTACGCACCGGAGGTTCTCGCACGACATCGAGGCCCCCGACCGAGCCACCCTCAAGCAGTGGACCGAACAGCTCGAAGCGGTGCTCGACGCGTACTTCGAGGACTGAGCGGTGGGTGTGGATGGCGGTGAACTCGCCCTGCTGGTGCGGTAGTTGACGGAGATTCGACGATCACCGAGCACTGCCGCCCGGTCGACGCGAACCGCACACAGGGGAACGCCGCCTCCCCACGCCCGAGGTAAACCGGATGCGTCGGCCACGGCGTGTCGGTTACCGTTGTCCCCATGTCTACGCCCCGAATTTCCTAGCTGAGGACCCGCTTCCACGCCAGAAGTGTGTCCTTTTGCTTTTTTCGGAGCGTTTCCCATGATCACCGTTCGTGGTGTCGAGCTGCGCGCGGGCGCCCGCCTGCTGCTCTCCAACCTCTCTTTCACCGTGTCTCCCGGCGACCGGATCGGCCTGGTCGGCCGTAACGGCGCGGGCAAGACCACCCTGATGACCGCGCTGGCCGGACGGACACGTCCCGCCGGCGGGACGATCACGCCGACCGGCCCCGTCGGCTTCCTCGCCCAGGACTCCCGTGCCGCGGACCCGGCCGTCACGGTCACCGGCCGCATCCTGTCCGCCCGCGGCCTCGACAACGCCCCGCGCAGGATGCGCGAGGCCGAGGCGGCGATGGCCGACGCGGGCTCGCCGGCCGCCCTCCAGCGGGCGATGGACGCCTACGCCCGCGCCGAAGCCGCCTTCCAGACCGGTGGCGGGTACGGCGCCGAGGCCGAAGCCGCCCGGGTCGCGGCCGGGCTCGGGCTGCCGGACCGGGTGATGGGCGAGCCCGTCGGCAGTCTCTCCGGCGGTCAGAAGCGCCGGGTCGAGCTGGCGCGCATCCTGTTCGCCGGACACGGCGGCACGCTGCTCCTGGACGAGCCCACCAACCACCTGGACGCGGACTCGGTCGCCTGGCTGCGCACCTTCCTCCAGGGGCACCAAGGCGGCCTGGTCGTGATCAGCCACGACACCTCGCTGCTCGCCGCCGCCGTCAACCGCGTCTTCCACCTGGACGCCACACGCGCGACGATCGACGTCCACAACACCGGCTGGGCCACCTACCTCGCCCAGCGCGACGCGGACGAGCGACGCCGGGAAAGGGAGCGGGCCAACGGCGAGCGCAAGGCCGCGAGCCTGCACGCCCAGGCCGACAAGATGAAGGCCCGCTCCGCCACCGCCGTGACGGCCAGGAGCATGGCACGGCGCGCCGACCGGATGCTCGCCGAACTGGAACCGGCCCGGCGCACGGAGAAGGTCGCCAGGATCCGGCTGCCCGAACCGGCGCCGTGCGGGCGGATGCCCCTGGGCGCGATCGGCCTGGACAAGTCCTACGGGGACCACCGGGTGCTGGCCGGTGTCGACCTGGCCGTGGACCGTGGCAGCCGCCTCGTCGTCCTCGGCCTCAACGGCGCGGGGAAGACCACCCTGCTGCGTCTGCTCGCCGGGCGGGAGCGGCCCGACGCCGGGCGGGTGGTCCACGGCCACGGGCTGCGCCTGGGCTACTTCGCCCAGGAGCACGAGACCCTCGACCTGAACGGCACGGTGAGGGAGAACCTGGCCGCTGCCGCCCCGTACCTCACCGACGGTGAAGTACGCGGGGTGCTCGGCGCGTTCCTGTTCACCGGGGACGAAGCCGAGAAGCGGGCCGGGGTCCTGTCCGGCGGCGAGAAGACCCGCTTGGCCCTGGCCTGCCTCGTCCACTCCGGAGCGAACGTCCTGCTCCTCGACGAGCCGACCAACAACCTCGACCCCGCCTCCCGCGACGAGGTCCTGGGCGCTCTGGACGCCTACCCGGGTGCCATCGTGATGGTCACGCACGACGAGGGCGCCATCGACGCGCTGCGTCCCGAGCGGGTCCTGCTCCTGCCGGACGCGGACGAGGACCTCTGGAGCGAGGACTACCGGGATCTGGTCACCCTCGCCTGACGAGGCCCTGGCGGCCCGCCTGCTTCGCCGGGCGGGCCAACTGGGCCGAAAGTGCGGCAAGTTCGGCCCCGCGCGGCACGGCGGCGAGCGGCATCGAGTGGGCGCGCATCCGTCGGTTATCGTTCCGGCGGCACCCCACTCGCCCCCGTGCCGTACCGAAACAGGAGCAATGGACATGACCAGCAACTCCGCATCGCCGATCCGTATCGAGCGCGGTTACCCGGTGCCGCCCGAGCGGGTGTGGGAACTGTGGACGACCGCGTCCGGCATCGAACGCTGGTGGGCGCCGGACGGCTTCACCGTGCGCGTCGAGACCCTCGACCTGCGGCCCGGCGGCGAGCTGGTCTACACGATGACCGCGACCGGACCGGACCAGATCGACTTCATGCGCACAGCCGGCATGCCTCTGGAGACGAGGTCGCACAAGACGTTCACCGAGGTCACCCCTGCGGCGCGGCTCTGCTACTCGACGCTGGTGGACTTCGTGCCCGGCGTCGAGCCCTACGAGTTCCCGACCGAGGTCGCGCTGCGGCCGACGGCCGACGGCGTCGACGTGACCATGACGATTCAGCCCCTGCACTCGGAGGAGTGGACCGGGCGCCTGGTCGCCGGTCGCGAGAACGAGATGGAGAACTTGGCGAAGGCCCTCAAGCAGGACTGAGCGCGGCCGGGCGAGCCGGCGGGTGCTGACTTCGCATTGTCTCTAACTCCGCTTGTCCATAAGAGAGTTGAGTGCGCCGGTGACATCTCGCGCGTGTGGACGTCGAGATGGCCATCGCCGGCGCCCGACGGACCAGGGCGAGCGCCGTGATCGGTTTGCCGCATTCTGGGCAGGGTCGGTACAAGCGACTACTCACTCGGAGGTCACCGTGCGCCAGTCCCCTCGACCGATGCGCGCAGGCAAGGCTACGTCCGGCGCCCGGCGCCTCGGGCGTCTCGCGGCTTGGGCGGCGAGCTCGGCGGTCGCGTGCCTCGTCGTCACCGGATGCTCGACGCAGGACGCGATCTGCGGGGGCGGCGAATACCCCGTCCTGAACGTGGGCTCGGCGGGCCGGGCCTGTGTGGACAAGCATCAGGATCCGCCCAAGGGCTATGTGCGCTTCCCGCAGGGCAAGGTGCCGGAACACGTGGGAGACAAGTGGGACAAGTACTGGCAGACCCATACCGTCGACGGGAGCGGAAAGATCACGGAGGTGCCGCCCCAGCCGTGAGCGGGGCGGCCTCGGTGCCGATCGCGGTCCCGGGTCAGCGCGGTGCGCGGATGCCGTCGATGATGCGGGTCCAGTTGTCGCCGCCGTGTCCGTTCTCGATCGCGTTCCGGTAGTGCCCCTGTACGGCCAGCGGGAGGGTGAGGTCGAGTCCGAGCGAGGTGCTGGTCTCGACGATGTGGTCCGCGGTCGCACCCATCATGGTGACCGTGCTGAGGTCACCGGGGTGCTGTCCCGCGTCCAGCGCTGCGCCGGGGACGTCCTCGCCCGCCCGCACGATGGGGCCGATCGTGTCGGTGAACGTGAGCAGCTCCGGCAGCGCTCGTCCGGCCTTCATCCCTGCGCTGCCGAGCATCGCGGTGGCATGCATCAGCGCGGACAACGTCCCTAGGAAAACGGCGAGTTGGGCTTGATACATCATCTGTGCGAGGCCCGGGTCCTCACCCAGGTACCTCGGCGTCCCGAGCAGTGTCAACGTCGCCCGATGGTTCTCGAGCACCTGGGCGTGCCCGCTGTAGTAGACGTGGGCCGACTCCGTTCCGACCATCGGCGCGGGAACCATGACACCGCCGGTGAGGAAACCCGCCTCGTGCCTCGCGGCCCAGGCCGCCGCCTCGCGTGTGCGGTCCGGAGTGTCGGAGCTGAGGTTGACGAGAGTCCGTCCGGCGAGGGATGCGGTGCCGCCGTCGAGGATGTCGTACATGGCTCGGTAGTCGGTGAGGCTGAGGATCACGAGGTCACTGGCTGCGACCGCTTCAGCGGGTGTGGCTGCCAGGGCCGCCCCTTCGCCGACCACGTCATCGGCCCGGCCCGCGGTGCGGTTCCAGACGGTGACCGGGTGGCCGGCGGCGAGGAGGGTGCGCGTCATCGCCTGGCCCATGGGGCCGAGACCGATCACGGTGACGGGAGGGTTCTCCCTGTTGGTCGGGTGGGTGGTGAGGTGCTGGTGTCCGTTCACCCCTCCATGATCGAAGAGGACGGGTAGTCTCGGAAGTACCTACTGTTTTCTGCGGTACTTACCTTTGAGTAAGGGGACTTGGGATGGCGAAGGCGCCGAGGAGCGGGCCCTACATCTGTGGCATCGACGCCGCGCTCGATGTGGTGAGCGGCAAGTGGAAGGGCCTGATTCTGTGGGAGCTCAACGCCCATGGCGTACGCCGCTTCGCCCAGCTCCGGCGCGGACTGCCGGGAGTGAGCGAGAAGATGCTGACGCAGCACCTGCGGGAGATGGAGGCGGACGGCCTCGTGCACCGGACGGTGTACGCCGAGGTGCCACCCAAGGTGGAGTACTCGCTGACCGAGCACGGGCACACGCTCAACCGGGCACTCGCGCCCCTCGGCGACTGGGGGAGCGAGCGCATGCGGCGGGAGGACTCCGAAAGGGTCGACATGGCCGAGATCTCGCACGTCTGAGAGCCACGTGCCCAACTTGGGCTGCTCACCGGCTGGTTGCGGTCCGCCCGCACCTTGTACGAGCGGAGCGTCCGCACCCTGTATGAGCGGAGCGGCGGGTCGACCCGGGCGCGGTCGCCAGGAAGCTCAATTCCTTTGAGGGGGCTGCGAGTTCGCCTCCAGCTCGCGCTTGAGGTTCCGCAGGGTCGCGTTGATGTTGCGGTCCTGGAAGGCCGCGAAGGTGCTGCCCGAGGTGGCGATGCGGTCGAAGACCCCGGCCACGAAGGCGGGCCACTTCGTGCGGTCGTCGATCCAGGTCTCCGTGACACGCGTGCCGTTGTCGATCGGCTCGAAGCGGTACTCCCACGTGGCGATGGGCCCGCGCAGCCGAGGCCGGGTGAGTCCGATCGCGTGGACACGGAAGGCGAAACGGCTGCCTGGATCGGCCGCGGTGACCGTGCACCGGGTCACCCAGCGGAAATGCCCTCGCTTGTTGCGTCCGACGAACGTCGAACCCAGCGCGGCGGAGCCCTCCTCGCCGGCGGACGAGGTCGTGCCCTGGTTCTCCGGGCTCCAGCGGCCCATGTCCGAGGGGCGGCTCACCGCCGCGTAGGCGTCGCCGGGCGGGACGCTGATGTCGATGCTCCTGCTCACCGCGAATATCCGAGTCATAGCAGTACCTCTCATCAGCACGCGCGAAGCTACTGTCCGGTAGCGATTCTGGCACGCCGCATTCGGTCCGGGTGCGGCCGGGGGCCTCAGCCCCCGTGTGCCCCGCTCGCGCCTTCGCCGCCCGAAGCGGAGGGGCGGCGGACGCGCAGCGCCACCAGGCGGGGGGCGGCCCGGCCTGGGGCGGTGGTGCAGCCGCTGCTCGCGATGGGGCAGCCGCCACAGCCCGACGTGGGGCAGCCGCCACCGATCTCCTCGCGGGTCAGCCGCCCCTCGCGGACCCAGTACTCCGCCATCGAGTCGACCTCGGTGCGGCTGAGCCCCAGGGCCCGGGCCACGGTGTCGAGGCCCGCACCGGTACGGGCCGCGTCCTCGATCTGGGCGAGCACCTGTCGCAGCAGGCTCATGCGATCAGGCTCCCCACCTGGAAGACGAGTACGGCAAGGGCCCAGGCGACCGCGAGCTGCAGGACCGTGCTCACGGCGGTCAACTTGCCGCCGATTTCGGTCCGTTGAGCGGCGATGGTGGTCATACAGGGGGTGTAGGCGAGCAGGAAGACCATGAAGGCGAGCACGGCGGCCAGGGTGTGGCCGCCCGAAGCCTGCTCGAACGTGGCCCGCAACTGCGGTCCCAGCTCGCCTGCTTGCGGCCCGGTGGCCGCCCCCTGGGTCTGGTAGCTCTGCACCATGGTGGAGACGACCGCCTCTTTGGCGACGAAGCCGGTGACCAGGGCCGCGGACGCGTGCCACTCGCCGAACCCGGCCCAGGAGAAGACCGGGGCGATGAAGCGCGCCACCGCGCCGAACAGGCTCTGCGCCACGGACACGCCCCCGAAGCCGCCCTTGCCGGTGCCCGCGGGCACCGACGAGAGCAGCCAGACGGCCGTGACGGTGAGCACGACGATGCCTGTGGCGGTCCGCAGGAAGCCCGCGAGCTTCTGCCACGTCTGGAGCGCGACCCCCCGAAGGGTCGGCATCCGGTACGGCGGCAGCTCCAGGATCAGCGGCTCGCGCGCGCTGTCGCGGAACAGCACGCGGCGCAGTGCGAGCCCCATGACGATGACGAGCACGACGGACAGCACGTACATGAGGAAGACCACGGTGCCCGCGCTGCTGCCGAAGAAGACACCGGCCAGCAGGACGTACACGGTCAGCCGGGCACTGCACGTCACGAACGGGATGACCATGCCGAGCAGCAGCCGGTGCTGTCGGTTGCTGAGAACCCGGCTCGCCGAGAGCGCGGGCACGTTGCAGCCGAAGCCGACGATCAGCGGCAGAAACGCTTGGCCGGGCAGCCCGAGCACCCGCATGAGCCGGTCGGCCACGAACGCGGCGCGCGCGAAGTAGCCGGAGTCCTCGAGGAGAGCGAGGAGTACGTACATGATCGCCATCAGCGGTACGAACGAGAGGAGTTGACCGACCCCGCTGATCAGCCCGTCGACGACGAGACCGGACAGCCAGCCGCCTTGATCGGGGTCGCCCACCAGGCTGACGGCCAGCGAGGTCACCGGCCCCCCGAAGAAGTCCTGGAGCCCGTCCTGGAGGGGTTTGGCGAACGTAGTGGTCGTCTGGAATACCGCCCACATGACGCCGAGGAAGAGGGGCAGCCCCGCCCAGCGCGAGGTCAGTACCCGGTCGACGCGGTCGGTCCAGGTGGCGCGGGATCGCGCCGGGCAGCGTACGGCGGCGGCGTGAACGCGGTGCGCCCACAGGTAGCGCCCTTCGGCGAGCGCGATCTCCACGTCCTCGTACGGGACGTCGGGCTGCGCGGCCGCCGCGTGCGGGGAGCCCGGGGCCGATGCGGGGCCGGAGACCAGGAGGCGGGCCCGGGCGGCGGCCGCCTCGCGCAGGCCGGCGGGGGCTCCGGGCGGCCCGTCGCCGCTCAGCAGGGAGATCGCCGTCCAGCGTGTCGGACGGCTCGCCGCCAGGTGCGGTTCCTCGGCGTCGATACGGTCGGCAAGGCTGCGTACGGCGTCCTCCACGGCCGGCCCCAGATCCGCCGGGGCGCAGGGACGGGGCTCGGACACGGCCTCCCGCACGGCGGCGGCGAGGGCGTGCAGGCCCTTTCGTTCGCGGGGCAGGACCGGCACGACCGGTGCCTCGACCGCTTCGGACAGCGCCCCCGGATCGACCTCGATGCCCCGGGCCGCGGCCGTGTCCGTCATGGTGAGAGCCACGACCAGGGGGATGCCGGTGTCCTTGACCTGCGCCAGGAGATACAGATTGCGCGCCAGGTTGGCGGCGTCGAGCGTGACCACGACCACCTGCGGACGGCCCCCGGCATCGCGCTCCACGAGCAGGTCCCTGGTGAGCGCCTCATCGGGCGAACGGGGCACCAGGCTGTACGTGCCCGGCAGGTCGACGAGGTCGACCGGGGCCCCGGTCCCCTCGCCGGTACGCCAGCTGCCCCGCGCCACTTCGACCGTCTTGCCGGGCCAGTTGCCCACCCGCTGGCGAGCGCCCGTGAGTGCGTTGAACAGCGTCGACTTGCCCGTGTTCGGATTGCCGACCAGCGCCACGCGTGCGGCGCGTGCGCCCGGTTCCGACCCGGCCGAACGGCCTTCCCCACAACAGGACTTGGGCCTCCTCCTGGCACTGTCAAGCACGGACCGCCTCCACCAGCAGACCGGCGGCCGTGGCGCTGTCGAGAGCGGTACGAGCGTCACCGTGCGCGATCAGCAGGCCGCCGGTCGCACCACGCCCCACCACGCGCAGGGCGGCGCCCGGCACGAACCCGAGTTCCAGCAGGCGGAGCCGGCACCGCGGGTCGGCCTCCACGCGTAGCAGCGCCAGCGACTGGCCGACGGGACTCTCCAGCAGGTTCATCTCGGGTGTCCTTCTCTCATGCGGCGATCCAGCGACAGGCTCGCCCACGAGCTTAGGTACACCTAAGTTGCTTTTGCTCTTATATCTCCCTTCTTGGTGGTTACTTGACTTTATTGAGCCATAAGTCCCTTTGGTTCGGGACCAATGCGTCCCGGCCCGACGACGGAAGGCCCGGAACCGTGCTGCAGGATGGGCTCATGCCACCAGGTGGGCCGCAACCGATTCGCCGTACGGGAGAGACCAGCGCATGAACACGCCGGCAACGCCGTCAACTCCGACTGAAGCCGCGCGGCCCGACGGGCCTTCCGTTCGGATCGGCGCTCTCGTCCCGCTGAGCCGGCCCGGCTGGGTCGAGGCGGGTCAACACCTGCTCGCCGGGCTCCAGTTGGGCGTACGAGAGGCCAATGACGCCGGTGGGATCGAGGGGCGGTCCTTGAACTGGTGGTCCGGGACACCGCGGCCGATCCGCGAAAGGCCGAGGCGGCCGTGGACGAACTGGCGGCCATGGGGGTGGCGGCCCTGGTGGGGGAGTACCACAGCGTGGTCGCCCGCGGCGCGGCCGCCCGGGCCGACGCTCTCGGGGTGCCGTTCCTGTGCTCGTCGGCGGTTCTCGACGCGCTCACCGAACACCCCACGGAGTGGGTCGCACGCCTCGCCCCGGCACAGTCCCACGGCTGGCGGATCTACGCGGACTTCCTCCTCGCCGCCGGGCACAGCCGCATAGCCGTGGCGGCCGAACCGACCGTGTACTGGCGGTCCGGCACCCGCATACTGCGGGACCACCTCGCTCCACGCGGCGCCACCCTCATCGAACTCGACGCGCGTGCGCTCACTCCCGGGGCCGTGTGCGACGCCCTCGCGGCCCAACACGCCACGGCCGTCCTGCTGTTGGCCGGGCATCCGGAACCGGCCGTGCCGATCGTCAGGGCCCTGCGCCGTGACCAGCGCCTCGCGGACATCCTGGTCGGCGCTCCGGCCGGGCAGCCGGAGTTCGCCGAATGGGCGGCCCTGCTCGGCGACGACGGCACCGGGATCCCGTTCCTGCGCTACCTGCCCGAGCGGCTCACCGCCCTCGGCGTACGGATAGAGAAGGCCCTGCGCGAGCGTCTGGCGGAGGCGCCCTCCTTCGTCGCCTTCGAGGGGTACGACGCGATCGCCGTCCTCGCCGACGTGCTGCGCTCCCACGGCACGGACCGGGTGCGTACGGCGGAAGCCTGGTCGCGCGTCTCGGTGGAGGGCACCCGGGGGAAGATCCAGTTCTCCCGGGTGCCGGGCATCGGCGTGTGGCAATGGGCCTGGCCGCCCGTTCAGGTCGTCGACCGCGACCCCGCCCGACCCGACCGCTTCCGCGAGCTCCACGCCCCAGCGACGGCCTGAACGCCCGGCCTCCGCGCTCGGGCATTCACCGGCTCCTCACCTCACCGTCGTGCGTACGGCGGCCGTGATTTCCCTCGTGGTGCGAGCCTGCGGGGCGCCGACTCCCGCGAACTGCCCGAAAGGCCCCGACGTGAAGCGCTCCCTGGCCGCCACCCTGGCCATGTCCTTCGCCGCCACCGTGATCCTCTCCGGCAGCGCCTCCGCGCACGCCCGGGACGGAGAATCCCCCTCCGTGCGGGCCGTACGGGACCTCTACGGGACGAAGGCGCCGTACGCCCCGCAGGAGCCGGCCGGGCGGTACCAGCGCGTGCCCAAGGGATTCACCGCGGTCTTCACCGAGAACGTGGCCCGCCACGGCTCGCGTGCCATGACGGACAGCGGCGACGGCGACGCGGTGCTGGCCGTTCTGCGGCGCGCGCAGCAGCAGAACGCGATGACCGGCCTCGGCTCGAAGCTCGCTCCCCAGGTACGGGCCCTGCTGAGCGCGGCTGCCGAGATCGGCTACGGAAACCTTTCGGGACGGGGCGTCCAGGAGCAGCGGGGGATCGCGCGGCGCACGGAACAGCGCCTGCCCGACCTGTTCCACGCCATCGCCGCCAAGGGGGAGCCGATCGAGATCGAGACGTCGGGCGTGACGCGCGCCGTGGACAGCGCCCACGCCTTCACGGGCGCTCTGGCCGCCGCCGATCCCGAGGTGGCCGGCCTGATCAAGGATCCCGTCACCGACAAGGACCTCCTGTACTTCCACAAGCAGCCGCAGAACGCCGACTACCAGGCCTATGTGGCGAAGGATCCTCAGCTGGCGGCCGTCCTCCAGCGGATCGACGGCAAGCCCCGCACCGAGAGGACGGCCCAGCACGTCGTCTCGCGTCTGTTCCGCGCCGACTTCGCCGCGACGATGTCCCCCGGTGACGAGATCTCCTTCGCCCGGTCCCTCCACCAGCTCTTCAGCGCGGCCCCCGACCTGGCCGTCGAGGCGCCGACCGTGGACCTCCGTCCGTTCCTGACGCCCGAGGACGCGCGATGGTTCGCGTACCTCGACGACGCGGAGGAGTTCTACGAGAAGGGCCCCGCCTTCGCGGGACGGACCATCACCTACAAGATGGCCGGGGTGCTGCTGGACGACCTCTTGGCCCAGGCGGAGGCGAAGGCCGGCGGCGCCGGCGGCAGTGGTGCCGTGTTCCGGTTCACCCACGCCGAGGAGATCGAGCCGCTGGCCGCCCTGATGGGCCTGCCCGGCAGCACGAGCCCCGCGCGGCCCGACGAGCCGTACGCCTACGGCAACAACCCCTGGCGCGGCGCCCGGGTGGCCCCGATGGCCGCCAACGTCCAGTGGGACGTCTACGCGAGCAGGCCGAAGGAGGGCAAGCCGGCCAAGTACCTGGTCCGGATGCTCTACAACGAGAAGGAGACGGCCTTCAAGGCCGCCTGCAGCCCGGCCGGCAAGGGCAGTTACTTCTACGAGCTCGCCGAGTTGCGGAGCTGCCTCAAGTCGAGCTGACCGCCGCCGCGCGAGCGGGACCTAGGCGAGCCGGCAAGGGGTGTTGCGAGGTCCGCGCTCGCTGTGTGGCCGCGCCTGGTCCAACTGCCGCTGCCGGAGGACGGCGGTCGGGGCGACCGCACCGGATGTGAGCGGCCCGAGGGTGTGGGTCAGGGTGAGGAGACGCACGACGGGCGCGACGGCGTTGCGGACGACGAGGGTCTTGCCGTGGTCGAGTGCGTAACGGCGCGCGTGGAGCAGGGTGTTGACGCCGGCGCAGTCGCAGAAGGGGGCCCCGCCCAGGTCTACGTCGACCCCGCAGGGGGAGCGGCGGAGGGCGTTGATGAGCGCGTGGTGGAGCTGGGGGGCGGTGTCGAGGTCGATCTCACCGCCGACCGCGACGGTCACCCGGCCCGCGCGTGCGTAGGACGTGATCCGGAGTCCGGGCAGGGCTTCGTCGAGGGGCCGTTGGGTGGGTGCGGCGTCGCCGCTCGGGTGGGTGGGCAGTATTGGGCTTGACATGACAACCGCTCCCCAGGGCTCTCGCCGGCTCGTCCGTCCTCCGCTGACAGGTTCCGCTTCGCCGCTGTACCCGTCAAGTGATACACGAAACCGAATTCGTCTATTGAGGTTCGTAAATGCCGCGTCGTCGTAACGTGTCGCCGCCGCCCCTTACGGACGTGTACGCAGGCCGTCGAGGGTGAGGTCGAGCAGGCGTTCCGCTCGCGGCCGGTGCTCGGGGCCCGCCGAGGTGAGGGCGATGCCTTCGAGGGCGGCGGCGATGTCGGCGGCGCCGATGTCCGCGCGGATCGCACCGGCGGCCACGCACGCGTCCATCAGCGCACTGATGGCGTCGTGGATCATCTCCCGGCTGTGGCCGTAGGGATTGCTTCCGGTCGCGGCGATGGCGCGCAGGGCGTCGATCATTCCGTACTTGGCACTCACGTAGTCCAGGAAGAGGCGGGTCCAGGCGCGCAGCGCCTCGAAGGGCGGCTCCGAAGCGAGCAAGTCGGTCACGGCGTCGCAGAGTTGGGCCACCTCGTTGCGGTAGACCGCCTCGATCAGCGCCTCCCGCGTGGGGAAGTTCCGGTACAGGGTGGCGCTGCCGACACCCGCGTCCTTGGCGATGCGCTCCATGTGCGCGTCGAGCCCCTCGTCGGCGAACGCGCGTGCCGCGGCCGCGAGGATCTTGTCCCTGTTGCGCCGCGCGTCGGCCCGCAACGGGCGCTGTGCACTGTCGGCCATGAGCGGCCACCCTTCTCCTCGCTTGCTAAACGGAGGCTACCCCACTTAGTCTCAAGTAAGTGGTGACGCCCCCACTTGCGGCGCAGACGCTGTTCTGACCTGTGCGTATCCCTCTTTGGAAGGCTGTTGATCATGTCAGGTGTCGAGGGAAAAGTCGTGGCGATCACAGGTGCCAGTAGCGGCATCGGCGCGGCAACCGCGGTCCATCTCGCCGAGAAGGGGGCCCGGCTCGTGCTCGGGGCCCGGCGCGGGGACCGGCTGAGGGACGTGGTGGACCAGATCGAGGAGCGGGGCGGCGAGGCCATCGGCGTCGTCGTCGACGTGACGAGCCGCGACGACCTCAGGCGGCTGACCGACACGGCGGTCGAGCGGTTCGGGCGGCTCGACGTCCTGGTCTCCAATGCCGGCACGATGGCGGTGTCGGCGTTCGACGAGCTGCGCCAGGACGACTGGGACGCCATGGTGGCGACGCACATCACCGGCCTCCTGAACGGCATCGGGGCGGCGCTGCCCGTCTTCCGGCGGCAGAGCTCCGGCCACTTCGTCAACGTCGCCTCCACCGCCGCCTACGTCGTGAAGTCCCCCCAGGCCGTCTACGCCGCGACCAAGGCGGCGGTGAAGGTGCTGACCGAGGGGCTGCGGCAGGAGTCGGGTCCCGATCTGCGGGTCACGCTCGTCTCGCCGGGGTTCACCAACACCGAAGGCGTGGGCAAGGGGGCGAGCCCCGAAGTGGCGGCCGCGTTCATCCGGCAGCGGGACGCGATGGCCATCCCGCCGTCCGCCATCGCGTCCGCCATCGGTTACGCGATCGAGCAGCCCGCGGGCGTCGACATCAGCGAGATCGTCGTCAGGCCGACCGCGCAGGGCTGACATCCGGATCGCGGCGGGAGCCGGTGGCGTACGGGACCAAAGTCACGGGACGGGGGCCGATGGGCCCGTTGTTCTCGCGGAATGTCGGGCAGGAGCATGGGAAGAGGACGCGGGCGACCGGTCCGGCACGGCCGGCCGCCGGAAGGAGGGAGCATCATGGCACCCACCCGTCACGGGCTCGACCGGGCCTGGGAGCTGGCCACAACCCCCAGCCGCCTGCCCGACTGGAACCCCGAACCCGAGCCCCTGCACGTACTGACGCCGGGCAGCGCCACGGCCTGGCCCTGCGGCACTCGTCGCAAGGTCCTGTGGCGCCTCCACCAGCTCGGCCGGAATCCGCGTCCGGTGAGTCTGAAGCTCGTCACCGCCGATCAATGGCAGGGCGCCGTCGCCGAGTTGGCCACGGAGGTCGACCCCCAGTGCGGCGGCGCCACGGTCACGGTCCCCGCACTCCCCTTGGGCACCTACTGGATCCAGGTGTCCCAAGGCGGTCAACTGCTCTCCTACAGCAGCCCGTTCGTGGTCGGCCCGGCCGCCGGTGCGCGGCCGTCCCAGGGGTGTGGCCGCGCACGGCCCGCCAGGCCACGGGCCTCCGGCTACCGCGAGTGCAGGGCGGCGTGAGCCGGCCTGCCCGGCGCATAGTGCCGGGCAGGCCGCTCGGCCCCGAGGGGATCAGCGTTTGAGCGTGAACGTGAAGTCGCCGGAGAGCCTGCCGCTCAGCCGGACCGCCGACACGAGGTTCCCCGCCGCGATCAGCCTGGCGACCTCGGCCCGTGAGAGACCGCAGCCTTCGGCGATGAGCCGCTCCGGGCGGACGGGAATGCGCGCCGCGAAGCGGACCGAGACGTCGATGACCTCCTGGTCCAGGTGATCCGGTCCGCTGGTGTCCAGACGCCAGGCGCCGGCCCAGTCGAGGGCGATGCGATTGCGGTGCCGCACCACCGGATCCTGGAGCAACTCGGCTGCCAGGCCGAGGTCGTTGCCGTGCAGCCGGTCCAGCAGCCCGGTTCGTACGGAGCGCACATTCACCCGCTCCAGCAGCGTGAGCTTCGCCGTCTCCCCGCAGCCCGTACAGAGCACGAGGAGCCAGGCGTCGATCACCTTGTGGTTGGCGTTGACGCGGAATTTCCCGTCGGCCCGGAAGCGTTCGGACGCGCACGTGTGACAACGCCGACGGACGAGGGGCAGGCAGGTGGGTGCGACCACCCAGTTGTTGAGCAGCACAGAAGTACACCGGTTTCAGTGTGAGAAGTCCGCAGCAAAAAGGAGCGCGGCGCGGATGCGCGACGCGCGACAGATCAGCGTTCGGCGGGTCTCACACGGTGTACAACGGGACGTCCTTGCCTAGACGACTTGGCTCGGCAGCAAGGTAGTGGTGCGTGGTGGCGTCGTTCCACTGGTTTTTCCCGGACCGCTCAGCGTGCCTGCGCGGGCCTCACTGTGGGCTTCGGAGGAGCCCGACCCGTTCACGCGGGTTCTCCGGCGGCCAGCCGCGCGAGGTAGTCGCCGAATCCTCCACGGGCGCGCGGGTGGAGTCGGTCCGAAGTGGTGACGGCGCAGTCGGGCGTGCGCAGGATGCGCCGGCCCGCCCGCTGGAGCGATCGCACCAGGGCGTGGTCCTCGCCGACGTGTAGGGGAGGGAATCCGCCTGCCTCGGTGTAGGAGCGGCCGGTCAGGCCGAGGTTGGCGCCGTGGACGTGGGGGTGGCGCCACGTCAGGGCTCCGGGCGGCCGGGAGGCTTCGTACAAGTGCTGGTGGAGCACGGCCAGTTGGCGCGAGCCCGGGGCCGGACGGCCCAGGACGACCGTACCGACGACGGCGTCCCAGCCCCGTGCCGCGCGCGAGAGCTGGAAGTCGAGCCAGTGCGCGGGTACGAGGCTGTCCGCGTCGGTGGAGGCGATCCACACGTCGTCGTGGCCCAGCACGTCCAGCGCCGCGCGTGCCGCCGCCGCCCGAGCGGCCCCCGCGCTGCGGGCGTCGACGGTGACCGTGAGGGCACCCGCCCGCCGGGCCGCCTCGGCCGTGCCGTCGGTGCAGCTGTCCGCGGCGACCACGACGAGCACCCGGCTCCCCGCGACGCCGGGATGTCCGGCGGCGGTACGGACCGCGTCGAGGGACGCCGGGAGCAGCCGTGCCTCGTTGTGCGCCGGGATGATGACCGCGACCGACGCCGGTCTGCCGGCGGGCCCCTGACGGGACGTCATACCAGTCCCTCGGCGGCGGCGGGGGACAGGGGAGGGGCGCCGTCGGGAGAGCGGCGACCGAAGGTCTGGAGGACGAAGTCGTCCTCGCGGTGATCGGCCAGGAGGGTCAGACCGGGTACGGAAGCGACCACCCCCGCCAACTCGTCGCCGGTACAGAGGTGTTCGGGGACGGGGTGGTTCCAGTGTGCGGTGACCAGGGTCCCGCCGGGTTCGAGTGCGGCCGTCGCGCGCCGCAGCACCTCGTCGAGGGTGTCCGGGTCGAAGTAGTAGAGCACCTCGGACAGCACGACGAGGTCGAAGGAGCCGGTCGGCCACTCCTGCGGCAGGGTGAGTTGACGTACCGTCACCTGCGGCAGGTGCGCGGTACGGGAAGTCGCCGTCGAGACCGCCGACGCCACCCGGTCACAGGCCAGGACCTCGTCACAGCGTTCGGCCAGGAGCAGAGTCAACTCCCCTACGGAGCAAGCGGGTTCGAGCGCGCGCCGATAGCGCCGATGAGGCAGCGAAGCCACCGTCAGGTCGTACTTGCGCCTCTCGTACCACCGCTCGGCGAGATGCCACGGGTCGGCGGACTCGCGGTACATGTCCTCGAAGTACGACGACGGTGTGCTCATCGAAAGACCACCTCCCAGTTCCTCGTGTGATGGGCGATCTCCTCCGGCGGGAGAATCGCGGCGTCCTCGGGATCCGGTCCCAGGGGCTCAATCTGGCTGACGTACCGCGCGATCGCGGCACGCTTCCGGGACTGGGCATGGTCGGGCAGGGCGATGCGCGAGGCGGTGTGCCAGGGGACCGCCGGGTCGTCCGGCCGTGCCCAGTGCCACATCCATACGGGGTAGAGCCAGCAGGGAACCCCCGCGTCGCGGGCTGCCGTCAGCGCGGCCCGGCCGGCGGCCTCGTGGTCGCCGTGCAGATCGCCCGTCCAGGGGGCCACGACGAGGTCCGCACCGGCGACCAGCGGACGCAGCTGGGCGCCGACCCGGTCCTCGTACAAGGCGACCTGAGTGTCCGGGATGCCCCAACGGACGCTCCGCGCGGGGGAGATGCCCAGTTCCGACAGTGCTTCCTCGGTCTCCGCCGCCCGTATCCGTACGAGGTCTTCGGGGGTGACGCTCCCGCTGTGCGGGTGGGAACCCTCGCCGTCCGTGAGGATCACCAGCGTCACGTCGACGCCCGATGCGGCGAGCAGGGCGAGGGAACCGCCGAAGCCGAGGACCTCGTCGTCGGGGTGGGCGGCCACCACGACCACCCGGCCCGACCGGGGCAGGGCCGCCCCCGGCAGCCGGTTCCAGCCGGACCACGCCCGCCACAGACGTTCGTCGGTTCCCGGCGCCTGAATGGCATTGTCGAAGTGCTCCTGCGCCGGTTGCTCCTCCGTCGGGGGAGTGCTCATCGCCGCTCCTCCGGACGCGCCAGGAGCGCGCCGAGTTCGGCCAGGTTCCGCTCGGCGTGGTGCTGACGGATGTAGACGGAGAGGTCGGCGGTGTTCCGGGCGTGCCTTGGGTCATGGCACAGGGGGCCGGCCCCGGTCGCCCGGCCCACGTGGGTGAGGACGTGGGCGCAGACGGACTCGACGAACGCGCGCACGCGGAGGCTGCGTACCCGCGCGCCGCCCGCCACGTCCTCGGGATCCCGGTCGATCTCGGCGGCTGCCTGCTCCAACAGGGCCCATCCGGCGTGGAGTTGGACGTCGACGGTGCCCAGATGCGCATCGGTGTGCGGATCGGCGTGCCGCCGGGCCGCCTCCCGCAACGTACGCGCGACGGCGACGGCACCGCCGTACCAGCACGCCGCCACACCGATCCCGCCGTGCTGGAAGCCGGGCCGCTCAAGGTAGGCGCCGACGGGTCCCACGGGGACGGCCGGCACCTTCGTGAAGCGGACGTCGGGTGTGTCGCTGCCGGCCATACCGAGCGCCTGCCACGTGCCCGGAACGGGTTGGCAGCCCGCGGCGCTCGTCTCCACGGCGAACAGGCGCTTCCCGTCCGAGGTCTGTGCGGTGACCAAGGCGTGGGTGCAGCTGTGGGCACCGGAGCAGTACTGCTTGCGCCCGCTGATCTCCCACCCGGCACCCGTCTCCGTGGCCGTGAGCCCCTCGCCCGGTGGCTCGGCAGCCCACACGCCCCACCGCTCGCCGGGGGCCGGGGGTGAGGCTCCGAGTTCGACGAGGATGGCGGCCGCGTCCACATGTCCCTCGACGAGACGCGCCGCGCACAGGTCGCGTTCTGCCACGTCGCGCAGGGCGGCGAACCGCAGTGCGGTCCGGCCCGAGCCCGGCAGCGGGAAGTCCGTCTTCCCCGCGGAGATCTCTTCGACTACGCCGGCGAAGACCTGGGCGGCTTCGTGCCGGGCCGAGTCGAGAAGTGGCCCTTCGGCGGAGTCCCCGGACGGCACCGCGAGGGCGCCGAGTGCGGCTGAGGGCGACAAACCACCGGACATCGGCGCATACCTCCTGGTTGGCGGTTCTTCCCTACTGTGCTGCAAACCGGCGGGCCTCGCATGAGGCGGGCCTTCTCCCCGGCCTGCTGCCTGGAGACACCGCCGACTCCAGGGGGCGTGCCGCTGTCCGGGCGCGCGCCGATGCCCGTGTGGGCACGCCGAGGCCCGCGACATGTGCTCTTCAGCGGGTGGCGGCCGGGCATGGCCGCCGACTCGGACGGAGACGCCGGCGACTCGAACGGAGACGGAGAACCAACCGGTCGGCGGCCTGGCCGAACCGGCGCCGCGCGCGTTACGCCGCGAGGTCCGTCTCGGCCTGGTCCGTACCGACGGCGCGGCTGTCGCGAGCCGTCGCGAGAAGCGTGTCCGCGACCACGATCGCGTCCTCCACGCAGGCCGTCGCGGTCAGCACGCACAGCGTGTAGGCGACGTCCTCCAGGTCCCTGGCGGCGCTCGGGTCACCGTTGTGAGCGTGGGCGATACGTGCCTCCGCATAGCGTGCGAGGAGGTTCCGCAGGGTCTTGGGGTGAGGTTCGAGCATCGCAGCAGGGCCTCTCGTCTTGGCTTATGACCACCGCATTCCCCCTCGCCCCGCCCGCATGCGCACTCATTCCGGCCGGAGTCGCGGAAACATTCACGTGCGGGGGTGGAGGCTGGGTGCGGGAGTGTTCGTCAGTTCATGGTGTTCGTGAGCCGGCGAAGGTGCCACTGCGGACGGGGCGCTGCGGGGCGAATGGGAAAAGGTATGCGGGGCACTCGGATTCCAGGCGGAACGCAAGATCCGCCGGACACGGGACATGAATGACGCACGGAATGGGAGGCGGGCGGAGGAGGGGCAATTGCTCGTCACCTCTGCCGCGTTCTCCGCTCTCCGAGCACCGAAGGAGTTGTTCTCGCGTGACTGAGCAGGTGTGGAGCTACAAGCCGACCGCGGGTTACCTGGCGGGTGCGGATCTGACCGGCTACAAGGTCGAGGCCACCGACGGGAGCATCGGCAAGGTCGACAAGCACTCCGACGAGGCCACGGACGCCTATCTGGTGGTGGACACCGGCGTGTGGATCTTCGGCAAGGAGGTGCTCCTGCCCGCGAGCACGGTCGTCCGGATCGATCACGACGAGCAGAAGGTCTTCGTCGACCGGACCAAGGACCAAATCAAGGACGCCCCCGAATTCCACCGGGACAAGCACCTCGGCGATCCCGCCTACCGGGCGGAGCTGGGCACCTACTACGGGGCCGGCGCCCCTCTGGGCGGCCCCTTCGGCGGCCGCGCGTTCTGATCCGACAGGTTGATCCCCTCGCAGCCCCCGGCTCTCCCGCCGGGGGCTGCGTCGCGTACGCCGTGACGGAGCCCGGGGCGGTCGCCCCGGCCGCTCGGTTACGGCCTCGCGTCAGGCCGCGCCGTGTTCGCGCTCGGCCTTCCGGCGGAGCTCCTTCTTGTCGGGCTTGCCGGCGTCGGTCAGCGGCAGCGCGTCCACGAAGGTGATATCAGCCGGTTCGTACATCGCCCCGCGCTCCTCACGTACCAGGTCGCGCAGCTGCCGCGCGTCGATTCCGCTGCCGGGCACGGGAACGACCGCGGCGTGCACCCGCTCCATGCGGTCGGCGTCGCGGACGCCGAACACGGCGCTCTGCAGCACCTGCGGGTGCGAGTTGAGCAGGTCCTCCAGCTCGGTGGTGTACACATGGCCGCCGACCACCACGATCATGTCCTTGATCCGGTCGACGACCGTCAAGTAGCCCTCGCCGTCGAGGAATCCGATGTCGCCGGTGTGCAGCCACCCGTCCCGCAGCACCTCGGCGGTCAGCTCGGGCTGCTTCCAGTACTCCTTCATGAGCATGGCGGAGCGTACGCAGATCTCGCCGTGCTCACCCGCCGGGAGGTCGCGGCCGCTCTCGTCGCGAATGGCCACCTCGACCTGGGGCAGCACCTTTCCGGCGGACCGCAGTCGGTCCGGACGCTGCGGGTCGTGGTCCTCGGGCATGAGCAGGCTGATGCCGCCGGCCTCGTTCTGGCCGTAGAACTGGACCAGTACCGGGCCGAACCGCCGGATGGCGTCGGCTATCCGCGTGGGGGAGGACTGGCAGCCGCCGTAGGAGATGCTGCGCAGCGAGGAGGTGTCGCGCACGGCCGAGTCCGGGTGGTCCATCAGCTGGTACAGCAGCGGTGGCAGCAGGAAGAGGTGGCTGATGCGATGCCGCTCGATGGCGTCGAGCACGGCGGCGGGGTCGAACTCCTCAAGGAGGACGACGGAGCCGCCGCCGCGGAGCACGGAGTCCGTGATCATCCCGGCGGCGTGCGCGAGGGTGGTGCACACCAGCAGCCGGGGTGCCTCCTCCTCGGGGTCGACGACCGATCCCCGGAACGCCTGCACCTGCTCATGGGTGGTGCAGATGCCCTTGGGATGGCCGGTCGTGCCACCGGTGTGGCGGATCGTGCACACGTCGTCCGGCCGCGCGTTGCCCGCGAGCGGCTCGGCGGACTGCTCGGCCGCCGACTCCAGGAGGTCCGCGCCCACCTTCGCGGGACCGAGCACGAGGACGGCCGGTATAGGGGTCGCCTCGGTGATTTCGACGGCCCGCTCCAGGTAGCGGGGATCGACGATCAGGGCGCGCGTCTCGACATCGCGGACGATGGCGACCTGCGATTCGGCCGAAAGCTTGTTGTAGAGGTGATTGACCCGGCAGCCGATCAGATGGGCCGCGTAGCGCACGGCGATGGTCTCCGGGAGGTTGCCGCACAGCAGCGTGACCGTCTGCCCGCGGTCGATGCCGTGGGCGCGCAGCGCCCGGGCCAGGCGGTGGACGAGATCGCGGAACTCGCCTGCGGTGACCCTCCGTTCCTGGTGCACGAGGACTTCGCGTCCCGGGTCGCTCTGCAGGGCGTCGAGGTTCTCCGCCACATAGGTGCGGAAGGCGTGGGGGGCTGATGACATGGCGGGGTGGTTCCTCCTGAGGGCCGCGCGGCGGTCGGGGGCCGCGCGGCGGTCACGCATCGGTGATGTCACTTGGCAATATGGTTGCTACAGGCAACCAAAGCTAGCGTAACTTCTCTAGATCAACATCTCCAACTGGGGCCGGATGACTGGATTTGAGTGGTCTGAAGCCCCGTTTGGAGCAGTCGCGGCCGGGACGTGGTCGGGACGCTGTTGGGGACGCACTCCGCGTATCGCGGGCGTATCGAAAACCGCATACGCCCCAGCAACGGCCTCCCGGCTCCAATGAGGTCATGAACCACAACGCGTCCCGGGCAGCACCGCCCCACCGCAGCCGCGGCATCGTGCTTCTCTGCCTCGCCGTCCTCGGCGTAGCGGGCGGCGCCTACGTCCTGCGGCGGCCGCTCATGATGTCCGCCCCGACGTGCATGGCCGGGCGGTGGCACGGCTGCTACGACACGTTCAACGGCGTCGTGCTCATGACGTTGGTCGCGGTGCCGGTGTCCGCCGTGGTGGCGTGGGCCCTGGCGAGCCGTCGGCGTGCGGCCGACGGGCCATGGGCCTGCCGGAAGTCGCTGGCCGAGGTCGGCATGGTCCACGGAACGGTGCCGTTCCTCTGGCTGACGCTGATGCCGGGCGCCGCGGCCGGCCTGGTCCCCGGCCGGCTGAGCCTGGTACCGCTGCGGGACCTCGTCACGATGGGGGCGCTCGGGATCATCGGCAATCTGCTGGTCTTCGCGGCGCTGGGGTTCTTCGCTCCGATGCGGTTCGCGGCGCTCGCGTCCGTGCCTCGGGTCCTGGCCCTCGGGGCGGGCTGCTCGGCCCTGGTCGAGACCGCGCAGTACGTCTTCCGGCTCGACCGGGTCTCCTCCGTGGACGACGTACTGGTCAACGCTGTTGGCGCCGCGCTGGCCGCAGTGGCGTCGCGCCGCTGGTGGCGCACTACGGCACACGCCCCCGCGGACAGGGCCCGCCCCGCGCCGGTCACGGCGGCCTGATCCGCACCCCCCGTGCGCCGGCGCGCCTTTGCATACGGCGGCGATATGTCGCGCTGCTTAGGCTTCGCCCATGCGCGTACTGATCGTGGAGGACGAGCCCTACCTGGCGGAAGCCGTCCGTGACGGCCTGCGGCTCGAGGCGATCGCCGCCGACATCGCGGGCGACGGAGACACCGCCCTGGAACTGCTCGGCATCAACTCCTACGACCTCGCCGTCCTCGACCGCGACATCCCCGGCCCTTCCGGCGACGAGGTCGCCCGGCGCATCGTCGCCTCCGGCAGCGGCCTCCCGATCCTCATGCTCACCGCAGCCGACCGGATCGACGACAAGGCCTCCGCTTTCGGGCTCGGCGTCGACGACTACCTCACCAAACCCTTCGAGATGCGGGAGCTCGTCCTGCGCCTGAGAGCGCTCGACCGTAGACGCGCGTACGCCCGGCCCCCGGTCCGCGAGATCGCGGGCCTGCGGGTCGACCCCTTCCGCCGCGAAGTCTTCCGCGACGGACGCTATGTCGCGCTGACCCGGAAGCAGTTCGCCGTGCTCGAAGTCCTGGCCGCCGCCGAGGGCGGAGTCGTCAGCGCCGAGGAGCTCCTAGAGCGGGCCTGGGACGAGAACGCGGACCCCCTCACCAACGCCGTACGCATCACCGTCTCCGCACTGCGCAAACGGCTCGGCGCACCATGGATCATCGCGACGGTGCCCGGCGTCGGCTACCGCATCGACACCGGTACCGCCCCCGGCGCCGACGGGGGCGGCGCCGAGCCCGGCGCGGGCGTCACCAGGACCGGCGGGGACGCAGGCGAACACGGCAGTAAGCATGCCTAGACGCCGAGGCCTCAGCGCCCGACTGGAACTCACCCTCAGCTATGCCGGATTCCTGCTCATCGCGGGCGCCCTCCTGATGGCCGTGGTGTGGGTGTATCTGCTGCGGTACGTACCCGACAACTCGCGCGGGCTTCTCGGCATCGCACCCAACCGCTACCTCTTGGTGCGCACGTTCGTCCCCGCCGCAGCCGTGGCAATGGCGTGCCTGCTCGTGTTCGGGCTCCTGGGAGGCTGGATCCTCGCCGGCCGGATGCTCGCGCCGCTCACCCGGATCAGGGACGCGGCACGGCTGGCCGGGAACGGATCGCTGTCCCACCGCATCCGTATGACGGGCCACCAGGACGAATTCCGTGAGCTCTCCGACGCCTTCGACTCGATGCTCGAACAGCTCGAATCCCACGTCGCCGAGCAGCAGAGGTTCGCGGCGAACGCCTCCCACGAACTGCGCACCCCGCTGGCGATCTCGCGGGCCCTCCTGGACGTCGCCCGCACGGACCCGGAGCGCGACCGGGGCGAGATCATCGAGCGTCTGCACGCCGTCAATACGCGGGCGATCGAGCTGACCGAGGCCCTGCTGCTGCTCAGCCGCGGCGACCGCGGAAACTTCACCCACGACGTCGTCGATCTCTCCCTCGTCGCCGAAGAAGCGGCCGAGACCCTGCTTCCCCTCGCCGAACAGCGCCGCACCACACTCGACGTCACCGGTGACGCGGCCCGGACCCACGGTTCCGCCGAGCTGCTGCTGCGGATGGTGACGAACCTCGTCCAGAACGCCATCGTCCACAACCTCCCCGCCGACGGCACCGTGACGGTCCGCACCGAGGCGCGGGGCGACATGAGCGTGCTGCGGGTCGAGAACACGGGCCGCCCGCTCCCACCGGAACTGCTGCCGACCCTCACCGAGCCCTTCCAGCGCGGAGCGGAACGGGTACGGACCGGCGAACACGCCGGCGTAGGCCTGGGCCTGGCCATCGTGCACAGCATCGTCCGTGCCCACGAGGGAACCCTCGACCTCGCGGCGGGCCCTTCGGGCGGTCTCGTCGTCACGGTCCGGCTGCCCAGCACCCCGTAGAAACGGCTCCCGTTGGCGAGCCGGTCCCTCCATCGCTCATCATCGAGCCTTTTTCGACGCACTACCTGCGGGGATAAAAGAAATATCAAATGGGCGCGCATGGCACTGCGGGTGAAGGGCACACGAAGCTCTGGAGGTTGATAATCATGGTTCCCCTGCTTCTCGTTCTTCTGCTCGCGCTGATTCTTTTCGGCGCCGGTTTCGCGGTGAAGATCCTCTGGTGGATCGCGATCGTGGTGCTGGTGCTCTGGCTCATCGGTTTCGTCGCCCGCCCGAAGGGTGGAAGCGGCCGCTGGTATCGCTGGTAGAGCGTCTATCGCGTAGCTGTGGGGCCCGTGCCGAAAAAGTGCGGGCCCCACAGTCGTGCCCGGCCACCATCGTGATCGGCAGGGGAATCCGCAGGTGCAACTCCCGCATATCCGGGTACGCGTCCGGATGCCGGGGTGGTTGCCGGTGCCGCAGTCGGGAACCGGTTGCCTCCACAGGCAACGGCAGCCGCTCCGGTCCTTGTCGCTGCCCTTGGCGGAGTTGCTTTCTGTGCCGCTGCTTTCGCGATCCCGTTCCCCGTTCGGCCCAGCCCGTGTGAATGCCTCGCGGAAGCAGAGGCACGGCCCCCCAGGGCGAGCCCGGAGCGGCCCGCCCGGTCGTGGCTCAAGTTGCCCGAGCGGCCCCGATGGGGCGGTGTTGGAATGAACGCCCCGGCCTCGCGAGCGCGCGCCTTCGGCCAAGGGGCACCACGAGCGAGGAGTGAGCCGCATGGGCAAGGGTCACAGCTTCCACCGCCCCGATGACCTGAAGGGCCTGGTGGCCTACGACCCGGAGGGTGAGCGGGTTGGCGGCGTCGAGCAGGTCTACGTCGACGACTCCGTGGGGCGTCCCGAGTGGGTCACCGTGAAGACCGGTCTGTTCGGGACCGAGGAGTCCGTCGTGCCGCTGGCCGGGGCTCGCCGCGAGGGCAACGCCCTGCACATCGCGCACGCGAAGAGCGTGGTGAAGGACGCGCCCCGGCACGATGTGCACCAGCACTTGACGGCCGACGAGGAACGCGAGCTGTACCACCACTACGGCGCCGACGGCCGCGGCGCGGTCACCCCCGGATCCGGGCCGGCGACACGTCCCGCAGCCCCGTCCGAGCCGCTGCCGGACGGCACCGAGAGCCGGGAGGCGGCCCGGGCGCGGTTGCGGAAGGTGGGACGGGTGTGAACTGGACGAAGGTGGACAGGCGTTCCGCACGGGCCCCGCGCACGGAGGCGGGGTCGCGGGCCGTTCACGGGCCGTGGAGGCGGAGCGGCGCAGAGTCGCGGATGAAGAAGGAGGGTGTCTGATGGCAGCCAACGACGGGCGGGGCGACGACGTCTACCAGCCGGACGGCGGGGACGAGGTCGTGGAGGACACCGGCATCCTGGACCCCGAGGACACGCTGAACGACCGGGGAGCCGACCCGTACGACGAGGGCTGGTCCCCGCCCGAGCGGCCGCTGGCCGTGAACCACGCCGGCACCACCGCGCAGGAGCAGCACGACGGCGAGAGCCTCGACCAGCGGCTCGCGGAGGAGGTACCCGACCCCGAACTCGCCTTGCCCGAACTCGACTTGGCGGACGAGGACGAAGAGCTCGCCGACGCCGAGGTGGGCGACGAGCGGGCGGGGCGGCTCGTCGCCCCCGACGAGGGAGCCCATGAGGACGCCGAGAAGGACATGCTCGCATCGGACATGGGCATCGACGGCGCGGGCGCCTCGGCCGAGGAGGCAGCGGTGCATCTGATCGACGACGCCGAAAGCGCCTGGCCCGAGGACGATCGCCCCTGAGGCAGGGGCGCCTGGCGGCGCACCGGTTTCCGCTCAGTGCTTCAGGCCCGAGCGGACCAGCGCCGAGGCCAGTCGTGGCAGCTCGTCCGGCGGGACGAGCCGTGCCAGCCCCTTGGCGGTGGAAGGCAGGCCGAGCTCGGAAGCGGACTCCAGGGCCCGTTCGTCGAAGAACGGGCGGAGTTCGGGCCAGATCCCCTGCGCCTCGCGGCAGAAGATGCCGGCCCCGACAGGGCCGATCCGCGGGACTTCTTGGAGCAGTTCGCGCACCCGCTCCGCGTCTCCGTCCGCCTCGTCCCGCAGTCGGCGCAGGTCACCTCGCCAGCGCCGCAGGATCAGTTCGGCCCCTTCCAGCAAGGCCGTGGCGGTGCTCTCGTCGTAGCGGCGGTAGTGGGCCCTGCCGAGCGCGTCCACGATCGTCTGCCAGTCCGTGGCCGCCATGGTTCTGGGGGTGCGCAGCCGGGATCGGAACAGTTCGCGTGCGGCATCGGTCGCGATGTCCGCCTTGATCCGCGTCGAGCACAACACGGCGAGCACCAGTAGCCGGTAGAGCGGCGACGGCTTGTCGCGCAGGGTGATCCCGGCTTCGTCGGCATAGCTGCGGCCGTGCTCGCGCAGCAGCTCGGCCAGGGTGTCCTCGGTGTTCATCGGAGCCTCGCTCGAAGGGTGTGCGGGCAGGCGGGCCGCGACTTACGTCGCCTGCCATCCCTTGCCCGCCACGTCATCGCGCCACGCCCGTGGGGCCGGCTGCCCGACCACATGGACCCGTTCGGGGGAGTACCGCACCCGTTCGTGTTCGACGCGGTCCGCAGCTGCGGGATCATCCTCTGACACCACTCGAACTCCCCCTGCGGGAAGGCGGGTTGATGACCACGGCGGCCCCGGGCTACGCGAGGGTGTCGTCGAGCCAGTTGTGGATGCGGGCCATGGCGGTGCGCATCGCGCCGGGGTGGCAGTGGGCGCCGGCGCCTTCCTCGGGGGTGAAAAGCATCAGGGTCTTGGGGCAGGTCAGGTGGTCGTAGAGATCCTGGGGCTGTCCCTTGAAGAACTCGTCCTCGGCGGCATCGCACACGAGCGTGGGGCACTGGATCAGCTCCGCGATGCCGTCACGGACGTGATAGTCGAGGTAGGAGGCGCTGAAAGCTCGCGGGGTGTCCACGCCCATGACGTACATCCCGTGGTTCATCGCCCATCGGGAGGTCGCGTTCTCGGTCATCAACTGGGCCAAGTGCGCGTCGAGTTGGGGGTCGGAGTCCGCGCGCAGGCGGCGCTCGGCCTCGGCGCGGTCACCGGGGACGAACCGGGTCGTTGTCGCGCCGAGGTCGTACACACCGTCGATCGTCACGAGCGCGGCCAGTCGGTGTTCGAAGGCGGCGGCCCTCGGGGCGAGTACGCCGCCCATGCTGGCGCCGAGCAGCGCGATGCGGCTGTTGTCGACCTCCGGCAGGTTCTCGGCGAAGTCGACGACGGGCCCGATGACGTTCTCCCAGTCGGGACGGAAGACCAGGCCCTCGTGGTGGCGGGGCCCCGGCTGCCCGGGCCCGTCGAAGACCAGCACGGTGTAGCCGCGCTCGACGCCGGCCATCGCCCCGGAGAAGTGCATCTCCTCGGCGGTGCCGTCGAACCCGTTGTGCATGATGATCGTCGGCCGCGGCTCACCGGAGGTGTCGGCCCGGTAGAGGTATCCCGGCAGGGTGGTGTCCTCGTAGGGGATGCGAACCGGTTCGATGGTGGGGGTGAACAGTGCCGCCGCCGACTGGAAGCAGGCCACGCTGCGGTCGTAGGCGTGGTCGTGGCGGGGGTCGCACGGGTTGCCGTGCAGGAAGAACTCGGCCGAGCGGTAGTAGTTGGACGCCCGCAGGAACCCGTCCCGGGCGCTGACCCGGTGGCCCGCGTCCAGGGCGCGCTGGGCCTCGGCGGCCACGCGGTCGGCGGTGGCCAGCCACTCGTCGTGCCAGCTGTCGTAGTCGCCTTCCTTGATGCGCTCGCTCGTGGAGACCACCTCGCCGAAGTCGGCTCCGCCGTAGGCGATGTGGCTCATCGAGCGCAGGGTCTCGTACCAGAACTGGGGGTTCTCGGGGAACAGCAGCGGCTTCATGGGAAGGCCTTTCCGCTCGGGGAGGCGTACACGGAGTGCTCGACGTCTTGCGGCGTCGTGGGTGTTCGGCGGGTGGTGGTCAGCGTGCGCTGCCGAGGCCGCGGTCGGCGTCGGAGCCCTGGAGCATGAGGGTGGTCTCTTCGATGCGGCGGAAGCGGCCGTCGGCGGCGAGGTTGGCGAAGACGTAGACCTCCATGGCGACCGTGGTGCCGTCGGTCTTGGTGATGTGGCACGTGTGACGGTCGGCGTACTTGTCGCCCTCGTACAGCTCCTCGTGCACGTCGACACGGCCGTCGGCGACGATGCCGCGCAGGTGGCCGATGTGGTCGAGGAACTCGGCGCGGTCGGCCCACTCGCCGTCCGTGCGCTGGCGGTAGTCGGGGGCGAAGTGCCGGTCGGCGGCCTCGTCCAGCGTGATGTCGCGGTTGAAGAGCAGGTCGTTGAGGGCGGCCTCGATGCCGGTGCGGTTCATGGGAGTTCCTTTCGGGGCGAGCATTAGGGAGCGAAGATGCGTGCTCCACGCACGCTTCGCTTAACTGTAGCACTGGATGCGTGCGTCGCGCACGCGATGGGATCGATGGCCGTACCGGTCGGCCGGCGTCGGCGTCGGCTTCGGCTTCGGATCCGGCGTCAGCGGGCGACGGACACCGGTTGGCGGTCGATGCACGCGGAGTCCGAGAGCGTGCGCTCGGACTGGTGGCCCTCGATCCGTACCTGCGCCCCGAGCCTGATGGCGTCGTACACCCACTTGCCGGAATCGGGGGTGAGGGCGATGGCGCCGAGGATGAGGTCCTTGCCGACGGAGGGCGGATCGGCCGCGTCCAGGGCGAACAGCAGCAGCCGCTGCTGGTGGTCGCGACCGGTGAAGGTGACCGCCCACCTCCGGGGGCCCCAGCGCCCGATGTCCTGCTTGCCGGGAGGGATGTTCGCGACGGGGTACTTACCGGTGACCGTCACCGCCGTCTCGCCGATCGGGCAGTGCGGGTTCGGCGAGGCGATGGGCACGGTCCGGCCCTGGATGGTCAGGGTGTGGGCGTCCAGATCGACCGTCACCTGCTGAACAGGCTTGGGAGAAGCGGGAGTTGCGGGTGTTGCCGGTGCCGCATGGGGATCGAGGGCTCCGGAGGTGAGGACGGCGAGGGTCGCTGCGGCCAGCGCGCCTCCGGAAAGCAGAAGGTGTCGACCGCGACGACGCCGTACGGCCCGGCTCCGCACCCCTGAACCCGAGTTGGGGGCCGGCATCGCGGCGTGCTCGGCCAGGCCGTGGAGCCTTGCGGTCAGCTCCGCCCCGGTCAGTGCGGGGGGTGACGGCTGATCAGACACGGGTTTCCTCCGTCGGGTGGGGTTCCTCGCTCGCCAGATGGGCGGCGAGCGCCGAACGGCCGCGTGACAGGCGGGCCTTGACGGTGCCGAGGGCCGTACCGGTCTCGGCGGCTATCTGCTCCACGCTCAGATCGCACAGGTGGTGCAGCACGATGGCGGTCCGCTGGGCCTCGGGCAGCCGCCGCAGAGCGCAGACCAGGGCCACGTGATCGGGGCTGGGTTCGGGCGCGGCCTGGGCCGTGTGCCCGTCCCGGACCAGCTCCCACCAGCGACGTGTCCGCCGCCAACGGCTCATCGCGAGCCGATGGGCCACGGTGCGGATCCACGCCTCCGGAGCCTGCTCGCCGGTCAGGACGGACGAACGCCGGTCCCAGGCGCGTACGAACGCCTCCTGCACCACGTCCTGGGCCTCGGCGTGGTCGCCCGTCAGGGCGTACAGCTGGCCGACCAGACGTGGGTAGGCAGCCGTGTAGAAGAGGTCGAACTCGTCCTCGGTCACCCTGTCGTGCTCTCTTCTTACGGCGCGGGGCGCGTGGTGTCGTCGGTGCGATGGTGAAGTCGTGCGGGGAAGGGCCTGGGACGGAGGCCGGTGATGATCAAGCGGTGGCCGCTTGATCAGGGGCACGCGGCCGCGGTCACCTGGCTGCCGTGGTCAGGCGGTCGTCGTCACTCCGGCCGCGCTGTGTGAGAGCCACTTCGCCCACGTCAGGTTCCAGTCGCCGTAGCCGTTTCCGGTCGCGACGACGGCCTTGTCGGTTCCGGTGACGGTGATGACGTCACCGACCTGAACCTCGTCGTAGAAGCTCTTGGCCGTGCCGTCGGTGGCGAGGCCGACGCAGCCATGAGTGACGTTGCGGTGCCCGGCCTCGGTGTCGGCCCGCTCGTTCTGGTGCACATACGTACCTGACGTCGTCAGGTGCACGGCCCAGTAGTAGTCGCCGTTGTACGCGTCGCCGAGGCCCACCGTGCGGGAGTCCATGTGCACCTTGGGTGCCTTGTCCATGACGACCATCGTCCCGTTCCACGTGTCGAGGCCCGGACGTCCGGCGGTGATGGGGATGCGCCGGGTCTTCCCCTCGGTGTTGACGGTCATCGTGTGCGTGCTGGTGTCGACCGTGGCGATCAGCGACCGGCCGATGCTGAACCGGCGGACGCCGTGCGAGCCGAGGTGAAGAGTGACCTTGGTTCCGGGGGACCAGTACGTGGTGCTCGGCCGGAAGTCGACCCGCTGCCCGTCCAGAAGGTTCTGGTCCTTCACCCAGCTCCAGGCGCCGGTCGTGCCGGACGAGGTCTGGACGCGCAGCCCGCCCTCCACGGCTTTGCGCTCCGTGACGGGAACGGGCCGGGGGAAGGTGACGGAGATCGGCATGCCCACGCCGACGGTCTGGCCGTCGGATATGTGGACCTGCGCCCCCGCGAGCGCGGCGGGCTCCGGTGCGGACGCGGCAGGACGGTCGTCGGATGCCTGGTCCGCCTTGGCCTGGACGGGCGCCGAGGCCCGGACATCGGCTGGGCCGGCGGCAGCCGCAACGCCGGCGCCCTGTCCGGCCGAGCACCCGACGGCCGAGAGCAGGGCGACAGAGGCCGTGACGGCGGCGCCGAGACGGCCGGCGGTCCGGGCGTTCGAACGGTCCAGGTGCATGAGGTTCCCCCAGGTGAAGTGCGGTATCGCCTCCTATACGCACGAGTTCGGTGCCGGGTTGCATCGAGTCGGAACTTTCTCGGGACGCCCGCGGCCGCCGACTGGCGCAAGGTGAGGGGCCCGCGCGCTGAATCCGGCCCGTGAGAAAATGGCTTCATGACTCAACGCAAGCCTTCGGGGATGAGTTTTGAGTCCTGGGTCGATCGGCAGATCCGGGAGGCGGAGGAGCGCGGCGATTTCACCCGCCTTCCTGGCATCGGTGAGCCCCTGCCCGACGAACGGGCGCCGTACGACGAGCTGTGGTGGATGAAGCGGAAGATGACCCAAGAGGGTCTCTCCGTGGTGGCCTCCGGCTCGCTCGGCCTGCGGAAGGAGGCCGAGGACGCGTTGGCGGAGGCGGCCGCCGCCCCCTCGGAGCGCCGGGTGCGGGCCATCCTGGAGCCGGTCAACGAGAAGATCGCGGCCAATCTGCGGATGCCGCCGCCGGGGCCGCCGTTGGGCCGCGCGGCGATCGACATCGACGCGTTCCTGCGCGAGTGGCGCGAGGCCCGCGGCCAGAGCGCCCGAGAGCCACGCCCCACCGATGACTTGCCGGCGCCAAAAGGCTCCTGGCTCAGCCGCCTGCGCAAGACCTCCCACAAGTCCGGCACGCCTTCCGGCTCCTAGGGGGCCGAGGGGTGTCAGCCCGCTTCCGGTGCGGGTCGCCAACGCGCCCGCACCACGCCGTCGTTGTCGGGCATGACGGCCGTACACAGCGGGAGGTCCGGGCCCTCGCGACGGTGGACGGAGCCGCCATGGGTCTCATCCTCCCGGCCCGCGCTCCCTCTCAAACCGAAGGCTTTTCCGAGGGAGTGGGGACATGGGTGCTCAGGAACCCCCGCATGTACCCGGCCACGGTGTCGAGATGACTCTCCAGGAGGAAGTGGCCGCCGCCGGGAACGAGGTGAACTTCCGCGTCCGGCAGGTCCCTTGAGAAGGCGCGTGCTCCGGCCGGGCCGAAGATTTCGTCGCCCGCGCCCCAGACCGCGAGGAGCGGCACCTGGCGTTCGCGGAAGTAGGCGTGCACCTGCGGGTAGAGAGGCGGGTTGGTGGCGTAGTCGCCGAACAGTGCGAGCTGTACGCGGTCGTTGCCCGGTCGGCTCACCTCGCGGTGGTCGGCGGCCCAGGTGTCGGGGTCGACCAGCTCGGGCCGGTCCACTCCGTTGAGGTACTGCCAGCGGATCGCGTCGAGTGAGAGGGCGCCAAGGACGGCGGGCTCGGTGTCGGGGCCCGGGTTCTCCCAGTAGGCCCGCACGGGCTTCCAGAAATCCGGTACGAAGCCGTCCTCGTAGGCATTGCCGTTCTGCGTGACCACCGCGGTGATCGCCTCCGGGTTCCGCAGCGCGAGGCGCCAGCCGATGGGCGCGCCGTAGTCCTGGACGTACACGGCGTACCGGCTGACACCGAGCTGGGCCAGCAGGGCCTCGGTGATGTCGGTGAGCGAGTCGAAGGTGTACGTGAACGCGTCGACGGACGGGGCATCGGAGTTGCCGAACCCGAGGTGGTCCGGCGCGATGACGTGGAACCGGTCGGCCAGCTCCGGAATGAGCCGGCGGAACATGCGTGAGCTGGTGGGGAACCCGTGCAGGAGGAGGAGGGTGGGTGCTTCGCGGGAACCTGCCTCGCGGTAGAAGACGCGATGTCCATCCACGGTCGCGTAGTGGTGCCGGATCTCAACCATGACTAACCCCTTCAGTCACCTATGGCGGTTACCTGTGCATGTCCAGTAGACGCCTGGAGGAGTAACCTGTCAATCGACTTGATGGAGTTAGTGGGGAAGGTGGAGGCCGTGCTGGACGACCAGGCCCTGATGGAGGCGCTGAACAGCACTCCTGTCGTGGATGGCCAAGGCCAGGATCTGTGGCGCGCGGACCATGACGTGGACGGGTGGGCGCGGAAGCACGGCGGTCATGGCGGCGAAGAGGAGCGCCGGTGGCTTCGCAGTGCCCGGGACGCGCTCCAGGCGGTGGAGTCGGGCGCGGCGGCGGAGTCCCGTCTGCGTCGCGTGCTGGCCGGTGCTCGCAGGACGCCGGAGCCCAGCGCGGCAGGCATCGTCTGGCACCTGGACGTGGCGCCGGAGCGCCGGCTCGCGGTGGAACTGGTTCTCGCGTGGGCGGACGTCAAAGAGCGCATGCCCGGCCGTCTGCGGCCCTGCGAAAACCCTGAATGCCGCCTCTTCCTCCTGGACCGCAGCCGTGCCAACACCGCGCGATGGTGCTCCATGAAGACCTGCGGAAACCGGCTCAAGGCGCGCCGACACCAAGCCAGGACAAGGGAAACCCACCGACCCGATTAGCGCGCAACCCTCACACGGGGGTCGCGCGCTGAGCCATGAGGCGCCTGCTTACGGCCGGTCGGCAATCCCCGACTCCGAAAAGGGTGGTCGCCTCGGGCGCGTGCGCGGGGTGCCGACACGTCGAAGCTGCGGCTGATGACGCAGGCCGGGTTGGGGCGCAGTGAGTCGAGCAGCGGCCTGAGGTGGGGGCGTACGGCACGGCTGGGTGCGGGCGGCGGGTCTGGCGCGTAGCGCGCGGCTCGGGCGGCGAGGTCCCGCAGGTGCCCTCCTGGCCGAGATCGGCCAGGAGCACGGCAGGACGGTCGCCCAGATCGTGCTGCGCTGGCTGACCCAGCGCGGCGTCGTGGCCATCCCCAAGTCGGTGCGCGCCGAGCGCATGGCGGAGAACTTCGACGTCCTCGACTTCCGGCTCACCGAGGAACAGCTGGCCCGGATCGCCACCCTCGACACCGGCAGCTCACTGTTCTTCGACCACCGCGACCCCGAGATGGTCACCTGGCTCGCCACGCGCCGCCTGGACGCCTGAAGCCCGCGCCTCGTGTCCCGCCCCGCCGGAGCGTCTCAGTACGAGTTGTGCGACTGCCAGAACGACCAGGCGCCGCACGGGCTGCCGTAGCGCTGGTTCATGTAGTTGAGGCCCCACTTGATCTGGGTGGCCGGGTTGCTCTGCCAGTCGGATCCCGCACTGCTCATCTTGGAGCCGGGCAGCGCCTGGACGAGACCGTAGGCACTGCCGTTGGTGGCACGGTAGTTCCAGCTCGACTCGTTGTTCACGATGTTGCTGAAGCACTGGAACTGGTCGGCGGGGATGATCTGCCGGGCGATCGCCTGGACGTCGGACACCGAGTAGGAGCTCTGGGTCTGGAAGGTGGTCCGGTCCGCCGAGCGGCTGGCGGCCTGGGTCTTCAGGTCGCGGTCCTTGGCCTCTTTGTCGGCCTTCTCCTTGTCCGCGTCCGCCTTGCTCTTGTCGGCCGCGTCCTTCTTGGCCTTGGCGTCCTGTGCGGCTCGGACGCGGGCGGCTTCCTCGGCGGACTTCTTCGCCGCCGCGTTCGCCTGCGAGGCCTGGGCGTCCGCCTGCTGTGTCAGGGAGGCGGTCTGCACCTGGGCCTGCTGGCCGGCAGGGAGGTCGGCGAGCAGTGTCGAATCGGCGGCGGACGCCTGGAGGTTGTCGCCGGAGGCGGCGGACGGGCTGCCCACGCCGGCACCGACCACGGCGCCCACGGCGGTGACGGCCGTTGCGGACACCACAGCGAACCCCCGGACACGACTGGTGCGCGCGGGTTGAACGCGGGAGTGGCCGGGGCCGCTGCGCTCGGGCGTCTGGCCTTGCTTGTTGGCGTGCATCGGGTCCTCTTGCGAACTGTGGGCACGCGGTGCCGGGCGGACGAAGCACCGGACGGATTCGGACGGCCGGGAGGCTCCATGGAAGAGTGCACAACCGTTCCAGGGAACGCCAACGCATCGCTAACGCTTTCGTTCCCGGGACGTTAGCGCGGAAGCTTACCTCCCCGATCAAGTCGGCGTGCGGGCAGCACAGTTCGTCCGCCCACTACAGGCCGAATGGTGCGGAAGTACCTCCTGCCGAGTAACGCCGGTCCTCAGGGTGTGCCGCCGAGGACGACGTCCTTGGTCTCGGTCACCCCGGCCCGCCGCCCCGGTGCCGTCTGGAAGGACCAGTACAGATTCGTGTGCGCGATGACCTGGGCGGGCGTCGGAGCACCCCATGCCGTCTTGTCGCCCGCCGTATGAGCGTCGCCGACCAGGGTCACGTCGTACCCCCTGGTGAACGCGCCGTGGAGCGTCGAGCGAATGCACGCGTCGGTCTCCGCGCCGGCGACGACGAGCCGCCCGACGCCGAGCTCCGACAGGACGGTTTCCAGGGTGGTGTCCTCGAAGGCGTCGCCGTAGCACTTCTCGACCAGGGGCTCCCGGTCCCCCGGGGCGAGCTCCGCAACGATCCGCCAGTCCTCACTTCCCCGGGTCAGCTCCTCGTCGGAGTGCTGGACCCAGACGACCGGAACCCCTTCCGTCCGCGCCCGCTCGACGAGGCCGGCGACGTTCGCCACGACCACGTCACGCCGGTGGGCCCCTTCGACGACGCCGTTCTGTACGTCGACGACGAGGAGGGCGGTGTTGGGCCGGTTGTCGAGTGTGGTCATGCTGTCTTCCCCCTGCTCCTGGTGGACATATGCTCCCGAGCTTCGTGCTGGTACGGACCGTAGCTCCACCGACTGACAACGGGGCGACGGAATCCGAGGGTTCGCGGCCGGCCTCCCGGCCCCTTGGAACGTGCTGGTCCACGGTGCCCGGGCGGTGCCGCCGCAGCGCGGGGGAGTGCTGCGGCGGGTGTCGGAGGCGCATGCGACACTCGGCTCCATGCTGGGTGTGACCGATCTTCCGACCTATCTCGCCGGCTTGGCACTGATCGTCCTTCTGCCGGGCCCCAATTCGCTCTACGTGCTGTCCGTGGCAGCCCGCCGCGGGGTGCGTACCGGGTATGTGGCCGCCGCCGGAATCTTCACCGGGGACACGGTCCTCATGACGCTGTCCGCGCTCGGCGCGGCCTCGCTGCTGCAGACGGCACCGCTGCTGTTCGCCGTGATCAAGTACGCGGGCGCGGGCTATCTGGCCTGGATGGCGTTCGGCATGCTCCGCCAGGCGGTGGGCATGTGGCGTTCCCGGCACGAGCAGGCGCCGGAGCAGGCCGCGGCGACGACGGAGACGGCGGGTGAGCGCCCCTACCGGCGGGCGCTGATGCTGAGCCTGTTCAATCCGAAGGCGATCCTGTTCATGCTGTCGTTCTTCGTGCAGTTCGTGCAGCCCGGGTACGCCTACCCCGCCCTGTCCTTCCTGCTGCTCGGCACGCTGCTCCAGCTGGGCAGCTTCCTGTACCTGTCGACCCTGATATTCAGCGGCACCCGCCTCGCGGCCGCGTTCCGCCGCCGTAAGCGCCTCTCGGCGGGCGCCGCGTCGGCGGCCGGCGCGCTCTTCCTCGGCTTCGCGGTGAAGCTGTCGCTCAGCGGGGTGTGAACAGCAGGGAGTGACCGCCTGCGCGCCCATGTGCCGCGCTCGCCCGCCTCGCCGTGGCGCTCCCGTGTCCGTCCTTCCCGCCCTTCGTCCCTGGTCAGGCCCGTCTCTGTTCGAGGGCGATTACCTGCCTGTCGAACGCCCAGAAATCTATGTTGGCCAGAGTAGACATTGGGTGCTGGGGTGGCTATGGTTTCTGTCGTACCCAAGAAGTCGAAGGGGCCCGGCAGGGACGAACTGCCGGGCGGCAGTACGCAAGCACATACGCAGGTTTAGCAACACGAACCGGATTTGGCTCCACAAGAGGGAAGAACGGAGGAGCAGTCGCCATCAGGATCGCCCGGGCGGAGAACGTGGGCCCGGGTACCGCAGGACATCGATAGTGAGGTGGTCTCCGGTCAAGCAACCGCGATCCCCGCATACCCCGTCCACTCACGGACCGGCAAGCGGAAACAGAAGGCCGACGCAGTAGCAAGGTCGGCGGATGGTGTAGTTCCTTCGGGGCTCTGGTGCCACACGGCACCAGAGCCCCTCAACGCGTGCCCGGACAAAGAGGTGAAAGTGACAGCAGACGACTCGTTCAGCCGTCTTGACGACGATGACTACCCCGCCTACACCATGGGCCGGGCCGCCGAGATGCTCGGCACCACCCAGGGATTCCTCCGCGCCATCGGTGAAGCCCGTCTCATCACGCCGCTCCGTTCCGGCGGCGGGCACCGCCGCTACTCGCGCTATCAGCTGCGCATCGCCGCCCGTGCCCGGGAGCTCGTCGACCAGGGCACCCCCATCGAGGCCGCCTGTCGCATCATCATCCTCGAAGATCAACTCGAAGAGGCTCAGCGCATCAACGCCGAATACCGCCGCGCCGCCGACACGGCGAACCAGGCCGCCACCACGTCATGAGGTGAGCGCGCCCGGCGCGGCCCTCGGCATTCGCGGCCCCGGCGAGTCCGGCCGCCGATGCCCGGCCGCCGCCGGCGACCGCGTCCCTGCGGCGATTCGCACGGCTCGCTCGGCAGCCCCCGAGCGAGCCGGCGACCCGGGCCGTGGGGGCGCACATGGCGTGCGGTCGGCGCACTCAGGTAGAAGATCAATTCGACTGCGCCCCAGCGGGTGACGGGTGCGATAGCAAGATCGCCCCGTTGTTAGCGTCCTGGCTGTGACTGATCAGAGGGTGTCCGGCCCAGGGCCGGACTGTCTCGTGCTGCCTGCGCATCGCGAGACGAGCGAATCGTTTCACCCCGTAATCCTCGACCCGGCCCGCTCCGTGGATGCCGCGGCTTTGGCCGCGCTGCGCGAGTCGGACCGGCTGCGTGAGGTCCATGACCGCATCGAGAACCAGGTGGCGGAACTGCTGCGCTGCCTGGCTCCGCACGAGGCTCTCGGTGGGCGGGCTCTGGACCGCGCGGTCGACGAGACGCTGGCCGGCCGGCCGGAGTCGTACGGCAGGTGGGTCTGGTACCCGTGGTCGGGACGGCTCGTCCATGTGCTCCCCGAGGCGGAGTTCCGCCTCGTCCGTACCGACCGCAACCGGGACAAGATCACCCGTGAGCAGCAGGAGGGGCTGTTGCGACACCGGGTGGGCGTCATCGGGCTCTCGGTGGGCAGCAGTGCCGCGCTGACCTGCGCCATGGAGGGCGTCGGGGGCGCGTTCCGCCTGGCGGACTTCGACCGGATCAGCCTGTCGAACCTGAACAGGCTGCGGGCCGGAGTACATGAACTGGGCCTGGAGAAAAGCGTGTTGTGCGCCCGCCGCATGTACGAGCTCGACCCCTACCTGGACATCGAGATCCACCGGGGCGGGATCACCGAGGACACCATCGACGCCTTCTTCGGCGACGAGGACGACGGCCTGGACATCCTGGTTGAGGAATGCGACACCCCCTGGGTGAAGATCGCCGCGCGCGAGCAGGCGCGCCGGCGACGCGTACCCGTCCTCATGGACACCAATGACCGCGGCCTGCTCGACATCGAGCGCTTCGACCTCGAACCCGACCGCCCGCTCTTCCACGGCCGCGTCGGCGAGGTGACCGCCGCCGACGTCCGGGACCTGGAGCAGGAGGACGCCATCCGGCTGCTGCTCGACATCGTCGACGGACAGCGGTTGAGCGCCGCCATGACCGACGCGCTCAGCCGCATCGGTCAAACCCTTTCCAGCTGGCCGCAGTTGGCCGGCGGGGTCATGCTGGGTGCCGCGCTCGTGGCCGAAACGGCCCGCCGGATCCTGCTCGGCGAACCGCTGCCGTCGGGCCGCCACTACATCGACCTCGACGCACTGATCCCCACCCCGATGACCGTGCCCGCACCCCACGGAGCCACCCGGTGAACCGAGTCCCCGACCTTCGAGGCGACCATCTGCGGCTGCGGGAACTGCACGCCGACGACCACGACGCCTTCGCCCGGATCCTCACGCACCGCGTGTTCACCCGCTACCTCGGCATCGACCGCATGGACGCGCGCCAGGCCCACGACACCTTCGCCCAGAGCCTGGCCCAGCCCCACACACATCCCCGGCGCAAGTACACCCTTGCCGTCTGCGCCCCGGACGACGACCGCCTCGTCGGTACGATCGGGCTGCTCATGGAGGACTACGGCAGCAACGCCATGCTCACCAGCCTGGTGCTGCTGCCCGGCAGCCCGGTGCAGGGGCACGGCCACGAAGCCGGGCGGCTGCTGATGGCGTACGGCTTCGGGCAGCTGGGCCTGCACCGCATCTGGGCCGGGCACCGCAGCGACCACGCCTTCATGCCGCAGGTGATGCGGGCCGCCGGCCTGCGTCCCGAGGCAACACTCCGCCAGCTCTTCCACACCCGGGGCTGCTGGCACGACGTCACCACGTACGCCGCCGTCGCCCCCGAGTGGAAGGCCCAGGCCGGCAGCAACGAACTCGCCATCTTCGACGGGGCCGGAAGCGTCGAAGAGGTCCGCATCCCCGCCGCGCCACCCGCTCCGGATCAGGTGAGCGCTCCGCCGCTGAGCATCGGATAGGGGCTGCCAAAGCCCGGACCGGCAGCCCCGGATCGACAAGGTGAAGGTCCGCTCGTGCTCGGCTGCGCACCCGGGAGCGTCGCAGCGGCTGGCCGCGACGCTCGCCGGGTTCGTTGCCGGCCGGATGTCACGGCGGATGGCGGCACGACTGTCCGTGCCCACGCCTCCGGCTGTGGGGGAGCGTGGCTCGGCCATGGGATTCACGGCGCGCACAACCGGTCCAAAGCCGCCTGGCTCTCCTCGTCCGCCGCGCGATGGATCACCAGGCGTTGGTCCGGATCCTGGAGTGGTACGAGAACCTCGAAGTCCACGGCGATCACGCCGACGACAGGATGCCGCAGCACCTTGTGCCCGCGGCCGCTCACCTTGATGTCCCGCTCGGCCCACAGGCGCGCGAACTCCTCGTCACGGGTCGTGAATTCGGCGATCAGGTCGCTCAGCGCCCGGTCCTCCGGGTGCGCGGCCCATGCGGCGCGCAAGTGGGCGATCCCCTCCCGCACGACGCGTTCGCGATCCACGTACAGCGCCCGCACCTCCGGGTGCATCAAGCACAGCCACATCGCGTTGCGGTGTGCCGGCGGCAGGGCGTTGAAGTCCACCAGAAGCCTTGCCATTTCGTCGTTCCAGGCCAGGATGTCGTACCGGTGGTTGAGGAGCATGGCCGGCAGTGGGGACAGGTCGGTGACCAGCCGGGCCAGCGATGGTGCGGCGGCCGTCGCGGGCTTGTCGGTGCCGCGCGGGCGCTGCTGGGTGAGGTCGAAGAGGTAGGCGCGTTCGGCAGGGGAGAGGCGCAGGGCCCCCGACAGGGCCTCCACCACGTGCGCCGAGGGCCGCAGCCCCCTGCCCTGTTCCAGACGCACGATGTAGTCGATGCTGACGCCGGCCAGTTCGGCGACCTCTTCGCGGCGCAATCCCGGTGTACGCCGGGCCTGTTGGCGAGAGGGCAGGCCGAAATCGTCCGGGTCCAGGCCTTCGCGCCGGGTCCGGAGGAAGGCGGCCAGCTCGTGTGTCGGGTCGACGGTGCGGGTCATCATGCCCGGTCCAACAACCAGGGTGGGACTGGCGTTCCCAGGAACGTCTCTCCCTTACCCGAGGCTTGAGGCGGTCGCAGACTCGATTTCGACAACGGATCACAAGCACCGCAGGAGACACGATGTCACTCACCCTCGACACCTACCGGCTGCTGGGCCGCTCGGGACTGCGGGTTTCCCCGCTGGCCCTGGGCGCGGCGACCTTCGGTAACGAATGGGGCTGGGGCGCCGAGCAGGACGGGGCGCGCAAGCTGTTCGACCTCTACGTCGAGCGCGGCGGCAACTTCATCGACACAGCCGTCACGTACACCGACGGGAGCTCCGAGCGTCTGCTGGGCGAGTTCACCCGGGACAACCGCGAAAGCCTGGTGCTCGCGACGAAGTACACGACGCTGCGCCGGCCCGGTGACCCGAATTCCGGGGGCAGTCACCGCAAGAACCTGTTCGCGTCGGTGGAGACCAGTCTGCGACAGCTGAATACGGACTACATCGATCTGCTCTACCTCCACGTGTGGGACTTCACGACGCCGGTCGAGGAGATCCTGCGCGGCATGGACGACCTGGTCCGGCAGGGCAAGGTCCTGTACGTGGCGATCTCCAACGCCCCGGCCTGGCAGGCCTCACGCATGCAGGCGATCGCCGATCTGCGCGGCTGGTCGCCCCTGGTCGCGCTGCAGATCGAGTACAGCCTGATCCAGCGCGCCGGGGAACGTGAACTGATCCCGATGGCACGGGAGATGGGTCTGGGGGTGGTCCCCTATTCGCCGATGGGCGGCGGGGTGCTCACCGGCAAGTACAGCCGCGACGATGTGACCGGAACGAGCACCGGATCCGAGGAGAGTACGCGCAAGAGCTTCAACCACGCCCTCGGCTGGGTCACCGAACGCAGCCTCGCCGTGGCCGATGTGGTGAAGGAGATCGCGGCCGAGATGGGCCGCACATCCGCCCAGGTCGCCCTGGCCTGGACGCTGCGGAACCCCGGCGTGACGGCGCCCATCATCGGCGCCCGAACGCCCGCGCAGCTGGAGGACAACCTGGGCGCTCTTGAGGTCGACTTCAGCGCGTCCCAACTCGCCCGTCTCGACGAGGCCGGCGCGATCGATCTGGGCTACCCGCACGGCTATCTCGCCGGCGACTCCGCCCGCTCGCAGACCCAAGGCGACCTGACGATCGAAGCCCGCGCCTGATGAAACGCCGGAGCCGGGAGGCTCCGGCGGTTCAAGCCCGCCGCCGCACACCCAGTCCCCACCCGGGCGCTCGGCGGTCGTCGGCGGTCCCCCTTCGGGCCTCGGCGCCGGTGGGCACGAGGATCGGCCTGGTTGCCCAAGCGGAACGGAAAGCAGGACCGTCGATGGGTGGTGCGGGTAAGTTCCGGGGCCATGACTGAACAGGAGTCCGTCAACTGGCTGCCCGGCCCGATCAGGACCGAGCGGCTCGTGCTCCGCGAGCCGGAGGCCCGGGACCGTGCGGCGTTCATCGAGCTGTTCACCTCGCCGGAGGTGGGCGCCTATGTGGGCGGCCCGCGACCGCGCGACGAGTTGGAGCGCGAGTTGCCCGCGACGCCCGAGGGGCGTCCCGGCCTCTTCGTGATCGAACTCGGCGGAGCGATGATCGGCATCATCGAGCTCAACCGACGCGACGCGGCGCGTCGGAGTCAGGTCCGTCCCAATGCCGACGAGGTCGAACTCGGCTATCTGTTCCTGCCGGAGGCCTGGGGGCACGGTTACGCCGCCGAGGCGTGTGCGGCGGCGCTCGGCTGGTTCGCCGACGCGCTTCCCGGCGAGCCGGTGGTGCTCTGCACCCAGACCGCCAACGACCGCTCGATGCGCCTCGCGGCGAAGCTGGGCTTCGCCGAGGTGCGGCGGTACGAGGCGTGGGGTGCCGAACAGTGGATGGGCGTCTGGTCCCCGACCCCGCGACCCGCTTGACCCGGCACCGGGAAGGCGTGCCCGCCCCGGCCGGCCAGGGGGTCATAGGGAGTTGGCCGTGTTCTGGGCCACAACTACCGCTAGCTGTAAGGCAGTTAGGTATCCACCGTTGGTTGCGAGTTCGGCTTCCTGGGGTGGATCAGCCCATTGACAGATGCTTGCGCAGTACCGCCTTCAGCGTGATGGGCTCGCGGCCGAGCAGCTTGGCCAGCGTCGGGTCGACCATGGCGAACTCGCCGGCCCGGCTTGCGGCGAAGATGCCGAGGAGCTGGTCCGCCGTCTCTGCCGGGACGCCCTGGCCCGTCAGCTCCTTCCGGAACTGGTCGTCGGGGGAGGTGGTCCGCGTGATGGTGCGGCCGGTGAGCTCGGCGGTGATCGCGGCTATGTCGTCGAAGGTGAGTGCCTGCCCCGCTGTGAGCGGCGGTGTGGGGCCTTCGAAGCGGCCTTCGTCGGCCAGGATGACGGCCGCAGCCTCGGCGAGGTCGGCGTGCGCGGTCCAGGCGACCGGTCCGTCGGCGGGGAGGGCGAGGGTGCCGGACTCCGGCGCCTGTCCGAGGAAGTGCGCGGCGCTGGTGGCGTAGAAACCGTTGCGCAGCGAGGTGAACGGCACGCCGCAAGCGCGCAGTTCGTCCTCCGTGGCCGCGTGGTCACGGCACGCCTGGAAGTGCGATGTCGCGCCTGCCCCCATCTGGCTGGTGTACAGGACGCGGCGGGCGCCCGCAGAGACGGCCGCCTCGATCGCGGTGCGGTGCTGCTTGACGCACTCCTCGCCCATCTTGTCGACGGAGACGACGAGTACCTGAGAGGCGCCCTCGAAGGCGTGGGCAAGGCCGGCGGGGTCGGTGAAGCTGCCCCGCCTCACGCGTACGCCCCGGTCGGCCAGCGCCTGGGCCTTGTGGGGATCGCGGACGCTGACGCCGACTCGCTCCGCCGGTACGCGCGTGAGCAACCCCTCGACGATCTGCTGCCCCAGCTGTCCGGTGGCTCCAGTCACGATGATCATGATGTGCGCTCCCATGCTTGCGAAGAGGTGTGGTTCCGGTGGAACCTCATCAACGGTATCACCGATAATATCGATGAAATCCATGATGCGCTATCGTTGATTCATGGCATCACGTGCACGCGGGGAAGACGGCGCCCCGACCAGTCGGTCCGAGACTGCGTCTCCAGCTCGGGAGCAGACCCGGCAGCGGGTCATCGAGGCCGCCATCGGCCTCCTGACGAACGAGGGCCGCGACGCGGTCACCACCCGGGCGGTCGCCGACGCGGCCGGCCTTCAGCCGCCCGCCATCTACCGGCTGTTCGGCGACAAGGACGGGCTGCTCGACGCGGTGGCCGAGCACGGCTTCACCGCGTTCCTCGCCACCAAGCGCGTCGACCCCGACCCGCAGGACCCCATCGAGGATCTGAGAGCGGGGTGGGACGTGGCGGCGGAGTTCGGTCTGGCCAACCCCGCCCTGTTCACGTTGATGTACAGCGAACCGTCCAGGGCCGACTCGGCCGCCTTCAGGGCGGGCATGGAGATTCTGCGCGCCAGGATCCGGCGGCTCGCGGCGGGCGGTTGGCTCCGCGTCGACGAGGACCTCGCGGCCCAGATCATCAACGCCACGGCCCGGGGCGCGGTGCTCACCTGGCTGTCCTTGCCCGAAGAGCGGCGCAACCCGGCCCTTCTGACCGCCCTGCGGGAGGCCATGGTCGCCGCGGTCACCAACGAGAAGCCGTCCGTGCGGGCCCCGGGCCCGGCCGGCGCCGCCCGCGCCTTGCGCGCCGCGCTGCCCGACCAGTCGAACCTGAGCGTCGCCGAGCAACATCTGCTGGGGGAGTGGCTGAACCGCCTTGCGGCCGACGGCTGATCACCGACGGCCCGTACGTCCCTCACCCCGGGCCTCGCGAGCGGGCGGTCGGTTCTCCAGGGCGGCAACGGCAAAGGCCAGGAGAGATCTCTCCTGGCCACTCTCAACTTATAGCCCGTTGGGGGGCTTGCCGCAAGGCCCCGGTCAGGGCGCACAATCGTCGGCCGAGGCCACAACCTGCGGAAATGAGGGCACGACGTGCATGTGTTGTTGTCGACGTCTGAGGGGCGCGGTGACGTCGAACCAGCGGTGGGATCGGCCGGGTGCGCTCCGCGCTGGTCGCTCCATCCGCCGGAGGGAAGTCGGCCCGACGCGGAGGCCCGCCCGCCACGAGGCTCGACAGAGCCCGATGCGCCGGTGACTCGACCTGCCACCGCAGTGCGACGGAATACGGCGGCCCCGGAGGTATCGCAGTGAATGAGCAGTACGTGGTGGGTCTCCACGAGGTCGACCAGACACGGGTCGCCGTCGTCGGAGGCAAGGGCGCGCACCTGGGCGGCCTGTCACGGATCGAGGGCGTTCGAGTGCCCGACGGCTTTTGCGTCACCACGGACGCCTTCCGGCGGGTGGTTGCGGAAGAGCCGTCGATGGGCGGTCTGCTCGACGAGTTGTCGGGCTTGAGCCCTGACGACCAGGACGGGATCCGCACGCTCAGCGCACAGATCCGTCGGACCGTCGAAGGGATCGCCATCCCGGACGATCTCGCGGAGGCGATCACCCGCGCGCTCACCCGAATCGGAGAGCGGTCCGCCTACGCGGTGCGTTCCAGCGCGACGGCAGAGGACCTGCCGACAGCGTCCTTCGCCGGTCAGCAGGACACGTACCTGAACGTCATGGGGCCGACTGCGATCCTCCAGCACATCAGCCGGTGCTGGGCCTCGCTCTTCACCGAGCGGGCCGTGACGTATCGCCGGCGGAACGGCATCGACCACGGCTCGGTCCACATGGCTGTCGTCGTGCAGCAGATGGCCTTCCCGCAGGCGTCCGGCATCCTGTTCACGGCCGACCCCGTCACGGGCAACCGGACGGTCGCCACCGTGGACGCCGGATTCGGTCTCGGCGAGGCCCTGGTCTCAGGGCTTGTGAACCCAGACGTCTTCAAGGTGCGCGACGGCGACATCATCGACAAGACGATCGCCGTCAAACAGCGCGCCATCGACGCTCTGCCCGGTGGCGGTACGCGGGAAGTGGCGATCGCGGCCGACCGGCAGGAGCAGCCGGCCCTGACGGATGCGCAGGTCGTGCGGCTCGTACAGCTGGGACGGCGGATCGAAGCCCACTTCGGCCGCCCGCAGGACATCGAATGGTGCCTGGTCGACGACGGTTTCCAGATCGTGCAGAGCAGGCCGATCACGACGCTGTTCCCCATCCCCGAGGCCGACGACGCGGAGAACCACGTCTACGTCTCCGTCGGGCATCAGCAGATGATGACCGACCCCATGAAGCCCCTCGGTCTCTCGGTGTGGCAGCTGACGGCCATGGTGGCGATGCACGAGGCCGGAGGGAGGCTGTTCGTCGACGTCACCCGGCGGCTTGCCTCGCCCGCGAGCCGCGACGGGCTCCTGGACCTCATGGGGAGGGGCGACCCGCTGACCCGGGACGCGTTGGAGACCGTCCTGGACCGTGAGGACTTCCTCCCCACGCTTCCCGACGCCGGCCCCGGCGGGTCGCCGGCCGGCGGTAGGCCCGCTCCGACCGCACCTGCCCAGGGCGAACCCGCCCCGAGCTCCCCGGCCCCTGGGGCAGCCGCTCCGAGCGAGCCCGCTTCCCAGGCCTCAGCTCCGAGCGAGCCCGCTTCCCAGGACTCCGCCCCCAGCGAGGCCGCGCCGAAGTCGCCCGACCCGGCCATCGTCACCGAGCTGATCGAGCGCAACCGGGCGTCCAACGCCGCCTTGGAGCGCGACATCCGGACCAAGACCGGACCGGAGCTGTTCGACTTCCTCCTGGAAGCCTTCGAGGAGCACAAGCGAGTCCTCAGCGACCCGCTGAACATCCAGGCGATCATGGCCGGGATGGAGGCCACGTGGTGGCTCAACGACAAGTTGCACGAGTGGCTGGGCGAGAAGAACGCGGCCGACATACTCACACTGTCCGCCCCCGACAACATCACGTCCGAGATGGGCCTCGCGCTCCTCGACGTCGCCGACGTGATCCGCCCGCACCCGCACGTCGTCGCGTTCCTCCAGGACGTGGAGGACGAGGGCTTCCTGGACGAGTTGGCGAAGCTCGCGGGCGGCGCCGAAGCGCGTGACGCCATCGAGGCCTACCTCGACCGGTACGGCATGCGGTGCGCCGGCGAGATCGACATCACCAGGCCGCGTTGGCGCGAGCGCCCCACCACGCTCGTGCCCGCGATCCTCGACAACGTCAGGAACTTCCAGCCGGGCGCCGCCGGGCGGCGTTTCGAGGAGGGGCGCCAGCGGGCCCTGCGGAAGGAACAGGACGTGCTGGCACGGCTTCGGGCCCTGCCGGACGGAGAGCGGAGGGCCGAAGCCACCAAGCGGATGATCGACCAGGTCCGGGCCTTCATCGGGTACCGGGAGTACCCCAAGTACGGCATCGTGAGCCGCTCCTTCGTCTACAAGCAGGCACTGCTGGGCGAGGCCGAACGCCTGGTGCGGGCCGGTGTGGTTCCCGAGCAGGAGGACGTCTTCTACCTGACGTTCCAGGAGTTTCGGGACGCGGTCCGCTCGAACCGGGTGGACGGCGGGCTCATCCAGCAGCGCAAGGAAGCGTTCCGGGCCCACCAGGCGCTCACGCCTCCCCGGGTGCTCACCTCCGACGGCGAGGCCGTCACCGGGTCCTACCGCCGCGACGACGCACCGGCCGGCGCCTTGATCGGCCTGCCGGTCTCCGCCGGGACCGTCGAGGGCAGGGCCCGAGTCATCCTGGACATGGCGGATGCCGATCTCGAAGCGGGCGACATCCTGGTCACGACTTTCACCGACCCCAGCTGGTCACCGCTCTTCGTCGGAATCGCCGGTCTGGTGACGGAGGTGGGGGGACTGATGACGCACGGCGCGGTGATCGCCCGGGAGTACGGCTTGCCGGCCGTCGTGGGCGTGGACCGGGCCACCCGGCTGATCCGGGACGGTCAGCGGATCCGCGTGCACGGGACCGAGGGGTACATCGAGATCCTGTCCTGACCACCCGCTGGCGACCTAGGGCCCGTCCGTAGTCGCCGCGCTCTCCGACCGGACGGCGCCTGCCAGTTGACGAGTCGGTGACCACTCTTCGAGTTGGTGACCACTCGTCGGCGCCGACCGCCGACGAGTGGTCCGGCGGGCGATTCTGGGCGAAGGTCTCAGGTGCGGGGGCGGGCGCGGCGGATACGGATCGGGCCGCGAGCAGTTGCCGGCTCGACCGGGCGGCCGCCCTGGGTGATTTCCACTTCGCCCGCCGCGACAAGCCGCCGGGCTGCGCGCCGGGCCGGCTCCATGAGCGTGCGCCAGCCGTCGTCGGCCCCCTCGTAGACAGCCCGCGCCGCGTCGGAGGGGCAGATCGAGGCGTCCGGGCTCCGAGCGTCCAGCAGCTCAAGGATGGCTCGCTCCAGGCGCCCGTCCGTCCCCGGTTCGATGTCCGTCACTCGTCCAGTTTCACACCGGCGATCGCAGCCGCAAACGCATCGGGCTCACGCCGGTGCCGCATAGGGCGTAGGTGCCTCCGCAGGGTTGCCGCCGTTCAGCGAGGGCGGCGGTATTGCAGCCCGATGATGCCGTTGTCGAACGGGGTGCTGGAGACCAGGTCGAGACGGTACGACTCGGGTACGTCGTCGAAGAGCCGGGTGCCCTCGCCCGCAACGTAGGGATGCAGGTCGAGGCGGAACTCGTCGATCAGGTCGAGCCGCATGAGCGACCGCCAGAGGCTGACGCCGCCCCAGACGACGATGTGGCCTTCGCCGCCCTGCCTGAGCTTGTTGATCTCCTCTGCCGTTTCACCGGCGGCGATGGTGGTGTTGCCCCAATCGACGGTCTTCAGGGTCCGGGAGAAGACGACCTTCCGTCCGGCATTCATGAGGTCGGAGAAAGGGTGGTCGGGGGCCGCGGGCAGGGCCTTCGACATGCCCTCGTAGGCGTTGCGGCCCATGAGGTGGGCGTACGCACTTCGGAAGACGTCGAGCTTCTGCGCCAGCTCCGCCTGGTCGGGAGGCAGGCCGAAGCAGAAGTCCCAGTACTCAGTGCCTTCGTCGGCGAGAAGGCCGTCGAGCGAGTACATGAACGCCCACGCAATCAGTTTCCGCATGGTCAGAACCCCACAACAGGCTTGAGCGAGCAATGGCTGAGGTCAGTTGACCACGAATGGCGACGGCATTCATGACTATCCGTCACATGTTTTGCGTACAGCGATAGTTGGTGGCCGCGCTGCACAGGGGTTGGCCGCGCAGGGGTGCGCCCACCTGGCACGGCTGACCCTTCGCGCACATGTGCTCGTGGAGACGGGGCGGACCCCCGACCTATCGTGCTTACCGGCTGTTCGTCGGTTCGGCGTCGAAGGAGGCCGCTCATGGCCAATGCGTTTCAGGAGCTCAAGCTCAAGGGAATGTTCGCCGCGTTCGACGCGGACGGCGACGGATATCTGCGCGAGGAGGATTTCGTCGCCCTCGTCGCCCGCTGGTCTCGACTGCCGGCTGTGGGCCCGGGGACGGAGCTGCGCGCCAGAGTCGAGGCTTTGCTGATGGGGTGGTGGGCGGCACTGCTGGACGCGGGGGACGCCGACGGCGACGGCAGCGTCGACATGGACGAACTGCTCTCCCTCGTGGACCGGCTGCCCACGATGATCGCGGAGGTCACCGCGACCGCCGACACCGTCTTCGACGCCGTGGACGCCAACGGCGACGGCCGCATCTCCCCGGACGAACACCGCATGCTCGTCGAGACCTGGAACGGTCAGCCCGTCGACATGACGGGCGTCTTTGAGAGGCTCGACCTCAATGGCGACGGTCACCTCAGCCGCGAGGAGTTCGCGCTGCTGTGGCGTCAGTTCTGGATCAGCGACGCACCGGAGGACCCGGGCAACTGGCTCTGCGGCCGTATCCCCGGCCAACGAGGCGTATCGGACGCCTAGGACTTGTCCGGCCGATCCTGTACCTCTCCTCGTCGAAGCCCGATGGTCGTCCGCCGCGTGAGGCCTCGCGCAAACGGGTGGCCCGGCTGTCGGTCTTCTTGTGCGGAGTCATCTGCCACAACGCCTGTTGCGGACCGGCGGGAACGGCCGCGGCCGTTCCCGCTCGCATCCGTCAGAGCACCCCGCCCCACGCCCCCGTGGAGGACACGAAAGGCGCCCGACAACGGCCGCCTAGTAGCCGCACTTCTGCAGGCCCGCCCGGATTCCGGCCTCGCCGTCCACGTAGGGGGCGTAGGTCCACGCGTAGATGTGTAGCGAGTACCCGAGGTGGTTGTAGTACTCGGTCTTCGTGTGGTACCAGCGGTTGCCCTGGTCCAGCATCTTTCCCTTGTCGCTCCAGCAGTCGACTTCGATCCCGTCCGTGACGCTCGGATTCGCGTTGTAGATGAGGTCCTGCTGAGTGGCCTTGTCGGCGTTGTCGATGACGTTGTAGTCGTTGTACAACCCCACGTTGTGTCCGGTGGTCAAGTGGATCCCCAGATCCGTGATGGCCGCGTTCGCCGGGGTGGCGGCCAACACCCCGCCCGTGGCTATGGCGCTTACCAGCGCAGTGGTGGCATGAGACTCGGCCGGGTGGTGCCAGGCGCTCTCCGCCCCGGCGACCCCAAGGGGGGCCGCGATACGCGGAGGCTGTTGAGTGTGGCCATGGACGGCTTCGAGATCGATGAGAGCTTGGTGCGCTCCCTGCTGCGTGACCAGCATCCGGACCTGGGTGAACTGGAACTGCGGGAGGTCGACGGCGGCTGGGACAACCAACTGTGGCGACTCGGGGAGGAGTTGGCCGTGCGCATGCCTCGCACTGAGCGTGCGCCGGACCTCCTGCGCAAGGAGCACCGCTGGTTGCCCGGTCTGGCCGCGCGCCTTCCGCTCCCGGTCCCGACGCCGCTGCGGATCGGCGAAGTGTCCGTGCGCTTTCCGCGGCCGTGGACCATCGCGACGTGGGTGCCCGGCGAGCCGGCCGACCGCGTCCCGATCAGTGACGCCCGTGGAGCCGATGCCTTGGCGGGGTTCCTCCGGGCGCTTCATACGGAGGCACCCACCGGGGCGCCCGTCAGTACGGATCGCGGTGTGCCCCTTGAGCGCCTCACGGACGGCTTCGAAAAGGGACTCGCGGAAGTCGCCTCCCAAGGCGCCGCCGCTGAGCTCCGGCATGTCCGGGCCATCTGGGACGAGGCCCTCGCGGCTCCCCGATGGGAGGGACCGCGCGTATGGCTGCACGGCGACCTGCATCCGGCGAATGTCGTCGTCTCGGAGGGGACGCTCTCCGGCGTGATCGACTTCGGCGACATGTGTGTCGGCGACCCCGCGGTCGATCTCGCTGCGGCGTGGGTGCTGCTCCCGACGGGGGCGGCCGCACGGTTCTTCGACGCGTACGCGCAGGCGGATCCGGCGATGATCCGGCGCGCGGGTGGGTTGGCGGCGCTGAAATGTCTCTTCCTCATTCTCGTCGGGAGGGCCGGGGATCGTGGCCTGCCCGGCGGTAAGCCCGCGTGGGGACCCGCGGGCCGGGCGGCGCTCCGTCGCGTTCTGGCACCTCTGTAGGGGCCGGAAGGTGCGCTGGTGCGGAGTTCGCGCCCGGCCCGGTCCAACCCGTGCCGGTGCCGCCCGCTCGCACACCCTCAACCCGTCACCGGCTCCAGTCGCAAACGGCGCGTCGGCCATGGTGGAGGCTCGGCTTGGCCGAACCAGAGGCGGGCGTCCTCCCCGGTGCGGACGGGCAGAAGGGGGTAGTCGTTCTCGGCGTGTTCGGTGCTGTGCAGCGCATGAGTGGGTGTCAGGTGCTGGGCCGCGTACGTGTCGAAGGACCGGGTGTCGGAGGGGTGGCACACGGTCGCCGACACCTCGCGGAGGCCAGGATCCGCCGTGAAGCCGGGGCCGCGCAGGAGCAGGACGTCGTCGCTGTCGAGCATGGTCGCGTTGGCCGCGTCGCGGTGCCGTCGCCAGACCGGGCCCGTGTAGAAGGCCTCCAGTGCGAGCCTGCGGCGTCTCATGTCCGGAAAGCCGCGCAGCCAGACGAACCGGGCGGGATCATCGAGGTCGCGGAAGCGGCCGCCGACGGTGATGCCCGCCGCCTGCTGTCCGGTGATGAACTCGCGCTCGAACAGCTCGATCAGCGTCTCCCGGGCGCCGGGGCGCAGGGTGTACTGCCGGAACTCGACGATGCTCATGCCCCGGTCCGAACCGCAGGGTCCAGACGGCCGGTGCGGCTGTCCGACCGGTGGATCGACCAGAGCTTCGTCTCCTGGTCGAAGAGCCGAAGGGTCGCGCCCTGGCGGCCGAGGGTGGGGAAGGTGATCTCGTCGATGTCGCCGGCCCCGCCGAACAGCGGCTGTACCACCGCCCTGCCGGGGAACTCCACCCAGGCGTCATGGCCCGGGCCTAGCGGTGTGGTGAGACGGCGGCCGGCCACGTCCCAGAAGCCGTGCAGGAAGTCGAAGTCGTTCATGGGCCGCAGGCTAGGGCCGCTTCACTGACATCAAGTGTCAGTGAATACTGGGTGGCATGCGTGCGAGCCGCCTTGTCACCCTGCTTCTGCTGCTCCAGAACCGGGGCCGGATGACGGCCCGGCAACTGGCCGACGAGCTCGAGGTCTCCGTGCGCACGGTCTACCGGGACGTCGAGGCGCTCGGGGCGGCCGGCATCCCGCTGTACGGCGACGCCGGGCACGCGGGCGGCTACCGCCTTGTCGACGGGTTCCGCACCCGGCTGACCGGGCTGACGGCGGACGAGGCGCAGGCCGCGTTCCTCGCCGCACTGCCAGGTGCCGCGGCCGAGCTCGGCCTCGGCGAGGCGCTCGCGACCGCGCGACTCAAGCTGCGGGCAGCCCTCCCGGCGGAGCTGCGGGAGCACGCCGGACGGATCCAGGAGCGCTTCCTGCTCGACGCCCCCGGCTGGTACGGGGAGGCCGACCGCACCCCGCATCTGACTGCGGTCGCCGGGGCGGTGTGGGCTCGGCGGGCGGTGGTTCTGCGCTACCGGCGGTGGCGGGCGCCGGAGGAGATCGAGCGACGGGTGGAGCCGTACGGGCTGGTGCTCAAGGCCGGTCGCTGGTACCTCGTCGCCTCAGGGCCCTCCGGGATCCGCACGTACCGGGTCGACCAGATCGTCCAACTCGGGCTGCTGGAGGACGAGTTCGATGTCCCGGACGGGTTCGACCTGGTCGCATACTGGAAGGGCTACCTGGCCGACTTCCGAGCCAGGCTGCACACCGGGGAGGCGCTGGTGAGGCTCACCGAGGAGGGGGCCCGCCGTCTCGGTGTGACGCCGGCGGGCGGCGGGTGGACGCGAGCCCGGGTGCCCATTGAGTCGATCGACCACGCTCTGGGGGAGTTCCTGCGACTCGGCACCGACATCGAGGTGATCGAGCCGGCCGAACTCCGGGCTCGGATGGCCGAGACGGTCCGGTCCCTGGCCAACCGCTACGACAGCTGACGACCGTCCGGCGGACCGGCCCGGCTCGCCGGACATCAGGTCGTGGCCACCGTGCGCGACCCGCAGGTGCCGTTGTGCCCACGGCGGCCGGACGTGTGCCTCACGGAGACTGCTCGTGCCGGACGACCGCGGCCATCAGGTCGTGGAGGGCGTCGTTGTCGGAGTCGGCCCGGTGGGCCTCGACACCCTCGAAGGTGGCGGTCTCGGCGCTGCGGGGGAACATGGCCTGCTCGTACGCGATGAGAGCGGCCTCGGTGTCATTGCGATGTGCGGCGAGGGCCGCGCCGAGGTCGGCGCCGTCCAGCATCGCCAGATTGGCGCCCTCACCGTTGGGGGCCGAGAGGTGTGCGGCGTCCCCGAGCAGGGTGACCCCGGGCACCCGCTCCCATCGGAGCCCCGTCGGCAGGGTGTGGAGAGGGCGCAGGACGGGGGCGATGTCGGTCTCGGTGATCAGGGCGGTGAGCTCCGGCGCCCAGTCGGCGAATTCCTTCGCGATCCGCTCCGTGGACGCGGCGCCATCGTGGAAGTCGATGGCCGCGAACCACGATTCCGGCTCGGCCAGTCCCAGGTAGGCGTGGAGTGTGTCGCCCTTCTCCCGGTGGGCGAAGATCTCCCTGCCCGGCCTGGTGGCGATCATCGACCCGCCGCCGACCGTCGCCGCGACGGCCGGGTGCCGGGTATCGGCGTCGAACAGATAGGTGTCGACGACCGACTTGCCGGTGTACTCGGGGGTGACGTCGGACAGCAGGGGCCGGACACGTGACCACGCGCCGTCCGCGCCGACCAGCAGAGGGGTGACGACCGTGCTGCCGTCGGCGAATCTCACCTCGTGGCGTCCGTCGCCGAGGGTGCGCGCGCTCCTGACCTTGTGGCCCCATCGCACGGTGCCGGCCGGGAGCGAGTCGAGCAGCATCTGGCGCAGCTCACCGCGCTGCACCTCGGGTCGGCCGCCCGTGCCGTCGTCGGCCTGGTCGAACAGGACGGTCCCGTCCGGATCGAGGACGCGCATGGCTTGCCGTCCCTCCAGGATGAGCTCACGGAACTCATCCATCAACTCAGCTGCCTCCAGCGCGAGTTGGCCGTTGTAGTCGTGGATGTCGAGCATCCCTCCCTGTGAGCGTGCGGCCGGGGAGGGCTCCGCCTCGTAAACCGTGGCGGCTATGGAGTGGAGGTGCAGGACGCGGGCCAGTGTGAGGCCGCCGAGCCCTGCGCCGATGATCGTGACGTCGGTGGTCATGGGGTTTCCTTCTGAGCCGGGGACCCTTGATCGACGCCCGGCGGGTGTCACGCCGGGAGCGCCGTTCCAGCGAGTCGGGACGGTGGGGTGTCGGGCGCCGCGGCCGTCGTCGGCCCGGCTCCAACGAGATCCAATGTCCCCTCGGCCACCGACAGTTCGCCGACAAGTCACCGACCATCGCCGACAACCCCCTGACACGGCCCGGCCCCCCCCGGCCCTGCGGGGGCGGAGACGGTCGAGGGCGGGGCGGTCAGCCGCCGGTCCTGCGAGGCGCGCCGGCGGGGGAGTGGTGCCGATCCACGATGGCCGCGACGATCGTCATCAGGCGGTCTCCCACCCGGTCGATGCTCCCGTTCTGCGTACTGACCTGCGCGCCTTCGAGTACGAAGGTGATCTCCGCCGCGACCTGTTCGGGATCGTCGAGGCCGGCCTTGGTGCACAGGCCGACAAGTCGACGAGTCTGGCGCGCCTTGTGCCGCTCGATCACCTGGCGGGCCGGATGGGAGCGGTCGGGCAGTTCCGCAAGGGAGTTGATGAACGGGCACCCCCGGTGCGAAAGCGTCGGAAGCCCTTCGGCGATGAAACGGGCCACGCCCAGGATCTGCTCCCTGGGGCGGCCGGGGTGCTCGGTCTCGACCCGGTCGAACGCCGCCTGGTAGTCGGCGGCGACGATCCGCAGCCACTCCGCGACCAGTGCGTCCTTGGTCTCGAAGTGTCGGTAGATCGCCATCTTCGTGGTCTCGGCCTTCTCGGCGATCGCCTGAACTCCCACCCGCAGGATTCCCTCGCTCTGGAAGAGCTCCTCGGCCGCGTCGAGGATGCGCTCGCGCGGCGGCAGTTTCGCCACCCTGCTCGGCCTTCTGGCGGTCGATGCCATGACTGCTGCTCCGTGAGGTCCGGTCGGTTGCGGGGCTCTGACTTCCTGCTACGGTACCAGCCCGGCCCGAACGATACCGATCGGTATCGAACGGGTCTCATCGGTATTGTTCCAATCCCTGGGAGAGACAGTGGAAATCAGCGAGTACGTGAGCTTCGACGCGGTCGGCCTCGCCGATCTGGTCGCCAAGGGGGAGGTGAGCCCGGCGGAGCTCCAGCTGGTAGCCCGTGCGGCCGCACGGGCGGTCGAGCCGCGGATCAACGCGATCGCGGAGACCTGGACGCCCGACGACGAGCCCCGCCCGGGCGCCGCGCCGCTGGCCGGGGTCCCCTTCCTGATCAAGGACCTCGCGGTCGCCATGGCCGGGCGGCGCATGGAGATGGGCAGCCGGCTCGCGGCCGGTCACGTCTCCGTCGCGGACTCCTTCTTGATGGCGCGCTTCCGCCGCGCCGGCCTCGTGACCTTCGGGCGGACCACCACCCCGGAAATGGCCTACAACACCACCACGGAAACGGAGTTGTACGGCACGACCCGCAACCCGTGGGACTTGGACCGCAGCGCGGGCGGCTCCAGCGGGGGCGCGGGCGCCGCCGTCGCCGCCGGTGTCGTGCCGGTCGCGCACGCCACCGACGCCGCCGGTTCGATCCGCATACCGGCTTCGTACAACGGCCTCTTCGGTCTGAAGCCCACCCGAGGCAGGGTCTCCGTGGGGCCGTTCGCCGACGAGATCTTCAACGGCCTTGCCGTGCACGGCAGCGTGAGCCGCACGGTACGGGACAGTGCGGTGCTGCTCGACCAGATGCGCGGCCCCGAGCCGGGCGACCCGTACGTCGCGCCGGAGCCGCCCCGGCCCTACGCACGAGAAGTCACCCGGCCCCCGGGCTCCCTGCGGATCGGCGTCCTCGCGCAGGGGTGGGGTGGACACCGCACCACCGCGCCCGTATCGGAAGCCCTCTCGCGCACCGTGCGGCTGCTGGAATCCCTCGGCCACCGCGTGGAGGAGGCTGAGATCCAACTGGGCGCGGAATGGGAGGAGTTCCTGCTGGCCAACGCCCGCCAGTGGACGGCGAACCTGACGGCCTCGATCGACGAGCTGGCCGAAGCCCTCGGCCGTCCCGTCGACTCCACCACCCTCGAACCGTCGACCCTGGCCAGCTACCACTACGGGCGGCGGGTCACCGGCGCCGAGTTGGTGACCGCGCTCGCGATCCGCAACCGGGTCGCGCGGAGCATGGCGGCGCACTTCGACGCGTACGACGTCCTGCTCACCCCCACCGTGCCGGATCTGCCCGTACCCCTGGGCACCCACACCCGGGGAGTGGAGGCGATGGACGGCCTCGACTGGCTTCGCCGCCTCTTCGACCTGTCGCCGTTCACCGCGGTGTTCAACGTGACGGGTACGCCGGCCATGTCCGTGCCCTTGACGGCGGACGCCGAGACCGGGCTCCCGATCGGCATGCAGTTCGCGGCGGGCTACGGACTGGAGGGCCGCCTCTTCCGTCTCGCGGGCCAACTCGAAGAGGCGAGCCCGTGGGCGGGACGGATCCCCTCGGTGTGGGCGGGAAGCGTGACGGACGGCTGAGCGGCCCGCCCGGCCCGCCCCGTTGTCGGTGACCTGTCGGAGGGGGCCGGCGGCTTGTCGGGCCGGTGTCGGCGGGGACTGGCACCTTTCGAGAGGTCCGGCCGGGCGACCGCCCGGCGGCGACTTCGGTAAGGGGATGTCTCATGCACGACGTGGTGATCGTGGGCGCGGGCCCGGTCGGCCTCTTCCTCGCCTGCGAGCTCGGCCTCGCGGGCTGTTCCGTACTGGTGCTGGAGAAGGAGTCGGAGCCGGACTCGCCGTGGCGGACGGAACCACTGGGCATTCGCGGCCTGTTCGGCTTCTCGGTCGGGGCGTTCTACCGGCGCGGTCTGCTGGACGAGCTGATGTCGGCGTCCTTCGTCCTCGACGGGCCCGGCACCCCCACCTCATCTGATGGGTCGTCACAACCGCGGATGGTGGGCCACTTCGCCGGCATGGTGCTCGATCCGGCCAAGGTCGACACGGCCGCCCTGCCCTTCCGGCTGCCCGGCCCGGCCCCGGACTTCACCATGATCAGCCTTCAGGCGGTCGAGTCGCTGCTGTCCGAGCGAGCGGCCGAACTGGGCGTCGACATCCGGCGCGGCGTCACCGTGGACGCGGTCACACAGGACGACGACCACGTCGTCGTGTCCTCGGGCGAAGCCGGCTTCGAGGCGCGCTGGGCCGTCGGCTGCGACGGAGGCCGGAGCGCGGTGCGACGTCTCGCGGGCTTCGAATTCGCGGGCACCGAACCGGAGTTCACCGGATACACCGTCATCGGCACGCTCGCCGATCCGGAGAAGCTGCGCCCCGGGATCAACCTGACGCCGACCGGCATGTACATCCGGATGGCCATCGACGGACACCTCGCCATGATGGACTTCGACGGCGGCGCCTTCGACCGCACGCGCCGACCGACCCGCGAACACCTTCAGGCGGTGCTGCGCCGGGTGTCGGGCGCCGACGTCACCCTGAGCGACGTCCGCCTCGCCTCCACCTTCACCGACCGGGCCAAGCAGGCGACGACCTACCGGCGCGGGCGCGTCCTGCTCGCGGGCGACGCGGCTCACATCCACTCGCCGCTCGGCGGTCAGGGCCTCAACACCGGGATGGGCGACGCCGTGAACCTGGGCTGGAAACTCGCGGCGACCGCGCGGGGGCACGCGCCGGACGGACTCCTCGACACCTATGGCCAGGAGCGCCGTCCGGTCGGAGCCCAGGTGCTCGACTGGTCGCGCGCCCAGGTGTCGATCATGAGGCCGGACCGGCACGGCCAGGCCATCCAGGGCGTGGTCCGCGACCTGCTCGGCACCCGCGACGGGACGACGTACGTCTTCGAGAAGGTGTCGGGGTCGTCGATCCGCTACGACCTCGGCGACGCGCATCCGCTGGTGGGCCGCAACGCACCCAACTTCCGCCTGGGGGAGGGGACTTGTCTCGGTGAGCTGATGCGGGACGGGCTGGGTGTCGTCCTCGACTTCAGTTCCGACCGCCGCCTGAGCGGCCCGGCGGCGGGCTGGCGGAACCGGCTGCGTTACGCGGCCGGGACGCCGGCGGACGACCTCGGGCTGGGTGCGCTGCTGGTCCGCCCGGACGGCACCGTCGCCTGGGCGGGCGACCACGGCTTCGCCGCCGCCGGGTTCGAAAGCGCGGCCTCCCGGTGGTTCGGCGGCGCGCGGTCCTGACCTCTCAGTGGCGTTCGCGGACCTGACCTCTCAGCCGCACCACCTCCTTCCCTCCCGCTACGACTCCATGGAGCACCCATGACCATCACCCTTCGACCGGGCAGCACCGTCATGTTCACCGGCGACTCGATCACCGACTGCCAACGCCGGGAGAGCGAGGACGGCCTCGGGTTCGGCTATCCGATGCGGATAGCGGGCCAGTGGGGCCTGCGGCATCCGGACCGCCCCGTGACCTGGCTCAACACCGGGACGGGCGGTCACAAGGTGAGTGACCTCGAAGCGCGGTGGCAGGCGGACGTGCTCGACGTACGCCCCGACGTCGTGTCGATCCTGGTCGGCGTGAACGACATGGGCTGGCACACGCTGGACCCCAACGGCTACGTGATCACGGCCGAGGAGTTCGCGGCGGGCTACGAGCGGCTGCTCGCCCCGCTCGCGGATGCGGGCACCCAGCTCATGCTCATCGAGCCGTTCCTCCTGCCGATCGACGGTGTCATCAGGGCCGGTGCCGCGCTCGTCGGAGACAAGGAACGCAAGGAGTGGCGCACGGACCTGGATCCGAAGATCCGGGTCGTGCGCGAGCTCGCCCGCGCCTACGGGGCTCATCTGCTGGCCGCGGACGGCATGTTCGCCGAGCTGGCGGCGACGACCGAGCTGGGGCACTGGTCCGTGGACGGCGTGCACCCGTCGCCGGCGGGCCACGCCGCGCTCGCCGAGGCCTGGCTGCGTCTGGTCGCCTGACCGGCTCGCCGCCCCGGCCGGGGCGGCGAGGCGCGGCACCCCGGCGTGGCTGGTGTCCCGACGCGTCGGGGTTCAGCAGCCGCCCTTGCCCTTGAGCAGGTACTTCTCGGCCCACTGGGCCAGTTCCGTGAGGGCGGGTTCCAGGGCGGCCCCCGACTCCGTGAGCCGATAGGAGACGCGGACCGGCGGTCCTTCCTCCACCTCGCGCAGGACGAGCCCGGCGGAGACGAGCTCCATCAGCCGGTCCGCGAGCATGCGCTCGCTGATGCCCGGGATCGCCTGGCGCAGATCCGTGAAGCGGTCGAGGCCCTGGGTGAGAGCGGACACGATCAGACCCGTCCAGCGCTTGCCGAGGAGCCCGAAGACCTGCGTAATGCCGTCGCCCACCCGGCCGCAGGCGTCCGGCTCGTGCCGCTGCCCGCTGTCGCGCTCTTCCTCGTCCGCCATGGCTTCAGGGTACTACCCCGTTGTGAGGGGGTGAAAAAAAGTAAGTGACTGTGCTATCACTAGTGGCGTACGAAAAGTGCCACCACATTGGAGGTCCTCATGGCCACCCTTCTGCACCTCGACTCGTCCCTGTTCCCCGCCGGGGCCTCCGCCTCCCGCGCGGTGACCGACGCCTTCCGCCAGGCCTGGGAGGCTCAGCACCCGCAGGGCACGGTCATCTACCGCGACCTGTCCACGGACCCCGTCCCGCACCTGGACGGTCTCGCCGCCTCCGCCGCGTTCGTCGACCCTTCCGCGCACACGCCGGAGCAGGCGGCCGCCTTCGCCGAGCGCATGAAGCTGGTGACGGAGCTGGAGCAGGCGGACGCGGTCCTGATAGGCGCGCCGATGTACAACTTCACGATCCCCTCGACCCTGAAGGCATGGATCGACCAGGTCGCCGTGATGGGCCGCACCGCCGGGCCCGATTCGACGGTCAAGGGTCTGCCGATCACCGTCGTCGCCAGCCGTGGCGGCGCGTACGGCCCGGGCACCCCGCGTGAGCCCTTCGAGTACGTGCAGAACTTCCTGGCCGCGATCCTGTCCGAAATGATGGGCGCCGAGGTCGACTTCATCGTGCCGGAGCTGACGCTGGCCGCCTCCAACCCGGCGATGGCCGAGTTGATCCCCCTCGCGGAGGCGTCCCGCGAGAAGGCCCTCGCCGACGCTGCGGCGAAGGGCAAGTCCCTTGCCGCACAGGTAACGTCCGCCGCCTGACCGACCCTGAGTGGCGACCGGACGCCTTACGGGCCCGGGGATGGAATGCATCCCCGGGCCTTTGTCCACTCCTTCTTGCACATATATTGCAACTACGCACTGGATGCAAAAGGAGAGGCCGATGGGCGGACCGGTGGTGTTGGGGATCGAGTCGTCGTGCGACGAGACCGGCGCGGGCATCGTGCGGGACGGAAGACTGCTCGCCCACGTGGTGGCGTCGAGCATGGACGATCACGCGCGGTTCGGCGGCGTCGTGCCGGAGATCGCCGCCCGCGCCCATCTGCAGTCGTTCAACCCGGTGGTGCGTGAGGCCCTCGACCGGGCCGGGCTGCGGGTCGGCCAGATCGACGCGGTCGCCGTCACCACCGGACCGGGTCTCTCCGGGGCCCTTCAAGTCGGCCTCGCCGGCGCCAAGTCGCTCGCCTACGCCGCAGGGGTGCCGCTGTACGGGGTGCACCACCTGGCCGGCCACGTCGCCGCCGACACCCTGGAGCACGGCCCGCTGCCCAGCCCCTGCGTGGTGCTCATCGTCTCCGGCGGGCACACCTCCCTGCTCCTCGTGCGGGATCTGGTGCGCGAGCCGATCCTGCACCTGGGGGACACGCTCGACGACGCGGCCGGCGAGTGCTTCGACAAGGTCGCCCGCATCCTCGGCCTGTCGTATCCGGGCGGGCCCGCCATCGACCGGGCGGCGCGCACGGGCGACCCGCGCGCCGTGGCGTTCCCCCGGCCGCTGACCCGGCCCGGCGACGACCCGTACGCCTTCTCCTTCTCCGGGCTCAAGACGGCCGCCGCCCGCTGGGCCGAGCGGTACCGGCTGCGCGGTGAGCGACCGCCCGTGGCCGACGGGGCCGCCGCCCTGCAGGAGGCCGTCGCCGACGTCCTGACCCGCAAGGCCCTCGCCGCCTGCCGGGCCCACGGCGTCACCACGCTGGTCGTGGTGGGCGGCGTGGCGGCGAACTCCCGCGTCCGGGCCCTCGCGGAACAGCGGTGCGCCGACGCCGGGATCGAGCTGAGGGTGCCCGCCATGACGTTGTGTACGGACAACGGGGCCATGATCGCGGCCGTGGGAGACCTGCTGGTCCGTGCCGGGGCCGAACCCGCGCCGCTGGACGTGTCCATCGACCCCTCGGCGCCGCTGGACCACGCCTCTCTGACCCCGGCGCCCGAGCCCCGGCTCAGAGCCGCCTGAGGGCTAGCCCTGGTCCACTTCGGTCCGGGGGTGCACCTCCGGCAGGACGGCCAGGGCGCCGCCGTCCACGGGCAGACAGACTCCGTTGACGTACGAGGACGACGGCCCCGCCAGGAACGCGACCACCTCGGCGACCTCTTCGGGGGAGCAGAGGCGGCCGAGCGGGTAGGCCGCCCTGATGCGTTCCCGCTCCTCGGAGTCCTGCCAGCGGTGGGCGTTGCGCTCGACGGCGACGAAGCCGGGCTCGACCACGTTGGTGCGGATCCCCAGGTGCCCCCACTCGGCGGCCGCCGCACGTGCCAGGGCCCCGAGTCCCGCCTTGGCGACGGCGTAGGGGGCGAAGCCGGGCACGGCGCCGTGCGCGTGCACCGAGCCGATCAGGACGACCGAGGCCGGCACCCCGGCGGGCTTGCGGCGGACGAGTGCGGCGGCTGCCTGCCACGCCGACACGAGGCCCTCGTCGAACAGCCGGTGCCAATGCTCGGGCGCCAACTCCGCCAGCGGAGCGCGGTGTTCGCTCAGCAGGGCGTGCACGAGGACCGAGGGGGGTTCGGGAGCCGCGTCGAGAGCGCGGGCGAGCAGGCTCTCGTCGGTGGCATCACCTTCGAACGCGGCTGTCACACCCGGGAGTTGGCTCACCGCCGGATTCCGGTCGACGGCGATGACGGCGGTGCCGTCGGCGAGCAGGCGGGCGACGACGGCCCGGCCCACCCCGCCGGCGGCGCCGAGAACGAGTGCGGTGGTCATGGTGGTCACCTTTCGGTCGTGCGGGGGGTGATGCCGATCCCGGGATCGGGAAGAAGCGCGTACGTCGCCCCGGTCAGCGGTTCCGGCGGCGTCACGGTCGTCCCGCGCCACGACACTTCGCCGAACATCGTCTCCAGGGGCGGCCCGCCGGGCGGGAGCAGCGCGCTGACGTGGGCGCTCGCCGCCGTCGCCACCGGGCCGCTCGGATTGTGCGGCGAGACGGACACCCCGTGGTCCGCCGCGAGAGCGGCCAGGCGCAGCACCCGCAGCGGGCCTCCCGCGTGCTTCACGTCCGGCATCAGGACGTCGAGCGCGCCGGAGCGCAGCGCGGGCAGCACCTCGGCCGGCGCCGCCGCGAACTCCCCGCCGGCCAGCGGCGCGTCGATCGCCGCGCGGACGCGGCGCAGGCCCGTCACGTCGTCGAGGCGGGCCGTGTCCTCCAGCCATCCCAGCCGCAGATCCGTGAACTCCTGTGCGTGAACGAGGAGTTCGTCCACCGTCAGCAGATGGTGCGCGTCCAGCAGGAGGGTGCGCTCCGGGCCGAGGACGTCGCGCACGGCCCGGGCGATCTCCAGGCCACGGGCGATCTGGCCGGGCCCGGCGAGGCCGTCGAACGGGGCGACCTTGACCGCCGTGTGGCCCGCCGCGACCGCCGTACGCGCCGTCTCGGCGGCGGCCTGGGGAGTGCGGTCGCTCAGTGCGCGGTTGATGTTGGCGTAGAGCGGGATCGTCCTGCGCAGGACCGGCCGGCCGGTCCGCTCGGCCAGCCAGTCCGCGAGGGGCAGCCCCGCGTCCCGTGCCGCCGCGTCCGCCGCCGCCGTGCGCAGGCCCCCCGCCACCGTGCGGCCGGCGAACGTGTCCGGCAGGGCGTCGCCGCGTGCGGCCATGCCGAGCAGCCGGGCCGCCTCCGCCTCGGGGATGTCCGACACCTCGCCCCAGCCGTGACCCTGCCGGACCAGGAGCCAGGTCGTGCGCTCGGTGACGCGGAGGGAGACCGGCCGCGGGCTCGTAGGGTCGGACGCGTCGGCGGGCGCGGCGTTCACGGTCGTCCCTGCCTCTCCATGGTGCGGGGTCTGTCCACGGCGGGGCGCCATTGCGTGGTGCCGGCGCCGGTGCTCGCGAAGGCCGGCGCGCCGATGCTCTCGTAGGCCAGCGGGTCGGCGTAGTAGGCCGCCAGGAGCAGCGCCCCGGAGGAGGCGGCAAGGGCGTGCGGGCCGAGCGCCGTCGGCTGGACCCGGTCCGGGTCCCAGGCTCCGCCGACCAGGCCGGCTGCCGTGGCGCGCACCTCGTCCACGTAGGGCAGCACACCACCGGACAGCACCACCAGGGACGGGTCGAAGAGGTCCACGAGATGGGCGACGGCTGTTCCGATGTGCCGGGCCCGTTCGCGCAGCAGGCCGTCGGCCGCTTCCGTCCCGGCGGCGGCGAGGGCACTGAGCCGCTCCAGGCCCTCGCCCGCCGCCACGATTCCCGTGGCGGCGGCCGCGTCGACCACGGCCCGGTCGGACGCCACCGCCTGCAGCACCCCGCGACGTCCGCACGCGCAGGCCGGGCCCGTGGCGCGGACCGGCAGATGTCCGATCATGCCGGCGGCCGACCGCGCCCCCGTGTGCACCCGGCTGCCCAGGGCGAGGGCCGCGTCGATCACGTTGCCCGTGAACAGGTGCGCCGATGTCTCGGCGCCGCGCGCACAGCCGAACCAGACTTCGGCGGTGGCCTGGGCACGGGCCCCCGAGTCCACGACGACCGGGAGGTCCGCGCCGAGCACCCCTGTCAGGAGCGCGCGCAGCGGGACGTCCTGCCAGCCGAGAGCCTCGTTGTCGACGACCACGCCGGTCGCCGGATCGACCCAGCCGCCTGTTGCCACGCCGACCCCGAGGACGGGCACCGCACCTGCCTCCCTGCGCAGGACGGCCACCAACTCGGCCGCCCCGTCGATGATGTGGGGTGCCTGTCCCGGTCCGCGCTCGTGGGTGCGCACTCGGCGGACGCGGCCCCGCAGATCCACCAGACCCGCGGTAGTGCGCTGCCGCCCCAGATGCACGCCGATCGCGTACCGCGCGCGGGGCACGAGGTCGACGGGTATCCGGGGGCGGCCACCGGCGCCGGACAGTGCCGGGAGCTCCCGCAGCAGACCCGCGGCGACCAGGGGTGCCACGATCCGGCTGACCGTGCCCGCCGCGAGACCGAGCCGCTCGGTCAGGTCGGCGCGGGGCAGCGGCCCCTCGTCGAGTACGGCCCGCAGCGCGGCGGCGGTGTTGGCGCGGCGCAGGCCCGCGGGTGTGCGGCGGTCGTCGGTCACGTCGTTCCGTTCCTCGCAGTGGTGTCTCGTCAACTCGCCTATTCCCGATTGGCGTTGATCGCCTCCAGCTCCTTGCCGGTCGTCGCGAGGAACGGGGAGGCGGCGACGATGATCGCGGCCAGTACGTAGGCACAGGCGTAGAGCGCGACGGTACGCAGGCCGAACTCCTTGAGGAGGTTCGGGACGAGCACCACGTTCAGCGCGATCATCAGGCGGGTGGCGGCCTGCGCGATGCCGGTGCCGATGCCGCGCAGATGCGTCGGGAACGCCTCCGACGACCACACCCAGGACAGTACGCCGGGCCCGAACCAGGTGAGCAGGGAGTACAGGACGTAGAAGGTCAGCAGGAGCCCGGATGCCTTCGGGCCGAGGAAGGCGATGCCGAGTCCCGCGACGAAGACGCCGAGGCAGGCCCAGATGCCCAGGGCCCTGCGGTTGATCCGGTCGATGAGCCGGGCGCCCGCGATCACCGCGACGAGGCCCGCGACGAATCCGGCCAGTGAGAACCACAGCGAGTTCTCGGCGCCGATGCCGCTGGCCTCCATGACGATCGGCCCCGCGACCGTGGCGACGGCCCCGCCGAAGGCCTGGAGTGCGAAGAAGCCGGTGACGGCCGCGAGCCGCAACCCCGCCCCGTTGCCGAACAGTTCCCGCAGTTCTCGCTTCTTCTCGACCGGTCCGGCAGGGGCGGGCGGCTCCTCGACGCCGAGGAGCGCGAACACCTGCCGGGCCTCCTCGTGGCGCCCCTGTGCCCGCAGCCAGCGCGGCGACTCCGGCAGGAACTGACGGGCGATCAGCACGCCGAGCGCGGGGATCGCGGCGAGCCCGAACAGCCAGCGCCAGGTGTTCTCCCCGGCCACGTCGCGCAGCGCCAGCGCGATGAGCACGCTGGTGATCGCGCCGCTCAGCCACATCATGTTCGGCAGCGAGCCCGCGATGCGGCCGCGCCGCGCCTTCGGCGATATCTCCGCGAGGAACGCGTGCGAGGTCGGTATGTCCATGCCGACGGCGACGCCGATGAGGAAGCGGGCCAGCATCAGCTGCCAGACCTCGGTGACGAACGCGGCGGCGAGTGAGGCGACGACGAAGAAGACCAGGTTGATGACGAAGATGACCTTGCGCCCGAACCGGTCGGACAGGTCGCCGAACACGACGAGCCCGACGGCCGCGCCGATGAACGCGATGGCACCGAGCCAGCCGACCTGGTTGGCCGTCAGATGGAATGCGGGCTTGAGGAAGAGCAGTGCCGAGCCCATGACGAGCAGGTCGTACCCGTCGATGAACTCGCCGAACGCCACCAGGCGCGGCGTCCATCGCTTGGTGAACCGGGCTCTTTCGGGGCTGATTCCCCCGGTGTCCTGGGTGGTGCGGGAATGGGTGGTGGCCATGGGAAGTGTCAGGGTCCTTCGTGGAAGCCGATGGATGGCGGGATGGCGGGCGCGGTCCCGAAGTAGTCCCGGCCGCCGTTGCCGGTGATCGGGCTGCCCGCACCGCGCGCGGGCGAGCCGGGCAGCAGCTGGAAGCCGGCCGGGTCGTACGAGGTGGTGGAGGGCGCGGCGAGCAGCGGCGCCGAGGTGATGGTGGAGGTCGCCGCGGCCGGGACGGGGACGTTGTAGAGGAGGTTGTGGTCGATGCGGAACGCCGAGTCGTTCAGCGTCCACCGCGCGGAGGACGACGAACTCGCGCCCCGGAGGAGGTTGTTGGTGAAGGCGACGTCCAGATCGCCGGCCTTCGTGGCCGGCGCGGTGACGATCTGGTGGTTCGCGTCGCCCGGCAGCTGGATCGTGTTGTTGTAGATCTGCCCGCGCACCAGGCCGCCGGAGCACACCTGGAACGTGCGGGCGTGGTCGTTCACCGAGAGGTTGTAGCGGACCACGAAGTCCTTGGACTGACCCGGCACCCCCGCGCCGTAGGGGCACAGCAGGAAGAAGCCGCCGTCGTTGTCGTAGGACACGTTGTACTGGAACGTGACGTGGTTCGTCGAGTGGTCGACGTCGTAACCCTGGCCGTCCGCAGTGGTGTTGCCATGTGCGGACCGGTTGTACTGGAAGGTGACGAAGTCGCTGTTGGCCGTCCACATGCCGGCGTTGACGGACCCGGCGCGCTCGTTGAATCCGTCCAGGTCGTTGCGCTCCACGAGCGCGTCGCTGCTGGTCTTGACGACCAGGCCGTCGCCGCCGATGTCGGTGAGGGTGTTGTCCTGGATGACGGTTCCGGTGTGCGGATGCCAGTCGGCGGTGCACAGCGAGGTCCAGAAGCCGACCATGTCCGGCCTGCGGCACCAGTTGGACCAGAAGTAGATGCCGGCCCGGTCCACGCTGTGGATCTTGTTGTCGACGATCCTGAGTCCCTTGAACGCGGAGGGAGTTGTGCTGCCGAGCGCCTCGACCACGATCCCGCCGGAGGCGCCCGCGTACTTGCCGTTGGCGGCGGCGCCTCCCGTCTTCGCGGGCAGTGTGCCGCGCACGTCGTGGATGTCGAGGCGCTGGAGGACGACTCCGGTCAGGTCGCCGGAGTCGACGGCCTGCGCCCATACGCCGCGCCGCGCGGTGGTGTTGTCGCCGGGCGTGGTCAGCTCCAGGTCCTGGACGGTGACGTACGAGGCGTTCTTCAGCCAGACCGCCGCGTAGTTGCCGTTCGCGTCGATGCGGGCGGCACCGCCCGCACCGTAACTGCCGTACGTGACAGGTGTGTTGGCACTGCCGGAGAAGCGCGCATACAGCTGCCCCTTACAGGTGGCGCCGCGCTTGAACAGCAGGGCGTCGCCGGGCGTGAGCGTCAGGGCGTTCGCGGCCGGCAGGGAGTTGAGCGGGGACGTCTGGGAACCGGTGCCGTTCGTCGTGGCGGAACAGTCCACGTAGTACGTCGTGGAGGCGGCCGACGCCGGTGCGGCGAAGGCCAGTTGGGCGGCACCGGCGAGTGCGGCGAGGGTCAGGGCGAAGGGGCGGAGCACGGTCACACCTCCAAGTTGTGTGCAGAAAGAAAATAAGTCCGCCAGAGGTGCGTCAAGGGGTTCCGGGAGGGGTGCCATCCGCTTGCAACACGCGCTACACAAAAACAGGGAAGAGCCCGAACGAATCGGACTCCTCGCGAAGACGTGCGGAACTGGCGCTCGCGTCGCTGAGCGAGCCGGTCGGGCCGCTGTCCCACGTGCGCGGGGAGCTTCCGGCGCACTTCGCCGACGCGCTGATGTCCCTCGTTCCGCAGAAGGCCGACGACAGGGTGGCCGCTTAGGCGACCGGATCCCTCGGGGAGTTCGGCGACGGAACGACCCGCTCGGTGCCCTTGGATTCCATCGGGGCACGGGGAAACCGGCCCCGTGGCCTGCGGTGGATATCCGGTGGCGGTCCCGCCCGAAGGTGGTGATGATCGCGCGATGGACATCTTTCTGGAGACCGAGCGGCTCGTCCTTCGCCCCTTCACCGAAGCCGACGTCGACGACCTGGTGGCCCTGGACAACGATCCGGAGGTCATGCGGTTCATCAACGGCGGCCGCCCGGCGAGCCGCGCGGACATTGCGGAGCGCGCCCTGCCGAGGCTCCTGCGCGACTACTCGTGCTGGGGAAACCGGGGCTTCTGGGCCGTGGAGGAAAAGGCCACCGGGCTCTTCCTCGGGTGGTTCGAGTTCCGCCCCGTGGACGAGCACAGCTCGGCCACGGTCGAACTCGGCTACCGGCTGAACAAGGCCGCCTGGGGCCGTGGTTACGCCACCGAGGGAGCGAGAGCCCTGATTCGGGAGGGCTTCACGCGTCTCGGCGTCGAGCGGGTCACCGCGAACACCATGACGGTCAACACCCGGTCACGGCGTGTGATGGAGAAGTCCGGACTGACCTTCCTCCGTCACTTCACCGGCGACTGGCCGGACGCGATCGACGGCTCGGAACAGGGCGAAGTCGAATACGAGCTCACCCGGACCGCCTGGCAGTAGCGCGACGCGCCGCGTCTGCGGGCGGTTCGGATGGGGCCGCCATCGAGTACCGGTGCTTCGCGGACCGGCGTCACTCCCGCACGGTGGATACCGTGGATCACAGCCGGCCCGACCTCGACGGGGTCTCCCTGGGCCGGCTCCGCAGAACGGCCCCATGGGTGCTGCGAGTTGACCGTGCCCTGCCCCTGACGTCTTTGGATCAGGGCGTGCGGATGTGCTGGTTGAGGAAGAGGGCCGCGCGGTCGAGTGCTTGGTCGGCTTCGTCGAGGGTGCCGCCGGCGAAGGCCTGAAAGACGTGTGGGGCGTCGGCGGTGACGTCGAGGATGACATTGACCCCCGCGTTGCGGGCCCGGGCGGCGAGCCGGGTGGAGTCGTCGAGCAGGATCTCGTTGGTGCCCACCTGGATGAGCATCGGCGGGAAGCCGCTCAGGTCGGCGTGGACGGCCGGGCTGAGCAGGGGCTGGGCGGGGTCCTGTCCCGCGAGGTACATGGCCCCTGTGTGTTGTACGGCGGCCCGGGTGAAGATCGGATCGATGCCCTCCTTGGTCGTCATGCTCTCGCCCGTGCGGGTCATGTCGACGCCGGGGGAGAAGGCGACGATCGCGGCCGGCAGCGGCAGGCCCGCGTCGCGGGCGGCGAGGGCGGTGGTGACGCAGTAGCCGCCGCCGGCGGAGTCCCCGGCGAACGCGATGGCCGAGGCGTCGAGTCCGCTGTCGAGGAGGGCGCGGTACGCCCGGACGTTGTCCTCGAGCCCGGCCGGGAACGGATGCTCGGGGGCCAGCCGGTAGTCCACCGAGTACGAGCCGAATCCGGTCCGCGAGACGAGCTGCGCGGTCAGCGACAGCGCGGTCCGGGGGGAGCCGAACACGAAGCCGCCGCCGTGGAAGTAGAGGATCGTGCCCGGGCGCGCCCCGCCGTCCGGCTCGACGTGCAGAGCGGGTCGGCCGCCGAGCGTCGTCGGCGTGGTGCGGACGTCGTCCGGCACGGTCATCTGGTCCATCAGCGCCCTGAACCCGGCGCGCAGCTCCTCAACGGAGCGCTCCCCCTGGGGGCGGGGCAGGCGGAGCATCGCGTCGACCTTGGCGAGCTGTTCCTTGCTCATCTGTGCTTCTCCCGTCGATGTATCTTCCTCTACACTATATGCCGTGGCATATAAAACGACGGAAGGTGCGGACGATCTCCAGGGGTTCTTCGCGGACCTGGTGCGCTGCGAGACGCGCCTCTACAACGCGCTGAACGACCGCTTGCGCCAGCGGCACGGGATCGTCACTTCACAGTTCGAGTTCCTGCGCTTTCTGCGGGAACGCCCCGGATCCCGGGTGGCCGACCTCGCTACGGAGTTCGCCATCGGCGTCGGCGCGACCAGTAAGGGCATCGACCGTCTGGAGAAGCAGGGGTGGATCGTCCGCCAGGCCAACCCGGCGGACCGCAGGTCCTCCTTGCTGGCCCTCACCGACGACGGCTCACAACTCCTCGCCACGGCCGAGGCGACGTTCGCCACGTGCCTGCGCGAACTGTTCGAGGGTGCTCTCGACACGGCCGCGACGGCAGCGGCCGCCCGAGCACTGGCGCAGCTGCGCTCCGCACTCGAACGCGACCGGATCGGCACCCCCGTAGGCTGAAATCAGGCGGTCAACTCCCGCCCGGCGGGGGCTCATATGCTCAGACACATGACCGACCGTTCCGGGAAGACAACGACCACCCCCACCGCTGTCAAAACCGTCCTGGCTGTCCTGCTGTCCGTGAGCATCGCCTTGCTCGTCTGGGTTGCCGCTTGGCACTTCTTCGGGTGGCACTTCTGGGGCATCGCCTGGCTGGCCTCGAAGGCCGCGGTCAAAGCAGTCGTCCTCGGGCCGCCCCTGCTGGCGGTGGCCGTCATCTGGATCCGCCAGCGATTCAAGAAGCCGACGACCGACACTCACAACTCACCTGACGCACAACAGAACTGAGGCTTCGTCAGGAGCGCCGGACCTGATCACACCCCGCTGCTCAGGAGGCCCATCCCCTCGGGGGCCGTGGCCCGCAGTTCTCTCACCAAGGCGCGAACGACGGCGGAACCGGCCAGTTCCGGGGTGGTGGCATAGCCGACCATGCGTGTCGGGCGCTGGGGGCCGAGATCGGTGATCCCGATCGAGTGCGGTGCTCCCACCAAGGAGAGCGCGGGCATGATCGCCATTCCGTGACCTCCGCTCACCAGGGAGAGCACCGCTCCGTCGTCCTCGGCCTCGATCGTCGCCTTCGGGATCCAGTCCTGGGCGGCCCACCAGTCGCGGGTGTACGAGCCGCAGTTCTCGGTCCAGTCGACCAGGGGCAGCGAGCGCGGGGCGCGCTGGCCCGTCGCGTGCACGAGGGCGTACGGCTCTTCGAGGAGCCCGCCGGTGACCAGACCCGGTGGAAACAGCCCGGAGCCGCCCAGCGTGGCGATGGCTATGTCGGCCTTACCGTCGGCCACTTCGCCCGCGGTGCCGCGCCCCACCTCGCGCACGATCCGCACCCGTGGCTCGATCCCCGGGTGCCGGGCGCGCAGCCGCTTCAGTGCGGGAGGCAGCAGATGGAGGGCCGCGCTGCGGAAGGCCGCGATCCGCAGCACTCCCTCCGCGGCTTCGGGCCGGGCCGCACCGCGCGCCTCGGCGGTCAGGACGTCCAGCAGGCGCAGGACACGGCGGGCATGCGCGACGGCCTTCTCGCCGGCAGGGGTGGGGAGGGCGCCGGAACGGCCGCGTTCGAAGAGAACGGCACCGATCTTGCGCTCGCTGCCGCGCACCGAGTGGGAGACCGCGGACTGCGTCAGGCCCAGTGTGCCGGCCGCTCCCGAGAAGCTGCGGGTGTCCGTGACCGCCACCAGGACGCGCAGTTCCTGCGGGACGAGATCGGAGCCGGTCGTACGGGCCACGGGGCGCTCACCTCGATGTATGAGAAGTGCTCATGGAACGGTGGGTCGTATGAGCCCAACCGGCTGCCCCCGAGGGGCATTCCCGCCCTACGGTCCGGGCATGAACGACACCGCGCTCACCGTGCACCAGACCGCCCGCCCCCACGGCTTTCCCACCGCCGAGCACTTCACCTTCGTCGAGTCCCCCCTTCCCGGCCCCGCCCCCGGCAGCGCGCTCGTCGAGAACCTCTACTGGTCGGTCGACCCGTACCACCGCGAAATGATGGACGACGTACCCGGCGGCTTCGCGCTCGACGCACCGCTGGAGGGCCGCGCCATCGGGCGGGTCATCGCCTCGCGCACGCCCCGGCTGGCCGAGGGCGAGGTCGTGTTCCACCGGCAGGGCTGGCGCACCCACTCGGTGGTCACGCCCGAGGAGGTCCGGCAGCTGCCCCGCTTCGAAGGGGTGCCCCTGACCGCGTACTTGAGCACCCTCGGCGGCACCGGTCTGACCGCCTATGTGGGGCTGACCCGGATCGCCCGCCTCCAGGCGGGCGACGACCTGTTCGTGTCGGCAGCAGCGGGCGGGGTCGGCACGGCGACCGGGCGGTTCGCCCGACTGCTCGGCGCCGGACGTCTCGTGGGCAGCGCGGGCTCGGCTGCGAAGGCCGAGCACCTCGTGCGAGAGGTGGGCTACGACGCCGCCTTCGACTACCACGACGGGCCTGCGGCCGACCTCCTCGGCAAGGCCGCACCGGACGGCATCGACCTGTTCGTCGACAACGTCGGCGGCGAACAACTGGCCGCCGCGGTGGGGGCGCTGCGCGAGTTCGGGCGCATCGTGCGCATCGGCACGATCGGCCAGTACAACACCCCCGACGCGCCGTCGCCGCGCTTCAACTACGCCGACATCGTAGAGAAGAGCATCCGCATGGAGGGCTTCCTGGTCAGCAACTACCGTGACGTACAAGAGGAGTTGTACGAGTTCGCGGTACCGCACCTGCAGAGCGGACGGCTCGCCCTCGACGAGACGGTCGTCGACGGGTTCGAGCACATCGTGGACGCGTTCCTGGGGATGCTGCGTGGCGAGAACACCGGCAAGATCATCGTGCGAGACCGTACGGAAGCCCCGTCCGTGCACTGACCCATCGGCGACGCTGAGCGCTGCGGTAGCCGGACGAGCGGAGTCGGGGCGGGCTTGGTCGGGGCGGGCCCGCGTACGGCTCGGGTCGGCCCGGTGTTCAGGGGTGTTGGCCGCGCAGTTGATGGTGGTCGGCGGGTTCGGCGCACGGTTCGCCGAAGAGGCTGGTGGTGCAGGGGCCGCCGTCGCCGGTGTAGGCGTGGTGGTGGATCGGCTCCAGCGGGATGCTGACCTGTCCGCCGATCGGGGGCGGTGTCGGCCGCGCGAGCTGCGCCTCGAGCTGGGTGATCCGGGTGTGCAGGTCATCGCTGGTCACAGGGGCTTCTCCATCCGTAGCGGCACGTTCGATGTCCCTACCCGCTCAGCCGGGGTCGGTCCCGTGGGGACGCCATCGGGTTTGCGCGCGGGCCGGCCCGAGGGCCGCGCTGCCATGAGGACGACATCATCCCCTGACGAGTCACCCGGAGCCGCCCCGGGTTCGGGGGCCGTAGAGGGCGAGGCCGTTGGGGACGCGCCGCTGCTGGCCGTGGTCGAGGGTGTTGCGTACGGTCGTGCGGCCGGTCGTGGGGTTGCGGGTGACGAGGGTGGTGGAGGCGCCGCCATCGACGTAGACGCCTTCGCGGCAGCCCAAGGACCCCAGCAGCCGGGCGAGTTCGGCGAGGGTGAGTCCGGTGCCGGTCGACTCCCGGCCGTCGGTGGCGATCACCCGCAGGAGGCGGCCGGAGTCGGCGACGCCGACGGCGGTACGGGGTTCGGCGGTGACCGCGTCGAGGCCGGGCAGCGGCTGGTGCGCTGTGAGCACGGGGTAGGCGCCCAGAGCGAAGGCGAAGGGGACCCTGCTGGTCGAGGCGAGGCGGTAGCCGGTCTCGACCGGGGTGCCGGGGGTGAGGGAGCGCAAGGCCCGGGCGCCGCCCTCGCGGCCGAGCGCGACGAGAGTTCCGGGCGGGATGGGCCCGTTGCCGGGGGTGGTGCTGGTGCGCTGGACGCGTCCATGACGGATCGTCACCTCGAAGACCTCGTGCGAGCAGGGGGCCGCCCGGTCGCGGTCGGTTCCGCAGACGGCCCGGGCGCGTGAGGCGCTGCCCCACTGCGAGGTGAACAGGCCGACCGCTCCTTCGGGGAGCGCGTACTGGTTGAGGCCTCGCACCGGCAGCGCTGTGTGCCGGGTGCGGAGATGACCGTGGAGTGTGAGGCGTGCGGTGCGCGCCCTGCCGTCCGTGCCGACACCGAACACGTCCTCGCCGCTCGCGCCGGGGGGCAACGCCCCGCCGAAGCGCTGTCCTTCGGGGACCGCCGCCTTCAGAGGCCGGCCGTCGAGTACGGCCGCTCCGGAGGGGGCGCCGGTGGCGGGGACGCCGGGGTGCTGGCTCTCGGTGATGTTGAAGAAGTCCCCGTTGACCGCGGCGACGGCCCCTTGACGGTCGGCCATGGCGGACACGGGCTCCCGGTCGGTGACGGCGCCGGGATACAGCAGGCCGGCCCGTACCCCTGGACGTCGAAGGTCGACGGTCAGCAGATGGATCCGGGTCGGGCCGTGCGCCGTGGCCACGTTGAACGCCCGGTACTCGATCCCCGGGGCAATGCGCTCGATGACGCTGGCGTCGGTGGGGGCGGTGGCCCGTGCGGGGAGGGCGGCGGTGCACAGAGGGAGGGTCAGCAGAAGGACGGCGGCAGCGAGGCGGACCGGTTTCATGCGGCCAACATCCCGCCGGCCGGGGCCCGATGACTACCGGCGTGACGGAGGTCTGGCCGATACCACTCGCATGGCACGGTCTTCCCGTCATCCGGGCCGGCGCCGAACGGGCGGCACCCGCGGCCGACCTCCGGGGCCGGGGGAGGTGCTCATTCGGGACGCGATTCCGTAGCACCGCCCGCCCAGCGGCGTGCCGTCGCGCATCCCCCCGCCCCCGAGGCCAGAGCCCGGGAATCTGGTCCCGGCCGGCTTTCCGCTCCGGCGGGTTCCGGCGTGCGGAGGGCCTGAGGGCGGCCACGCCCATGCGGTTGCCCGCCGCCGAGAGGCCGGGCGGGGGCCCGGGGGAAATCAGGCGGTCGGCGGAACGCCTGCGTGCCTCCGCTCGGCCCGGAGAGCCTCGCGCAGCTGCCGGGCCACGACGCCGGGTGCCATGCCGATGAGGTGCGCGGCTTCGTCGTAGGTGTGTCCGCCGAGCAGGGTCAGGCCCATGAGCGCTTCCTGGGTCGGGCAGGGCGGCGCGGGCTGTGCGGTCGGTGGCTGTGCCTGGGCGCTCGTCGGCCGGCGCGCGCCGCGCCCGGCGCCCTCGGTACGAGCGTGGGAGGGGTGGCGAGGACCGGGGGAGGGCGAAGCGCACGCCGCCTGCCACAGTCCGGCGGCCAGATGGCGGCGCTGGGGGGCTGGGGCGCTTGATTCCACCCTAGCGGCCCTTCCCGGACACCGCCCTGCCCAACGGAGCCCGCCCGCGGACCTGCCCCGCCTAACGTCCGGCGCCTTGGCGGTCGGCGCGATTCCCGCGCTTCGGCCGTGGCTGAGGCGTTTCCCTGCCCTCGGTCAGGGCCGGCCAGGGTGGGGCAGGGCGTCGCGGCGGGGCCCGGGGCGTCAGGCCAGCAGCTTGGTCTTGGCGCGCTGGAACTCCTCCGGTGTGATGTGGCCCTGGTCCTTGAGCGCGGCCAGTTTGCCCAGCTCATCCACCGGGTTGCTGCCGGATCCCGCCGTCTTCTGGATGTACTGGCGGACGGCCTCCTCGTGCTCCTTGGCCTGCTTCACGTCCCGTGCGCTCATGCTCTTGCCGCGGGCGACGAGATACACCAGGACGCCGAGATAGGGCAGGACGATCACCAGAACGAGCCAGCCCGCCTTGGCCCAGCCGCTGAGGCTGTGGTCCCGGAATATGTCCGTGACCACCTTGAACAGCAGGAAGAACCACATGACCCACAGGAAGAGCCACAGCATCGTCCAGAACAGGTTCAGAAGGGGATAGTTGTCCATGCTCCGCTCCGATCATGGATGTCCTACTTCCTTCATACCGGCACACCCACATGGCCGCATGTCAGCGGACACGCGTCCGTGTTGCGCTCGGCGAAGACCAGGGATAGCGATGGACCTGTGCGGCTGAGAGGCCCGCCGCTGGGCCCGGCCGTCACCCCTGGCCGCTCCCGCTCGGGCCACGGGACGAGTCGGCGAGGCCACGCCCACCCCGGGCGCGCGGCCGGCCGTGCCCGGACCGCCAGGTCGATCGATGAAAGGGAGACACCGATGGCCAAGCCCGGCCCTCGATCCGATCCTGCCGCGCCCACGGGCCCCCAGCCCCAAGAGGCAGACCACCTGCGGGATTTGCTGATGGCTCCCGGCTATCCGAAGGTGCTCGTCTTCTGCGCTCTCATCGGCATCCCGGTCTCCCTCGCGGCCTTCTGGTTCCTGGTCGGGCTGCACGAACTGGAACGCCTCCTGTGGACGGACCTCCCTCACGACCTGGGGTGGGACGCGCCGACCTGGTGGTGGCCCCTGCCCCTCTTCCTGGTCGCGGGCCTGATCGTCGGCCTGGTCGCCGTGCGGCTCCCCGGCGCGGGCGGCCACGTCCCGGCCGCCGGCCTGCACACCGGAGGGCCCTCTCCCAACGCGCTGCCGGGCGTAATCCTCGCGGCGGCGGCGAGCCTGCCGTTCGGTGCCGTCCTCGGCCCGGAAGCACCGCTGATCGCCATGGGCGGCGGCCTGGCACTGCTGTTCCGCGATCTCGTACGCGCACCCGCGACCGCGCAGAGCACGGCGCTGCTGGGTGCGGCCGGAGCCGCCGCGGCCGTCTCGGCGATCTTCGGCAACCCGCTGATCGCCGCCGTCCTCCTCATCGAGATCGCGGGCGTGGGCGGTCCCCGGCTGTTCGCCGTGATGCTGCCCGCCCTGCTGTCCAGCGGAGTCGGCGCCCTGGTGTTCACCGGCTTCGGACGCTGGACCGGACTGGAAACAGGAAGCCTCGGCCTCAAACTGTCCGCCACGCCCCCGCACCTGGACGCCGCAGACGTGCTGTGGTCGCTGCTCATGGCGGTGGCCATCGCCGTCGCGATGCGTCTCGTGATGGCCGGGGGACGCAAGGTGGCCGCGTACACCAGGCACGCCGTCGTCGTACGGACCGTACTGTGCGCGCTGGCCGCCGGGGCCTGTGCGGCCCTCTACACACTGCTCACCGGCCGCTCGCCCGTCGACGTCGCCACGTCCGGCCAGGGCATGCTCAGCACCCTGGCCGCCCACCCGCACGCCTGGAGCATCGGTGCGCTGCTCGGCGTCCTGCTCCTCAAGGGAGCCGCCTACGCTCTGTGTCTGGGCAGCCTGCGGGGCGGCCCCATCTTCCCCGCCCTCTTCCTGGGAGCCGCCGCCGGCGTCCTGCTCTCGCCCCTCCCCGGCCTCGGAGTGCTCCCCGCGATCGCGGCCGGAATGGCGGCGGCCACAGCGGCCACGCTGCGGCTCCCCGTGAGCAGCGTCGTACTCGTCACCCTGCTCCTCGACACCCCCGGCCTGATGCCCGTGGTGATCCTCGCGGCCGTGGTCGCCTTCCTCACCAGCGAACTACTGCCGTCGGTCTCGCGCCGGTCCGCCGGAGAGGACGCCTCGCCCGCCGGCGCGGCGGCTTGAGGCCTCGGCGCGGAACACGGCCGACGACCGCATCCCGGGCTGGGCGAACTCGGTTGCGCAGCAAGGGCGTTGGGCCTGCGTAAGAGGGGTCGGAGGGTGGGCCGACGCGATCGGAGTTCGGTTCTTCACCCCTGGTCTCTCGCGGAGTTCACCGGGTAGGGCACGTGGGTGCGCCGGTCCGGGTCGACGGCGAGTCGACCGCCCGCCGGTGGGCGGGCCCGTTGGGCGCAGTCGCGGCGCTCGCAGATGCGGCAGCCCAGGCCGATCGGTGTGGCCGCGCGGGGGTCGTCCAGTGCGATGCCCTCGGCGTAGACCAGGCGTTGGGCGTGCCGGAGTTCGCAGCCCAGGGCGACGGCGAACTCCGCGCGCGGCGCGTGGTGCCCGGCGCCACCGCGCGTGACGGTACGCGCGACCCAGAAGTAGCGCTTGCCGTCGGGCATTTCGGCGACCTGCGTGAGGATGCGGCCGGGGGAGGAGAACGCGGCGTACACCGTCCACAGCGGGCAGGTTCCGCCGAGGCGGGAGAAGTGGAAGTCGGTGGCGGACTGGCGCTTGGAGACGTTGCCCGCGCGGTCCACCCGCAGGAAGGAGAACGGTACCCCGCGCCGCCCCGGGCGCTGCAGGGTGCTGAGCCGGTGGCAGACGGTCTCGAACCCGACGCCGAAACGCGCCTGGAGCAGCTCGATGTCGTAGCTCAGCTCCTCCGCTGCGGACCGGAACGCCGTGTACGGCATCAGCAGGGCCCCGGCGAAGTAGTTGGCAAGGCCGATGCGGGCCAGTGCCCCGGCCTGTGTGGAGGTCAGGTCGGCGGCGTCGACCAAGGCGTCGAGCAGCGTCCCGAACTCCAACAGGGCCAGCTGCGTGGCGAGTTGGAAGGCCTGTTGGCCTTCGGTCAGCCAGGGTGAGAGGAACAGCAGGCGGCTCGTCGGGTCGAACCGGCGGGCGTCCGCCGACCGCTCCGGTGCCGCGTCCAGCACCGTGACGTGGTGGTGCTCGGCGAGCCGTCGCCGCAGAGCCTCCGTGGCCGGGCGGGTGGAGCCGAGCCCCCAGTCCCGTGCCGCGCGCTCCGCAGCGGTGTCGAGTGACTCGATGTGGTTGTGATGGGCGTAGAAGAAGTCCCGTACCTCGTCGTGCGGTTCGGCCGGCGGCAGCGTGGCGGCCGGCCCGTCGGCGGAGGCCGAGGCGAGCGCGGCCACCTGCTCGGCGGCGTCCCGGTAGCGCCGGTGCAGAGCCACCAGCGCACGGGCGACGTCGGGATGGTCGCGGGCCACCTCCACGGCTTCCTCCGCCGAAGCGGACACACCGGTGGCCTCGTCACTCAGGGCCGCCCGCAGATCGGTCGCGAGCCGCTCCTCGGCCGCCTCGGAGAAGAACTCGGGCTCCACGCCCAGGACTTCGGCCAGCCGCAGCAGGACAGGGGCGGTCAACGGGCGTTGGCTGTGCTCGATCTGGTTGAGGTAACTCGTCGAGATGCCGAGCGCGCGCGCCAGCTCCACCTGGTTCATTCCGCGCTCGGTGCGCAGCCTCCGCAGCTTGGCGTGCGCGTAGATCTTCCGTACGGGAGGCCGTCCCATGGGCAATACGCATCCTTCCGCCGGACCCGGTCCGAGCACTCGCTCCGCCGGATCGGTCCCGGCCCACTCGCCGCCGTTCCTTCACCTGCACTGGCACCTTCACCTGCGCCTTCGCCTGTACCCGCACAGGCACCGCACTGCGAAGCTACCATCCGCAACTTTCGCAGAATTCGCAGTTTCGCGGCTCCCCGGCGGACGGATTTCGCAGATTGGAGGGGTAGTCGGCGGGCCACGACGTGGAAATGATCGTGGAGAGAGGTGCGCGAGATCCCCCGAGTCGGTGGTCTCGGCCCGCCGTACGCCCCGAGGAGCCCCGTGATCGACCACCAGGTACGTGTCCACCCCAGCGCCGACCGGCTGCCCCGCGAGGAGCAGCTCGCCTGGAAGCTGGCCGCCGCCGCCACCGCCACTCAAGACGCCGCGGAGCTGGACCCGGAAGCCGCCGCCATGGCCGTCAACCGCGTGATCGACAACGCGGCGGTGGCGATCGCCTCGCTGCGCCGTCGCCCGGTCGCCGTCGCCCGCGCGCAGGCCGTGCCGCACCAGGCCACCCCGGGTGCCTCCGTCTTCGGCGCTCGCGGCCGGGTCTCCCCGGAGTGGGCGGCCTGGGCCAACGGCACCGCCGTACGCGAACTCGACTTCCACGACACCTACTTGGCCGCGGACTACTCCCACCCCGGCGACAACATCCCGCCGCTGCTCGCCGTCGCCCAGCACACCGGACGCTCCGGGGCGGACGTGCTCCGCGGCATCGTCGCGGCGTACGAGATCCACGTCGCGCTAGTGAAGGGCATCTGCCTGCACGCCCACCGCATCGACCACGTGGCGCACCTCAGCGCCGCTACGGCGTGCGGGATCGGGGCGATGCTGAGGCTGCCGACGGAGACCGTGTACCAGGCGGTCGGGCAGGCGGTGCACACCACCACGGCGACGCGACAGTCCCGCAAGGGCGAGATCTCCAGCTGGAAGGCGTTCGCCCCCGCCTTCGCGGGCAAGGCGGCGATCGAGGCGGTGGACCGCGCGATGCGCGGGGAAGGAGCGCCTTCGCCGGTCTACGAGGGCGAGGACGGCTTCCTCGCCTGGATGCTCGACGGGCCCGGGGCGTCGTACACGGTCGCGCTGCCCGAACCGGGCGAGGCGCGCCGGGCGATCCTCGACACCTACACCAAGGAGCACTCGGCCGAGTACCAGGCGCAGGCGGTCATCGACCTCGCGCGGCGGCTGCGCGACAGGATCGGCCCGCTCGACCGGGTGCGCTCCGCCGTGCTGCACACCAGCCACCACACCCACCACGTGATCGGCTCGGGCGCCAACGACCCGCAGAAATACGATCCGGCCGCGAGCCGCGAGACGCTCGACCACTCGGTGCCGTACATCTTCGCCGTGGCCCTTGAGGACGGCGTCTGGCATCACGAACGTTCCTACGCCCGCGACCGGGCCCGGCGTCCGGCGACCGTCCGGCTGTGGCAGAAGATCTCCACGGTCGAGGATCCCGAGTGGACCCGGCGCTACCACGACCCGGACCCGGCACGGCGTGCGTTCGGCGGGCGCGCCGTGATCACCCTGGACGACGGCACGGTCGTCGAGGACGAACTCGCCGTCGCCGACGCCCATCCGGCCGGTGCCCGGCCCTTCGACCGCCACGGCTACACGGGCAAGTTCCGCACCCTCACCGAGGACACCGTGACCCGGGACGCGCAGGACGCGTTCCTCGACGCGGCGAGCCATCTGGCCGAACTGGACACGCAGGCACTCACGCGCCTCTTCCCGGAGACCGACGCCGAAGCGCTCGCCGCGTACGACACGAAACTCCCGAAGGGACTGTTCTGATGCTGCACACCCACACCACGCCGGCCGGACGCCGCCGCGCCCTGCGCGAAGGGCTCGCCTCGGGGCGCCTGTTGCGCATGCCGGGAGCGGTCAATCCGTACTCGGCCAGGCTGATCCAGGCGCACGGCTTCGAAGCCGTGTACCTCTCCGGGGCCGTCCTCGCCGCCGAGTTGTGCCTGCCGGACATCGGCCTCACCACCTCCACCGAGATCGCGGCCCGCGCCCAGCAGGTCACCCGGGTCACCGATCTGCCGGTCCTCATCGACGCCGACACCGGCTTCGGCGCACCCGTCAACGCCGCCCGCACCGTCCAGCTCTTCGAGGACGCGGGGCTCGCCGGGATGCACCTGGAAGACCAGACCAGCACCAAGCGCTGCGGGCACCTCGACGGCAAGACGCTCGTGACCCGCGACGAGATGGTTCAGCGGATCCGCGCCGCCGTCGGCGCCCGGCGTGACGACGACTTCCTGCTGATGGCCCGCACCGACGCGCGCGCGGTGGAAGGCCTGGACGCCGCGATCGACCGGGCGAAGGCGTACGTCGACGCCGGAGCGGACGCCGTCTTCCCCGAAGCGCTCGCCGACGAAGCCGAGTTCGCGGCGTTCCGCGAGGCCCTGGACGTACCGCTGCTCGCCAACATGACCGAGTTCGGCAAGAGCCCCCTGCTCACCACCACTGCCCTGGCGAACCTCGGGTACAACATCGCCCTCTACCCCGTCACCCTGCTCCGGCTCGCCAACGGGGCCGTCGAGGACGGGCTGCGGACGCTGGCGGCCGAGGGCACCCAGGAGTCCCTGGTGCCCCGCATGCAGACCCGGTCCCGGCTCTACGAGGTCCTCGGCTACGAGGACTACACGGCCTACGACACGGCCGTCGCGGACTTCACTCTCCCGCCCGGCGACTGACACCCGTCCGTCCGCGCGGCCCGCACTCCCTGTTGGAGGACCACATGACCACCGCTCCGCCCACCACACCGGACGTCCACCGCGGGCTCGCCGGTGTCGTCGTCGACACCACCGAGATCTCCACCGTCATCCAGGCGACCAACTCCCTCACCTATCGCGGCTACCCGGTGCAGGACCTCGCCGCCCGCCACTCCTTCGAGGAGGTCGCCTACCTGCTCTGGCACGGCGAACTCCCCGACTCCGTACAGCTCGGCCAATTCCGGGCCCGCGAGCGGGCGTTGCGCCCCCTGGACCGCACCACCACGGAACTCCTGGTGCGCCTCCCCGAGACCTGCCACCCCATGGATGTGCTGCGCACCGCCGTCAGCTTCTTCGGCGCCGAGGACCCCACCGAGGACGACGGCAGTCCGGCCGCCAACCGGGCGAAATCCCTCGCCCTGCTGGCGAAGCTGCCGACCGTGGTCGCCGCCGACCACCGCAGGCGGCACGGGCTCGCCCCGATCCAGCCCGACCCGTCCCTCGGATACGCCGAGAACTTCTTCCACATGTGCTTCGGCCGCGTTCCCGAGCCGGAGGTGGTCCGCTGCTTCGAGATCTCCCTCGTCCTGTACGCCGAACACAGCTTCAACGCCTCCACGTTCACCGCCCGCGTGGTCACCTCCACCCTCTCCGACCTGTACAGCGCCGTCACCGCCGCCATCGGCGCACTCAAGGGGCCGCTCCACGGCGGCGCCAACGAGGCCGTGATGCACATGCTCCTCGAGGTCGACGACCCGCGGCGGGCCGGGGAGTGGCTGGACCGGGCACTGGCGTCCAAGCGCAAGATCATGGGGTTCGGCCACCGCGTCTACAAGCACGGCGACTCGCGCGTACCGATCATGCAGGACGCCCTCGACCGGCTGGTGGCCCGGGCCGCCGACCCCGAGGCGACCCGGCTCGCCACACTGCACGCGGCCCTGCGACACGCCATGACCGCCCGCAAGGGCATCCACCCGAACCTCGACTATCCGGCCGGGCTCGCCTATCGCCTCATGGGCTTCGACATCCCGACGTTCACGCCGATCTTCGTGATGAGCCGCATCACCGGCTGGACCGCCCACATCACCGAACAGCTCGCGCACAACGCCCTGATCCGCCCCCTGGCCTCGTACGACGGCCCGAGCCAGCGAGCGGTACCGGGCGCCGAGTAGACGCCTGCCGGTCGCTGCCGGAGCGGACGTTCCCGACGTACTCCCGCTTCGACGATCCCGGCGACCGGACCGGCGCCGACCCGCCGTACGGGTCTCAGGAGGCCACGTCGGCGCCCTGGTCGGACCCGGTGTCCGCCCCGGCGAAGACCTGCTCGACGCGAACCGCCTCGTGGGCGATTCCGGTGAGCCAGGCCTCGACATCGGCGATGAGAAGTACCTCGGGAGCGCTGCGCACCAAGGGGTGTCGTACGCCGTGGCGCAGGACCGCCGACTCTTCCGCGCCGTAGTCGTCGCGGGCCGGTGCGGAAGCGGGCCGTTGGCCGCGAATCGTCTCGGCCGCACGAGCGCAGTCGCCCGCTACGCGGCGGGCCAGCGCGGTCAGCTCATCGACCGCTGCCTCGGGCAGCGAGGGACCGGCGGAGGTGTGCCGGGCGAGCAGGAGCTGGCCCCCGCTGACCGTCGTGTAGCCCGGCGCCATGGCCAACTCCCAAGGCAGGGGCGGGGATTGGGGCAGAGCCCGCTCCGTGCGGTGCTGGGTGTAGGCGGCCTGGGCCAGCTGCATGGCCCGGACGGCCGGGTGCAGGGGCGGCCCGTCCGGGAAGCGCGGGCCCAGGCGCTGGGTGACGGCCACGCAGCCTTCCGCGCAGCGCGCCAGGAACTCGGCCACGCCGCGCCGCAGTTCACCCTGGGCACCGCGCGGCCAGGCGAGCATGCTGGCCGCCGCTCCGATCGATCCGCCGATCACCACGTCCATCAGCCGCACCGCCGGAAGACGGGCGTTGGTCGGCACGACCTGGGCGAAGATGACCACCAGCGTCAAGGTGAGGGCGCCTTGGGTCCAGGCCGGGCCGAGCAGGGGACCCACCGCGAAGCCCACGAGGAACACGACGGGTGCGACGGCGATGTAGAAGGCCGGCACATCGCCGACCAGCATGACGACGGCCGTGGCCACGACCGCGCCCGCCGCCGTTCCGACGAAGGCGGGCAGCAGGGCGCCGCGGGTGTCGGACGCGGAGGTACGCATCAGGCTGAGCGTGGTGAGCAGGGCCCAGAAGCCGTGGGGAAGGTCGAGGGCGCCGACGATGAGGCGCGCTCCGAACAGCGCGATCGCGCCGCGCAGCGCGTTCTGGAGCAGCACCGAACGCGGGGTGAGGTGGACGCGCAGCCTGCGCCACCAGCGCGCCGGACGACTGATGACCGCGTACGGGAAGGGGCCCGCCGGCCCGCGCCAGCGCTCGTCGAGCGGGGCACCGCAGGAGAGCCTGGCTCCTTCTGCCAGGAGCAGGGTGGCGCCGCCGGTCGCGTGCACGATGGCGTCCCGCCGCAGGCTGCGGGGCGAGGTGGCCGCGAGGTCGCGGCCTCGTACCTCCCAGTAGCCGGCGAGGGCCGCGGTGAGTTCGCTCTCGGGCGCGCCGGCCCTGCCGTCGGCCACTACGCGGGCCGCACGGCGCAGGGCGGCCGCGGACCGGTCCAGGATCGTCGCGGCCCCGGAGTCGGTGCCGTAGGGGCGGGCGGCGAGCCGGTCGAGCTGAGTGGTGATGTGCCGCAGGGCCGCTCGGGTGTCGATGAGCGCGCGGTCCCGGAGGGAGGCCGAGGTGGGGCGCTCGGGGGCCTCGACGCGCGAGAGCCGGGTGGCCTGAAGGGCCTGATCCGCGGCTGCTTTGCTTCGGGACACCTCGTCGCCGACGGCCGCGCCTATGGTGAGGCGGGCCGTGCTGTCCGCGTAGTCGGCCACGGCCGCCATCGCGTCGGACAGCAGGGAGCGGTAGGTCGCCGGCAGCGGTCCGGGCGGCAGCAGTCGGTCGACGAGCACCGCGAGCAGGACGCCGATGGCGATGCCGCCGAGCCGCTGGACGAGGGTGTCGGGCGCGTAGGGCGGGAAGCACGGCAGCAGGTAGTAGAGCTGGAACGACGTGGCGAGCCCACCGGCGCCGGGGCCGCCGACCCCGAGGTAGGACACGGTGAAGGCGACGAAGAACAGGCCGATGGCCGCGCTCCAGGAGTGCGCGGCGAGCAGGGTGCCGGCGGTGACCAGCACGAGACCGGCCGGCAGTGCGGCGAGCAGAATGCGCGAGCGGTGCCGGCCGCGCCCCGGGATCTGCGAGAACAAGGTCAGGGGCAGGGCGCCGAACAGGGCGTACAGGGCCATGACGTGCTGCTCGAAGCCGTATCGCACCACGGAGAAACCGCCGAGGCCGGCGAGCGCGCCCCAGAGCGCCCGGCGCCCGTACTTCGCCGCCCCCGGCTGCCGCGCGAGCCACCGCCACGGCCCCGCCCGGGTCATCGAAGCGTCCTGGCGCCGGGACTGCGCCCGGCGCGCGGCCGGAGTGGGGCGGCACGGCGGACACGGTGCCTGATCATGCTGTCACCCTAGGTCGGCCCCGAACCATCGCAACCGGAGGACGCCAGGTGCCTGGACGTCCGTGCCGTGAACGCGGCGTCCTCGACGACACGACGCGGATATGACGGCGCCGAAGGGGGAGGTGCGCCACGGGTCCGAATGCCATATTCGGATGGGCAGTTGACCTTCCGGTCCGCAGCAGCAGAGAGGTGGCACAGCATGTTCACGACCCGCCCCACCCTTCAGGGAACCTTCGGGATGGTGTCCTCCACACACTGGCTGGCTTCCCAGTCCGCGATGGCTGTCCTGGAGGACGGGGGCAACGCGTTCGACGCCGCCGTCGCCGCCGGCTTCGTCCTGCACGTGGTCGAGCCGCACCTCAACGGTCCCGCGGGAGAGGTCCCCATCATGCTCGCCCCGGCGGGCGGTGAGGTCCAGGTGCTCTGTGGGCAGGGTGCTGCCCCGGCCGGGGCCACGGTCGAGCACTACAGGGCACTGGGCCTGGAGCTCGTGCCGGGCACGGGCCCGCTGGCGGCCGCTGTGCCGGGCGCGTTCGACGCCTGGATGCTCCTGCTGCGCGATCACGGCAGCAAACCGCTCGCCGACGTGCTGAGGTACGCGATCGGCTACGCGGAGCACGGGCACGCGCCGGTGGAGCGCGTAGGGGAGACCGTGGCGACGGTCCGAGCACTGTTCGAGACGGAGTGGCGGTCCTCGGCAGCGATATACCTGCCGGACGGAAGCCCGCCGCGGCCGGGCGAGCTGTTCCGCAATCCCGCACTCGCCGCGACCTGGAAACGCCTGGTGGCCGAGGCGTCCGATGCGGGGGACCGGGAGTCCCAGATCGAGAAGGCACGGGAGATCTGGCGCTCCGGCTTCATCGCCGAGGCGCTCGTACGCCAGGCTCAGCGGCCCACCATGGACACCAGCGGAGTGCGCCACGCCGGAACCCTGACGGCCACCGATCTCGCCGGCTGGTCGGCGACCTATGAGGCTCCGGCAACCCATGAATGGCAGGAATGGACCATCTGCAAGCCCGGTCCGTGGAGCCAGGGCCCCGCGATGCTCCAGCAACTCGCGCTCCTGCCAACGCAGTTGCCGCCCTATGAGTCCGCCGACTACACCCATCTGCTCATCGAGGGCTGCAAGCTCGCCATGGCCGACCGCGAGGCCTGGTACGGCGACGGGGCAGAGGTGCCGCTGGAAGACCTCCTGGCGCCCGCGTACAACGAACAGCGGCAGTCACTGATCGGCCCCCGGGCGTCCCACGAGCTGCGCCCCGGCAGCCCCGGCGGGCGAACGCCCCGGCTGAGCCGCTACGTGCGCGATGCCAAGCCCGCGCCGTCCGGCGAGAGCTCTCTCGGAGCGGGCGAACCCACCGTCAACAGCGGCGTGTACCAACGGGAACCCGGCGACATCGCCGTGGCGAAGGACGGTGCCACCTCGGGCGACACCTGTCATCTCGACGTCGTGGACCGATGGGGCAACATGGTCGCCGCCACGCCCAGTGGTGGATGGCTCCAGTCCAACCCTGTCGTCCCCGAGTTGGGCTTTCCGCTCGGCACGAGGCTCCAGATGGCCTGGCTCGACGAGGGACTGCCGAACTCGCTCACTCCCGGCCGCCGCCCTCGTACCACTCTGAGTCCGTCTCTCGCGTTGCGCGACGGAGTACCCACGCTGGCCTTCGGCACCCCGGGCGGCGATCAACAGGACCAGTGGCAGCTGCACTTCTTCCTCGCGGTGGCGCTGCGTGGCGGGGCCAGGGGAGGCCTCGACCTCCAGGGCGCCATCGACGCACCGAACTGGCACAACGACAGCTTCCCGAGCTCCTTCTACCCACGTGGCATGCGCCCCGGCCTGGTGACTGTCGAGTCACGGATGAAGCCGGAGGCGGTGGAGGAACTGCGGCGACGCGGTCACGACGTCCTGGTGGGGGAGCCGTGGTCCGAAGGCAGGCTGTGCGCGGTCGCACGCGATGCGCGGACCGGCGTGCTGTCGGCGGCGGCGAACCCGCGGGGGATGCAGGGGTACGCGGTCGGCCGCTGAACCGGGCCGGGTGTGCGAGGGCCCTGGGGAACGGTACGCATGGCCGCGCGGGGTGCGCGTGATCTCACGCACGGGGCGGCGCAGGTCATTTGAGGGGTCCGCATCCCGGGGTGGGTAGCGTTGTGCGGGTCGCGCTGGGTGGCTGGTGCCGACGTGAGATGTGGCCCCGGACCTCCGGGGCCCGAATCGATTGGGAGTGTGCGCGATGAGCAGGGATCTGGAACGGCCCGTGGTTGACGTCCCCCGTGGCAGGGGGCCGCAGTTCCTGGAGATCACGGATCTGTGGGTGGGGGAGGGGGACGAGGCGGTGAAGGGGAGCCGCGTCTCCGTCCACTACGTCGGTGTGGCGCAGTCAACCGGGCAGGAATTCGACGCGAGTTGGAACCGGGGCGAGGCGTTCGAGTTCGACCTGCTGGCCGGTCAGGTCATCAAGGGCTGGGACATGGGAGTGAAGGGCATGAAGGTCGGCGGTCGCCGTCGGCTGGTCATCCCCGCTCACCTGGGCTACGGCGACCGTGGGGCGGGCCCGGCGATCCGTCCTGGCGAAACCCTGGTCTTCGTCGTGGACTTGCTCGACGTGAAGCAGCCGTAGGCGCGACGGGACTTCGCTCGGAAGAGTAAGGCCGGAGGAGTAAGCCCGGAAGGGTAAGGCCCGTTCTGAAAACGGGCCTTACCGCCCCCGGTCAGCGGCGGCTCCGCTGTGGCGGCTGCGGACCGGGGCCCCGTGGCGTGACGTCGGGGCCCGTACCGCGCCGGTCACCCCATCACGCCCCGCACCGAAGCCGCAGCGCGCAATGGTCCTTTCGCGTGCCGGAATTCGGAGGCGAACCACTGGTAGCTCGCCCAGCATCCGTGAGCGCGACGACGAGGGCCACGGCCAAGCAGCCGGTTGGGGTGGAACCGGCACAAGGATGCCAAGCCCGATCATGCGGGAGCGGCACCAGTGAGTCCGGTTCGGATCGGACCAACCTGCCCCTCTACCCGGAACCCCCTGGGGCATGTCCTCAGTGAGACCCATGATTCATCCCCCTTTGGCACCGTGTGAATGCGGCACGGGTGGGCATTCGGCCGGAGAACCCGGTCAGCGTCGGGTCGAAAATCTGGATACCGCGCATGGTGTCGCACTGTCGGAAGCAGACACCCGTTGTGCCCCGGCGATCGCGCAGAGAAAAGAAGAACTCTCTGCGGCCTCGTCCCTGAGCGGCAACTGGGACCCATGTCCTGATTCGTCCGGGATCGCGGTGCTGCTGGGCTCGATGACGTCCATGTGACGAGGTTCATGCGCTGAATGGACTCTGCGGTCTGTCGGTCGGCTCATTCGGCCTGGCTGCCGTCGTCGGGATCGGCATCGATACCGGAATCCGCGAAATCGGTATACGGGTGTCTGCGCGAATTCGGGAACCGCCCGAATTCGTGCGAAAGAACTGAGGTGGATTACATGAGTGACAACGCCAAGATAGGGATGGCGGTTGCAGGTGGATACCTGCTGGGCCGCACCAAGAAGGCACGCTTGGCTCTGGGCCTCGGCATGTATCTGGCCGGGAAGAAGCTGAGCCTGGATCCGAAACAGATGCTCCAGCTGGTCAAGGACAATCCGGTGCTGAGCGGTCTCAGCGACCAGGTGCGCACGGAGTTGGTGGGTGCCACCAAGAGCGCCGCCACCGCCGCGCTGACCAAGCGCGCCGGCTCCCTTGCCGACAGCCTGCGCGACCGTACTCAGGCCCTCCAGTCCGGGCAGGACGTCGAAGAGCCGAACGAGGACGACGTCGACGACGTCCAGGATGCGGACGAGCAGGACGCGAAGGACGCTCCCGACGAGGAGCGGCCGGTGAAGGCGGCGCGTCGCAAGCCCGCCGCCCGTGGGGGCGAAAGCTCCGGTGGTTCGTCGCGGCCTCGGTCGAAGAGTTCCGGCAAGGCGTCCGATGACGAGGACGCCCAGCGCCCGCGCCGCAAGGCGGCGGAGAGCTCCAGCACGCGCGGCTCCGGCAGCGCCGCACGGGGCACCGCGCGCAAGTCCTCGGAGTCGGCGGGCCGCAAGGCCCCCGCCCGTAAGACGGCCGCACGTAAGACCTCGACGCGCGGAGGCGACGATGCCTGAGCAGACGCCGGAATCGATCAAGGACCGGATCGCCGGTCACCCCGCCGCGGGCCGCCTCAAGGAAGAGCTCGGGAACTACCTCCAGACGCGCGCGGAGCACGCGGTGAGCGGGCTCGGCGAGAAGCTGGGTGCCGGCCTCGCCAGGATGGGGGAGGGCCGCAGCGACAGTGACGGCTCGTCCGGCGGCCTCATGAACGCGCTGGCCAAGGGCGGAAAGGTGCTCGCGGACGGCGGCTCGCCGGCCAAGGCCGCGCTCTCCGTGGGCGGCGGCGCCCTGAAGGACAAGGTGTCGGGGCTCTTCGGCAAGGGGCGAAAGGGCGGTGGCGGCTCCAAGAGCGTCAATATCGTCGAGGACATCGACGTCGGCGTGCCCGTGCGTGAGGCCTACGACCAGTGGACCCAGTTCCAGGAGTTCAGCACCTTCGCGAAGGGCGTCGTGAGTGTCGAGAAGAGCGACGACACCACGACCAACTGGCGGGTCAAGGTCGCCAAGTCCACCCGGAGCTGGAAGGCCAACGTCACTGAGCAGATACCCGACGAGCGCATCGCCTGGACCACCGACGGCGCGAAGGGGACGGTCAAGGGCGTCGTCACCTTCCACCCGATCACGGACAACCTGACCCGGGTCCTGCTGAACCTGGAGTACTTCCCCCAGGGGCTGTTCGAGAAGACGGGCAACATCTGGCGTGCTCAGGGCAGGCGGGCGCGGCTGGACCTGAAGCTGTACCGCAAGTTCATCATGATGCGCGGCGAGGCCACCGACGGCTGGCGCGGGGAGATCCGCGACGGCGAGGTCGTGGTCGACCACGACGACGCGGTGGCGCGGGAGGAGGAAGCCGACCGCACCGGTCCCGACGACGGCACGGAGGACGGCCACGCCGACGACTCCGCCGAGGACTTCGACGAGTACGCCGACGAAGACGCTCCGGACGACGGCGCCGACGGCGACGACGGCGACGACGAACCCGAGTACGACGAGGACGACGAATACGAGGACGAGGAAGAGCCCGACGACGGGCACGCTCGCTCCCGTGCCGACGACGACGGGTACGAGCAGGACGAACTGCCCGAGGGCCACGGCGCCGGCCGGGCGGACGACGCCGAGCCGGAGGACGGCGAAGACGAGGACGAGGGCGAGTACGACTACCTCGACGATGAGGAAGACGACGTCCAGGACGAGGACGAGGACGAGGACGGCGAGGCCGAGCAGCCCGCTGAGGACGACGAACAGCCGCGAGCCCGGCGTACAGCTGCCCGGCGCTGATCACTGAGGCGCCTGCGCCGCCGGGGGCGTCGGATCCGCCGCAGCGGCCCGGCAGCTTGACCGTGTCTTGCCGAGGGAGCAGGCGGCGTCCCCTCTGGTCGCAGACCCCTCGGCCCCGGTCTCCTCCGTGCCACGGCCGCCCGCGCATCTGCGTTCGCCTCCGCTTCCGCAGGCCTTGGAGGCGTCCCGCCGCCCGGGCCGATGGGGCGCCCGTAAAGCCCCCGCGCGCTACCCGCGCATGGGGCTCGCATGCGATGACCCAGCCCACAGATTCGGCGTCGGCGCGGAGGCATATGACGTCTGAGGGCGGGCAAGCGGCCACGACACGCACATCGGAGAAAAGCCGGTCCGTTTGTGCGGGAGAAGCAAGGAAAGGAGCAACGCATGGCCTCCGAAACAGCCTCGGACACGACGTCCAAGAGGACCTCCGAGAGAAGCGGGGAAAAGCCGTCGTCGGCGGACGGGAAGTCGGAGCCGCGCGAGGGCGAGCGTCCCCGGACGCGTGCCAAGCGGCCACCGTCCAAGCCGTCCATGCGCGTGGTGATGGGGAAAGCGGTCGAGGAACTCTGTGAGCTCCTGCGCTGCCCCTCCGGCTCGGTGTCCGCCATCAAACCGTCCGATTCCGGATGGACGGCGGATATCGAGGTAATGGAGCTCGAAAGGATTCCTGACACCAGCAGCGTCATGGCCTCCTATCGGGTGCAGCTCGACGAGCGCGGGGAACTCACCGGTTACGAGCGCACCCGTCGCTATCAGCGCGGCGCGGTGGACCGCTGAGAAGAGCCGGGCGAACTCCGCACGAATGAACCGCGCACCGAAGTCGTGCGCCGGAATATCAGCAACAGGAAGGACTCGCCATGACTGTCGTACCGCAGGCAAACGCTCCGACCGGAGGATCCGGCGGAGGTTCCTCCGGTCTCTATGACGTCCTTGAACTGGTGCTGGACCGCGGCCTGGTGATCGACGCGTTCGTCCGTGTCTCCCTCGTCGGCATCGAGATCCTCAAGATCGACATTCGTGTCGTGGTGGCCAGTGTCGACACCTACCTGCGCTTCGCGGAGGCCTGCAACCGCCTCGACCTGGAGTCCGGCAAGAAGGCTCCCTCCAAGATCACCGACCTGATCGGCGACGCCACGGAGAGCGGGGCCCACGGTAAGACCAAAGGGGCACTGAGCGGTGCCGTCGAGGCGATATCCGACTCCCTGAAGGGCGGGGGCGACGACGATGACGAGCGCGAGCCCGCTCAGCGCAAGTCGTCCTCCGGCACCCGCCGAACCGCAAGCCGTCGTCGAGAGGCCTGATCCGTGTCCACTTACATCTACGCCATCCTCCCCGCCGACCGGTCGCTCAACCTGGACGGCCTCCAGGGCGTCGGCAAGGAGCCGAGCACGCTCCGGACGCTGAGCAGCGACAAGCTGACCGCCGTCGTCAGCGAGGCCCCGGCGGACCTGCGGGCCAAGCGCCGCGACGTCATGGCCCACCAGGCGGTCCAGGAACGGCTGCTCGCCGACGGGTCCGTCCTGCCCATGCGCTTCGGGCTCGTCGGGCCGAACGACGAGGCCGTGCTCGCCGAGCTGGACGCACAGGCCGACGCCTACCTCCAGCGTCTGGAGGCGATCGGTGACTGCGTCGAGTACAACCTGAAGGCCTCCCGCGACGAGAGCGACCTGCTGCGCGAGGTGGTCGCCGAGTCGGACCTCGTACGGGATCTCAACGAGCGCACGAGGAGCAACCCGCAGGCGCAGGGCGACAAGGTCGCCCTCGGCCAGGCGATCTCCCAGGAGGTCGAGCGCCTGGAGAAGCGTGACGCGAGCACCGTCATCGACGGCCTCGCGCCCTCGGCGCAGCAGTACGCGACCGCGGACGTGCCGCAGTCGCACTTCCTGAACGTGTCGTTCCTCGTGCCCCGGGCGTCCGCCGCCGCGTTCTGCGATCGCGTCGACGCGATGGCGAAGCATCTGGAGCCGGTGTTCCAGCTCACCCTGCGCGGTCCGCTGCCGCCGTACAGCTTCGTCTGAGAGTCGCCCCCCCCCGGGAAGGAGGCCGACCCATCACATGGGACTTGTCTCGCAGTTGCTCACCCTGCCGCTGGCACCCCTGCGCGGAACCTTCTGGGTTCTGGAGCAGGTGACCGAGACGGCGGAGCGCGAGTACTACGACCCCGAGAAGGTCCGCCAGGAGCTCGCCGCGCTGGAGAGCGAGCTCCTGGCAGGCCGCATCGACGAGGACGAGCACGACCGCCGCGAGGACGAACTCCTGGACCGCATGGAGGAGTTCAAGCGAAGACAGCAGGAACTCGGCTGAGCGACACCCGCCCCGAGCAGTACGTAGAGAGGTGACCACATGTCTGAATCCATCTCCGGGCGGCTAGGCGGCTCGACCGGGGCTTCCCCGTACGGCCAGCCGCAGGGATCGTCGGCCAATCTGGCGGACATCCTGGAACGCGTGCTGGACAAGGGCATCGTCATCGCCGGTGACATCAAGATCAACTTGTTGGACATCGAGCTGCTCACCATCAAACTCCGGCTGCTCGTCGCCTCCGTCGACAAGGCCAAGGAGATGGGCATCGACTGGTGGGAGCACGACCCCTCGCTGTCGTCCCGGGCACATGCGGGACCCCCGGCCGCCGCGGGCGCCCCGCCGCGCGCCGGACTCGAAGCCGAGAACGCCCGGCTGCGGGCGGAGCTGGACGAGCTGCGCGCCGCCGCCGGGCTGCCGGCCGGCGAGACGGCCGGGGAGGACCGGGATGCGTGACCACGAGACAGAGCCGCACGGCGCCCTGCCCGCGACCGGCGACGACCAGCTCTGGTACGTGTACGCCGTCGGCCGTGCCGACCAGGCGATGCGGGACGTGGCGCGGGGCGCGACCGGCCTCTACGGCGAGCCGTTGCGGACCATCGAGTGCGAGGGGCTGGCCGTCCTGGCCTCGCCCGTGCCGGCCGTCGATTTCCACGAGCAGGCGCTGAAGAACCAGTTGGAGCAGCTCGACCGCCTGGAGACGCTGGCCCGGATCCATGACGGTGTCGTGGCCCAGGCCGGCGCCCGGACCACGGTGCTGCCCATGCGGCTGGCCACCGTGTACGTGGACACCGAGCGCGTGGCCGAGATGCTCCGGCAGGGATCCGGCGAATTCGGCTCGCTGCTCGATCATTTGACGGGCCATCAGGAATGGGGAGTGAAGGTCTACGCCCTGCCGGTACCGGCCGTCCCGCCTCCCTCCTCGGCGGCGGAGGAGCCGGCCGCGTCCGGCGCCCCCGTCAGCCCCGGCCGGGCGTTCCTTCAGCAGCGGCGCGCGCAGCGCCGCAGCCGGCAGGACACCTTCCGTGCGGCCGGAGCCGTCGCGGCCCGGGTGGCGGAAACGGCGGCGCTGTACGCCCGCGACCGCGTCGCCCACCGGCCCCAGCAGGGCGGACCGCTGGCGACGAAGGCAGGCGAGAACATCAGCAACGAGGCCTACCTGGTGCCGAGCGGGCGTGCGGAGACGTTCCGGGCCGAGCTGACGGGGCTGGGTGACGCGGCCGCCGGCGTGCACGTCGAGGTGACCGGGCCCTGGGCTCCGTACTCCTTCGCCACCCCCGGCCGGGCGACGGGCCGGAGTGCGGAGCGGGACGAGGAGCGCGACCGTGTCTAGCGAACCGGCGTGGGCCCCGAGCGAGGCCGACGAGGATCTGCTCGGCGGCCGTCAGGTGGCCCTGATCGACCTCCTCGACCGGCTGCTCAACGGGGGCGCCGTCCTGACCGGTGACCTCGTCCTGTCAGTGGCGGACGTCGATCTCGTACGCATCAACCTGCGGGCCGTCATCCACTCGATCACCCCGGACAGCCCCTCTCCCTGGTGAGAGGGCGCCACGCCCCACGACGGGCGGACCGTACGGCCTATGGAAGGCAGACCCCATGACAGACCCGCGACAGGCCGAAGCCGCCACCGCGGCGCAGGACGACGACTTCCGGCGCGCCTTCGACCTCCTGCCGTCGGTGTCCGAGGGCCTCCGCGCCGACCCCGCGTCCACGGGACCCGGCTCTCCTGCGGCACGCCTCCACACCGACCCGGACACCGTCGAACGCGACCTGATCCGGCTCGTGCTCACCATCGTGGAGCTGCTGCGCCAGCTGATGGAACGCACGGCGCTGCACCGCGTCGACCAGGAGGACCTGACCGAGGACCAGGAGGAGCGCATCGGCCTGACCTTGATGATCCTTCAGGACCGCATGGCCGAACTGTGCGAACGCTACGACCTGACTCCCGAGGACCTCAACCTGGACCTCGGGCCCCTCGGCAGCCTGTTGCCAAGGAACTGACGGGGGCAGCCGTCGCCAGGACGCGCTGGGCTCCGACCGGGTGGCAGCGGAGCGGCGCCGCCGCGGAATGCCGCAGCCCGCCCGCCCGGACCGCCACACTGGCCACCGCCCATCGCCCCCGACTGCGGAGCCGAGCCATGACCCAGCCCTCCACCGGACCGGCCCGAGCGGACACCTACCTGGCCGTGTGCGGCCATACCCACCTCTTTCCGGGGGCCCGCCTGCACGTTCAGGGGCTTTCCGACCCGTCCGACTTCGCGGCGCACCCCCGGTCGGTCGAACTGGAACTGCGCCTGTCCGACGACGTGGTCACCGAGGCGGACCTGCGCACCACTGAGCAGAGCCCCGTACTCTCCGTGCCGGCCTACACCACCGGGGCAGGCACCGGCATCGACGCCCGCACCTGGCTGATCCGGGACTTCATCCACAAGGGAGACGAGGTCGAGCTGACCATCGGGGGCCACGCCTAGACGCCTGCCCGCGCCACCGCCCACCGGCGAAGGAGGGGGTGTCGTCGGATATCCCCGAGGTCCGCCGGAGCGTCCGTCGCGCTCCCCAGGCGGGGCGACCGTAGCGTTGCCGCCATGTGCTGGAGTGCGACGGCCGACCTCGTAGCGGGCGGGGCCATCACCTCGGTGGGAGCCGTGTCCGTGGCCATGGCGGCCGGCCGCCCCCGTGACCTGCCGCTGGCAGCCCTGCCCCTCCTCCTGGGGCTCCACCAGATCGTCGAGGCCGCCGTCTGGCACGACAACGGCGGCACCGGGTCCGCCACTGTCGCCTGGGCCGTCATCGCGCTCCCGCTGCTGCCCCTGTGGTTGCCCGTGGCCGTGCTGTGTGCCGCGCCCGCGCACGCTCGGCGGCGCCTGCTCGTCCCGTTGGCGGCGGGAGCCGCGACCTCGGCGGCGCTCGCTCACGCGCTGGCCACCCGTACCGTCACCGCCGAGATCCGAGGACACACCGTCGGGTACTCCCTGGGACTGCGGCAGGCGGGACTCGTCATCGTCGGCTACTTCCTCGCCACCATCGGCTCCCTGCTCCTGTCCGGTGACCGCGGCCTCGTTCTTCTCGGCGTCCTGGTGGCCGTCGGGGCGGCGGTGTCCTTCGCGCTCTGGCGGCAGGAATACGTCTCGACGTGGTGTGCGTGCGCCGCCGTGTGCTCGGTGCTCCTGTTGCTCTGGGCGAGGAGACGCCGGCTGCCCCTTGCGGGGCCCGCCGACCCTGTAGGCCCGTGAGGCGGCGGACGCCGGCGCGAATCCTGAAGGTGAGACGGGCGAACCGTCAAGAGGGCACCGGGGGTCCGGCGGCACGTCGACCTGAACTCACCACGCGCGCAAGGCTGTTGGTGTGGCCGCGATTACAGGGCGGTCGTCCGCGGGGCCGGAGACCTGGCCCGGCGGACGGGGCCGCCACCAGGGGCGAGCGGCCCCACGGAACGCCGGGCGTGCTGCCGCCACCCGGGACCGGGGGAGCGCCGGGCGCCGGATTTCGGGCATGCGATTCGGACAAAGGGTATTGCGCTGTCTATGGCACCGGCGGTTGGGAACGCGTATATCTACGTGCCGGTCGGCTTGTGATCCAGAGATGCGATCCCGGTCGGCACCCACATCGAGTACGCAGCAGGCCCGAGGGAACCTGGGGGCGGTAAGTGGGGAGAGAACGGCTGTACGCAGGGGACTAGGGCGACGCCCGCCTCCTGCCTTCTCCGCCCGTACGCGCCCGGCCGAGTACCCGCGTCCTGCGGGCCTCCCGTGCCGTTTCCCGCCCACCGCCCCCTACTTCGCACCTCCCACCCGTCTCTTTCGGGCGTTCCGCATGGTCTCTCAATCCAGCTGAACCAAGGAGTGACGTCATGTCCTTATTGGACGGTCGGCTCGACGAAGCGCCGACGATCAACCTGCTCGACTGCACGCTGCGCGACGGCTCGTACGCCGTCGACTTCCAGCTCGACGAGGGGTTCGTGGCGAACCTGCTCACCCGGTTGAACGACATTCCGGTGGCCAAAGTGGAAGTGGGTCACGGAATCGGTCTCGAGGCCGAACGCAGCGGGATCAAGGCGTGCAACATCGACCACTACCGGTGGGCCGAGATCGCGACCGCCACCCTGACCGAGAAGCCCTGGGGAATGTTCGCCCAGCCGGAGTTCACGCGTCTGAGCACCGTCGCGGAGCTGAGCGACCGGGGCATGTCCTTCATCCGGATCGGCATGGAGCCGGACCGGGTCCCCGAGCAGCTCGACTACCTGCGGCGCGCCACCGAGCTGTGCGGCGAGGTCTATCTCAACCTCATGAAGTCGAGCGCCACGCCCGTGCGGGAACTCGTGCGGCTGCTCGACGGGTTGAGCCCCGACATCGCGGGCGTCTACGTCGTCGACTCCTACGGCGCCATGCTCCCCGCCGACGTCCAGACCTACGTGAGCGCGGTGCGTCAGAGCTTCCCGGTCGTCGGCTTCCACGGGCACGACAACCTCGGCATGGCCAACATCAACAGCCTCACCGCGCTCCAGGCCGGGGCCACCATCGTCGATGCCACTCTCGACGGCATCGGCCGCGGATCGGGCAACGCCGCCATCGAGTCGCTGGCCGGTGCCGTCAAGCTCCTCGGGTCCGACCTCTTCGACTACGCGGAACTGGCGAAGCTGGCCGCGTACTGCCGGGAGAACATGGTCGCCCTGCCCGAGGACCGCACCATGCAGGTCCTGGGCGCGGTGATCGGCATCCACTCGGGCTTCTTCCCGCTGGTGGAGGAGCTGGCGGGGGAGTACCACACCGACCGGGCACGGCTGATGGAGACCGCGGTCGAGATCGCCGATCACAGCCCGCGCAAGGACGACTTCCGCCTCGCCGCACACAGGATCACCGCCTGAGACACGGGCGGCAGCCACCCAGTTGATCGGTGGGCCGGTCCTGGCCCGCCCTACCGTGGGAGAGCAGCATGAGAATCGCCAAGTCGATCACATCCGCCTCCGGCCCGGCCATCGCCGTCGGACACGAGGGGCAGTGGTTCGCCCTGTCGGGCATCAAGGGCCACGAGAACGTCACCCGGATCAGCGAGCTGACCGGCGACGCGGACCTGCGGGCGCTGCGGGAGGCCGTCGAACGCCAGGCGGCCGAACTCGCCCCCGTGCGACCGGACTTCGAGCTGGCCGCCACGATCGTCGATCCGGGCGCCGACATCTGGGGCGCCGGGCTCAACTACCGTCGCCACTCGGAGGACTTGGAGTCCGAGCAGCCCCGTTCCGGTCCGGGCTCCTATCTGCGCCCCGCCAACTGCCTCATCGCAAACGGCGGCCACATCGAACTGCCCCGGCAGTCCGGGCGCGTCACGGCGGAGGCGGAGCTGGGGCTCGTCATCAAAACCCCCTGCAAGAACGTCGATCGGTCCGAATGGCGTTCCGTCGTGGCGGGTGTCACCGCCGTCCTCGACATGACCGCCGAAGACGTGATCCGGGAGAATCCCCGGCACATTCCGTGGGCGAAGGGGTTCGACACCTTCTGCAGCGTCGGGCCCGTCCTCGTGACCCTGGACGAATTCAGTGACGCCGACCTCGCCTCCCTCCGTGTCGCCACCGTGCGCAACGGAGAGACCGTGGCGGCCGCCACGCCCGCCGACATGAAGTTCGGCCTGGACCGTCTCGTGGAGTACTTCAGCGCCGGAAGGACCCTCGAACCCGGCACCGTGATCTGCACCGGAACCCCCGGCGCCGCACCCCTCTCCGCCGGCGACACGGTGCGGGCGGTCGTGGAACACGTCGGCACCCTGACCCACCCCGTGCGCAAGGACGAGGCGCACCCCCAGGAGACGCGCCGCCCCACAACTCACAGTGAAGGAGGCTGACATGGCGCCCGAAGCCGAGTTAAAAGAAGACGAGTCCGTAGTCGACGCCATCGACCGTGCGGTGCGGGAATTCCCGGACCACGACGCGCTGCGTACTGCGGATGCGTCCATCACCTACTGGGAGTTCGGCACCCGCGTCGAGGAGTTCGCGAGCCGATTGCGCGACCTCACCGCACCGGGTGAGTTCATCGCCCTCGAAAGCGGCCGGGGCCCGGCAGCGGTCATCGCGATGGCGGGGGCGTTGAAGGCCGCGCGGCCGTTCGTCTTCGTCGACGACCGCGACAGTGCCTCGTCCAATGCCGAGAAGACCGGCCTGCTCGGCGTGCGGCTGATGGCACGCGGCCCGCACGGCGACCGACCGGCGCAGTTCGCGCCGATCCCGGACGACTGGCACACCCGCGACGGTGCACCCGTCGCGGCGGGCCGAAGGACCCCTCAACTCCCCTTCGCGGCAGGCGAGATCGGGTACGCGATCCACACGTCGGGATCCACCGGAACCCCCAAGTGCGTCCTCGTCCGGACGGCCCCGCTCACCCCGGTGATCCGGGACCACGTCACCCGCCTCCGCGTCGGGCCGGACAGCAGGACCCTCCAGTTCGCCCGGCTCACCTTCGACGGCTGCATCACCGAGATCCTCTGGACACTCACCGCCGGCGGCTGCCTCGTGGTGCTGGACGAGGAGCACCTGGCGCCCGGCGCCGTCCTGCGCGACACCCTGGAACGCTTCGCCATCACCCACCTCAAGACGACTCCGTTCGCCCTGACGGTGACCGAACCCAGTGACGCCATGCGCCTGGAGCACGTGATCAACGGAGGCGGCCCCTGCCGGCCCGCCGTGATCCGTACCTGGTCGAAGGTGGCGAGCTTCCACAACGCCTACGGTCTCACCGAGACCACCGTGTGCAACCTGCTCAGCGACGCGCTCGACCCCGACGAATGCCGCGACGCGGTCCCCCTCGGGGACCTGGTGGGCGACTGCGGTTACCTCGTACGGGAACCCGTCACCGGCGCCACCGGCGACCGGGTACGTCGGGGCGAACTCGTCGTCACCGGGGCCAGCGTGGCCGCCGGGTATCTCACCGCGCAGGGAGTACGCCCCTTCCTCGGCCCCGACGGCACGCGTGCCTACGCCACCGGCGATCTCGTCGAACTCCGCGACGGCCGGCTCCACTTCGTGGAACGCCTCGACCGTCAGGTCAAGGTCCGCGGCTACCGCCTGGACCCCGGCGAGATCGAAACGGCGGTGTGCCGGCATCCGGACGTGCGGGACGCGGTGGTCGTGGCCGAGGCACACGACGACGGCGACCCCGCCGACCTCGACACGCTGGTCTGCTACTACCGGGGCGACCCGGGCCCCCGCACCGTACGGCGACACCTGGAGGGTCTCCTCGACCCCTACAAGATTCCCTCGGTCCTGGAGCGGGTGGACGCGTTCCCGCACACCGTGAACGGCAAGGTCGACCGGGACGCCCTGCGGTCCGGCCGCCGCAGCCACGCCACCGAGGGCGCGCCCGACACTCCGGACGAGCAGGTGCTGCGCCTGGTGCGCACCCTGACCGGAGTCGAGGACGCACGGCTCGACGACAACTTCTTCGACGTGGGCGGCGACTCGGCCTCGGCGGTCGTGCTCGTGTCCGGACTGAAGAAGCTCGGCTGGGCCGATGCCGGGGTCCGCGACGTGCTTCGGGCGGCGGACCTGCGCGACCTCGCCGACCGACTGCGGGAACGGAGCGTGTGACGGATGTGTGGCCTGTGCGGGACCTACGCCCCGGACAAGACCCTGGACCGGGCCGTGGCGGCCGCGATGCACGCCCGGCTCGTCCACCGAGGACCGGACGAGACCTACTCACTCAGTACGCCCACCCTGTCCGTGAAACTCGGCCGCCTCGGCATGACCGCCCTGAAGGACGGCTGGCAGCCGGCCGAGGACCCCAGCGGCCGGTACGTGGCCATGACGAACGGCGAGATCTACAACGGCGAAGCCCTGCGTGCACGGCTCGGCGGCGCACGGCCCGACAACCGGGTCGACGTGGCCGTACTGCCGGAATTGTTCGCCCGGTACGGGCCCGCCGGCCTCGAAATGGTCGACGGACAGTTCGCCACCGCCATCCACGACCGGGCCGAGGACCGCCTCTACCTGGGCCGGGACCGCTTCGGTGTGTGCCCGCTCTTCTACACCGTGGTCGGCACCCACGTGCACTTCTGCTCGGAGTTGAAGCCGCTCGTTCAGAGTGTCGAGCGCCCCTGGCGGCTCGACGTCGGCGCGGTCGACCAGTATCTGACGCTCGGCAACATCGTGGCTCCGCGAACGCTGGTGGAGGGCGTCCAGGCCGTACCGCCCGGATGTCTGGTCCGCTTCGGCGAGGGCGCCCCCGAGACCGTGCGGTACTGGCGGTACGGGGAGTTCAGCGTGCCGGACCGCCCGGCCACCGCGGAACAGATCCGTGGCGCGGTACGGGGAGCGGTGGCGGACCGTCTGCGGGCGGACGTGGAGATCGGCGCGTACCTCAGCGGCGGATTCGACTCCACGGCCCTCGTGGTCGAGGCGTCCCGCATGCGCCGGGAGCCCACCCGTACGTTCTCCGTGCTCTTCGACGACGTCGCCCTCGACGAGGGGCGGTACCAGCGCGAGGTCGCCGACAAGGTGGGCAGCGAGCACCACCAGATCCGCTGCACACCCGACGACGTCACCGACCGCTTCGAGGAGATGGTGCGCCACTGCTGCTATCCGCAGCGCGAGACGTACAACGTGGCGGCCCTGATGCTGGCCGGCGAGGCCCGGCGCACCGGGCTGAAGGGCGTGATCTCGGGCGAGGGCGCCGACGAGCTGTTCTACGGCTACGACTCCTACGCCTTCGACGGCGCCCGCAGAAAAGCCCCGCCGAGTCACGCGGAGAACGAACAGGCCTGGGGCAGGGCCGACTTCTCCTGGGAGGTCGACCGGGCCAGGGCCGCCCGCCGGCGCGAGATGTGTCTCACTCCGAAGGCGGCCGAAGCCCTGGTCGGCAGGGAGTACTGGCGGGACCGGCTGATCCCCTTCGACGAGCGGGAGACCGCCGGGCTGAGCCCGATGCAGCTCCGCTCCATCGCCGACGTGTATGTGCAGCTGAGCGGTCATCTGCTCGGCGACCACGGCGACACGATGCTCATGGCGAACTCCGTGGAGGGCCGCTACCCCTTCCTGGGGAACTCCGTGGTGGAGCTCGGCCTGACCGTCCCGGACGAGCAGAAGGTGGCGGACTTCGAGGGCAAGGCGTGCCTGAAGGCGGCGTACGCCGACCTCGTCCCGCGCGCGGTTCTGGACCGTGCCAAACAGGGCTTCACCGCGTACGGCCTCGCGGCGACGTCCGACCGGCGGACGCTGTCGCGATGGCGGGAACTCGTCGCCGCCAGCGGCGTGTTCCGGCCGGACGCCCTGGACGCCCTGGGCGCCGACCCCACGCCCGACAAGTGGGACGTCCGCCTGAGTCTCATCAGCATCAGTGCGGTCATCGACGAGTTGGGACTGGCCTCATGACGGACACGTGGCACGAGGTGATCCACGGCGACCGGTGGGCGTCGTCGGCGACCCTGTGGGTCGAGGACGGCACCGAATACACCGGGGCACAGATCGGGAAGCTGGCGTCGAGGATCGAGGAAGCCATCCGCGCCCACGGCCCCGCCCGTGTGGTGAGCATCCGCTCTCCGCACAAACTCGGCTGCTTCGCCGGGCAGTTGGGGTCCTGGCGGGCCGGCTGTGTGGCCGTCGCCGACGACCACACCCTGACCGAGCGCGACTTCGACCGGGTGCGGCCCGACCTCACGGTCGAGGTCCGTTCCGGTCCGTCCCCGTCGGTCGGGATCACCGCGCCGCCGGGCCCCCGGCCGCCCGGGGAACGCATCCCCGAGGAGGTCGTGGCCGTCAACTTCACCTCCGGCAGCACCGGCAGCCGCAAGGCCGTCGCGGTGACGCGCGGCAATCTGCTGGCGCTCTTCGGCTGCCGGGACCTGGACGTGCCCGGCGACCCCGGCCCGGACGCGCCCGGAGGCGGTCCCCGCACGGCGGGAAGTTTCGCCACGCCCACCTATGACGGCTGGTGGTTCGACACCTGGCGCACGGTCGCCACGGGCGGGCGAGTGGTGTGCCTGCCGCACGTCAACGACGACGTCTTCGCCTGGCCCGACCTCGTCGAGACCTACGGCATCAGCCGCCTCCTCCTGCCCGCCGCCGTCATCACGACCGTCGTCGAGGCCGTACCCGACTGCGTCGCGGACATCCCCTGGCTGTTCAGCGGCGGCGAGCAGTTCCGCATGTCGACCTACCGGCGGGCCAGGCAAGCCGGCCTGCGGGGCCACTTCGTCAACCTGTACGGCCCCACCGAGGCCACCTTCGCCACCCACCACTACCGGCTGCCCGAGGAGTTCGCGGCGCCCACGATCCCCATCGGCCGCCCCCTGGACGGCTGCCGGCAGACCCTGCGCACCCCGGCGAACGGCCCGTCGGACGCCAGGGAGCTGGTGGTGAGCGGACCGTTCGTCTGCCTGGGCTACCTGGAGGACGGCGCTCTGGTCCACCGGTTCCAGGACCCGGCCGGGCAGCCGACGTACCGGACCGGGGACCTGGTGAGCCCGGACGAGAACGGCGACCTCGTGTTCGCCGGGCGGCTGGACGGCGAGGTCAAGGTGAACGGGATGCGGGTCGACACCGCCGCGCTCGAACAGCGGATCACCACCCTGCCCCGCGTCCTCGACTGCCGGGTGGCGCAGGACGAACGGCACACGGTGGCCTTCGTCCGGACCGACCCCGCGGCCCTCGACGACCCCTTGGCCCGAGACCGGATCGAGTCCGTCGTACAGGACTTCTCGCCGGCGATCGGGGTGCGTCTGGTGGGCCGCTACCCGGTCAAGGCCGGCGGCAAGGTCGACGTCCCCACCCTCATGGACCGATACCGACTGACAGAGAAGGTCGAAGAGACATGACACAGATATCGCCCGATGCCATCACCGACTGCCTGCGCACCGTGCTCGACCGCGAGGTCGAGGCCGACACGGACATCTTCACCGCCGGGGTCGACTCACTGGCCGTGCTCCGCTGCCGCGCCCTCCTGAAGGAACGCACGGGAGTCAGGGTCCCGGGACACGTCTTCTTCGAGGGCCGGACCCCGGTACGCATCGCCGACCTGATCGGAGCAGAGAATGCTGGTAGTTGAGGACAGCCCGCTGTACTCACCCGAGTTCTTCGCCGACGACGACCCCTGGGCCTACCTCGCCGGGCTGCGCGAGAACGCCCCGGTCTCGTTGCACCGCAGGGACGACGGCTACGAGTTCTACGCGCTGACCCGGTACGCCGACGTGTACGCGGCCTACGTCGACCACCAGCGGCTCAGCTCGGCGTACGGCACCATGATCGACGGCTCGTACCTGCCGCAGAAGGACTCGGCCTCCGGCCGCATGCTCATCGTCTCCGACCAGCCCGAGCACACCGCGATCCGCAAACCCATCAAGACCAGCGGCTTCAGCCGGGACATGCTGGGCCGGGTCGGGCAGACGGTGCGGCGCAACATTCGCGGCGCCCTCGACAGCCTGACCGTCGGCGACCGGCTCGACTTCAGCAAGGTGATCGCGCCCGAGCTGCCCAAGGGCGTTCTCGAGGTGCTCTTCGGCATCGGCGCCGAGGACGCCCGGTACCTCCTGGAAGCCACCCGCACGATGATCGGCTACCGCGACGAGGCGTATGCCGGTTCGCGCCCGCTGGACGCGCTGGTCGACGCGCAGCTCGACGTCCTGGAATTCATCGACGACCTGATCGTCAAACGCTCGGCCGGCGGCCCCGCCGAGGACATGATCGGCTTCCTCGCCCAGTGCGTCGCGGACGGCACCATGCCCCGGGACGTCGCCGTCCTCAACGGTCTGAACGTCGCCGTCGGCGGAAACGAGACCACCCCGCACACGGCGAGCCTGACCGTCCACACCATCGACCAGGAGCGCGACGAGTGGCGGAAGGTGACGGGCGGCGAAGTGGGCTGTGACGTGGCCACGCAGGAGTTCCTGCGGTGGACCTCCACCAACAGCTATGTGCAGCGCCTGACGGTGGAGGACTTCGAAGTCGGCGGGCACACCATTCCGGCCAACAGCTTCGTGGCCCTGTGGAACATGTCGGCCAACCGGGACTCCGAGGTCTTCGACCACCCCGACACCTTCCGGATCGACCGCTCGGAGAACAAGCAGATCGCCTTCGGCGCCGGCGTCCACCGGTGCGTCGGGGCGCCCGTGGCGACCCTGGAGATCCAGACGTTCATCGAGGAACTGGCCGACTGGGACAAGGCGTTCGCGGTGGTCGAGCCGCCCCGGCGCCTGCACTCCAACTTCATGCTCGGGCTGACCGAGCTGGAGGTGGAGGTGGTCGACGCGAAGGAACTCGGCACGTGAACGAGCCCTCCGCCGGGCCGGACGTGTGCGTCTGCTTCCCGGCCGCCGGCGGCGGCGGTGCCACCCTCGCACTGCTGAGGGACATCGCCGCCGCCCGCGGCATGACCGTACTGACCCTGTCGAACGCGGACTCCGTGGCCGACTTCGAATCGGGCCGGTGGCAGGACCGGGCCGTGCGGGAGGTCCAGCGGGCCGTGGCGCAGGTGTCCGGCCGCCGGATCGTCCTCGCCGGGCACTCCATGGGTGGGCTTTCCGCCATCTGCCTGCACGCCGCCCTCGGCACGAGGATCGGCGTGCCGACGCGGGTACTGGTCATCAATACGCCGTGCCCCGACTCATCAGGACGCATACCGACGATGTCACACCTTCCCGACCGCGCGATCGCCCAGGTGCTCGCCCACGACGGTTTCCCGCAGGAGTTACTCGACGACGAGGACATGCTGGCCGAGATCGCACACGGTCTGCGCCGCGACGCCGTGGTGGCCGACCGCCTCGCCGAGTGGATCGGCTCCGACGGCGACCTCGGCCAACTGCATGTGCTCTCCGGCCGCGACGACAGGTTCATCCCACCCGAATGCTGCGCCGCCTGGCGGCACCGGGTGACCGAGGAGTTCCAGCTGACGGTCACGCCCGCAGGACACGCGCTCGACGCGACGCGGACCGCCGTCGTGGAGCGCACCTTCGACGGCCTGCTGGCGGCCACCCCGTGCAGGGAGGACCTGGCGTGAGCGGACTGCAGAAGTCACTGGGCGGCGCCGTGGGCACGTTCCTGGCGCTCTCCACCATCCTGGGCAGCGGCATGATGATCCTGCCCGGCACCAGCTACCAGCAACTGGGCCGCTCGGCCTGGATGCCCTGGGCCATCGCGGCGGTGTCGGTCATCCCGCTCCTCTACTGCTACGCCTGGCTCGGCCGTCGCTATCCGTCCGCCTCCGGGGTGTCCCACTACTCGGAGGTCGCCTTCGGACGGCCGACGGGCCGGTCCGCCGGGCTGCTCGCCACACTCGCGCTGGTGGCCGGCATCCCGGCCACCGCCATCACCGGCGGGCGTTACGTCGCCGAGTTCTCCGGCGTCGCGAGCCTGGCCTGGCTCTTCCCCGTCGCCGTCCTCGCGGCGGCCACGGTCATCGGATGCCTGGGCACCAACGTCTCCGGCAAGGTCCAAGTGGCGCTCGTCCTGGCCTTGTTCGTCCTCGTCACCTGCACCGCACTGGTCGCCCTCGGCGTGCACGGCGTGCGGGCACCGAGCGTCGAGGTGCCACCGCTGGGCGAGCTGGGCAGCGTCCTGACGGCCGTCTACGTCGCCTTCACCGGCTGGGAGACCGTGGCCTTCACCTTCGAGGAACACAAGCGCCCGGACGCCATCCCGCGCATCTTCGCGGCCTCGTACGTGATCGTGGTCGCCCTGTACGGACTGGTGCTGCTCGGCCTGTTCAGCGCGGTGGACCCGGGCGACAAGGCGCTGGACCAGGCCCCTCTGCTGCGTCTTTCGGAGCGTTCGCTGGGGGACCTCGGCCGGCCGGTGACGCTGGCCCTGGTCGTCGCCGCCATCACCGCCAACGTATGTGCCTCCGTACTCGCCCTGTCCCGGCTGGTGTTCGGCATGGCACGCAGCGGCTATCTGCCCGGGGCGCTGAGCCGCGTACGGGAACGGGACGGAAATCCGGTCACGGCCGTACTGGCGGTGGGCGCGGCCCTGACGCTGATCGCGGTCCTCGGCGCGACTGGTGTCATGTCGTTCCAGCTGCTCTTCGTCCTGTCCGGCGGGATCTACTTCGTCCTGTACGGCCTGGGCGCGGCCTCGTACACGAAGCTCGCCGGGCAGGGGCCGCCCCGGCTGATCGCCGCGCTGTGTGCCGTCACGGTGGTCGCGGTGACCGTGCTCGCGGGGCCGCCCATGTGGTTGTGCTGGGCCCTGTTCGCCGTCGTCCTCCTGGTGACCGCGGTGCTTGCCCGGCGTGCCTCGCGACGAGACCCGAGCACGAGCGCACGGGCGGACGAGCCCGCCCGGTGACTGCCCTGGAGATACGGAGGCTGTGATGACCGACGCGGTGTTCTTCCCCGGCGCGGGTTCCTTCGGCGGAGAGTTCCGCCCGCTTACCCGTGCTCTGGGGCCCGCATCCTGGCTGGTGCGCTACCCGGGCCGGCACGGCCGTGGCTTCGGGGTTCCTGCCGCGTCGTTCGAGGCGGTGGTCGGTGCCTGTGCCGAGCAGATCGTCCGGCGCGCGGTGAAGCGCCCCCTGCTGTTCGGCCACAGCTACGGGGCTTACGTCGCCTGCGCCACCGCGGCGCGCCTGCGGGAGTCCGGCGTCGAGGTGGCCTCGCTCGTGGCCGCGGGCGCCGCGGCCCCGGGCCGCCTCGAACTGCCGGAGCAGGCTGTGAGCAGCCCGTCCGAGGCGGCCGCCTACCTCGAAGAGGTGGACCCCGGTCTGCTGGCCGGGGCGGCCTCGGACGAATGGCGGGAGGTCGTCGCGGAGACGACGGCGCAGGATCTGCGCCTGCTCGGCGAGTTCGACCCGGCCGACGTGCCCCCGCTGCCCTGCCGGATATGGGCGGCGCGGGGAGCCGACGATCCCCTGACGACGGACGACTCGATCGCCGACTGGCGGAACGTCACGACGGACCGGTTCACCAGCCGTACCTTCCCGGGCGGCCACTCGGATCTGCTCGGCTCGCCCGACTGCGCCTCCTGGCTCCAGGAGGCGGTGCGGGCGGCCGGTACCTGAGGTGACCGCTCGGTCCGGTGCGTTGTGTCCGTGCCGTTGTCGGTACAGAGTCAGTGCAGTTGGAACTTCTGCGCGGGGCTGCCGTTGCAGTCCCAGATCTGGAGCCTGGTGCCGTTGGCGGTCGCGCCGCTCGGTGAGTCGAGGCACCTGCCGGACTGCGGGTTCAGCAGCGAACCGTCCGACCGGGCAACCCACTTCTGCCCGCCGACGCCGTCGCAGTCCCAGAGTTCGACCTTGGTCCCGCCCGCCGTGCCGTTGCCGTTGATGTCCAGGCAGCGGCCGAGCGTGCGCAGTGTGCCGTCGGCGAGGTGCGCCCAGTGCTGGTCCTCGGCGTACTTCTGGCAGTCCCACAGCTGCACCGCGGCGCCGTTCACGCCGGTGTCGTCGGCGGCGACGTCGACGCAGGCGCCGCCGGGGCCGGTGAACTTGCGCTGATCGCCGTTGGGTTCGTCGGTCTGGCCGGAGTATCCGACCGAGCCGATGTCGGCTTGGACGGCGTTCTCGGCGGCGTCCGTGGGATAGCCGGCGACCATCACGCCCTCGAAGAACGTGCCCCGGTTCCAGTTGCTGTTGTCACCGCCGGTACCCAGGATGATCCCGCCCTCCTGCTGCATCGGGGCGTAGCCGCCACGGTTGGGCAGGGCTCCGTCCCACCAGGTCGACAGGCCGCCGGACTGCGCGTTGGCGCCCTTGAGCGCGTACCTGGTCTGCCCGTTGTTCTTGAGCATGGCCGTGACGTACGGGGTGCTGTTGCCGAGGTTGGCGGTGTTGGAGCCGTTGGCCCCCTGGAACATGCCGTTCTCCAGGTCGGCCTCGACCCAGGGGCCGGACCCGGTGCACGGTGCGAAGTAGCAGGTGGTGGCGATGGATACGGCGTCCATGTGGCCGTTGCCGGTGTCGGCCGGGGTGCGTTCGGCGTTGCCGTAGTCGAAGCAGCAGGCGGACCCCACGTGGGTGCCGCTGGCGACCATGTAGGCGCCCTCGGCCTGGCCGTTGACGGCGGTGCCCGAGGCCTGGCCGGTGGAGCGGTAGCCGACGCCGGGCGAGATCCAGATGCCGTAGACCTTGTGGCCACCGGCCGTCACCGCGATCTCGGCGGCGTCGGCGCCCCGGTCGGCTCCCATGCCGGCGGTTCCCGCCGGGCCCGGCAGGAGGTCGTTGTGGCGTGAGGTCTGGTCGTAGACCTTGCCGATCGAGCAGGTGGTGTTCTGGCAGAAGGCGTCCTGCGCAGCGGCGTCGGCGTAACCGCCGGGCGCGAGCAGACCGATGTCCTTGGCCGCGCCGTCGGAGGCCCGCTTCACCTGGTAGAGCGGGCCGTTGTAGGAGGAGAAGAGGGCGCGCGTCGTGCTGTGGGCGGCGACGCACGCGGTACCGGCGCTGCCGTAGATGTCGCAGGGCAGGGACGAGGCGGCCTGGGAGGCTGCCGGCAGCGCGAGCAGCGTGCCGAGCACGACGGTGAGGACGGCCAGGACGGAGAGTGCGGCCCGGCGCACGCGGGCACCGGGGCCGCGGTTTGATGCGCCGGTCTTTGTGTGGGGGAGGGGCGCTCTGCGCATGCTGTGCTCCCGAGGGGTGTGGGGTGGTCCTCAAAGGGCGGGCGTGAGACGCGAGTTGCCGTGGTGCGACTGGGGCGGAACGTAGCCCCGTTGTTTGATTACGTCAATGTTTGTTGCTTCTGATTCGATTCCTTGGAGGAAGATTTGGGATTCGGCGCGGGAGCGAGTGAACCCACCCGGGGCGGACGAGGTGGCGGGCGAGTTCGCTTCATCGCCTCCGCCGCCAACAGCCACGGCGGAGGCACGCCAGGAGCGGCGGCTCGTAGCGGGCCGCCGGGGTGGGGGAGTCGGAGTGCGGTTACGTCAGGACGAGCCAGCGGCGGCCGTCGATGAGTTCGCGTGCCGCGTCGAGGTGGCCCGCGTGGCACGCGGTTTCGGTGATGACGTGCAGCAGGACGTCGCGCAGGGTGTGCAGATGCGGTTCGCCGAACAGGTCGTGCGGCCACCAGGCCAGGGCCGCCTCGGGCAGGCCGTTGGCCGTCAGGGCGTTGACGATCTCAACTTCCCGCCGGTATGCGTCGAGCACGTCCGAGGCCGACCTGTGCGGCGGCACGTTCCAGCCCTCGTCGCCGCTCGGCAGACCCTGGATGATCTCCTCGTCCCCGGCGACGACGGCACGGAACCAGAAGCGCTCGACGTCGAGGGTGAGGTGCTGGACGAGCCCCAGGCAGTGCCAGCCGGAGGGCAGCACAGGCCTTCGCAGAGCCTGCTCGTCAAGGCCGTCGACGATGCCGAGAACATGGCGCCGCTGTGCGTCCAAGGCCCTGAGGAGTGCCTTCATCTCGCCGTCCGGGGCCGTATCGCTCATACCTTCGGTCACGGCCCCATGATTCATCAATCCTTCAGGCGCCGTGGGCGGTTCGGCGATCCGCGGTTCCGGGTGTCTCCCACGGGTCCACGGTCCGGAACGGCCGCGGAGCCACGCGGTGCCATCGAGCCCCATCCGGCCGCCCCCTTCCGCCGGTGGGCTCCGGGGGCGGTTATAGGCTGGAGGGCCATGAAGCCCGTCAACTGCCGTGCGGGGATTGGCCGCTGGTGACGATCCCGGCTCGGAGGCCGCACGAAAGGGCGCCGGGCCCGCGTCGACTCGGAGCGGCTGTCCGTGCCATCCGCAGTGCCGGCTGCCGCGCCCGTGAGAGGACTCGATGCACGCCAACGAGAAGGCCCAGACTCCCCAGAGCAAGGCGCCTCGACGGGTCACGATCCGGACCCCCGCTCAGGAGGGCGGATCGAACCCCGGCCTTCTCGCTCTCCAGAACGCGGCCGGCAACGGAGCCGTGGTCCAGATGCTCCGCCGGTCCGGCCACGCCTGGTCCCAGGACCAGCACGCGCACACCGCCGACCGCGCTGAACAGCGCCACGGCGGGCAGCCGGAAGCAGCACCGGCCCGCCTCGGCGCCGGCTTCACGGGCGTGCGCATTGATGACGGCGCCGAGGTGAATGCCCGTCAGGAGATGTCCCACTCGGCGACGGTCCAGCGCACTGCCACGTCCGCCGGCCCGACGCGCCAGGGTTCCCCCGTGGTGGCCCGGATGCCCGCGGACGAGGCCGAGACCGAAGGGGCCAAGCCCTGGCTCGTCTTCGGCGTGGACGGGCGGAGCAAGGAACAGCTGACCTCCGCCGTCGAGGCCGGGTACCGGCGCTTCGATACGGCGGAGAGCTACCGGAACATCGAGACGGTCTCCGAGGTGCTGCACGGCCGGCCGAGGGACAGCTACGAGATCCTGTACAAGTTCGATGTCCGGTCGGGGGAGTCGGCCGCGGTGCTGCGCGCCCGGCTCGAGCGGGTCGCCGCCCTGTTCGAGGGAAGGCTCGACAGTCTGATCATCCACAACCTGGACGCCGACAAGCGGGTGCTCACGGACGCCTGGCAGGTACTCACCGAGCTGAAGGGCGACCGGATCGCCGGGCAGGTCGGGCTCGGGAACGTCGGCGAGAACCACACGGGGCTGCTGGCCGAACTCGGCGGAGTCGACGCGGTGGAGAACTCCGTGGAGAGCGTGCTGCTCAGCGAGACGGTGGAGAGGGCGATCAAGGAGTCGGGTGCGCACCTGTACTACTACGACGTCATCAGGACGGCCCGGCAGATGGACCTCGACCTGTCCTCGCCCGACGACCTGAACGGCCTGATCTACACGATGGCCGGTACGTTCCCCCGAACCGACGGCACGTCCAACGCCACCATGGTCAGCAGCAGCGGATCGCCCGGTACTCAGGCGGCCAACCTGGAGAACTTCGGCGGCGGCCCCGACCACGAGGACTTCACCGGGGACGAGCAGTACGGGGCGATGGAGAAGATCGACAAGTGGCGCAAGCAGCAGAGCTCCGGCCAGACGAACGACACCTCGTTCGTACTCGCCCCCGAGCTCGCCGGCTGGCTGGTCGGCCTCTGTGACGGAGGCACCGCGGACGCCCTGCGCGACAGCCTCGTGCGCGCGGCCAAGGAGCAAGGACGGCCGGTGAACCAGCCGTTCATCGAGGAGTGGCTGGTGCAGCAGGCCCACGTCACGGCCGAGGACCTCAGCTCGGTACGGGTCCCGTCCCGGGTGGGCCTGAAGCGGCGCTACATCGGCATGCCCCTGCGGGACACCCTGGGCGCGCTGTTCGGGGTGAAGAACTGCGACTGGAAGTGGTCCATCCAACTGGTGCAGCTGATGTTCAGCGACGCCGAGACATGGGACTGCGCCCTGCGGTTCGGAGCGGACGAGATCGTCCAGCAGTGAGCGACACCGGATGCGGCCGGGTCGGCCGTGCCGTACGCGCGTGAAGTCGTACGCGCTTGAAGTCGTACGCGCGTGAACGGGAACACGTCACGCCGCGCGGGAGCCCCTCGTGCCACGGCCCGGACACCCTGGGCCGTGGCGGGGCGGTGTCGCCGCGCGGGTCGGCACCGCCTGTCGTAGGGTGCGGTACATGAGCCCGAGCATCGCTTCCAACACCCCTGTCGAACGTGACCAGTTGCTGGAGTTCCTCCGCCCCCGGCACCGCGCGATCCTGCTGACCCGACGCGCCGACGGCAGCCCGCAGGGCTCGCCGCTGACCTGCGGCGTGGACGACGCGGGCCGCCTGGTCCTGTCCACGTACCCCGAGCGCGCCAAGACCCGGAACGCCCGCAGGGACGAGCGTGTCAGCGTGATCGTGCTGTCGGACGAGTGGAACGGCCCCTGGGTCCAGGTGGACGGCACGGCGGAGGTCATCGACGCCCCGGAATCGGTCGAGCCGCTGGTGGACTACTTCCGCAGCATCAGCGGAGAGCACCCGGATTGGGCGGAGTACCGCGAGGCGATGGTGAAGCAGGGCAAGTCCCTGATCCGCGTCACACCGGTCCGCTGGAGCCCGGTGGCGACGGGCGGATTCCCGGCGAGGCTGGCCCAGGACTAGGGGGCGGCGGCCCCCTGGCCAGGGCAGGCAGCCGTGTGTCGCCCTTGAACGGCTAAGCCGGACCGAACGACGTGGACGGTCCACCTGCCCGGCGCCGCATACGCGCCGGGCAGCGGTTCGCACGAGCGCTTGCACTCTCACCGGCAATCGCAGCTAGCTGTGCTCACCGACTGATTCAGACCGTCTGCAGCCGCCCACTGCTTCTCGAACTCGTTACGGCCGATCTCCTGGCTCGCCAGGGCGGGGTCGAAGAGGTCAACGACCGGCGGGTTGAACGCCCAGTCATCAGGGCCACTGCGCACGGCGCTTCCGTCCGGGGCGAGCTCCACTTGGCGGACTCGGCGTCCGTCGGGCCCGATTTCCATCAAGTAGACGGTCGGCTCGTCGTCCTCGTCCCAAGGGCGCCTCAAGTAAACGATGTCGCGGCCCGCCAGCGCGCCGAAGCCTTCCCGTCCGCGCTGCGCGTCACGCTCGGCGCGCAGACTTTCCAGACCAGGTGGCATCACAGGGGCGTCGACGCGGACTTCGTCCAGTTCGGCATCCGCGAACCGAGCCACCGATTCCGGGTCGGTGACGACCTCGACCCAGGCGAACGTTTCCAGTCCGGTCACCCTGATGTCCCCTTGGCGCGGGACGTGCGCATCTCGCCTTCTTCCGGTCGTGGAATTTATGTATGCGTCCACCGGGTCAGAGACGCCATGTGCCACGTCACCTGCTCCCTGAGTGATCGTCAACTGCGACTGATGTGGGGCGGTTTGACGCCATGCACCCCGTCGGCTCCTTGATGCTCGGCAGCCGTGCCGACCATGCTCCCGCCGCATGAGAGCGCTCTCACAACCAAGAGGGCCGCAACAGAAGCGAGGTGTCGCCCCATGAGACTCACGAGATGGAGTGGAGTCGTGGCTGCCGCAGTGGTCGGTGTCGCGTTCGGCGCCGGCACGGCGCACGCCGACATACCCATCGGCCAGCCGATGTCAGGAAAGGCCACGTACTACAACGACAAGGGTTACGGTGCCTGCGGCACACTCATCGACGCGTCGAGCCAGGACCTGGTCGCGGTGTCGCCCGCCTGGTGGACCACGGCGAACCCGAACAACGACCCGCTGTGCAAGGGCGTTTCGGTCCAGGTGACCTATCAGGGGAAGACGATCAAGATTCCGGTGCGGGACAAGTGCCTTTCCTGCGCCTCGACCCATATCGACCTCAGCCAGACCGCATTCCGCAAGTTCGCGTCGCTGGACGTCGGTGTGCTCAACGGGATCACCTGGAAATTCGTGAAGTAGCCCTGCGTATAGCCTTGTTGAGCCGAGCCGAGCCCGTCGCCGGTTCATCAAGATGTACCTGAACTTCCGTCGCTGCTCGTGCGACATGGTGGCCGCCACGGGGCCCCCGTGGCGGCCACGGGCCTGGACCTCAGTAGAAGCTCTGGCAGGGGCAGGGGATGTCCACCGTCCCCTTTGTCGTCCACGAATCGCCTTCGCTGCCGAAGTGGCGGTGGGTCACGGTGTCTTGGCCGATGCTCGCTTCGCAGCGCACCCCGGAGTGCTGTGATCTGCCGTGGTGGCAGTGGCGGCACGTGTCGGTTGTGTTGCGGCGCCAGCCGGCATGGTAGAACCCACGGCAGTCACAACTGCCCTCCGCACCGTCGCAATTGCCCTCGAGATGGACCGTCCACAGGTGGCCGCATCGACAGCTGGCCACGTCATCCTTGCTCATGTCCGTCCCTCAACTCCGTCCGCTGAAACGTGCGTTGTGCCTCTACGAGTCTGCGGCACCGGCATGTTGTCCGTCACCCCGCGATGTGGTGGCCCGATGTCCGGCAGGAGCTCATTCGCTCAATCGGCAGGTTCTGCCGTACGGCTTACGCAATCCGCAATAGCTGACGCAATCGGTGGTGACTGATGCGCGCCGCGCTGAGTCGTTTAGTTTTCGAATAAATCAATATTGGCTTGACGGGGAGGGTCGCGCGGTAATTCGACATCACCGCTGCCCGCCGGGTCCGTCGAATGCCGTTGAGTAAAGAGAAACTCAAGGATCTATGCCGTGAAGGCCTTGAGGGGGTCTCTGAGTGGCCGAAGGGTGCGCCCTGGAAGGGGGTTTGGGCGAGGGAAACCATACAAGTAGCAATCTCTTGGCAAAGAGATGCGCAAGGGTTGTTCCTGCGTAAGGGCTAGGACTTATGCCCCTAGATCCTTCTTAAGAACGAGAAGTTAGGGTGATCATCAATGCTCCTCATTTGGCCTGCTTTGGAGGAATGCTATGGAAGTAAAGGTTCTGGGGGCGCTTGAGGCCTCGGTCAACGGGCAGTCGGTCGTTCCCACCGCTGACAAGCCGCGACAACTGCTCGCACTGCTGGCCCTCTCGGCGAACCAGGTCATCCCCGCATCGCAACTCATGGAAGAACTCTGGGGCGAAGAACTTCCGCGGAGCGCCATGACCACGCTTCAGACGTACATCCTCCGTATCCGTCGCAACATAGATGACGCCCTCGACCCCAAACCCGTTCGTGGTCCCAAGGAAATCCTGGCGACGCGCAACGGCGGATACCTCATGGACGCGCTGCCGGGCAGCGTCGACGCCCTCGAATACGAACGCTGCGCCGTCGCCGGGCGGCGCGCTTTCGAGCGGGGTGATGACGACACCGCCGTCCGCCTCTTTCGCCAGGGGCTCGCGTTGTGGCGAGGGCCCGCGCTGGTGGACACATGTGCCGGGCGGTTCCTCGAAATCGAGGCGACTCGCCTGGAGGAAAGCAGGCTGGGGGATCTGGAGCGCCGAATCGAAGCGGAACTGCGCCTCGGTCTCCACGCCGACCTGACGATCGAACTCACCACGCTCATCGCCCGCTACCCGCTCCACGAAGGGCTGCACGCCCAATGCATGGTGGCCCTGTACCGGGCCGGCCGACCCGCCAGGGCGTTGTCCGCGTACACCGCGCTGCGTCGGAACCTGGTGAATGAGCTGGGTATCGACCCTTCGCTACGGTTGCAGCGCCTGCATTGCGCGATACTCGCCGGCGACCCGATTCTCGACCGGCACGACACGACGTGTCGCAGAGTGCTGGACCTCTTCGTCTGCTGCGGCAGCTCTGATAACCGTAAGTGACGGGGGATCTCTTCTGTCCGGTCGCCGATCTGCTCTCAACTTCCTTGCTTAGAGCCTGTGTTGGCGATTCAGGGCGCAGCTCGGGGTGTGGTGGTCCAGCGGCTGGGCGCGGGAGCGGTGGCGATCTCGGACGCGGGGGCGGGATTGGTGGGATGCTGGTGGGGTGGAGTTGACTCAGGCATGCCGGGTGGCGGGTGTCGGTGTGGTCGCTGTCAGCGAGCACACGGGACCTCCTCGGCTGCACCGGGCGTTTCCGGTTCTGTCTTGCCGGCTGGTCGTCAGTCTCGGGACGCCGATCGATGTCGGTTACGGCGGGCACGCTCGGCGTGCGCAGGCTGTGGTGACGGGCATGATGCGGCCGGGTACGGGCACGCCTTCTCTCCTCCTGCGCCCTGATCAGCCGGTCGTGTTGGTGGAGCTGTCGATCGCGGCCGCCCAGCGGCTGACCGGTGTCCCGCTGAGTGATGTGGACGCGGGCGGCCTGGACGCGTACGAGCTTCTGCCGTGGCTGCGCCTGCTTGCCGAGGAACTCGCAGATCGGCCGGCCGACCGCAGGGCCGCGCTGATGCGCAGGCGGCTTCTGGACCAGCTGGGGCGGGCCGAGCGGCCCGGGGTCTCCACGTACACCGTCGAGGCGTTGCGGGTGATCCGGGCCGGCCACGGACAGGTGCCGGTGGAGGAGGTCGCGCGACAGGTCCACCTCAGTCCGCGCCGTTTGCGTCAGGTGATGAGGAGCGAGGTGGGGATCGGCCCGAAGTTCGCCTCACGTGTGGCTCGCCTGAACATCGCTCTGCGCCGGGCGGGGGAGGGGGCCGGCTCCTGGGCGCAGATCGCGGCGGAGAGCGCCTATCACGACCAGAGTCATCTGGTGCGCGACTTCCAGGACCTGATGCGGACGACCCCGACGGCCTGGCTCGCGGAGGAGGGCCGAAATCTACAAGCCGACGGGCGCCCTCCAACAGGATCATCGAGTCATGACCAGTGAACTCCAGCCCAAGCTGCTTGTCTCCGATGCCGATGCGGCGATCGACTTCTACACCAAGGCCTTGGGGGCCGTCCTGTCCGAGCGGGTCGCTGATGACCAGGGGCTCGTGATGCACGCCGAGTTCTCGCTGGGGGCGGCTGTCTTCGCGTTGGCGCAGAGCGTGGAGGAGTGGGGCTGGCACGACCCGCTGTCCGTGGGTGGTTCGCCTGTTCTGCTCATGCTCGATCTGCCGGATCCTGCGGCTACGGCGGACCGCATGGCCCAGCTGGGCGGGGAGATCGTCATCCCGGTCGAGGACCGCCCCTACGGCAAGCGGCAAGGCCGGGTGAAGGACCCGTTCGGTCACCTGTGGGTCCTCAGCGGCGACGCCCGCGCCTGAGCACACCCGCCCCGCTTCCATACCGCCCCGCTTCCACGCAGCCCCGGCCGAGCCTTCGGCCGGGGCTGCGTCACGTTCTGGCTGCCCGCACCTGTGCTGTGTGCCGCCCCGGCGTGGTGGGACGCCACGCCACCATCTGACGCCGAGACGTGCGCTGACGCATGCGGCTGCCTGCGACCGGCGGAGCCGTGTGCGGCCGGGTCGTCCAAGCCACGGCGCGGCGTAGGATGATCGAACTGCCGCGCGGCCGCCACCCGGGTGGTGGGGCGCCCCGAATGGCTGCCGCCCTGCCGCTGTGGATGGGATGGATCGGGCACGTTCGTCGCGGCTTACTCGTTTCATGTGACGGAGGCGGATGTGCTGATCGGTGTCGCGGAGGTGGAAGCCGCGGCCGAGCGGCTCGCCGGGCATGTCGTACGGACCCCGACGGTGGTGAGCCCGGGTCTTTCGGCGCTCCTGGGCGCGCCGGTCACGGCGAAACTGGAGCTTCTGCAGCGCACGGGCTCGTTCAAAGCGCGCGGTGCGACGGCGAAGCTGCTCGCGCTCAGCGAGGCTGAACGCGATGCCGGAGTCGTAGCGGTGAGCGGCGGAAATCACGGCATCGCCGTCGCGGTCATGGCCGGAGCGCTGGACATCAAGGCGACCGTGGTCATGCCGCGGTCCGCTCCCGGCCGCGCCGTGGACATCGCCGAGGACGCGGGAGCGAGCGTGATCCTCAAGGACACGATGGACGGCGCGTTCGCCCTCGCGGAGGAACTCCGGAGCCAGGGGCTCACCCTGGTCCACCCCTTCGACGACCCCGTCGTCGTGGCGGCCCAGGGCACGGTCGGCCTGGAGTTCGCGGAGGACGCGGGGGAGCTCACCGACGTACTCGTCAGCATCGGCGGCGGAGCGCTGATCTCCGGCGTCGCCACCGCGCTGCACGCGCGCCGTCCCGGTGTACGGATCTGGGGCGTGGAGACCGAAGGCGCGCAAGCCATGTCCGCGGCCCTGGCCTCGGGCGGGCCGGTAGCGGTCCAACTGTCCTCGATCGTCTCGACGTTGAGCGCCCCCAGTGCCTCACAACTGACCTACGAGCATGTCGCGGCCCTGGTGACCGATGTCCTCACCGTGACGGACGCCGAGGCCGTCCAGGGCAGCCTCGACCTGGCCAACCACGCCAAGGTGTGGGCCGAGCCCGCCGCGGGATGCCTGGTGCCCGCGGCGCGCCAAGTGCTGGAGCACGTCGGCGAAGGCGCCAGGCTCGGCCTGGTCGTCTGCGGTGGCAATACGACGGCCGCCGACATGGCCGCCTGGAGCGACCGCTTCGGCCTGCGCTGACAGCGCCCGGAGCCGTTTCGCCGCTCTCGCACGGCGGCCTCGCCACCGTGGGTGGCCGGGGCGCCGACGGTGTCAGGACCGGCCCGGCTCCAGGAAACCGGGAGGCGCTCTAGCGACGGACCGCCGAGATCAGGCCGCCGGGTCGCTCCTCGCGCTGGGGCGGGGTGCTGATCGGGCGGCCGTAGGCGGCAGCGCGTTCGCGCAGGGTGTGGCTCTCGGCGTCCCAGCCGTGCCCGGCCAGCCAGGCCACCGGGTCGTCGGGCATCTCCGACACCCACATGGACGCCGCCGATCCCGGGGTGGCGTCCGCGCCGAAGCGCTCGATCACGCCGCGCGAGCCCAACGTCAGACCCATCCGACTGCCTGCCGCCGACCGCGCGCTGATCCGGGTCAGCAGTAGCTCCACCGCGTCCGAGGGCAGATAGATCAGGAGCCCTTCGGCGATCCACGCGGTCGGCAAGGTCGGGTCGTGCCCTGCGGAGGCCAGTGCGCGTGGCCAGTCCTCGCGCAGATCCACCGCGACGGTGGTCCGCTCGCAGCGGGCGACGGCCTGCTCCTGGCGCAGCACCGAAGCCTTGAAGTCCAGTGGGGCGGCGGTGTCGACCTCGAACAGCCGGGTGCCCTCGGGCCAGTCCATCCGGAATGCCCGGCTGTCCATCCCGGCGCCGAGCAGCACGACCTGCCGGACCCCGGAATCGGAGGCCTGTCGCAACAGGTCGTCGAGGAACTTCGTTCTGATGACGATGGAGAACGACACGGCCAGCCGACGGCGTCGCGCGCCCTCGTCATCGGGCAGTGGCGCGGAGGAGGGCCACAGGCCGCCGGCGGCGGCGAAGGCCTGCGCCAGGGGGTCGCGGAACAGCGCGTTCTCCCGCTCGGTCTCCAGCGCCCGCACCCTGGCCACCCCTACCGCCGTGGCCCACACGCCCGACGGCTGCACCCGCTCCTTCTCATCAGTCACCGCGCCAGCCTAGATGGCCTCTTCCACGGGGCCTGATGGGGGGCGGTTGCGTGGGTACCGCGCCGGGCCGACTACCCCTTCCGGGGCGGTAGTTGCCGCGACTCCAGCCGTCGCCTCGTGTTACCGCGTGGGGGGCTGGTGCGGGGAGCGGAGTACGAGCAGGGTGATCTCGCTGGGGGCGAAGACGCGGAAGGGCGGGCCCCAGAAGCCGGTGCCGCGGCTGGTGTAGAGGAGGGTGCGGGTGCCGTGACGGCTGAGGCCCGCGAGGACGGGCTGGTCGATGCGGACCAGGTGGTGGAAGGGCCAGATCTGGCCGCCGTGGGTGTGGCCGGAGAGCTGGAGGTCGACGCCTTCGGCTGCTGCCCGGTCGATGAACTTGGGCTGGTGGGCCAGGAGGAGGACGGGGTGTTCGGGGTCGGCGCCCCGCAGGGCGCCGGCGAGGTGGGCACGGTGGCCGGCGAGGCCGGAGGATTCGGCGGTCACGTCGTCCACGCCCGCGACCACGAGGGTGTCGCCGCCGCGTTCGAGCAGCAGATGGCGGTTGCGCAGCGGCTCCCAGCCCAGCTCGTCCATCAGGTCGACCCAGCCCTGGGCTTCGCTGTAGTACTCGTGGTTGCCGGTGACGTAGACCCGGGCCCGGGTGGCTCGCACGGTGCCGAGTGGGGCGGCCTGGGCGCGACGGCGTTCGGCCGTGCCGTCCGCGATGTCTCCGGTGTGGCAGACCAGGTCGGCGTTGAGCGTGTTGACCGTTTCGCAGACCCGTTCCGACCAGCGGGTGCGGTCGAGTGGGCCGTAGTGGGTGTCGGTGATCAGGACGACACGTGTGCCGTCCAACCCGGCGCCCAGGCGCGGGAGTTGCACTTCGAGGCGGCGCACCCGAGGTACGCGGCGGGCCTCGGCGTATCCCCAGGCGAGCAGCACGGCGGCCGTGCCGAGGGCCGCCCAGGTGGCGATCCGGGCCCGGTCCTGGCCGTCGCCGACTCCGGCTGCGGTCAGGGCCGGCCGCAGCAGGATGCCGAGCACGACGGACCAGGTGAACAGGACCCAGATGGCGCCCAGCAGGGTGTCCCCGACGATGGCCGCCCAGTCCTGCTGCCGACGCCCGTGGCCGCGCATCATCGCGAGCGGCATACCGACCAGGCCGAGGACGAACAGGGCCGTGCCGGCCAGTCGAACGGGGAGCGGCCAGTGCTGGCCGGCGTACAGCAGCAGCCAGCAGGGCACGGTCCACAGCAGGACGGGGGCGATCAGAGGCAGGAAGCGCATGATGCGGTGCAGTCGGCTCGGCCGTGTCTCGTGCGCTGAACCGTCGGCGGATCGAGTCTCGCTGGCGTCGGTCACACTTCCGCTCCTCAATCAACCGGGTTGCCGTCGCGCGCACTGTATCCGGTCGCCTTCGGGCTGGTCGGACGGCCTGGGTTCGCAGCGCCGCCGGTTACCTATTCGAGTCCGTATCCGCTCGGCGTCGCGGTTATGATCACGCCCGCACCGACGATCAGGGAGGGGGCTCCGATGACTGTGCCCACGGGGATCGGTCTCAGCGCCGACCGGGAGTGGATCATCAAGAACGCGAAGGGCAAGAAGTTCGTCTACGACTCCGCGGCCGAGGCCTTCGAAGAGCTGCACGAGTATGGCGAGGGGGCGGCCGTGTTCACCCGCCGCGTGTATCGGGCGATGCTGCGCACGAAGCCGCTCGAGGACTGGCAGAGGATGGACGCTCCCCAGGCCTGACAGCTCACCCCCACCCGAGGCTTGGGTGGGGGCCTTGGCGCGTTCGGCTGCGGGTCCGGATCCCCGGAGATGGCCTCAACTACCCTGTCTCGGAACGCACTTGAGTTGACGCGCGGGGGCGCTGTCCAGTAGTCGAAGCCGACCGCCCGGGACCAGGTCGGATACGCATGCTCCATGCGGCCGCGTTCATGGGGACGACGGTCGCGCCGCAGCCTCCGTCTCGTTCATTTCGCCGATCGTCTCCCACAGCCGCAGCGCGCGCCTCCGGTGTTGGCGCGCCATGTCGTGGAGGCCCGCCGCGGCGTCCAGGTCGCCGATCAGTTGCCAGCACGTGGCCTCGTCCTGGCGGTCGCCGTGCCGGTGGAAGAGGGCCGCGGCGCGCTCCAGCGCCGGGCCGGCCTGGTTCCGGTCGTCCTGGCCGGCGTACACGCGGCCGACCTCCAGCAGGGTGTAGCCGGTGCACCGCTCGTCGGACAGCTCCTCGAAGGTGGCCAAGGCCTGCCACAGGCAGCGCAGTGCCTCGTCCGGATCGCCGCGCCGATCGTGCAGCCTGCTGAACCGCCGCAGCACGACGGCCTCGCGATGCTCGTCGTCCAGCTCCCTCGCCAGACGTAGGGCCCTGGTGAACCAGGTCTCCGCCTCTTCGAGCTGGTCCTGCATGAGGCGCATCACGGCCATGGAGCAGGACAGCTGCGCCTCGACATGCAGATCTCCCTCACCGACCGCGATGGCCAGCGCGTGCTCGACGCGTTCGAGCGCTTCGTCGTCACGGCCCTGCACCCGGCTGACGGTACTGAGCATCGCCACCGACAGCGCCTCGCCGCGCTTGTCCCCGCTGTCCCGGCACAGCTCGATGGAGGATTCGAGGACGTGAGTGGCACGGTCGAACTCGTCCTGGTAGATGTGCAGTTGGCCAAGGCCGCGCAGCAGCACCGACGCGCCGCGCGCGTTGCCGGCGGCCTCCGCCGCGTCCAGCGCCAGCCGGTGCCTGTGCTGCCAGTCCTGGTACAGGCACCGGTGGTCGTAGTAGGTCGCCGGGCCGGCCGCCAGCTCCCAGGCCAACTCGTCCAGGCCCCAGTCCACGGCCAGTTTCACCGCACCGAGCAGGTTGTCGCGCTCCGCGTCGAACCAGCCGAACGGATCGGCCATGAGCCGGTCCGTGACCGCGTCCGGCAGCGATCGGCGCGGTGCCGAGCCTGGCGCGGCGGCCAGCAGCCCGGCCGGCAGCCGGTCGGTGCCGTGCCTGATCAGATCGAGCCAGACGGACAGCACCCGGACCATCGCGTCCTGCTTGTCCGCCGTCGGCAGGGTGGCGGCGATCTCCACGGCACAGGTCCTAATCAGGTCGTGCAGTCGGTAGCGCGGCTCACCGATGGCATCGGTCGCGGTCAGCCGCACCAGGTTGGCGTCGACGAGGGTGTCAAGCACCTCTTCGGCGTCCGAGCGGTCGAGCAGTGGTCCGACCACCCAGCCGGGCAGGGTGTGGGGGCCGAGCAGACCCAGCAGGCTCAGCGCGCGCACCGCGTCGGCCGGCAGCAGCCTCAGGCTCAGTTCGACGCTGGCCCGCACGCTGAGGTCCCCGAGCCTCAGCTCGGCCAGCCGCCGGGACTCGTCCTCGATCCGTTCCCGCAACACCCGCAGCGACCAGGCCGGGCGGCCCATGAGTTTGCCGCTGGCGATACGGATCGCGAGCGGCAGGTTGCCGCAGCAGTCGAGGATCGCGTCGGCCTCACCCGGTTCCCGCTCGACCCGCCGCCTGCCGATGATCCCGGTGAACAACTCCCGTGCCTCCGCCGGTCTCAGCACGTCCAGGTCGATGTGCCGGGCGCCGGGGAGCTGCGTCAGGAGAGTGCGGCTGGTGATCAACACGGCACAGCCCTCGGCGCCGGGCAGCAGGGGCAGCACCTGATCGGCGTGACCGGCATCGTCCAGCACCACCAGCATGTGACGGTCCACCAGCAACGACCGGTAGAGCGCGGCACGTTCGGACAGGCCGTTGGGGATCGCGCTGCCGACGATCGAGAGCGCGCGCAGCGCTTCGGCCAGCATCAGCCCCGGGTCCCGTGGCTCGTCCGAAGTCGCCGCGAGGTTGAGGTAGAGCTGGCCGTCGGGGAAGTTGGCGCTCGCCAGTCGCGCGGCGTGCGTCACCAGGCAGGACTTGCCCACCCCGGGACCACCCACGACGACGGCCACCGGGGCCCGGTTCGGCGCCGACCCGTCGAGCAGTCCGGAGATCTCGGCCAGCGCCTCCGCGCGGCCCACGAAGTCGGGTACGTCGAAGGGCAGTTGACGCACAGGCATCGCCATTGCCGCGCCGGGGGCCTCCGGGGCGGGGCTCTCCGGTGGTGTGTCCGAGGGGCCGCGCACGGGGGCCGGAGCCGCCAGGGCGGGATCAGCGGCCAGGATGCGCTGATGCAGTGTCCTGAGTGGCGGGGTGGGGTCGACGCCGAGTTCCTCGGCCAGGGTCCGGCGCAGCCGCTCGTACATCTGGAGCGCCTCGCCTTGTCTTCGGCACCGGTAGAGGGCGACCATCAGGTGTTCGGCGACCTGTTCGTCGTAGGGGTGATCGCGGAACAGTACGGTCAGTTCGTCGATGACCTCGCGGTGGCGGCCCAGGTCGAGTTCGATGGCGAGGCACTCTTTGTGGGTGGCCGCGCGTTGTGCGTTCAGCCGTGCCGCATCGGTTTCCAGGACTTGGCTGGGAGTGTCGGCCAGGGCGTTTCCACGCCAGCAGGCCAGCGCCCGCCGCAGCGTGGCCGCTGTGTCGATCGGGGACGTGTGCTGCTCGGCGAGGTGTCGCTCGTGGTCGAATTCCAGCAGGTCGAGCTGTTCTCGGTCCAGATGGATCTCGTAGCCGCCGCGCCGCGTGCTGATCAAGGAGCTGGGTGCTCCGCAGGCGACGAGGTTGCGGCGCAGCCCGGAGACGGCGTCCTGGACCTGGCGGACCGCGGTGGTGGGAGCGCCGACGTCCCACATCACGGCGACCAGACGCTCCATGGCGACGGTGTTGTTGGCGTCGATCAGGAGCGCTGCCAGCATTTTGGTCTGGCGCGGCCCGTTCAACGCGACCGCACGTCCGGCGATCTGGGCATGTAACGGCCCCAGTAAGCCGAATCTCATAGCTCCCCCGGCACGCGACGATGAGCGTTGATCCCCCGGCTGACCTCGCACTAGGACGAATCTAGGACGGCCGACGGATCCGTGTCCATAGCGCCCCGGAGCGCGGCTCACCGAGGCGTGCGGGCTGGGTCGGGAACCGTGGGGCGGGCCTTCGCCTGCACACCGCCGCACGGGCCGCGCACGCCACCGGGCCGTACGACGACTCCGGCGGGACCGGCAACTACCAGTTCGTGGCGAACAATTGGGAGAGCCGTTACCAGCGCTCGCTCCTCCGGGTGAACCAGCCGGCCTTCACCACATGCCCGGCCACGGGAATCCCGCGCGGGACCACGGGCCAGCGCCGGGGGTTCACGGCGATGCGGGTGATCCGGCCCCACAGGGGGTCCAACGCACCGACCAGCGGGGGGAGTTCACGCAGCAGATCGCGCGAACGCGGCCACCAGGCGCCGTCCAGGAGGCCTCGGGAAGAGCTTGCGGGCTTGAGTGCCAGCCGGACGTTACGAGTCGCGAGGGGATCGCGCTGGGGCAGAAGATCAATGGGCGCGGACATGGCGCGAACCCGTCTCAAGGTCGCCGTCCGTGGACAGTGGCCCGGTGTCAACGATCCCCGAGGGCGACGCCGGCACTGTGGCCCGCGTGCGAAGTGCCCTCGGTAACTCCAGCGTACTCCTGAGTAAGGGCCAAAGGACCAGCTGAGGCACCTTGACTCGGCTTGCCGTCCCACCGCGCACTGGCACTCACCCGCCAAGATCACTCGTGGGTCGGGCCCCTTAGGGTCGGAGTCATGACGACACCTCTTGCCAGCAGTGCCTTCGACTCGCTCCGCCACGACGCCGTGCCCGACGAGGAGACGCTGCGCCGGGTCTACGAACACCCTGGCGACGCGGCCGTGCGGAAGCAGATGGACGAACTCACCGAGCAGACAAGGCGGTTGATCGGATGCTCCTCGCTGGTCCTCGTCGCCAGCGCGGACGCCGAGGGCAACTGTGACGTCTCCCCGCGCGGCGGCCCCGCCGGGTTCGTGGCCGTCCTGGACGCGCGGACGGTGGCGATACCGGACGCGACCGGCAACAAGCGTCTGGACACCCTGCGGAACGTCATCGCCACCGGACGGGCCGGGCTTCTGTTCATCATCCCGGGCCGCACCACGACGCTCCGGGTGAACGGCCGGGCCTGCGTCTCCACCCGCCCGGAGCTGCTGTCGCAGCTCACCGCCGTGGGCAAGCCGCCGGCCAGTGCGCTGGTCCTGGGGATCGAGGAGGTCTACCCGCACTGCCCCAAGTCGCTGCTGCGCAGCGCGGCCTGGAAGCCCGAGCAGTGGCTGTCGACGGACGCCCAGCCTGCGTCGGCCGAGGTGACGCTCGCCCAACTGCGCATGCCGGAGCTGACGATCGCCGACATCGAGCAGGCGGAGGCGGAGTCGCTGAAGTACAGGTACGAGTAGGGGGCGAGGGCCGAATTGGCCCCGGCCGCTTCGGGCCCGACGACCCGGCGGGATGCCCGCCGGTGCGGGCGGCCTGACACTGCGTCAGGCAGGCCGGGCCGCCCGCTCGGTCACGTACCGAGTCCAGATCAACGCGGCCCAGGCGCCGCCCCGTTCAGTTCTGCTTCTCGAATCCCGCCAGCAGGTCGCGGGGGTCGAAGGTCACCCGGATCCGGGCGACCTTCCCGTCCCGCACGTGCATCCAGTTCGCCGTCGGGGTGGGCGGTGCAACGCTGGTGTGCAGGTCGAACCAGGTGATCGCCTCATCGCCTTCCGCCACCCGCACCTTCACGTCGATCTTCTCGAGGACCTGACCGAGCCCCTTCAGGCCGGCGAGCGCCTCCTCCACCCCCGACGCCTTGCCCAGCGTCCCGACGAAGTCGACATCCTCGGCCAGCACCCCCCGCAGGGTCTCGAAGTCGCCCGCCTCCCAGGCGGTGAAGTAGGTCTCGGCAAGCTCTCGCGGAGTCTTGGTCGTCGTCATGCCTCCATCCTCCAGCCGCCTCGTCCATCCGTCCAACACATGGATGGGATGGCACCTATCATCATTGGTTATGGAGATACATCAGCTCCGCTACTTCGCCGCCATCGTGGACGAGGGCACCTTCACGGCCGCCGCTCATCGCCTGCACGTCAGCCAGTCCGGTATCAGCACGCAAGTGGCCAAGCTGGAGGCGGAGTTGGGCCAGCGGCTACTTGACCGCTCCGGCCGTCAAATCCGCCTCACCCCGGCCGGCGAGGCCGTTCTCCCGCTTGCGAAGAACGCCCTCGCCGCCCTTGAGGCCATCCAGCACACCGCCGCGGAGTTCGCCCACGCCGTCCGTGGCCGGGTCCGGCTCGGCATGATCATGGGCTGCTCGATCCCGGCCTTCCTCGACACCGTCGCCGACCTCGGCCGCACCCACCCGGGCATCGAGCTCAGCCTGCACGAGGGTGACTCCGACGACCTCCAGGCCCAGGTGCTCTCCAGCTCTCTCGACGTGGCCCTGATCGCTTACGCGGGCGACACCGCCCCGGGCCTGGAGGTGAGCGTCGTCCTCGACGAGCCGGTCACCGCCCTCCTTCCGGCCGGGCACCCTCTCGACCGGACGGGACTGCGCCTCGCCGACCTCCGGGGCGAGAAGATCCTCTGCCTCTCCCCGGGTACCGGCATCCGCGCCGCCTACGAGGACTCCTGCCACAGGATCGGCCTCGACCCACGCGTGGACATCGGCGCCAGTTCCCCGGCCACCCTGCTCCGCCTCGCCGAGCGCGGTCTCGGCATCGCCGTCCTCAGCTCGTCCTCCGCACAGGGCACCGGCCTGCGAACCGTGCCGCTCACCGACGCCGCCACACACGCCCGGCTCGGCCTCATCACCCGCCGGGGCCAGCATTTCCCAGCCGTACAGCTCCTGCGATCCAGACTCCTGGCCGCGCTGCGAACCGGCTAGGGGCCGTGGCGAACACGCGTGGGCTCAGACCACTGAACGGTTCCATCCAGAACGGCTCCGACGCCGTAATCACACCAGTCCCCATCATGATCGTCATGGGGTGGTGGATCGCTCCGGGAGTGATCCACCAGCGCCCGCTTCGCCGCCGTGCTTCAGCTCCACATGTGCTTGATGTCGGGGGCGAGGGTGCGGCCTTGGCGGCGGCCTGCGTCGGCTGCCGCGCGGGCGCGGGTGGGGTCGTAGGGGTTGGGGCCGATGGCTTCGCGGGCGGCGGCATCGGGGGCGGCGAGGAAGGCGTGGGCACCGGTGCCGTTGAGGCGCGCGACGTCGTCCTGGGCGCTGGGGATACCGGCGTGGCCCTCGGGCATAGGGGCGAGGACGACGATGCGGTCGTGTCCTGCGGCCAGCGTGGCGTTGGCGGCGGAGACCATGCCGGCGTCGATCCATTCGCGGCCGTCGAAGTGGACGCTGGGCCAGATGCCGGGCACGGCGCCGCTGGCGGCGGTGGCGGTCTCGATGTCGATGCCCGCGTCGGGGCCCAGCAGGCGCAGCTGGCCGGTGTCGGCGTCGGTGACGGCGACCCGCATGGCGGCGGGCCAGTGGGTGCTGCGCAGGCGGGAGCGGACGACCGCGCGGCGTGTCTCGGTGTCGACGCCCGCGCCGAAGGTGCGGGCGACCCGGCCGAATCCGGCGCCCACCGCTTCGGGGTCGCCGGCGCCGGTGATGAATGCCTGGGTCCAGCCTTCGTAGACGGCCGGGTCGGTGTGCATGACGGGTTCGTTCTCGCCGGCGTGGTCCTGGTCGGCGAAGAGGGTCTCCCAGTCGGTGCCGGAGGTGTAGTTGGTGCCGATGAAGGAACCGGCCGATGTGCCGATCACGGTGTCCGCGTCGCGCAGGTCCACGCCTTCGTCGAGGAGCCCGGCCAGGACGCCGATTTCCCAGCCCATGCCGGTGACGCCTCCGCCGCCGAGGACGAGTGCGCGAGTGGGGGCAGTGGGAGCCATGACGACACCTTTCCGAGAATCATCATTTCCGATAATCGACGTTACCGTAAGAGGATGGAGAACGCTCAGCGCGGCCGCAGGCGCCACCCCGACATCGCCCCCCTGGCCCTGGAACAGACCCTGATCCTGCTACAGGCCCATGGCTACGAGGGCCTGCGGATGAAGGACATCGCCGCGGCCGCCGGAGTCGGCCTCGGTGCGCTCTACCGCCGCTGGCCAGGCAAGGAGGAGATGGTCGTGGACGCCTTGCGAGCCGACCGGTCACTGCACGCCGCACCCGACACCGCCGACCCACTGGCGGACCTGACCGCATCCGTCGAACGCATCATCACTGCACTGCCCCAAGGACTCGGCAGACTGATCGCCGCATGCGTGAATGAGCCCGACTCCGCACTGGCACGCGTGACACGACAGGCGAAACTCACCCCCATGATCGACACACTGACCGCCCGCCTGGAACGCGTGACCGCACCCGCACCCCACACTCGCCGCCGGGCCGAAAGCGGTCTGTCCTACATCCTGTGGAAACGCGCCTTCGAAGGAGAAGCCGCCAACGCCGCCAGCCTGTGCGACGAGGCACTCGCCATCATGGGTGCACGGCCCTGATGCCCAACGCCAACAGGCCCGGCGGGACACACCGGTTGGCTTCGACCTGGCTTCGGCTTCCCGGCGCGCTACTTCGGGACGCCTCTTAGGGAAGCAGGTGTCGTCCGGGTTGAGTCCTTGGTTCCCGTTCTCCCGCCGGCCTTGACCGGTGTGCCGTCCGCAGCCCGGTCAGGGGGCGTCCCGGCGCACGGCAAGGCGTGAAGAATGCGGAGAGTTCGGTTCGGTCTCACTCCATTCCATCAGCAGTTCCCGCAGAGCCGTACGGGCTTGTGTCGCCTTTCCCTCGTTGCGTGCGGACGGGGAGAGTTCGGCGTGGACAAAGGTCCCGGAGCGCCTTTTCGCGTCCTCGCCCTGGACGTTGGTGGTGCCCTCCAGCGGGCACTGGTCGGACCAGCTCTGACAGACCCGGAGGTCCTGGTCCTTCATGTGCCTCGCGAGTCTCGTGGCGCTCCTGGACGCACTCCGGGCGGCGCCGGTGGACAGGATGGCGTCGTAGGGGCGCTCTTCTCCCGCCGCGAAGCCGTGCAACTGCAAGCCGGGAATATCGCGTTTGTTCATCTCGGTGATCACGGCGTGGAACACGCTGTCCGTGCGGTGTGCCACGTCGGCCGCGTCGCCCTGGCCCGCCGTGCGGTGGGCGCCCGCGAGAACGAGCGCGCCCCGGGGCGTCTCCTCCAGGAGCCGCGCCCCCAGGCGTTCGGTGCCGCTGTCGGACACCGGGTGGGGCACCTGAACGCTCCAGCGGACGTCGGCGTCGGCGTTCACGTACAGCCGGCCCCAGCGTTCGCGGGGTCCTGGCGTCCGTGCGGCGACCTCGTCGTAACGCCGACCTGAGGCGGCGTCCGTGAGGCGGGAGAGGCGGAATCCGGCGCTGTCGAAGAGTTCTTCCGCGAGGGCCACATCGCCGTCCAGCAAATGCCCGACCCCTTGTGCGATGTGCTCCCTCTCGTCGGCGGATGGGGGTGTGTACGGCTTGCGCTCGGCGGCCTTCCGGGCGTAGTCGACGATCCGGCTGTCGAGGTCGACGAGTTCACGCGACGCCGAGCCTCCCTTTTCATTGTCTTCACGCTTCTCGGGCCCGCATGCGACAAGAGTCACAATGGATCCGGTCAGGCAAAGGAAGCAAAGGAAAAGTAATGCCCTCGTAATCCTACGGGGACGCTCGGCCGGTTTCGCCATGCGAAGATCAGTTGGTGACATTCCGTGAATCTCTCCCTACAAGTCGTGCCCTGGCTGTCTTCGCCGCACTCGCCGTGCTCGGTACGGCCTGCGCCGCGAACCCGTCGGAGTCGCAGGTCAAGCCCGGCGGACGCTCGTTCACGGTGGCCGCTGCCGGAGATGTTCTCATTCATCCCGACCTGGTGGACCAGGCGGCCAAGGACGCGAAGAGGACCGGCAAGGGGACCGCGGGGCTCGACTTCGGGCCGCAGCTGGCGGGTATCCGACCCGTGGTCAGCAAGGCCGACCTGGCCATCTGTCACATGGAGACCCCTGTGGGCGGCCCCAACGGGCCCTTCGAGGGCTCTCCCAAATTCCTGGCGCCTCCTCAGGTCCTCACCTCCCTCAAGGATGTGGGGTACGACACCTGCTCCACCGCCTCGAACCACACCTTCGACCACGGCCTGAAGGCCGTCGGCCGCACCCTGGACGCCATGGACAGGGCGGGGCTCGGCCACGCCGGTTCGTCGCGTACGCCCGCCGAGTCGGAGAAGCCCGACATCCGTGACGTCAACGGGGTCAAGGTCGCTCATCTCGCCTATTCCGGGGAGTCGTTCCGCAACCCGGCGCCCGAGAAGGAGAAATGGGCCTTCAACCGGCTCGGCATCGAGGAGATCAAGAAGGCCGAGGCCCGCGCCCGTGAGGCGGGGGCGGAAGTGGTGATCCTCTCCGTCCACTGGGGCCTCGAGCACTACAACGAGCCCAGCGTCCCCCAGCTCGAACTCGCCCAGCGCCTCACGAAGGAGACCGGCGTGAACCTGGTGATCGGTCACAACGCGCACGTGGTGCAGCCGATCGAGAAGGTGAACGGCACCTGGGTCGCTTACAGCCTCGGCAACCAGCTCGCCCGCCACTCATCGCCCTCCGGACTGACGGAGGAGGGGGCGATCGGCTGGTTCGAGTTCCGGGAGACCAAGAAGGGCTGGGACGTCGCCGCCCGGTACCGCACGACCCTGGTCGACATCCCGCCCGAGCCCGAGGACTCCGAAGAGGAACTGCCCCGCGACGCCGTGAAGGACGTCCGGCTGGTCGATGTCCGCGGGGCCCTCGACCACCCGGACGAGCTCCCGGCGGACCGCCGCGCCCGCTACCACCTCGCCGCGACCCGAACCGAGGGATTCCTCTTCAACCGGGGCGCCCCGGCCCGCGACGGTCTGGCCGAGCTGGCCCTCAAGGACTGAGCCGACCCCGGCCCCTAGACACCCGACTACCCCCGGCGGCGGCGCGCCACTGGCCCGCCGACGCTCTTCCGTGTGCCGTGCCACGGGAGCCCGAGCCGCAGGAATCAGGAAAGAACAGACGTGAAATCGAAGAACGCGCCGTACTCCGTGCGAGGAGGGCGGCGACGAAGCCGACGGCGCGCGGACATGCCGCTGCTCGGCGGCATCCGGCCGCCGATCGCGGTTCTGTGCGTACTCATCCTCGCCCTGTCCGGGCTGACCGCGAAGGTGCTCGGGCCCACCGGCGACACCGTCGTACCCAAGGCCGTGCTCTCCTCGCAGCGATACTTCGCGGAGGACGGTGCGATCGCGCTCCGCTCGTCGATCGACGAACGCCTCGCCGACCTGGAGCGCACCGCGACCGCGGTCAACGCCGGGAGCCCCGTCAAGCCCGAACGCGTCCTGTCCGACCTGAGCCGCGCCTACCAGAAGTGGACCGGCACCACCGTCCTCGACCTGGAGAGCGGCGAGGTGCTCGCGGCCCGGGGCGAGACCATCCCCCTCGCCTGGCTGGACGAGGACACGCTGACCGGCGGAAAAGCCCTCAAGCCGCGCATCGTACGGCTGGAGACCGGCGACGTCCGCCTGATGACCATGGTGGTCCTGGAAGAGCCCGGACAACCGCAGCAACTCCTGGTCGCAGCCAGCAGTTTGAACGTGCCGGACATCAACCTCGGCCCCTTCCGCAGCATGTCCGTCGTGGCCGAGGACGGCGAAGTGCTCGCCACGGCGGGCTTCGAGCGGGCCGAGTCGCTCAACTCCGACCAGGAGCGCGCGGAACTGGCGTTCCGCCACCAGCAGATGACCCGGCTGGCCGACCAGGCCGCGACGCGGACCGAGCAACACCCCGTCCGCGCCAAGGCGCCCGGCTCCCGGGGCTACCCCGGTGTCAGCGGCACGCTGATCGGCGGCGAGCACAACGGACGTGTGGCCACTGCCGGTTACGCCTCGCTCGCCTCCTCCGACCCCGACGACAAACAGAGTGTGGCGGCCGGCCTCGGCCTCAGCGTCGTGTCCCTGCTGCCCGTGATCCGGCAGGAGGCGGGCCAGTCCGACCGCGCGCTGCTCGGCCTGGCCGCGGCCGGAGCCCTGGTGCTCCTCGGGCTTCTCGCGGTCACCGTGCTGTGGCGGAACGTGCAACGCCCCCTGCTCCACTTGTTCCTGGAGTCCCGCAGGCTGGCGCGCGGCGATCTGCACCGGCCGGTCTCGGTGCCCCGACGCGGCGAGGCAGCCCGCATCGGCATCGCCCTGGAACGTCTGCGCCGCCGGCTGACCGGAGACGACTCGGCCGCGGACCTCCCCGCCCAGCGGCGCGGGCTCCGGACGGGCACACGCGGTCCGCTCGTCATCACCGGAGCGCTGCTCCTCCTCTGGTGCGTTCCGGTCGGGCTGCTCCTGAACCGCACCGACGCGACCGTCAGCGTGCCCACCACCATCGTCAACGACCAGCGCGAACGCACGGACATGATGGCCGACCGACTGCGCAGGGCCCTCAACGAAGCCCAGGCCGACCTCGTCTCCGTCACCCACCTCATCGCCGAGGGTGGCGGACGCGGAACGGACGGCCTGCTCAAGGACGCCCTGGCCAAACACAGCCGCTATCAGTCCCTCTACGTCGTCGACCCCTCCGGCGCCGTCTCCGCCCGAGCGGGAGGAGAGCCGCACGCCTGGAGCAGCGGCGAGGACCAGCCGGAGGTCCAGGTCACCGGCAAGGGCGGCAAACTGCCCGTCCTCCAGGCCTCCGCGCCGGTCGCCGAGGGGAAGGGCGGCACCCTGGTCGGGGAGATCCGGGTCCAGTTCCTCAACTCGCTGCTCGTGCGGCCCGGTCTCGGCGAGGTCCGGGTGGTGGACGCCGACGGCCTGACCATCGCCTCCAGCGGTGGGTTCACCGCCTTCGAGAAACTGCCGGGCGAGGCGCTCGACAACCTGGTCCGGGCGGCCAACGTCCGGGTCGGAGCGGGCCCGGTCGAGAACGGTCTTCTCATCCGTGGCGGAGGCAAGGTCACCGTGGCCGCGGCCGCCCCCTTCTCCGGCGGAGGTGTCACCGCCGACATCGGCTGGACCCTCGTCAGCCGACAGGACGCGGGGCACCTCCAGATCGCCCCGTACGAGCGCGAGGACCGCAGCGTCCTCGCCGGACTGCTCGGACTCGCGGCCGTCATCGTCTGCCTCGGATGGATCCACCTCGTGGTCGTCCGGCCGCTGCGCGCCCTGGCCACGAGCGCCGAGAAGCTCGCGGACGGGGACCTGAAGACCGTGCTGTACCCCCGCTACCAGGACGAGGTGGGCGCCGTGGTCCGCAGCCTCGAACTCCTGCGTCAGCAGGCGCTGGCCCACCGACAGAACCAAACGCACCGGACCGCGGACCCCCGCGTCGGCGGAAAGTGACAAGGCCGTGCTCTACCTCTACTTCGTCCTCCTGTTCAGCGGGGCGGGTCTGCTGATCGCCGGCATCGTCGAACAGCGCAGGCACTACGCCGCCCTTCACGCCATCCCGGCCCGGGTCCTCGTGAACGGCATCCGCGGCAAGTCCTCCATCACCCGTCTGTGCGCCGGTGCCCTGCGCGGCGGTGGTCTTGTCACGGTGGCCAAGACGACGGGAACGGCCGCGCGCTTCATCCACCCCGACGCGACCGAGGAGCCGGTCTACCGCAAGTTCGGCATCGCCAACGTGGTGGAGCAGATCGGGATCGTAAGGCGGGCCGCCTCCTACCGGCCGCACGCACTCGTCATCGAGTGCATGGCCGTCATGCCTGCCCTCCAGGAGGTCAACCAGAGCAAGCTGATCCGCTCGACCATCGGCATCCTGTGCAACGTCCGCGAGGACCACCTCGCCGAGATGGGCCCCACCCTCGACGACGTGGCCCGCTCGCTGTGCCGCTCGATGCCGGAGGACGGCATCTGCGTCACCGCGGAGAAGGACCGCTTCGCGATCCTCCAGGAAGAGGCCGACGCACGGAACTGCCGGCTCATCTACGCCGACCCCGACTCCGTCTCCGACGCCGAGCTGCGCGGCTTCAGCTGGTTCACCTTCAAGGAGAACGTCGCGATCGCGCTGACGGTGGCCGAACTCCTGGGCGTGGAACGGGCCGTCGCCCTGCAGGGCATGTACGACGCGCCGCCGGACCCCGGTGTGCTCTCCGTGGAGCGCTATGTGACGCCCACGGGCAACCGCCTCGCGTTCGCCAACGTCTTCGCCGCCAACGACCCCGAGTCCACCTTGATGAACGTCAACCAGTTGCTCGACCTGGGAGCTGTCAACCGCCCGCTGAACGTCGTCATCAACTGTCGCCCCGACCGCGTCGAGCGCAACGGCCAGATGGGTGAGATCATCCCCGATCTGAAGCCGGAGCACGTGTTCGTCATCGGACACCCCGCCAAGAGCGCCATCGACGCCATACCCGCCGAGTGGCGGAACAGGGCCGTGGACCTGGGCGGCGAGAAGCGCGCCGCCCAGGAGTTCATGCCGGTGGTGCTGGACGCGATGCCCGACGGGTCGTCCCTCGTCGCCATCGGCAACATCCACGGGCAGGGCGAGGAACTCCTCGAGTTCCTCGCGGAGCTCCCGGCGGACGACGCCACCGCCACGACCGGACCGCACACTCCGCCCCAGGCGGTCACCCAGCAGGCTCGTCCTGACCCGTACGCCGCCTACCCCGTGGCCCACGAGGAGCGCCATCAGGCGGCCCAGACCATGGAGTTCCCGACCATGCCGCATCCCGGCTTCGGCCACGGAGGCGGGAATCCGACGGCGGCGTACGGGCCCGGCCCGGGGGAGCCCGAGCCCGCCGACACCCAATGGCCTGGCCGGTTCGGCTCCGCCCCTCCGGCCGACCCGCACGCACGCCGGCCCCACCAGCCGTGATCCGCCGCGCCTCCACGCCGGCCCCACCAGCCGTGACCCGCCGCGCCCGCACGCCGCGAACGCCCCGTCTCACCCCTCGTTTTTCTGCCCGGAGCCCCCGTTGACCACCGCAGCCCTGACCCCCGAGATGGCCGCACTAGGCATCGCCATCGGCCTGCTGTTCTCCCTGATGTGCTACCTCACCACCAACCTCTCTCCCGGCGGAATGATCACGCCGGGCTGGCTGGCACTGACCCTCATCGAGGACCTCCAGCGCGCCGCCATGGTCGTCGGCGTGACCGCTCTGACGTATGCCGGCACCAAACTCATGCAACGGCTGGTCATCCTCTACGGCAAGCGGCTGTTCGCCGCGGTGGTGCTCCTGGGCGTACTGCTCCAGGCCACCGTGATCATCGTCCTGTCGATCGAATTCCCGCTCATGTACGGCAACCAGACCCTGGGCTTCATCGTGCCCGGTCTCATCGCCTACCAGCTGGTGCGCCAGCCCAGGGGGCCGACCCTGCTGGCCACGGCCACGGTCTCCCTGCTCGCCTACATCGTCGTCGCCGCCGGGCTGCTGCTCGGCATCATGCCCGGTGCCTGAGAATCGAGGAAGAACCATGGCTGGGAAGAAGAAGACCCGCCCCGTGCTCGCGGGCATCACCATCCTCGGGCTCGTCGGAGCCTCGGGATACCTCACCGTCGAACTGCGCAAGAAGGACGAGCCGGGTGTCACCCAGGTGCGCAACGTGGGCGTGCTGAACGGGAACCGCGAGCAGGCAGCCGGCACGCAGACGGCGGGAGACCGCTGGGCCCGCCTGGACCATCCCGCACGCAGTGTCCTGCGAGGACCCGACGGCCAGATCAAGGCCGTCCTGACCGACGGCGCGCGCACCGCCACGCTCAAGGGCCCCGAGCGCACCTTCGCCGAGCCCGCCGCGACCGCGTCCAAGGTCTCCACGACCGACTGGGTGCGGCTCATGCCCAAGCCCTGGGTCAAGGGCGCCGAGAACGAGGAATGGTTCAAGGCCTGGCACAAGCAGTACGCCGACAGCCGCGAGGACGACATCTTCGCCATGGCGTTCCAGTACGCGGCAGGCGCGCCGGAGCGCAAGGAGAAGGACGGCCGAGTGATCGCGGGCGACGCCAACTTCGGCCCTCTCAACACAACGGGGGCCGAAGGCGGCGACCCGCGCCTCGAACAGTCCGACTTCTACGACTACCTCGGTGCGCCCTACCCCTTCCGGGACGGCGTCGTCGGCAAGCCGGACGCCGTACGGGCCCGGTCCCTGGACTGCTCGGGCTTCATCCGCATGGTGCTCGGCTTCCGGTCCCGCTACCCGCTGATGTCCTCGGACAAGTCCGGCAACGGCCTGCCGCGCACGGCGAACGGCATGGCCCGCTCCAAGGAGGGCACGGACGTCCTGCCGCTCAAGGGCATCACGCCGAAGGACCGGCCCTCCGCCATCGACCAGCTCCAGCCGGGCGACCTCGTGTTCTTCAAGCTCGACACCCGCACCGGCCAGCGACTCGACCACGTGGGCATGGTCGTCGGCCACGACACCGAGGGGCACTTGATCTTCGTGTCCAGCCGCGAGGAGATCAACGGCCCGACCATCGGCGATGTCGGCGGGGTCTCGCGCCTGGACGGCAACGGGTACTACGCCAAGACCCTGCGCAGCGCGAAGCGCCTCTGAACAGCGGCCCCCGCTTTGCGAGTTCCTCGCGGTCGGAAGCAGGCCGAGGCGGTCATCGGCATCGGCCGGATGCCTGGTCGGTGTCGACCGAAGGGCGAACGGCCTCGTGCCGCCGGTACACCGGCGCCCATGGGGCCGTTCGTGGGCTTGCCCCGTGCTGCGTCACGTCATCGGGCCCGGGCCTCCGACGTCGCGGTGGTGGTCAGGTGGTCAGGCGGGCCAGGAGCGCGGGATGGTCCCGCAGCGCCGATTCCACCATGGCCCGGGCCTGGGGCTTGAAGAAGTCGAGGTCGGTGGCGCTCCAGTCGATTCCGCCCAGGGGCGGCTGCGGGTCGTACTCGATGAAGAGCTGGACCGTTCGGGCAATCCGCTCGCCCGCGAGGCGTTCGACCAGGTGAAGCGCCATGTCGACCCCGGCCGACACTCCGGCGGCGGTGAGTACGGGGCCGTCCTGGACCCAGCGTTCGGCGACGGGCGTGGCGCCGAACCTGGCCAGCAGGTCGCGGAAGCCCCAGTGAGAGGTGGCCCGACGGCCGTCCAGCAGGCCGGCGGCACCCAGGATCAGTGAGCCGGTGCACACCGAACCGACGACCTCGGCCGTCAGCGCGGCCTTGCGGAGCCAGCTCAGCAGAGGTTCGTCGGCCAGGGCTGCGAGAGTCGGCTCGGTCCCGCCGGGGACGATCAAGGCGAAGGGCTCGGCGACCTGGGCGAACGTGTGGCTCGGCGTCAGCTTCAGCGGAGTGTCGGTGCCCAGGGGGGCGAGGTCCTGGCCCACGACGACGACCTCGAACGACGGGTCGATCTGGGCCAGCGCGGAAAGGACTTGGAGGGGCCCCACCATGTCGAGCGGGGTGATGCCGGGATAGAGCACGAAGGCGAGCGTCTTGGTCATGCCGTCACCTTCGGCTCCGCGCCGGGGGAGTGCCAAGAGCAGAGGGCGGCCAGGTCGGAATTCTTGGGATACAAGTCATTCCGACATAGGGTCGTGGCCATGGAGGACCGACTGATGGCCGTCGTCGGTTACGACGGGGCCGAGTTGCTGGACATCGCCTGCGTCACGACGAGCCTGGCCCTCGCCAACCGGCACGGAGCCCACCCCGCCTACGCGGTCGCCGTTGCCACCCCGGGAAACCGCGCGATCGCCTGCGACTCGGGGCTGACGCTGCAGGGTCAGCGATCCCTTGAGCGGCTCCGGGGGCCACTGGACACGCTGATCGTCTCGGGAGGGGTCGGCCACGAGACCGCGGCGGGCAATGCGCGGATCGTCGGCCACGTCCGGCGCCTGGCCAGGGAGAGCCGCAGAGTGGCCTCGGTCTGCACAGGGGCGACCGTCCTGGCCGCCGCCGGGCTACTGACCGGCAAACGCGCCACGACTCACTGGTGGTACGCCGAGCGGTTGGCATCCGCCTACCCGGACGTGACCGTGGATCCCGCACCGATCTACATCCGCGACGGAAGCGTGTCCACGGCGGCCGGCGTCACCAGCGCCCTGGATCTCACCCTGGCCTTCATCGAGGAGGACCACGGCGCGGAGTTGGCGCGTGCCGTGGCCCGCGGCCTGGTGACCTATCTGCAACGGCCCGGCAACCAGGCGCAGATGAGCATGTTCACAGCCACCCCGGACCCCACGAACAGCCTCGTCGGGCGAGCGGTCAAGCACATCGCCGGCCACCTGGCCGACGACCTGAGCGCGACCACGCTGGCAGTTGCGGCGGGGGTGAGCGAACGCCACCTGACGCGCTTGTTCGTCGACCACCTCGGCAAGACACCAGGCCGATACGTCCGCGACGCGCGCACCGAAGCCGCCGCTCACCTTCTGACGTCCACCTCGCTGCCCGTGGCGAGCGTGGCCGCCCAGTGCGGCTTCAAGACCGCTGAGACGCTCCGCCAGGCTTTCGTCAGCCGCTACGGAACACCGCCATCGCGCTACCGGGCAACACAGAGCACCCCGGCTGCCTGACTGCGGGCACCGCTCACAGACGTATGCGCCCACCCGGGTGGAGTTCTACCCGGCCGGGCTGACGGGGAGGATCGATGCCCGGTCGGCCAGGGCGGACGCCGTGGTCGACGCCGACGGCCGGGCCTTCCGCACCAGGCGTGGGCGGCCACGGCAGATGAATCGAGATAACTGGGTAGGAGTGCCAGGGCAGTGGTTAGCAGAAGCAACCGCGCTTCGACGACCTAAGACCGTAGACCTGGGAGCGATGTATTCATGGCCGAATTCCTGACCGACATCAAGACCATCCGGGACCGGGCACGTCAGCAGATCGACCAGGGCCCGGTGACCGACGCCTACGGCGCCGACCTGGAACGCGTACTGGTCGTCCTCAACGAGGCGCTCGCCACGGAGATCGTCTGCACCCTCCGCTACAAGCGGCACTACTACACGGCCTCCGGGCTGTACTCCGAGCCGGTCGCCGCCGAGTTCCTGGAGCACGCGCAGGAGGAGCAGCAGCACGCGGACAAGCTCGCTGAGCGGATCGTGCAGCTGGGCGGCGAACCCGACTTCAACCCGGACACCCTCACCTCGCGGTCCCATGCCGAGTACGACGCCAGCACCGACCTGATCGAGATGATCAAGGAGGATCTGATCGCGGAGCGCGTCGCCGTCGCGTCGTACACCGAGATCGTGCAGTGGCTCGGCAACGGGGACGTGACCACCCGTCGGGTCTTCGAGGAGCTGCTGGCGCAGGAGGAGGAGCACGCGGACGACCTGCGCGGCCTCCTGGAGCGCATCCCTGGCGAACGCCGCTCCTGATGTCCGGCGGGGCGGACCCGCCGTCGTACCCCGAAGTGCCGCGGGCGTGACGGGGATCCGCCCGGCGCCGAGTACGCGGCGCCGAAGGAGCGGAGTGCGGCGGCGGGCCCGGCCGGGGCGCGGATGGGACGGCCGGGCCGGGGCAGGTGGTGGATATGGGTGACGATGCCGTGACACGGCGATCCGAGGGGCCGGGCACGGACTACCGCTGCGCGTTCGTCCTGGGCGGCGGAGGGGCGCTCGGCGCCTACGAGGTCGGGATGCTCAGGGCGCTGATCGAGGCCGGAATCCGCCCGGACCTGGTGGTCGGGACATCGGTGGGCGCCATCAACGGCGCGGCGATCGCGGCCGAGCCCACGGCGCGGGCCGTGGCACAGCTGGGCGAGCTGTGGGGGAGCCTGGGCCGGTCGGGCGTCTTCTCCGGGTCGGTGCTCCAGCGCCTGCGGCTCGCCGCGCGCAACCGGACCCATGTCTACTCCTCCGCGCCGCTGCGCGAACTCCTGGAGACGTGGCTCCCGGCGGGCCGCATCGAGGACCTCGCGGTGCCCTTCGAGTGCGTCGCGGCGAGCATCGAGAGCGCCGCCGAGCACTGGTTCACCCAAGGGCCCCTGGTCCCGGCGGTTATGGCCTCGTGCGCGGTCCCCGGACTGCTGCCCCCGCTCGAAGTCGACGGCGAGCACTTCTTCGACGGCGGCCTCATCAACAGCATCCCCGTGGGCCGCGCGGTCGCCGCCGGAGCCCGCACCGTCTACGTGCTCCAGGTCGGACGCATCGAGCAGCCGCTGCAAGCTCCCAGGGCGCCCTGGGAGGTGGCCGCCGTGGCCTTCGAGATCGCCCGCCGCCACCGCTTCACCCGGGACATGACCGACCTGCCCCCGGGCGTCGAGGTGCACCTCCTGCCCACGGGAGCGGCGTCCGGCAAGGGGGAAGACATCGCGGGCCGGAAGTTCCGGCACCGAGACTTCGGCCTCTCCGGCCGGCGGATGGAGCTGGCGTACGAGGCGTCGGCCGCCTATCTGGAAGCCGCGGGGAAGCCCCGCACGGACGAAGCTCCATGAGCCGCGCGGCCGGGGCACGTGATGTGGCCAGACGGTGCGTCAGCGTGCCCGCGTTCCTGGTCCTGCTCCCCGTCGCCGCGGCCCTGCTGCTCGTGACGGTGGTACTCGCCCCGCTGTCGCTGCTCGCCGGACGGTCTGGACGGATGTGGCAGCCACAGCGGCTTGCCCTCTACGCCTTCGTGTACGTCTGCGCCGACCTCGCGGGCGTGCTCGCGGCGGGTGTCGTTCGGCTGCGCTGTCTGGGCGGCGGCCGAGACCGTGAGGAGCGTCTGGTGACGCTCAACTACCTGGTGCTGGCGCGGCTGCTCGGCTTCCTGGTCAAGTGCTCGGGGTGGATCTTCTCGCTGCGGGTGGAGGTCGAGCCGCCGATTCCGTCGAGCAAGGAGCGGCCGCGCGACGGCATGGTGGTCTTCGCCCGCCATGCGGGCCCCGGGGACTCGATCCTGCTGGTGCACAGCCTCCTCTGTGGCGCGGGGCTGCGTCCCCAGGTCGTCCTCAAGCAGTTCCTCCGCTGGGACCCCTGCCTGGACATCGTGCTCAGCCGCCTGCCCCACTGCTTCGTACCGCACCGGGCCGAGGCCGGCACCTCCGACGCCATCGGTTCGCTGGCGGCCGCGCTGCACCCGGGAGAGGTGCTTGTGGTGTTCCCCGAGGGCGGCAACTTCACCGAGCGCCGCAGGCGGCGGGCCATAGGCTGGCTCAACCGAACCGGCCAGTTCAAGCGGGCGGCCCGCGCCCGCCGCCAGCACCACGTACTGCCGCCCAGGATGGAGGGCTCGCTCGCGGCGCTGTCCGGGGCGGGCGACGCCGGAGCGGCAGTCGTCTTCGTCGCGCACACCGGGCTCGACCGCATCGACTCGCCGGCCCGACTGTGGCGGTCGATCCCCCTGCGCACGGCGGTACGCGCGACTTGGTGGCGCGTACCCGACCACGCGATACCGGCCGAACGCCAGGCCCGCGAGTCCTGGCTGACAGACCAGTGGTCGCGCGTGGACGCCTGGATCGCCGGAGAGTGGAGCGACCCCACCCCGACCCCGCCCGCCGCGCCCTAGCGCCGCGCGCACGAATGGCACGGGCTAGGTTCCCGGGTCCTTATGCGACGGTAAATAGCCTGTCCGTAGCGATAGTTGACGACTAGTCAAGTACTGGCCCTTTGCTCCTCGCCCGTCGCCGCATCCCGCAAGGCGACGCGTCCACGGGCATTGCCGGCTCGGCGGATCAGATCTCCTTTCCCGCGCTGGGTGTTCGTGATGGGCTGCATTCGACTATCTCGCGTGCTGCCACCAGCCTGCGGGGGTGGTCGCCGATGAGTCTGGTGGTGACGAGGACCGCGCTGATGATGGAGACGTCCTGGTCTTTGAGGTGCTGCTGGACGGTGTCCATGTCGCTGCCTGCCGCGAGCAGCCGTCGGCACGCGTCGATGTGGTCGGCGATGTACTGCGCCCACTCGGGGGACAGGCCTCCGACCGAGGCGAGGAGTTCTTCTGCGGTGGGACTCGGCATGCGGGGGATCCTTTCAGAGGCGCTGCCCGGCCCGGGTCCCGGGCGGACACCGATGTGCGCGCTGAGCCGGGCCAATGCCCCGTGCGGGTAAGGACTTTGCGGCGCCAAGCGACGGGACACCAGGTGGACCATCGAGGCTGCCGTGCTGGACGCCGGACTGCGTTCGACACTCGGCGTCATCGTCCACGTTACGATCCTTGCGCGCGGAGACAGTTGCTCCACCGGGTGGTGGGGGCATTCGTAAACGGCTGCGCGTGTTACTGCCAGTGGCCAGGCGAGACCGGTTGGAGCCTGAAGTATGACCGATCCGACTACGGACCCGCAGTTCCTCCGCGATCCCTATCCCGCTTACGCCGCGATGCGCTCCGCATGTCCCGTGCAACTCATGTCCACGGGCTCCGGGCATTCCGGATACCTGGTCACCGGCTACGCGCAAGCGCGCGAAGCACTCAGCGATGCCCGGCTCTCCAAAGACACCGCCGCCTTCTTCGCGGACAAGGGATCACGGCGCGACTTGCACCCGGCGGTCGCGCACAACATGCTGGCCAGCGATCCGCCCCGGCACACCCGCCTGCGCAAGCTGGTGACCAAGGCATTCACCACCGGGGCCGTAGCCGAGATGCGGCCCTTCATCACCGGTGTCACCGACGAACTGCTGGACCGCTGGCCCAAAGGGGAGGTCGACCTCATCGCGGCCCTGGCGCTGCCGCTGCCCGTCATCGTGATCTGCGAACTGCTCGGCGTACCGGAGGAAGAACAGGCTCGGGTCCAACGGTGGTCCGGCGAATTGTTCGCGGCCGGGAAACCGGAGGTCATCGACGCCGCTTCGCACGCCATGGCCGACTACATGGCCGGGCTCATCGAAGCCAAGCGAACACGGCCGGGCAACTCCCTTCTGGACCGCCTGGTTTCGGCGCGCGACGGCGACGACCGCCTCAGCGAGGAGGAACTGGTCTCCCTCGCGATTCTTCTGCTGGTCGCCGGCCATGAGACCACGACCCATTTCATCGGCAACGCGGTCCTGGCACTCCTTCGGCACCCGGATCAGATGGATCGTCTGCGAAGGAATCCTGAAGCCGTTACGACCGCACTGGATGAACTGCTCAGGTTCGACTCCCCGGTGAGCACCGCGACCTTCCGATTCGCCACGCAGGCGTGCACATTGGGTGGCACCGAGATCCCCGCCGGGGCCCCGGTACTCATTGCCCTGGGTGCCGCCAACCGCGACCCGCTGCGGTTCTCCTCTCCCGACCGACTCGCACTGGACCGCGGTGCCGCCGCCCATCTCGGCTTCGGTCACGGCATTCACCGCTGCGTCGGCGCGCCCCTGGCGAAGGCTGAGGCCGAGATCGCTCTGCGCGCGATTCTGCTCCGGTTTCCCGGCATCCGTCTCGCCGTGCCACCTGATCAGCTCGAGTGGCGCCGCACCCGGCTCATCCGGGGCCTGGCAGCGCTTCCGGTACGGGTATGACCGGCGTGCTGGGCCGAGACCGTGCCGACGGCATGGGCGGTGCCTCATCCGTGCCGGGCACTGTCACTGATATGAGGGGCGAGCCCGGTCCACCACTCGGACAGGTGCTGGGCGGGTGCGGCCCGGTCCTGCTCTTCGACGAGCCGTGTGAACAGAGGGAGTTCGCCGGCCATGGCGAAGCCGTAGACCAGCCGTTTCATCACGCTGTGCTGTTCGGCCGCGTCCGTGGCCGTCGCCCGGGTGTGCTGGGCGAAGACGGCACGCCAGTAGCTCTCGGGGCTGCGCCCGCCCACGTGCCCCAGCGCGTGAACGGCGGCCACGACGACACCCGAGGGCAAACCCTGGGCCAGCGTGAGACCGGCGACCACGTCGCGCTGGCCGGGGCCGCCGAGGACGCGTAACGCGTACAGCAGGGGTACGGCGCGGTCCTCCGCGCGTACGGTGCTGGGCTGCCTGAGCTCGGCGGCGAGCGCGGTGGCCACCTCGGAGCCGTACGGGCTGGCCCGCAGCAGCATCGCCGCGTACAGGCGGACGTCCGCCACCGGATGGTGGAGCAGGTCGTCCAGGAGATCCCTCAACGCGGGAGCGATCTGTACGGGAACGTCGACGGAGAGGCGGGCGAGGAGCCGGGTGACGCTGATCGCGGCGGACTCCGGTCCCACCAGAGAGCCGTGCCTCACGATCGCTCGTACGGTCTCGCCGTGGTCGGCGGCAGCGCCGGCGAGCCGCGCGGCGTGGGCGGGGGAGAGGGGGAGCCCGGGCAGCAGGACGGCGGCGGCTTCCACGGCGGGCAGCGACAGCGCCTGGCCCGGGCCGCCCGCCAGGATGCCGTCGACCACGTCCACGAGGACGCGCGTCTGCTCGGCGCTGAAGTGACGTTTGCGGGTCTTGCGGGCGCCGGCGAGCAGGGCTCCGTACAGGCAGTCGGGAGTGGTCGGGTCGGTGAGCTGACGCAGCACCGCTCGTGCGGCGTCCGGGTGCGGGCTGCCGTCCAGCGCGCACACCGTCTCGATCAGACCGGCATGGCCGGGCTGCTCGGCCGCTCCCGAACAGACGGCGATCACCTCCGGGCCCCATCGCGGATCGGCCATCAGCCGTCCCAGAGATTCGAAGCGCCGCATCCAGGAGACACCACCGGACACCAGCGTCTCCTCCAGCAGCCGCCGCACGACCGCGCTGCGGACCCGCCCCGGCGACACGCGTCCTCCGCCGTACGTGGCCCACAAGGTGAGCTCGTCCCAGTCCTCGCCGGTGAGCACCCCGCCGTCCAGTGCTCGGTCCAGAAGCGGTTCGATGTCGGTCTCCACGGATCCGGACGTCGAAGGGCAGGCTCCCCCTCGGAGGAAGACCGCAGCGGTTGCCCCGCCCTCGTGCCGGGCGATCGTCTGGATCGGGGCGAGCAGGGAGTACGCGGGCAGCCCCAGGACGTCCTCGTACCGGCGCACGGCCTCCTGACCCACCGGTACCCGGCCGGTCTCCCAGCGCGAGAGCGAGCTGGGGCTCGTTCCGGCCGCGCCCCGGTGTCCGTCGCGGTACGCGGCGGCGAACTCGGGCAACTGCCGCGACGACGGGTCGGCGTGGCACAGCCGGTGGGCCCGCAACAGCCAGCCCGCCTGCACCTGCCACGGGGTCCACCGGACGGTCGCCGGACGGACCAAGGCGCTGTTCTCCACGCGGCACCCCCGCTCGCGGGGCCGTTCTCCGCCCGCGCTCCTGTCGGGATTTACTCCACTCTGGCCTGTTTCCTCTCCCTCGGCGAGGCGGTTTTCGGACGACAGGCGATCCGGGGCCGTAGCGACGAGCGCATAGCACACCCAAGCCCGGACGCGGCAGTGCCGTGCACCGGCGACGGGTCCGCTGCACACCGCGACTCCGGGCTGGGCGGCGCCTCCTACAAAGGAGATGACGGACCGGGTGGCACAAGGCTCCCGAGGCCGTCCGAACCGAAGGGAACCGTCATGTCACACGGCACAACTGCCCCTGCGATCCCGGTCGCCGGATCCCGTGGTCCCGCCCGCCGAGGACGCCGACTGCTCGCGGCGGGGGCCCTGTTGGTGAGCGCGGTGGTACCCGGACTGGTCGTATCGAGCACGGCATCGGCGGCGCCGGCCTCGGGCCTGTACAGCTGCGGCTCCGGCGTGGACGCGGGCAGCGGCAACACCTGGGGCTGGGGAGCCTGCTCGGGCAACGGCACGTTCGCTCTCCGTCTGAACTGCACCTACGGGCAGAACAAGACCTCGCCACCGATCGTCGTCAGTGGCGGCCGGGTGCGCACCGATGTCCAGTGCCCGCTCGGCACGACCATCCGCAATACCCAGATCAACATCCTCAGTTGACGGTCGCGCGGCCGACTGAGGTGTTCCTCCGAGGTCGGCCGCCCCGATCGGGATCGCGCACCGCCGGCTCGCGATGAGTCGCGCGGTCAGGCCGGGCGCACCGTACGAGGACCGGCGCACTCCACGCCGTACGCCCGCACCCGGTCGCGCAGCGCGCGGTCGGCGGTCACGACCGTGCAGGGGCGGTCGGCGTGGGCGGCGGCGAGCTCCACGATCAAGTCGTCCCCGCTGCCGGCCGCGGACTCGACCCGCACCCCGGGTACGGACTCGACGCCCCGGGCGGCTCCCTCGACGACGAGGACCACCTCCTCGTCGGCGTCCCGGCCCGCGAGCAGGTCCCGCAGCCGTTCTGCCGCACCCTTGCGGTCGCGCCACCACCCGTCGGGTACGGACCCGACGACGTTCGCGGCGTCCACGATCAGCACCGGGCGCCCACTCATGACGCCTCCCGGTCGCGGCGGCCCTGACACGGTGTGAGGCGCATCGTTCGTCTGATCACGTGCCGGGATTCTGCCACGCCGCGGGCCCACCGGCGCCACCGTCCACGACGCGCGACCGCCCCATGGCAACCAGCCGATCTGCCCTTCCAGCCCGGTCCGCCGCGCTTCGCTCGCGGGGCGGACCGCGCTGTTCCGCGAGCCCTTACAGGGCGACGGTGAGCGTGAAGGGCTGGGTGGTGGTGCCCGCCGTGTTCTTGGCGGTGAGGGTGAGGTGGTACGTGCCGGGGAGCAGGGTGGTACCGGTGATGGTCGCCGTTCCGTTGCTCGCCGGGGTGAACTTGAAGCCCGCCGGCAGGGTGCCGCTCTCCGTGAGTGTCGCGGTCGGGCTGCCGGTGGTGGTGATCTTGAAGGTGAACGGGGCCAATATGACGGCGACGGCGCTGGATTTGCTCGTGAAGGCAGGGGGCTGGCTGACGGTGATCGTCAGCTGACCGGTGGCCTTGCCCGCGCTGTTGGCGGCGTTGATGGTGAGCGGGTAGCTGCCGCCGCTCCCGGCCCCGGGGGTGCCGGACACGGTTGCGGTCCCGTCGCCGTTGTCCTTGAAGGAGACCCCCGACGGCAAGGTGCCGGACTCCGTGAGCGCGGGGGCCGGGGTGCCGGTGGTGGTGACGGTGGTGCTGAACGCGGTGCCGACGGTGGCGGACGCGGTGGTCGGTCCGGTGATCACGGGTGCGGTGCCGGGGTCGTTGCCGCTCGCGGGCACGGTGACCGTGATCGAGCCGCCGGCGCCGACGGGGGTCCAGGCCGATCGGGTGCCGCCGTAGGACTCGCCGAAGGGCGCCCCGTTCACCGTGCTGCCCGAGGGCAGGGTGACCGGTACGGACACTGCGGAACCGCCGGAGTTGCTGATCACGACGGAGCCGTTCTGGACCGAGGCGGTGACGGTGGCGGCCTTCTTCGCGGCGGTCCAGGCCGCGGACTCGGCCAGCACCTGGGACTGCGTGGCATCGGTCATCTGGACCAGCGGCGCGGTGTACCAACTCCCGTACTGTGCCTGCATGTTGCTCAGCAGGGTCAGCAGCGTATAGCCGTAGTCGGAGGTGGTTCCGTCCACGGTTTTGGAGGCCGGTCCGATCAGGTTGGACTGATGGGCGTAGTTCATCCGCGGGTCGTCGGCCAGCACGTGGCCGAGCATGATCCGGGACTCGGAGGCGAGCACGGTCGCCTCGGTGGCCGGAGTCGTGGTGCAGGTGGTGGACGGCGTGCCGGAGCACTTGCCGGTCTCGGCCGGGTACTGGCTGTCGCCGATCGAGGAGCCGGAGGCGACGTAGGCGGTGTTGTACTCGTTCAGCTCGTCGGCCCAGTTGGCCGCGTTGTAGTAGATGTTGCTGGGGTAACGGGGCGCCGAGGCCGCGCTGTTGGCGGCCCCGCCCGAGCTGGTGCCGGCGATCGTGTACGACTGGGGCTGGCGCGAGGCGTCGGCGCCGAAGACGCTGACGCCGGTGTCGGCGAAGGCCCGCGGGGTGTTGGGGTTCTCGAGGCCCGAGTGCTCGCCGGTGACGACGGAGTGGGCGGAGAAGTTGGTCAGGCCGTTGTTGGCGGCGAAGGCGTCGTTCAGGCCGATCTCCTGCTCAATGCTGGAGTCGGCCGTGGCGCTGGTGGCGGGCACCCAGCCGGCGGCGTTCGCGCAGCCGATGCCGGGGTCGGTCGCGGTCGGGTAGGTCGCCGTGCTGCCGGGGCCGCCGCCCGGGCTCGTGGCTCCGGTGTCGGTGAAGGAGTAGGACGCGGCCCCTCCGGCCGGGTCCTCCTTCACCTGGCCGACCAGGCCGAAGTCGGTGGAGCCCGCCGGGGCGCGGTAGATGTCGTAGCCCCAGAAGCCGGTACCGCCGGAGTACCGGGACTCCAGCTCCGCCAGGCTCGGGCCGCCGCCGTTGGGGGCGTCCGGCCAGGACAGCGCGACCGATCCGTTCGCCGCGACGGTGACCTGCTGCGGAGTGGAGGGCTCCGATTCGCCGTAGGCGGTGGCGGCGGTGACCTCGTAGCTGTAGCCGCCCGAGGCCAGTGAGCCGCCCGTGCCCGCGACCGGTACGCCCGCGGGCTGCGGCGCCGCGACCGTGCAGCCCAGGAACATGTGCGACCAGGTGTGGTTGATCCAGTTGAACGACGCCTGCTGCTTGATGAGTTCGTTCACGAAGGCCGCGTCGTTGGGGTAGTCGGGGTCGACGGTCTGGCCCGGGTCGGTGTAGGTGGTGCCGTTCACCGTGGTGCTGCCCGAGCAGTTCGCGTTCGACGCGTCAGCGGCGGTGGGCGTGGTGCACGCGCCGATCGCGTTGAAGGCGAACTCCAGCTTGATGCCCGTCTGCTTCTGCCAGTTGGCCACGTAGTCCACGTCCGCGGCGCTCATCTGGGTGTCGGGCGGCGCGTCGGCCGCGTTGCCGCCCACGCCCGGCGGGCACAGCACGTCGTTCGGCTCGGTGGCCGCCGGGGTGCACTGATATTTGGTGCTCCACTCGTTGTCGGCGATGAACACGTCGTCGACGTCCTGGCCGAAGTAGTTCCGGTACAGGCCCAAGTGGGTATTCTGCGTGGCCCAGTTGATCAGTCCGGGAGCCAGCAGCAGCCACGGCAGCTGGGTGGCGTTGTAGTTGAAGGTCAGCGCCAGCTCGGCGACGCCGGCCTGTGCGTCGGTGGCCGGGTGCTGGTAGACGGCGGCCAGCGTCTGCCCCGCCGCGTTCTGCAGCCAGGGCGTGACGGGCGCGCCGCTCACCGGGGTGGCCGGATAGCCGTAGGTGCCGGCCTCGAACGGCACCGGGCCCTTCAGTTCCGGCAGCGCCGCCAGACCGGAGGACGTCAGCTGCGCGGTACCGCTCACCGCGCCCGAGCCGGCCGGCGTCAGACCCACCGAGGCCGACGGATACACGTATCCGTCGACCTGCCGCACGCCGAAGCTCGACTCGTAGCTGTCCAGGGCCGTCAACTGCCCCGCGCTGAACCAGGCCGGCGAATCCGCGAACACCACGCCGTTGTAGTAGCCGTGCGTGCCACTGGACAGTGGTGGCAGGGACACGGTCTCGCTGCCCACGTCGCCGGTGGAGTTCACCAGGCTGTACGCGACCCCCTCGGTGTCCAGCGCGTTCTGCCACGCGAGTGTGGTCGGATCTCCCTGGCCGCCGCCGATCAGGAGGACCTTCAGATCCAGCTGCGGAGCCGGGTCCGCGAACGCGGGCGCGGCTGCGGGCGCCGTCACCGCTAACGCGAACGCGGCCGCCCCGGCAACCGCCCATCGTGCTGCACGTCTTATCACTGTGCGTCTCCCCAACGGCTCGTGTGTCCCGCCCGCCCCCTCAGCACGACCGGGCGGCTAGCGCAGCATCCGGCGCTTTGGGTGCAGTGAGCATGGACATGGGGATATCGAGGGAAGAACTTCATCTGCCCTTGCCGGACCGGGGCGCCTACCGCCGGTGCCACGGCGTCGGCCCGGGTGCATCTTCAACCGGACCGGCGCTGACTCCCTTGTGCGGGTGCTCAGTTGCCGCCGGTGGATGATGGAGCCATGCTCGTTCGTATCGAGGGATCACATCTGCCCGGCCGGGAATCGGGGCTCGGACACCGCGACATCCACGTCGCCGTGCAGCGGCGCGAGCGGCCCGCCGAGCTGCTCGGGCCGCACCCGGGAGACGCGCTGTCGGCGGAGTGGGAGCTGGAGGTCACGGCCACGCCCGTTGAAGGGAGCTGGGACCTGCGGGGACCCTATGTGCAGGGCCGTCCCGGTGGACGGTTCGTCTACCTGTCCTGGGGGACGGTCGACGAGCACGAGGCGTTCACGATGTTCCGGCGGGCGAAGCTGTGCTTCGACGCCGTCGCGCCCGGGACTCTCGCGGCGGCCGTCGAAGGTGGCCTGCTGGTAGGGAGGTTGGGGCTGACGGACACCCACGGAAACCCGTTGTGTGCGGCTGTCCGGCCGCCCCTGATCGAGTGGTCGACCTCGTAGCGACGCGTACCGGTCGGCCCCGGAGTCTTGGGGATCCGCTCCTGCGGTCCCGCCTCGACCCCGCGGGCGAACGGGCCGACGGCAGACGCGTGTTTCCGGCGATGGTGCGGCCTGGCCGTTCGCCGTGGCGAGACCGCACCGTCCACCTCGCCGCCAGTCCTGCCGGCGGCGGGGATCATGCGGAACGGGTCAGATGACGCCTTGGGCGAGCATCGCGTCCGCGACCCGCTCGAAGCCGGCGATGTTGGCGCCGGTCACGTAGTCGCCCGGAGCGCCGTACCGCTCGGCCGTCTCGTGCGTGACCGCGTGGATGGACCGCATGATGCCGGCGAGTTCGTCCTCCACCCGCTCGCGGCTCCAGGACACCCGGCTCGCGTTCTGGGCCATCTCCAGCGCGCTGACGGCGACACCGCCCGCGTTGGCGGCCTTGCCCGGGCCGAAGGCGACGCCCGCCTCCTGGAAGAGGCGCACCGCCTCGGGGGTGGTGGGCATGTTCGCGCCTTCGGAGACCGCCTTGACGCCGCTCGCGATGAGCGTGCGCGCGTCGTCCGCGTTCAGCTCGTTCTGCGTGGCCGACGGGAACGCCACGTCCGCCGGCACCTCCCAGACCCGGCCCTGGCGTACGAAGCGGGCGGAGGAGCCGCGCCGGGTGGCGTACTCGCTGACGCGGCCCCGCTCGACCTCCTTGATCTGCTTGAGCAGCGCCAGGTCGATGCCCTTGTCGTCGACCACGTAGCCGGAGGAGTCGGAGGCCGTCAGCGGGTTGGCGCCCAGCTGCTGGAGCTTCTCGATCGTGTAGAGGGCCACGTTGCCGGAGCCGGAGACGACCGCGCTGAGACCGTCGAGGGACTCCCCGCGCGCCTTGAGCATCTCGGCCGCGAACAGAACGGCACCGTAGCCGGTGGCCTCGGGGCGGATCACGGAACCGCCCCAGCCCTGGCCCTTGCCGGTCAGGACGCCGGCCTCCCAGCGGTTGGTGATGCGGCGGTACTGGCCGAACAGGTAGCCGATCTCGCGGCCGCCGACTCCGATGTCACCGGCCGGGATGTCGGTGTGCTCGCCGATGTGCCGGGACAGCTCCGTCATGAACGACTGGCAGAAGCGCATGACCTCGGCGCCCGACTTGCCGTGCGGGTCGAAGTCGCTGCCGCCCTTGCCGCCGCCGATGCCGAGGCCGGTCAGGGCGTTCTTGAAGATCTGCTCGAAGCCGAGGAACTTCACCACGCCGATGTCCACGGACGGGTGGAAGCGCAGACCGCCCTTGTACGGGCCGAGCGCGCTGTTGAACTCCACGCGGTAGCCGCGGTTGACGTGCACCCGGCCGTGGTCGTCCGTCCACGGCACCCGGAAGATGATCTGCCGCTCCGGCTCGAGGAGACGCTCGACGAGCCCGGCCTCGGCGTACTGGGGACTGGCCGCGAGGACGGGGCCCAGGGTGTCCAGGACCTCTCGTACGGCCTGGTGGAACTCGGGCTGCCCAGGGTTGCGGCGCTCGATCTCTGCCCGCAGTGCGTCCAGCCTGTCCTTGGGGTCGCTCACAATCGGTTTCCTTCCGACGTCTGCTCCGGCGGGCGTGCGGGCCCAGATCACAGTGCCACACCTTGGTCCGGGCACGGCCGCCAGGTCCACCCCTTGGCACGACCCCGCCCTTGCGGCTCCGGCACGCCAAGTCGGCTGCCGGGCAGGCCGATGTGTGCGGTGCGTGATCTGCTGGCTGGCGGTGCCTCCGTCGTGAGGAGCGACCGAGAGCGGATATTCGGTGTTCCGGCCGCCCCGAGAGGACCCAAGATGGTGCGCATGACTTTGGCCACCCCCGTGCTGCGTACCGCTCGCCTGCGGTTGCGGCCTTTCACCGGCGCCGACGCGGATCCCCTCTTCGCGCTGCACAGCAGCACCCGCGTGATGCGCTACTGGGATTCCCCGCCGTGGAATGAACGGGCCCGCGCCGAGCGCTTCATCGCGATGTGCCGGGAGATGGCGGAGGACGGAACCGGGGCGCGGGTGGCCATCGACCGTGTTTCTGACGGGGCCTTCGTCGGCTGGTGCGGTCTGACCGGCTGGAACCCGGACTACCGCAGCGCGTCGTTGGGCTACTGCCTCAACGAGGCGATGTGGGGCCACGGTTTCGCGACGGAGGCGGCGCACGCCGTGCTGCGGTGGGCATTCGAGACCCTGGACCTGAACCGGGTTCAGGCCGAGGCCGATACGCGCAACGTGGCATCCGCCCGGGTCCTGGAGAAGGTCGGATTCGTGCGCGAAGGGACCTTGCGGGAGGACTGCGTCGTGAACGGCGATGTGTCCGACTCGTGGGTGTTCGGGTTGATCAGGCGAGAGTGGCGGCCGGCGGACTCGCCGATTCCAGCTCCCGAAGAGCGGCGTTAGGTCTGTTGGCCGGTGGGCGTTGGTCAACTCGGGCAGTTGGGGTTCGGCGCGCCGGTTGGGGCGAGTTCCGCGATGACCTTCCGGGCTTGGCAGGCGTGCCAGGCGTGCCACGCATGACGGGCGGGTGGGACAACTCCCGCTCGCAGAGGGGGAGTTGCCGTTAGCGGGAAGGTGGCGGAGCCCGTAACCCGACGCCCTCGGAGTGGCGGCTGAGCGAAGGCTGAACCGGGCGGCCCAGCCTCACGGGGCCCCTGCCCGGCTCAGGCCTCCGCTTGCAGGCGCAGGCCCGCCAGGGTCAGTTCCAGCGCGGAGCGGAACTGTTCGATGTCGTCGTGGCCGTCGAACTCGTCGACGATCTCGTGCACGAACGGGAACTCCGTGGGGTCGAGCTCCCGCCAGGCCTGGGCGAAGCGGCCCAGGAACTCGTCGCGGTCCGCCGCGCCGTCGAGGACCTCCTGGGGCGGCTCCTGCCCCAGGTCGACGGCGGAGCCGACGACGACCCCCACGATCGCGGACACGGCGTGGAACCGCTGGCGCGCGGTGAGGTCCAGGCGGAGGGTCGGCCGGCCGAGCCGCTCGTAGAGGCGCAGCGCGTTGCCCTGGACGTCGGTGTTGCGCATGAAATAGGCGCCGAGCCAGGGCCTCTCCATGATCGCGTCGAACAGGGTGAGGGCCATCGCGCGGAGTTCGTCGATCGGGTCGTCGTGGGCCGGAAGCGCTTCGATGTCGGCCAGCGCGGCCCCGATCACGTGGTCGGTGGCGCGGTCGAGCAGCTCGTCCTTGCTCGCGACGTACCAGTAGATGCTGGCGACGCCGCCCCCGAGCCGCTGGGCGAGAGCCCGGAACGTCAGCGCCGGCGCTCCTGCCTCGTCGAGCAGGGCCACCGCCTCGGTGAGGACGGACTCCATCGAGTGCGAAGCCCTCCGACGCCCTCCACGGGAGCGGTCCTGCTGCGGAGTCATTGGCCTCGTCCCCTCGTTTTTGCATCGCATCGAACGTTGTTCTATCGTACCGTATCGTACGCTGTTCGATACCCGAACGCTGTTCGATGACAAGGACTGCCATGACCACCGCCCCGCCTCGAACGCCCTCGCGCGCCTATCCGTCGCTGCGCGCGGCGTGGATCCCTCTGGCCGCCCTCTGCCTGGCCTTCTTCGTCGAGATGGTCGACAACACGCTGCTCTCGATCGCACTGCCGACGATCGGCCGCGACCTCGGCGGCGGCACGACCGCACTGCAGTGGGTCACCGGCGCGTACTCCCTGACCTTCGGCGGCCTGCTGCTCACCGCGGGCTCGATGGCCGACCGGCTCGGCCGCCGCCGGGTGTTGCTGATCGGGCTCGCCGTGTTCGGCTCGCTGAGCCTGTGCGTCGTCCTCGTCTCAACGGCGGGCGAACTCATCACGCTGCGAGCCCTGCTCGGCATAGCCGCCGCCGCGATGGCCCCCATCACGAACTCCCTGGTCTTCCGCCTGTTCGACGACAAGGCCCTGCGGATGCGCGCCATGACCGTGATGATCGTCGTCGGCATGTCCGGGTTCGTCCTCGGACCGCTGCTCGGCGGCACCGCGCTGGCCCACGTGCGGTGGGAGTGGCTGCTGGTCGTCAACGCCCCCATCGCCCTGATCGCCTGCATCGGCGTCCGCCTCGGTGTCCCGGCCGACCGGCCGGAGGACCTGACCAAGGACGCGCTCGACCTGCCCGGCGCCGTCCTGAGCGTCGCCACCATCGGACTCGCCTGCTACTCGCTCACCAGCGGTGTCGACCACGGCTGGCTCTCCTCGGCCACCCTCGCCTCGATCGCGGGCGCGGTCGTGGCCGCGATCGCGTTCGTCCGCCACGAGCGCCGCAGCGCGGCACCCATGCTGGACCTGCGTCTGTTCTCCGACGGAACCGTCCGCGGCGCCGCGATCGCGCAGGTCGGCACGTCCATCGCGATGGCCAGCGTGATGTTCGGGCTCATCCTGCACTTCCAGTACGCCTACGGATGGAGCCCGGTGCGGGCCGGCCTGGCCAACCTGCCGATCATCGTGACGATGCTCGTGGCCACCCCCCTGTCCGAGTGGCTCGCGCGCCGCTTCGGCCACCGCGTCGCCTGCCTCGTGGGTGCGGCCTGCCTGGCCGGCGCGCTGGCCGGTCTCTCCTGGGGCGTCTACCACGGGTACGCCGCCATCGCGGTCTGCATGGTCCTCATGACCGTGGGGCTGCGCACCGTGATGACGATCTGCGCGGTCGCCCTCGTCGACGCGATGCCGAGCAACCGCACCTCGATCGGTGCCGCTCTCAACGACACGGCACAGGAGGTCGGGTCCAGTGTCGGCACCGCGGTGGTCGGCACCCTGATCGCCGCCCTCGTCACCACCCAGCTCCCGGCAGGGACCTGGAGCAGCGGCCTCGTCACGTCGTTCTTCCACGGCGAGCGGATCACTTACGCCCTTCTCGCCGTGGTCGTCGGCCTGATCGCCGCCGGAGGCGCGCTGAGCCTCACCAACTCCCACACCGTCGAGGAGCACCCCGAGGAGGAGGTCGCCTGACGACCAGTACCCGAGCCGGGGCGGGTCGGGAGTGGGCGCGAAGGGCGGTCGCCTCGCGGCGGGGGCTCCATGAGGCTTCAGCCGAACGATCGTCCTCATGGGCAAAGGGTTAGGCCCGGGGTCACAGTTCCCTCCGCGCCCACGTACTGCTCAACGGCGAAGCACCTTCGCGTGTTCCCTGGGAGCGGCCCGCCGGAGGGGCGCGCGAGGGGGACCGGTAACGGTGGCTGTCGCGCGGTTGCCGGCGAGATCAGGTAGTCAGGAACGGTGAACAAGGACGCGAGCGACCCCTTCGTACATGTCCGGGGCGCCAGTGAGAACAACCTGCGGAACATCGACGTCGACGTTCCGAGGGACGCGATGGTCGCCTTCACGGGCGTCTCCGGTTCGGGCAAGTCCTCGCTGGCGTTCGGCACGCTCTACGCGGAGGCCCAGCGCCGCTACTTCGAGTCCGTAGCACCGTATGCCCGCAGGCTGTTGCAGCAGGTCGGGGCACCGCACGTGCAGGAGATCACCGGACTGCCACCCGCCGTGGCCCTGCAGCAGAGACGCGGTTCGCCCAGCTCGCGTTCGACGGTCGGCACCATCACCACGCTGTCCAACCTGCTGCGCATGCTGTACTCCCGTGCCGGCACGTACCCGCCCCGGGCCGCGCGCCTGGAAGCCGAGTCGTTCTCACCCAACACCGCGGCCGGCGCCTGCCCGGAGTGCCACGGACTGGGCGTCGTGCACGACGTCGCCGAGGAGCTGCTCGTCCCGGACCCCTCCCTGAGCATCCGCGAGGGGGCGATCGCCGCCTGGCCGGGTGCCTGGCAGGGCGCCAACCTGCGCAGTGTCGTGAGCGGTCTGGGGATCGACATCGACCGTCCGTGGCGCAGGCTCAGGAAGAAGGACCGGGACTGGCTCCTGTACACGGACGAGCAGCCCTCCGTGTACATCGAGCCGGAGGAGGACCGCGTCGACTACGGCTACCAGGGCAAGTTCTGGAGCGCCCGCAAGCACGTGATGCACGTACTCGCCGACTCCAAGAGCGAGAAGATGCGCGAACGAGCGCTCCGGTTCGTCAGGAGCGTGCCCTGCCCCGAATGTCACGGCAGCGGACTGCGGCCAGAGGCGCTCGCCGTGACCTTCGCCAGGCGTTCCATCGCCGAGATCAACGCGATGCCGCTCAGCGAGGTCGCGGCGCTGCTGCGGCCTGTCGCCGCGCGGGCAAAAGCCGACGCCACCACGTCGACCGCGCGATCCGGGGAGACGACCGAAGTCGCGGTCAGGATCTGCGGAGACCTGGTCGCGCGCGTCGACGTACTGCTCGACCTCGGCCTCGGATACCTCAGCCTCGGCCGCCGCTCCACGACCCTGTCGCCGGGCGAGGCGCAGCGCCTGCGCATCGCCACCCAGCTGCGCTCGGGTCTCTTCGGCGTCGTCTACGTCCTCGACGAACCCTCCGCAGGTCTGCACCCGGCTGACGCGGAACCGCTCCTCGACGTGCTGGACCGCCTCAAGGCGGCCGGCAACTCGCTGTTCGTCGTGGAGCACGACATGGACGTCGTACGGCGGGCGGACTGGGTGGTCGACATCGGCCCCGGCGCGGGCGAGGGCGGCGGACGCGTGCTGTACAGCGGCCCGGTCGCCGGGCTCGAGCGGGTCCGGGAGTCGGCCACGAGCCGGCATCTGTTCGGGCGCGCCGAGCCGCTCGATCACCGCCCGCGCATACCGCAGGGCTGGCTGCACCTGAGCGGCGTCTCCCGCCACAATCTGCACGACGTGTCCGTCGACGTACCGCTGCGCGTACTGACGGCGGTGACGGGCGTGTCCGGTTCCGGAAAGTCGACGCTGGTGACACAGGTGCTCGCCGAGGTCGTCCGGGGCCACCTCGGACTCGTACCCGAGGAGCCCGACGAGGCGCGCCTTGAGATCGGCGTCCAGGACGCGGCGGGGGTCGAGTCGTTCGATCGCCTCGTCCTGGTCGACCAGCGGCCCATCGGCCGGACTCCCCGGTCCAACCTGGCCACGTACACGGGGATGTTCGACGCGGTGCGCAAGCTGTACGCGGTGACGGACGAGGCCGTGGCGCGCGGCTATTCGGCCGGGCGGTTCTCCTTCAACGTGCCCGAAGGGCGGTGCGAGACCTGCCAGGGCGAAGGATTCGTCGCGGTGGAACTGCTCTTCCTTCCCGGCACGTACGCGCCGTGCCCGACCTGTCAGGGCGCCCGGTACAACGCCGAAACGCTGGAAGTCACCTACCGGGGAAAGAACATCGCGCAAGTGCTGGCGCTGTCCGTCGACGCCGCCGCCAAGTTCCTGTCCTCGGTCCCGGCCGCCTCCCGCAGTCTGGAGACCTTGCGCGAAGTGGGACTGGGGTACCTGCGGCTGGGCCAGCCCGCGACGGAGCTCAGCGGTGGTGAGGCGCAACGCATCAAACTGGCCACCGAGCTGCAGCGAGCCCGCCGCGGACACGCGCTCTACCTGCTCGACGAGCCGACGGCAGGGCTGCATCCCTCGGACATCGCGCTGCTGCTGCGACAGCTGCACCGGCTCGTCGACGCCGGCAACACGGTCGTCCTTGTCGAGCACGACCTGGACACGATCGCCACCGCCGACTGGGTCATCGACCTCGGGCCGGGCGGCGGCGACGCGGGCGGCCGCGTGGTCGCGGCGGGCCCGCCGGCCAAGGTGGCGAAGGCCCGCCGCAGCGCCACCGCGCCCTATCTCGCAGCCCGGCTCACGCGGTCCTGACAGCGACGCGAGGGGCTGAGCGCCGGTCTCGAACATCCGGGGTGCGGGGGCGGGCGTCGCCGTGCCGCATTCCGGCTCGTGGCGGACTACCGGTGCCGGCGGAGCCTCACAGTCAAAGCCGGCAGACCTCACAGTCACAGCCGGCAGGCAGCGAGGACCGCGCCAAGCGCGACGGTCGCGTCGAGGAGGGCGCGGGAGCGCGCCGCGATGCTCACATCTCGGGCGGCCAGCGCGGCTTCGACGTCTGCCGACCGGTGCCCGTGGCGCAGGTCGGGCATCAAGGTCCGGAGCTGGTCGATGCGGTACCCGGCGGCGCGCAGCTGGTGCACGATGCGGGCGTCCCGAGTTTGGGCCGGTGAGTATCGCCGGGTCTCTCGCGGTGGCACGCGGTCCGGAACCGCAAGCCCCTCGGCGTCCCAGTGCCGCAAGGTCGATGGACGCACCCCGAGCGCGGCGGCGAGTTCGGAGACGCCCATCGAATCCGATGGGCGTACGTCCCCGATCGGCTCGGTGGAGATCGCCGAGGCGGCCTCCTTGGCGTGTTTGAGATCCGTACGTTCCCGGTCGAGCCGGGCGTGGGCGGCGTCGAGGAGTGCGAGCACTTCCGAGGTCGGGCGCTCGTGCACGGTACGAACGATCCGCTTGGCCTCAACCGGCCCCACTCCGGCCGCGAGGGCTCGATAGGCCAGAGCGGACCGCAGATGAATCTCTCCGTAGATCCGGTAGCCCGCAGCTGAGCGTGTCGCCGGCGGCAGGACCCCGTCGCGCTCGAGATTGCGTACCTGCTGCACGGAGTACCCCGCACGGCGTGCGACGTCGACAGTGCGCAACGCCGACGACTTGAGAGTTGACACCTGGTGATCCTCTGTCTTCCGGCTTCAAGCCTCCACAAGCACCTTAATGAAACGCTTGAGCACATGACCATGGAAGAGATCATCGACTTCGTAGCGGGCCTGGACGGAACTCTGACTGTCAGCCCTGGGCCCGGCGACGGCTCACCGGAGATCAGTTGGGGGGACACCTTCTTCTACTACTCTCCTGAGGGCGTCATTCCGCAAGCGGCTCAACCGTTCGCGACGATCGTGACGAAGGACCAGCCGGGCGACGAGAGGTCGCGACTGGACCGCCCGGACGCGTTCCGCGTCAATGTGGCCGCCGGGAAGGAATCGTTCACCAGCTGGACCGGCCACGCGCCGCGCGAGCCGGCCACCGACGAGGACCCCGGCGTCACCGATGTGGTGATGGCACACCCCGTCTACGGCTCCGTCGGATGGCTCGCGGTGGTGAACCCGGGCCGGGGGACCGACGCGGCGGTCCGCGAGCTGCTCCGCAAGGCCCATCACCTCGCGCGCTCGCGCTATGAGCGACGAGCGGGCGCGACGACCTGATGCGGAACGCCGGGCGCTGAGCCAACGTCCGTTCCCTGCAAGCGGGTTGGGGCGTGCATGACGAGGTGCTCGTCGAGCCGGCTGTAACCCGTGAGCCAGCGTCCTCCCTGGCCTCGCAGAGGGGCGATTGGAGTAGACGTGCAAAGGTGGTGCATGACATCAGAACGATTCGAGGTCACGCGCCAGATCGCCGCGACCCCCTCCGTGATCTTCGACGTGCTGCGATCCCCGCAGGGGCACGTGCGCATCGACAGCTCAGGAATGCTGCAGTCCGCCGAGGGCGGCCCGGTGGGTGCGGTGGGGGACGAATTCGTCGTTCACATGGACCGGGAGGCTCTGGGGGACCTTCCCATGGGCCGCTACGACGTGACCGTGATCATCACGCGTTATGAACGGGACGCTGTCCTGGAGTGGACGATTTCGGGCACCATCCAGCCCCCCATCCGACACCTCTACGGCTATCGGCTCGAACCCAATGAGTCCGGTACCGCCGTCACGTCGTACTACGACTGGAGCGAGATCGACGACAAGTACCGCGAGGCCGGGATCTTTCCGGTGATCCCCGAGGCGGGTCTGCGTGCCACGCTCGGCATCCTTGCCCGGACCGTCGAGTAGACCCCCCCTCTCGCGTCACGTGGCTCAACTCGGTTCGCCGACAGGAGAGTTGCCCGATGCCCCGCGAGCGTGAGGAGTGCTGCTCCTCGGCGGTCGCGGTGGGGCACACAGGGGTATTGACTCATCCGCGCCGGAGCCAAGAGCCGACCCGACCGGCCGGCGAGTTCGGTGGTGTTCCTACCACTGGTATTCGGTGACGCTGCCTCCGGCGAGCGTGGCGGTGCCGTGGGGGGTGTTGTCCTCCTTCCATACGGTGTAGTCCCCTGCGGGGAGGGGCTGGATGAGGGCGCAGTGGATGGTGCGGTCGCCGAGGTGGCGGGGTCGCACGGCTGCGTGGGTGCGCTGTTGGGGCCGGCCGGTGGGGCTGACGTGGATTTCGAGTCCTTCGTGCTCGGCAGCGGTGTGGATGATGAGGGCCGCGGTGGTCTCGCCGATGTCCAGCACGACGCTGCCGGGGGTGGAGGGGTGAGTGGTGTGGGAGTGCATGGAGCCTCTTCACGGTTCGGAGTGGCGGGGCCGCGTTCGTCGCGATCGCGGCCCCGCCGCTGGGGCATGGGTCAGGAGGCGGGGTGGTGGTAGCCGTCGTAGGGCACGCCGAGGTAGGGGAACGTGTCGAGGTAGGGGTTGGTGACGTCGGCGGGGGTGAGGCCGTCGGTCACCTTCGAGGACGCCGCGTCGGGGGTGAAGCTCTTGTCGACGAGCGGGAGCGTTGCTCCGGCGAGGGCGCGCAGCTCGACGGTGACGACGTCGTCGTAGACGCGGCGACCGTTGGGGAAGCCGGCCGGGTCACCGCCGATGAGGCCGAGGATGTTGGGGCTCTTGGCCGCGGGGATGGCGGTGTTGAGACGGATCATGTCCGCCTGGGTGGGGCCGGTGTAGTTCTGGAACCCTGGGACGACACCCGTAGGGATGCCGGTCAGGAGGATGGCGAGCAGGTCCGCGCGGGGCTTGCCGGACTTGTTGTACGCGTCGAGCGAGGGGAAGACGCCGGGGTAGAGCGTCGGCAGGAGTTTGGCCAGTTCCGGGTGCGCGACGTAGGTGGCGAAGCGCTTGTCGTCGGCCGGCGGGACCGCGTTCCACTCGTCCTTGTGACCGAGCGGGACGAGGACTTCGTTGAACAGCGGGTTGCCCAGGCGGGAGACCTGGGTGTAGGGCCCGGTCTCCAGGTCCTTGCCCTGCCGGGGCTCGATGACCCGGGCCCTGCGGCGGCTGGCGCTGGTCCATACGCCGACCGTGGCGTGGGGATCGGCGGGGTCCTTGACGGGGCGCCCGTGGAAGGTCAGATCGGTGGTGGGGACCTGAACCGCGAGTGAGTGGACGTTGAGTTCCTTGGTCGTGTTGACCCCGTCGGCGGGCTCGCTGAACGCGCTGGTGCCGAACTGGTTGTGCAGGTTCTGGAAGGGGCGCAGGTTGCCGAGGTCGAAGATGGACCCCAGGTCGACGTAGAAGCCCTCCGCGCGCTGGCCGGCGAACACCTTGCGGTTCTTGCCGAGGGTGTGGACGGCCTGCTGGGCGAGCTTCGCGTACGTCGGGGTGGACAAGGGCCCGATGTTGCAGGGCGGGCAGGCCAGGTTCCGGCCGAGGACCGAACGCCGGCCGCTGCTCTCGCAGCGGGTCAGGGTGTAGGTCTGGTAGCGGTTCCAGTTCGGTGAGTCCAGGGTGAGGATGGGCCCGGTGTTGTAGAGGAAGCTGTCGGGGCGGCGCATCCTGGTGGTGAACTCGAACTGGTAGGTGACGTCCGCGCGGCCGTCGCCGTCGTTGTCGATGTGGATCTCGTAGAGCACGTCGTCGCCGAACTCGTAGAAGTTCGGCCCGCCCGCCGGGTTCTGCAGCGGGATGTAGTTGGCGATCAGCGTGACGGTCCCTGGGGCGTCGGGGCTGACGAAGGCGTAGACGTCGGTGCTGTCGGCGACCGGGTCTTTGGAGATCTCCGGGGCTTCGCGGTGGGAGGACATCAAACCTCATCCGGGTTGGTCGATGGCGACGCGGCAGGAGTTGCCGTGGCCGGGGGACGTTCGGGTCAGCGGGCGTGACGCAGCAGTGCCGCGGCCAACTCCCGGTCGTGCACCTGGCGGTGCTGGTCGCCGTGGAAGAAGTCCATCTCGCCGGTCGACGCGTCGCGTACGTGCACCACCAGCGGCTCGTGCGGGCCGACCGCTCCAGCGGGCTCCTCGGCCATCGGTACGACGCCGCGCGAGGGGGCCGCCTGGGCCGGCTCGGCCACGCTCAGGACCGCACCGGCGGCCAAGGCCGCGAGGCCCACCTGGGTCGCGCCGCGCATCACTCCTCGGCGATCCATGCCGGAGGGTTCCCGCTGCTGGGGCTCGGACCGGGATTCATTCATGACCACTCCTCTGACTGGGCTGCACGGCATGGCGAACTGGCAAGCGGGTCCGGGCAAGGCGTGCGTCGAAGGCCGAGAGAAAACGGCACACGCGCAGGCATGGCGTCCGGACGGGATCGCTTCCGCGTTCCGCGCTACAGGGATTGAAGGCGTCGACGACGCGTCTGACGGCAGACGCTGGGCCCGAGGCAGAAGAGGGCCCGACGCTCAGCCACGTATGAAACGCCCCGCCTCACACCACGTCAAGGAGGCCCACAGAGACCGGACTTGACGAAGGACGCAACCCGGCTGCCTTTCCGCAGTTCAGACCTCACTCGATCGACCGAACGAGGGAAAACAGCTTTTTTCTTCCCGCCGGACCAAACCGGCAGCGGATCTGAACCGAACCAATACCGGCAGCGAAGAGAGAAAGAAGGTGATCACCACAGGGGTGACGACGCAAGGCGCGGGCAGTCGCACTGATCCAGTCGATCAATGCCGATTCCTCCTGCCTTCAGCCAGCCCGCACCGCAAAGACTCTTAAGCGCGGTGGGATCCCCCAGGCCGGCGCCTGAGGCTGCACGCTGCATGTACTCCGTTCATGCGCGACAGGTCGACGGTCCAGCGCGGCCATGTGCCTTTCCCTGAGCTCCCTTTGGAATTGAAGAGTGATCGCTCCGGAGGTAGTTTTTCCATGCGTAAATCCTTGTCGCTCGACACGGATTCATCGCGAATTTCCGGCACGTTAAAGATCGCCGTCCAAGCTCCGTTCAGGCTTCCGGTTTCTTGGTGACTGCCTCTCGGTGGCTTCGCGGCTCTCTCGGATTCGCCTCGCCAGAGGTGGCGCCCCGTGCTGGTCCGGCAGGTGTCCGCGCAGGGCCGCCTCGGCGCGGCTCCGAGGAAGGGCCTGCCAACGGTTCACCCGGCTTTCCGTGGACACCAGTGATCTGCAGCAATCCATCGGCGCACCGGTTCCGAATCGTGTGTGTACGGATCGATTCTCAGGAGGATCACCGCGTGAAAGAACCGGTGCACATCAGCGGGTTGCCCTCTGCGGGGCCCGACCTGCCCGACCTGCTCGACCGCGTGGCACAGGGAGACCAGCAAGCCTTCGGCTCCCTCTACGACGCGGTGGCCGGCCCCGTGCTCGGGGTGGTACGCGCCGTCGTACGTGATCCAGCACAGTCGGAGGAAGTCGCCCAGGAGGTCATGGTGGCCGTGTGGCAGACCGCCGCGCGCTATCGGCGCGAACTGGGCGGCGTCATGAACTGGGTGCTCACTCTCGCGCATCGCCGGGCCGTGGACCGCGTCCGCTCCGCCCAGGCAGCCGGCGCACGCGACCATAAGGCCGCGCTCCTGGAACAGACCCCGGCGTTCGACGAAGTCGCCGAAGAGGTCGACCGGCGCCTGGAGCGGGAACAGGTGCGCCGCTGTCTGCGTGCCCTCAGCGAACTCCAGCGCCAGTCCGTAACACTCGCCTATTACCGCGGCATGACCTACCGGGAAGTCGCCGAACTGCTCACCGTGCCACTGGGCACGGTCAAGACCCGAATGCGCGACGGACTGATCCGGATGCGCGACTGCCTGGGGGTGACCGCATGATCACAGCTGACCTGCACACGCTGACCGGCGCCTACGCGCTCCACGCACTGCCGGAGGATGAACACAGCGCGTTCGAGAGCCACTTGGACGCCTGCGCGGCATGTACGCAGGAGGTGCGGGAATTCACCGCGACCGCCGGCCGGCTCGGACTCGCCGTGTCGGTGAGGCCCCCGGTGGAGCTGAAGGCCACGGTCCTGCGGCGGATCGCCATCGTCCGCCAGGAATCCCCCCGCACACCCGGCCGGACCGGCCCCAGCGGCAGCCGACCGCGTCGAGCGCCCTGGTCCCGGTTCGCACTGGCCGCATGCCTCGCGGCGGCGGCCGGTCTTGGCGGGGTCGCGGTCTGGCAGCACCAGCAGGCCGACGACGCCCAGCAGCGGGCCGACACGGCCCAACGCCAGTCCCAGCGGCTCGCCGACGTCCTCGCGGCACCCGACGCGAAGGCCACCACCGCCACCCTGAAGAACGGCGCGAGCGGCACGCTCGTCGTGGCCCACAGCAAGAACCAGGCCGCCTTCGTGGCCTCTGGGCTCCCGCACCCGCCGGCCGGCAAGGTCTACCAACTGTGGTTCAACGACGCCGGAACCATGCGCCCGGCCGGACTGATGGACCCAGCACGCACCACCGAGGCCGTCCTTCTCACCGGGCCGGTCGACCGGGCATCCGGCGTGGGCATCACCCTGGAACCCGCCGGCGGCTCAACCGCCCCGACTTCGACCCCGCTCGTACTGATGGACGTCGCCACTGCCTGAGTGTTGTGGAGGTGCCTGGGGAGAGGCGTCGGCACGCTCTCCCCGCTGGTGCCGCTGCCGCCCGCTGGGGGCGCAGAGGCCCGTATCCGGCAGCGCTCTGAAGCATCGCCATCGGGGAGTGGCCCCGGCCCCCGGCGGCATCTGGGTCGTCGCAGTCGGCCCACGCACACGTCTCAAGCTGATGCAAGGCGCACGAGTTGTCGGGCCAGGGTGTCCACGCTCTGGAAAGTGGCGCCGAGCAGGGTGACGTGCTTCCAGAAGAGCGTTCCGTCGGGGGCGATCAGGAAGACAGCCCGCCGCAGTCCGACCCCGGGGGCGGTGATGCCGAAGGCGCGCGCTACGGAGCGTTCCGTGTCGGCCAGCAAGGGCATGGCGAGCTGGTGTCTGCGGGCGAATGACTCGTGGCTGTCCAGGTTCTGCGGACTGATGGCCCACACGTCGGCACCGCAGTCGGCGAACGTCTCCAGGCCGCTGGAGTACGAGCACAGTTGGCGGGTGCAGACCGGCGTGTCGTCACCCGGGTAGAAGGCGAGTACCAGGGGACGGCCGCGTTCCGCGCACAGCCGGTACTCGCCGCGCTCGAAGTGTCCCTGGGTCAGGATGCCTCCGGGCAGAGAGAAATCGGGCACGAACTGTCCCTGCTGTGGAATCGCGCCCACAACCGCGCCTCCTTTTTTCACCTGCGTCATCAATGGGAATGGGGGCGGGCCGCGATGCGGCCCGCCCCTCCTCACGACTGCTCAACTTCCCGCATGTTGGGGCTACTTGGGCATGAGGACGGTGTCGATGATGTAGACGGTGGCGTTGGCGGTGGGCACGTTGCCGCAGACCACGTTGGCGCTGTCGTTGACCTTGTACTCGGTGCCCGAGCCGGCCGTGGTGACCTTGCCCTTCTCCAGGGTGTCGAACGAGCCGTTCTCGAGCGCCTTGGGGGCGACCTTCTGGCCGACGACGTGGTACGTGAGGATCTTGGTGAGCATGGCCTTGTCGTTGAGGACCTTGTCGAGGTCGGCCTTCGGGATCTTCGCGAAGGCGTCGTTGGTGGGGGCGAACACGGTGATGTTCTGGGCGTTGTTGAGGGTGTCGACCAGGCCGGCCTTCTTGACCGCGGCGACCAGGGTGGACAGCGCCGGGTTGTGCGAGGCGGCGGTGGCGACCGGGTCCTTGGCCATGCCGTCGAAGGAACCCGCACCGTCCTTCGGCACGGACGCACACGCGGTGCCGAACGGCTTGTCCGTCATCGACGCGTCACCGTTCGAGGAGTTTCCGCCAGTGGTCGACTGCGAAGCCGGCGGAGTGGCCGCTTCCGAGGAGGCGGAGCTGTCCTTCTTGCTGTCGCTGCCACCGCACGCGCTCAGCGCGAACGGGAGAGTTGCGGCAGCAGTGACGACGATCGCGGTACGACGGAAACGCAGGGCATTCACGATGACTCCAGAATTGACGGGGCACATGCCTGGGAAAACCAATGGCAGGACGGGGATACGGAGTTGCCCGCCGGGGCCGACAGCGGCAGCCGGATGCTCTGCGCGTCGCGCGGCATCGCCGGAGCTGCCGTCGGCGGGGTACGCCGGCGGTGCTGAAACGGATTGAGTGGTGAGGGCGCCAAGCGGATGTCGGGGCCGCCGCCCACCGAGAGCGGCGGGATCACCGCACCGGTGAAGATCGAGCGAGCGGTCGGCCTACGCCCGGCCACGGCCGCACAGCGCGGGCCGACCAGCGGCCCGCCCTTGCTGCTCAGGTTTCTCATCACGACTTCTGGTTCGGAGCCGACGGTCCAGAGGATTGGTCGCTCATCCGAACGGGTGCCCCGCGTCCCGGAGCTGACGGAAGCCGAGTCGGCTGCCTCGCCGCCTCACCTCGTATCGGCAGCGCCTCCCCGCTATCGGCCGAGCGCGGTGCCTTCAGGCACGGGTTCAGTGCTGTGCGCTCGTAGACGGTGATGCTCAGCTGACCGGGCAGGCGAACGGCGATGGCGTGGTGGGCGGTACTCCGCAGCGATCGGGCCTCAAGCCGCAGCCCTCCCCAGGCATCCGCATGAATCCGAGGTAGGGCCGAGACAATCGGGCAAACGTAGAGGCATGAGGCTGATCAGTGAGCACAACGGTAAGCAGCCGCCAACCCCCGCCGCCTGGCTGCGCTTCGGCGCCACTGGTGCAGCGGTGACCGGTGCGGCATTCCTTGGAGCACGAGCCGTCGACGCGGACAGCGTCTGGTACAGATCTCTGCCCAAGCCGGCGTGGCAGCCGCCGTCGTGGGCGTTCGGAGTCGTCTGGACTCCGCTGTACGCCACGATCGCTTACGCCGGCGGTCGTGCGCTGGGCGCCGCGCCTACTCGGCGGGAGCGCGCGCGGCTTGCCGCGAGTCTGGCTGCCAACCTCTCGCTCAACGCTGGATGGAACTGGCTGTTCTTCCGTCTGCGCAGCCCCCGAGCGGCTGTGGTCGGCACCGTACTGCTCGACCTCAGCAACGCGGAACTCATCCGCCGTACCGCGCGATCTGACCGTGCCGCGGCCAAGGCCCTCCTCCCGTATGCGGCCTGGTGCGCCTTCGCCACAGCGCTCAACAGTTCCATCGCCCGGCATGCGCCTGCTCTGCCGCGCGGCTGAGCCCGTCGAACTCCGCCGTCCGGCGCATCCGGCACCGACCGGAGCGGGATGGTTCACGAGTTACCGGCCGGAGTCGGTATGCCGTCTGTGGCGCTCGGCGAACTGTCGCAGAAGGCGGTTGCGACCGCGGACGGGGACGGTCCACAGCGTGTGTCCGAGTACCCGCCATCGCTCGAGGAGGGCGTTGGCGGCGAGCATGCCACTGGTAGCGGCGCGTTCCATCAGGGCCACTGGCAGTCCGGTCCGCACGAGGTCCCCAGCCACCATGAGATGCGGGTGGCTCGTCCGAACTGCCGGACGATCGGCGTATCCGCCCACTGGGAACAGCGGGCAGTCGGCACGCCACTCGTGCCGCGCGTCGATGATCCGTGCGCCGCGGGTCTCCGGATAGACCGCATGCAACTGCTGGACGAGGTGCTCCTGTACGGCGGCACGGTCGGCGTTCTCGTCGACGGCGTAGGCGTGCAGTTCGATCACGGATCCTCCAGCCCGGCGTGACCACCGCAAGGCTTCCCGCTCCCAGCGCTCGAGCACGCTCACGTTGTCCAGGCTGCCGAAGCCGCTGGTGCCCAGAAAGCCCGGACGGTCGGACCTGACGGGGCGATCCAGCCACAGCCGGGAGACGAGGAAGGGGGGAGCTGTCCTCAGGCGGGCGACGCGCTGGTGCCAGGACGCGTCGGCGATGGCGGGACTGTTCGTGGCGAGTGACTGGAGACCGCCGGTGTCCAGGGCCAGGACGCAGGCGTCGACCCTTCGGTCGAGGCCGGGCGCGGTGACGCGGAAGCCGTCGCCGTGCGGGGCGATGTGTTCGACGGGTGTGGAGCACCTCACGTCGACACCAAGGCGTTCCAGATAGGCGCCCAACGGATTCCAGAGAGCGGTGGGGAACGGCTCGTTGGGCACGTCGAACAGAAGACCTTCGGCGGAGCCGAGGAAGTAGATATGGAACATCAGCACCATCTCGGCCGCTGACAGTCTGCGCGGGTCGGCGAAGAAGCTGCGTGAGAACACCTCGAACGCCAAGTGGTGGGCTGCTTCGGGAAAGCGGATGGAGGCGAGAAAGTCGTGGGCGCTTGTGGCGTCCAGGCGGTCGTAGACGTCCGGCACACGCACGTCCATTAGGGGGAGCGCGCCGGCCGCGTTCATCCGGGGAAGGTCACGCAGACGGAAGGTGGGGCTGGCGACGGCGAACCCCAGGGCGCTCCACGGGGGAGTACGGGGAACGTGGCGGAAGCTGTCCTTGAGCCCGTCGGCGTGCCAGAGCGGATAGTCGGGCAGACGTGTCATGCGCGTCTGATGAGGGTCCGTACGTCGCAGCAGCGCTCGCAGGTTGTAGTACTGGCGGAAGAAGGCGTGAAAGCCGCGGCTCATGGTGACGGTGGACCCGTCCTCAAGAGTCGTGGACCATCCGGCGAGGCGTCCGCCCAGGACCTGGTCGCGTTCGAACAGGGTGACCCGGACACCACGTTCGGCCAGTGCCGTTGCCGCCGCGATGCCCGCGATGCCTCCTCCCACCACCGCCGCGACAGGAGGCTCACCAGCGACTCTGGGCGACCCAGGCCTCCCCGGGAAGCAGTGCGCTCGGCGGTCTCTGGCATCTGGAGGACCACCACCTGCCCGCCTCACGCGCGCGCCGCCTCGCCCGGACGCGGCCATGCGGTACTGCGAGGGGGAGCTCCGTAACTGCCGTGAAGCGCCAAGTGGGCAGTGCACCAAGGACCGTTGGGGGAGATCGGGGTGCTGCGGCCGGGCGTGCGGCAGAAGCCCCGAGACGTGGCCAGGAGAACGGGCTGCCGGCCGGGCAATGCTGCACGTGGGTCAGCCGTGTTGAGAGCGAGGAAGATGGCGGTCGACATGATTCTCCTGAGGACGGGCGCGCTGCGAAACGCTGGTCAAGGTGCGAGGAAATGGCGCCGTCCCCGCGTCGGCAACTCCACCGCACTGCGTAGCATCGGCCCGATGGGGGTGTGCAGGCCGATGGAGATGTCCTGGAGCAGGGTGGTGTCGCCGTCGAGGAAGTGCAGCAGGCGTGCCATCGGAACACGGGAGAACAGGCGCGCGAAAAACTCGCTGCCGTCGAGGCGTCCGTGGGCCAGACCGTGCAGAAAGACCGCGTCCATAGCCTGCGACCGTCGCGAATGAGGGGGCGGCGGTGACGGGTTGCGGCCCTGGGCCAGGGCTCGCGCTACTGCGCTTGTCTGCCGCTGGATCGTGGCGAAGGTGTATCCGGTGGACGGCCGGGTTGCTCCACCGGCCGCGCCGATCCGGAACACGGAGGGAGCGCTGCGACGCGCGAACCGCGCGTCCGTCATGGGGATGACACCGTGTTCGGTGTCCTCGACGTCGAAGTCGCGCGCACCCAGGACCTGCTGTGCGTAGGAAAGGAGCCTCTGGTCGTATTCCTCGTCCTGCAGTAGCCCTGCTGAGAACTCGGTGTACTCCACCAGGGCTGCGTGACGGCTGGTTGGCAGCACGTAGCAGAATGCCAGCCCGTTCGGCGGCTGCGGGACGCGGAAGTCCATCAGCTCCACGCGCTCGGGGTCGAAGACGGGCTGGGGCGTGCGGATGAACCAGCCGTGGAAATGCTGCAGCAGTGTTGTGCGCGCCGATGGCAGACTCTCCAGCGGACGCGAGTCGAACACCCATCGTGCTGACAGTGACTCCCGCGCCCCGTCGGCGGTACGCAGGAGGACGCGGGCGCCGTCCACCGCGCCGTCGATCGTCTCGACGACCCCCTCGCGCTGCGTGAATCCGGGACGTTCCGCGAGATGACCGGCAATCAGGTGCTCGAAGTCGTCGGAGCGGATCATTTTGTACCGGAGCGGTCCGATGTCGTCGTCGAAGGCGGTTCCCTGCGGACTGTGCACGCGGAGCTTGGTCCAGGCCTTGGTGACGGCCGCGTCGTACCGCCCGGCGCCCGCCTCCCAGAAACACCAGGTGCGCCGCGGCGGACGGAGTGGGCCGGGCGGAGCGTCGATCAGCCGCACAGCAAGCGAGCGGGGGCCTGTTGCGCAAAGACGGTCGGCCAGGGACAGCCCTGCCGCGCCCGCGCCGATGATGGCCACGTCCACACGCTCCACCGCCGCCTCCCGAGATTCGCCGTCAGCTCCTGGAGACCCTTCCACTCGCGCGGGGTTCCTGGATGCGCGCCACGCACGCTTTGTGGCCGACGAGGGCCGCTCGGCACCCTCAGACCTCTCGCCGGGGTGGTTACTCCGATTGACGCCTTGGCGCATCCGAACGCGGCCCGGACAGGGAATGAGTTCACGATATTCCTAGCCGAACCCCACGCAGAGGAGCAGCCATGCGCCCCGACGAGGTAGCGGGTGCCAGCACGGATCGCTTCGCGCTTGGCCTGACGCGGCCGTACGCTGAGGAATCGGCAGGCGCTCGGGCGATGCGGTCGGCCGACGAGCGGCTGACGACGCTGGTGCGGGAGATCGACCTCGACGTACACGGCTCCGTCCAGTGCCGGCTTGAGGGGCTGCTGGCAGAACGGGTAAAAGAGGCGCACGATGCCCACGAGACGTTCGGGCGGGACATCGCCGCCCGAGTCGCCCGGTTCACCTTGGGCGGAGGGGGCCGGATCAGGCCGCAGTTTCTGTGGTGGAGCATGCGAGCCGGGGGAGTGCCCGCGTTCGATGAGGTCGTCGCTGCCCTCCGGCTGGGGTCCGCCCTCGAACTCATCCAGACGTGTGCGCTGATCCATGACGACGTGATGGACGCTGCTCCCTCGCGCCGAGGACACCGGGCGGTGCATGTCGACCTTGCTGCGCAGTACGACAAGGGACCGAAGGCGATCGTCACTCATTTCGGTGAATCGGCTGCGATCCTCGCCGGCGACCTCGCCCTGGCCTGGGCCGACGACGAACTCGCCGCGCTCGACTTGCCCACGGGACAGGCCGGCAGGGTGCGCGCCGTATGGGCGCAGATGCGCATGGAGATGGTGGCCGGTCAGTACCTGGACGTCCAGGGCGAGCTGACGCAGAACAGGTCTCTGAGCCGCAGCATCCGCGCTGCCTATCTGAAAACCGCCCTCTACACCGTGGAGCGGCCCATCCAACTCGGAACCCTCCTCGCGGGGACGGAGGAAGCCACAGCGCACGCCCTGCGCGCCGCCGGACGCCGCATCGGGCTCGCCTTCCAACTGCGCAACGACCTTGATGACGTCCTCGGACCCCCCGGCGGCGGGGACAAGCCCGTGGGGGCTGATGTGCGGTCCGGGAAACCGACCTACCTGATCGCCCTCGCACATGCCCGCGCTGAGGCTCAAGGCGACTCTCGAGCCCAAGAGGTCCTGCGCAACAACGTCGGACGGCCGGATCTCGACGAGACGGGCATGGACGAGGTCCGCCAGGTCCTCGACAGCACGGGAGCCGCCGCACTCGTACACCACAGGGTCGGCTGTCTGCTGGCCCAGAGCCTGCGCCACTTGGGCAGTGCCGCGATCGATCCCGTCGCCCGCGACCACCTGCTGGGGCTGATGCACGCGGCCGTCGGGAAGGACACACGGGATGCCCCGCGCGAGCTCGCGCGAAAGGCGGTTCCGGCCCGGCCCGGCGCGGACGAGGTGGCCTCCTCGTGAAAACCGTACGGGGACGCACCGATCACGTTGTCGTGGTGGGAGCAGGGCTGTCCGGATTGTCGGCCGCGCTCCATCTCCTGGGTAGCGGCCGGCGGGTGACCGTCGTCGAACGCGACGCGCTGCCTGGCGGACGGGCAGGACGCCTCCAGCGCGGCGGCTACCTCATCGACACGGGACCCACCGTGCTGACCATGCCGGAGCTGGCGGACGAAGCCTTCAACGCGGTCGGTGAGAGCCTCCACGACCGAGTCGAACTCATCCCCCTTCACCCCGCCTACCGGGCATCCTTCGCTGACGGCTCCATGCTCGATGTCCACACCGACGCCGACGCCATGACGCAAGCGGTCGAAGACTTCGCGGGCTCCGACGCGGCAGCCGGTTACCTACGACTGCGCAGCTGGCTGCACCGCCTCTACCGGGCGCAGATGAAGCACTTCATCGACACCAATTTCGACTCGCCCCTGCAACTCCTGACCCCGGACCTCGCCCGGCTCGCGGCCCTTGGCGGGTTCGGCCGCCTGGACCATCAGATCGGCCGGTTCATCAAGGACGAGCGGCTGCGCCGAGTCTTCTCCTTCCAGTCCCTGTACGCCGGAGTTGCCCCCGCACGAGCCCTCGCCGCGTACGCGGTCATCGCCTACATGGACACCATCGCCGGCGTCTACTTCCCCCGCGGCGGCATGCACGCCCTGCCTCAAGCCATGGCCGACGCAGCCGAAGCGGCGGGCGCCGAGTTTCTGTACCAGAACACCGTCACCGGGCTCGAACGCACCGGGAACCGTGTCACCGCCGTGGTCACCGAAGACACACGCGTCCCCTGTGATGCCGTCGTTCTCACTGCCGACCTGCCCGCGGCCTACCGGCTGCTGGGCCGAACTCCACGCCGATCCGCGCCGCTACGACGCGCGCCTTCCGCCGTGATCATTCACGCGGGGACGGACCGCACCTGGCCCCAACTGGCCCACCACACAATCTCGTTCGGCGCCGCCTGGCACGAGACGTTCGATGACATCACGCGCCGGGGCCGGCTGATGGCTGATCCCTCTCTCCTCATCACCCGTCCCACCGCCACTGATCCGTCGTTGGCACCACCGGGCAAGCACCTGCACTACATCCTCGCGCCCTGCCCCAACACCGACATCGGGCCAAGTCCCGCGCAGTGGGGAGACCTCGGACCTCAGTACCGAGCAGTCATTCTCGACGAGCTCGAGCGGCGGGGCTTGGAAGGCATCGGCTCATCCATCGAGGAACAGTGCCTGGTCACGCCTGCCGACTGGACCGCTCAGGGACACGGGGCCGGCTCGCCCTTCTCCGCCGCCCACACCTTCACCCAGACGGGCCCCTTCCGGCCGCGCAACCTCGTCCACGGCACCGAGAACGTTGTGCTCGGCGGCTGCGGAACCACGCCCGGCGTCGGCGTGCCCACCGTGCTGCTCTCCGGAAAGCTCGCCGCAGCACGGATCACTGGCTGCCCGCCCCGTACCCGTCTCGCACAGTCGGCACGCAACTACACCAAGGGAGCGCCGTCTTGACCGCCCGAGAACTCGACGCCGCAGCCATCACCGACCCGTCCCTGCGCAAGGCGTACACCCACTGCCGACTACTCAACGCACAGCACGGCAAGACCTACTTCCTCGCCACCCGACTCCTTCCCGCTGACCGGCGCAGCGCCGTCCACGCACTGTATGGATTCGCCCGTTGGGCCGACGACATCGTTGACTCCGCCGACGTCACAGGGTCTGTGACCAGCCGGGCAGCAGCCCTTCACCAACTCACGGTCCAATTGGAGACGGGCCTGAAGGCAGGCCACAGCGATCAACCCGTCGTGCGCGCACTCGCGGACACCGCACGCCGTTACGGCATCGAGCACCAGCACTTCACCGACTTCATGAACGCGATGCGTGACGACCTGTCCGTCACGGACTACGCCACCTACGCGGACCTGCGTCGCTACATGCACGGCTCGGCTGCTGTCATCGGCCTCCAAATGCTCCCTGTACTGGGGACCGTGGTGCCCAGAGCCGAGGCGGAGACGCACGCGGCCGAGCTCGGTGTCGCCTTCCAGCTCACGAACTTCCTGCGCGATGTCGGCGAGGACCTGGACCGAGGACGCGTCTACCTTCCGGGGGACCTGCTGCGGGCCCACGGCGTTGACCGGGAGCGCCTGCGATGGAGTCGCGACACGGGCCGGCGGGATGCCCGGATCACTCAGACACTCAGGGCGTTCGAAGCGATGACGCGCGGCATTTACCGGCAGGCAGCGCCAGGAGTGCCCATGCTCGCGGCAGAATCCCGCCCGTGCATCCGTACCGCCTTCGTGTTGTACGCCGGCATCCTCGACGCCATCGCCGCCGACGGATACACGGTGCTCCACCGGCGCGCGGTGGTGCCCCGCCGGCGAAGGCTTACGGTGGCCCTCGACGGCCTGGTCCGCGTCGTTCATGCACGAGCGCGCTACCAACTGACGAGCTGCCGAAGGGCGAACCGCTTGCATGCGGACATGGCGCACGCGGCAGCCGTGGGGACTTCGGCAGCACGCCGGGGGCTGGTGTGATGGGCCGGAAGCCGGGTGTGCGCCGTTACCCTCTGAGCTTTCGCCGGCACCCCGTCGCCTGGGAACGCCAGCGGCCCACTTGGCGCGACGCCCGCCCCGCCGTCATCGAGTCCGCGCTCGAGAGAGCGCAAAGCCGTCCTTCGGGCAATTGGTACGTCGTCGGTGCCAGCACAGACGTACCGGCAAGCACACCCCTGGGCCGTACGGTGGCGGGGCGGGAGATTGTTCTCTGGCGCGACACGGGCGGCCGGGTAGTCGCGGCGCCCGGAGCATGCCCTCATCTCGGCGCACCCCTGAAAGACAGTTCCGTGCGCTGCGGGGTCCTGGTCTGCCACTGGCACGGAATGGCGCTGAGCGCCAAGGGAGTTGCCGGATGGCAACCACTTCCCGCCTACGACGACGGCGTACTCGTGTGGGTCCGCCTGGATGCGGCCGGCGCGGAACAGCCGCTCCCCATCCCCGTCATCCCCGAGCGACCCGCCCTGTCTCGGTCCGTCAGCGCCGTCTACACCGGGATGGGCAGATGCGAACCGGCCGACATCGTGGCCAACCGACTCGACCCTTGGCACGGCGCGTGGTTCCACCCCTACGCCTTCGTCGATCTTCAGGTCACCGAAAGCCCAGCACCGGACGCCGGCCCTGACGCGGACGCCTTCGTGGTCGACGTCTCCTTCCGGCTCACCACTCGACTCGTCGTGCCCGTCAGGGCCGTCTTCACCGCACCCGGCCCCCGCACCGTCGTCATGCACATCACGGACGGAGAGGGGCAGAACTCGGTGGTCGAAACACACGCGACGCCACTGACCTCACCCGGGCACAGCAGCCCGCGCACAGCCGTCGTCGAAGCAGTGATCGCCACATCACACCGCCCCGGTTTCGCGATCGCCCGGCGCGCAGCCCCACTGCTGCGCCCGCTGATGCGCGCCACCGCCGCGCGGCTGTGGAGCGACGACCTCGCCTACGCCGAGCGGCGATGGCGCATGCGCTCCCAGGATCCGTCCCAGTGAAGTGCGACCGGCGCGGACACCCCGGCGAACAAGACGCGCCAGTCCTGCAGCCGGTCCGACGCATGCGCGGATCGGCGGCAGCTGGGCCTTTGGCGCCGACGGCTCAGGACACCTGGACGGCCTGGAGCACGGAGCTATGGACGGCGCGGGCCAGGCTGGCGCCCCACACCGAACGGGGGCCGGCGAATGCGTGAACCTCAAGCTCGGGGGAGGGGGACCGGGCTGCGATGCACACGGCGTCGGTAGGCGTGCCCGAACAGTCGTAGCCGGAGTCGAGCAGAGCCTGGACCTTGGCCTCGGTAGCCGTTGCCACCGCATTGACCAGGGCGGCGTCGGACAGTGCCACGGGGAGAGCGGCGACGATGTTGATCGTGCCGGGAGCAGTTGGGACAACGGTTCCCTCGGCAGGCGAGGCGGCCCACCCGCGCACCTCGATGCCCGCGGTCACTACGGCATCGACGTCACCGTCACTTGCCAGTGCGTACCGCGAGACGTCGGCGGCCGTCATCAGACCGACTCCCAACCCACGAGCGCCGAATTCGCCGGCCAGGGCTCCGAGGTGCAGGTCCGGATCGTTACGCCGGTAGCCGTGAGACACCTGAGCGTTGAGGACCCAGGCACGTTCACCGATGCCTCCGCCGAGCACCGCGCTACTGGCCATCCGCCAGCCCGGGCCCGGCGACCAGATGAGCGCGTGCAAACACTCGCCGTCCTCGAAGCGGCTCAGCAACTGAGGTGCCAGCAGGCCCGCGGCGGTACGGGGCGGCGGAAGGACGGAGGTCACGAGAATTCCTGGATGCCGACGGTGTCAACCGGTGTGATCATACGGGCCTACGTCTGGTCCATACGCCGCTGTGTGGTGAGGGGGTTTCCGCCATGCACCTGCGAAATCGAAGAAAGAGGCCAGGCTCTTCCTCGCGGCAGGCGCGGCCTGGAAGTGTGCGCTGGTAACCGCCCTCCAGCGTGTCGGCTGTCTCGATGGCTGACAACGCTTGGCACCATGACTCATGGCCTACGACGAGGATCTCGCCGAACGCATGCGGGAATGCATGGCTGCCGAGCGGGGCGTAAGCGAGCGGTTGATGTTCGGAGGCCTTGCCTTTCTCCTACAAGGGCACATGTGCCTCGCCGTCAGCAGGCAGGGAGGAATCCTGGTCCGTGTCGACCCGGCCACCTCTGACCGGCTCGTTGCCGCTGCCAAGGCCGAAGTGGCCGTCATGGGTGGGCGGCCGATGCGAGGGTGGCTGCGGGTAGCCCCTGAAAACCTTCGAACCAAGCGCCAGCTCGCTCCATGGGTGCGCCGAGGCGTTGACTACGCCCGTTCACTGCCCGCCAAGTGACTGGGCTCGTCGCACGCCTGAGGAGACACATTCCCTCCTGTGACATGCGACAGAGCAAATGCGGCCACTGGAATCTGTGGCCCGTTCTGCTTCAAGCGGTAGCCGCGGTGGCCTCGTTGAGCTGGCGGCGCAGGGTGAGCAGACCGCGCCTGATATGGCTCTTGACGGTGCCCAGCGGCAGTCCTGTCAGCTGGGCGATCTGTGTGTGCGTCAGATCCCGGTAGTACGCCAGTGCCACCAATCGGCCTTGCGCAGGGGGAAGGCTGCGCAGCGAGTAGGACAGCATCACCCGATGTACCGCTGCCTCCTCGTGTCCGCCGGGGCTGTCCGGGCCGCTGCGGGCAGCGAGAGTCGTAGCTGCGAGGGTCCGCCGGGTTCGCGCGGCGAGTGCGTCCGCGATCTTCTTCCGGGTGATTCCGATGAGCCACGCGGATACCGGGCCGCGTGCCGGATCGTAGCCGTGCCTGCCGCGCCAGGCCGCCAGGAACACCTGCTGGGTGACATCCTCCGCTTCCTCGCGGTCGCCCAGCTTGCGGACCGCCAGTCCAAGGACAGTGCCGGAGGAGCGGTGGTAGATCGCGGCGAAGGAGCTCAGGTCGCCGCACAGGAGACCGGCGCCGAGGTCGACGTCTGTCTGTTCCTCGTCACGGGGCCGGCCGGGATCGAGGGCACACGGTCGCGTGCGTGTGGTGTTCATGCAAACCCCTTGGCTCGGCGCCATGCCGGCCGGGTGATGCCCTGGGTGCCGGCCGGCCCAGTGGACCTCTTACATCTGCATCGTCATAGCGGTGCAGCGCGCCAGCCAATACGCAGCGTTTGTGCATCGATTTGGGCATGGAGGGTTGCGCGTCGAGGGCGCTGGGGGCCAGTTGCAACGCTTGCCGAGTGAGTGCGGCCGGGATGCGAGCTGCACAGGGTCCTGGCTTCGGCCGGCGATTATGACTTGCAGCGTTCAGCCGGGCTGCCCTGCGTAGAGTGGAAGCATGAGCAGTTCGCCCGCTCGCGATGTCGCACCGGATGAGTCAGGCGTGAGCACCGTGCTGACCACCGGGGCGGTCGCCCGTGTCCTGGGGGTGTCACCGGCCACGGTTCGGTCCTGGGAACGCCGCTACGGCATCGGACCGGCCCGTCGGGAGGACGGTCGGCATCGCCGGTGGACTCCGGGCGATGTGGCAACCATCCAGGAGATGTGCCGGCTGGCCGCGCTTGGAGTCCCGCCCGCCGAAGCTGCTCGCTCGGCGCTCGACGCGCGCGGCACGGAACCAACCGGTGCTGTGACACCTGCCCCTCCTGCGCGTCTCGCCGGCGGCCGGACGCCTGGCGGGCGCGATGCGCTGCCGCTGGGTGATGTGAGGCAGGAATGTCGGGGGCTGGCGCGCGCCGCTGTTCGCCTCGACGCGCCGGCCGTCGCCCAGCGACTCGCCGCCGCGCTGGAGGAGCACGGCCTGGTCACCGCCTGGGAGGAGATCGTCATGCCCACGCTGCATGCGGTCGGACGTAAGTGGGCGACCGCCGGGGAGAGGTACATCGAGGTCGAGCACCTGTTGTCGTGGCAGGTGTCCTGCGCCCTGCGCCGCTTGTCGGAGACACCCCCCGAGAGCGCGGGCCTCGCTCCTGTGCTCCTTGCCTGCACCCCTCAGGAGCAGCACAGCCTGCCGCTGGAGGCACTCGCCGCCGGCTTGGCTCAACGCGCTCTGCCGGTGCGGATGTTCGGTCCTGCCTTGCCGGCCGGCGCCCTGTCGGACGCGGTGCGCCGCCTCGGCCCGGCTCTGGTGGTGCTCTGGTCCCAGAGCCGGTCGACAGCGCAACCGGAGCTGGCCCGTCAGGTCGCCGGGATCGAATGGGGTGTGAAGGGGGCACGCCAGCACCCACACCTCTTGCTGGCCGGCCCCGGTTGGGCTGGAACACCGCTCGCGACGGGGTGGGGGCGGCTCACCGGACTGCGTCCGGCCCTGCACACCATCGAGTCCCGCCTCTTGGCGTAGTCCCGCTCACTGGGAGGCGCGTGCCTCTTGGCGTAATCCCCGCTCACTGGGAGGCGCGTGCCTCCTGGAAGCGCGTACGAGCATCGGCGAGGTCGACGAGGGGATCGGGGTAGTCGAAGCGGGCGCGCTCCAGCCCCTGGAGTTTCCAAGGTTCGTGCACCGCGGCGCCGGGCAGGTCGGCGAGTTCGGCGACCCAGCGGCGTACATAACTGCCTTCGGGGTCGTAACGCTTGCCTTGGAGCACGGGGTTGAGCACCCGGTTGGGGCGGGTGTCGGTGCCGGTGCCCGCCATCCACTGCCAGTTCAGCTGGTTGTTGGCGACATCGCCGTCGACCAGGAGGTCGAGGAAGTGACGGGCACCGACGCGCCAGTCGACGTACAGCGTTTTGGTCAGGAAACTGGCGGTCAGGAGCCGGCCGCGGTTGTGCATCCAGCCTTCCTCGGCGAGCTGGCGCATGGTCGCGTCGACCACGGGATAGCCGGTTCGTCCCTGCTTCCACGCCTCGATTTCCTCGCTCGATGCGGCCTCCGTACGCCAGTGGTCGTTGCGCGGACGATAGTCCTGCCAGGACGCGCCCGGGCGGGCTGCCAGCACCTGGTGGTGGAAGTCGCGCCAGCACAACTGCCGCACGAACGCCCGGGACCCGGCGCCTTCGACGAGACGGGCCCGGTGGACCGCCTCCACGGGGGAGAGCGTCCCGAAGTGCAGGTGTGGTGACAGTCGGGAGGTGGCGTCGCCCGCCAGATCGTCGTGGCGCTCTTCATAGGCGTCGATGCCGGTGCGCAGCCAGGAGGCGAGGAGGCGACGTGCTTCACTCTCGCCGCCACTCGCCAGAGCCGGTGAGATCCCGCCCACCTCGTGCCGCTGGGGGAGGGGGTCGGCGGAAAGGGCAGGCGGCACGCGCACTGCTCGAGGTGCGGCCAGAGGCGTGCGCTGCCGCTGCTGGTCCCAGTGCCGCCAGTAGGGGGTGAACACGGAGAAGTGGTCGGAGCCCGCGGGGGTGACGGAGCCCGGCGCGACAGCCGTGATGACACCGTCGTGCGCGTACAGGCGTCTGCCCTCGGCTTCCAGCATGCGCCGCAGCGTCTCCTCGCGCCGGGCGGCGTAGCCGCTGACGCCGGCCGCCATGTGTACTTCGTCGGCGTCGCACTCCAATACCACCTGTCGTACCGCGGCGTACACGTCGCCGGACCGGACGATGAGACGTCCCCCGCGCTCGCGCAGTGAGGCGTCCAGATCGGTGAGGCAGTCCGCGAGGAAGGCCCGGCGGTTGGGGACGGTGAAACCGGCCACGGCGTCATCGACCACGAACAGGGGGACCACCTCATCGGCTGAAGCGATCGCGGCTCGTAGCGGCGGGTGATCGTGTACGCGGAGGTCGGAGGTGAACAGGACGACGGAGACGCTCATACCGACCCCTTGAGAGTGGTGAGAAAAGCTCTGGGTGACCCGTACGTCGCGCCAAAGCGGATGTCTGACTGTGACTTCCGCGACGGGCCGCGCGGCGGATGCGCCCGAACTCGGCGGTGTACGAGGTCAGCTCTTGCGGCCTCGGATGTACCGCCGCCGCGCGGGCGGTGTCCCCGAGGCGGCGTGGGCGATGTTGCGGGCCATGCCACCGAAGACGAAGGCGTGGAAGGGAGAAACGCTCCACCAGTAGAGGTGCCCCAGCAGTCCCCGCGGGTGGAAGAGGGCGCGCTGACGGTACCGGGCACGTCCGCCTGGAGCCGGCTCGGCACACAGCTCCAGCCAGGCGAGGCCGGGCAGCCGCATCTCGGCCCGCAACCGCAGCAGTCGCCCTGCCTCGATCTCCTCCACGCGCCAGAAATCCAGTGAGTCACCCACTCTCAGCCGCTCCGCGTCCCGCCTGCCGCGACGCAGCCCCACACCACCGAACAGCCGGTCGAGCCAGCCGCGCACGGCCCAGGCCAGCGGGAAGGAGTACCACCCGTTCTCGCCGCCGATGCCCTCGATCACCCGCCACAGAGCCGCTGGGGAGCAGTCGACCGACACCTGCCGTTTGTCGGTGTACAGGCTGCCGCCCGCCCAGTCCGGGTCGGTGGGCAGCGGGTCGCTGGGTGCACCAGGCAGTGTGGCGGACGACCAACGCGTGGTGACCTGGGCGTCGCGGATCCGCTGCAGAGCCAACTCCAGGGCGCGGTCGAAGCCGAGCGGGGTACCCGGCGGATCGGGCACGTACTGGGCGATGTCGTGCTCGTCGCAGACGACCTCGTGGCGCAAGGACTCGGCCAGCGGGCGGGCCAGGGCGCGCGGCACCGGGGTGATCAGGCCGATCCAGTGGCTGGACAAGCGTGGTGTGAGCATGGGGACGCGCACGATCAGCCGCCGGGGCAGTCCCGCTACTTCGGCGTACCGGCGCATCATCTCCTCGTAGGTCATGACGTCGGGGCCGCCGATGTCGAACGCGCGGTTGAGGCCCTCGGGGATCGAAGCGCTTCCGGTGAGGTAGCGAAGGACGTCACGGACGGCGATCGGCTGGATGCGCGTGCCGACCCAGCTCGGGGTGACCATCACCGGCAGGCGCTCGGTGAGATAGCGCAGCATTTCGAAGGAGGCCGAGCCCGAGCCGATGACGACGGCCGCCCGCAGCACCAGTGAGGGCACCCGTGATCGCAGAAAGATCTGCCCGACCTCGGCCCGCGACCGCAGATGCGGAGACAGGTCCTCCGGCCGCACACCGTTCGGCGTCAGGCCGCCCAGATAGACGATCCGACGCGTGCCTGCTGTATCGGCAGCGTCGGCGAAGGTCTGCGCACAGTGGCGGTCCGTCTCCTCGAAGTCGCGGCCCGTCCCCAGTCCGTGCACGAGGTAGTAGGCCACATCGATGCCCCGGAGCGCCGCGGCCACAGAAGGGGCATCCTTCACATCGCCCCGCACCACTTCGACGTCACCGATCCACGGATAGTCGCGAAGCTTCTCCGGCGTCCGCGCCAGACAGCGCACCCGGTGGCCCGCCGCAAGTAGTTCGGGCACCAGACGGCCACCGATGTAGCCGGTCGCCCCCGTCACCAGACAGTTGAGACCGGCTGTCGGATCAGATCCCATGAGTTGCTCCCGAATCGGCTGCGAGCCGCCTGCCGAGCGGTCCTTACATCTGAAGCTTCCCCCAGCAGTGCCGTAACGGATGCACCCAGGCCGACCGGCCCGGCGGCCGATCCAGTGAATTCCCCGCCGGGTGCAACCGACTGTGCCGCTGAACCGGAAGAAGCTCATGAACGTGCACAAAAACCTCGGCACAGAGAGGTGTCGCATCGTATGAAACTCCACGACGAACTCCCGACCGATCACAAGCTCGCCCAGGTGTACCGCTGGGGCGCCGCCTTCTGCGGCCTGGTACTCCTGACCTTCGGGTGCCTCGGATTCGCCGATCAGCTCAGTCCCTTCAACACCAACGGCAGTCACATCGCCGGGATGAGCACCAACGGCGTCCTGAGCCTGCTCTCCGTCGTCTTCGGCCTCGTCCTCATCGCCGGGGCGATCGTGGGTGGCAACGTCGCCTCCACCGTCAACATGAGCGTCGGAACCCTCTTCCTGCTCAGCGGCTACGCCCACATCTTCATCCTCGACAAGCCCGCCAACTTCCTGGGCTTCGGCATGACCAACGTCGTGTTCAGCTTCATCATGGGATTGGTCATCCTCACGTTCGGCATGTACGGACGTGTCACGAGCCGTCTCCCGCACGACAACCCGTACTGGCGGCGCCGCCACCCGCGCCAGGCGGCGCGAGAGGCAGTCGCACGACGCGCGGCGGTCCACTCTCAGCCGTCCCTGCCACACGGCGGGAGCAACACGGCCAACGCACGGTGGGCCGGTCCGCACTGAAGGAGGCGGCGCTGCGCGGCACCGAGTCCCGGGGCCCCAGCGGACAGGGGCCTCCACCCCGCGCGGATAGGGTGTCCGGGTGGACAGCCGTGAACCGGACGAGATCTGTGCAAGTGCCGGCCCCGCGGAACGGGAGCCCAGGGCAGCGGCCCCGCACCCGGATCTGCGGGCACTCGCCGTTGAGTTGCGCCGTCTCAATGGGGAGATCAATCGGCTGGTACACGGGTTCGCGGTCGGCCAGGGGCTTCATCCCACCGACGTCCAGGCGCTCGCCACGATCCTCGATTCCACGGCGCCCGTCACGCCGAGCATGCTGCGCCGGCGGCTGGGGCTCACCTCTGGTGCGGTGAGTGCATGCGTCGACCGGCTGGAGCGTGCCGGACACATCACGCGGGTGCGTGAGAGTTCCGATCGGCGGGTTGTCCATCTGCGGTATGTGCCAGGGGCTCAGGCGCGGGCACGGTCGTATTTCAGCCCGCTCGCGGAGGCCACCGAGCGGGTGCGGAGCACCTTCACCGAAGACGAACTGGCCCTGGTGCTGGCGTTTCTCGGCACTCTCAACGCGGAACTCGCGGGGAGCGGACGGTCACAGGAGCAGTCCTGAAGGGGGCAGGCCTGAAGTCCCCGGGAGTCTGCATCCAACCCCTGTGTCCCAGCGGAAGTAGTGACGAAGTTCCGTGCTTCAAAATCTAACTCAATCATTGAGATACTTTTTCGTTGAGTCTTCTGGCTACCGCTCCTGGGAGAACCATGTTCCGCACCTCACACGGCGCTCGATGGCTGGTGCCGCTCGCCTTGTTGATCATCTGGCTTGCCATCGGCGGCACACTCGGCCCGTACGCTGGACGGCTCGGCCAGGTCGCGACCAACGACCAAGCGGCCTTCCTGCCCCGCAATGCCGAGTCCACCCGCGTGATCGAGGCGCAGCGCGCGTTCCAGGAGGACGAGACGCTGCCGGCGATCGTCGTCTGGACCGCCCGAGGCAACGGCCCCGTGAACAAAGAGCAGTTGAGCCAGGCCACCCAGGCCTTGGCATCTCTGAAGGGAACGCCCGGTGTCGTAGGTCAGGCATCTCCCGCCCTTCCCTCCAGCGACCAACAGGCCCTCCAGGGCGTAGTGCAGCTGCGCCCCGATCTCGGAGACGACCTTCCCGCGACCATCGACGCGGTGAAGAAGAGGGCGGCAGCGGTCAGCGGAACCACGGTCGCTGTAGCGGGACCAGCAGCCAGCCAGGTCGACCTTTCCGACGCCTTCGCCGGAATCGACGGCCTGCTGCTGATGGTTGCCCTGGTCACGGTCCTGGTCATCCTCCTGCTGGTCTATCGCAGCATCCTGCTCCCCTTCGTGATCATCCTGGGCGCGGTGTTCGCGCTGGGCGCCGCCTGTGCCGTGGTCTACGCCCTCGCGCAACACGGTGCCGTACGCGTCGACGGACAGGTCCAAGGCATCCTCTCCATCCTGGTGATCGGAGCCGCCACCGACTACGCCCTCCTGCTCACCGCCCGCTATCGCGAGGAACTCGCCGACGCCACCGACCGGTTCGCCGCGATGCGCGCGGCCCTGCGACGTTCGACCGGCGCCATCGTGGCCAGCGCCGGCACGGTCGTCCTCGGCCTGCTCGCCCTGCTGCTGAGCGACCTCACCAACAACCGGGCGCTGGGCCCGGTCGGCGCGATCGGCATTGTCTGCGCCGTGCTGAGCACGCTGACCTTCCTCCCCGCGGTCCTGGTGCTGCTCGGTAACGCCGCCTACTGGCCTGCCCGCCCACGCCCCAACGAGGCCGCGGGCGGTGGCCACCGCGTCTGGCACGGCATCGCCCGCAAGGTGGAAAGGGCGCCCCGCAGAATCTGGGCCGTCGCGCTGGTAGTGCTCCTCGCCTGTGCGGCCTTCGCACCCACGCTCAACTCGAAGGGCGTACCGCTCGACGAGATCTTCGTCAACGACGCGCCGTCGGTGGCCGCTCAGGCCACCCTCGCCCAGCACTTTCCCGGCGGCTCGGGCAACCCGACCGTGGTGATCGCCGGCGCCCCCCACCAGGACGAGATCCTGAACCGGGCCAAGTCGACCCCCGGCGTGGCCGGTGCCGCCGCGCTCGGCGAGCAGGGCCGACCCGGCACCGGTGCCGCCCACGTGGTTGACGGCAAGATCCGCGTGGCCGTGACACTGAAGGACCCCGCAGACAGCGACGCGGCCAAGGACACCGTTGCCCGACTCCGCACGACGCTCCACGACATCTCCGGCGCGGACGCCCTCATCGGCGGCTACACCGCTCAGCAGTACGACACCCAGCGCACCGCCGAACACGACCGCGACCTCATCGTGCCCGTCGTCCTGGCCATCATTTTGATCATCCTCATCGCACTGCTGCGGTCCGTCCTCCTGCCCGTCCTGCTCGTCGCGACGGTCGCTCTGAACTACCTGGCCACACTGGGTATTTCATCGCTCGTCTTCCGTCACGTCTTCGGATTCTCGGGGACCGACGCCTCTGTACCGCTGTACGGGTTCGTCTTCCTCGTAGCGCTCGGCGTGGACTACAACATCTTCCTCATGTCCCGGGCGAGGGAGGAGTCCTTGGAACACGGTGTACGCGACGGCATCCTCAAGGCCCTCGTCGCAACCGGAGGAGTGATCACGTCGGCCGGCGTCGTGCTCGCCGCTACCTTCGCCGCGCTCGCCGTCATCCCCCTCGCGTTCCTCGTGCAGATCGCCTTCATCGTGGCGTTCGGCGTGCTCCTGGACACGTTGGTCGTTCGGTCACTCCTCGTTCCAGCGCTTGTCCGGGACATCGGGCCCAAGGCCTGGTGGCCCGGACGTTTGAGCCGGCGCGAGAAGTAGTCCGCGGGGACGGGCCCAGCCGGGCGTGATCCCGCGTAGGCGCGAGGGTGCGACGCAGTCTGCGCCCGGCCGGCGGCCGGCTCCTGGGTCAGTGCCGTCCGGCAGCGGTGCGTCGGCGCAGCGCGAGCAGCACCCCTGCCCCGCCTGCGATCACCGCAACTCCCGACCCGACGATCAGAGGGGCGTTGCCGCCGCCTCCGGTCTCGGCGAGCGCGCTGCCCGTCGGGGGTGATGACGGGGTGGTCGGGAGGGCCGGGGAGGCCGGGGAGGCCGCGGGCAACGGTGCGGCCGCCGACGACGTGGGCTTCGCGGTGGCGGTCGGCGACGCCGTGCGGTGAGGCTTGGACGAGGCGCCGGACGAGTGGGAGGCGGCCGGCGCGCAGGGGACGTCCGGCGAGATCGGCAGGCTTGTCAGCCGCTCGTCGGTGAGGTTGCCGGCCGTCACCGAAACGTTCCATTGGTAGCCGGAAAGCCACGGCACCAGGATCGTCGTGCGAGCGCCCGCCGCCGTGGGGTGGTCGATGTGCCCGGTACCGAGGACCTCGCCGTCAAAACCGGACGCCATACGGATTCGCACGGTGATGTCCGCAGGGGTGCCCGAAGGGTCCTTGTCCGTGACGGTGATGGCGGCCCGGGCCTCGCCCGTGCTGGTGTCGCATGTCGCCTTCGCGGTGAAGTCGCCGATGCTGCAGGCATGGGCGCTACCGGAGGCGAGGAGCACGGCGCCGACTGCGGACGCGGCGGTAGAGATGACGGCACGCTTGGACGCCACGGGTCCCTCCCCAGGGAAAGTCTCCACAAGCGGCTCCGCGCAGGGGATGCCACTCGCCGCAGGTCCACACCCGCGGACGCTTCGGGGCACGGCTGCCCGGGCGAAGCGGCTCATCATCGCACCCCCGTCCAACCGCCAACACGCCAGCCCCAGCCGTGGAACTGTGCCGCGGCCCTCGTCTCTGAACGCTCGGCGACCCGTGCAAGGGCCAGAGGCTCTCGACGGCGTCGCGGGCCGGTGAGAGCGTCAGGCGGCCTGGTATCAGCCGAGAGGTAGGCCGCGGCCCAGTTCCCCTGCTCACTCGCGGCCCGGCCCCCTTCCGGTGGGCCCGGGAGCACCCCGGCCGGCACGCGGGACCTGCGGCCTCACGCAGCCGCTCGCAGTGGCCCCGGGGCTGCGGGCAGTCCCGCCGCTGGGGACGGGTTGACAGCAGATGGTCGGTGCTCGGCAGCCGTCCCGGGTTCCGCTCTCCGTCGCGGAACCCGGGCGATCAACCGAGGCCATGCGCCGCGTAGCCCGCCCGCCGCTCAGCCGGCACCCGGAGTCTGCTGGACCCTTGCCCTGGTCCCGTCTGCTGCGCGTACACGACCAATCCGCAGATTGTGTGGCGTCGAATCACTCAATGGAGCGTCGTTGAGCTTGGTGACGCCTTTGGCTTGGTGATCCGGCTGTCGAAGGCCGTTGAGAGGTCATCCCGCCACGGCTGGAGGCCGCGGCAGCCGTCCCTCGCTCCTTCGGCAGACCGCGCACTACTGACCACTGGTCCAAGCACCAAGGCCAGGCACTCATGAGGAGGTCTCCGTGGCTCGGCTCACCATGATGTCGACCGGATCATCCGACGTGCGTCGGGGACCGTTGCACCATCCGTTGCGGTTCCCAGCTGCCCTTCTCTTGGCTGTCGCGGGAGCGGTCCACGTACCGGTCATCCCGCAGCATCTTCGGGAAGCCCCCTACATCGGGGCCCTGTTCATCGTGCTGACCGCACTCTGTCTTGGCCTGGCCCTCGTGCTCCCTCGCTACGACACTTCGACGGTGTGGGCTGCCAGCGGTGTGATCACAGCAGCGGCTGTCCTGGCCTACGCGCTCTCCCGGACCGTCGGCCTCCCGCAGATCGGCGACGATATCGGCAACTGGACCGACCCTCTCGGCCTTGCCGCCATTGCCTCCGAAGGTCTCACCGCCGCACTCGCGGCGACAGCGTTGAGGCAGGAACGCGGGTGATCAACCCAGCTACCGGGGTTCCGTGCAGCCCCGCGTGGTCACCGCTGCACTCACTCAGCAGACCCATCGATCTGGCTCAGCCCGATCGTCCGGGGCGTGTGCGGTTGGCGGCCGCTGCCGGGTGAGGCGTCTGTCGGTTGGGCCTTCCGTGTGGCTCCTGGCTCTCCCGGCATGCCATTGCAAGGAGTCCTGCTGGTGCGCGGTGTCGAATGCTGGCTATGCCGAGGTCGTGGAGTGCCTGGATTCGAGTGTGTCTGGCCGCGTTGAGCGGGCTGCTGGCCGGTTACGCGGCGTTGGCGGTGGCGGAGCTGGTGTCGGCAGCGGTGCGCCCGCAGGCGAGTCCGGTGGTCGCGGTGGGGGGTGCGGCGATCGACCGTACCCCTCCGCCGGTCAAGGACTGGGCGATCCGCCATTTCGGGACCAACGACAAGCTTGTCCTTCAATTGGGCATCCTGGCGGTGCTGGCGCTGTTCGCCGCGCTGCTCGGCATCATCGCGTTGCGCTATCGGCGGACCGGGGCGGCGGGGGTGCTGGTCTTCGGCGTTGTCGGGGCGCTCGCCGCTACCAGCCGTCCGGATTCCACGGGGCTGGGCGACGCGCTGCCGTCAGTCGTCGGAGCGGTGGTCGCTGCCGGTCTGCTCTACTGGCTGATCGGCCGCCTGCGAACGCACTGCTCCGGCCAGCAACCCACGGTCGCTCCCACTGCCGAGCCCTCAGCCGCATCGGACGACGGCTGGGACCGCCGCGGTTTCGTCGTGGCCGCGACCGCGGCCGCGGCGGCGTCCACGGGAGCGGGCTGGCTCGGCCTGTCGCTGAACGGCTCCAGCGGTCAGAGCGCGATCGCGTCGCGTTCGAAGGTGGTCCTGCCCCGCCCCGCGTCGCCCGCCGCCCCGGTGCCGAAGGGAGCGGAGCTGCGGATCCCGGGGATCAGCCCCTTCTTCACCCCGAACGGAGACTTCTACCGGGTCGACACGGCGCTGGTGGTGCCGAAGGTCGATGCCACCACGTGGCGTCTGAACATTCATGGCAAGGGCGTGTCGCGGCCGCGCACGGTCACCTTCGACGATCTGATCCAGGGGCGGGCCGGGGAGCTCATCGAACGGGACGTCACCCTGGCCTGCGTGTCCAACGAGGTCGGCGGCCCCTACGTCGGCAACGCCCGCTGGATCGGCGTCCGGCTCGTCGATCTCCTTCGGGAGACGGGGGTTCAGCCGCCGTCGAAAGGCGGCCCGGCGGACCAACTGGTGGCGCGGTCGGTGGACGGGATGACGATCGGCAGCCCGGTCGAGGACGTCATGGACGGCCGTGACGCGATGCTCGCGGTCGGAATGAACGGGCAGCCGTTGCCCTTCGAGCACGGCTTTCCCGTCCGCATGCTCGTCCCGGGTCTCTTCGGTTACGTATCGGCATGCAAGTGGATCGAGGACCTCGAGCTGACGACGTTCGATGCCTACGACTCGTACTGGGTGAAGCGCAGTTGGGCGCGGCGGGGACCGATCAAGACGGAATCGCGGATCGATACCCCGAAGCCGTTCGCCCGCCTCGCACCGGGCACGGTGATGGTCGCCGGCGTCGCCTGGGCCCAGCACCGCGGCATCGACCGAGTCGAAGTCCGCGTCGACGACGGGCCGTGGCAGCAGGCCGACTTGGCGGCGCAGGATACGACCGACACCTGGCGCCAGTGGTCATTCCCATGGAAGGCCACCGCGTCCGGCAGCCACACCTTCACCGTCCGCGCCACCGACCGTACCGGCACGGTTCAGACCGAGAAGCGCACTCCCACCATTCCCGACGGGGCGAGCGGCTGGCACTCCGTTGTCGTCACTGTCCAATAGCGCGGCGAACCCGACCATGGCGCCGACCGCCAGCGCGCCGGGCCTGACCCATCCGGGTAAAGCTCTCCATCAAGCGGGCGCCGGAGGTATTCCTTCCGCTCTACGAGCCCTGGTCACCTTCGGAGCTGAAGGAGAGCAGGGCTCTGGTGAGTAATTTGCGGGGCCGCAGACCGCGCCTTGCGGCCAGAGCGCGATTCCGACGTTACGACGGGTCAACGCGGTCCGCGGGCTTGCGGGTTACTTGCTCGTCATCATGCCGGGAGGCATGAGGAGCGAGTCGATGACGTACACGGTGGCGTTGGCCGTGGGCACGTTGCCGCAGACCACGTTGGCAGTTTTGTTGACCTTGAACGAAGTGCCCGATCCGGACGTGACGAGCTTGCTCGTTTCCAGGGTGGTGTACGAGCCGTTGTTCAGCTGGTTCGGCGCGAGCTTCTCACCGACGACGTGGTAGGTGAGGATCTTCGTCAGTTCGGCCTTGTTGGCCAAGACCTTGTCCAGGGTGGCCTTCGGGACCTTCGCGAAAGCGGCGTTGTCCGGCGCGAACACGGTGATGTTCTTCGCGTTGTTCAGCGTGTCGACCAGGCCCGCCTTCTTGACCGCGGTCACCAGGGTGGAGAGTGCCGGGTTGTGCGAAGCGGCGGTTGCCACCGGGTCCTTGGCCATGCCGGCCAGGCTGCCCGCGCCCTCCTTGGGCACGGACGAGCACGCGGGGCCGAACGGCTGGGTGGCCGTGTCAGCGGCGTGGGCTGCCGGGGCCAGGAGCGCGACGGAGAGTGGAAGAGTGAACGCCGCAGTCCAGATGGCGACGCGACGGTTGCGAGTGGCAGTCACTGGATTCTTCCCTTCGGAGGGGAAAGGCGGGCCGCAGCCCGTTACACCTGACTGGCCCGGGTCCGGGGGCCGGGCGCATCCGCCGCCGGCCCAGCCGCCCGGGGGCCACGCCATGGGGGCGCTCCTCATCCAGACCGGAAAACCCGGCGTGAAACACGCACACGTCCATTATCTGCCACCACCAGCCGCGATTGTCGACCGGACAGCGATCGGCCGGTCTCCAAAAGCCGGGTTCCCGCACCAAGCAAAACACTGTCCGGTGACGAATAAGAGATGAGCGGGGCGCGCTGCCGTATCCGTGAGTGAGGGACCGCTTACGGCAGCGGCCCGGCTCGCGCAGCCCGCCCGACGGCTGGGATCAGCGGGATCGAAGAAGCCAGGCAGATGGCCACGATCGGCAGTACACAGCTGAGATTTCGGTGGCACGTGGTGCTTGACGAGTACCGTCCCGTCGATCACCGCCTGAACCGTGAATGCCGATTGGGGGCCGGTGCCACGGGTCTGTCCCTGCGTTCCACTCGCGTCAGGAGAGCCGAGAAACAGTGCCTAGTCGGTCACCGGCCGCGCAGGCTCGGGCTCCGGCCGCCATCGAGAGGTTGCAGCTCCGCCGGGAGTGGTCCGGTACCGGGTCGGCCGGCATGGCCGTGTGATGGGTTGCCGATCCGGGAGGCGCAATCCACGCTCGGCCGGTCGGCGCGGGGGCGGAGTTGTTCCGGTGGTCCTCGTGCCTCTGGGCCACGGAGCCGACGACGAGTACCGCGGCCACCAGTAGGCCCACCATGATCTGAGAGATGGCCGTGATCGTGGCCCGGCCCTTGGCAGCGAGCACTCCTATGACGACCACGACGGCGCCAAGGATGCCGATGGCTGGTGCGTAGTCCCAGAACACGTAGGGGCGTTGGGGGGCCGCGGGGTCGTGCTCGATGTGGTCGACGAACGGCCACACGGCCACGCAGACCATGAGCGCCACCAGTTCGAAGAGAACCAGCGCACAGCCGATAGCGGCATCCGCGCCCCGATGGAGGTGGTCGGGTGTGTCCCGGTAGACAGCTGAATCGACGGGAGGAGCGGCGGGCAGGTTGCTCATGTCCCACACAGTGCCGGTGCGAACCCGCGCCTGTACATGAGTACGGATACTCAAGGGGCGGGCAGCCGTCGCTCCGCAATGGCGCCCGGGCGACGGCGTACGGGGCGGGAAGCGGGGGATTGGCCCAACTCGGCCTGTGCGAAAGGGATTTGTCCCTCCGGAGTGCCTTACCGGCAGGACCGCCGGGGAGCCACCGTCCGATCCGACGGGAGCTAATTGGGACAGGCCCGCGAGCTATCGTCCGATCCGGCCGGTAGCTGAGCGGGACCGGCTGCGGCGACCGCGCCCTGATGTGGCAGCAGGGCCCGGCCGCGTGTCGCGGTCCGGGCCCTGCCTCGTGTGGTGCCGCCTCGCGGCGGCGGAGCGTCAGCTCTGGGGGGTGTCGTCGCCCGCCTGCTCGGCGGCCTCGGCCGCGCCGGTCTTCTCGCGCATCTTGCGCACCAGCTCCGCCTTCTGCTCGGCCGCGCCCTGGCGGTCGAGGTTGCGGTGCGGGCCGTTGTTCTGCCGTTCGGCGCGGGACAGCTTCTTGCGCTGGCCGCCGCCCATGCCCACGGGGTTGTTGATGTTCTTGCTCACGGTCACGGGTTCTCCCGGTAATGATGGAAGTGATCTACGGATTGATCGGTGGGGGACGGGCGGCGACGCCGAACGACGTCAGCAGCAGCCCGTCACGCTCTCACTCGTAAATCGGTGTTTGGAAGAACATGACAAAGAGGTTACCCGGTTCCGTCGACCCCGTGCACCAGCTTTTTCGCCGCCCCGCCGCCCCGCCGCCTGCACGGGCGGTTGCGGTCAGGCAGCCCGGTCATCGATGCCGGGGCAGCGTCATGTCGGCCGGCGCCGGCGCTGTGCGCAGGCAGCGCACCGCGTGTGGGTCAGCGGGCGATCGAGATCGCGAAGGGCGCGAATCCGCTTGACCGAATCACGTGCGGCACGAAAAGTATCGCGGCCTCCGTCGCGCGGGCCGTCTGGATCCCCCCGAGGTCGGTGATCCACTCCTCGCGCCAGCCGAGGTCGATGAGCAGTTCGCGGACGGTCTGCTTCGCCCCCGGGTCTTCGCCGGAGAGGAAGGCGTCGGGTGCCTGGGTGAGGGTGGCCGGCGCGGTCATCACCGGGAAGAGCATCGTGTTGAGCGTCTTGACGACGTGCGTTTCGGGGAGCGCTTCCTGGAGTTGCTCGGCGAGGCTCGAGCCGGGGTAGATCAGGTCGGCGGGCAGTCCGTCCGGCCCGTCGATGGTGGCGTTGGAGACGTCGACGAGGATCGTGTCGCGCAGTTCTTCGCGCAGGGCGACGAGCCGGTCCAGCGAGCCGGCGCCCGGCGTCGCGTTGATGACGACGCGGGCCGTCCGGGCTGCGTCGGCGGCGGCGCCCGGTGCGCGGTCCGCCACGGTCACCTCGTGCCCTGCCTGGGTGAGGGCCTTGGCGAGGTTGCCGCCGACACGGCCGTTTCCGAGCACTGCGATGGTGGTCATGATGATCTGGTCCTCCGTGCGTGTGGGTCGTTGCGTGCGGGTGGTGGTGCGCGGTCAGCGTGAGAGCGTGGCGACTGCCTCGGCGTGGATGCCGGGCGCGGCGGCCAGGAAGCTTTCGCTCTGCGGGGTCCAGGGGCGCCCCTCGGCGTCGGAGATCCGCCCGCCGGCCTCGGTGACGAGCAGCGCCCCGGGCAGCAGGTCCGCGCGGGCGCCGGCGAACTGCCAGAAGGCGTCGATGCGGCCGGCGGCCACGTTCGTCAGGTGCAGGGTCGCGGGCACTGCGGTGCGGACGACGAGGGCGTCGAAGAGCATCGCGGTGATCGAGGAGCCGACGCGCCGCACGACCTTCTCGTCCTCGTCCGGCCGTGCCTGGCTGGTGGCCACGATGCCCAGGCCGAGCTCCTCGGTCCCGGAGACGTGCAGCGGCCGGCCGTCGAGGTGGGCGCCCCCGCCCTTGAGCGCGGTGTAGGTCTCGCCGGTCAGCGGCAGGTGGACCACGGTGAGGACGGGCTGGTTCTCCCGTACGAGGGTGGCAGTGACCGCCCACTCCGGCAGGGCGTGCAGGTGGTTGACGTTGCCTTCGGCCGGATCCACGACCCACCATTCGCCGGCCGGCAGTGCCCCGCCGTCCAGCTCGTCCTCGACCCAGCCTGCCTCCGGGCGCAGGCTGGTGAGGCGCGGGCGCAGGATGTCGAGAGCGGTGTCGTCGTTGGCGGCGAGCGCCGTCATCAGTTCTTCGCGGGTCCGGTAGGGGACCACATCGCCGAAGCGCTCGCTGAGCGCCGAGCCGGCCGCGCGCACGGCGAGCGCGGTCTGGCTGAGCAGGTCGGCGTCGGAGGTGGCGACGGCGGACGTCTGAAGCGTTTCGGACATGGTGGTACTCCCTAAGAAGTGTGCTGATGAGGCCAGTTGAGCCGAGCGGTGCGTTCCGTCCTGCGCTCTGGTATCGAAGGTATAGAGGCCTTCAATTAACTTCAAATGCATGTTAGGAACGTCTAGGATTACTCGCATGCAATTGGATTTGAATCTGCTCGCCGCGCTCGACGCGCTGCTCGAGGAGGGGAGCGTGGCCGGGGCGGCCGCGCGCCTGCACGTCACCGCCCCCGCCATGAGCCGCAGTCTGGGCCGGATCCGACGCTCGACCGGGGACGAGATCCTGGTGCGCACGGGCCGCACGATGACCCCGACGCCGTATGCCGTCGCCGTCCGGGCACAGGTGCACGAGCTGCTGCACCAGGTCCAGGGGGTGCTGGCACCCAGCCGTGAGCTCGATCTGGCAACGCTGGAGCGCACGTTCACACTCCGCTGGCACGACTCCCTGGTCACCTTGAGCGGGCCGGCACTGCTCGCGGCCGTGCGTGCCCAGGCACCGGGCGTGCGCCTGCGCTTCATCGCCGAATCGAGCATCGACACCCGGGAGTTGCGGCGCGGCGAGGTAGACCTGGAGGCGAACGCCAACCGCCCGACCGCACCGGACATCCGTGCGGAGAGCGTGGGAGAGACCCGCCTGGTCATCGTCGTGAGGCAGGGACATCCCCTCACCCGGCTCAGGACCGTCACCGCGAAGCGGTACGCAGCCGCAGAGCACGTCACCGTGTCGCGACGCGGAAACCTCAGCAATGCCCTCGACGACGCCCTCGCGCAGCTCGGCCTCACTCGCCGGGTCGTGGCGACCGCGCCGACGGAAGCGGCCGCGCTGGAGTTCGCGCGCGGCTCCGATCTCCTGGTCAGCGTCCCCGAAGCCACCACGAGGTCAGCGGTCGCCGACCTCGGCCTCGTCGTGCTCCCTCTCCCGCTCGAACTGCCGTCCGCGCCCATATTCCTGTCGTGGCATCAGCGCTACGACACCGACCATGCCCACGCCTGGCTGCGAGGGCTGGCGCGCACCGCGCTGGCCATGGGCGGCAGGTCGTAGACAGCTCGGCCATGCCGCTCTGGCACGTCGACCGAGCCGTCAGCCAAGAGAGCAAGAGACGCGTGCGCCCACATGTGCCCCTGACCGTAAGAGGGCATGGCAGGGGCGGGCCACACCACCCTCGCGAACTGACCGCTCCGGCGGCCACACTGGGGCCATGGAATACCTCGGCCGGGTCCCCGCTCCGCCGCTCGACCGGTTCATCGACGACATCTACTGTCTGACCGGGGTGCCGCAGCACCGCCTGATGAACGTCCCGCCGATGCCGTCGGCACACTTGTTCCTTCACCTGGACGGGCCCGTCCGCCTGTGGGACTCCGACCCTTCGGTGCCGCCCGTCGTGTTCACGGACGGGTGGTTCATGGGCGTATGGACCAGGCGCTTCCTCTTCGAGTACCCCACGCGGGCGCGGCTCGTCGGGGTCCACTTCAAACCCTGGGGCATGTCGCCGTTCGTCGGCATGCCGACGGCCGAGCTGCGTAACCGGTGGGCCCCGCTCGATGCCGTCTGGCAACACTCTGTGGACCGGATTCGAAACCGGACCGGCGACGCCGCGTCGGCCGCCGAGACGCTGCGGGCGCTGGAAGAGGAGCTGCGGTCGCGACTTACCGACGCCCCGGCCCGCGGCCTCGACCTGGTCCAGCACACAGGCGGGCGTCTTGAGGCCTCGCACGGGGCGATCCCGGTGGGTTCGCTGGCCGAGGCAGCCGGGGTGAGCGGCAATCACCTGGCCAACCTGTTCAAGACTCATGTCGGTGTCACACCGAAGCGGATGGCGCGGATCTACCGCTTCGCGCAGCTGATCGTGTCTGTGGACGCCCTGAGCCCTGTCGACTGGTCGGAGCTCGCGCAAACGGCGGGCTACTTCGACCATGCCCACTTCAGCAGAGAGTTCAAGGACTTCACGGGCCACACCCCGACGGAGTACCTGGCCCTGATGCGCCGATCCCCAACCGGGCGGCGAGGCCCGCACGACATCGGCTTGATGCCCGCCGATTGATTTCTTACATGCCCGGATCCCGTCGGCGCGAGAAGATCGTGGCGAACGCGCGAGAAGAAGTCGAGGAGGGCCCGTGGGCACGGTGATCATGCACAGCGTGGTGTCGGTGGACGGTTTCATCGCCGACGAGAGGGGCGAGGTCGGACCCCTTCATGAGTGGTACTTCAGCGGGGACGTCCCGATCACCGTGGGCGGGGACGATCAGTACGACCATTCCGGAGCGGACAGCGGCTTCAAGGTCTCGCGTGCGTCGGCGGACTACGTCCGCTCCATGTGGGAGTCGATCGGGACGATCGTGATGGGCCGCAACCTGTTCGACCAGGTCAATGGCTGGGAAGGCAAGCCACCCGCCGGAGATCACGTGGTCGTGGTGTCCCACCGGCCCAAGCCCGAGGGGTGGCACCCCGAGGCGTCCTACCACTTCGTCGATGGCGCGGCGGCCGCGATCAAGACGGCCCAGGACCTCGCCGGGGACCGGATCGTCGCCGTGAACGCCGGCGAAGCAGGGGCCCAGATCCTCGCGGCCGGTCTCGTGGACGAGGTGGCGATGGACGTGGTCCCGGTCGTGTTCGGCGCGGGCAGACGCTACTTCGGCGGCATCGACCAACAGCATCTGCTGGAGGATCCACACGTGGTCATTCAGGGCGACAGGGTGCTGCACCTGAGGTTCAAGGTACGTCGCTAGAGATGTCCGGCGCCTGCCCGCTCGAGGAACGGCATCTGGGCCCCGGTGGTGAACCAGCGCGGCCCAGGTGTCGTACGTGGGCGGTGTCGCTCGCACCGTCCTGCGGACCGACACCCGCGATTGGCCCGGTGACCGGCTCGCTGGGTCGGCGTCCTTAGCGGGCCACCCGGCAACGAGGCAATCCCCGCCACGTCGTACGAGACGTCACCCCGCCTCCGTCTCCGGGCCCGTGTACAAGGGGCCTCCATGCTGTTCAACAAGGGCTCCCGTGCCCTGGGGACCGCGCCGGTGGCGCCCACAGCAGTTGGCCGGGCCTGCGCCCGACGCTGTGGCTGGCCAGTGCGCGGTCTAGGGCCAGCAGGAGCAGGACGTAAGCGTCGACCTCGTACTCGAACAACTCGGCGCGAAAGGGGATTTGGGCAGCGGGGGAGAAAGGGCGACCGGCCGCCTCCCGCACGGCCGTCGCCAGCGCCGGGCCCGCCGCTACGCGAGTGTGGCGTGCACTTCTGACTGGGCGCCCCGCTCGCCCGCCTCCTGCTCTCCGTGTTCCTCGATGAACTCGCGCACCGCGCACGGCACATCGAGCCGGACCGCGCGCCCCGCCGCAACACATCCCACCATGTCTGGGGCTACGGCTCCCTGCCCGTCTCGCTCTTCCCGAGTGCGGATCATGGCTGAGCTATCCTGCGCGCATGCGCGGACAGTTCACCGGCTGGCCGGAGCGGGCCATGGACGTGTTGTGGCAGCTTCAGGGCGAACCGACCCAGGCGACCCGCGAGCGCTGTCGCGCGGACCGCGAACGCCTGGTCCGGCAGCCGATGATCTCCCTGCTGAACACGGTGGCGGACAGGGACCCCCGGTACGAGGACTTCTCCGTCTGGCACTACCGCACCAACTCCTGGTGGTGGCAGAACCAAGGCGCGGTGATCCGGCTCGGCCGCAAGGTCGAGATCGGTCTCCGGTTCTCTCTGGACGGCCTGCGGATCCAGGGCGCCTGGTGGTACCCCGATCCCGGCCAGGTGGACCTGTTCCGCAAGGCCGTGGTCGCCGAGGGCAGCGGGCGCGAACTGGCCGCCCTGGTCGAGGAGTTGGGGGAGAAGGGCTACGACGTCTCCGGCGACGTGATGAGCCGCCCTCCGCGCGGCTATCCGGTGGACCACGCCCGAACGAACCTGCTGCGCCACCGTTCGCTGATCGCCGCCCGGCCGCTCGGCTGCGAGGAGTGGCTGCACACCCCGGCGGCGGCCGATCGGGTCCTTTCGGCCATCGCCGACCTGGACGCCCTGCTGATGTGGCTGGTCCGCCACGTGAGCCGCGCCGTCTGACGTCACAGGAGCGCCGCGCGGCACGGGAGAACCACCGTGCCGTTGGCCCCTCGCTCACAAGGATCCCCACACACGCCGACCGGTCGCCTCGTCCATCGTGCGCGGCCATCTGTGTCCCAGCGGGATGCCCGCGTGCAGGTCGGCGTGTCGCTCGCCGTCCGGTCAGCCCAGCGACGCGCTCACCGCGCGCAGCTCGTCCAGGGCCGCCATGACGTATCCGGCGAGTTCGTCCTCGCCGTCGCGGTCGCCCTCGGACCATTGGGCGAACCCGCGCTTGAACGCGAGGACGCCCAGCTCGCTCGCGAGGGCCGCGGTGGGGTCGGGCAGGCCGCGCTCGACCAAGGCGGCCGTCATCGCGGCGGCAAGGCTGACGGTCTTGAGGGCGTCACGCTCCTGCAGCTCGGCGCTGGCCGCGACGGCCGCCTTCAGACGCGGGGCGAGTTCGCGGTTCACGGGGCCCATCGCGCTCGACGCCCGCTCAAGACCGGCGGCGACCGCCTCGAGCGGGGTGGCGCCGCCAGGGGCTTCGGCGATCCCCTCGGTCAGCAGTCGGCTGAGCGTCTCCTGCCCGGCCACCAGCAGCTCGCGCTTGTCGGGGAAGTGCCGGAAGAAGGTGCTCTTGGTGACCCCGGCACGCTCGGCGATCTGCGCGACCGTCGTGGCGTCGTACCCCTGCTCGGTGAAGAGGTCGACCGCGGCCATGACGAGGCGCTCGCGTGCGCCTGGTTTCCACCTACCCATGGGTTCAGCATACGTGATGGGACTCTTGTCCCATCGCCTGGTAGCGTGTGATGGGACAAGAGTCCCATCACTTGAAGGAGGCCTTCCATGCGTGTCTTCGTCACCGGCGCCACCGGCCTGATCGGGTCCACCGTCGTCGCCGAACTGCTCGGCAACGGCCACACCGTCCTCGCGCTCGCCCGTTCCGACGCCTCCGCGCTCGCCGTCGAGGCAGCCGGCGCCGAGCCGCTCCGGGGAACCCTCGCCGATCTGGACGTCCTCCGGGCCGGCGCCACACAAGCCGACGGGGTTGTCCACCTGGCCTTCGGCAATGACTTCAGCAGCCCCGAGGCGCTCGCGCGGAACGTCGCCGAGGAGAGCGCCGCCCTCGCGGCCCTCGGCGATGAACTCGTCGGCAGCGACCGCCCCTTCGTGACCGTCTCGGGTACGCCCCAGGCCCCTGGCCGCGCCTCCACCGAGGCAGACCCGGTGCCGACCGACGGGCCGGTCGGCGGTCGCGGCCGCACGGTCAACGCGGTCCTGGCCCTTGCCGCGCGAGGGGTCCGGAGTACGGCCGTACGCCTGCCGCGCACGGTCCACAACCAGGGCGCGGGCGGGTTCGCGGGCCTGCTGACCGACATCGCACGCCGCAGCGGGGTGTCCGGCTACCCCGGCGACGGCACCCAGCGCTGGCCGGCCGTCCACGCGCTCGACGCGGCGGTCCTCTTCCGGCTCGCCCTGGAACGAGCGGAGGGCGGCAGCGTGTGGCACGCCGTGGCTGACGAGGGGGACCGGGTGCGGGACATCGCCGCGGTCATCGGCCGACGGCTCGGCCTGCCGGTCGAGTCGGTGCCGTCGCAGACGTACGGCCCTCTCGGCGCGATCTTCGAGGCCGACCAGCCCTCGTCCAGCACCCACACCCGCGAGACCCTCGGCTGGGAGCCGAAGCACCCCGGCCTCCTGGAGGACCTGGAGAACATCCAGCCCTGACCGGTGACCGGCAGCGCATCGGCGCGGTTCCTGTTGGCGGCCGGTGACCATCTGGTGCAGGGTCGCCGCAGACAGGACCGCCCCGCCCGCCAAGCCCCCCGCACCGCCGGGTCGCCATGATCGTGGGCATTGCCGCGCTGGTGACGGCCAAGAGGGCGTCCCACGCGTCCGCGATGAAGCCGTCGTTGCCGTGCCGCTGGACCCAACCGTGCCAGCGGCGGGCCGTGGTCAGGATGCGGGGAGCGACGTCACTGCCTCGTCCACGGACTGCTTCCACAGTGTGGTGATCGGGTCGTACACCGCGATCCCGGTCGCCGGAGCTCCGATCTGCCGCGCGGTGAAGCGGGTCCCCTCGGCGGCGGGTTCCGCGCTGACCGCCAGGCTCCGTACGTACCGGGCCGGGCTGCTCCGGTCGTCGGTGCGCAGCGCCGCGTACAGCTTGCCCTTGGCCGCGAGCTGCCTCGGGCCGCTCTGTGTGGCCGGCACCGGCCGGGCCGAGCCGTCCAGGTCGCCGAAGGTCACGCTGGGGAACCGGTCGATCGTGCAGGCGGCGCCGCTCTTGTTGGTGACGGTGATGAGCACGACGCTGCTCGCGATCGGTGCCCGGGCGCGTGCCTCGTAGCCGAGCGCCGCTGGTGCGCAGGCCGCCTTGACCTGGGTGGGACCGGTTTCGGCGTAGGCGGTCGCCGTCGTCGCGCCGGTCAGGAGGGCAGGGACAAGGATGAGGGTGGCGGCGTTCGTGAATGCGGTCATCCGTGTAGTTTGCCCCCTTGCGGTCGTCGGGCATGCGGCCTTCGGTCAATCTGCCGACGGCCACAACCGTCGAGCCCGCTCCTTCGGCCTGCCGAGCCGGAAATGGCCCCCGCCGCAACAGTTCTGACGACGCGTCATATCGCTGAAGGCTCTGTAAGGGGGCGGGGGCCAGCCCTCCTCGATGTCGAGCAGTGCGGCGATGCCCTCAAGGATCCCGACGAACTCCTCCACAGGGATCTCCGGGTCAGCCCCTTGCCGGCGGCCCAGAGGTCGACTCGGCACAGTCGGCCGCCGCGCTCGCCGATCTCGGCGGCGAATCTGGGCTTGTCTCCCAGAACCCACGTTCACGTGAGTCGCTGGTCTGCTGTAGCGCGGCGCTGAGGCCGGATCCAGAACTTTTTACCGTTCGGCGGTCTGAGAGTGTCGAGAACGTGCCACCGGCTCCGTCCCAGGAACATCAGCGGACAGCACCGGCCGCACGAAGAAGGCCGCATGAAGGACAAGGGGAAGACAGCATGGCGATTCAGCGGATGGACAACGTCGGCATCGTGGTCGAGGACCTGGATGCCGCGATCGCGTTCTTTGCGGAGCTCGGTATGGAGCTGGAGGGCAGGGCGGAGGTGCAGGGCCTGGTTGCCGATCAGTGCACCGGGCTCGACGGTGTCCACTGTGACATCGCGATGCTCCGGACCCCGGACGGCCACAGCCGGCTCGAACTCGCGAAGTACCGCAGCCCCGAGGCGATCAGTACCGAGCCGCGCGACCGGCCGCACAACATCGTGGGCACCCACCGCGTCATGTTCGCCGTCGACAGCCTTGAGGACACCGTTGCCCGCCTGCGCCCTCACGGCGCCCAACTCGTAGGTGAGATCGCCCGGTTCGAGGACAGCTATCTGCTCTGCTACCTCCGGGGCCCGGAGGGCATCATCGTGGGGCTCGCCGAGCAGTTGCACTGAGAGGCCGAGAAGGGGCGACGGACGTCCACGGCCGGCGCAGGACTGTGGTTCTGGGCGCCGGCCGGGGCGGTACTCGTCGTGAACGTTCCTCATTGCCCCCTGTGCGGGTGTGGAAAATGCGGACCGCCTGTCAAATGCGCCTAGGACAAGGTGGTTTGGGGGCGAGGACCTTCGGCCTACGTCTGAGGACCTTCGTCCCGTAGGGGCCGGCGCACGCTCATGATCGACTGCAGGTGACTGAACATCGGGTTCCTGCATCCACCGGCAAGAGTGCCGACGTGAAGTGCACTGAACCAGAACCCCCCACGGAGGAGCACCTCATGCGCCACCGCATCCCGCTCTCGACCGGGCTGGTCATGGCCATCTTCGTCTTCTTCGGCCTGCTGCTCTGCACCACATGGAGATCGAGCGGCGGCAGCTTGGCGGAAGCGGTGGCGATCTACCTGGCCATAGCCCTGCCAGGGTGTCTGCTCATCCTCTGGCTGATCCGTGGCAGCCGCCGTCCTTGAACGAACTCCCATGGCCGGCCTGCCACGTGTTGCGGCACGCCACCCCCTAGTCCGAGCGGCAGCATGGGTCGTCCAGGCGCTGAGGATCGGCCCCAGTCGGTGGCTCCGTGGTTCCGACGAGAACCACCGACTCGTCCGCGTCGTAGAGGCCGTCCCCAAAATCGTCTCCGCCGCCTCACGGAGGCGATGTTCAAACGTCTGATGTCTGTATAGACTGCTCCCATGAAACGCATCAGCGCACCACGTAGGTCGGCCAGCCTGGCCTCGCAGCTCGTGGACGGTCTCCGATCGCATATCGAGGCGGGTGGATGGCCGGTAGGGACGCGGATTCCTTCGGAGCAGGCCCTCATGGAGGAGCTCGGCGTCGGGCGCAGCACGCTGCGGGAGGCGGTCGGCGCGCTCGTGCACCTGGGGCTGCTGGAAGCCCGGAAGGGTGACGGCACCTATGTCCGCGCCTCCAGTGAGCTCCAGTCCGTCATGGTGCGGCGCGCAAGTGCCGCGCAGCGCGACGACGTCCTCGAACTGCGCACCGTCCTGGAGGAGTTCGCCTCGCGAGCCGCTGCCCTGCGCCGCAGCGAAGAGCAACTGGAGCAGCTGCGAGATCTCCTGGCCGACGCGGAGGCGGCTTGCGAGAGTGAGGACCCGACCGCGGCCAAGGACGTTGACACCCTGTTTCACCGGGCGGTTGTCCGGGCGAGCGGAAACGACCTCCTGATGGAGGTGTACGACTACCTCGGCACAGCGCTCACCGCCACTCTGGGCGGACTGCCCTGGGACGCGGCCGCCGCGCAGGAGCACGCCGGGCTGCACCGGCGACTCGTCTCGGCGATCGAGGACCGGGACGGGGACGCCGCCCGCGCCGCGGCGGCCGCCATCGTGCGGCTCACCCACGACACCGATGTCGCCGGCTCATGAAGAGCGCGGAAACCGGCGCCAGCCTTCCTCATCCCACCAGCGCGACAGGAAACCACACAGGCATGTCCGCACATCCGTTGACCTCTGAACTCGACCTACGCACCGCTGAACTCGACCTACGCACCGCGCGGCACAGCGCGTCCTTATACGCGAGGGACCCGCAGTTTCGCGACGCCGCGCCCCTGGACTCCGTCACCGACGCACTGCGTGAGCCGGAGCTGACGCTCGCCGAACTCGTGGCCACCGTCATGGAGAGTTATGCGGACCGCCCCGCCCTGGGCGAACGTGCCGTGGAGGCGGTCACCGACCCGGAGACGGGGCGCACCGAGATGCGCCTGCTGGAGCGGTTCGACACGGTCACCTACGGCGAGCTGTGGGAACGTGTGGGCGCCGTGGCCTCCGAGTGGGTTCATCACCCCGCAGAGCCCCTCGGGCCGGGCGATTTCGTCGCGCTGCTCGGCCCTGCGAGCGCCGAGTACGCCGTGGTGGATCTGGCGTGTATCCGGTCAGGCGCCGTATGCGTACCCCTGCCGGCCGGTGCGACCGCCGCCCACCTGGCGCCCATCGTCGCGCAGGCCGCCCCGCGTGTGCTGGCCGTCGACGTGGCGCATCTCGAAGTCGCACTACAGGTCGCGGCGGACGCCCCTTCGCTGCGCAGAATCGTCGTTCTGAGGCATCGTCAAGACAATTCCGCACAGCGGGAGTTGATGGATCGTGCGAGCAGCCAACTCGCGGCGCAGGGCCACGGCGTCACATTGGACACGCTGGCATCCGTCATTGCCCGTGGAAGGACTCTGCCGACGGCTCCTCGCTTCCGGCAGACGGCGGGGGCGGACGCACTCAACACGCTGATCTACACCTCGGGGAGTACGGGCACCCCCAAGGGCGCCATGTACACCGAGCGTCTGGCCAAGAACTTCTGGGTCGACTTCGTCCCCGACCAACAGGCGCGGCCCTCCATCGTTCTCAACTTCATGCCGTTGAGCCACATGGTGGGACGCGGGGTGCTGTTCAGCACGCTGGCCAGGGGCGGCATCGCCTACTTCACGGCGTCGAGCGACTTGTCGACGTTCTTCGAGGATCTGGCCCTGGTCCGGCCCACCGAACTCATCATGGTGCCCCGCATCTGCGACATGCTCTTCCAGCGCTACCGGACCGAGTTGGCCGGTGTGGACAGCGAGAGCGGCGAAGAGGGCGGGACTGTCGCTGCCGACGCGGTCAAAGCGGAGTTGCGGGAGAAGACCGTGGGAGGCCGCCTCCTGTGGGCCGTCAACGCCTCGGCACCCCTCAGCACGGAAATGAAGACGTTCGCCGAGAGCTGTCTACAGGTGCGGATCCTCGACGGTTACGGGTCGACGGAAGCCGGGATCATCTCCCTGGACGGCCGGATCCTGAGCCCGCCGGTGACCGCACACAAGCTGGTGGACGTGCCCGAACTGGGCTACTCCGGAACCGACTTGCCTCACCCCAGGGGTGAGCTGCTGATCAAGTCCGACCGGCTCGTTCCCGGCTACTACCGAAGGCCGGACGCCACAGCGCAGGCCTTCGACGAGGAAGGTTTCTACCGTACGGGCGACATCATGGCCCGCACCGGAGGCGATCAACTGGCCTATGTGGACCGTCGTTCCAGCGTTCTGAAGCTGTCGCAGGGCGAGTTCGTGGCCGTTTCCCGTCTGGAAGGCGTCTTCGCCGGCAGCCCGCTCGTCCGGCAGGTCTTCCTGTACGCCAACAGCACCCGTCCCTACCTGCTCGCCGTCATCGTGCCCACCGAACAGGCAGTCGCCGATGTCCGTGGAGACACCGACGGTCTCAGGACGGCCCTGCGTGAATCCCTGCGGGAGGCGGCCGCGCAGAGTGGCCTCAACTCCCATGAGATTCCAAGGGACTTCCTCGTCGAGGTGGAGCCGTTCAGTCAGGAGAACGGTCTGCTCTCCGGGCTTCGCAAGCCTCTGCGGCCCGCTCTCACGCGCCACTATGGCGAGCGGCTCGAAGCGCTGTACACCGACATCACCGACCGTGAGAGTGACCGACTCGGCGCGTTGCGCCGGACCGGACCGGACCACCCGGTACTGGACACGGTCCGCCAGGCGGCCCTTGCGCTGCTGGGGCACCAGGAGGGCGACGTACAGAGCGGAACGCACTTCCATGAACTGGGCGGAGACAGCCTTTCGGCGGTGGCGTACTCCCAGTTGCTCAAGGAGATCTACCGTGTCGACGTCCCCGTCGACGTCATCATCAACCCGGTCAACACCCTCCAACAGGTGGCCGAGCACATCGAGCGGGCGCGGGCATCGCAGCGCCCGCGACCGACCGCCGACACCGTCCATGGAAAGGACGTGACCCGGCTCGTCGCCGAGGACCTGAGCCTGGACGCGTTCTTTGACCCCACCCACTTGAACAGTCCCGGCAGGCCGTCCGGTCCGCTGCCAGAAGCGCGGACGCCAGAAGCGCGGACCGTCCTGCTGACCGGCGCCAACGGCTATCTGGGTCGATTCCTGTGTCTCGAATGGCTCCAGCGCGTCGCGGAACGCGATGGGACCGTGGTGTGCGTCGTGCGCGGGAAGACCAATGAGCTGGCCCGTGCACGGCTGGACGCGGCCTTCGACAGCGGCGACCCCCAACTCCGCGCCCACTACGACGAATTGGCCAGGGACCACCTGGAAGTGATCGCCGGCGACGTGGGGGAGCCCGGCCTCGGGCTCGACGAGCGGACCTGGCAGCGGCTCGCCGAGACCGTGGACCTGATCGTCCACCCGGCGGCACTGGTCAACCACGTCCTGCCCTATGGCCAGTTGTTCGGGCCCAACGTGCTGGGTACGGCAGAACTGATCAAGCTGGCGGTCACCTCCCGGCTCAAGCAGTTCACCTTCATCTCCACGGTCGCCGTCGCCTTCGACTCCCCGGCGGCAGCCGACGAGACGTCCGACATCCGCGCGGCCTGCCCGGAACGCGCGATCGACGACGCGTACGCGAACGGCTACGCGGCCAGCAAATGGGCGGGCGAAGTGCTTCTGCGCGAGGCCCACCACACGTTCGGCCTGCCGGTCGCGGTCTTCCGCTCCAACCTCATCCTCGCCCACCCGCGCTACCGGGGCCAGGTCAACATCCCCGACGTCTTCACACGACTCCTGGTCAGCGTGCTGGCCACCGGGATAGCGCCGGGCAGCTTCTACGGGCCGGGCAGCGGTGACGGCAGCGCGCACTACGACGCGCTTCCCGTCGACTTCACCGCGCAGGCCATGGCCTCCCTCGGCGACAGCACACGGACGGGGTACCGGACCTTCAACGTCGTGAACCCGCACGACGACGGAATCTCACTGGACACCTTCATCGACTGGCTGGCGGCCGCCGGCCACCCCCTCACTCGCGTCGACGACTACGACGAATGGCTCCAGCGCTTCGAGACCGCCATGCTGCGCCTGCCCGACCGCCAGAAGCGGCACTCCGTGCTCCCCCTGCTCCACGCCTTCGCCCAGCCCCAAGCGCACCTGCCGGGCTCCGCCTTGCCGGCACACGAATTCCGCGCGGCGGTCCGAAGGGCGAAGCTCAACAACGAGCACGACATTCCGCACCTGACACGGGACTTGATCGACAAGTACGTCGCAGATCTTCAAGCGCGGCACCTCCTGTGACGACGGCAGGGAACAACCGGCCGCCGCCGACCCGGCATCGCGCTGGGACTAGCTGCTGTCGGAAGTGCCGGGCACCCGGTCTCGCCGGCAGTGCAGGAACAGATGCGGTTCCGGCTCGGCGCCGGGACGGGCCGGGGTGAACATCAGGGACTGCTCGGCCCGTACGGTCAGGCCCGCGCGGGTGACCATGGCGACGAAGTCGTCGCGGGCAAAGCTCGTCGCGCGTACGGGCTGGTCCATGAAGACGACCTCGACCCCCTCGGCGTCCACGGGCACGGTCGCCAGAGCCACCTGGCCGCCGGGCTTCACCGCACGTGCGAGCCGGGCCACGAGGTGCGCTTGCTCCTCGCGCGACATCTGCAGCAGAGCGAAGTAGACGCATACGGCGTCGAATGAAGCGTCGCTCAGCGGGACGGCACGGATGTCCGCGCACCGGAACTCGGCTCCGGGCACCTGCCGGGTGGCGAGCTCGACCATGACGGGGGAGATGTCGATGCCGAGCACATCGTGCCCCGCGGCAGTGAGCGTCTCGGCAGTGGGACGGCCCGTCCCACTGCCGACGTCGAGGACCCGGCTTCCGGGGGCAACCTCGTCGAGCAGCCACCGCAACGACGCGTGGTGTGCCTCGGAAGCGGCGAACGCCTCCTCGTAAGCGATTCCCAGCACGTCGAACAGCGCCTGAGCAGGCTGGTGCGGGCTGCGATCCTCGTCGGTCACGTCGGCTCCTCCGGTCCGTCACTCGTGCGCTGCCGTTCGCGTACATGGTCTCTGTCCTCAGTCTCTCCGTCCTCAACCCTCCAGGACAGAGACGGGGAAGCGCGGCTCTGTGCCGCTCACGCCGTGTGTGCGCTCAGGGGATCACGTGGCCGGCGGCGCTGAAGAGGCGGTACCACTCCTCGCGGGTGAGCGGAATCTCCGAGCCCGCCGCGGACTCGGCGACCCGGCCCGGATTGGTGGTGCCCAGTACCACCTGCATGTTCGCCGGATGGCGCGTGATCCAGGCGACGGCGATACCTGTCGGAGTCACTCCGTAGGCCGCCGCCAGCTCGTCGAGAACGGAGTTCAGCTCCGGGTAGTGCTCGACGTCGCCGATGAAGACCCCGTCGAAGAACCCCTTCTGGAACGGCGACCATGCCTGCAGCGTCATGCCGTGCAACCGCGAGTAGTCGAGCAGGCCGTTGTCGCGGTCGAGCGACTGGTCGAGCCCGCCCATGTTCGCCGCGATGCCCGTGGCGATCAACGGGCAGTGGGTGATGCTCAGTTGGACCTGATTGGCCACCAGTGGCCGCTGTACCGCGGTCTTCAGCAGCTCGATCTGTCCCGGTGTGTGGTTGGAGACCCCGAAGTTCACGACCTTCCCGGCCGCGTGCAGTTCCTCGAAGGCCTCGGCCACCTCCGCGGGCTCGACGAGAGTGTCCGGGCGGTGCAGCAGGAGGACGTCGAGGTAGTCGGTGCGCAGGGCCGCCAGCGACTCCTCGACGGTGCGCACGATGTGCTCCTTCGAGAAGTCGAAGAAGCCGGGCCGGATGCCGACCTTGCTCTGGATGACGATCGACTCGCGCTCGGCGGCGGACAGTTTGACGGCCTGTCCGAAGCGCTCCTCACACGCGTGGCGTGAGGGTCCGTAGATGTCGGCGTGATCGAAGGTGTTGATGCCGGCGTCCCGTGCGCTGCCGTAGAGGGTGCGGATGTCCTCGTCCTCGAGTTCGGCGATACGCATCAGGCCCAGGACGACGTTGGAGGCCCGCAGTTCGGTCTGAGGGAAGGCGATGGTCTTCATGGTGACCATCCTGTCCGAATCCTCTCGCCACCGCTCCCCGCCCCGGCCGGGAATGTCCGTGCGGCCGAAGGCAGGGGCGTCGGCGAGAGCCTTCGCGTACCCGCTCGCCCGGGTACCCGCGTCGGCCGCCACGGGCGGATCCCGCCCGTACCCGTCCCTCGTGCCTATCGCGGAGCCCCTGTGGGTAGAAATCGCGTATGGCTGACGTGGTGGACGCAGATGAACTCTTGAGGCGCATTCGCGGCGCACGCGACTGGGCGATCCAGCAGGAGGACCGGCTCCTCTCTCGGGCTGACGTTGCCTCCGAGTCGGGCGAGGCCTCCGTGAATGCCGAGACGGCGAGGGCGTTCACGGTGGTGCGATCGGTGCTCGACATGATCATCGAACCGGGCAAGCACGTCGGCGCTGACTAGATGCCGTCGCGGTCGGCGTGCGCCTGATCCAGCGGCACTGGTGCGGCGCGGCAGGAACCTGCCGTGACGCCGTCCGGTGGGGAACCGATGCCGCGTGTTCCAGGTGATGGCGGCCCATTCCGTACCCTGGACGCATGCGCATGCGTCCCACTCTGAACTGGACCCCCACCGGGGAGCTCTCGCCGGGCACCACGGATCTGGGGCCGGTCGTCGATGCGCTGAGCGCCGGCGGCGTGCTGGTACTCAGCGGGGCCGGCATCTCCACGGAGTCGGGCATCCCGGACTATCGGGGCGAGGGCGGGAGCCTGAGCCGGCACACCCCGATGACCTACCAGGACTTCACGGCCGGCGCTCAGGCCCGGCGCCGGTACTGGGCGCGCAGCCATCTCGGGTGGCGCACCTTCGGCCGCGCCCGCCCCAACGCCGGGCACCGGGCCGTGGCGGCCTTCGCGCGGCACGGCCTGCTCTCGGGTGTGATCACCCAGAACGTCGACGGCCTGCACCAGGCCGCGGGGAGCCAGGACGTCGTGGAGCTCCACGGCAGTCTGGACCGGGTCGTCTGCCTCTCCTGCGGTGCCTTCAGCCCGCGCCGCGAACTGGCGACGCGCCTGGAGGAGGCCAACGTGGGCTTCGAGCCGGTGGCAGCCGCCGTCAACCCGGACGGTGACGCCGACCTCACCGACGAGCAGGTCAAGGACTTCCGCGTGGTGCCCTGCGAGCGCTGCGGCGGCATCCTCAAGCCGGACGTGGTGTTCTTCGGCGAGACCGTGCCGCCGGAGCGGGTCGAACGTTGCCGCACGCTGGTCCGCGAGGCGTCCTCGCTGCTGGTCCTGGGTTCCTCCCTGACCGTGATGTCCGGACTCCGGTTCGTCCGCCAGGCGGCTCAGGCAGACCGGCCGGTGCTGATCGTCAACCGGGATCCGACCCGGGGCGACCAGCACGCCGTCACGCGCGTCGCGCTCCCGCTCGGAGCGGCCCTCACCACCGTCGCGGACCGCCTCGGTATCACCGTCCCCGACTAGGTCTTCTGGTCACGGGGGCCGGCCCAGGGTTCTCGCCGTTGCTCACCAGGTGGGCGTCCGCCCGTGCGCGGCGGCCGCAGGGAAGAGCCACACCTCCGCGTCCTCAGCCAGATGAACGCCGCAGGCCACGGCGGCTCAGCCTTCAACACCCCTTGCCCGCCCGGCGATGCGCGACCGCGCGGTGTCCTGTGACGCTCGCCGTGCCGTTCCCCGCTGCCCGCTCGTGACGCCGGTGGACGCGGAATGGTCTGGACCTTGACAGGTGCAGGCCATTCCGCTTGAGTCTGCCCAGATCCCACTCGACTCCTAGAAGGAGTGGTCGCGTGTCGAGACAACGGCTCATGGCTCTTCTCACCGCGCTCGCGGTCGCGGTAGGACTAGCCGTCCTCGTGCCACTGGCATCCACCGCCTCCGCCGCCGCCACCTGCGCGGGCGCCTGGAATTCCTCGTCCGTCTACACCGGTGGTACGTCGGCCTCGTACAACAGTCACAACTGGCAGGCCAAGTGGTGGACTCAGGGCGAGACGCCCGGCGCTGCCGCTGTCTGGGCCGACCAGGGGGCCTGCGGAGGGGGCTCGGGCGGCACCGGTGGAAGCTGTGACTACCCGGCTTGGGCGGCGGGCCACGCCTATGTGGCCGGTGACATCGTCAGGTACACGGACGGCAACTACTACATCGCCGAGCACGACAACCCCGGCTACGACCCCGTCATCAGCACCTGGTTCTGGGACCCGTACAACTGCGGCGGCGGCCCGACGAATCCGCCGTCCAACGGCTCCTTCGTGGTGAGCGAGGCCCAGTTCAACCAGATGTTCCCGAACCGGAACTCGTTCTACACCTACAGCGGTCTGACCGCGGCGCTCAGCGCGTACCCGGGCTTCGCGAACACCGGCAGCGACACGGTCAAGAAGCAGGAGGCCGCGGCTTTCCTCGCCAACGTCAGCCACGAGACCGGCGGCCTCGTCTACATCGTCGAGCAGAACACCGCCAACTACTCGCACTACTGCGACACGACCCAGCCCTACGGCTGCCCGGCCGGCCAGTCCGCCTACTACGGGCGTGGTCCGATCCAGCTGAGCTGGAACTTCAACTACAAGGCGGCGGGCGACGCGCTCGGCATCGACCTGCTCAACAACCCGAACCTCGTCCAGACCGACTCGGCGATCGCCTGGAAGACCGGCCTGTGGTACTGGAACACCCAGAACGGCCCCGGCACCATGACCCCGCACAACGCCATGGTCAACGGCGCCGGCTTCGGTGAGACCATCCGCAGCATCAACGGCAGCATCGAGTGCAACGGCGGCAATCCCGCCCAGGTGCAGAGCCGGATCAACGCGTATCAGAGCTTCGTGTCGATCCTCGGGGTGCCCGCGGGCAACAACCTGAGCTGCTGACCGGACCGTAAGTGTGACCGACGTGCCCCGCTCCAGGCGAGCGGGGCACGTCAAGTCCCGTGCTGGGTACGCGCATTCGGCCTCGCCGTCATCACGGGGAGAGATGGCGGCCCCTGGTAGCCCGCGCCCCTCCCCGTGATCAGGTGTGCGTGTTCACAGCTTCAGCCGGTGCACACCTCCTTGCACCGTGCCCACGTACAGCCAGCCGCCGGCGGTCGCCAGGCTGGTGGCGTTCAGGTTCTGCAGGCCGTTGGAGATGTTCTGCCAGCTGCGGCCGCCGTCGGTGGAGCGCAGGACTCCCCGGCCGCCGCGCGGCAGGGCCGCGTCCCAGTAGCTGGTGGTGGCCGCGTAGAGAGTGCCGCCGATCTGGAGCAGATCGCTGACGCGGAGCGGCAGTTGACCGGTGTCGCCGGTGCGGAAGGTGCGGCCGCCATCCGTGGAGACCTTGATCGCGTCACCGCCGGTCAGCATCGTCGGGCCCGCGAACTCGATGGTGTCGACGCGGCCGTCGGCGACCTTGGTGATGTCGTCGCCGCCGTTGTCCGATCGGTACAGCCCGTCGGGAGCACCGAGCCACAGCCGGTCGGGGTTCTTCGGGTCGCCGGCGACGGCGGTGAAGTACGTCCGGTCGTTGAGCAGGTTCTTCCAGGTGGCGCCGCCGTCCTCGGTGGAGAAGAGGCCCGTGCCCTGCAGATTGCTGTACGAGACGTACACGCGGTCGGGGTCGGCGGGGTGCACGGCCATGGCGAACACCGTGCCGTTGCTCTCGCCCTTCTCCTGCCAGGTGGCGCCCGCGTCGCCGCTGCGCTGCAGATGGAAGTCGCCCCAGGCGCCGTAGCGCACCCGCCACACGATCCGCGAGTTCTTGGCCGAGGTCTGCAGCAGCCGCGTCTCGACGCCGATCATGCCCTCGCCGCCGGTGGTCCCCCACTCCGCGCCGGCGACCGGCAGCGCCGCCCGGTGGGTGCCCTGGATGCCGGCCGCGAGCAGCTGATCGCCGCTGACGGCAAGGGAGTTGACGGTGCCGCCCTGGACACCGAGGCGGTGGTAGTCCTTGCCGTCGGCGGTGCCCCGGTAGACACCGGCGGCGTCCGTTGACACGGTCAGCGAACCGTCGGCCCAGCGGTCGAAGTCGGAGGTGGTGGAGGCCTTGTTCACGGACGGGATGGTGCTCCACCGGCGCCCGTGGTCGCGGCCGACCCTGATGTCCTTGCCGTAGCCGACGTACATGTCGCCCCCGGTGAGGGTCATACCCGAGGCGCCGTAGCCGTGGTCGTCCAGTGTGGCCCAGCTCCTGCCGCCGTCGAAGGAGCCGACGATGCCCGAGCCGATCTCGTGGATCGCCACGACCTGGCTGTCCGCGACGACGGTGACGGAGGTGCGGCCGCCGGTGGATTCGTAGACCTTGGTGGCCTTGCCGGGCCTGCCCGAGGACAAGCCGTCGCGCTTCCAGAGCGACTTGCCCGCCGAGAAGTAGAGGCTGTCGCCGCCGATCGCCACGTCGTAGACCGCGTCGACGGGGATGCCGAGCGGCTCGGTGGTCCAGGTGTCGCCGCCGTTCTTGCTGATCAAGAGGTCGGTGGCGGTGACGGCGACGAGGGTCTTGCCGGCCTCGTCGGTGAGGAAGCCGGTGAGGTACGCGTCCGGGGTGTTGAGGGTCTGCCAGGTGCGGCCGCCGTCCTCGGTGCGCAGGACCGAGCCCTTGCGGGGGATGCCGGACCTGCTGTTGGAGGCGTACCACCAGCGCTTGGCGTTCTTCGGGTCGATGGCGGTGAAGGTCCGGCCGTCGGCGTCACCCAGCGGAAGCCGGGTGTGCTGCTGCCAGGTGGCACCGTTGTCCGTGGTCGACCAGGGGCCGAGCTTGTCGTACTGGGTGAGGACGGCGGCGCCGGGCGCGCTCGGCGCGGTGGTGATGTCGCCGCTCTGCGCATTGGGTCCGACGGGCTGCCAGCGGGAACGGCGGCTGTCCTCGGGAGTGACCTCGAAGCCGTCCTGGTTGCTGGTCAGGACTTTGCCGTCGGTGGTGCGGGCGGTCGCGGCGACCAGATGGGCGCCGACTCCGCGCCCGGTGATCTGTGCCTCGTAGGCGTTCCCGGAGCGGAGCGCGGTGGTGACCGTGTAGGGCCTGCCGTGCGGCGGGGTGACGGTCAGGACGGGCGGCTTGGCGAGCGGGGCCGGGGTGATGACGACGGCGGTGGAGGTGCCGTCGCTCGGGTCGGGGCCGGCCTGGAGGAACAGCTGCCGTACGACCAGGAGGTACGGGACGCGCAGGGCGGCGCCGTGTTCCGGGGTGACGGTGACGACGCCGGTGATCTCGGCCTCGCCCGCCGGACGGTCGGCCCGCAGGGTCACGGTCGCCGTGGCGCTGCCGCCCGCCGGGACGCGCAGGGTGGCAGGGCTGACACCGGCCTTGCCGCTCGCCTTCAGCCGGACCGTGCGGGGCTTGGTGCCGGAGTTGGTGACGGTGAGCTTCCTGCTGCCGCCCACGGCGTGCGTGGCGAGGTCGGCGAGTCCGTAGGAGAGGCTCGCCGGCGTGGTGGTGATGCCGGTGTCCGCCGTGTCGGCGGCCGCGGCGACGTCGAGGCGGCCGGAGCCGACGGTGGTCGTGCCGTAGTCCCCCAGCCGCTTGGTGGAGCCCACCAGCTCGGAGGTGACCTTCTGGGGGGCCTCGCCCGGGTGCAGCTGGCGCAGCAGGGCGGCCGCGCCCGCGACGTGGGGCGCCGCCATCGACGTGCCCGACATGCGGTAATAGCCCGGCGCGTAAAGGGACTTGGGGATGGTGGAGCGGATGTCGTAGCCGGGCGCGACCAGATCCGGCTTCAGGTCCCACCGCTGGTCGGGGCCGCGTGAGGAGAACGAGGCCATCTGGTCGGTGACGTCCGTGCCGGTGATCGTCACCTCGACCCTGCCCTTGGCGAGGCGGCGGCCGAGTTCGGCGTACTGGGTGGAGTCCATGCCCAGCATGATCATGCTGTCCATGCGCAGTGAGTCGCCGGAGTCCTTGAGGGAGGTCCCCGCTACGAGCGGTACGGAGCCGTCGGGAGCGGGGGAGCGGGGCCGCTCCTGCTCCTGGGACCGCGGTGCGGCGAACACCGGGCCGCCGCTCCCGGACGGACCGCCGAACAGGGCGACCGCTCCGCGCCGCTCCGCCTCGCGCGCCATCTCGATCTCGCTCAGGTAGAGGTCCTGGGCGGACTGGGCGACCAGCATGTCGACGCGGACGGCCTTGCCCTTGACGTCCCCGGCCTTGTCCCAGTCCTCCGGGGTGCCCCGGCCGACGTCGACGAGCTGGGTGGTGACGGGCTTCACGGGCGGGTTCGCGGAGACGAGTCCCCGGTAGGCCTGGATCTTCTCGCCGCCCTTGTAGGCGGCGCCGGGTATGCGCAGACCTCTGATGGAGGCGCCCACCGCGATGACGCCGTCGGCGGCGGCCGGAGTGCTGACGGTGCCGCTGCCCGGACCTTCGTTGCCGGCGGAGGCGACGACGACAACGCCCGCCGCGACGGCGGCCGTTGCGGCCGCGCCGAGCGGGTCGGTGCCGTCGCCCGGGCCGCCGAGGCTCATGTTGATGACGTCCGCGCGGTGAGGGTTGGCCGGGTCGATCGCGGCCTCGATACCGGCCACGATGTCGGACGTGTAGCCCTCCCCGGCGTCGTCCATGACCTTGTACGCGAGGATGCTCGCGCCCGGCGCGACGCCGGTGACGCCGTCCTTCGCCGCGGCCTTGCCGGCGATGATGCCGGCGACGTGGGTGCCGTGCCCGTTGTCGTCCATGGGGTCGCTGTCGCCGTTGGCGAAGTCGTACCCGCCGACGACCTTGTGGCCCTCGCCGAAACCGCCGCCGAGGTCGGGGTGGGTGTAGTCCACACCGCTGTCGAGGACGGCGACGGTGGTGCCCTTCCCGTCGGCGCCGTTGCCCGCCGGGTCCTTGCGCTGCCACACCTGGGGAGCGTTGACCAGCGGCACGCTCGCATCGGTGAGGACGTGCATCTTGGTGTCGGGGGCCACGGATGCGACCCCGGGCACCTGCTTCAGCGCGGCGACCTCGGAGGTCTTCACGGTCACCGCGACCGCGTTGAGCACGAGGTTCAGCTTCCGTGGCGCGAGGGGGTGCAGGCCGGCGCCCCTGGCCCGGTCGAGGAACGTCTGCTGGCGGGCGGCGAGGGCGGCGCGCTCCGTGCCGACGTCGCGGGCGTCGGTGGAGCGCAGGGCGCCCCGGCCCGAGGCGGCGGCTTCCCCGGACAGCGTGACGATGACGCGCTGCTCGGGGTCCTGTCGCGGGTCCGCGCCGGCGGACTGCGGCGCCGCGGACAGCAGGCCGCCGAGGACGGCGGCCGTGAGCGCGGCGGTGAGGGTTCTTCGAGGGGTCATGCTGGACCAAGTAATCGGAATCCAGTGGTCCAGACAACGATTTGGCGTGGCCCATTGCTGCCCCTGGCACATACGGGCCAGGATCCGGTCCATGCCCCAGCTGACCGCCGCCGGAATCGACCCGTTCGACGAGAGCGTCTACCGGGCGATCCTCGTCCACCACACCGCCTCGCCGGGGGAGTTGGCCCACGAGCTGTCCTGTTCCCCCGAGCGGGCCGCCCGCGCCCTGGACCGGCTGCGCGAGAACGGCCTGGTGGGCCGGCTCTCCGGAACTCGCCGTCGCTACGCGGCAATTGAGCCCGCAGCGGCGCTGGAATCCCTCGTACGGTCCCGGACCGCCGACCTCGACGCCGTACGCGCGGCCGCCGGTGACCTCTCCCGGCTGTTCACCACGGCCCAGGACGGTGGATCCGAACAGATCGAAGTCATCAGCGGCGGCGAGGCGTTGGGCCGCTGGTTCGTCCAACTCCAACAGGAGGCCCACGAGGAGGTCATCACCCTCGACCGTCCGCCGTACGCCCTCACCACGTCCAACCCGATCGAGTCGACCGCGCTCACCCGGGGCGTCCGCTACCGCGCGGTGTACGCCCCCGAGGCCCTTGAGTGGCCCGGAGTCCTGGCCGACATCCGCGATCTGGTGGCCCACGGTGAGCAGGCCCGCGTCCTGTCGGGGCTGCGCGTCAAACTGGCCGTCGCCGACCGGCGCCTGGCCCTGATGCCGCTCTCCCTCGACTTCACGACGGACGTACGGGCCGCCGTCATCCGCCCCTCCGCCCTTCTGGACGCCCTGATCGACTACTGGGAACTGTGCTGGCGCACGGCCACCCCACTGGACGCCCCGGCCGACGACCCGCTCAGCGAGGAGGACCGCCAGATGCTCACCCTGCTCGTCAGCGGCCTCAAGGACGACGCGATAGCACGGCAGTTGGGCTGGTCGGTACGGACGATGCGGCGCCGCATCAGCCGCCTCCACGAGGAGCTGAACGCCGCCAACCGCTTCCAGGCGGGAGTGATCGCGGCCCGGCGGGGCTGGATATGAAGTGCGGCCCGGCGGCCCCCGGGTCTGGTGACGGAGGGGGCCGCCGGGCCCATTCGACCGGTCAGGCGCAGCGGCCGGTGGGCCGGGTGCGCGTCACCACCTGACTGATGCCGGTGGTCGCGTCGATCCACACCACCTGGCCGCCGGCCGCCGCCGCGGCCGAGAGCTGATCACCTCGGTTGCACGAGACCCGGCCCTTGCGCGCGCCGTCGTCCGAGGGCGCCGCGCCCGCCGAGAACTGCCACAGCTTGGCGAGCGACTCGTTGCGGTACTCGGGGTCGTACGTCCGCGCTCCCACCGTCACCGCGTCCTCGGAGGCCGTGAGGTCGTACGCGTTCAGCGAGTCCCGGCCGCCCTCCGGGCTGAGGTCGACCGCGCCGGAGCCGTCGAACCCGGCCCGGCGCAACGCCGTGGTGCCGTCGCCGTCGGTCTCGTCCGTGAGCCAGTACACGTGGGTGCCGTTGACCGCCGTCGGGCCGAGGCTCGCTCCGGCGGGCGCCTGCTGGACCACCGTGTCGGTACCGGCCGCGACGTCGACGACACGGGTCGTGTACTGGTACGTGACGGGTGTGCCGCGTACCCGTTGCATGTCCTGGTAGACGACCTTGCCGTGGCTCACGGACGGGAAGTACGTCCGGTGGTAGGTGCCCCCACCGAGCTGGACCACGTTCGCCGGGTCCTTCAGACTCAGGTAGGCGATGCCGGGCCGGCCGCCGTAGTTGTAGTAGGGGAACGCCACGGTGTCGCCGTCCACGGCCGTCGAGGCGCCCACGCTCCGGCTCGTGTGCCACAGGGTGCGGACCGGGCCGCCCGCGAGCGGCCGGGCCAGGATGTCCACGCCGTTCGCCCCGTACGCCTGCCACACCACGGTCTTTCCGTCAGTGCCCGGATTCACGTGGTAGCGCCCGTCGTTGGGGCTCATCAGCTTCAACTGCCCCTTGCCGTCGGCCCGCCCGGCCCACACCGAGTACGCCTCCGAGCCCGACTCGTCGGACTTGGACGCCGTCCACCAGCCGCCGCCCGCGCCAACCCGCGAGTTGGTCGTGTTGACCCGGTCGAGGAGCTGGTCGGAGTCCACGCCCAGGGCGAGTTCCCAGCCCGGCGTGATGCCATGGGCGTTGAAAGCACGCTGTACGGCCTTGAGGCCGCTCGCGGGAACCTTGAGGTCCTTCGCCGCCGCGAGCACGGCGGCGCGGCCCTGCGTGAAGCCGTCGATCGGGGTGAGGTACTCGGTGAGCGCCTTGTACACCACGTGGTCGGCGACGCTCGCGCCGAGGTCCTGCCGGATGTTCCACAACGCACCGGAGAAGATGGTCGAGTTGAGGTGGACACCGCCGTTGTCGGTGCCGAAGCCCACGCCGAGGAACGACTTGGCGGTGGCCCGCCCGTCGTTGAGGTCACGCAGGGCGCAGGCGCGCGGCGCCTTCGTCCGGCAGAGCCGTTCGCCGAGGAGGCCCGAGTCGGGGCTGTCGGTGGGGGTGCCGTACGCGTCGTTCTCGATGGCGTTGCCGAAGTAGTCGGCGATGGCCTCGTTCATCGCGCCGGACTGGCCCGCGTAGACGAGACCCGCGGAGTTCTCGATGACGCCGTGGGTCATCTCGTGGCCGACCACGTCGAGCCCCGCCGACAGGGGCCGGTACTCGGCGTCACCGGTGCCGTACACCATCTTCTGGCCGTCCCAGAAGGCGTTGACGTACGGCTGCCCGTAGTCGGTCACGCCCACCAGGGAGTTGACGGTCATGCCGCGCCCGTCCAGGCTGTCGCGGCCGTAGTTGTTCTTGAAGTAGTCGTGCACCTGGCCGGCGGCCCAGTGTGCGTCCACCGCGCCGGATTCGGTGGCCTCGGCGCCGAAGGCCGGGGTCGCGGAGGACACCTCCAGGATGTCCTCCGGCCAGGTGCCGACGAGGTCACTCGCCCACTTGCCGCGCGCGTCCCAGGTCGCGAGCACGTTGTCACCCTGGATCCGTGAACGGTCGCGCAGGACATAGGCGTTGCGCGCCTCGTCACGGTCCACCTGGAGCTCGACGGGCTTTCCGTCGAGCCGGACACCGGAGCCCGGGACACCGGAAGCGGTGGCGGAAGCTAGGTGTGGTGCGGGGCTCTTGCCCGCCGCCGTGGCGGGTGCGCCGAACGTCTGGATCCCGCTGTACTGAAGGACCGGAAATCCGGCCTGCGCGTCGACGTACACCTCGCGCGACACCGGCTCGGCGCTCGCCGGGTCCTTGCCCCGTACGGTGATGTGCCGGGCGAGCACCCCGTTCCCGGCCGGCAGGACGACCAGCCCGCGTGCGGTGCCGGTGAGCTGCGGCTCGTCCTCGGCCACGGCCTGGCGCGGGGTGAACTTCCGCGCGTGCAGCTCCGTGAGGACCGCGTCGACCGCCCGCTCGACGGCCAGTTCGTCACTGATGCCGGGCGTCGTGCCGGTCCGCAGCCCGGTGAAGTACTGACCCGAGGTGCCGGTGACGACCCGTCGTCCGTCCTTCTTCTCCATGCGGACGAGGTACTGGCCGCCGAGCACCGGCACGCCCTGGTGCTTCTGCTGGAAGCGCACCGTCTCCTGGCCGCCCCCGCCGGTGACGGTGCCCACCGGGTCCAAGTCCCGCTCCGGGGAAGCGATTCCGTAACGGCCCTGCTTTCCCGCGAGGTAGGCGCGGGCCGCCTCGGGCGCGCTTCCCGTGGCCGGGGCCTGCTCTCGGATGCCCCGCACCATTCCGGGTGTCGCCGTGTGCTGCCCCGGGGCCACCTCTGCGGGGCCGGGCGGCGCAGCGCCCTGGGCCGCGGTGGCCGGAGCCACCGAGACGACGAGTGCGGCGACGCTGAACAGCGCCGCCGCACTCGCTCTTCGAGATGTTCCGCTCTTCTGTGCCCTCGATATGACCGAGAGCGCTCTTAACCGCCGCATCCTCTCCCCAACCCCCTGGCACGTCCTGCCGGCGGCACAGCGCCGCCGGGCTGTGCTCATGGAACCGGCGATGCGCCGAGGCATCAACGGGGCAGGGGCCGCACGGACGACTTCCGGCCGTGCGGCACACCAAGACTGCGGGCCCCGGTCACTCGTGCGGCAGCACTTCCTGGCCGATGGCGTGATCACGTGGCGCAGGGGTGCACCCGCACCCTTCTCCTCGTGCCCGGTCGAGGTGGGCCAGGTAGCGGTCCGGGTCCGGTCCGTGGGCTCGGTCCTGAGCTCCGTGGCGGATGTGGGTGAGGCTTCCGTCGGGCGCGATCCGCAGCATGGTGGTGGCGGCATGAGGGGTGCCGGTGCTGCGCAGTTCGTCGGCGTCGGCGACGGGGATGTCGGGTCCGAACATCGCTGTGGCGTGGGCGGCTGTGGGCGCGGGGGACTGTCCCGTGCGATTGGCGCTGCTGACGTACAGGCGTGGGAAGCGCGCCAGCAGGCGGGCCAGGGGCGGCCAGTGGGCGCCGAAGAGCAGGAGGTGGCCGTCGCGAAGGGCGGGGGCTGCCCAGGCGGGTGGCGCGGTGTCGGCACGTACGGGCACGAGCAGTGTCACCAGTTCGACCCGCAGCAGGACCAGCGCCGTCGCCAGGGCGGCCGGCGCCAGATCGAGTGCGGAGGTGAGCTCCGCCCATGTGGTGTCGCTGTGCACCCACAGCGCCACCTCCTGACCGGCGGGCCGGGCCTTGGCGTTGTTGACGGCCTGCGGGTCGGTGGCCGCGACGACGTACGTCAGCGGGCTGGGGTTGGGCAGGACGGCGGCCCGTCCGGTGGCCAGGGCGTCGGCTGCGGTGCCGAGGTCGAGCGGGGCGATGGCCGGCATGGGATTTCGTCCGTTCAGGAGGCAGGTGCGGATGCGGGGTGGGGTGCGGGTACGGAGGCGGGGGTGCCGGCGGTGAGGCCTTCGAGGTAGGTGGCGAAGTCGGTGTCCGCGACGACGGCCTGGCCGAGCCGGTAGGCGCGGTCCTTGACCCAGGCCAGGGCGGTGCCGGTGTGGTCCGGGTGCAGGTCGTACCCGAGGCGCAGGGCGACGGCCCGCAGCACACGCCGGCTGGCCAGGTGGGTCAGGACCACGGTCGGCGGCAGGCCCAGATGGTGCTCTGGATCGAAGGGCTGGAAGGTCTGGGGATGGGTGAAGGGGGTGCCGGTGGAGATCGTGGCGACCCCGGTGCCCACGATGGGCGTCGTGACGGTGAGCGGTACACCGGTCTCGGCGGACACCATCCGCGCGATCCCCGGCAGCCGGGCCAGGTCGGGCGTCGTCCACCACGGGGTGCAGCCGGGCCCGAGCACCTGTGCCGCCTTGGCCGGGTCGTGAGCGAGCAGGAAGAGCAGCTGCTCGGTGGCCACCATCCCGCTGCGCTCGGCCATGCCGAGCCACGAACAGGCGGCGACCCGCACTCCGGACTCCAACGCGGCCAGGGTGTTCGCCAGTCCCAGACCAAGGTCGTTGTGCAGATGCGAGACCAGGACCGACTCTGCGCCCGCACCCTCCGCGACCTGCTGGAACAGCTTCCGAGTCTGCCCGGGCAGCAGGTCTCCCACCGTGTCGGCAAGCACGATCGTGCCCGCGCCCTCGGCAGTCAGGGCCCCGGTGTATTCGGCCACCAGAGCGTGGTCCGCGCGCGGTGCGTCCACCAGGCACACGTCGACCGCGATGCCGTCCGCCAGGTGCACCGCCTCCTTGACCACGTCGAGACCCCCGGCAAGTGCGTCGCGAGCCCCGGTGTGGACCAACGCGCGGGCCGTCGCCTCCGACGCCGCGACGATGACCATCACGCGCGCGTGCGCGGCCCCGCGCACCGCGCTCAGGGCCAACCGCACGTCCTGCGCCGTGCCCCGGCAGATCGCCGACGGACTCACCGACTCCTGTGCTTCCAGGGCTACTTGACGGGTGGCCTCGAACTCCTGGGCACACACTGAGGGGAAGCCCGCCGCGAACACCACGTGTCGCGGCCCGTCCACGCCGAACACCGCCCCCTGTTCCCGTGCCAGGCGCACACGGAAATCGGCGGTCATCAACGTCTTGGCCTGCGCACCGTCCCGCGCCGACTCCTCGAAGAACACCATGCGCCCGGCCCGCGCCGATTCCCGCACCACGTCCGCAGCCGCCACGGCTCAACTCCCGTCTCGAGTACGGCGATCGCAGCCTGTACGGGTGCGATCCCGATCGAGCGGATCGTATGTGAGGACGGGAACGATCACGGCGACAACATCATTAAGGGGCCGCCGAGTTGGAGCACTGTGGTAGGCGGTGAGCCGGCTGTGTCGGCGCCCCGGCCCGGAACCGTCTACTGCCGGTACCCGCTGAGGAACCTTCCGATCCGGCTGATCGCGGTGTCCAGGTCGTCGGCGTGGGGGAGGGTCAGGATCCGGAAGTGGTCGGGGCGGGGCCAGTTGAAGCCGGTGCCCTGCACGACCTGGATCTTCTCCTGGAGCAGCAGGTCGAGCACGAACTTCTCGTCGTCGTGAATGGGGTGCACCTTGGGGTCGATGCGGGGGAACGCGTACAGGGCGCCCTTCGGCTTGACGCACGATACGCCGGGGATCTCGTTGAGCTTCTCCCAGGCGCGGTCGCGCTGTTCGAGGAGGCGGCCGCCCGGTGCGGTCAGTTCCTTGATGGACTGACGTCCGCCTAGCGCGGCCTGGATGGCGTACTGCGCCGGGGCGTTGGCGCACAGCCGCATGGAGGCGAGCATGGTCAGCCCCTCCAGGTAGCTCTTCGCGTGCTGCTTCGGGCCGGTCACCACGAGCCAGCCGGAACGGAACCCCGCCACCCGGTACGTCTTCGACAACCCGCAGAAGGTCAGCACGACCAGGTCGGGAGCGAGGGACGCGGCGCAGTGGTGCACGGCGTCGTCGTACAGGATCTGGTCGTAGATCTCGTCCGCGAAGACCATCAGCTGGTGGCGGCGCGCGAGGTCGAGGATGCCTTCGACGACCTCCTTCGGATAGACCGCGCCCGTCGGGTTGTTGGGGTTGATGATGACCACGGCCCTGGTGCGGTCCGTGATCTTGGCAGCCATGTCGTCGAGGTCCGGGTACCAGTCGGCCGACTCGTCGCACACGTAGTGCACGGCCTTGCCGCCCGCGAGGGTGGTGACGGCGGTCCAGAGCGGGAAGTCGGGGGCGGGAATGAGCACTTCGTCGCCGTCTTCCAGGAGTGCCTGCACGGCCATGGAGACCAGCTCGGAGACTCCGTTGCCGAGGAAGACGTCGTCCACCGTGACCTCGCTCAGACCGAGCGCCTGGTAGCGCTGGGCCACCGCGCGACGGGCGGAGAGCACCCCGCGCGAGTCGGTGTAGCCGTGGGCCCGCGGCAGCATCCGGATCATGTCCTGGACGATTTCCTCGGGTGCCTCGAAGCCGAACAGCGCCGGATTTCCGGTGTTGAGGCGCAGCACGCTGTGGCCCGCCTCCTCAAGGGCGTTGGCCTGCTCGATCACCGGCCCGCGGATCTCGTAACAGACCTCGTTGAGCTTGCTCGACTGCCGGAACTCCATGGCGCGCCCTCCCTGGTTCTTCAAGAGCCCCAGACCGCCCGGGCCCCACTGGTCTCGCTCGTACCGCGACTGCCTCACTTGGTTTTACCAAGTAGGAGCTTGGAATGTCCAACAACTTGTCTAGACTGCGACGCATGTCGTCACGTCAGCAACGCCGCCGAAGCTACGACCAGTACTGCGCGTCCGCCCGCGCCCTGGACGCGGTCGGGGACCGCTGGACCCTGCTGATCGTCCGGGAACTCCTTGGCGGACCGCGCCGCTACACCGACTTGCACGCCGACCTGCCCGGCGTCTCCACGGACGTGCTGGCCGCTCGGCTCAAGGACATGGAGGCGCAGGGTCTCGCGACGCGGCGCAAGCTCCCGCCGCCGGCGGCGGCGACGGTCTACGAACTCACCCCGCGAGGCGCGGGCTTGCTGCCCGTCCTGACGGCACTCACCGAATGGGGCGCCCCCGACCTCGCCGAGCGCCGGCCCACCGACGCGGTACGGGCCCACTGGTTCGCTCTGCCGCTCCTGTGCCGCCTCCCGGTTCCGGAGGCTCCGACGGTCGTCGAAGTGGTCCTGGACGAGGGCGTGTTCCACCTGCGCCTGGGCGGTGGCGGCCCGGCGTACGGAGACGGGCCCGCCGAGGAACCGGACGCGCGCCTCGTGCTCGACTCGGACACCTGCCGCGAGCTCGGCGAGGGAGCGTTCGGCGTCGAACAAGGCATCACGGCGGGCCGGATCAAGATCTCGGGCGACGGTCCGTTCGCCGCCGCGCTGCGCGGCGACCGATGACGGCGTACGCCAAGCCGTGCCGACCGGTCGAAAGGGCCGGCCCGCCACAGGCGGACCGGCCCCAACGCACCAAGTTCTGCTAGGAGTTGGCGTACATCGACTTGACCTGAGCCGCAGTGAGGGCGACCGGGAAGGTGCGGACGTCGGAGACCGCGCCCGTCAGTTGGTCGTAGGGACTGGTGCTGCCGACCGTGATGTTGCCCCCGATGGTCAGCGGTCCCGACGCGTTGTAGACGGGGGTCGCGTTGCGGTCGGCCGTGCCGGTGGGCATGCCGTTGACGTACAGGGACATCACCTCGGTGTCGGCGTCGTACACGCCGGTCAGATGGGTCCAGGTACCGGCTGCCGGCGCGGGGCCGCCGAGTGCCACCGGATAGGTGGTGGTGGCGGCCTCGGTGGTCGTGGTCATGAACTGCCAGGACTTCTTGGGCCCGTTGTACCCCAGATAGAAGGCCTGGTGAGTGGCGGTTCCCTGGCTCACCGCGGCCTGGGTGGCCGTCAGCGAGTCGAGCTTGACCCACGCCGAGACGGTATAGCTCTTGCTGGTGTCCAGGGCGTGCGCCGCGGCCTTGAGGTAGCTGCCGTTCCCGGTGAAGGTGGCCGCGCCCGGCGAGATTCCGGTGTGGTCGGCGGACCAGCCGACCGCGCCGACGGCCGTGGCCGCGTTGAGGCCGGCCGTGTCCGCCCCGTTGCCGTTGAGCCGCCACTGGTCGGGGGCGCCCGCCGTGGTTCCGCTGTTGACGGGGGACAGGAAGTAGTCGACGGCCGTGCCCGAGGTGCCGTCGGGGGTGTGGCCCGCCCACGTGTTCACAACGCCTCCCTTGGTGACGCACCACAGGTCGGCGACGCCGTCCCCGGTGAGGTCGCCGTCGGAGCCGATCACCGGGTCGTCGGTGGCCGAGAGGTTGCCCAGCTTGGGCCCGGTCACGATGCCGGTCAGCGTGGGCACGGTCTCCGGGGGCGTGGTCGTGCTGCCGGGGGCCGGGGTGGTGCCGGTGGTGAAGGTGTACGCGGTGATGTCACCGGTGGTGCGGTTGCGGGCCCACAGACCAGGGTGGCCCGAGTGGTTCCAGTCGCCCGGAGCGATCGGCTCCAGATCCTTCCAGCCGGTCGCGGCAAGCCGCACCGGTGAGCCCAGCCGGCCGTCGGAGACCGTGGGGTAGAACCACAGCGCGGAGTCGCCGGAGGTGGTCGACTCCTCGGTCAGCAGCCCCGTGCGGTCGCGGAAGGTGCCCGCGTCCAGGGCGGTGGTCGAAACGTCGCCGAGCGCGGCGATGCGGGTGGTGGTCGACCAGTCGGCGGCGTATCCGCTGCAGTAGCCGCCCGAGCCGTCGTCCTTGCAGGCCGGCTTCGTCAGTACGGAACGCTTGTCGAAGCGGCCGTCCGTGCCGGTGTTGCCCGGGTTGTAGTAGAAGTACAGCTGTGCCGCGCCGTCCTTGTGGACGATCAGGTCGTCGACGTTGAGACCGCCGCGCAGACTGCCCCGGTGGGTGATGCGGTAGCCCGCCCAGCTGTCGCCGTCCGGCGTGTTCGCGACGCGCGCGGCCAGCGAGGCGGCGGGGCTGGTTGCCTGGGTGTTGCCCGGCACGGTGTGGGCGTACAGGTTCCCGTCGTCGCCCGGCGTGACGATGTCGGCGGAGCCGTCACCCGTGGTGTCGCCGAACACCGGGGCCGGGCCGTTCGGGTTCCACGGCACGTAGAAGGCGTACGTCGCCAGTTGCGAGAGGTTTCCCGCGTTGTCCTTGGCCTGGATGTACAGGATGTTGGTGCCCCAGTGCTGCGGGAACGCGGCCAGGAAGTCCTTGGGCAGTGCGCTGCCGCACTGCCAGGCGGCGGTGGTCAGTGTGGGATCGAACCCCCAGCGCAGACAGGCCAGTTGGGAGGCGAGGCCGACCGCAGGGGCGGGGTCGGATGCCGTGAAGGGCACCCAGCCGCCCTTGCCCGCGTAGATGTTGGCCGTCTGCCCGTTGCCCGCCGGAGGGAAGACCGTGTTGAGGTTGCCCACCTGGTAGTCCGGCGCGGCGGGAGTGCTGACCGTCGGCGCGGTCAGGTCGACCCGGAAGTGACAGGGCTTGGTGGAGTCGGAGGCGAGCAGGCCGTCACTGGCCGACACGTCCCAGGCGTAGGCGTGCCCGTCGGTGAAGTCGGACTTGGGCACCGTGAAGGAGACCTGGCTGCCCGACGACACATATCCGCCGCCGTTGCTGTAGCCGGTCCCGTGGTCGGTGTCGGGAAGCCCGCTGACCGAGTCGTCCCAGGTCTCGAAGTAGCCGCGGACCGGCTGGCGCGGAGTGGTCGGGCTGGACACGGTGGCCTTGAGCTGGAGACCGGAGGTCAGGCCGGGGGTGCCGACGAACGCCCTGTCGGTGGGGTTGTTCGTCGCCTCGCACGGCTGGGTGGTGTCGGCGGAGGCGTAGCCAGGAACCGGTGAACTCGTCATCCCCGAGGGAAGGTTGGGCGTGTGGTCGTAGGTGACCGCGAGGCTCGCCTTGTTGGAAAGGCGCTTGAGCCCGTTGGCGTCGCCCTCGTCGCCGTACAGGCCGAAGGTGATCGTCTTCCAGTTGCCGTCGGCCGCGCTCTGCACCTGCGACTTGACGTTGTACGCGAACGCGACGTCGCCGCCGCAACCTGACGAGCCCGTACCGCCCACCTGGTCGGTGAGGCCGGTGGAGGTGTCCGAGGGGTGGCTGTTCCAGTCGGTGCCGGATCCGATGGTGTCCTTGGAGTAGTACAGCCGGATGCCGTACTTGTTGGTGCAGCTCCAGTCCGCCGAGTACGTCTGGGTGACGTGCAGCTCGGCGCTGCCGACGACGTCGTTGTTGTCGCCCAGGGCCGCGATGTTGAACTGGTAGTAGGTGCGCTCCTTGTCGGCCGGGCTGCAACTGCCGCCGCCCGGATAGGTGCCGCACACGCCGACGCCGGGCTGCTGGGAGTGCGAGGAACCGAAGACGCCGTAGTTGCTGCTGCCGGTGTGGGCGGACTGGATCCACGTCCACGCCGGGTCGCCCGGGCTCCAGGGGATGTACGACGGGTCGATGTACACGGGGTAGTGGGTGGCGCTGCCGTGCAGGATGCCGGCATCCGGCGTGATGTCGACGCTGCCCGACGACACGGCGGTCGCCATGGTGGCGGACTGGGCGCCCGGACCGGGTCCGTCGGCGGTGCTGGCGTCCGTGGGGGAGCCCTGGCCCCCTGCGGGAATCGCCGCTCCCGCCGCGCTCATCGGACTCTGCGCGCTCTTCGCGGTCTTGGCGGTCTTGGCGGATGCGGCGGGCGCGGTGGTGGGTGGCGTCGTGCTGGAATCCCACATCTGCGGCGCCGGGGCCGTGAACTGCGTGCGGCCCGTCGCGGTGTCGACGGCTTGCAGGGCGCCCTGGGCGTCGGAACCCAGAGTGAGGCCGGGACCCGACGTGGCCAGGTGGAGGGTGGCGAGCGCGGGAAGGGCCGCGGCGGCGGCGGTCTTGACCACCAACACCTCACGGATACCGCCGAGTTCGGTGGCCGTTACCGTCAGGTCGACGTCCGGCAGCACATTCGGGTAGGTGGCGGTGTCGCCGGCCACCGTCGGCTTCGGCAGGGGGAACGGCATGGTGACGGCGAGGCTCTTGCCCGCCGCGCTGGTGAGCGTGGCCAGGGGGCCGCTGCCGCCGCCGGACAGGGTGAGGTGGTTGACGGCGGTCCTCGGGGCGAGGGTGCCATCGGCCTGTGCGCCGAGCGTCGCGTCCACGGCGGCCCATGTGCCGTCGACCTTCGCCCGGGTGGGTACCGGCGTCGAGGTCTCGGTGAGGCTGCCGTCGGGGTTGGCGACGGTCTGCGCATACGGCGTGGTCAGGGCATCGATCACGACCGGATGCCCGCTCGCGGCGGCCTGCGCCTTCGCTGTGAGGCCGGCCCGTTCGTCGGGCGGGAGCTGCTGGATGTGCTGGGCGTCGCCGCCGGCCGGCTCCGGCGGGCCGGCCGCCACGGCGGGCGACGGCAGTGCGACCACCGTGGCGGCCAGTGCAGCCGTGATGAGTCCGACCGCCGCGCGCTGCCGCGGTCTGCGTCGTCGTGGGTCGTGCGAGTAGGCGCTGATACCCCCCATGAGGGCCCCTCCCGGGTCTGGCGCGCCGCTGCGCGCCGATGGAGGGGGCACAGTAGCGGGGCTGAAGCCACCCAGGTCAAGCGGGGATGACGGTTATGTCCGCAGTCGTGATGGTGCGTCAACTGTTGTCTCAGAGACCGAAGTTAATGAGTGCGTCAAGTGTGGGGCACGTGCGGGTCTGGTGTTCGGTTCCGGCGTTACGTTCACCCCGATCGACGCCGCCTGTTTCAGACACGGCGGCCAATTTTGCGTGCTTCGGGTACGAGGGGGAGCGTCGTGGGGGCTTGGGGCAGACCGGGGAACGGCTGGAGACCGGGGCGTCGAAGAGGGCGCCGGTGGGTCGGGGTGGTCAGCGTGCTGGCGAGCACCGCCGCGCTGCTCGCACCGGCCACCGCCGAGGCGATGGCCGCCGCCAGGCCCGTCGACCCGCACCAGCGATGGGTCCCGCCCCACACCAGCCTTCCCCACACCGAGCCCGTACACGGCGCGGCCGCCCCCGGGCCCGCCGACACCAAGCCGCACTATCCGGTGCCGGGGGAGTGGCAAGGCCCCGCAGCGCCCTCAACCACCGCTGCGGCCACGGCAGTTACCTCGACCGGTGCCGCTCTGAAGACAGCCGTGGTCGACCTCGCGAAGGCGCGGGCCCTCGGCGAGCGCGGTCCCGTGGTCACCGTGGACCGGGCCGAGGGCACGGCCCCGGGACGGATCCGGATCGGTGTCGACGTCCGTCGCCTCGACGCCACGTACGGGGCCGACGCGGCGGCCCGCGCCCACCTGGTGACCCTGCCGGGCTGCGCTCTCACCACCCCCGACGTGGACGGCTGCCGACAGCGGACGCCTGTGCCCTCCCGCTACGACGCGAGCACCGGCCGGCTCGTCGCCGACGTCGCCGTGCCCGCAGGGGCCTCCTCCGGCGTCACCCAGCCGATGCTCTTCGCCGCCGAGACCGCCTCCGGCGGCGGTGGCGGCGACTACACCGCCAGCAGCCTCAACCCCAGCGACGCCTGGACCGGTGGCACCAGCGGCGGAGGCTTCGCGTACAGCTATCCGATCCAGGTGCCCCCGTCGATCGGCCAGGACGCCCCGCAGATCGCCCTGTCGTACAGCTCGTCCGCCGTCGACGGACGCACCTCCTCCACCAACGCCCAGTCCTCCTGGATCGGCGACGGCTGGGACTACGCGCCGGGGTTCGTGGAGCGCTCGTACAAGAACTGCGACAAGGACGGCATCAAGTACTCCGCCGACTCCTGCTGGGGCGGCCACAACGCCAGCCTCTCGCTGAACGGGCACTCCAGCGAGCTGGTGCGCGACGACACGTCCGGCACCTGGCGGCTCAAGGACGACGACGGCTCCAAGGTCGAGTTCCTGACCGGCGCCGCCAACGGCGCCCACGACGGCGAGTACATCAAGGTCTCCACCACTTCCGGCAGCGTCTACTACTTCGGCCTCAACCACCTGCCCGGCGGCGACAAGAGCGACCCGGCGGCCAACTCGGCCTGGACCGAACCGGTTTACTCCCCCAAGAGCGGCGACCCCTGTTACGACTCTGCCAAGGGCAACGCCTCCTGGTGCCAGATGGCCTGGCGCTGGAACCTCGACTACGCCGTCGACCCGCACGGCAACCTGACGACGTACACCTACACCACGCAGTCCAACTACTACGCGCGCGGCGGCGCCCAGAACCAGGGCAAGGGCACCCAGACCTCCTACATCCGCGGCGGCGCCCTCACCTCCATCGGATACGGGCAGCGCCTCGCCGACCAGGTCACCGCCAAGGGCGCCCTCAAGCCGGCGGCCAAGGTGACCTTCACCCCGGCGCCCGAGGGGCGCTGCTCCACCGCCGGTTCCTTCAAGTGCACCGACGCGACGCTGGGTTCGGCCAACGCCGCACACTGGCCGGACGTGCCGTACGACCAGAACTGTGCCGCCACCGGGACGTGTACCCAGTACGGACCCACGTTCTGGACCAACATCCGGCTCGCCTCGATCACCACCCAGGTGCTCTCCAACGGCGCGTACAAGAACGTCGACAGCTACACCCTCACCCACAGCTATCCGGACCCGGCCGACAGCAACAAGCCCGCCATGTGGCTCGCGAGCATCCAGCGCACCGGGCAGGACGGCGCCTCGGCCGTCGCGCTGCCCAAGGTGTCCTTCACTCCGGTCGAACTCCCCAACCGGGTCGACGGCACCAATCTGGTCCCGGCGCCGACCGCCTTCAACCGGCCGCGCATCCAGACCGTCACCACCGAGACGGGTGAGCAGATCCAGGTCGACTACAACCTGCCGGCCTGCTCACGGGTGAAGAAGGTGATGCCGGCGTCGGCCGACACCGACACGATGACCTGCTACAACGTGAAGTGGTTCCCGCCGGGCAGCGTCTACGGCGCCGATCCCGTCTCCGACTGGTTCAACCACTACACCGTGGCCGGTGTCAGCGAGAACGACCCGGTGGCCCACAGCCCCTCGCGCGTCACCAAGTACCAGTACGGGCCCGCCGCCTGGCACTACGGCACCAGCGAGGTCATCGACCCCAAGACCCGCACCTGGGACCAGTTCCGAGGCTTCGCCACCGTCACCACCACCACGGGTGACGGCCAGGACGGCCCCGTCACCCAGACCACGACCAAATACCTCCAGGGCATGGACGGCGACACCCTGCCGGGCGGCGCCACCCGATCGGTCAAGGTCGCCGACTCGCTCGGCGAGCAGGTCACCGACGCCGACTGGCTGTCCGGGTCGGTACTGGAGAGCGACACCTACGACAGGGCGGGCGGCTCGCTCACGGCGTACACGGTCACCGGCGCCACCGGCCCCGCGACCACCGCGACCCACGCGCGCGGCGCGGGTCTGCCCGACCTGGTGGCCCGCTACCGCGCCACCACCATCGTGGAGAGCGCCAAGGAGAAGAAGGCGGACGGGAGTTGGCGGGCCAAGGTCACCACGACCAAGAGCGACGCCGACCACGCCAACCGCACCACGAGCGTCCTCGTGGCCGCCGACGGCGAGCCCGACCAGTGCACCCTCACCTCGTACGCCGTGAGCAGCAACGCCCTCGTCACCGGACTCGCCGACGAGGTCACGACGCTGCACGGCGCCGGCGCCTGCACCGCGACGCCGGGCAAGGACACCACGGTCAAGGCCGACCGCACCCTCTACGACAACCAGCCGTTCGGCAAGGCGGGCGCCCAGGGCGACGCCACCGCGGCCCAGGAACTGGACCGCTACGACGCCTCGGGCGACGCGGTGTACGTCACCACCAAGACCAGCGCGTACGACGCCTACGGCCGCGCCACCTCGGTCACCGACCCGAACGCCACCGACACCCAGCACCCCGACGGGGCGACCACCAGCACGAGTTACCTCCCGGCCAAACCGGGTGAGGTGCCCGCCACCGTCACCGTGACCAGTCCCGCACCCGGCTCCACCACCGACTGGACCGCCACCACCACCCTCGACGTGGGCCGTGACCAGGAGCTCACCAGCTCCGACATGAACGGCAGGACCACCACCAAGACCTACGACGCGCTCGGCCGGCTCACCGCGGTCTGGCAGCCGGGCCGCACCACCACCCAGAAGGCGAACACCACCTTCGCGTACGCGGTGAACGGCAGCACCGCGCCGTCCGCCGTCACCACTTCCACCCTGGAGAACGACGGCGCCCACTACGCCAAGTCCACCGTGATCTATGACGGGTTGGGGCGCAGCCGGCAGACCCAGGCGACTCCGGGGATCTCCGCCTACACCGGCCGCGTCGTTACCGACACGCTCTACGACTCGCACGGCTGGCCCGTGGAGACCCGCTCCCCCTACTACGACGACACCGCGGCCCCCGGCGCCGGCCTCGTCACCGTCGACGACAAGCAGGTGCCCGGCCAGACCGGCACCCTCTACGACGGCCAGGGGCGCCCCACCGCGACCGTCTTCACCTCCTACGCCGTGGAGCAATGGCGCACCACGAAGGCCTACCCGGGCGCCGACCGCACCGACACGACACCGCCCCAGGGCGGCACCGCCACCACCACCGTCACCGACGCCCTGGGCCGCACCAGTGAGCTGTGGCAGTACAAGACGCCGACGGCCACCGGCAGCCCGCTCGACGCCGACATCACCAGGCTGACGTACACGCCGGACGGCAAAACGGCGGGCCGCACCGACAGCACCACCAAGAACCACTGGTCCTACGGCTACGACCTGCGCGGCCACCAGGTCGCCGCGAGCGACCCGGACACCGGCGCCAGCAGCCGCACCTACGACGCCGACGGCCGCCTCGCGACCGCCACCGACGCCCGCAAGCAGGTCCTGAGCTACGACTACGACCTGCTCGGCCGCAAGACCGCCTCCTACAGCGTCACGCCCCCGTCCACCGACCGGGTGCCGGTCGCGGCCTGGACGTTCGACAGCGTCAGCGGCGCCAAGGGCCAGGCCGTCAAGTCGACTCGCTTCCTCGACGGCAGGACGGACCAGGCGTACACCAGCGAGGTCACCGCCTACGACAGCGCCTACCGGGCGACCGCCACCACCGTCACCATCCCCGGACAGGAGGGCGGCCTCGCCCGCGCCTACACCTCGACGTCGGCGTTCAACCCGATCACCGGCGACCTGACCGCCTCGACGACGGACGCCCGCGGCGACCTGCCCGCCGAGTCACTCACCTACAGCTACGACGTCAACGGGCCACTGCTGAGCTTCGGTTCGCCGACCACCACCTACGACCTGTCCAGTGACTACGACGCCTTCGGCCGGGCGGTGCGCACCACCGTCAACCCGTGGGGCACCGAGGTCGTCGTCACCGACACCTACGACCAGGCCACCGGCAACCTCCTCTCCTCCTGGGTCGACAAGCAGACCGCCGCCACCGGAGCCGTCCAGCAGACCACCTACAGCCGCAACCCGGCCGGGCAGATCACCGCGATCCAGAACGTCCCCGACAACACCCCGGCCCAGACCGACCTGCAGTGCTTCGGCTACGACTACCTCGGCCGACTCACCACCGCCTGGACCGACACCGGCGGCGTCACCTCCCGTCCGCAACCGTCCGTGCCCGGCACCGGCGGCTGCAAGAACACCACCCCCACCAGCGGGGCGCCGGCAGGAAAGACCACCGTCGGCGGGCCGGCCGCGTACTGGACCTCGTACGCCTACGACGGCACGGGCAACCGCACCGGTCTGACCCAGCACGACACCACCGGCGACACCAGTAAGGACGTCACCACCAACCAGGTGTTCGCCCCCGCCGGACAGGACAACCAGCCCACCACCGCCCCCAACACCGGCGGCGGCACCGGAGGCGCCCACGCGCTGCTCTCCACCACCAGCAGCGGCCCCGGCAATCCCGGCGCCAGCTCATACCAGTACGACGCCACCGGCAACACCACCGCGATCACCACGCGGGCCGGCACCACGAAGCTCACCTGGGACGCGCAGTCCGAGCTGACCTCGCTCACCCCCAACGGCGGTCCATCGAATACGAGTTACGTCTACGACGCCGACGGCAACCAGCTCATCCGCCACGACCCCGGCAGAAGCACGCTCCACCTGGGCCCCGACGACCTGACCCTGGACACCGCCACCGGCGCCGTCACCACCGCCCGCACCTACGCCCTGCCCAACGGCCTCACCGCCGTTCGGCAGGCGAACGCCCTCACCTGGCAGACCAGCGACAACCACGGGACCGCCGTGCTCGCACTCGACTCGGCCTCGCTCGGCGAGACGAGGCGACCGGTCGACCCGTTCGGCGTGCCGCGCGGCACCCAGCCCTCCCAGTGGGCCGGTGAGCACGGTTTCGTCGGCGGTACCCAGGATCCGGCCACCGGGCTCACCAACCTCGGCGCCCGCGAGTACCAGCCCGTCTCCGGCCGTTTCGTCAACCCGGATCCCGTGCTCGACGAGACCCAGCCGCAGCAGTGGAACGGCTACTCCTACAGCGACGACAATCCGGTCAACCTGTCCGACCCGGCCGGCACCGACCCGCCCGGCACGCAGAACACCTGTCTCTACGACCTGCGCAACTGCACGAAGAAGGAGTGCGAGGGCGTCCAGGGCGTGCCCTGCGGTCCCCAGGGGGATTCGCACACCGGCAAGTTGAGCAACGGCAAGAGCGACGACGGGCGGCCCACCCTCGACGGAGTACGGCTGCCCACCTACCGGGAACTGCTCTACCGCAACCCCGGTGGCAGCAAGAAACTGCCCACGTACAAACGACTCATCGCGGACTGGATCAGGCAGGAGTGCTCCATGTCCCCGGCCGGCGAGAAGATGGTGAACTTCTGCAGTGACGCCGGGGATTCGGGTCTGCTCGGCAGCCCCAAGAAGGGCTCCAAGGCGGACCAGACCCTCAACATGATCGCGGTCCTCGGCACGGGCAAGGGCAAGGAGAGCACGGACGACCCGTACACGAAATCCGGCACGACCATCCAGCAGCAACTGTGGGAGCACGTCTATGTGAGCGGGTCGTTCTGCCTCATCCTCTGCGTCAGCGCCGGGTTCCAGAACGGCAACGCTTCGCTCACGATGTCGGGGGGCATGACCTTCGACACCATCAAGGGAGCCAAGCAACTGTTCTCCGGAAAGGCGGGCGCCTACATGGGCGTGTCCGTCGGCTGGAACACCGCCAAGCCGAGTGACCAGAAGCTCCAACTGGGCAGCGTCACCGCCGCGGACGGGCCGTGGGGTGCGACCGGTGGCGTCGGCCAGCGCAGCTCCGGAGGCTATTACTACTTCGGCGGCTGGGCGGGTGGCGCGGGTTGGGCCCCGCAGGGGCCGACCACCTTCGGAGGCCAGTGCAGCTTCCAGGCCGGCTGCTCGTGGGCGGGCCCGAAGTAGAGTTCCGCACACGCGTGGACCGCGTGTGACCGGCCCGGGAGCGACTCCGCTCCCGGGCCGACCGGCTGCCGACCCGAACGAGGAGAGACCATGGCGGTGTTCGTCTTCCTGATCCCCTTCTTCCTCGGCCTCGCGGTCGTGGCCGACTTCCGCGGCATCCGCACCGCCTACGCCAGGCGCGGACGCACCCCGGAGAAGGAGCAGCAGGTCCAGCGGACGACCATGGCGACCGGAATCGTCGCGATGGCGGTTTCCCTGTTCGCCTTCGCGGCCGAGGCGCACTTCCTGCTCACACACTGAACGGCGGCCGCGCGGAGCCGCGACGCCGCTCGCGGCACCGGCAGGGGTGGTCGCGGAGATGCGGTAACAGCGCGGAGACGTTCGGTGATCGTCCTGAGGATGCGAGGCCTCGCGAGGCGGCCGACAATGTACTGGTGAGTGGCTCCCCTTCGGCTCAGGGCGCAGTCGTCGAACCGGCGCCCAGGACCCCGAACCAGACACTGGCCCTCGCGGCGATGCTGTTCGCGGTTTCGATGACGTTCATCGACCAGACGATCGTCTCCATCGCGGCTCCGGACATCGTCAACGAGCTGGGCCTGTCCTCGTCGGGGATGCAGTGGGTGGTGAACGCCTATCTGCTGTCATTGGCGGCGTTCTTCGCCCTGGGCGGTCGCCTGGCGGACCTCTTCGGGCCACGCCGGATCGTCATCATCGGCACCCTGGTGTTCGTCATCTCGTCCGTGCTCTGCGGCTGCGTACCCAAGGGGGACTTCGCCCAGAGCTGGTTGATCCTCTTCCGTGCGACCCAGGGTCTGGGAGCGGCGCTCCTGTTCCCAGCGGCCCTGGCCGTGGTGGTGGCTGTGTTTCCGGTGGAGAGGCGTGGCCGTGCCCTGGCGTTGTTCTTCGGACTGTCCGGCGCGTTGACGGCCATCGGCCCGCTGCTGGGCGGGTGGCTCACGGACTGGACCTGGCGGGCGATCTTCTGGGTGAACGTGCCCGTCGCCGTCGTGGCCCTCGTCCTGACCATGATGGCGCGCATCGCGAACCGGCGACGTGACGAGACGCTGGACGGCGTCGGTGCCGTCCTCATCGCGGTCGGCATGGGCCTGAGCGTCCTGGGTTTCCAGCAGGCCGCGTCCTGGGGCTGGGACAGCGCGGCGACCTGGGGCTGCATCGCGGGCGGCCTGCTGGTGCTGGTGCTGTTCTGGCGTTACGAGCGGAACAAGCGGTCCCCGCTGGTGAACCTCGCGGTGTTCCGCGACAAGGCCTTCACCGTGGACGCTCTCGTGCTGTTCTTCGCCATGCTGGCCTTCGTCCCCGTCTTCTTCTTCTCCTCGGTCTACGCACAGGTCTCGCTCAGCGCCTCTCCCAACCAGGCGGCGCTGTACCTGCTGTACTTCTTCGCGGGCTTCGCGATCGCCTCCCAGTGGGGCGGCCGCATGCTGGACAAGCAGGGCGCCCGGCCGGCCATGAAGATCGGCACCCTCCTGGGCGCCGTCGGCTTCGCCCTGTGGGCAGGCAAGTTGACCCACCTGTCGATGCACGACCAGTGGCCCTACGTCGCTCTTGCCGGTGCGGGTATCGGTTTCATCCTCGCGCCCGCCTCCACGGACGCGGTCAACCGTGCCATCGGAGCCTCCTACGGCGAGGTAACGGGCATCACGCAGACGGTACGCAACTACGCGGCGAGTGTGGGCCTCGCCGTCCTGGGGACGCTTCTCACCCACCGCATGACGGAAAACGTCGTCTCGACGCTCACGTCCCAAGGACAGCCACCGGCCACGGCGAACCGAGTCGCCCAGCAGATCGCCGAGGCGGTGACGGGCAACAGCGATGCCCGTGTGCCGACCGGCACCGGGCAGGCCGCGAGTGCCGCGCGTGACGCCATGTCGAGCGTGCGGATGGACTTCGCCCAGGCCAACCAGTGGGTCTTCTACGGCATGGCCATCGCGCTCGGCATCGCCTTCCTCATCTCCCTGCGCCACCCCGGAGGCAAGGGGGTCCCGGCCACCCCCGAGAGCGGCCCCCGGGCGGCCCGGACCGCTCCGCCGTCCCCACCCCGGGACGAGCACCGAGCAAGCGCCTGACGCGGTCCCGGCCGCGAGCAACTGGCCTACCGGGCCGGTCACTTAGGCCGCCGGCCGTGGTGGCCGTGCGGCGCTGCCCAAGTGGCGGGGTGCCGATGCTGTCCGGTGGCTCAGGCTGGGGGAGCCGTCCGGGCCGAGCCGCAGGCCGACGACCGTGGTCCCGCGCGAGGCCTACGCTCCGCCGGCGACCGCTACGACTTCGGGGCGCACACGAGGAAGTCCCCAGGGTTCGAGGGTTCCGGAGATCAGGTCGGCTGTGAACTGGACCGCTCCCGCGGTGTAGTGCCACCAGTCGCTGTTGTGGGTCGCGACCGTCACCTTCCACTCCTGGGGGCTGGTGCCGTCCGTAGTCCACAGGAAGGTGTCCCCTTCGAACGAACTGCCCCAGACCAGCAGGCCTCCGGGGGCTGGATACGCGCTCAGCACGCCGCCGAGGTTGTCGGTATCCAGGAGGTCCGCAGTATCTTCCTCCTCCTCGAGTGCGGCTTTGGCCCACTCCAGTTCCATGCCGACCTGTATCGCGTCGCTGTTCACCGGGGCAGCTTCACGCAGCGGTTGGAGAGCCGCGCATAGTGGCTGGGCGTTCACGTCCGTCATGATCTGTCCCGGGGGCAGGCGGGCTGTGAACCAGCGGGTCGGCGGGGGTGTGCGGGCGGCCTGGGCCATGCCGGTCCCGGTCAGCCGATGGCAACTCTGGAGCGGCACTTGATGCGGTCGAGGGTGGTGAGGGGCGCGGCGTCGAGCGCGATCTCGGTGACCGCGATGTTGGCCCCCAGGTGGGCGGCGTCGGCGGTGCCGGGGATGAGCAACCTGCTCGGCCGCTGCAGCGTCACCGCCTCGACCCGGGCCGCCGGCGTCCTGCCCCCGCCGCGCGACCCCGGATGCCCCGCAGCTGGACGAGGACGGGACCGCGCGGAATGAATCCGGCATGGCCGCGGGCAGGCCCGCCCGGTCGCTCAGAGGAGGATGCCGCCGGAGACCTCGATGCGCTGGGCCGTCATCCAGCGCAGGTCCTCCGACGCCAGCGTGGCGATGGCGTCGCCGATCTCCTCGGGTTCGCCGACACGGCCGAGCGCGGTCTGCCCGGCCAGACCCTGGCGCATGTCGGCGTCATCCCGCATGGCACCGCCGTTGAAGTCGGTGGCGGTCGGTCCCGGGGCAATGGAGTTGACCCGGATGCCTCGGGGGCCGAGCTCTGCGGCCAGAGTGCGGCTCAGAGCCTCGACGGCGGCCTTCGAAGCTGAGTAGACCGACGTCGCGGGACTGGTGTGGCGAGTCAACGACGACGAGACGTTGATGACCCGGGCGCCCTGGGCCAGCAGCGGCATGAGCGACTGGATGAGGAAGAACGTGCCCCGTACGTTCGTGCCGAACACCGTGTCGAAGTCGTCGGCCGTAACAGCTTCCAGCGGACCGAAGACGCCAACCCCCGCGTTGTTGACCACGATGTCGAGCCGCGAGGCCCCCCAGCGCTGAAGCAGTGCGCTCAGCTCGGAAGTGAAAGCTCCGAAAGAGGAGATGTCGCTGATATCGAGACGTATGACAGCGGCAGTTCCACCCGCGCCATGCACCTGCCGTGCGGTCTCCTCGACCCCCGCCACATCACCGCGGTGAGTGACCACGACCCGCACCCCGCGCGCCGCCAGCGCGAGAGCCGTACTCCGGCCCAGGCCACGGTTCGCCCCGGTCACCAAAGCGATCCTGTCGGCTGTCATCAGCTGCTCCCTCATCGCACGGCACCAGAGAGACACCGGGCGCCGCCATCAGAGGCGAGTCGGTTGACTCGCCTTTCCATCGCAGCGTAGGCACGCCAAGAGAGGCGAGTCAAGTGACTCGCCTCGGATCTGGGGCATACTGCACGCATGGCAGCAGAGCTCTCCGCACACCACCGCCGTCTCGCCCTGCAGAAGCGTGAGGCGATCATCTCCGCGGCCACGGACCTCTTCCTGAACCGCGGCTACGACGGAACCTCTCTCGCCCGTATCGCCGAAGGGGCGGCCGTCTCGAAGTCCACCCTTTTCAAGCAGTTCCCCACCAAGGCAGCCCTCTTCGAGGCCATCGTCACCGAGTCCTGGCAGCGCGACACCACGGACACGGTCGCGCGGCCTCAGGCCGGAGACCTGCGCTCCGGCCTGACCTCCATCGGCCACCGCTACGCCGACCTCATCGGCCGGCCCGGCATGACGGCCCTGTTCCGCATCGTCATCGCCGAGCTGCCCCGCTTCCCCGAACTGGGGCAGATGCAGTTCCAGCTCGGCAAGCTGCCCTACTTCACCTCGGTCCAGCACTACCTGGAGTCGGAGCACGAGGCCGGCAACGCCGACGTCCCGGACGCCGGGAGCGCCGCCAACCAGTTCCTCGGGATGATCGCCAACTACGTCCTGTGGCCCCGCATGCTGCTGACCGACTGGGACCCCTCGGCCTCTGACATCCGCTACGCCGTCGAGCAGGCGGTGGAGACCACGCTCGCCCGGTACGCCTCCGATCGACCAGCCTGATCCAGGGGCTGGAATTCGTACGCCGCCACCCAGCGCTGCGGGGGTTCGCGGGGCCGAGCCGCGAGCGTGCGGGGCCTCGTAGCGCCAGCCCTCAGCCGGTGACTGCCGATGAGCGTGGTCGTCCAGGTGCCGCCACTGAGGGCCGTGGGCAACGCTCCCGACCGCATCGCCAGTGGCTGGAATCGATCACCCGCGAAACGGGCTGGGGTGGCGTGAGCCTCTGGACGTCTAGGTTCGCCTCTGACGCCTCGACTTGATCACGGGGCGACTGGCCGGTGCTGTCCATGGACGGCGCCGGCCGGCATCAACTGAGCGAACCGAGAGGGCTGGTGTGCAGTGAAGGGTCAAGCCGGACACAGATGGAGCCGTTCCCTGACAGCGGTGTTCCGCGGCAGGATGGCCGCGATGGTGGGGGCCGTCGCGTTGATAGCGGCGGTGTTCACCGGCGCGGGCGCCGGCACGGCGGGCGCCGCGGACAGTGGCGCGCGGACCGCCGCGGTGGGGGGATGGACCTGCCCCGGGGTGGCGGTTCCGCCCGGATACGTCATCACGATGTTCAACAGCAGCGGCTGCAACGGCACGGGCGCGTGGTTGCAGCAGCCCGTCCGTGACGGGATATGGACCTGCTCGGGGTCGCCGATCGTGTCGGGCTACGTCATCACCAACTACGACCGCAACGGCTGCAGCGGAGTGGGCGGCTGGTACCACCAGTTGGTGCGCAACGGCATCTGGACCTGCCCGTACTCGCCCATCCCGGCGGGCTACCGCAGCACCACGTATGACGCGCGCGGGTGCAGCGGTCTCGGCGCATGGCTCACCATTCGCTCCTGATCGCTCCTGATGCCGATCGCGGCGGAGCGCTAGACCTGGCGTAGTGCTGAGTCCTGAATCGCGCTCGCCGCAGTGCAACGCAGGTGCCTGCCCTCCGGCGGCGCCTGCGCTGTCGTCGCTCCGGCTTTTTCGGGCCAACTTCCGCAGTCGGAGCGTTACTTGAGGGGCGTTTCGCAGCAGCATGCCCGGGTCGGGTTCGAAGTCGTAGTTGGGTGGAACCGGTAACAGAGAAGACCGCGACCGCCTCGAATCTCGACGACGCACGCGATCGATCGACCAGGGTAGATGCCTGCCCGACCAGACGCCGGAGGCGCTCCGCGACCCTCGTCCACTCTGGTAGACGCCAAGCGTGGCCAGGGTCACCAACTCGCGGCCCAATATGGTCAGTTGGCAGAGTCCCCCTTCGCCCTGCCTGCCCCAACCACCGGTGCGGCCGATGCACTGGAGACGTCTGGTGCCGGGGGAGGGGCTTCGGGTGATCCCGGACGCTGGTGGCACTGGCTCGGGGCGCCGAGCACCCGATCAGGAGGAGCGTGCGGTATGCAGGCGGGGTGGATAGCGAACGGCTGACCTTTGATGGATGGATCGCTGCTGTGGGGACGGGTTCGGGAACGCGGGTGGTGGTGGGCCACTGGCCCCGGTCCCCGTTCGGTTCGTTCAGCGACGTGATGCTGGAGCGCGCCGATGGATGGCGGATGCTCCTGGCGCCGACCGCCGAGACGGCCGAGTACGTGTCGTCGGTCTATCACTTCGATGAGGTCCGAAGCGTTGCGGTGCGGGTGAGCGTGCGTGACGGTGTGTGGGATGTCGCGGCGGGCCCTTTGGACCTGCGGTTCACCGTCGGGCGTCGGAGCGCGCTGGGTCTTGCTCTACGGGTGGTTCCACGATCGCTGGCCAGAAGGCCGTTGTGGGCGGCCGTGTCGGACGTGCCCTCCCGGCTGATGGCCGGTGTCCGGACCCGGGGGAGTTCCCGCCCGGGGTGCCGTCAGTGGTACGCGGCCGGTGACCTCCTGCCGATCGTCACCGCCCGGGCCCGGTTCGACGGTAACGACCTCGGCCCGCTCGCCCCTGTCTCCCCGCCCGTACGGTTCGGCTTCGGCTCCGCCCCTAGCGCTCCCGCGCTGGTCCGGGTCGTCTCCACGGTCGAGCGCACGGGTGTGAGTGGCATTGTCGGCGAAACGGGCTAGGGCGCAACCCGGCACGTCTCGTCGGTCGTCGCCCTCGACACGGTCGAGCCCCGCATCGCCCTGATGTGACCGCACGATTCGAGGACGGCGACGAGCCGTGTAGACGGCTGCCCGGGCCGGCGCGGGACGCCGTGCAGACGGCCGCCCGCCCCGCTGCACCCGCGACCTGAACCGGCCCTCGCCGGGCCGGGCAGCCTCCGCTCCTCCCGGGGCCAGGCGGCCCACGGCGGCACAAGGAGCGGGACCTGGGTTGTCGTGGAACGCTGGGAGAGGAGCTGCCGACAGACCTGCTCCGTAGGCCTGAGCGACTCCCCTGACCATGGAGGCACTATGGCCGGCAGTGTGAACGAGCCGCAGGCCCGGCAAACCCGCGACAGCAGGCCGTCGCATGAGCCGCAGTCCGGGTGGGTCTACTTCGCGGCGATCATGATGATCATCGGCGGAGCCATGGCAATCCTCGAAGGAATCGCCGCCATCGCCAAGGACGATCTCTTCGTCCGGACCACGAACTACGCCTTCACGTTCAACCTGACGAGCTGGGGATGGATTCATCTCATCGTGGGGATCGTCGTGCTCCTCGCCGGCTGCGCGCTGCTGTCCGGAGCGGTATGGGCGCGAGCGGTTGCCGTCGTTGTCGTGGGCCTGAGCTTGATCGCGCACTTCATGTGGCTCCCGTACTACCCGTTCTGGGCAGTCATCCTGATCGCCATCGACACCTTCGTCCTCTACGCCCTGTGCGCCCCGGCACGCCCTGGGCGTACAGCGACCGGCGCCTGACAGGGACGGCGTCGGAGCGCTTCATGGCGGGCCGGATGCCCAACGCGCCCATCTTGCAAGTGAGTTGACGCGTCGCATGGGGCCGACGCCTCGGCCGGCCCCGAGGACGCCCCAAGCTCCGTCGCCGCGCAGCGGGCACACCCCAGCGCAGCGGGCACACCCCAGCAGGGCCGGGGTCGGAACTGACAGAAGAAATCGAGTAGTTCGGTCAGGGAGGTGATCGAAGGCACGTCCGGGACGGCCGAGTCCCGGCACAGTGCGCGTCCCTCATAGCCGAGTTCGATCGCCGCGGCGACCAGGTCGGGGTCGTCGTCGATGAACAGGCACTGTGCGGGAGGGAGGTCCAGCGCGGCGCTGGCATGGTGGTACATGCGCGGATCCGGCTTGTCGCAGCGAGGACCGCGGAGATCGCATACGCCTCGAAGTAGTGGCCGATCCCGAGTCCGGCGTGGAGGTCCGGGAGATCGGGCCAGGCGTCGGACACTATGGCCATCCGCACCCCCCCGCCGAGTCAACTCGTCCAGGGTCTCCACGACGTCCGGGTACGTCTCCAGGAACGCGGCCGGGGGGACTTCGCGGCGGAGGTCGGCCAGAAGTTGCGACGTCGGGTCCACGTCGAGGTGATGGAGCATCACCCGGTGGTATTCGTCGTAGTCAGGTGTCGAGGGAGAGGCGTCGAAGAAGTGGTCGCCCGCACGGATGGCCGCCGCGAACTTGTCCGGTGTGATCGACGGGGCATGGGCGAGGACGGTCTGCTCGAAGTCGGCTCGCGGGTTCCAACGACCGCCGATCGGCTGCATCAGCACGCCGCCCGAGTCGAAGAGAATGGCACGGATGTTGGCGGGAGAGGCTGATGGTGTCTGCACCGGCCCAGTCTGGTAAACGAATACCCACTGGTCGAACCCTTTTTGGGCACGGGCACGGGCACGGGCACTGGCACGGGTACGGGTACCACACCCCCAGGGGTGCGTCGCTGAAAGCGGCGGGGTGTCGGCGTGCCCGGTGAGGGGATGGGCCACCGCGCGGAGCTTGTCGAGGCGGAGGTGGACAGTTCCCGCCAGCACGACACGAACCCGGTCGGGGTCCGGTTCGCGGTGGAATCGGCGTACCAGAACACGGCGATCGGCCGGAACCGGGCGAAACTCGCGGCGGCGCGCGACGCCGTTGGTCGAGCAGGCGGCCAATATCAGCCGCCTGCTCGGCTGACGCATACCCCTTCAGCGCGCTCCGCGCTCACCATCGCCGGCGAGCGGGCACGGCTGTTCAGGGGTGAGGTCAGGCGTTGTCGGCGGCCTTGCGGCGACGCACGAGGTACACGGCACCGCCGCCGAGGACGACCGCGGCACCACCCGCGAGGGCGAGCTGCGGCATCGCGGAGGAGGAGCCGGTCTTGGCGAGCGAGCCGTTGGTGCTGCCGGCGCCCTCGGTACCGCCCGTGCCGCCCGTGCTGCCGTTGGCTGCGACGGGGGCCGGGGACTTGCTGCCCTGGGTCGACGTGGCGGGCTCCGGCTTGGCCGGAACGGTGGAAGGCTTGCTGCCCGCCGCGGTGATCTGGAAGGGGTACATGCCGGAGTCCGGGACCCCACCGCAGGACCCGTCGTTGTTGGTGTAGTCGGCGTTGATGAAGACGACGCCCGTGCCCTGGGCGGGAGCCGAGGCGTCGATGGTGAGGCGCAGCTTGACGTCGGTCCCCGCACCCGTCTTGAGCGCCTTGACGGCGCCGGCGTGGTGCTCGCCGTTGAAGTCGTGCCAGCCCGTGCCGTTGGACCACTGCAGGTGCAGCAGGTGGTCGACGGTCTTGGTGCCGCTCTTGTCCGTGGCGTGCGGGTAGGCGATCGGAAAGACCTGGTCGAGGGTGCGGCCCGTGCTGTTGGCCAGGCGGAGGGTGAAGTCGACCGACGCCCCGGCGGGGATCTTGGAGGGAAGCCCGACCGCTGCGGCGGTCAGCCCGCCGGCGGGAACGCAGTCCTCGCCGCCCGTCTCCTTCTTGGCGTCGGCGAGAGCCTTCTCCGCAGCCTCCTTCTTGGCGCGAGTGTCCGTGATCGCGTTCTGCGCCTTGTAAATCTTCTTGGAGATCTCGACCCGCGCGTCGGAAAGCGCCTTGTTCGCGGCGGCCACGTTCTGGTCGGCGGTGGACTTCGCGTCGGCGGCGGCCTTGGCGGCTGCCTCGGCCCCGGTGAGCGCCTGCTGCGCGGCGGACTTGTCCTCGTCGCTCACGGCAGCGGCGAGCTTCGCCTTCGCCTCAGTGACGGCCTTGTCCGCCGCGGACTTCTTGCCCTCCGCTTCATCCGCCGTCTTCTGCGCGGCGTTGAATGCGGCAAGCAGCGGGTAGGTGGGAACCTGAGTGTCGGTCAGCGCCTGGACGAGGGCCTTCTCGGCGACGACGGCGTCGTCGTACGCCTTCTGGGCGCCCTTGACGGCCTGCTCCAGCTCGGCGACGGAAGGCTTGTTCTGAGTCTGGTTGGCCGACTTGGTGTCGGCGAATGCCGGTGAGACGGACAGCATCGCGGCGGGAGCGGTCACGGCGGCCACGACCGCTGTAGCGAGAATTCGACGTATCTGCACGTACAGCCCTCTTCTGGGTCTGAAGAAAATGGGATGTCGCACGGCGGCAGTACTCCACGCAGGTGCGACAGTTCGTGAATCGTAGGTGCCAATGAGCGCAACCAATAGGAGATATAGCCGCGTTGCGGATCCCTCGCGGGTCAGAATTCGGGCAATTGCGGAAGGTTGCCCCCGCTGCCTGTGAAATTCCTGTGAGCGATGTCACGAGGATGTGTGGGACGCGCCGGGTGCCGCTCCCGGCGCGACGGCGGGGTGCGGTATCCCGGCACGACGCGTACCTGTGGCTCCCACGCGGCATCAGTGCCGACCCCCTGGCCGGGCGGCCGGATCCGCGTCGTCGCAGGTCGGCCGGCTGTGTCAGTGCTCGGTCGCATACTGACGCCCATGCAGATCACGGCGTACACACTCAAGCAGGCCTGGCACGAGGTGGTCGCGGGCTCCGACCTGCTCGACGACGCGATGCTTCCGCCCACCGGCACCTCACGGGAGCAGTACGAGCAGCGTGTCGTTGAGCCGGGCGGTGGACTCTTCCTCGTGCTGGACGACGACGGGACGGTGCGTGGTCACATCGGCCCCTACCGGGAGGTCTTCGCCACCCAGGACTTGGACCAGGTGCTGTACTTCGCCGCAGAGGACGCCGTCCGCAAGCTCGCCGAGCGCACCGCGATGTCCTCGGGCTGCGGTCCGGACGGCGAACTCGTCGTCAGGCAGGCCGAGTTGCTCGACCGGATCGACCCGATCTGGGGCAGCAGATTCCGCAACGGCGGCATGGCCGGCGCGCAGCCCTCCCGGCCGTGCGGACGCGACCCGTTGGAGGGCCTCGCCTGGATCGCCGAGAGCTGGCGGGAGCAGGATCCCTACACCCACCTGGCCTTCTTCCGAGGCGACAACATCAGTGCCGAACGGATCGCCCTGCTTTACGGAGCCGACCCCGCTCAGATAGCCGGCGGAACCACTCTTGCGGACCTGCGCGGCACGGACGCCGGGACCCGCGACTTCTGGGACATCGTCGGGGAGACCTGCTGCTTCGGCCAGGCCGGAAGCTGGGCGTTCCTGATGTACCACGAGGCCCCCGGATTCGGACCCGCTCCTGAGGCGCTGGCCCAGCTCGGCGTCACCGAGACGGTGCGCCTGACAGCCACCTCCGCGAAGGCCATCTACACGTTCGACTACATGCGCGACGGCCGCCGCATCGACGACGACTGGGGCGTCCTGGAGCTGATCTGGTACGAGCGCGGCTGTGCCCCTTACTTCCGAGGCGGTCAGCTCGACTTCCTCAATCAGGCCGTACGCCGTGCCGAACTGGACCACCCCGAACTCATCAGCGAGTTCGAGCTGTACTTCCACGCCCTGGAGGAGGTATTCGACCTCCGACTGCCCCAGCACGAGATCCAGGAGGGGACGGTCCGGGCCGCGCAGTGGGCGCGGAGCGACGATTGACACTTCCCGTCCTGGAAGCATGCCGAGGGCCGTTGTAGGAGGACGTACGCATCCACTTTGTCCTCGTTTGCCGGGCGGCCCGTAGCGAGTCTCTTTCGGGGGAACGCGATGAGGGGCGAGCGTGGAAGTCCCGTGCGCGGGGCAACTGGCGTATCGCGGGGGCGCGTTGAAGGATGAGGAGGCCAGGGTGCTCAGTGATCAGGACTGTTCCGTTTGCGCGGGCCTGCGCAGGGAAGCCGAGGCCAACCGCGCCGATGTGGGTGACCTGCTCCTTCGAGTCCAGATCCACGAACTCGGTGCCCATCGAGATCAGCACGTTCCGCACCCCCACGCTGGGGCAGGCCGTGATGCGGTTGCGTACTACGGTACGAAGGCGCTGCGGCCCCATGAATCCCGCATTCGGGGGCTTCCGTCGTAAGGCCGGCGGTGGACCATCCCGCAGCTATGCGCGGGGAACGGACCTCGCCCGCCTACGGGGCCTGGACGTCAGCGGGATACGGGAAGGCGCTCGGAGGGCTCGGCGCGCTTGGCTCGTCGCCTTCAGACCGCGTTCGAGATCATCTGACGCCGTCGCGCCAGTGCGGCGGTCGCCGCACTGGTACCGCTGGGCGAGCGCCCCCCGTCACTTGCTCCCGCGCGGTTGCTGAAGGGGACTCACGACAGGGTGGCCCGACGGATCCTCCGGCGGCGCTTCGCGGCCCGTTCGCCTTCGGCGTTCGCCTCTGCCTCGCCGGCGCCTCGGGCGATGGCCTTGTCGTACGCCTCCACGCGCGCCTCTTCCATCTTCTGCTCGGTCCGGTTGTGGATCCACCCGAAGACACCCATGACGTTCCTTTCAATGTCCAGCAGCAACAACCCGCAGTGCACGAACCGTCGAAAAGACCCAGTACCCCCATGCACGCGGGCCCAGACCCCGAACGGTGAGACCCGCGCGGAGAGTCAGGTGCTCGACCGGGAAGCGGGTCACGTCAGCCTCCAAATGCTGGTCCTCGGATTGGCTGGTGCCCTGTTGACCCTAATCTCCGGTGCCTGTGAGGGCTGACGGCCTCAGCCGCGCGTCACGGGTTCGGTGGCTCGCCCCCAGCACGGCGGTGAGGGACACGAGGCGCCGGCACCGTCCGGCGGGCATGAGCCGGGGCCCGGTCCGCAGACCGACAGCGGCCCCATGAGGTATCGCCGGCTCGTGCTGGTCCGGCGCCGCGTCGCCACGAATGCGAAATGGGCTCAAGCAAGGACATGCCATCAAGAGGCATGATTTCGCGGCAGGTTACAGCTGCCTCTCGGAACGGACTTCGCTCAGTGGGAACCTTCGGCCGAGTGCCGGACATGGACAGGTCATGGAACTGAACGACGCTGGTCTTGCCGTACCGGTCGGTGAGATATCCGACCGGGAGCTGTGGGCGAGGGCTGTCGACGGCGATCGCGAGGCGTTCGGTCGGATCTTCGACCGTCACGGCAAGACCGTCTACAACCATCTGTTCCGGCGGACGGCCGACTGGTCCGAGGCCGAGGACCTCACGTCGGCCGTGTTCTTGCATGCCTGGCGACGGCGATCGGAGACGGTGCTCGACCGCGACTCGGCGCTGCCGTGGCTGCTGGGGATCGCCAACGGCCAGTTGTCGAACACCAGGCGGCGGTTGAGACGGGCCGAAGCACTGCTGCACCGGCTTGTCTCGCATGACGAGTCGGTGGGCGACCACGCGGACCGCGTCGCGGGCCGGATCGACGACGAGCGCCGCATGTCGGAGATCCACCGGGCGCTGGGCCGGCTGCCGCGGCACGAACGCGAGGTGGTCGAACTCTGCGTCTGGTCGGGACTCGACCAGCAGGCGGCCGCGGCAGTGCTGAAGGTGGCGGTCGGCACCGTGAAGTCCCGACTGCACCGGGCGCGGCGGAGGCTGGGGGCCGACCTCGGCGGAGCCGCGGTCGCGGCGCCGTTCAGTTCCAAGCATCCCGTCAACGCGAAGGAGGTCGCACGATGAACGACATGCAGGGCATCCCCGCGGCTCCTTCCGATCGTGATCTGCCGAACCAGCGGCGGACCCGAGAGGAACTACTGATGATGATCGGTCCACAGGACAACGAGACTTCGCTGCGCCGCAGATGGGGAGTGCCGCTCGGGGTCGGTGCCGGTGTGGCGGCGTTGAGCGTCGCGACCGTATTCGCCCTCGGCGGGACGGGGGACGCCAAGCCGAGCGTCGCCGGCCCCGCACATGGCGGGGTAGGGCCGGCGAGTTCCAGTCCGGCACCGAACTCGAGCGCGTCACACGGCGCCTCGTCCGGGGGAGCGGGTTCGGCGCCGTCCTCGGGCCGCGACGCGACGGCGCCCAAGGGCGACGCCTTCACCATCACCGACGGGTCGACGACCCCGATCGACGCCGGGACCGTCACCAGGATCCTGTCCTCCTGCCTCGGGTCGGACGCGTCGAAGTACCACGCGGTGATCGCGGTCCGCACGCCCGTCGCCTCGCAGGACTGGGACGGCGTGGTCGTGGCGGTCAACTCCGCCGAGCAGTACGTGCAGTGCCAGTCGAAGGGCGACAAGGGCACGAGTCAGGACTCGCCGCCGACATTCATCAACGACCGCCTGTGGGGGACCGGTCATACGGTCGAGTACTTCGACTCCATGCTCGCGCCCGCCGGCAAGGGGAAGTACCTCATGCTCGGCGCCGGACACTACACGCCCGGCATCGCCAAGATCACCATCAGCTACGGTGCCGACCTGAAGCAGTACCCGGCTCGCATGGCGGGCGGCGCGTTCGTCTACGGAGCCGCGCTCTCCTCGGACACCCCTCCCGGCCCCCACTTCATGGGCCCGAGCCCCTACGTCCACGCCTACGACGCGTCGGGCAAGGAGATCTACAACCAGGCCAAGGACCCGCAGTTCAGCAGCGACAAGTAAGCCGGCTGTCCCCCGCCGGCCTTCTGCCGGGGGGACTGCCTGCCGGCGGCGGGGGTGGAACGCGAACGGCACGTCGTGGGTCCGGGCCAGATCCCGCCCACGGTCGACCCTCTTTCAGGGAACCCCGCCCATGAGGACGGTCTGCCCTGGCCCGCCGACCGACCGCCTGGCACAGCCCCAGCCAGAGCTTCACCCTCCGACTCACCTGCACTGTCGGAATCCGCTCCCTCCAATCCCACCCGGGACCTGACCATCCCGAACCGTCGCCCGTCGGCTGAGCCCGACGGGCGACGGCATGCCCCCACCCCTCCTGGCCCCAGCCGCGCCGACCCCGGATCGTTCCGGGTTCCCTGCGCGGCAGGGCTGTGCGTGACTGTTCGTCCAGAGAGCTCAGCTGTCCGACGACGCGAACGGTGTAACGGGGCGGAGGATCGGTGCCTAATCAAGTGCCAGTGCATGCACGGCTGTTGACGATCGGGGGTGCGCTCGGCGTCACCATGCTCGCCGTGGCGCTCGTGGTGGATCTGACCGGGGCGAACGCCACAGCCGTGCCCAGCCTGCCGACCCCGTCGGGGCTGCCGACCGCCCTGCCGTCGCTGCCCTCCATGCCGCCCCTGCCGTCCGCTCCTGGTAGCGGCGGCCTGCCCTCCGGCTTCCCCACGGACCTCCCCACCGGCCTACCCAGCGATCTCCCCACGGACCTTCCCACCAACTTCCCCACAGATCTGCCGACCGATCTCCCGACAGATCTGCCGACCGACCTTCCCACCGACCTGCCGGGCTTGATCGGGGGTGGGTCGTGAGCGGGAGGCGCGTGGTGGCCCTTGGTGACGATCCCGTGCTGCGGGCCCGGGCCCTGCTGATCGCGCGGCTGGCCATCGCGCTCTACTTGATCGAGTTGGTGCTCAACTTGATCCGCCCGCACTTGCTGCCCGACGAACCCGCTCTGTCCATCTTCTACGAACTCCCCGGCTCGTCCGGGTCGATCGGCAAGCTGCTCTCGACGCCCCGGCTCGTGTTCTGGGCCGTGCTCGCGGGCATCGCGGCCGGGGCGGCGATTCAGATCTTCGCCGCGCTGACCCGCCGCAAGGCCGAACCGGGCGACGGCCGACGCGCGATCGTCCTGACGTGGATCACCCTGGGCTGCCTGCTGCTGCCGTTCGGGCTGATCCCCCTGACGGTCGTGTTCACCTACTTCCCGATCGCGCTGCTGTGTCTGCCGAGCACAGCCCTGGTGCTGCTTTCGCTGCGCGCGACCGTGCGGTTCGGCCGGCTGTCATGGGCAGCGTTGCTCCTCGCCTTCGGATGGGGCGCCCTGATCGTCTTCGGGCTCGGCCGCGCGTACACGAGCCTTGGCTTCGGGACCATCTACGGCTACCTCGGACCCAAGGCGGGCACGACCGACCTCAGTGGCTTCACCAAGAATCTCAGCCACACCATGGACCTGCTGGTCGTGCACCTCAGCCTCGCCAACGGGCTCGTCGTCGCGGCGGGCGTCGCGCTGCTCCTGATGCTGTTGCGTCACCGTGTCACCGACATGGTGACGGGCCTGGTCCTCGGCGCGGCGGTCGGTCTCGGCTACAACTTCGTGGAGAGCATCCTCTTCATCAAGATCTACGGCAGTCTGGGGGCGTTCTTCGGCCCCACCGGCGGTTTCGAGTACTGGATCCGCCAGTCGATCGGCCTGCTCGGCGGGCAAGTGACGTTCGGGGCACTGGTAGGCGCCGGCCTCGGGGCCGCCGTTGGAGCCCGGCGACGGGGGAAGCTCGTCGTGGCTGGGCTGCTTGCCGGGATCGGCGGCTCGGCCGGGGCCGAGACCATCTCGGGCTGGCTCGCCGGTCAGGTGAGCGATCACATCCAGACGGGAAGCACTCTGGACACCCTCGTGATCTCGCCGCTCTTCTGGCTGGTGCCCCAACTCCCCTTCTTGGCACTGGTGTTGGCGCTCCTGCTGGTCGGGCTGCGGGCACGGGCCGGACTGCTCCGGGACGCACTCGCGGCCGAGGTCGGGCACGCCGGGCCCGTGCCCTCGGGGACCGCGTACACCGGGACGGTCACGCCGGAGAGTACGTATGCCGGGAGCGCCGGGCCGGAGGGCACGTATGCCGGGACCGTATCGCCGGTGAGCCCGCACGCCCGGCACATCGCGCCCGTCGAGGCGCCGATCCTGGCCTCGGCCTCGCTGAGGTTCTGGACGCTGGTGCGCACCTGGCGCGCCCACGGTTGGCGCGTCGCACTGGGACTGCACCGACTCCAGTGCGCGCAACTGGACTTGGCGGCTTGGCGTGCAGGTGGCGATCCCGAAATGGCGGACGAGGGGGCCGAGTTGAGGGCACGAGTGATGCGAGCCAAGGGCGAGCCGAAGGCGGTGGGGCTGTGACGCGCGCCGGACGGAGGCTGGCCGCACGCCTGGTCACGGCCATGGTCCTGGCCCTGTGCGCCGTACTGCCGACCGCGCCATCGGCATCGGCCTGCAGTGTCGGTGTCGGCTACAAGCCATCCATCAGCCTGCGGGATCTGCGGTCGCACCCCACGTGCTCGGCCGCCACGTCCGCGACGGGCGCCGTCGTCGTCGCCGTACTGGCCCTCGGCGCGCTGGCCGCAGCGGGTGTGTTCGTACTCCGCAGGGCCGAGCGGCAAGTGCACGCTGAACAAGGCGCAGAAGAGCGGCAGTTGCACACCGGTCGAGCCGAGGGAGCCGTCGGCGGGCAGCGCCCGGAGCTGGCCGCTTACTTCGCGGCGACAAATGTCGTCCCGCCTACGGGGGAGCGTGACCGTGCGGCGTAGCCTCTCGCGCTTGGGCGTGCTGCTCGCCCTCCTGCTGCTGATCCTCGCTCCCGCCGTCGCTCCGGGAGTTCAGCGGGCTGTTGCGGAACCGTCCCCGACGTCCGAAGTCAACGGGCCGTTCGTGGTGCAGGCCGGTGAGTCGCCGAAGGGGGATGAACTGCCCGAAGTCGCCGACAAGATCGTGGAGAACGCCCTGGGCGAGGAGCTCTACCTCGCTATGAGGGCGTTCGAACTGCTCCCGAAGGACCAGCGCCCGATCAACACCCAGGTGGCGATCTTCACCTTCTCGTGGATCGAGACGGTGAAGGACATCCCGGAGTCCGCGCTGTGGGTTCGAGACCGCTACCACGACTTCATGTCTCGACTGCCCGAGGAAATTCGAAAGCCCAGCACCCCAGCCGCGTGGCAGTACCCGCTGCAGGCCACGATGCTCGATGGCGAGAGCTACGCCTACGACCGGCTCACCGAAGAGCTTGGCAGGCCTTTGGTCGATCCCTACGGAAACGAACAGATGCTGAGACTCGCCACCGGCAGCCGAGGATCCGACCGACACTCCGAAGACGCCATGAACGAGTGGTTCGAGCGCACCATGACGAACACGCTTATCCATATTGCGCGTACCGACGCCGAACGCGGGACGATAAAGGAGGTCGTCCAGTGGATGAAGGGAAAAGCCGGTGCCGGGATCGCCGGCCCACGGGGCTTCTGCAATGTGTGCGTCAAGAAGGTCGCAAAGTGGGGCTACAGCTTTGACAAGCGACTGTTCATCGTCCCGTACGACGCGTACAAGACAGCGCAAGCCAAGCTTGCCAGCACGACACTGCTGAACCTCAAAAGCCCACTGGAGACCTCGTACAAAAAGCATGCAGGGGAGCAGATCGACAAGGCCCTCAACAAGGCGGGCCTCGAATCTCCCTGTTCGCATCTGAACAGCCCGCAGGCCATGGGCCTTTCCGCGCTGCCCATGGCCGCCGGCCCCTGCGGCCCGAGTTCGGACGCCCTCACCGGGGCACTCGCCTCACAGCAGAACGGAGGCATCGACTTCTCCAGCCTCCAGCTCCGCTATCTGTCGGACGACGGCAACTCCTCGGTGAAATACGCCTTTTCGGGGCAGCCCGCCAAGGACGAACAGAGCCAGGACCCGCGCACGGGACGCCAGGCCCTGACCGACAGCATGGCTGCCCTGCGGACCTGGCTTGCGCTGAGCCCCGACAAGTTCTGGGTCAACCTCAACCCGAGCGAACCCGACCGCATCATCGATGCTCAGCTCGGCCGCACCAATGCCGGGCGCGCCCTGCTTGAGGCGGACTGGCAGATGAAGCAGAGCGAGGGAAAGCTGCTTGATCCGAAGACCGCATTCGGTGCGGAGTACTGGCGGAGAATCGGCATTTCCGACGGGCCGGTCTGCTATTCGTCACGCATGTGGATCGTTCCCGGCGATATCGAAGTGCGGCAGGACGGTTCCTCGCTCTACGTTCTCAAAGCGACCCTCGACGTGAAAGCCAAGCCCGAGAACGTCGCCGGTCTCGGGCAGGCCTCCTGCAACGCCGATCCGCAGAAGACGGCACGCAACGCGCAAGTGGAACAGGAAATGGTCGTTCCGAAGATCGCGCAGGCCGTGAACACCGCCCCCGAATACGCCCCGCTGCGCCAGGCGTTCCTGGCCCGGATCGTGGCTCAGTGGATCCGCGACCGGCACGACAAGGGCGAGACCACATCGTTCGACAAGCTCATCGGCTCCGGGGGCCTCGGGCCCGCGGTCGAGGACGGAGCCTGGCGGCCGCAGCAGGTGTACGACGCGTATCTGAGGTCCATCCGCGAAGGGGACTTCACCTACAAGCAGACCACCCGGGTCGGCGACACCGTCGTCACGTACACCATGCGCACCGGTGGCGTCGATTTCAGCAAGCTGAAGCCCACCGAACTCAGTGCTGCGGACATGAACCGGCGGATACCGGGGCTTCCGGAGACGATCGACAAGTCGGCGGTCCGGGCGACGAAGGCGACCGACGGCACGCTCTGGCTGGCGGACACCGCCAAGGCCCCCCAAACCAGCGTCTGGGAACGCATCCGTGGCTTCGCCGGCAGCCGCACCGGCATCCTCGTCGGCCTGGTCGCCGTCCTGGGAGTCCTGCTGCTGTTCGTCCGCGACGGATCCGCCCTCCGGCGCCGAAGGTCGCCATGATGCGGAGGACACCGCGAGCGCCGGACGTTTCGGCGAGGGCCTCCACCGGCGTGTGACCGGTCCCCTGACGCCGGGACGGGCCCGATGGGCCGCAAGGCGCGCTGTCTATCCTTGCCCTGTGCAGATATCTCAGGATCCCTCGAACGTCGCGAACGTTCTGGCGGCGGCCTTTCCGTCGTGTCTTGCCGATGACGTGCGGGATGTTCTGGCCGTGGTGCCAGATGCTGGTTTGTCGCCGGTATCGCCGGTGTCGCCGTTCGAGGTCGAGGTGCAGGGCGAGACGGTCGCCATTCCCTCGCGCATCTACAACGACGAACCGGAGGCCGACCGGCAGCAGCCTCTGACGTCAACCCAGCGGGTGATCCTGCACTGCCTCTACACCCGGCACCACGACGGTCGGGTCCGCCAACGCCACCTTGAGCAGATCGTGGCGTGCGGTGAGCCCTGGGTGGTCCCGTTCGTCCTGCAGCTGGCCGGCGAGTACGTGCTGGAGATCCTTGAGGCCATCGTCCGAGGGCTTCCCGGAATGTCCGCCCCTGGCTCTGCCCAGCGTCGCCTCTACGGGGAGTTCATCGCCCGGAATCCGGCCTTCTTCGCGCGCACTGAGCGGCGCGTGGTCAGCTACTGGTCGTGCTACTACCGCTGGAAGTACGCCGAGTTCGGGACGTATCCCGGGTCTGTCCTGCTGGAAGCCTTCCGAGCAGCCGCAGGGGAGCGGGTCGGTCGGCCGTAGCCACGGCTCAGTCCATGCGATCGCCCGAGCCGAACCTCCCGGCGACCTCATGAACACCGGGCCACCGGGCTGTCGCGGCAAGGCGGATCAGCGGCTGTTGCCCGGGCGGTAGACGCTGAGGTCGCCGTAGGCCGGGAGCGCGCCGGCCGGGTCACCGGGTTTGTGCCGCAGGGTGCTGTCCAGGAAGGCGAGAGTGGCTGCGGCGGCGACGCGGGGGCTCTTGGTGCGGCCCAGAGAGCCGACGATCGAGGGCACGGGCGGCAGATACAGGGGGGCGTCCGTGAAGCTGAGGTGGGCGGCGCCGGGGATGGTGAGGCGGTAGCTCGTCGCGCTGTTGAGCTTGAGGACGTCAGTGAGCCGGGGGATGTAGCGCGGGTCGGTTTCGGACGTGATGGTCTGGGTGAGCGCGAGCGTCGGCCGGTCGAGGGAGGGGGAGTTGGGGCCGTGGGGGTAGCCGTCGATGTCGATGACCGCGGCGAATCGGTCGTCCTGCCTGGCGGCCTGCAGCGCGGCAGCCCCACCCATGGAGTGGCCGGTCACCGCGACCCGGCCGGTGTCCAGGCGCCCGGTCAGCGGGCCGGCGATCTCGCCCCGGTCCAGACGGCCCAGTTGGGTGAGGACGAAGCTGAGGTCGCCGGCCCGGACCGCCGTCGCGTCGGCGGCCAGCTTGTCGTCCTTGTCCCGGTCGCCGGTTGAGGACAGTGTGGTGCGAATCGTTCGACCGTCGTCGAGGACGACGGCGGCGGAGTCGTACGGGTGGTCGAGGGCGGCGACCACATAGCCGTTGCTGGCCAGTTCCTCCGCCCAGGCGGTGTTCTGGGTGCGCACGCCGCCCGAACCGGGGGAGAACAGCACCAGCGGGAACCGTGCCTCCCCGTCGGCCACCGAGGCGTTGAAGACCGCATGTGTGTGGGCACGAGGGACGCCGTCGACCAGGAAGCCGGGCAAGCCGGCCGCGCGGGCGAGGGCGTCGGAAACGGTGCGCGCCTCGTCCTCCGTGCGCCCTAGGTACCGCGCCCGCTGCGTGCCTGCGGGGCTCTTCCGCGCGGGGTACCAGAGTTGGACGACGACGGTGCGCCGGTCGTGCGGGTCGGCGGTGGCGGTCTCTGGGCGGTTCGGGTCGGTCCACTGCATCACGCGGGTGCCGACCGCGAAACGTCCCGACGGCTCGGGGAACACGGGGACGGGGAAGGCCCAGGCGGCTACCGGGCCCGTGGCGATCAGGCCGACGCAGGCCAACGATCCCGGCAATGCCAGCCACCATCGCGCCCGCCACGCAGGCCGGCCGGTACGACGTCGCACCAGAGGAGCCACGGCGAACGGTAACGCGAGGGCGGCGCCCGCCAGTACCGGCAGCATCTGCCAGCGGACCCCCATCACACTCAGCGCGATCGCGGAAAGGACGCACACCGCTCCCGCGGCGATCGTGACGCGTGGGCGGACGGCGTGGGGAAGCCAGCGCGCCACCACCAATGCGACGGCACCCAGCAGGACAAGGAATTCCAAAGGGGACATGTAAAGCCCCGTGATGATCTCGGTCACCCGGCCATCGTCGGCGCGGGGCACGTGCTGCCACATCGCCCCACGGTCGCCGTCGTATGCACCCGGAGTCGCCGTCCGAGGCATGCCCTTTGTGCGGCCGCGGTCGCACGGAGGCAAGCCGCCTGTGCGCCCTGAGTCGCAACGGAGCACGCCGGGCGGGGGGCCGTTTTACGACCGGGGAGGTAGCGGGACTCCTTCTGAGGTCGTATCCCGGCGCGGTGCCATCAGACGGTGGGCTCATGCGCTCCGCCGGACCGCGGCCTACCGTGACAGGGTCACGCTGAATCGACCGACAGGGACGTGCGATGACCGAGGTGGCCGCACGAGTGGCGCGACCGATGAGAGCCGCCCGGCGCTGGGGCTCCCGGATGCCGCCGACGCTGTGGGACTCGCTGTTGCCGGCGCTGCTCCTGCTCCACATCGTGACCACGCGCGTGCCGCACGAGCTTCCGGTGGCCCTCGCCTTCACCGCCGCCCTGACGCTGCCCCTGGTGTGGCGGCGCCGGGCCCCGCTCACGGTGTTCGGCGTCGTGACAGCCTCGGCTTTCGCCCAGTGGCTGACGGGCATTCAACTACCGGCGGACGCAGCCTTGTTGGTGGCCCTGTATACGGTGGCCGCGCACTCGAGCCGGCGCGGCACGCTCGTCGCCGGTGCCATCGTGGAGTTCGGGGCTCTGCTCGCATGTCTGCGCTGGGCGACCGAAGGCGCATTCCTGGCCCCCTTCGTCGCGGTGACCGCGACGGTCGTCGCCGCCGCCGTCCTGGGTGTCAATGTGCGGACCACGCGCGCCTACCTCGGGGCCGTGCAGGAGCGGGCCGCGCGCCTGGAGAGGGAGCAGGACCAGCAGGCGCGGCTGGCGGTCGCCGAGGAGCGGACACGCATCGCCCGGGAGATGCACGACATCGTCACCCACAACCTGTCCGTCATGGTCGCGCTCACCGACGCCGCCGTCCACGCGCAGCACCGGGCGCCCCACAGGGCCACCACCGCGATGCTCCGGAGCTCCGAGACGGGCCGGCAGGCCCTGACCGACATGCGGCGCTCCCTGGGCATCCTGCGGACCGACGAACCGGACGCGGAGCGCCACCCGCCGCCCGACATCGGGCAGTTGGAAACCCTCGCCGACCAGATGTGTGCCGCCGGGCTGCCGACCCGCGTCGAGCTCCGAGGGGGCCACACCCACATACCCGCCAGTGCACAACTGACCGTCTACCGCCTGGTACAGGAAGCCTTGACCAACACCCTGAAGCACACACCCGCCGGCACACACGCGAAGGTCCGCGTACGGTGCTCGGCCCAGACCGTCACGGTGGACGTCACCGACAGCGGACCGTGCCCGCCCCTGCCCTCCTCCCCGCCGTCGGGCCACGGCATCCCCGGCATGCGCGAGCGCGCGGCCGCCTACCGGGGAGAGTTGCGGGCCGGACCGCTCCCGGGCGGGGGCTGGCAAGTCCACACCTGCCTCGACTTCGGCAGCGGCGAGGTGGCGTCCGCATGACGATCCGCATCCTGATCGTCGACGACGAAGCCCTGCTCCGCATGGCCTTCAGCACGATCCTGGAGGCCGAGCCCGACATGGAACCGGTCGGTGAGGCCCCCGACGGCATCCAGGCCGTACGACTCGCCCGTCAGCTGCGCCCCGATGTCGTCCTCATGGACGTCCGGATGCCCGGGACCGACGGGATCGAGGCGACCCGGCAGGTCATCCGGGTCTCCCCGCAGAGCAGAGTGCTGATCCTGACCACCTTCGACCTGGACGAATACGCCTTCGCGGGACTCAACGCCGGGGCCTCGGGCTTCCTCCTGAAGAACACCAGACCTGAGCAACTGCTCACCGCGATACGCAAGTTGGCCGCAGGCGATGCGGTGGTCTCCCCACGGATCACCCGCCGGCTCCTGGAGCACCTCCGCCCACACATCCCCGACGGTACGAGCGCCGACCCGGACGAGCGGCTGAGCAGGCTCAGTACGCGCGAGCGCGGGGTCCTCGTCCAGGTGGGCCGCGGCCTGACCAACGCCGAGATCGCGGCCACCCTGCACCTCGCGGAGGCCACCGTGAAGGCCCACCTGGGGCGAATCCTGCAAAAGCTCGAACTCCGCGACCGGATACAGGCGGTTGTCTTCGCGCACGAGAGCCGCCTCATCCATCCGGAACGAGGCGGCAGGGGAAGTGGAGCGGGATGCCCACCTCGTGGTCTCAGCCGGCCGTCGGCCGGTTCGCCGAAGGGATGACCACCAGCCGCAGGTTCTCCTCCTCGTTGTGCCCGCTGATCGCGAACAGGCGCGTTCCGTCCGGCGTCCAGACGAGGCCGCGCGGTCGCAGGAAACCGGCGCCATATCCGGTGGCGGGGGCGAGTGACACGGTGCGGTACGGGGTGTCGGCCCCGGCGCGATACAGGTAGACGTCCGGGTCGGGTTCGTTGCTCGCCACGCCTGCCGCGATGTCGCCGCGCGAGGAGATGGCCACGGCGTCGGGGGAGTGCGTACTGGGATACGCGTGGCCTTCGGTCAGGTCCGGCAGCAGGAAGGAGGGGTGGTGGTACGGGGCCCCGGCCGAGGTCAGCACGGACTTGCCGTCCTGTGTGATGGCGAGATCGACGAATTCGGAGCTGTCACCGGGGCCGTGCGCCGTCGCCCGGCCGCGTACCCTTCAGTGCACGTGGTTGCTGCCCGGCCCGGCCGTGATGGCGCGGCCGTTGGCCGAGAAGTGCTGGTAGTCGGGTGGGGACCAGCGTCCGCCCCATAGCCAGCCGATCTCGCGCATGGCCGTGCTGATCGCGTCGCCCGGATGGATCATGCCCTGGTCGTGCCGGCTCCGGTCGAGGTAGACGGCGCCGGCCGGTGGATACACGACGTCGTTCACGTCGACGTACGGGTTTTCCAGGGTGTTGATGTCCACCGCATTGCCGTAGGAGTGCTGGGAGACTTCGGCGGGATCTCCGGTGACGGAACGGCAGTTGAAGACGGAGGTGTTGTCGGCGGCCATCGCGGCCACGTCGCTGCCGTCGAACTCGGCCATCACCCGCATCTGCCGGATCGGGAAGTGCGCCTGGAAGGCGCGTTCGAAGACGCGGAGGATCGGGGTCACGGCCTGCTCGCCGACGACGAGTTCGCCCGGGTGGACCTTGCCGTCGAAGCCCCAGTGGTTCATCCGGACCAACCGGAGCCCGGACGGCGGGACGGGGCAGCCCGCGTGCCAACTGCGCCCGAGCTTGGCGCTCGGGACGGCCGAGACCTTCGCGTCAAGGGAAGGCACGGCCACCGGCGGCGGCGGCGCGGCGGCCGCCGGGGCCCCCAGGCCGCAGGTGAGCAGGAGGACGCTGGACATCACCAGGGCGAAGGGCGTGCGGGGCCGGATCCTGGCCGTGCGCGTGGAGGGCCGGGTCGCGGGCGGCGGATTCTCGGCCGTACGAGGTGCGGGCTTGGTCACCGGACAGGAATAGCCTGCCCCAGCCGTGAAGATGCTGTTGACGGCGTCCTGCCAGCCAGATTTCGCCCAATGCGCCCAACCGCTCGGACCGCACCCAGCGACCGTACGATGCTGAAGCGACAGGCGCCGCGCACACGCTTCCGCACGCCCGTTCAGCCGGCCCTGGCAAGGGGTCCCGGCGCGCTAAGCTCCGGTCACCATTCGGCGTCGGGGGCGTCTGTCACGGCGTCCCGACGACAGCGAAGGAGACGTGCTCGTGCTGCGCCGACCCCCCGTTCTGACCCTCGTCACGACGGCGCTCCTGGCCGCGTCCACGGCGCTCGCCGCGCCGTCGGTCGCGGCAGCTCCCGCCGCTCTGCCACCCTCCGCCGTGTACGTCACCGATGGGGCCGGGAGCTCCATCAAGGGCACGTTGCACTGGTACAACCGCTCGGCCACGTTCACCGGGACGCTGACGTCCAAGGGCTGCCGACGCGTCTGGTACAGCGTGTTCGACGGTTTCGCCCACCCGCTGGGAGCCAGGAGCAGCAGCACCCACTGCGACACGGTGACCTCGGTCCCCGCCACGCTGCCCGCGAACGTAGTCGGGGGCGGCTCCTACGCCGGCGTCTGCCTCGACGACGCGAAGGGCAAGCCGATCACCTCGTGCGGCATCTACCCCCGTCCGCACTGATCCGGTCCCGTAGAGCAGGGGACGGGCCGGTGCCCAGCCCTCGCTGGATCGAGCTGCAACTCGTCCGACGGCTCGCGGATCGAGACGTCACGCACCTCCGCTACCGGGTGCGTCGACCCGAGGAGACCGCATGAAGACGCTCTTCGTCTCTTACCGTGTCACCGACCTGGACCGCTCGCTCGGCTTCTACACCGCCCTGGGCTACGAAGAACTGGGCACGGTCGAGCCCGGCGACGGGGCACGCCTCGTCATCCTCAAGTTCCCCGAGGAACCGGCGGCTTCGCTCGAACTGGTCCACCGGCCCGGTGAGGCGCCGGTCGACGTGGGCAGCGGTTTCGACCACCTCGCGATCCAGGTGGAGACGCTCGCCACCACCCTGGAGACCCTGACCGAAGCCGGCCTCGCACCCGGACCCCTCCAGTACCCGGGCGGCCCGCACGGCCCGAGGACATCGTGGCTCACGGACCCGGACGGGTACCGGATCGAGTTGGTGGAGTGGCCTCCCGGACATCCGGACGGCATCACCGCAACGGACTTCGCCTGAGGCGGCCACGGCGGCCAGCGCGTCGGGACGGCGGTTCCTGTCGCGTCCGTTCCCCGGCAGATGGTACGCGCCGGACAGGGCCCACGGCCCGCAGAGGCCGACCAGCGCGACCGTGCCGAACACACCGCACCACAGCACGAGATATCCGTGCCGGCCCTCCGTCGTCCTCCTGCTGCTTCCGGTCGGCCAGCGGGTTCGCCCTTGCCGTCCGGAGCCGCTCGGTCTCGGGCCACCTCACTGTGCGGGCGTGCGGCGCACCACCCTTCCCTGACCGTCCGCCTCCAGCGATGCCATGCCGTCGGGCCCGGTCACGACAACTCTGATGACGGAGGGCCCGGTGAGCCGGTCAGCGCTGATCTGCCAGGTGGGGGCGTGGACACCGAGGGTGGTCCTGGCCTCCTCGACCAGGGCGGGGAAACGGTCGTAGGGCAGCGCACGTGGGTCGAGCCCCGGGGCCTGTGTGTCCGTCGGCGAGAACAGGACCGACAACATGCGCTCCTGGACGACGACCGTGATGGCCCGGCGTTTGTCCTGACCTCGGGTGAGTGAGCCGACAGCCCGGTCCAACTCACCCTTGTCGAGAAACGACTGGCCAGGGCCGAGGGTGATCGTTCCGGAGCCCGACGTCACCACCGTGGTCGACGACGTGGAGGAGACCGACGGCTGCGCGGCGTCGGTGTCGTCCGGGTCGAAGAGGTCCGCGCGGAACAGCAGGACCACAGCGACCGCGCCGATCAGCAGGCCGAGGAGCACCATGAAGCCGAAGGCACAGCCCTCCGGGGGCGCGGCCGCCGTGGCCGTAACAGGCGCCGGGTCGAGGTGGGCCGAGGCCACCCGGTCCTCCCACTCCGGCGTCGGCCGCTTGACGATCCGGACGCGCCACGGCCGGTCGGGCGGGTACTGGACCACCACGACGCCGCGCGGCCGGTAGTCGGACAGGTCCACGAGGTTGACGTCCTGTGTGATCTCCACCCGGTACGCCGGCCCGTCGTCCGGTACGACGGACAGCTCGAACCGCACCGATACGTCGCTCGACTCGCCCCCGACGGCCTTGAGGCTCTCGATCGTCGCGAGCGCCGTGCGGGGGACGACCGCCGCCTCCCGGGCACGCCTCGGCATACCGGCGAGGAAGAACAACAGCCCGTAGACGACGGGCAGTACCAGCCCGGCGGTGAACAGCGCCGCGTTCGCGATGATCCCGCCCACGACCAGCGCGCCGAGCGATGCTCCGACCACTGCGCCGGTCAGCAACCCCCGTGCCAGCGCGAGGGGTGTGTGGTGCGTGGGCGCGGGCACACCGGTGGTGATCGTCATGAGGGCGATTGTGCTGGGCTCAGGTGACGTCCGGTAGACCGGGGCATGTTCTTCCGGCAGGTCGCGGAGGGATTGTCCGTTCCACCCCAACTCCCGCTCTCCACCGCCGACTTCACCGCGCTGACCATCTCCCCGAGGGGAACCGTGTGTCCGCTCGGACCTGGCCACCGGGCTCGGCAAGAACCGGGCCGCGCCCGTGTCTGTCAGGCGGGGTTCCCCGCCGAGGCCCGGGCGGCAGCGGGGACCGGGGCGGCGTCCGGGTCCGCGGCCGCCGCGGGCTTCGCCGGAACCCCGATTCCGAGCTTCTCGAGGATCTTCTTCTCGATCTCGTTGGCGAGGTCGGGGTTGTCCTTGAGGAAGTTGCGGGCGTTCTCCTTGCCCTGGCCGAGCTGGTCGCCTTCGTAGGTGTACCAGGCGCCGGCCTTGCGGACGAAGCCGTGGTCGACGCCCATGTCGATGAGGCCGCCTTCGCGGCTGATGCCCTGGCCGTAGAGGATGTCGAACTCGGCCTGCTTGAAGGGCGGGGCGACCTTGTTCTTGACGACCTTGACGCGGGTGCGGTTGCCGACCGCGTCGGTGCCGTCCTTCAGTGTTTCGATGCGGCGGATGTCGAGGCGTACGGAGGCGTAGAACTTCAGTGCCCGGCCACCGGTGGTGGTTTCGGGGGAGCCGAACATCACGCCGATCTTCTCGCGGAGCTGGTTGATGAAGATCGCCGTCGTCCTCGTTTGACTGAGGGCACTTGTGATCTTCCTCAGGGCCTGGCTCATCAGGCGGGCCTGCAGACCCATGTGGGAATCACCCATCGCACCTTCGATCTCGGCGCGCGGCACCAGGGCCGCGACGGAGTCGATCACGATCAAGTCGATCGCGCCGGAGCGGATCAGGATGTCGACGATTTCGAGGGCCTGCTCGCCGTTGTCGGGCTGGGACAGGATCAGGTTGTCGATGTCGACGCCGAGCTTCTTGGCGTACTCGGGGTCGAGGGCGTGCTCGGCGTCGACGAACGCCACGGTGCCGCCGGCCTTCTGGGCGTTGGCCACGGCGTGCAGGGTCAGGGTCGTCTTGCCGGAGGACTCCGGGCCGTAGACCTCCACCACGCGGCCGCGCGGCAGGCCGCCGACGCCGAGCGCCACATCCAGCGCGGTCGACCCGGTGGGGATCACCTCGATGGGCTCGTTCGGCCGGTCACCGAGGCGCATGACCGCACCCCGGCCAAACTTCTGCTCGATCTGTGCGAGCGCGGTGTCCAGCGCCTTCGCGTGCTCGGTTCCTGCCATGAGCTTTCACCCGGTCCGATTGTGTGGCGCGCCGCACGTCGGAGAACGTGAGCGTCTACGGCCGACAACGGACGTCTCGGAGATCCCAGTAAACGAACATCCGATCGATTTTCGTGTCCTTTGAACGGTACCAAATCAGGGGGAGCGGGACAGGGTGCGCGCACCGGGCGATTCCGGAAGCGGACCGCACCACCACCCGCTTGTCCTCGCTGAACCGGGTGCGTCGTCGAGCCCAGGAGTTCCGTTGCCGGTGAGGCGGGCCGGGCGCGGCGGGCGGGGGTGTGCGAACGCTCCCGGCTCGCCACCACGCACCGTCCTCGCCGGACTGGCCGGCGCGCGACGAACTACCCGGCACGCTCCTGATCGATGAACGCGGTCAACGCGGCCGCAGTCGCGTTGGGCTGCTCGTCGGGAATGAAGTGTCCGGCCTGCGGGATGAAGGCGCCGGTCGCGTTCTCTGCCCACGGGCTGATGGAGGCGGCCATGTCGGGGATCGAGCCGTGGGAGCTGGAGATCCCCAGGACCGGGATCCTCAAGGGCCCTCGTTCGAGCGCGTCATGATTCTTACGCGCTGATTCCTCGGCATCGCGGTAGTAGGCGAGAGATGCCGAAAGTCCTCCCTCGGCCGCGATGGCGGCGGCGTAATGGTCGATCTCGGCGCTGTCGAAGGTCTCCGGGGACAGGGCTTTGACCTTCAGGAACCAGCCGACGTACGCACGCTCGCGGCCGGTGAGCAGGGTCTCGGGCAGTTCGGGCACCAGGTGGAAGGCGAAGTGCCAGGTCTTCCAGGCCCGGGCGGGGTCCGTCGGGATGGAGTCCGGGAGGGTGATGCCGGGAATGCCGGCGTCGAGCAGAGCGACACCGTGCAGGCGCTCTTCGTACTTCAGGGCCAGTGAGAAGGCGACCCAGGCCCCGATGTCGTGGGCGACGAGCCAGTATTTCCGCACGTTGAGCGCGGTGAGCGCGGCCTGGACGCGCGAAGCCGCGGTGTGAGTGTCGTAGCCCCCTTGAGGGCGTTCGGAGTGGCCCTGCCCCGGCAGGTCGATCGCGATCACGTGGAATCGCTCGGCAAGGCCCGGCATCACCTTTCGCCAGGCCCACCAGGTCTGCGGGAATCCGGCGAGCAGGACGACCGTGGGACCGGCCGGCCGGCCGCCTTCCACCGCGTGGAGTCGGATTCCTTCCGCGTCCACCCAGCGGTGAGCGAAACCCGGGAGGTCGTACAGCGGCAACCCGGGGACCGGGTTCTGGTCGTGGGAGCGGTTCGAGGCCATGGCGTCGTCGGTCATGCCGTGAGCCTATTGCATCTTGGACTGATTGGTTCAAGATAGAATGGGCAGAGCCGCAACGGCTGGTCCAAGAACGAGGTGCATGCGTGATGGCCGGGAAGAAGCAGTTCGACGTGGGCGTCGCGCTCGACGCGGCGATGGTCCAGTTCTGGCGGGCCGGATACGCCGACACGTCTCTCGACGATCTCTCCAGGACGACCGGACTGAACCGCAGCTCCATCTACTCCTCGTTCGGCGACAAGGACGCGCTCTACCTGCGCTGCCTGGACCGCTACGCCGCTCGGTACGGAGCCAGGTACGACCAGGTGCTCTCACGTGCGTCCGAGGACCCGCTGCACGCGGTACGGGCGTTCTTCGAGGTCACCCTGCAACGCATCGCCGACCCTGACGTACCGGATGGATGCCTGATCGCTCAGACCGCGATGGCGGCACCGGTGCTCAGCCCCGCCATCGCCGCACGCGCGGCCGAAGCTCTGGGCCTTCAGCGAGCGCGCCTGCGGACCGCCTTGAACGCCGCACGGCTGTCCGAAGCCGATGCCGACGACTTCGCGGTCCACCTGGCGGCGGTCAACCAGTCGCTGGCCGTGATGAGCCGGGCCGGGGCGAGTCAGAAGCAGCTCCGCACGGTCATCGACATCAGCATGGGCGCGCTCTCACACGCCTCGCGTGCCCGGACCTAGCTCGCCCGGCTCGCCGTTTCGCCCCGGCGCCGGCGTGACGTGGTTGTCGCGAACGGGGTCGGCCTCATCGGGCGGGCGTGGGCGGAAAGGGATCCGCCGGGTTTGTATCCGCCTCGTATCACCCACCGCTTCGTTTGCCATCGGATCACACCCCCCACCTGAGGGGCGGGCGCACGCCCCACCCCCTGTCGTATCGTTCCTCTCGATCCGTCGAGCCGCCCGCTGCGTACAGATATGACCGAGTTGCACGGAAGGGCTCGCCCTCGAACAGGAGCCGCCCCGTGTCCTCGCCCAGCCCTGCCCCGGCCGACGCACGGCCCGTTCGCGTGTTGCTGGTCGAGGACGACGACCTCATGCGGCGGGCGTTCGCCGTGGCGCTTGGGCGGTACGGGTACGAGGTCGAGGCCGCCGCCGACGGACTCGCGGGGCTTGAGGCGTTCCGGGCCGGGACCTTCGATCTGCTGATCCTCGATGTGATGCTGCCGGGCCTCGACGGGATCGGGCTGTGCCGACGGGTGCGGGAGAGCAGCCTCGTTCCGGTTCTGATGATGTCCGCGCGGGGGGACGGGCTCGATGTCGTCTCCGGCCTTGAGGCCGGGGCCGACGACTACGTCGTCAAGCCCGTCGACACCTTCGTCCTGGTCGCTCGCATCCGGTCGCTGCTGCGGCGGGCCACGTATGCGCCACCTCCGTCACCGGAAGCCCAACAAGCGCTGGAAGATGGCGAGTTGCTCGTTTTCGGTGAGCTCTCCATCGACACCGCCGGGCTCGAAGTCCGCATCGCCGGGACGCCCGTCGCGTTCACCCCCACCGAACTGAAGCTGCTCCTGGAGTTCGCCGCCCACCCCGGCGTCGTCCTGGAACGGCACACCCTGCTGCGGAACGTCTGGGAATACGGGTGGGACGGGGACAGTCGGGTCGTCGACCTGTGTGTGCAGCGGCTGCGCAAGAAGCTCGGGCGGGACCGGATCGAGACGGTCCGCGGGTTCGGCTACAAGTTCCGGCGATGACGCGCGTGCGCCCCTCCACGTCGACAAGTCGCGAGAACGCCGCGCCCGCCTCGCCGCGCCGGCAGGCCCCCGCGGCCGCCTCCCTGCGCTGGAAGATCGCCGCGCTCGCCGCGGCCACCGCCTGCCTCGTCGCCCTGGCCGTCGGCGTGCTCGTCCACCTGTGGACCGCACACGACATCCGCGACCGGGCCCAGGCCCGCGCCTTCAACTCCGTGTACTCGGCCATGGATACCTACCATCGCACCGGCACCCTCGCCGACGGGGCCCAGCTCGACCCCGGGGAGCTCCCCGCCTCGCTGCGCCACCCGACCGACGGAGAACGGCACACCGCGTACGACGGGCATGTCGACGGGAACTCGGGGCCCACCGTCTGGGGTGCCCAGCGGGTCGACGGGCCGGGCAGCCCCGTGCTCGCCGTCGAGGTCAACATGAACTCCGAGTTCTACGACCTGCGCCGGCTCGACGCCACCATGGCCATCGCCTCGCTCGCCTCCGTCGCCGCCGCCGTACCCCTCGCGGTGTACGGGGCCGGGCTCGTCGGACGTCGGCTGCGGCGGGTCTCCGAGACCGCCGTACGCATCTCCGCCGGGGACCTCGACGCCCGCACCGGGCCCACCCGGGGCCGTGACGAGGTGGCCGACATCGCCGCCGCCGTCGACCTCATGGCCGACAGCCTCGGGCGACGGCTGCGCGGCGAGCGGCAGTTCACGGCCGATGTCGCCCATGAACTGCGCACCCCTGTCGGGGGGTTGCTCGCCGCCGTCGATCTGCTGCCGGACGGCGAGACCGAGGACCTGATCCGGGGCCGGGTGCGCGATCTGCGCGGCCTCGTCGAGGACCTCCTCGAAGTCTCCCGCCTCGACGCCGGCGCCGAACAGTCCGCGCCGGTCCCGGTCCCGCTCGGCGCCGTCGTCCGCGAGGCCGTCACCCGTACCGGACTCGACACCTCGGTCAGCGTCGCGGAGACCCAGCAGAACGTCGAGACCGACCCGCGCCGCCTGGAGCGCATCGTCGGCAACCTCGTCGTCAACGCCCACCGCCACGGCGGCACCCCGGTCGAGGTCACCGTCGAGGGCCGCACCGTCGTCGTACGCGACCACGGCCCCGGCTTCCCCGACGACCTGCTCCGCGACGGACCCCGCCGCTTCCACACCGGCGCCAGGGAACGCGGCGCCGGCCACGGGCTCGGCCTCACCATCGCGTTCGGCCAGGCCCGCGTCCTCGGCTGCGAGCTGAGCCTGCACAACGCCCCGGCCCCCGACGGCGGCGCCGTCGCCACGCTCCGGCTCTGAGTTCCGCCGCTCCCGGGCGCGCCCGGCCATCGCCGCACGACTGCCGCACAGCGGCGCGCTCCCCGATACATGCGTGCCGAGGTCCCGATACATACGCCGGACACCCTTCGAAGTGCACCGTTCGCACCGCTCGAAGTGGAGCCTTCCTTGACCGTCAACCCCCTTACCGCACGGGCTCTTTACCCCGATCCTGGCATCGCCGCCGCCACCACCGACCTGTGCAAGGTGTACGGCGGCGGGGACACCCGGGTCGTCGCCCTCGACCAGGTCAGCATCGGCTTCCGGGAGGGCGAGTTCACCGCGATCATGGGGCCGTCCGGATGCGGCAAGTCCACCCTGATGCACTGTGCCGCCGGACTCGACTCGGCCAGTTCCGGGTCCGTACGCATCGGCACCACCGAGCTGAGCAGCCTCGACGACCGCCGGCTCACCGAACTGCGCCGGGACCGGGTGGGCTTCATCTTCCAGGCGTTCAACCTGCTGCCCACGCTGACCGCCCTGGAGAACATCACGCTCCCCATGGACATCGCGGGCCGCAGGCCCGACAAGGAGTGGCTCGACCGTGTCATCTCCATGGTGGGCCTGGCCGACCGGCTGGGTCACCGGCCCGCGCAGCTCTCGGGTGGCCAGCAGCAGCGCGTCGCCGTGGCCCGCGCGCTCGCCTCCCGGCCCGCGATCATCTTCGGCGACGAGCCCACGGGCAACCTCGACTCCCGCGCCGGGGCCGAGGTGCTCGGCTTCCTGCGCGACTCCGTGCGTGAGCTGGGGCAGACCGTGGTGATGGTGACTCACGACCCGGTCGCCGCGTCGTACGCGGACCGGGTCGTCTTCCTGGCCGACGGGCGGATCGTCGACGAGATGCTGCGCCCCAGTGCGGAGGGGGTGCTCGACCGGATGGCGGGGTTCGAGGTGCGGGCCCGCACGAGCTGACCCCGAGCCACCGGGGGCCCGGCCCCCGAACCCGAATGCTCCGGTGCGGGCCGGCACCAGTGCCGCCAGAGGCGCGGGGAACCGCGCGACAAGCCGCATACGGCCCGCAGCCGAATACTCCTCCAGGACTGAGAAACCCCATGTTCAAGACCGCCCTGCGCAACGTGCTCGCGCACAAGGCCCGGCTGCTGATGACGGTGCTCGCCGTCACGCTCGGCGTCGCCTTCGTCTGCGGCTCGCTCGTCTTCGCCGAGTCCTCATCCGCAGCCCACCGCGCCGCCGCCTCGAAGGACTTCGCCGGCATCGCGCTCACCGTCACCCCGAAGGAACCCCCGCCCGGGGCGCCCGGCAAGGACGGCGAGTCCGCGCTCGACGACGCACTCGTACGGAAGCTGGCCGCGCTGCCCGGGATCGCCGAGGTCCAGCCGTCGGTCGACGGCTCGGCGACCCTGAACGCCGCCGACGGCAGCCCGCTGCGGGGCGGCAAGGCGTGGGCGAACCTCGCCGGCGCGTACGTGCCGGGGAAGGACGGCACGGACCACCGGCATCCGCTGGTGACCGGGCGCGCCCCGGCCCACGCGGACGAACTCGTCGTGGACCGCGGTACCGCCGCCGCCGGACACCTGCGCGTCGGTGACCTCGTCACGCTCGCCACCGACGGGCCGGTCCTCAAGAAGCGGCTCGTCGGCATCGTCGACACCAAGGACTCACGGGTGACCGCGGGCGGCACCCTCGCCCTGTTCGACACCGCGACCGCGCAGCGGCTGTTCGCCACCCCCGGGCACTTCACCTCGATCGACTTGGCCGCCGCGCCCGGCGCCGACCAGGTCGCGCTCGCGGCCGGCGTCACCGCCGCGCTCCCGGCCGACCGGGCCGAGGTGGCCACCGGGACCGCGCAGGCCACCCAACAGGCCACCAACGTCGACCTGATGACCCGGGGCTACCAGAAGATGCCGAAAATCTTCGCCGGGGCCGCGCTGTTCATCGGCTCGTTCCTCATCGTCAACACCTTCACGATGCTCGTCTCGCGGCGCACCCGTGAGATCGCGCTGCTCCGGGCGATCGGGGCGACCCGTCGCCAAGTGGTGCGCTCGGTGCTGTGGGAGGCCGCCCTGGTCGGGCTCGCCGCGTCGGCCGCCGGGTTCGTCCTCGGGCTCGGCATCGCCGCAGTACTGCCCGACGTGCTGAGTACCAGTCAGGATGCTTTGCCCAAGGGCCCGTTGGTGATCGGAGTACGTCCCGTACTCGCGGCGCTCGGGGTCGGTGTGGGGGTCACGGTGCTCGCCGCGTGGCTGCCGTCACGGCGGGCGGCGAAGGTCGCGCCCATCGAGGCGCTGCGCTCCGCCGAGCAGCCGCCCACTCCCGCCGCCTCCCGGGTGCGTGGGATCGCGGGCCTGGTCCTGCTCCTCGCCGGGGCAGGGCTGCTGATGTCGCTGACCGGGGCGAAGGACGCCTCGGACGCCAATCTGCAGAACGCGATGTTCGGCTGTGCCCTCCTCGTCGCCGCCATGATCGCGCTCGCGCCGCTGCTCGCGGTGCCGGTGATCCGCCTCGGCGGGCGGCTCACCGGGCGCCTCGGGGTCAGCGGGCGCCTCGCCCGCGAGAACGCCCTGCGCGACCCGCGCCGCACCGCGGCCACCGCCTCCGTCCTGATGGTCAGCACCGCGCTCGTCGCGGGGCTCGCGGTGATCGGCAACTCCACCGAGCAGGCCCTGGACCGGCAGGCCGCCGACGGGCTGAGCGCCGACTATGTGATCGGGGCCCGTACGTCCATGACCGCCATCGACCCGGCCGCCCTCAAGCGCGTGGCCGACACCCCCGGCGTACGGACGGCGGCCGCCGTCGCCGACTCCACGCTGTTCACCGGCGGAAATGTCCGCGACATCTCCGGCGTGGATCCCGCCACTCTGCACGACGTCGTGAAGCTCGACTTCACCAGCGGATCCGCCGAGGGCCTCGGCACCGGCCGGATCGCCGTCTCCGACAGTGTCGCCCGGGAAGCCGGGCTCAGCACGGGCAGCACGCTCAAGGCCCGCATCGGCCCCGGCCAGGACTTCAAGGACTACACGGTCGTCGGCGTCTACCGGGACAACCCCGTCGCTCAGGACGTGCTGGGCGCGCGCGGCGAGGTGCAGCGCGACAGCTTCAAGCCGGGCAGCGTCCAACGCATCTTGGTGCGCACGGAAAGCGGCGCGGCGTCGGACGCCACCGAGGCCCGGCTGCGCACCGCCACCGGCAACAGTCCGCTGGTCCAGGTCAAGGACCGCGAGGCGCTCGTCGACGAGGCCGGCGGAGTCATGAGTGAGCTGCTGACCCTGATGTACGGGCTGCTCGCCATCGGCGCGGTGATCTCGCTGCTCGGCATCGTGAACACGCTGGCCATGTCGGTCGCCGAGCGCACCCGCGAGATCGGGGTGCTGCGCGCCATCGGCATGGACCGGGCCGGCGTCCGGCGGATGATCCGGGTGGAGGCGGTGACCGTGGCCGCGTTCGGCACACTGCTCGGCCTGGTGGGCGGGGTGTTCGGTGCCTGGGCCGTCGGCTCGCTGACCAGCGGCGCGATGACCGGGTACACCCTCACACCCCCCTGGGGAACGTTGGCCCTGCTGGCTCTGGTCTCGCTGGTGACCGGGGCGCTCGCGGCCGCCGTACCGGCCCGCAGGGCCGCCGCCCTGCGGCCGTTGGAAGCGGTCGGACAGATGTGAGCGCGTCTCGAGTGTGCGGCGGGACAGCAGCGTGACGTCTTTACGTGGGCATAGAGCGCTAGGGGACAAGGACGACCTTGCCGAGGTTGCGGCGCTGCTCGATGAGAGCGTGGGCGCGGGCAGCCTCAGCGAGGGGAATCTCCTCGTGCACGGCGGTCCGCAGGGTGCCGGCGTCGCGCATCTGCCAGAGTTCGCGCAGCCAGCGGTCATACAGAGCCGGTTTGCCGAGAGCGATGGCGCGGATCTGGAATCCGATCAACGAGGCGCCGCGGACCAGGAGTTCGTACGCCTCCACCGTGCCGCCGCCGGAGCTGAAGGCGACCAGGCGGCCGCCCGTCGCCAGGGCCCGCACGGCGGGGGTGAGCAGGTCGCCGCCGACGCCGTCGAGGATGACGTCATACGGACCGCCCCAGTCGGTGTCCTCGTACCGGACGACCTCGTCGGCGCCCATGGCCCGCACGAAGTCGGCCTTGTCGAGACTGCTGACTGCCGCGACGACGCGCGAGGCACCGCCCGCCCTGGCGTACTGGAGGGCGAGCGTGCCGACCGCGCCGGCCGCCGCCGTGACCAGGACCGATTCGCCCGGCTCCGGGTGTGCGGCTTCGTAGGCGCCGCGAGCGACGAGCCCGCTGCGGACCAGCGCGACCGCTTCCACGGCGTCGGCGCCACCCGGGATCCGGGACGCCATCGCGGTGTTGAGAACCGCGAACTCGGCGTAGGCGTGGTTGAAGCACAGTCCGGTCACGCGCTCTCCGATGGCGAAGGTGGTGACTCCCGCCCCCAGGGCGACGATCTCTCCGGCGACCTCGCCGCCGAGCGCGATCGGTTCGCGGGCCTCCCAGATCCTGCGCACGGTGGGCAGGGTGATCCCGATCGCCTCGACCCGGATCAGCACCTGACCGGCGCCCGCCTCCGGTGCGTTCACCTCCTCGGCTAACAACACCCCGGGTCCACCGTTGACTTCATGGCGAACGCGCAGCACAAGACCTCCCCGGATCCGTTTTCGTTGGGTGCCCCAACGGTAGGGGAGAAGTCATTGGGGAGTCCAATGAATTGTGGATATGCTCGACCGTATGACGTCAGCTCTCCAGCGAATCCAGTCCATGCCGACCTGGCTCCTCGGTCGCGTCGCGTCGCGCGGCCGAAGCCTGGTCGCCGACGCGATCGCCGTGGAGGGTTTGAAGCTCATGCACCACGCCGTGCTGGCCGCGACCGCCAAGTACGGTCCCGTGGCCCAGGCCGAGCTGGGCCGCCGACTCGCAGTCGACCCCAAGGACATGGTCGGCATCCTCAACCACCTCCAGCAGGCGGGCCTTGTCCTGCGCACCCCGGACGCCGCCGACCGGCGCAAGAACGCCGTCACCGTCACCCCGGAGGGCGAGGCTGTCCTCGCCCGCTGCGGTGCCTTGGCGGAGACCGCCAACGCCGAGCTGCTGGCGCCCCTCACTCGGGAGGAACGGGATCACCTGATGGCCCTGCTCACCCGGATCCATGAGGCGCCACAGAAGCCCGGCCCGAGTGCTTGATCCCGACCGAACGACGCATTCCGGCGGCGGGGGTTACAGGATCCCCGGCAGCCCGCCGAGCAGCCCGCCGAGCAGGCCACCGAGGAGGCCGCCGCCGGAACCGTACAGCTGATGGTCGTCACGGTTGCCGAGGCAGCGGCGGCCGTCCTCACGGCCGACGCCGCTGAGGGGGGACGGCGGTGGCTGCGGTGAGGGTCGCGGCGGCGAATGACCGGCCGGGTGTCAGCTGCGCTGCCACAGCGCCGGGACGTTCGGGGGCTCCCATCCCGCGATCGCGGTGTGGGCCTGGATGCAGCGGTACGAGGAGCCGGCGTAGGTGACGACGTCTCCGGCGCGGTAGGGCGTGCCTGCGGCCCAGGTGCCGGAGGGGGGTGTGGTGGGCGGCGTGGTGGGGCCTTGGGGAGCGTCCAGTACGAAGTCGTACGTGGCTTCGCGGGCCGGGCCGGCTTGACGGACGTTCATGAGCAGGCGGGCGTCGAAGATCGTGTCCGTGTTGTTGCGGGGTTCCCCGGGGAAATACAGCTGGGTGGTGATGATCGGCTGCCCGGGGGACTGCAGCTTGACGTGGATGTGCCGGGTGCGTCCCGGGTAGAGGCCGGGCACGATGGTGGTCAGGCTGAACGCGCCCTGCGCGGTGCTGAATTGGTGCCCGCGAAACGTGTATCCCGTGTTGTCGTAGTCGCCGTTGTCGTCGGCCTGCCAGAAATCGAGGAGCGCTCCGGCGATCGGCCGGCAGGTCCGGCTGAAGACGTATCCGGTGACCGTCAGACGCGTGCCCCTGGTGCTGTCGGTGATCAGGGATGTGCGCAGGGGAGAGTTGGGTTTGAAGTAGGGGCCCTCGATCTGCTCGATGGTCGGTTCGTCCCCGTCGTGGCACTGCGGAGTCGCGGCCAGGGGCTTCGCCGCTGTTCTGCGATCGCGGGCCAGTGCTATTCCGCCATGGGCGAGCAGGGGGGTCGCGCCGAGCGCGGCAGCCGCGCGCAGAACCGTCTTCCGGCTGATCCGGGAGGATGCGGCGCTGTCGGCGGCCTCTTCGAGCGGCTCTTCGGGAGTGGGCATCGCGGCTCTCCTGTAGGCAGGGGTGAGGAGCGGGGGAGTGGTGCGCTTGCCGGGCCGCGCCTGTCGTCGTGCGCCGGCGGCGTGGCACCACAGACACCGCAGGCCGGCCTGTTGTGGAGACCGGCCGGCGGTACCTGCGGTCTGCAGTCAAGCTATGAGGGCTGCGGACAGGATGCGATGGACTCGATCCGTGGATCGTGGTGTTTTCCTCCGGCCTCGGTCCGGAACTCGCCGGGTGACATACCGGTTTCCCTTCGGAAGAACCGGCAGAAGTACGCGGGGTCCTTGAACCCGACCGCCCCGGCCACCTGACGTACCGTCAACTCCGTTCCGGTCAGCAGGCGTTTGGCCTCCAGGGCCCGTTGCAGCCGGATCAGCCTGCCCGACGTCAACCCGGTGGACTGCCGCACCAAGGCCTGCAAGTGGCCTGGGGAAATGCCAAGTTCCCGCGCGTAGGACTCGACCGAGCGGAGGACGCCGCCGGGCAGCCGGAGGAGCCGGGTGAAGTCCGCCGCCACTTCCGCCGCCCGGTTGCGCGTGGTCGCTTCCTCGGCGGACGAACAGGTCCGCAGCGCACGGACGATAAGGATCTGCAGACTGGCGCGGAGCAATTTCCGGTAGCCGGCCCGGAGCAGCTGGTACTCCCTCCCCATCTCGTCCAGGAGTGCCTCGATGGGCCCGGACTGGTCACCCGGGGCGTGGCCCGGGCCGGCCGACAGAGTGCGCAGAGCGGTCACGTCCTGCGGCCGGGAGAGCAGGAAGTCCTCGTTGAACAGGACCACGTGGCCGGTGAGCTCCTCCGCGTCCATCCAGTGATGCACCTGGCCGGGAGCGATGACGCACAACTGCGGTGGATTCAGCACCCGTTGGGCGGCGTCCAGTACGTGGACGCCACGGCCGCCCGTGACGTAGACGATCTCGTAGAAGGTGTGGCGGTGCGGGAAGTTGGCGCGCGACAGGGCTCCGATGGTCTCGAAGGTGCCGATGGCGAAGGGCAGGAGATGCGGCAGGGGGACGTCCAAGCGATGCAGCGGGATGTCGAGGCGCGGGGTGCGCCGTGGCTCGTCCATCACGGCAGTCTGAGACAACGCCCTCTCGCAGGTCCAGACCAGTCGATACGATCGGGCCACGCGGTTCCCGGTCGTCCGCGAGTTCACCGACCGGCTCGCCCGCTGCCGTGTTCACCGCGCTCACCCCGTGTCCCACGCGCCAACGGTCCGAGCGCTTTGGCGCGTCTCCACGGCCTTCCAGGAGGTCACCGCTCTGCTTCCGACGAGGGTTCGGCGAGATGGCCCGACGCGCGGCATCGTGCTTTCGGCCGGATCTCAGTCGGGGCGGGCGATCCCGAACAGGCCGGTCGTACAGTGGAGTTCGCACCACGAGAAGCCGAGTCGCGGGGACGCGCACGGCATCACGGGCCCCTGCGCGTGCCTGGCGGAGCCGGCCCGGGTCCCCGGCCATACGGATCACGGGCCGGACTCCGAGCGGCACCGGGCACCGGCACGGACCAGGCAGCCCGTCGTCACGCGGCACCGCCGGCGTGAGGGGCCAGGGGGAGGTGCGGCGGCACGTGGTCAGGGGGGCGCGCACGCGAGGCACTCCCCGGTCCCGGGTGCGACACGTAAGGCCGATCCGCTTGTGGCCGGTGCCCGTTGGCCCGGCCCATGAGCCACGGCGGGAAGCAGCTGGGGCCGGTCAACCACGACGTACTCCGTCACCCGGCTTGGGCGGTGACCGTGGTTCCACACGCACCATGGGCACGTATGCGCAGCACCAGCGCGCGGTACACATCTCTACCAATCAGACCTGCTAGCAGGTTCTGGCCTGTGTCCCGGGTGGCGAGCTGCGCCTCGGCGCGAACCCGCACGCCAACGGCGGCCTGCTCACCCGCGCACTGCCCGTGCCGCCCCTCGAGCACTTCGCAGTGCCTGTCGACAAGCCGGGCGCGACCCTGCGCGAGCCGACCCGGGTCCTGGGCGGCTTGCTCGCTCAGGTCATGGCCGACACCGCCGAGGAACGCAACTTCCGGGTGGTCGGCCCGGACGAGACCGAGTCCAACCGCCTGGGGGCACTGTTCGAGGTCACCGGCAAGGCATGGCAGGCCGACGTCCTGGCCACCGACGAACACCTCAGCTCCGACGGAAGGGTGATGGAGATCCTGTCCGAGCACGTCTGCCAGGGCTGGCTGGAGGGCTACAACCTCACCGGCCGCCACGGACTGTTCTCCTGCTACGAGGCGTTCGTCCACATCGTCGACTCCATGGTCAACCAGCACATCAAGTACCCGCCACCACGCCCGGATCCGCGAACACGGCATCGACCTGCCCGAGGTCGCCGACTGGACCTGGACCGGATGAAGCCATGACGCCATGACGCCATGAAGCCATGACGCCATGACGCCATGACGCCATGACGCCATGACGCCATGACGCCATGAAGCCATGAAGCCATGACGCCAGGGGGCCCGCCCCGGCCCGCTGCGTCCTGCGAGGCAAGGCCGCTGGGTTGTTGCAAGCGCCTGCGGTCAGTCGTCCAGCACGTCAAAATGAGTTCATGTCCGCGCTTTGGAGTCTGCTGGTCGCCCCGGCCGGAGCGGTCGTGGCCACACTGATCGGTGTGGTCACGGGAAGCACGGTCACCAGCAGGGCACAGGGCCGACACTGGGTCCGGGAGCAGGTGTCCGGGACGTGTGCGCGTGTGCTGCGCGAATCATCGGCTCTGCTAGTGGACCTGAGCGAGATGGAAGCCGGTCGACCCGACTCGGTGCCTCAGGGCGTGGTGCTCCCCACCACCATCGACTGGCGGCCGTGGAATGAGGCCCTGAGCATGATGAACCTGGTCGCCGACAAGGAAACGGCGGAAGCCGGACACGCCCTCGATGAGCAGATATGGCGTCTCCACACCATGATCAAACGTGGCCTGACCCCCGAGGAGAACTGGCTCGTCCTGCGCGAGGGTGTCGAATCGGCGCAGAACAACTTCATCACCGTCGCACGCGGGAGGCTCTCACTTGCCGGCGACTCACTCCAGCGCTTCTCGGGGCGGCCGGCACCGGACGACCCCATCTGGACATCGTGAACCCAGCGTATGGGTGCCTGCGGAACCGAGAGCGATGTCCTCAGGGCGGAGCACTAGGTTGGAGTGATGTCGAATCAGAGCGGCAATGACGCAGGCAAGCACTCCGCAGAGCGACTTCGCACCTCGGGGCGTACTCCTTACAACCTGTCGGCCAACGAAATCCCCTTCGCACCGCTGCCGGGTGTCCTCAAGGTCCTGCAGGAAGCAGCGGGTGAGGTGAACCGGTATCCCGATGCGGCGTGCGCGGAGCTCAGGTCCGAGCTCGCCGATCGGCTTCGGGTGCCGAAGGAACGCGTGGTGGTGGGGACGGGGTCCGTCGCGCTGATCCAGAACCTGCTGATGGAGTACGTCGACGGACCGGACGACGAAGTCGTCTTCGCGTGGCGTTCCTTTGAGGGGTACCGCACGATGGCACGACTGGCGGGTGCCGTCCCCGTGGCGATACCACTGCGCGAGGATCGTCACGACCTGGATGCGATGGCGGACGCGCTCACGCACAACACCCGCGTGGTCTTCGTGTGCAACCCCAACAATCCAACGGGTTCGGTCGTCGGGCGGGCCGAGCTGGAGCAGTTCCTCGATCGGGTGCCGAAGAACGTTCTCGTAGTGATCGACGAGGCTTATCGCGAGTTCGCCGACGGGCCGCAGGCACTCGACTGCGTCGAAATAGCCGGGGAACGGCCCAATGTCGTGGTCTTCCGCACCTTCTCCAAGGCGTACGGACTGGCCGGATTGCGTATCGGCTTCGCCGTGGCGCATGAGCCGGTGGCCGCGGCGCTGAGGGGTCGCGCGCTGCCGTACGGAGTGAGCGCACTGGCTCAGCGGGCAGCCGTGGAGTCGTTGCGGGCACAGGAGCCTCTGGCAGAGCGAGTGGCGGAACTCGTTCTGCGCCGCTCCCTGCTCGTCGATGGTCTGCGTGCGGCAGGCTGGCAAGTGCCCGACCCCCACGGCAACTTCGTGTGGCTCGGCCTTGGCGAGCGGACCCGCGACTTCGCCCATGACTGCGAGGAGAGCGGAGTCATGGTCAAGGTGTTCCCCGATGAAGGAGTGCGGATCACGGTAGGCGAACCGGAGGCCGTCGAAGCCGTGTTGGCCGTCGCCTCCCGGTTCTACCGCGCTGATGCCCGCCACTCCTGAGTGAGCCAGGCTACCCGTTCGGGGGTTGGGTCCGGCGCGGTCCAGGGGCACAACTCGCCTTACTGGTAGGGCGTGTGACCACCGAGGCCGCCCCCGAACGGTGAAATGCCGTCAGGACACCTGTCGCCCGTCCCGAGGGCCGAACGTACGCAGCGCCTCGGCGTCGGTGGTGACGGCCCGGACGTAATGGTCCGCCCAAGCGCGGCAGTCGTGGTAGCCGGACCCCTTGGCCACGAGGTCCACGGCGCCGTCGACATCGAACCGCGTGTGCCGCAGGTGTACTTGGCCGTCCTTGAGCAGAACCCACGGGCTGCCGGTTCGCCCGTAAGGCATCCCGATGCTCCCGGAGTTGACCACGAGCCGTTCGTGGACGAGACGCAGGAAAGGCATGTGGGTGTGTCCACACACCACGGTCCTCACGTCGTCCGGCAGTTCGGCGAAGATCTCCTCCCAGCGGTCGAGGCGGGTGTCGACGAGCACGACCTCGTTGTCGTCACGCGGCGTTCCATGGCAGAAGACCACCTTGCCGAATCCGTCCACGTCCAACGTGACCGGATGGGGCAGGTCCCCCAGGAGTTCGACGTCCTCGGGGCGCAGTTGTCGAGCGGCCCAGAGGTCGATCTCCCACGCCTCTTCGACGGCCTTCTCCTCGTTCCTGGCCAACGCCACGAGATCGCGGTCGGCATTGCCGCGTACCAGGAGTGCCTTGTCCCCGAGCTCCCGCAGCCGGTCGAGGACCTCGACCGGCTGCGGGCCCGCCGCGTGGTCCCCGGTGATGACGATCAGCTCCGACGACATGACGTCGGGCTCGCTCAAGACCGCTTCGAGCGCAGGCAACACACCGTGAATGTCGGACAGAACAGCGACACTTGCAACCATGGAGCGACCTTTCGAGCGAGTCGATACTGCCTACTCGAACAACTTAGGGGAACGGGGCCTCAGTTGGGCAAGTCGACAACTTCCAGCCGGAATGCGGACAGTACATCGGCCATCCGGTCCCGGACGATTCTCGAATTCTCTCCCTCCACGTGCACATAACCGCTGGAGGCGTTGGACGCCCGTGGTGGGTCGAGGTAGTCGCCCACCGCCGCGGTGATTTCCCCGGAGACCACCCCGGGGAGGGCTTTGAGTTCCGCCAGATCGGAGATGTGCGAGACGAAGCCGCGTCGTGCCGGCAGCAGTAGTTCCCCCACCGCACGGTCGCGTGTGTACGCCAAGTTCGGGCGGCGCCCCACGTACACGTCCGCCACGGCCGCCAGCATGTCGAATCCACGGGCGAGACCGTGGCCGGCGGGCAGTTCCGCTCCGCCCAGCCGCGCGGCCATCTCTCCCATGACGAACGATCCGTCCTCTCTGATGAAGAACTCCGCATGGAGATAGCCGTCGCGAAAGTCGAGGGCGTCGCCGATGCGCTGGGCCACCGCCCGCCCGTCCAGGGGCCCCGGCTCCGAGGCGGCCAACGTGATGTCGGCGTTCATCGCGCCGCTGAGGGTCTCCAGGAGCGGGGCCGGATTGACCGCGATGAACGCGTCCTGCACCTCACCTCTGTGGACGAGGGCACACAGTTGATACTCGGTTCCACGTATGTACTCCTCGGCGATCCACTGGCGTTCCGTCCGCTCGCCCATCGCCAGATCGATCTCTGCCAGCTCATCGGTGTCCACTTTCCAGATGTTCATGGAGGAGCCGGAGACCGCCGGCTTCACGATGAGGGGCCATCCGCACTGGTCGCCGAACTCCTTCACCTCTCCCGCAGTGGCGACCGGCCGGAATCGCGCCGCGGGCAGCCCGGCGGCGGCGAACAGCTCCTTCATCGCGATCTTGTCGGTGGTCAGACGCACCTGCTCCGGTGACAGGTGCGGCAGCCCGGCCGCGGCCGCGAACCGGTGGACCAGGGACTGGACCGCTTCGTCCGGGTTGCAGAAGTACCGAGGGAAAGCGAGGCCCCGATCCTCGGTCCATTCCCGGAACCGGGCCGCTTCCACAGCCGGTGGCGCATCGGTGCGCAGCACGAAAGGGTCCTGGCCGTCCGGTACTTCGACCGAGGAGGACTCCGGGCGCAGCAGAATGGTGTCGATGTCGCTCCGGCTCAGCACGTGCCGGGTGAAGCTTCGTCGCCGGCTGATCACCAGGAGCAGAGGGCCACGCCCGTGAGAGGGCTCCTGATCGCTCATGCCGAACGCTCGCTCACGTGGTGGTGCGCGGCCAGGAGACGGCTGAGTGAGCGCACCACTTCGGGCCTGCCGGAAATATCGACTCTGGTCCGCCTCAAGGAACGCCGGTGCACCACGGTCCTGCCGCTCGCGCGGATCAGACCGTGACCCGCCGCCGTGTCCCACCACGGAAGCGCCACCGAGATATGGGCGTCCACCGAGCCGGTGGCGACCCGCAGGAGGTCACAGGCCGCCGAGCCGGTCCGGAGCACCTCGTACCGCTGCCCGACGAGGTCGAGGATCGCACGGGCCTCGATGAGCTCCTCGGCGCCGTAAGGGAGGCCGACGGCCACGCGAAGGTCCGCGGCGGGCGGTACCGGAGTGAAGTGACCGTCGAGCGCGCTGTCGAGGAGCGCTATCCACTGCCCGTCGGCCGGTCGCACGATGGCGGCCGCGAGACACCGCGCGTCGGACACCGCCGCGATGCTCACGGCGTAGTGGGGAGATTCGCGGACGAAGTTCGCGGTGCCGTCGAGTGGATCGACGATCCAGGTCACTCCGGTGCGGCCGGCCCGATAGCCGGACTCCTCCGCCAGGACGGCGTCGCCGGGCCGCGCCTCCCGCAGGATCTCCGTGATGACGGACTCCGCCCGCAGGTCCGCCTCGGTCAGCAGATCGTCCACGCTGCTCTTCTGGCTGACGCGGTACGCCCGGCCGGCCGTGTCCTGGATCTCCGTCGCCGCGCGCCGCGCCAGATCGATGGCGAGCCGTTGGATTTCCGCCACGTCCTCTCACCTCACCTCTGTGTCGTGGTGCCGCCGCGCAACTTGTCCTGTACGAGGGCGATCACCTCGTCGAGACGGGAGAGGACCTCGTCCTCGGAGTTCCCCCGGACCGTCACCGTGGCCGCCGCCTGATGCCAGCCGGCCGGCTGCGGCATCAAATCGCCCACCTGGAACCGCAGTTGCGTATCGATGATCCAGTCGACCGTGGGCAGTGTCAGGTCGGCCTCCAGTACCCCGGCCGGCGCGTACACCAGGGCGTAGCCGGTGAGGTGGTCCGCCGGGGGAGCGCACTGCGTGATCTCCTCGCCCAAATGCGCCTTGATCGCGACCTCGTCGAGGTTGACGCCGGTGCGGGAATGGAAGCCGGGAATGATGCCTCCGCCGCCCGGGCGTCCGCCGATCTCGCAGAAGCAGACCTCGTCGTCGTTGAGGAAGACCTCGTGATGGGTGACGCCGCTGAAATCGGGATAACAGGCGAGGACCTCGCGGTTGAAGCGAAGGAGCCGGTCGAGCGTCAAGCCCGGGCCGACGGCGACATCCCGAAATGCCCCCAGGTGGCGGTAGGAAGTCGTCTCCTCGATGCTGCGGCCCGCGGTCGCGGCGAGTGGGACTCCGCCGCTGACGACGCTGTCTATGTGGAAGAGCGTTCCGTCGATGCGTTCCTCGACTTCGTAACCTCCGGGAACTTCCTGGCGGTTGGCGACGAAACTGCGGAGGTCGTCGGGGCTGTCCAGGAAGGCGATTCCCGCGGAGCTCTCACCGCGTCGCGGTTTCGCCACCACTCGCCCATACCGTTTCAGGAGGTGTTCCGCGTCGTCCTCGGTGAAGGGCGCGTAGTCGGGGACACGGATGCCCTGGGCCCGCAGCCGCTCCTTCATCGTGACCTTGTCGCGGTAGCCCAGTACCTGTTGCTCCGTGGGACCCGGCACCCCCAACTTGTCCCGCAGCCTGGCGGCGGCCAGCAGCAGCCCTTCGCTGATGGCGACAACGCGCTCTACGGGATCTCCCGCGCCGTGGTGGAAACGCGCTGCGGCTTCCAGGAGCGCCTCGTCACCACGCGGGATGCCGACGACGGCTTCGAGCTCCTCGCCACGGGCCTGGTCGACCTTGCGGACATCGGTGACGAGGCTGACCCGGTTCTCGTGCGCCGGCAGGAACGGGCGTCCGTCGGCGGCCTGGTAGTAGTGATAGCCGATGTGGTCGAGGACGAGGACCTTCCTGGTGCGGTCGCTCATATCCGGCAGCTTTCCGCGTACCGTGCGGCGAGCTCCTCGGCTGCTTCCTCGACATCGGCGAGCGCGAGTTCCTTGCAGGTGTAGCCGAGTTCCTCCCGCATGACCTCCACCGACTCGTCGGTGAACTCGACGAGGCCGTCCTCCGCGATGTGGGCGATTCCGTCGTGGCGCTGACCGTCCCGGTTGATCTCCACGGCTTCCTCCTCGCTCAGCCTGGGGGACAGGTCGAGTTCGGTTCCGTGCGGGGTGATCCGTACCGGATACCCGCCGGGCAGGCCGTGCCAGCCGGGTGCGTGGACCCTGGCGCTGGTACCGGTGGCCAGGGGTTCCAGGACGCTGAGGGCGGAGGCCGCCGTCATCAGCTGTCCGTCCTTGCCGCCCGTCCTGCGGTACTCCTTCCTCATCGGATGGAACATGGCGTCCCCCGGCAGCTCATCGGTGACCTCGTCGGCCCCGTTCCAGAACGTCAGGTCGAATTTGGCGCCGCCGCTGTCGCCGGTGCGCGAGAGCCGGTGGCCCACGAAGTGGTGCGCCACGAAGCGCGGTCGCACCTCGGCCGCCGCGCAGCCGAGGTGATCGGCGGCGATCGCCGCCAGCGCGGGCACGGAATTCGCCACGTTGCCGATGCCCAGATCCGGGCTGAGGCCGACCCCGGCGAGCGCCGGGTGGACGGCGTCCGGGTATGCGGCGTTCACCACCGTCGCTCCGGTACCGGCGGCGCGTACCGCCTTCATCAGCTTGAGCACCGGGTCCAGGTGCATCGGCAGCCACGGTCCGAAGTGGGCGGCGCTGACGCGGGCGAAGCGGTCGGCCGGGAGTTCCGACATCACGTGCCAGGACTGCCGGCTGACCGCCGCGAAGATGATGTCCGGTGCGAACCGCGCGATGGCTTCCGCGGCGCCCGCGATGTCATCGAGATCCTGGACGAGCGGATCGACCGTACAAGGCCTGCCCAGCTGCGCGGCGGCGAGCGACACCATGTTCGCCGTGCGGACCACCGACTCCCCGTCACGTCCGAGGAGTGCGAGGTGCCGGGGCTGGGAGGTCCCGGTCAGCCCGTGCAGCACCCGGATCGAGAGGTCTCCGCAGCCGACGACGAGAATACGGACGGGCCGGTCTCCGTCCCTCGGAGTGCGGGTCCGCGCGGCGTTCGTCCCTGCCGTACTCATGCGGACTCATTCACGAGGCGGGGGATGAACCGTGAGGTGTTCGCCGTGAGTTGCCCGGAGGGGCAGAAACCCGAGAACTCCGTCAGCCAGACGCCGGCCTCGACGGTGTCCCAGTGGGGATAGTCGGACCCGAAGAGCACGGTCTCGACGCCCAACTGCCTTATGGCCCAGCCCACATGCTCCTCGTCGGGATCGGGCACCGCCGCGAAGTGCTTCCTGAAGATGTCGGTCGGGCTCGTCGCGTTGTCGGCGAGCCGCCGGGTGTGGCTGGTCAGCCGTCCGAGGACACTGGGAATCCAGGCGATGCCTGACTCCAGCATGACCACGCGCAGATCGTCGGGGAGTCCGTCGGGCCGGGTGACCAGGTCCGCCATGGCGATCATGTGCTCTCCCATGTGGCCGAAGGCGTGGGTCATGGCGTAGTCCGCGAAGGCGTCCGCCAGCGGGGACCACTGATAGCAGCCGGTGCCTCCGTGGACGAACAGCGGCAGCCGCAGCCGCGCCGCCGTTTCGAGCAGCGGTGATGTCTCCGGGGAGTTGAGCCGTGCGGCCGCCGTGCGAGCGGTCGGCCTCACCACCACGCCCACGAGGTTCTCGTCGTCGGCGTACTGGCGGAGCGTCTCTTCGCTCCACCCCGGATCCTCCACCGAGGCGAGGAAGGCCCATTTCAGGGAGAGCGCGGATCGGGCACAGGAGCGTGAGGCCAGTTGGTTGTAGCCGTCGAGCAGCCGCAGACGGGTCTCGGCGTCCTCGACGGCCTGCACCGACAGGCCGACGAAGCCGGGCTGGAGGACGGCCGCCGCGATGTTGTGCTTGGTCATGAAGACGGCCCGGTCCTCGTCCTCGCCGGGGCCGATGAGATGGCCGAGGCCCTTGGGGTTGCCGTGTCCCTGTCCGCTCGGGCGGGGGAACAGACGGTCGCCGAGCCTGAGCCGGGTCGCCCCCGCGTCGGTGACCACCTCGGGAGCCTCGGCGGGGGAGAACCCGATCTCCGCCCAGAGCTCGGGCAGATGGTCGGTGAAGTGGGTGTCGCAGTCGTAGAGCTGGATGTCCGGCATGGTGGACGCCTTTCCTCTGAATATCAGCGCTGGCCGGTCTGCGTGGGATGCGTGTCCGGGCCGCCCGGCCGTATGTGCTCGCCCCTGGCCAGCCAGTCGAGGCCGTCCTCCGGGTCGAGCCCGAGGTCTTCCGCCACCTGATGCACGACATCCGGGCTCAGCCGGTCGGCGGACAGCTGGTTCAGGCTCTGGCGGGCCCGGTCGTCGAGGGCGCCGGGTTCGTTCAGGAGGCGCTTGGTGATGGGGTACCACTGGGCCCGCGCGATGAGACGGGAGTGGGCGAGGGAGGTGGCCGCGGCGAGTATGTGCTCCAGGGCGCCCAGCTTCTCTCCGGCGGTGACGTGGTCGATCGCCAGCAGCAGAGCGCATGACGCCCGCCCCCGCCACCAGGGCCCCGCGCTGAGGGCCAGCTCCGTGGGGCGGGCCGGGGAGCCGACGTCGCCGTGGACGGGAGCCGACAGCGCGGCTTCGCTCAGCAGGATGTACGACGGCACACCGCTGGCGATCTTGGGATAGGAGTACACCGTGAACGCGCCCTGGGCGGCCAGGGTTTCCTCCCGTCGCACGTGGGCGAGTGGGCGGAAACAGACGTCGATCCTGGGCGAGACAGGAATCGTGTATTCCGATTCCTGGAAGGGGTGTCCGAGGTTCGCGGTGACGAGCTCGACGGACTCCTGGGGACCGGCGTCGGCCGGCAGGAGACGGTGCAGCTCCTCCGGCGCCGGCGGGTCTTCGACGTATACGAGGACGTCCCAGTCGCTCGCAGGGCTGGTGGGCCTGCCCCGAGCGCGTGAGCCCGCGATGCGGATGGATCGTACGGTCTTGAGGGCGGCCAGCCCGTCGACGGCGTCGCGGACCGCTGGCGGGAGATCGGGTGGGGTGAGGCTGGTGATGGTCATGACCGCCCTTCCTGGACGTATCCCTGTCCTGCGAGCTGGACGTATCCCTGCCCCGCGAGGTACGCGGCGGCCGAACGCCCATGGGTGCTGGACGGAAGCCACCGCAGCAGGTCGGCCGAGCACGCGTCGATCCAGGCGAAGAGCTCGGGGGTGGGCTTCATGCCGTGTTCCAGGAGGCTCGCGGCCTCCTCGAACAGGCGCGGGCCCCGCGTCCCGTTCGCCAGGACGGAGGTGATGTTGCGCCCGAGGTTCTTCACTTCGTGCAATACGTGCCCGCAGCCGGCCAGGGCGCTGATGAGCAGGTGCTCGACAGTGAGGCGCAGCAGAACAGAGGCGTCCACCGGCAGTTGGTCGGCATGGGCGGTCATGGCCTTCCTGCGGAAGTGATCCGCTGTCAGATAGGTGGTGGCGCAGTGGAATTCGGGCAGCCACCGCACCTGTGTCCGCTGCCGCCAGTGCTCGATCGCCGGAGCGCCGCTGACGATGCGGCCACTGCGCAGTCTGGACAGGAAGCGCATCTCCAGGGCGTCGAGCACGGGGAGTTCGAGGTCCGGTGTGAGCGGATCCTGGATCCGGGCCATGCCCGTCGCGAGTTCGGCCAACGAGCGCAGGGGTTCCGAGCGCAGGATGTCCATGTTGATGACGGGATCCCGGGAGCACAGGTAGTTGCGGGCCAGGCTCATCGGCCGCACTACCGATTCGGTGCCGTCGTCCGCCGGCAGCCAGTCGTCCGGTGCGTCGAGCACGAGGACGTTGACGTTCGAGCCGCGCATGGCGACGCCTTCCGCCGTGGAGCCCGCCAGGAGGACTCCGCTCCCGTCCGGCCACGAGAAGCGCCGCGCCAGCAGGTCCGTGATGTCGTCACTCAAGGGTTCCTCACTTCCGGTATTCGCCGGGCCTGCCGCACTGCCAGCAGGGCCGGGACACAGATCAGCCCGCCCACGGCGGCCACGACCAGCACGGTGTCGGTGGAGGTGACTTCGGCGAACGCGCCGGTCAGCGAGTACGAGATGGGCACCAGCACCTGGGACAGCGCCCAGTCGATCCCGAACATGCGGGCCACGAAGGCCCGTGGCACCGCGGTCTGCAGGAGTGCGCCCCACAGCACCGCGGAGACGGCGAGCGCGGTATTGATCACGAAGCTGCCCACCAGGGCGGGGACGAGCGACGCGTCGAAGGCGAAGCCCACGAGCCCGCCAGCCATCACGCCCCATGCCAGGTAGAGCCACCACAGCGCCCGGTGATCGAGCGGTCTGCCGCCGACGAGAAGCGCTCCGGCGATCTGGCCGATCCCGCCTACGGCCAGGACCAGGCCGTAGGTCTCCGCGCCATGCGCCGTGTCGTTGTGGAGGATGAACGGCACCAGGACGTTCCACGGCCCCATGACGGCGACCACGGTCACCGCGCCGGCACCGAAGGCGTAGAGCAGCCACTTGTGACTCCACACGTACCGGAAGCCGTCGACGCTGTCCGCCAGCAGACCCCGGGGCTCGTCCTGCTCCAGCGGCTCGCGTTCGGCACGCACCTTGAGTACGAAACCGAAGGACACGACGAAGGTGCACGCGTCCAGGACGAACACCCAGTCCGCACTGGACGTGGCGACCAGCGCACCGCCCAGAGCCGGCCCGATCAGCCGCCACATCAGGGGACGTATGACCTGATCGGCGGAGTTGGCGCCGACCAGGTGCTCCGGGGGCACCAGCGACTGCACCATGGTGTTGAACGCGGGGACGAAGGCGGCCTCAGCCGCGGCGAAGACGGCAAGCCCGGTGTAGAGGTGCCAGGTGGTGAGCAGGCCCGTCAGGCTCAGCAGACCGATCGCCGCCAGCATGAGCGCACGCACCAGATCCCCGGCCAGCATCACCCGGCGGGCCCCGTACTTGTTGACCCACGCGCCGGCGAGCAGGGCCGCCGGAATCGCGGTCACCGCCATCACTACACCGACCACGGCCAGGGTCGTGGTGGAGTCATTGAGTGACAGCACCAGCCAGGGCAGAGCGACGAACATCATGCCGTCGCCGAGGAGCGAGACCGCGAACCCGGCCCACAGATATCGGAAGTTCCTGCCCTTGAACGGCTGGAGCTGCGCTTGGTCCGAGATCCGCTCCAGCACTGCCGCCCGGCGTCCTTGCCTCACTCGCGGCCCCCCGCCTCCTGGGGCAGCTCGAACAGGCAGTGCCAGTGGAACGACCCGGGGGCCGTGTGCTCCTCGTCATGTGCCTTGAGCAGCGCGGCCGGTTCGTTGAGCGAGACGAGGTCCGCCGCATCGCAGTAGAAGTGCGGGTGCACCTTGTCGTCGGCCGCGTCCGGCTGGACGAAGGTCCCGGCGCTGACTTCGGTGCCTTGGCCGTAACCGCGATTGCGTCGCGACAACATCGTCAGCTGGTACAGGCCACCGGGCTTCAGCACCCGGTGAATCTCAAGGACTGTCGCCCGTACCGCGTTCCGGTCTCCGTGGTAGATCGCGTTGTAGGCCAGCACGTAGTCGAAGTGATCGTCGGGATAGGGCAGCGAACTCATGGGCCCGACCCGGAGATCGAGGTTCAGGCCAGCCCGCTCCGCCGCTGTGCGGGTCTGCTCGATCGCGGTCTCGCTCGCGTCCACGGCCCAGCACGTGAAGCCGGACTCGGCGAAGAAGAGGGCGTGCCGCCCGATGCCGCAGGCCAGGTCGAGCACCGTACGTACCTGGCGGTCGCGCAACAGGCCCACGGTGTCGGCGACCCAGGGGTCGACCGTCGACCAGTCGGCGCGCCCTCCGCTGGTCTTCCAGACCTCGTCCCAGTGGTGGTGTGCGGTGGTGCTGCTCGTACTCGATGAGGTCATGCCCGCTCCCGGGAACTGATCAGTTCATGGCCAAGGCCGGCGACGGAGGAGGCTCCGAGCAGGCCCATGGCGTGCTCCAGTTCGTCCAGCAGGGACCGCAGCGCGCTCTGGGCCCCGTCCCGCCCGCCGGAGGCGAGCCCCCACAACACGGGCCTGCCCACCAGGACGGCACGCGCGCCGAGGGCCAGTGCGGAGGCGATGTGCACCCCGTTGCGCACACCGGAGTCGAACAGCACGGGCACGCGGTCGCCCACGGCCGCCACGACGTCCGGCAGCGCGTCCACGGAGGCCACATGCCGGTCCGACTGTCGGCCGCCGTGCGTGGACACCTGTATCGCGTCGGCTCCGGCGTCCACCGCGCGGACGGCGTCCTCCGGATGCAGGATCCCCTTGACGACCAGGGGAAGCCGGGTGCGCGAGCGCAGTTCCGCCATGTCGGCCCAGGACACGGAAGGGTCGGGAAACAGATCCGAGACAAGCTCGGCGGCGGTGAGTGGTGACCGGCGCTGCCGTTGCTTCAGGAGGTCCACGAAGCAGGGGTCCTGGATGATCGCGGGCGGCGCGGCGTCGAATCGGCGGAAGCCGTTGCGCGCGTCCCTCTTGCGGCGGCCCACGAGAGGTACGTCCACCGTGCACACCACCGCTCCCGCCCCGGCGTCCTCGGCCCGGCGCAGCATGGACCAACTGACGGCGCGTTCCCGCAGGAGGTAGATCTGCTGCCAGAGGCCGGGAGCGGCCTCGGCGACCTCTTCGACGGGCCGCGAGCTGAACATGGACAGGGTGAAGCCCAGGTCCAGCGAGGTCGCCGCGGAAGCGGTTGCCACCTCCGCGTCCGGGTGGCACAGCGCCTGCAGTCCCATCGGTGTGACGAGGACGGGCGCGGCCAGGCGCTTCTGGAAGAGCTCGGTCCCGGTGCTCCGTTCCGAGACGTCACACAGCACGCGCGGGGTGAGTGTCAGCGCGTCGAGGCGCTCGACGTTGCGCCGCATCCCCGACTCGTCCCCGGCCGCGCCGGCGCAGTAGTCGAAGGCTGCCTCGGCCATGAGGACCTTGGCCCGCTCAGCGGCCGTTCGTGGCTCGGGCTCGACCGCGGGCAGGGGAGCGACGCGGGCCGCCGGGTGCGGAACGACGTCTGCCTTCTCCTGTTCCACCGGCCCGCTCGGGGATGAGAGGCCGCGTTCGGACAGCTCGAACAGCCGCTCCACATCGGCCAGTTCGGACGAGACCGCGTCCAGCCGCTGGGAGGCCATCACCTCGCGCAGTACCTGGGAGGTCTGTGCCACCAGGCTGCGCATGACGACGTTCGCGAAGATGACGGTCACGGAGCCGTGCTCCGCGAACGCCTGGGCATCGGTGCCGGGAAGCACGGTGGGTGCCAGCACCATCGGGCGCAGCGGCGCGATCTGCTTCACCACCGGAAGCAACTGGTCGGCGCTGGCCCGGTTCGCCTGGGCGAACAGGGCGTCCGCACCGGCGTCGGCGTACCGACGCAACCGGTCGACGGCCGCATCCGCACCGTGGCCCGCCACCAGTGCCTCGGTCCGGGCGATGACCAGGAGGGAGCGTCGCGCGTCGACCATGGCGGAAATCCTGTCGGCGAACGCCTCCGTGTCCAGCAACTCCCGCCCGCCGAAGCGGTCGTCGAGCGAGTTCCTCTTGGGGAAGAGGTTGTCCTCCACGCAGATGGCGTCGGCGCCGGCCTCTTCGAAGAGCTTCGTCGCGAGGACGGCCAGCTCATCACTGCCCCGGCCGGTGTCGGCATCGACATAGATCGGCAGTGACGTGACGGCTCGCACCGAGCGGATGATTCCGGCGATCTCGTGTGGCTCCAGGACCTCGCGGTCCGGGACTCCCCGGCTGGTGGACATCTCCAGGCTGCCGAGCCAGAGGACGTCCGCACCGGCCTCCTCTGCGAGCAGCGCGGTGATGGGGCTGTGTACACCGATGCCCATACGCAGGTCATTCATAGTGCCACCTCATCTCAACAGGCCTTGCTTTCATGGAAACAGGCGGTGAACCTACTGGTGATATCGGCCGGGTGATAGGGAACCCGGGGCGGTGGCGGACCGGAATCGGTTGTCGTGCGGACGTGAATGAAGCTGGTGTGTTGAGCATCGACTGCCGAGGACAGTGCCTTCGAGAGCGCGCTGCCGTCCGATACCGAAACCACTGTTTGATATCGGGCGGCCTCGGCGGCCTTGACGAAAGAGAACGCGTGGGCCGGGGACCTCTGCCCACCGGTGCTGGCGTACACCCCGTTGTCCAGGACGACGTGGACGAGAGTTCCGCGAGCGGTCGGAGCCAGAGCCATCGCGGACATGCCCATCAGGGTGTTTCCGTCGCCCTCGACGGCTATGGCGGTGGATTTCGACCGTTGTGAGAATCCGATGGCCAGGGGGAGCGCGAGGCCCATACTGCCCATCATGTAGAAATTCTCGTCGCGGTCCGCGATCGCGTGCAGCGCTCGTGGGTTGAGCCCATTTCCGATGAAGACCGCCGCGCTGACATCATGAGCCGTCCGGTTGATCAGGACAAGAGCCTCGTCCCTGTTCAGCACTCTTCCTCACTTTCCATCAGGCGCGCACAGCACCGCGACGGGCCCCCGAAAGGCAGCCGACTCCTCATGGGCCGTGCGCAGTTGCTCCGCGACGCCGGCCGAATCACTGAATCGGCAGTGCAGTACGGGTATGCCGAGCGCTTCGAGCACGGCGGGGGCCGGCTGGCCGATGACGTTGTGATGGGGCACGTCACGCCCGTCGTGGCCGGCCCAGGAGACCAGCAGCACCAGGGGGATCCGGTACACCAGCGCCAGGCTGGTCAGCGCATCGATGCAGGTGCCGAGGCCGGCGCTCTTCATGAACACCAGGGGCGTCGCACCGGCGAGGCGGGCCCCTACGGCCAGCCCGACGCAGTTGTCCTCACGTGTTCCGGGCAGATAGCAGTCGGCGGCTCGCTCATGCTGTTCCAGCGCGCTCAGGAAGCCGGCCAGATGTGAGTCCGGTACACCGGTGATGAAGTCGTATCCGGCTGCGAAGACTTCCTCGATCAATGTCGAATTGTCAACGTCCTTGTGCATGATCTGTGCGTTCAAGACGGCGTCCCCAATCGACTGGCGGCGATTGCATTACGTACCCGCATCGGTGTCCCGTGCGTCCGCTGGAGTCAACTCCGGCTCTCCATGGCGCAGGGCGGCTTCGAAAGAGGGGGTGAGATTTCCGCTGAGATCGGTGACCCAGATGTCACGTTGGGCTCCGCGGCAGCCACGCCACTTCTTGCTCTGCTCGTAGCCGAGGCCGTAGTCGATCGTCCGGATCCCTTCAGCCTGTGCGGCACGGACGGGGGAGTAGAACATCACGTCGAAGTAGGTTCTGCGTGATGCGGGGTTCTCGTAGTCGAAACCGCACCAGAAAACGTGCCATTGATCGCCGTGTGAGATGAAGAGACTGAAGGCCAGGATCTCGTCGTCCCGTGTACTGCTGTGGAACAGATGGAGGCGTTCTGGAGGGAAGAGCGACCGGAGCCGCTCGAGCCGTGAACGCTCGATGTCCCGAGTGCTGTAACCCCCGTACTTCTCGATGAGGTTCATGCGCAGTCGTACCTCCGCCGAACCGAGGCGGGCCCCGTCGGCACGGGTGGTACGGACTCCGGCGACAGAGAGGTCCCGAAGGTCCCAACGGACCTTCTGACGGCTGGTCTTGGTGAGTCCGGCGACGTAGTCGTCGAAGTCTCCCGCCGGGACGTCGAGGACGGACCGTACGGTCCCTCGCACCCGGTACCAGGAGGGGTCGGCACCCAGGACGGCCGGCAGTACCGGGCCGGAGGCGTAGAGAACGGCCGCGCAGACCGCGCCGGCCCGGCGCGCCCACTCCGTGACAGCGGTCAGAAGGCCGTGGACCCGTTCCTCGGCGGTGAGGCGGTGGTGAACCGCGTCGGCCACCACGTCCGCGTCATAGCCGGGCTGCACGATCGCGAGGAAGGGGAACGAGGCGTCCCGCTCCGGCGGCCGGACGTATGTCCTGCGCTGGTCCGGGAAGACCGGCGGATCGCGCCACATCAGATCGTGGATGTTGAACGACTCGTAGCATTCCTGATCGTCGATCAGATACCCGGTGGTCGCGGCGAGGGTGATGCCGTCCTGCACGAGCCGGAAGTAGTAGCCGCGACCCGGCGGCCGGTCACCCATCATTTCCAGCCATGCGGGTGAGGCGAGGAAGGTCTGGTCGGGCCACTTCGCGGGAAGCGACTCGTCGACGACGAGCGTAGGTGCGGATATGGCTGCTGTGGCCGGTCGCGTCAATTTTTCTCCCACACGATGGGGCATTTTCCGCTCAGAGGCCGACCGTCGACCTCGGGGAAATATTGCTTCCACTTCTGGGTCGTGGATCCGGTCCCGTCTCCGGAATCCGCGAGAAGAGGGACGTCCTCGTACGTGGAAAGACTGTGGCGAATACGCTTCTTGGCCGCGCGCCCCGCTGCCGTGGAACCGCTGATGGATTGGAAGACACTCCTGCACTGCATCGCGATTACCAACCCTTTGCCGAGTTGGCGGCTGCGACGGGGGCCGTAGGCAGGGCAAGTGCCGAAAGCGAAGAGAGGCTCACCGGCGAAGGTGAATTCCCACTGTGAATCTTCCGGGTCTTCCGGTGCGTCGGCAGGCTGAGGAACTCGGTCCGACGTGTGCAGGGTGGAGAGTATGTGCCAGAACTGGGCGCGGTACATGGCGAGTTCCGCCTCGCCCTGGGCGGGGCCGACCAAGATGAGCAGAGAAAGACGAGTGTCAGGAAGGGCGCGCTGAAATCCTATGAACGACTCCAGGTCGTGCGCCACGGCGGCCGCTTCGCTGGGAAAATCCGCCGACTGATCCCAGTAGGTGTAGTAGTTGCTCCCCTTGCTCTCGCCGATGGAACCGAAATGGCAAGGGTAGGGAGATTCCGTATCCAGGAGTTTGTCGTGGACCCGCCGCTGTTCTTCCGCGGCCCACCGAGGTGTGCGGGACGGGACCTGATCCACGCTGGTCCAGAGCCGCGCGGCAGTTGTCTCATCCATGAGCGTTGCCGCTCGGTATCGAGGGTTCTGCTTGTGGGCCGGTGAGCGGCGGGAAATGCTGCGACGTCGTGAGGACGGCACGGGACCAGGGGTCTACGTGGATGCCGTGACCTTCCAGCACGCGCCAGAGCCGGCCAACATCCAGCGGTGGTTCCTCGGGCGTGAAGCTCGCGGTGAGGGCCCGTCGGAGGAGCAAGTCGGCTGTGCCGTCCAAGCTCTTGGCGATCTGCGTGACGAGATCGTCGTCCAGCATGGCGCCGTTGATTTCGGCCAGGTTCTTGGCTGCGGGGAGGGCTTCCGAGGCGGGCAGGAGTTCCCACAGGTGCGCGATCAGCGTGCGCCTGAGTTGGTCGCGCACCTGGAGGAATCCCCGGCTTTCCCCGGTGCCGGGAGGGCTGTCGAGCAGATCGGCGAGCACCCGCGCGCCGGGGTTGGCCAATTGGGCGGGGTCGTCAGGGACATCGCTGTGGCCGAGGTTGTTCCAGTCCCTGGCGAAGAACGTCTGCCAGTCGAGCTCGGCTTCCTCGGGGCTGTCGGATGCGTGCATAAGCCCGAGGATCGTATTGACGGCCCCGAACCGGAGGCGAAGAGAGGAAGGGGAGGCTCGCTCCAGAGCACCGGAGCCCTTGAGTTCGGTGAAGCGCTGATGGATACCTGGTGAGCCGCGCAAAAGGAGCGCCAGCGAGGGGCCGAGACCGTACAGTGCGTCGATCGCGCGGTATCGGTAGGTGCCGAAGTGTATTCTGTTGCGAGCCAGATCGTCGTAGATGGTATCGAGGAGAAGACTTCCGGGTTGAATGACCCGTGAGGCAATCTCTTCGCAGTCGGCACCAAGTATTTCATCCACGATGCGGCGGCCCACGCCACGAATAAATGAATCCGGGCTCACCACCACCACGATGCTGCGGGACCAGTCCACCATCTTTAACATCCTTTCACGCTTGCATGAACGGACTTCAGTAGGTTGGGTTCTGTCGGCAGAGGGCAACGAACGCGGCCGGTGGTGGCCGCTCGAACTGTGGAGATCGGTACGTGTCACGGTACGTAGCGTGGTGCGTAGCTCGGCACGTAGCTACGGTTCCTGGCGTTTCCGACGTGGAATGTCTGGCGTATTCGTCTGTGTCGGTAATCGGCGCCGGCGACTGTGCAATTGAGGGTTTTGGTGACCGTATTCCATACAGTTGATCCGCGAACAACCAAGCTAGGTAGTTGATCTGAGTGCGTCAATGGATCACGGATGGATCAAGCCATGACGCCTCGTGAGCGCTTCGATTCGCGTTTGTCCCAGATTCACCCTGTATCCACTTGAGGTCCACTCGGCAATGATCTTGAATGTGGCGTGATCTTCGTGCGACATGGCTCCATTCGTTCGATATGAGTGGTTGGCAGTTGACGGCTGGATATGCATCCGAGCAGTTTCCGCCAACGTTCCGGTATGACCCTTTTGCGGGCTTGGGGTGACTTGTCGGCCTTCTTGGTGGCACTCGGTACTGGCCGGTGTGCTGACGGGCGGCCTTGGGAGGGAGTGGGGATTCAACCCCGCCTCGCCGCAAGGGAGTTCAGGTCAGCAGCGACTTAGAGGTCGTGCGCGCGCTGGACGACCTCAACAGCCAGGACTCCGGACGTACAGCAAGGACCCCGGACATACGGCAGGGACTCCGCGCAGGCTCCGTTGGTGGCGCACCACGAAACGCGGCGCCATGCTCGCCGATCGGAGCGCCCCCGTCTGTGTGCTGGGGCGACATGGCGGCGGCGGTCGAGTAAGGGCGGCGTCGAGCGGGCCGGGTTGTCGTGCAGGAGAGCCGATGAACGGGCCTGCTCCGCGCGCCGGTTGGAACGGGCGGCCGGGTGGGCTCTCGCCGCGCTCGGGGGACGAGCACCAGCCTGGAGGTGGCTGAGGCCGATCCGCTCCTATGACTGCGGTGTGCTGTCCGAGCGCCAAGCGGTGAGACGAGGGTGCCCCGGCAGTTCGGCGCGGCCGGTGGCCCACAACAGGGTGAGCCAGGGATCCGCGCCGCCCGGAGCCTCTGGAAACAGGCGGCCGAGTACCCGCGAGCAGAGAGCCTCGGGCGGGGTCCAGGCGAGGCCGAAGCCTTCTGCTAGATCGTGCATGTGCACCAGCGTCTCTTGCAACGCCAGCGCCGCGAAGCCTTCGGGGTCCGACACCCCGGCGGCGTGGTGGGCGCGGATCTGGGGCGGCGCCGTACGCACCATGGCGACCAGCAGCGCGCCGCACGCCTCAAGGACCTGCAAGAGGCCGGCCGGACCCGCGTCACGTTCCGCGAAGACGAAGACCGCGGGGCCGTCCGGCCTCTTCCGGTTCAACGCGAAAGGCACATGGGTGTCCAACGGCGGCAACTGTGGCCCCAGTTGCACGGCGTAGTAGAGCAGGTCGTTGGCGAGGTGTTCGACGGTCTCCCAGCAGTCCCACTCCAGCGAACCGGCCTTACCGCTCCACCCCTCTGCGGGTGCGTCCCGAAGGATGCCCACGGCGAGCCGCACGGCAAGGCCGACGTCGTCCGCGGTGACGGGAGACGAGACTGATCCGGCTTCGCTCGATCGAGACACGACAGCACCGTATCGCGCGGGCAGGCTGCAACTCGGCTCAGCTGGTGCGTTGTTGACGAATGGGCGGCCCTGCGCGTCTAGCCGAGTTCGCTCGGCTGCGCGGGGCCAAGACGTAGGTGACGCGGTGTCAGGTAGGTCTTGGCGGGGGAGCGGGCGCCTTGAGGTGGTGGGCGAGGTTGCCCTTCTACGCGTCGAGCCGCGCCGCCACCTGGCGTGTGGTGGCAGGCCGGGCGAAGAGCAACCGCTGACGCGACGGGTGAGCGAGCGCCGCGAACTGCTCAGGCGCCCTGATTTCCAGGACGTTCTCAGGAGGCAGCGGAGACGGAGGCTGCTCGCGCATGCTGCACATGTCAGGATTCGTTGACGCTTTCGCGAGGGCAGTGCTCTACTCCCTGCCATGACGACATCAACTAAGCTGCCGGCGGCACCAGTTATCAACGAGACGGTCCGGCTGCTGACCGAGCACTACGTGTTCCCCGAGATAGCCGATCAGCTCGCCGGCCTGCTGCGACGACGCCTCTCCGAAGGCGCCTACGACGTGGACGACGCCGAGGAACTCGCCCGGCTGGTCACCGAGGACCTCCAGTCCGCCAATGGCGACCGGCACCTCAGACTGAAGCACCACGCCGGCCAGGTGCCCCCGAAGCGAGGGGCGGCCACCCTGGAGTCCATGCGCAGGGAATTCGATACGTCTCTGGGCGGCGCACCCCGGGTGCAGCTGCTCGACGGAGGGGTCGCCGTACTGGAGCTGGCACCGATGCTGTTTCCGCTGGAGTGGGCCGCCGAACCGCTGAGCGCCGCACTCACCCTGACCTCCCGTGCCCGGGCGCTGATCGTGGACCTGCGTGCCAACCGGGGAGGCGACCCGGACACGGTCGCGTTCGTGTGCAGTTACCTGCTCGACGAGCGGACCCACCTGAACACCATGTACTGGCGCGACGGCGAGCGCAGCGAGCAGTCCTGGAGCTTGCCGCACGTTCCCGGTGCGCGCTTCGGCGGCAGCAAGCCCCTGTACGTGCTGGCCAGCGACAGCACCTTCTCCGCCGCCGAGGAACTGGCGTATGATCTTCAGCAGCTCGGCCGCGCCGTAGTGGTCGGCGAGCGCACCCGTGGCGGCGCACATCCGTGCCAGGGCTGGACCGTGCACCCACACCTGGAAGCCACCATCCCTGTCGGCCGCGCCATCAACCCCGTCTCGAGCGCGAACTGGGAGGGCACCGGTGTGCAGCCGGACATCCCTTGCGCCGCTGCTGACGCACTCGACCACGCGCACACACTGGCCCTCGCTCGACTCGAGGACTGACCTGTCCGTCCCCTCAAGCCGTAGTCGCAGCCGGGCGGATGCGCCGCACACGCCCGGCCGTCCGTCATGGAGCAGCTCGCGGTGACGGCAGAGCCTGTTGGCCACGCGTGGCCCGGTCAGGGCTGGCGGGGCTCGGCGGTCTTTTCGTCGAGGAGGTATCGCGCGCCGGGGCCCTTGTCGGCGGCCGTGTCGTCCGGGTTGTAGAGGCCGCATTTGCGCAGGGAGAGGCAGCCGCAGCCGATGCAGCCCGCGAGTTTGCGCTTCAGGCGCTCCAGTTGGGCGATCTGTTCGTCGACGTGGTGGGTCCAGGCGCGGGCGGCGGCATTCCATTCAGTGGCGTTGGGCGCGCGGTCCTGGGGGAGTCGCGCGAGGGCGGCGCGGATCTCGTCCAGGGACAGCCCGACGCGCTGGCCGGCGCGGATGAAGGCAACGCGGCGCAGCATGGCGCGTGGATAGCGGCGCTGTCCGCCGGTGGTGCGCTCGGAACGGATGAGTCCGAGTTCCTCGTAGTAGCGCAGGGCCGACGTGGCGACGCCGCTGCGGGTGGCGAGGTCGCCGATCGTCAGGCGATCGTGTTGCGAGGGAGAGGAGTTCACGAGGGTCGATCGTACTGCTTGACTTCAAGTGCGCTTGAACTTGCACACTCTCGTCATGTCTTCGACCAGCGCGGACACCGCGTACGACTATGACGATCTGCAACGACTGATGTCGTTGATGACCGGTGACGAGAAGCACGGCCCGGCCGCCACCTCCACCCTTGATGCGCTGTGGGTGCTCTACGACCGTGTGCTGCGGGTGACCCCCGAGACCGCGGACGCCGCCGACCGGGACCGCTTCCTGCTCTCCAAGGGGCACGGTCCGATGGCGTTCTACGCGGTGCTCACTGCCAAGGGCTTCATCCCCGAGGCGTGGCTGCCGGGCTTCGGATCCTTCGACTCGCCGCTCGGCCACCACCCGGACCGGACGCTCGTCCCCGGCGTCGAGATCGGCTCGGGCTCACTGGGCCACGGGCTGCCGCTCGCGGTGGGCACCGCCCTGGGACTGCGGGCGCAGGAGCTGACCGGCAGCAACGTATGGGTGCTTGTCGGCGACGCCGAGATGGACGAGGGCAGCAATCACGAAGCGATCGCCTTCGCCGGGGCCACTGGACTGGAAAGCCTGCATGTCCTCGCGATCGACAACGACTCCGACACGCTCGGCTGGCGGGGCGGCCTCGCCTCCCGCTTCGCCTCCGAAGGCTGGGCGGCCATGACCGTGGACGGCCGTGATCACGAAGCCCTCCACCAAGCGTTCACCACGCCGCATCCCGGGCGGCCACTGGCCGTCGTCGCCCGCGTCGAGCGCAAGTACTGAAATACTTCTGAACTCCTGAAAGAAGATGACTTCTTCGATGGACACCATGCGTGAGCGATTCACCGACGTCACCAGCCGCCTTCTCGACGAAGACCCCCGCCTGGCCGTCGTCCTGGCCGTCATCTCGAGCGACCGGTTCAAAGACGCACTCCGTGCTCATCCCGACCGCGTCATCGATGTCGGCATCCGCGAACAGTTGCTCGTCAGCGTCGCCGGCGGCCTGGCCCTGACCGGGATGCGCCCGGTCGTCCACACTTTCGCGAGCTTCCTTGTCGAGCGCCCCTTCGAGCAGGTGAAGCTGGACCTGGGCCACCAGGCAGCAGGTGCGGTACTGGTCAGCTCCGGCGCCTCGTACGACATCGCTGCCGGCGGCCGCACCCACCAGGCGCCTGGCGACATCGCCCTGCTCGACACCCTCGACGGCTGGACAGTTCACGTACCCGGCCACCCCGACGAGGCCGAGACGCTGATCAGGCATGCGGCCGCCGACGGAGACAGCCGGGTGTACGTACGGCTCAGCGAACAGTCCAACCGCACCGCCCACCCGACGCCCCCCGGCCGGTTCCGGGTGCTGCGCGAAGGCCGCGCCGGGGTCGTCGTCGCGGTAGGCCCGCTGCTCGACGCCACGCTTGAGGCGGTGGAGGGATTGGACGTGACCGTGCTCTACGCCTCGACGGTTCGCCCCTTCGACGGGGCCGGTCTGCGGGCTGCCGTGGCGGGCATGGACGTGGCGGATGTGGTGCTGGTCGAACCGTACTTGGCCGGCACATCGGTGCCCTTCGCCAACGAGGCCTTGCAGAACGTGCCCCATCGCATCCTGCCCCTCGGCACGGCGCGCGAGGAGCTGCGCCGCTACGGCACTTCGGGCGAACACGTGGCGGCGCACGGACTGGACGCGATGGCACTGCGACGGCGGATCGGCGACTTCCTCCCCCTCCCTCGTAGTTGAACGGGCCGTGCGGCCGTCGTGCCGTCTGCCGTGCCGTCGACCACCTGGGCGCCTCACCTTCACGACCAGGGTCTGGTGTGAAAGTGCTGGTCACAGCCACTCGTTGAGGACTGCGACCAGCACGGTCGCCTCGCCCCTATGCGGTGGTGGCGATACCACCGTCGACGGGGATCACGGCGCCTGTCAGGTACGCGCCCGCCCGACTCGCGAGGAACACGGCGACACCCGCCATGTCGTCGTCGCGGCCGATCCGGCGCAGTGGGGCCGACGCCGCGATCGCCTCGCCGTGCTCATCGAGCGTCGCAGCCATCATCGCCGACTGGAACGGTCCCGGCGCCACGGCGTTCACGGTGACGTGTTGCGGTCCCAGTTCCTTGGCGAGCACTCGGGTGAGTTGATGCAGCGCGGCCTTGCTGCTGGAGTACGAGTAGTTGGGCCGCTGAGGGATGTGAATGGCGGCGATGCTGCCGATGTTGATGACCCGCGCGGGATCGTCGGCGGTTCCCGCCTTGCGGAGCGCGGGCAGCAGCGCCTGGACCAGCCAGAACGGCGACTTCAGGTTGAGGTCGACGACCGTGTCCCAGGCCTCGTCCGGGAACGTCTCCAGCGGCTCGTCCCACATGGCGCCCGCGTTGTTGACGAGGATGTCGAGACGCTCCGAGCCGGCGGTGACGAGGTCGGACAGTCGCCGACACTCGTCGTGCCGGGACAGGTCGGCGGGGATGGCCCGCACGTCACCGAAGGCGGACAGCTGTTCCTGCGCCTGAGCGCACGCTTCCGCGTTGCGTGAGCTGATGACCACGCGGGCGCCCGCCTGGAGCAGGCCACGCGCGATCATCATCCCGATGCCTCGGGTGCCACCGGTGACGAGCGCGCGCTTTCCGCGCAGATCGAAAAGTTCTGCATGCGTTGTGAATTGGTTGTCTACCACTTGGCGTCTTTCCAGTTGGTCGTGCGGGAAGGTGCGTCGACGCGTGGGGTATTCGGTTCAGCTGTCTCAACGCTATGGCCTTGAAGTGCACTCCAAGCAAGCGGATCAGGTCCCGAAAATGGAGCGCTTTTCGAACCGTTTCAAGCGGGAATCGCTGGGCGGCCGGCCACGTTCGGTACGCAGAGGGGACAGAACAGGCCCCGTCGGCGGGGGTCGGGCCCCCGGCCGGAGCCAGTTTGGCCACGGCGACCGCGAGGCCAGGTGGCCGTCCGTCGGCGGCCTGCGGCTCGGGAAGGCCGGCGAGAATCTGCCGCAGCCGCGGCGCGTCCACGGCTCCGCTGTTGAGCGCGTCGTGCGTCGTGCGTCGCGCCGCGTCTGCGCCGGTGCGCTGCGGTCGGCGTCGGGTCGGCCGGCGCCGTGGTCAGGGCCGAGCTGGGGCCGTAGCCGTGCTGTCCGGTGATCCGGAGCGTGTGGCCACCCCCGGCCCAGGCGGGCGCGGCCACCCCCGGCCCAGGCGGGAAAGTGGGCTAATAGGTAGAATTTGGGTCATGGGAGAGCGGCGGCCCCGTGCGGCGACTGCGCCCGAGCTCGTCCTGGAGACGGACATCGGCTCCACGGTGATGAGTCCGAGCCGGGACTATCACGTGGGGCGCGACCCCCTGAGTGACGTCGTCTTCGACGACGCCCGCGTCTCGTGGCATCACGCCGTCCTTCACGCCGAGCTCGACCACTGGACGATCGAGGACGAGCACAGCACCAACGGCACGTACGCCGACGGGCGGCGCATCCAGGAATGGGACATCGGGCCGGGCAGCGTCATCCGCTTCGGCAACGTCACGGACGGCCCCCGTGCGGTGCTCGTCGGCCGTGCTCCTCCCGAGCCGATCGCCGCCGAGCGCCCCTCCTCCGTCAGCATGCCCTCGGCCACGGGCACCTTCCGGCAGCCGACGACCGTACGCCCGTTGCCCGCCCGCACGGTCCGTATCGGCCGCGCCGACGACAATGACGTGGTCATCGACGACCTGGTCGTCTCCCGGCGCCACGCGGAACTGAGGGTCCTCGCGGACGGCACGTACGAGATCGTCGACCTCGGCAGCCACAACGGCACCTACCTCAACGGCCAGCCAGTGGCCCGCGCCCCGGTCGGGCCGGGAGACATCGTCGGCGTCGGCCACCGCGCGTACTGCCTCGTGGGGGACGAACTGCAGGAGTACGTCGACACGGGCGAGGTGTCGCTCGACGTCCAGGGCCTGACGGTCACCGTGGACCGGGGCCGCAAGACACTCCTCGACCAGGTCTCCTTCCCCGTGGGCGAGAAGTGCCTGCTGGCCGTCGTCGGGCCCAGCGGCGCGGGGAAGTCCACCCTGCTCAACGCCCTCACCGGGCTGCGCCCCGCGGACGGCGGCACCGTCCTCTACGACGGCCGCGACCTCTACCGCGACTACGCGGAGCTGCGCCAGCGCATCGGTCTCGTACCGCAGGACGACATCCTGCATGCCCAGCTGACCGTGCGCCGCGCCCTCGGATACGCCGCCGAACTCCGCTTCCCCCAGGACACCGAGAAGGCGGAACGCCGGGCCAGAGTCGACGAGGTCATCCGCGAACTCGGCCTGGAACAACGCGTCGACCAGCCCATCCACAGCCTCTCCGGCGGCCAGCGCAAACGCGTGAGCGTCGCACTCGAACTGCTCACCAAACCATCGCTGCTCTTCCTCGACGAGCCGACGTCCGGGCTCGACCCCGGCATGGACCGCTCGGTGATGCACATGCTGCGCGGCCTCGCCGACGACGGCCGCACGGTCATCGTCGTCACGCACAGCGTGCTCAGCCTCGACGTGTGCGACCGCCTCCTGGTTCTGGCTGCGGGCGGCAAGATCGCCTACTACGGACCGCCCCGGGACGCGCTCCCGTTCTTCGGCTTCACGCAGTGGCCGGAGGCATTCGAAGCCTTCGAAGGGGAACGTGACCGGGACTGGGCCCGCGACTACCGGGAATCGCCGTTCCACCAGCAGTACATCGCCAACTCCTCCGCGCAGCCGTTCCCCGGCCCCCTCGCGCGGACCGGCGCGGCCGCGCCCGCATCCTTCGCGCCGCCGCCGAAGCCGCAGAGCTGGGGGTCCCAACTCCGCACACTGGTAAGGCGGTACGCGGCCGCGCTCGGCGCGGACCGGACGTTCCTCGCGATCATGATCGCGCTGCCGTTCGTGATGGGCGCGATGGCACGCGCCCTCGCAGGGAGCAGGCTGACGCAGGAGACGGCGATGAACGCGCTGCTCATCCTCTGCGTGGGCGGAGTCCTGACCGGCGCCGCCAACGCCGTCCGGGAGCTGGTCAAGGAGCGCGTCATCTACCGGCGAGAACGGGCGGTGGGGCTCTCCAGATCGGCCTATCTGATGTCCAAGGTCGTCGTGCTGGGCACCATCACCGTGCTGCAGGCCGTCGTCCTGACCCTGGTCGCCCTGCTCGGTGTCGACCTCAACGCACCCGGCGGTGAAGGCGTGCTCCTGCCACCGCTGGTGGAGGTCACCTTGGCGGTGGCCCTGCTGGCCTTCACCGCCATGATGCTGGGACTCCTCGTATCGGCCCTGGTGCGCAAGGAGGAGGTGACGATGCCGCTGCTCGTGCTCCTCGCCATCGTCCAGGTGGTGTTCTGCGGCGCACTCCTCAAACTGAACGGGGTGCCCGGCGTCGAGCAGCTCGCGTGGCTCGTGCCGTCGCGCTGGGCACTGGGCGCCATGGCGGGGACCATCGGCCTCGGCAGGATCGTTCCGGGGGATCTGACCACCGACCCGCTGTTCGGGCACTCCGCGGGTGTCTGGCTGCTCAACATGGGCATGCTCGTCGTCCTCTCGGTCGTCTTCGGATACGCGGTCGCGAGGCTGCTGCGCCGCCACGAACCCGCCGTCATGCGGAAGTAGGAGCGCCGGCGATGACCACTGCGGACTTCCGCCCCACACATGTCGTCCCCCAGGACGGACTGCCCGCCTGGGACGCCCCCGACGTGGACCGTCCGACGACGCCCCTGGACGGGCTGCTGCCCGTGCAGCTGGTCGACCGGCTCGGCGACTGGGGGCGGATCGTCTGCGCCAACGGCTGGTCGGCGTGGGTCGACGGCCGGCTCCTGGTCGCGGTGCCGCAGGATCCGCCGGGCGCGGGCGGGCCGCTGACCCGGACGGCGGACCCGCGCCCGCTCCTGGCCAGGACCGAGGACGCCCTCGCCGACTACGGGCGCGCGGCGGAGGACCTGGCGGGCGGCAGTGCCGACGGGGAATCCTTCCGGCGCCGGACGCGCGGGCTGCGGGTGGGGGTGGTCGTGGACGGCGAATCGGTATGGCTGTACGACGCCGAACACGAGCGGTGGGTGTACTGCGACGGGGTCCAGCTCAGTACGTACGCGGCGGGGGAGGGGCCGAACGTCGAGGGGCGTGATGGTGGAACAGCGGAGGCGGCGGGGGGCGGGGCTGGAACTTGGACCAAGACGGGTGCGGGTGCGGGTGCTGATGGGGGTGCTGGTGTCGGCGGTGGGGCGGGGCCGGATCCGACGAGGGTGGTCGAGTCGGGGGTGGCTTCGCCCGATGCGGTGCCCACCGCCATGGTGCCGGGCGTGACCGGCGGTGCCGGGGGTGGGGCGGGGCCGGGGGAGACGCGGGTGGTCGAGGCGGTAGCCGGGTCGGGGACGGAGCATCCTTCGGACGGGGAGGAACCGGGGGAGGAACCGGACCGGCGGGGCCCGGGTGCCGGTGGGGCGGCGGCGGCCGAGCCGACGCAGGTGGCCCCCGTCGTGGCCGATCCGGGGGTGACCGCCGCCCCGCACAACGAGCGACCCGCCCCGCACAACGAGCGACCCGCCCCGCACAACGAGCGACCGGCCACGCACGGCGGGCGGCCCACCCCGCTCCGCCCTCCCGAGGCGACCGATCCCGATCCGCCGCTCCGGCCCGGTGAGGCCTGATGGCCCCCGAGCCGGGGGAGCCCGGCCCGAGTCCACACTCCAGGCACGCTCCGGGGGAGCCCGGCTCGAGCCCACACTCCGGGCGGCCCTCCGAACTGATCGGGAAGCGGATCGCGGGTTACCGGGTCGAGGGCGAGATCGGCCGGGGCGGCATGGCCGTCGTCTACCGCGCCAAGGACCTGCGCCTCGACCGGACCGTCGCCCTCAAGCTGCTCGCCCCCGAGCTCGCACGCAACGACACCTTCCGGCAGCGCTTCACGTACGAGTCACGCGTGGCCGCCGCGATCGAGCACCCGCACATCGTGCCGGTCTTCGAGGCGGGGGAGACGGACGGGGTGCTCTACATCGCCATGCGGTACGTCCCCGGACGCGATCTGCGCCACCTGCTCGACCACGCGGGGCCGCTCTCCGTCGAAGCCGCCCTCCGCATCGCCACGCAGGTCGCGTCCGCGCTCGACGCAGCACACGACCACGGGCTGGTCCACCGAGACGTCAAGCCCGGCAACATCCTCGTGGCCAAGGGCACGGACAGTGACCACCCGGAGCACGCCTACCTCACGGACTTCGGCCTCACGAAGAAGTCGCTCTCACTCACCGGGTTCACGACCGTGGGCCAGTTCGTCGGCACCCTCGACTACGTGGCCCCGGAGCAGATATCGGGCCGCCCGGTGGACGGTCGATGCGATGTCTACAGCCTCGCCTGTGTCGTGTACGAAACCATGGCGGGTGGGCCGCCGTTCCAGCGCGACGACGACATCGCGCTCCTCTGGGCCCATCAGTACGACGAGCCGCCGCGCCTTACGGAGAAGAGGCCCGGCGTCGCCGTCGCCCTCGACGGGGTCCTCGCGCAGGCGCTGGCCAAGCGTCCCGAGGACCGGTACGGCTCCTGCCTCGAATTCACCGCCGCACTGCGGGCCGCGGCCACGGGAGGCACCGCCTCGGGCCATCCCCCGACGAGGGTGGATCGCCATGTGGTGGGAATGCCGGCTGATCCCGGCGCGCCTCCCGAGCCGCCCCGCTGGGCCCGGCCGGTCTTCCGGAGCCTGGCCGGCTGACCCGCGCCCGGCTCAGGCGGGGTTGGCCTCCACCTCGCCCCGCCGGTGCACCCGCCGCGCGAACAGGCCGCCGAGGAACCCCGAGACCAGGCCCCAGGCCACCGCCAGGACGAGAGCACGCCACAGCTGGGGCCGCAGCTCCACCAGGCCGGAAAGCCCGCCGCCGAGATCCCCGATGCCGAGGAGCGAGAGGCCGTAGTGGGCGGACACGCCGGCCAGGAGGCAGACGGCGAGCACCGTGAGAGTCAGCGCAACCGCCATGTGCACGGCGTGCTGCCAGGCCCGCATCCGCACCGGGGACCGGGCTGCCATCAGGAACGCGGCGCCCAGCACCAGGACCGCCGCGACGACCAGCAGCCACCACACCCGGCCGTCGTGGACGGCGAGCGTGTTCAGGCTGAGCGTGGTGTCCTTCGGTGTGCGCAGTACGTCGCCCAGGACTTGAGGCATCGGCAGTCCGAATGGGCCGTCCACCCGGCCCTCCCACGACGCGCCGATGCCCAGGGTGAAGGCGAGCCACACGAGGTTCGGCAGCCCGAGCAGCAGTACCGCGAGCGTCTCGGCGGCATGTCCCCGTGTCGCCGCCACGACGAGACCGATGACGAATCCCAGAGCGACATACGACAGCAGCAGGACCAGCATGGCGAAGGCCGCGGGGCGTACCGACTCCTGAAAGCGCAGCAGACGGGCGGGGAGCGGCGCCCCGCGCGAGACGAGCAGGACCAGCGCGAGGACGCCCGCGAGCCACAGCAGTCCGAAGACGAGAGTCAGCGGCACGTCGGTCTCGAACCCGACCTTGGGCGAGGAGTCCAGGAGGCCGCCGATGTCGCCGACGGTGCCGTTCCCGAGCGCGATCGTGAAGCGGTGCCGGGCCAGCAGGCCGAGGCCGATGAGGAGCAGGAGCCAGATCACCGCGATGCGGGCGGCCCAGCCGGCGAGTTCCTTCACGTCGGCGACGGCCCGGTGCCGCAGCGGCCGGAGGAATCCGGCGGCGATCAACAGAGCCCCGACGAGGCTGACGGAGAGCGGGAGCACGGAGAGCCCGGCGTTCGTCCCTGCGATCACCCCGGCGTCACCGGAGAGCCCCACGGAACCACCTACCGCCATCACCACGACGGCCGCCACGACACGCGGGAACGCCCCGTCGGGCAGGTCGGCGGCGCCCGCTGCCCACAGGCCGAGCCCGGCTACGACGGCCATGGCCACCAAGGAGGCGAGTACGGCCACCAGGGCGTGGGGCCAGCCGTGGGGTGCCCGTCGGCGCTGCTCCGGTCGCTGCGCCGCTGTCCGCCGTGGTGGTGTCTGCTCGCTCACGTCGTCACGCTAAGCAGCGCCGGACCGGCTCGCCCGTCGGGAGGGCCGACCGCGTCAGCTTGCGGGCCCCCGGAAGCCGGGGCACACAATAGGCGCGTAGAGGAACAAAACGTACGCCGCAGAGCCCCTACGCCAGATCCCCCTACGCAGGGAAGAAGTGTTCGTGAGCGTCGAGCCGCCGTCGTCAGGACGACCCACAGGACCGCCCTCGGGCCCGCTTTCGGGCCCTTCACAGCCGAGCCGTTCCGGGCCGGACGACACGCAGGCGGGTGCGACCCGTGCCGGGTCGACGCCGCCTCCGGGGGCCGAGCGGCCGTCGGGGCCGCCGAGCAGCGCCCCGCCGAGCGGGCCGGCCGGCGGCAGTGGCGGGCACGGCGGGGGCGGGCGGCCGGGCGAAGGCTCCGGCGCGGGCCCCGGGCCGGGCCGCCCGTGGTGGAAGTCCGCGCCGCGCATCGCGGCGATCTCCGCCGTCGTGGTGGCGGCGGCGGTGCTGGCCGTCGTCCTCACTCGCCCCGACGGCTCATCGAAAGCCGGCGGCGAGATCCTCCTCCAGCCTGCGGGAAAGTCGGGCCCCGACCCCTTCACCGAGTCGACGGCCCGCAACGACTCGACGCCGCCTTCCCCGGTCGCGCTGCCGAGCTCGTCGGCCTCGGCCAACGTGACGCGCGGTGTCGACGGCGCCGCGCCCGGCCTCTACGGCGGAACGCGGAAGGTCGGCAGCTGCGACGTGGACAAACAGGTCGGCGCGCTCCAGAAGGACCCGGCCAAGAACAAGGCGTTCGCCTCCGTTCTCGGCATCGAACCGTCCGGCGTCCCCGGCTACCTGCACTCCCTCACGCCCGTGCAGCTGCGGCTGGACACCCGCGTGACCAACCACGGCTATCGCGGTGGTGCCCCCACCAGCTACCAGGCGGTGCTGCAGGCCGGCACCGCGGTGCTCGTCGACGACCGCGGCGTGCCACGGGTGCGCTGCGCCTGCGGCAACCCGCTGCTGCCGCCCGTAGCGCAGAAGGGCACACCGAAGCGGACGGGAGAGGCGTGGCCCGGGTACCAGCCCTCGAACGTCGTGGTCGTGGCACCCGCCGCGCGGGTGGTGAACAAATTCGTCGTGTACGACCCGGACGGCGGTGCCTGGTTCGAACGGCACAAGGGCGACACGGGCACCGGCGACACGAAGACGAAGCCGCCGGTGACCACCCCCTCCTCCAGTCCGTCCGACTTGCCGTCCGCCGGCGAGTCGTCCTCGGCGGCCAGTCCGTCGCCGTGCGATTCCCTCCCCGCCGACACCTCCTCGGCGAACCCTTGCGGGCCCGCGTCGGTCCCGCCGTCCGCCCCGTCGTCCTCGCCCCCCACGCAGCCCCCCTCCTCAGCTGCCACGCGGCCCCCCTCCTCGCCCGCCACGCGACCTCCCTCCTCGCCCGCCACACGGCCACCGTCCTCGCCCGCCACGCGGTCCTCGTCCTCGATCGCCACGCATCCCCCCGCATCGGCCTCTGAGGAGTCACCCGCGTCGTCCGAGCCCGCTCAACCGCCCTCGGCCCCCGGGACGGTGGGATCCTCCTGATCCACGAGGTTCCGACGGGGTGGCGACACCCTCAAGACCGCGGACATCTCCGGCGCGAGGTGGCGCGTTCGACCTGGCGGCCGGCTACGGGCCGCTGGTCGATCACCACTGGCATTCGACGTCAGGACAGTTTCGCTCCGGGGGCGAAGGCGGGCAGCTTCTCCAGACTGCTGCGCACGGCCTCGGCGCCGTACTCGAACATCTGCCGCTCGTAGGCGTCGACCGCGCTGAGCAGGTCTTGGCGTCTTTCGCCCGCCTCGATCAGGCAGCGGCGCAGCAGGTCGGCGTCGCGCAGCGCGGTGTTCGCGCCGTTGCCGCCGGTGGGGGAGGTGGCGTGGATGGCGTCGCCGAGCAGCGTGACCGGGCCGGACGCCCAGCGCTCGCCGGGCTTGACGGTCCGGATGGACAGCAGGGTGCTGTTGTCCGGGTCGGCCTGCTCGATCAGCGCGCGCAGCTCCGGGTGCCACCCTTCCATCCTGGCAAGCACGGCGTCCTGCGCGGTCGCGGTCCGATCTCCGGACGCGCCGTTCGGCGGGAGGATCATGGCCCAGCGCACGTAGTCGCCCATGTCGGGCAGCGTGACCTCGGGAGCCAGTTGCTCGGCGGCCAGCCTGGGCGGGGTGCGGAAGCGCATCGCTCCGAGCAGCAGGCTGACGCCGTCACCCGTGATCTTCGAGCCGTACGCCTGGGACAGGCCGGTGAACTCGTCGGTCAGCGGGGTGCGTCCGATGACGAACCGGACGCCGGTGTCGGTCGGGGTGGTCCCCGGCGACAGCACCCCGCGGACCGCGGAGGTGACACCGTCCGCGCCGACGAGCAGGTCCGCGGTGACCGGGTCGCGCCGGGCGAACCGGGCCTGGACCTTGCCGTTGGCCAGCACCTGGTACCCGGTCAGCGCGGCATCGGTGTGCACGGTGAGGCCGGTCAGCAACAGGTGCCGCAGCACCTGCCGGTCGACCACGATGCCGGTCCGGCCCATGCCGAGCCTGCCGATCTCGTTCAGCCGCGGATCCAGGATCAGCTGCTCGGCGGAGGCGTCCATGACGATCTCGTCCAGCAGCGGGTGCCAGCGCGTCGGCAGGCAGTCGCGCACCGCCTGGAAACCGATCGGGTTCAGCATCAGCCGGTAGCCCTGGAACCGTGCGCCGATCCCCGCGTCCCTCTCGAACACGTCGGCCTCGATCCCGGTGCCACGCAGACCCTGCGCGAGAGCCAGGCCTCCCAGACCGGCTCCGATAACGGAAACTCGCATCACACACCTCCATGACACCGGAACGAACTTAGTTCGCTTTGACGATCTAAGTTCTATTCAACGAACTTAGTTCGTGTCAAGCTATAGTGGTCGGCATGACCGCCGATCCCCGCCAACGCCGCTCAGCTCGCCATGCCCAACCTCCGGCGGAGTCCGCCGCGTCGGCACCGCGCAAGAAGCCGATCACCGTCGGACGGATCACCGACGCCGCGCTGGAAGTCGTCGCCACCGAGGGGTATGACGCGCTGACCATCCGGCGGGTCGCCGCCGTGCTCGGCACCGGTCCGTCGTCGCTGTACGCGCACATCGTGAACAAGGACGACATCGACGATCTGCTGATCGGCCGGCTCTACGCCGGGGTCGTGCTCCCAGAACCGGACCCAGCCGCATGGCGCGAGCAGTTGCTCGGGGTGTACACACAGATCCGCGACCTGTACCTGGAGTACCCCGGGGTCTCGCGCGCCGCGATGGCCATGGTGCCGACCAACCTGGAAACACTGCGGGTCGGCGAAGGAATCCTGGTGATCCTGCTCGCGGGCGGAATCGAACCGAGGACGGCCGCATGGGCCCGCGACGCGCTCTCCCTCTACGTCAGCGCCTACGCGCTGGAGCAGTCACTGGTCCGGCAACGGCGCCGGCGCCAGGATCAGGAATGGGTGCTCAGCGACGAGGAGTTGCTGGACCGCTTCACCGCACTGCCTGCCGACAGATTCCCGCAGACTCGACGCCATGCCGCCGAGCTGATCTCCGGCACCGGACACGACCGCTTCGAGTTCACCCTCGGCCTGCTCATGAACAACCTGCGGCCGGCGGCATCCAGTTGACCTGCGGCGTGCGGTGGCCGCCCACGTCTCGAACTTGTCTGCGCCGTGTGGATACTTCCTGAATGGACAGATCAACGGTTCCGTGGCGCAACACGACGCACGACTGGACGAGCACCGTGGACGTCCACCACCTCACGCGCATCCGGCAGGACTGGGCCACGTTCGCGCCGAGTGGTACGCGGCACCTGATCCTGGAAGTCGTCGCGTACGCAGCCGACGAGGCGGAGGCGAGGGGCGCAGGGCGTTGCACCATCACCTGCCATGCCGATGGATCGGTGTCGGTCGCGGACGACGGGCGAGGCACCGACACCCGCTTCGACGACCATGGACGAGCCGTGAAGAAGCCGGTCATGGCGACAAAGGACCTCCGGTTCTTCGATCACCCCGACGCGCAACTGCTTCCCGACGGCCATCCACGCCGCGGTATGTCCGTCGTCGCGGCGCTCAGCCAATGGCTCGTCCACACCAACCGCCGTGCGGGCGGGGCCTGGAACCAGCGCTACGAACACGGCATTCCCACGACCGGCCTGATACCGATCGCCGACGACGGCACGACCGGCACGACGGTCCACTTCCGCCCCGACGAGCCCGTGCGCACGGCGGCTGCGTCGATCGCGGACGAGCTGTCGCGGCTCGTAACAAGATGGCCGCACCTGTCCGTCGCGATCGACGATCGCCAGAGCGGCTGACGCACGGCACGAGTGGGGGCTCTCGCTGCCCCATCCAGGGACTGCGCGCCTGGCACCACTGGGACGACGCCTAAGTGAGCGTGGTGCGCGGGCGGTTGGGAGTGAGGAGATAGGTGATCGCCATGTCGCTGAGTTCGTCCGCGTATCGCCGCTGAGCCGTCTCGCCTGTGACGGGGTCGGGGCGTACGGAGTTGTGGAAGCAGGCGCCGAGGATCGCGCGGGCCACGGTGTCCAGCGCCGCCTGGCGGTCGGAGCGCCGGATCTGGTCGGCGTAGGGAGCTGCCGCTTCGAGCAGGAGGCGGTGGATCTCGAGGATGGTGCGGCCGCCGCGGTCCAGACTGCGGGCTCCTCGGACGCGCAGCAGCTCCGGGAAGATGGCGCTGTCGGCGAATGACCGCAGCAGGGCGTGCGCGTAGGCGTCCATGACACCGGCGAGCGACGGCTCGGCCTTCCCCAGCTGCTCGGCCACGTACTCCTCGCGCCGCTCCAGCATCCGCTCGGTGAGAGCGGTGATCAACTGCTCCTTGTCCTCGAAGCGGCGGTAGATCGTGCCGACCGAGACGCCGGCGCGTTCCGCGACGCCCGCGATCGTCATCTCTTCCAGGCCCGCCGAGGACGCGATGTGCTCGGCCGCTTGCAGGACGCGAGCCAGCGTCGCGGCACTACGGGCCTGCTGGGGCTCCCGATAGCGGGCTGGGCGGTCGGGCTCAGAGGTCATGTTCCGCATCGTATCGGCGGTGACTTCAGCGGGTTCCGTTGACAAGGGGAGCGGTCCTCTGGGTACTCTCGAAATGCGAACGTGAACTTACATTCGCATTCTATGGAGGTTCGACGATGACCGACAATCAGACTTCGCCGCCCGTGACCGTCACGCTGACCTCGGGGCCCGCCGGCGCCGGGACCATCGACGATTTCGAGCTGTTCTACGCCCGCCGTGCCCTGGACCGCTTCCGGACGCGACTGGGCCGCCAGGGCCTGCTCGACCTGCTGGCCGAGGACATCGAGGAAGGCAACGCCTTCCTGCGAGAGAGCGCCCTCGCGTCCGAGGGCCGATTCAAGGCGGGCACGACGGTGCTCACGACCCAGGGTCTTTCATCGGCCGCGTTCCTGGCCTGGATGGACAAGGCCTTCGCCGGCGACGAGAAGGCGCTCCTCGCGGCGCACCCCGAGCACTACGTGATGGGCACCGACGACATCGGGGCGCGCGTGGTGGAGAACATCGGGCCCCACGTCGCCGACTTCTACATGGGCGGCTGGGGAACGGACGAGATGGCCTGGGCGGAGGACGCGGACGAGCTCCTCCCGGAGTCCGAGTATCCCCGCAAGATGTCCTCCAACCTCTTCCTCACCGACGGCACGATCGTCGGGCGGGCTCTGATCCAGTTCGGCGACACTACCGACGGCTTCACAGCGAACCTGTCGGTCTACTTCCCCGTCACGTGCCCGGACGACGTCCTGGACCACCATCTCCGCCACTACGCCGTCGAGTTCAGGAACTGGATCGTCGCCGCGGCGGCGGCTCAGGCCTGAGTACGTGCGGGTGACGCCTGCCGTCGGTTGACGTCGCCAGTCGGACATCGGACATCGGGCGGCTACGGCCCAGTAGGCCCCGGCCGCCCGACACGGCAGCGCGAACACCCATCGACGCACCGGCGTACGCGGCCTCCGTCTCCCTGCCCCAGGCCGATTGCCTCCACGACCCCCGCAGGCCGAGGGCCCCGCCGATGGAGCGCTTGCGGCCCAGCACGGAAAGACCCCACCATGTCGCACCACCCCACCCCGCCCGGAACGGGGCGCAAGCTGACCCTGGTCGTCCTCGGACTGGCGGCCCTCATCACAGCGATGCTGTGCGCCTTCGCGCTGCCCTCGCTCCACAGCGGCCCCCACCACGTGCCCGTAGGCGTCACCGGGCCCGCTCAGGCGGTCGAGGCCCTCCAGAAGAAAGTCGACGGCCCCACCTGGGACGTCCGCCGCTACGAGACCTCCGATGCCGTCGCGTCGGCCGTCAAGAGCGGGGACGTCTCGGGCGGTCTCGCGCTCACCCCTCACGGCGTGGACGTCTACACCGCCACCGCCGGCGGCCCCTCGGCCACCAGCGCCCTCACCGCGCTCGGTAACGGCGTAGCGGCCCAGAAGAATACGCGGGCCACCGTTCACGAACTGGTGCCGTTCACCCAGGACGACCCCCGAGGCGCGGGCCTGACCGCAGCGCTGATGCCGATGATCTTCGGCGGGATCTTCCCCGCCCTGATCCTCGGCAGCGTCTTCCCCGGCCACCGCGGGCTTCGGATCCGACTCACGGGGGCGCTGCTGTTCTCCGTGGTGGCCGGCGCGGCCGTGACCGCCGTCCTGCAGTTCGGTACGCACTCGATCGACGGCAACTACGGGCTCACCGCCCTCGGAGTCATCCTCGGCATGGCCGCCATGTCCACGGTCCTTCTCGGCCTCCAGGCCCGCCTGGGGATCGCCGGCTTCGCCCTCGGCGGCGCTCTCATGATGCTGCTCGGCAACCCACTCTCGGGCCTGGCCACCGGTCCGCACTGGCTCCCCAACGGATGGGCGGCCGCCGGCCAGTTGCTGCCCCCGGGCGCCTCCGGCAGCCTCCTGCGCGCCAACGCCTTCTTCGGCGGGACGGGCGGCGGCTTCCCCGCCATGGTGCTGGGGGCCTGGGTCGTCGTGGGGATCGGCCTCGCCCTGCTCGCCGATCGTCGCGGCAGGCGCTCCTCGGGAGCCCACTCCACGGTGGTCGCCGCCTCCGGAGCCGTCGAGGACGAGGACCGGGAACTCGCCAGTCCTGCCTGACCCGCACGGGACGTGACGGACTTCTGCGACCCCGAAGCCCCGACGGTCTGCGAGACGCTCACTCTGCGCCGTAGCCCTGCCCTCGCCGGGTGACGACGACCGGAAGGAAGAGACGAGACGACCGGAAGGAAGAGACGAAAGGCGCGGCGTCCACGAGACGACGGCGCCCACAGGGGGCAGCGATCCCTGCCGTCGCCGCACCCTGGCCCAGCGTCAAGAGCACTTCACACCAGAAGGTTCCAGCATGCTCCGTACCGGCCGGAGTTCTCGCGGTCCCATCAGCGGCGCGTGGGGTCAATCCGGCGACACGAAGGTGCCGGGGCGGCCCGCCCGCTGTCCGTCCTCGTCGAGTCGGCGGGATATCGCCCGGGCCGTCGCGCGCACGGCCGGACCGTAGCCGGCCTCCGCGAAGCCGGTACTGGGCGCCACGACCGACAACGCCGCCACCACCTCGTTGCCGCTGCGGACCGGAGCGGCCACGGTGTACAGCCTCCACGGGTGGCGCTGCCGGCCGAAGGCGTGGTCACCGCGCCGGACCTCGGCGAGCACCCGGCGCAGGTCGGTCGAGGTGCAGATGTCCTCATCTCCCTCGCCGGGCTGGTAGCCGGCGATCGCCTGCTCCTGAACGTCCGTCGGGGCGAAGGCCAGCAGCACCAGTCCGGCGCCGGTGGACGCGAGCGGAAGACGGCCGCCCACGCGATAGCGCACCGGGCTTGCGTCGAGCGCCGAAAGCCGCTCCACGAGCAGCGCCTCACCCTGCTCGCGCACGGCAAGCAGCACGTGCTGGCGGGTGACGTGGAAGAGGTCTTCCATGTACGGCATGGCCACGGACCGTAGCCCGTGGCCGCGCGGCGCCAGAGAAGCGGTCTCCAGCAGGCGCAGCCCCACGACATAGCGGCCGTCGTCGAGGCGCTCCAGCGCACCCACCTGGACGAGCGAACGGGCGAGCCGCAGGGTGCTGCTGCGGGGCGTGCCGCTGCGCTGTGCGAGTTCCGCGAGAGTCTGTGCGCGATGGTCACTGTCGAAAGCCCTGAGCAGGGCAAATGCCCGGTCGATGACAGGTTGCCCCGCAGCGGGTTTCCCTCCGCGTCTCGGCCGGTCGCCTCCGGCGGAATTCCCCGTTTCATTCATCGGCATCACACATGCCAGCGTACGGCTCCCTTCCTACGCTCGTTCAGGTACGCAGCCGCATCCAAGGGAGCCCGCATGACCCCGACCGGCCTCATCGACGTCCACGCCCATTTCGTCACCGACAGCTATGTGACCGCCGCTCGGTCCGCCGGGATCGAGCACCCCGACGGGATGCCCGGCTGGCCTTCGTGGAGCGTCGAACAGCACCTCGACCTGATGGAGCGCTCCGGTATCGACAAGTCGTACCTGTCGATCTCCTCTCCCGGCGTGCACTTCGGCGACGACGACGCGGCGCGGTCGCTGGCCCGGGAGGTCAACGAGTTCGGCGCCCGAGTGCGGGCCGAACGGCCCCAGCGGTTCGGCCACTTCGCGTCCCTTCCCCTGCCCGACGTGGAGAGCTCGCTCGCGGAAGCCGCCCACGCCCTCGACGTACTGGGCGCGGACGGGGTGACCGTGGAGTCCAATCACCACGGTGTCTACCTCGGCGACCCCCGGTTCGAACCGCTGTGGGAGGACCTCGACCGCCGCGCAGCCGTCGTCTTCGTCCACCCCACGTCACCGCCCCACGCGGACGAGCTGTCCCTGGGGCGGCCGCGGCCGATGCTGGAGTTCCTCTTCGACACCGCCCGCACGGCGAGCGACCTGCTCCTGCGGGGAGTCCTCGCACGCTATCCGCGGATTCGCTGGGTGCTGACCCACGGCGGGGGAGTGCTGCCACTGGTCGCCGACCGTATGGACATGTTCGGCGCTGTCATGGGTGGTGGCCCCGAAGGCGGCCCGCACAGCGCCCTGAAGCACTTCGGGCACCTCTGGTACGACATGGCGGGGACGCCCTTCCCGCGCCAGATCCCGGCCCTCGACGCGGCGTTCGGCACCGAGCGCCTTTTGTACGGCAGCGACTACTGCTGGACACCCGCCGAAGGGGCGCTCGCTCAGGTCGCGTCCGTCGACTCGGCGGCGCAGCCGTCCTCCACCGACACCTGGCGGGACCTCACCACCCGTAACGCACAGCGGCTGTTCGCCGGGTGACTGCCGCCCCCCCGCATCCCGCATCCCGAGTCCCGAAGCAGCCATGACAGCAGGGAGAGACATGAGCAGGTACGTCGACCCGTCCTCGATCACCGGACGGGTGCTGGTGCGGGACGTCATCGTGGTCGACCCGCTGGACGGGTCCCGTACAACCGGACAGGACGTGGTGGTCGAGGGGAACCGGATCACGGCGGTGACGGCGACCGGGGCCCCGGCCTCGGACGCACACGTGGTGGAGGGACAGGGCCGGTTCGTCGTCCCGGCGTTCATGGACATGCACCTGCACGCCCTGAACACACCGAAGGACGTCGACGGCACGTATGCGCTGATGCTCGCCAATGGCGTCGTCGGCTTCCGCCAGATGTCGGGAAACAGGGAACTGCTCAAGTCCCGGCGCATGGGCACACTGCCACGGCCGAACGGCGCGCCGGAACTCAAGGCGACCGCAGGTGACCTGCTGACGCCGCTGAACGCGAACACCACCGAGAGCGCGATTCAGGCCGTGCGGGAACAGCACCGGGACGGAGCCGACTTCATCAAAGCGGCCCTGACGACCCGGGAGACCTTCCTGGCCGCCCTCCAGGAGGCGAACCGCCTCGGAATCCGGCTGGGTGGTCATCTCCCGGCGGACCTCGACCCCCGCGAAGCCGCCCGCGCAGGGGTGTGGTCGATCGAGCATCTCGGCCCCGGTGTCACCGTGTTCGCCGCGGCGTCCTCCCTGGAGAACGAGGTCCGCGCGAGCAATGCCACGCGTAATCTCCCGCCGATCCCCAGGATCAAGGTCCCCGGCGCCGAAGCGCTGGCGACGAAGCTGATCAAGGGGCTGGTGACGAACCCGGCGACAGGCACGTCCGAACGGGAAGCCCACGCCTACGCCCTCGCCGACGGCTCCTACGATCAGCAGAAGGCGGAGGAGCTGGCGGCCCTTTTCGCCGAGCACACCACCTGGCAGTGCCCGACCTTGATCAGGGTCCACACGCAGCAGTTCGGCGACTCGACCGAACATACCGAGGACCCGAGGCGCCGTTACATGGCCGCCGAGGAACTGCGCGCCTGGGACAAGTCGGCGAAGAAGTTCTCCAAACTCCCCGACGTCACCCGCAACGCCCTGCACCATCACTGGGCCGCCCAGTTGAGGATGACGAAGACCTTCGCCAACGCCGGAGTCCCCATGGTCGCGGGAACCGACGCGTGCGGGGCAGCGGGGGTCATCCCGGGTTTCGCACTCCACGACGAGTTCGACCACCTCGCCGAGGCCGGCCTCGACCCGTTGACCATCCTGCGGATGACGACCACGGAGCCGGCCCGATTCCTGGACGAGGAAGGCGAGTTCGGCCGTGTTGCCGCCGGGATGCCTGCCGACCTGGTCCTCCTCGACGGGGACCCGCTGGAGAGCCACACCGCTCTCCGCGAGATCGCGGGAGTGATGAGGGCCGGCTCCTGGTGGTCGCGCGCCGAGCTGGACGCCGTTCTGGAACGCGTCGCCGCCAAGCCCGGCGCCCACTGAAACGGGCTGCTGTGCCAGCGGCAGGGCAGCACCACTTCTGGTGCTGCCCCAGCCACCGGTCCAACAACCCTCACGACATCACGACCGCAGGGTCAGTAATTTCGTTGAGCCCGAACCCCGCAATCGTGTTGGCTGGCGGCACCGACCTGCCAGTGCCGCAGGTGTCCGCTTGGCTGCAGCAGGGAGTTGAACGTGCGGGACGATGATGTCGACCCCGCTGCCCACAATCGGGCGGCCTGGGACAAGTGTGTCCAAGAGGGCAACGAGTGGTCGAGGCCGGTGAGCACTGAGGATGTCGAGCGTGCCCGCACGGGCGACTGGTCGATTGTTCTCATCGGGCATGAGCCGGTCGACCGCTCCTGGCTGCCGACCGATCTGACCGGCAAGGACGTGTTGTGCCTGGCCTCCGGCGGTGGCCAGCAGGGTCCGATCCTCTCCGCCGCAGGGGCGCGGGTCACGGTGTTCGACAACTCACCCCTCCAGCTCGGCCAGGACCAGATGGTGGCGGCGCGCGACGGACTGGAACTGCGCACCGTTCTGGGGGACATGCGCGACCTCAGCGCGTTCGGCGACGCAACCTTCGACGTCGTATTCCATCCGGTGTCCAACCTGTTCGTACCGGACGTGGCACCGGTGTGGCGTGAGTGCTTCCGCGTCCTGCGACCGGGCGGAACTCTGCTCGCCGGCTTCCTCAACCCTGATGCGTACTTGTTCGACCACGAGGCGCTCGACGAGCGCGGCGAGATGGTCGTCGTGCACCAGCTGCCCTACAGCGATGTCACGCACTACTCGGCCGAGGAACGCGCCACGAAGTTCGGCGCGGATGCCCCTCTTGAATACAGCCACACCCTCACCGACCAGATCGCCGGGCAACTCGCCGCGGGATTCATCCTCACCGGCTTCACGGAAGCGCCGCACCAATCCAACGCATCCGCTCAATACATGTCCCACTATTTCGCGACGCTGTCGGTCAAGCCGAGGTCATGACCCACCACTGCTGCGAAGCGATGAACGGCCGCGCCAACGTGCGCTGCGACCAGCACGACGACCCTTTCGCCTGCCCGGACGCACTGATCGAGTTCAGCGCCAAGTTCCAGGAGTACGGGCTGATCATCCATGACGGCGACACATCGAGCATCACGATCGACTGGGTCCCTGCCGCCTTCCAGGACGATCGCTGGCTCGCTGAACTGCCACAGGACTGACGGACCAGCGGTCTCCAAGCCATTGCTGGATGTCGGCTGGCTGACGGTCAGTCGTCTTGAAAGCCGCGGGCGGTCAGCACTCTCTGGAGTAAGACTCGTTATCCGTCTGCGGGTTGGCCCGTCACGGATGTCCTCCGGTCTTCCAGGAAGGGATTTCATGACTGCTCCCGAACATGGTCCGGGTCTGGAGGCCCTCCGGCCCGGGCGGTCGCGTGGAGCGCTGGTCGCGGGCTCGGTGGGGAATTTCATCGAGTGGTACGAGTTCGGTGTGTACGGCTACTTCGCGACGATCATCGCCGCGCGTTTCTTCACTCCGGAGGGCGGCAGCGAGGTGGAGGCGCTGGTGAAGACGTACGCGTCGTTCGCGCTGGCGTTCTTCTTCCGGCCGGTGGGGGCGGCTGTGTTCGGCCGGCTCGGTGACCGGGTCGGGCGGCGTCCGGTGCTGATCGTGGTGATCGTGCTGATGACGGGAGCGACGACGGCGATCGGTGTGCTGCCGACGTATGCCACGGTCGGTGCTGTCGCCCCCTGGCTGCTCACGTTTTTGAGGGTGCTGCAGGGGCTCTCTGCGGGTGGGGAGTTCGGGGGTGCGGTGTCGGTGATGACCGAGTTCGCGCCACCTGGGCGGCGTGGGCTGTACGGGTCGTGGCAGTCGTTCACGGTGGCGCTGGGACTGCTGGGCGGTGCGGGCGCGGCGGCACTGCTCGCCACACTGCTCAGCGAGAAGCAACTGGGCGACTGGGGCTGGCGGTTGCCGTTCCTGATGACGCTGCCGATGGGGCTGGGCGCACTGTGGCTGCGGCTGCGGCTGGCGGAGACGCCGGCCTTCGCGGCGGAGCGGGAACAGGGGCGGAAAGGGGAGTTCGAGCGGCCTGCCGCAGCCGAGGTGGTGCGCGCGGTCGCTCTCGGGGCCGGGCGTGTCATGGGCTGGGCGGCGTCGGGCTACACCCTCCTGGTGGTGCTCCCCTCCTATCTGCAGAGCACGTTGAACGCGTCCTTCCGGCAGGCGCTGCTGGCGACGGTGCTGGCCAATCTCGGTTTCGCGGCCACGATCGTCCCGGCGGGGCTGCTCAGCGACAGGATCGGGCGCCGGCCGGTGATGCTGGCCGGCGCGGGGCTCGTGGTCGTCCTGGCGGTGCCGCTGCTCCACCTCCTTCAGGACACCGGGACGTCGAACGCGGCCAAAGGTGTGGCGGTGTGTGCCGGGGGCGCGGTGGTGGGGCTGATGGCGGGCCCGGGACCGGCGATGCTCGCCGAGATGTTCCCCACCAGCGTGCGCTACACCGGTCTCGGACTCGCCTACGCCCTGTCCAATGCCGTGTTCTCGGGGTGTGCGGGCCTCATCATCACGGAAACAGTCAAACGCACCGGGAACGTCGACATCCCCGGGTACTACGCGGCGGCGGCCTGCGCGGTGAGCGTCATCGCGCTCGCCAACGTCTCGTACAGGAAGGGGAGTTGAGACATGCGGGTGATCGGCCTGATGTCCGGTACGTCGCACGATGCGATCGACGCGGCGGCGGCCGACCTGAGCCTCACCGGCGACAGCCTCGTCCTGACACCGCTGGGTCTTGTGAGTGAGGGGTACGAGGACGGGCTGCGGGAGACACTGGCCGCCGCCCTGCCCCCGGCGGCCACCACGATGGCCGAGGTGTGCCGCCTCGACACCCGCATCGGGCAGGCGTTCGCCGCGGCGGCCCTCCGCGCCGACCGTGAACTGTGCGACGGGCGGGCCGAGTTGGTCGCCTCGCACGGTCAGACCTGCTACCACTGGGCCGTCGACGGACAGGTGCACGGCACCCTGCAGCTGGGGCAGCCCGCGTGGATCGCGGAGGCGACCGGGCTGCCTGTGGTCGCCGACTTCCGACCACGCGACATCGCCGCCGGGGGCCAGGGCGCGCCGCTGGTGAGCCTGTTCGACGTGCTGTGGCTGCGCGGCCGGCCGGGGAGGCCCGTCGCGCTGAACCTGGGCGGCATCGCCAACCTCACCGCCCCCGACGGCACCGCCTTCGACACCGGGCCGGGGTGCGCGCTGATCGACGCGGCGGCCCGGGAGTTCAGCGGGGGACGGCTCGCGTACGACGTGGAAGGAGCCCTGGCCGCGCGCGGCACGGTCCACGAGGCGCTGCTGCGGCGTCTGCTCGGCGAGCCCTACTACGCGCTGTCCGCACCCAAGACCACCGGCAAGGAACTGTTCCAACCCGGGTATTGGCAGGGCGCGTTGGCCGGTCTGGGCCCACTGGCCGCCGAGGACGTGATCGCCACGCTCACCGCGCTCACGGCCCGGACGGTCGCGGACGCCGTGGACGCGGTCGGCGCGTCCGAGGTGATCGTCTCGGGCGGTGGCACCCGCAACCCCGTCCTGATGGCGATGCTCGCCGAACACCTCCCGAACCTGGCACTGCGCCAATCCGACGAGCTGGGCCTGCCCTCCGATGCGAAGGAGGCTTACGCCTTCGCGGTCCTCGGCTTCCTTACCGCACACGGCCTGCCCTCCACCCACCCGCGAAGCACCGGGGCCCGTCATCCGAGCGTCCTCGGCTCGATCACCCCGGGCCGGAAGGGCCTGCGACTGCCACCACCCGCACAACGGTCACCGGACCGGCTGGTCGTGGAGACCTTCCGGAGAGGCGGGATGCCTCCGCTGCCTTGACTGCCTTGACTGCCTCTTCTGCCTTGGACTTGGGCGCCGCCGGCCGACGGTCGACACCGTGGGCAGGAGTGTGAACGGCGGTGTGTGTCGGCCTCGCGGTGACTACCTGTCGCATGGGCCGGGAGTGCGGGGCAGATCGGCGGCGAGGAAGGGGGAGAGGAGCGCGAGCAATGCGTCGGGGCGGTCGAGGGGGATGATGTGGCCGCAGTCCTGGAGGTGGTGTCCGACCAAGTCGTCGGTGAGAGGGTGGAGTTGGCGTTCGAGTCCGGTGCCGACGGGATGGGAGCCGATGGCCATGGTGGGCATGGTCAGCCGGGCTGTCGCGGCGGCGTCCTGGAGCTGTCGCGCGCTGGTGGGCAGGGCCCGGTAGTAGGAAAACGCGCAGCGCAGGGCCTCGCTCCCGGTGAACGCGTGGATGAAGGCCGCGCGGATGTCGTCGGGTACTCCGCGCCCGAACGTCCCGGAGTTGAGGAAGTAGTCAATGTAGGGGGCCTCATTACCGGCCAGGACCGCCTCGGCGAGGCCGGGGACGGCGTGGAAGCCGAACCACCACGGTGCGCCGCCCGCGACGGCGTGTTCTGCTCCCGGCAGGCGGCCGAGGAGTGCCTCCATCACGACCAGGCGCCGGACGAGGTCGGGGCGGCGCAGCGCGAGCAGGACGGCGGGGGCGGTGCCCGCGTCGATGCCGACCACCGCTGCGGAGGGCTCGCCGAGTGCGTCGAGCAGCCCTTCGGCGTCGGCGGCGAGGGTGCCGGCGTCGTAACCGTCGACGGCTCGTGTGCTGGCACCGAAGCCCCGCAGGTCCGGGGCGATGACCCGGTATCGCTCGGCCAGTTGCCCGATGATGCCGCTCCAGAGTTGCCAGGTGTGGGGGAAGCCGTGCAGCAGGAGTACAGCGGGTCCGTCCCCGGCGATGGCGACGTTGAGTTGGACGCCGTTCGTCGCGATACGGCGGAGTCGGTGTGCGCTGGTGGCGGCCATGACGGCTCCCCTAAGTGGTTACCATTGGTGACCACGCAACGATAGGTAACTGTCCGACTGCTGCCCAGACGGCACTTTCGGGGAAGGTGGTGAGCCGCAGGTGACCACCCGAGGAGCCCGGGCCGCAGGTCGCGGGGTGCGCGGTGATCTGTTCGATCCCCAGTGCCCCACGCGGCAGTTGCTGGACCGCATCGGTACGAAGTGGACATCCATGGCCGTCAAGACGCTCGCCGATGCCGCGCCGGGGGAGGTGCGTTTCGCGGAGCTGAGACGGCGGATGCCTGGCGTCTCGCAGAAGATGCTGTCCGTGACGCTGCGAAGCCTGACCCGCGACGGGCTGGTGTCACGCAGGGTCGAACCGACCGTGCCGCCACGGGTCTTCTACCAACTCACCAAGCTCGGGCTGTCCTTGGAAGCCGCGCTTGCCGGGCTGCGGACCTGGGCGGAGACGCACATGCCCGAGATCGACCGCGCCAACGAATTGGCCGACCAAGAGGTGGATGAGGAATAGGCGGAACGGATCCGCCTTGGCTTGTCGCCGTCCTACGGAGCAGGCAACCCGAAGCCGCATTCGAGCGGTGGGGGACAGCCTCTGCCCGGGAGCTGCACCCACTGCGGCCCCGCCAGAGGCCTGGCGGGGGCCGATGATAGTGCGGTCGCGCAACCAAAGACCGCATACGCCGAACGACCGCTTCCACGACGCCTTTAGCGCACCAGCAGATCGATAGCGACCTTCAGCCGGTCGAGGTAGAACTCCCGCGATTCGGCTTGATGCTTGAGGCCGATCGATGTGCTGATCATCGTCTGTGCGACCAGAGGGGCAGCGTCTTGTCCTGACGCGACGGCGATCGCGTCTGTGATCAGTTCCTCGAAACGTCGAGGTGTGGTTTCGGCGATCTCTCCGAGGAGGTCGGGGTTGGCCTCGATGACCGCCGCTACATCGCGCGTCAGCGGGCCGATGTAGCGGCCCGCCCAGTGGTCGAAGGCTTCAACGAGGCGCTCTTGAAGGGGGCGTTGGGCCTCGGCCAGGACGTGTTCGACCGCTGCGATGTCCCGCTCCAGGGCCTGGGTGACCGCGGCTCGGAACAGAGTCTCCTTCGAGGAGAAGAGAAAGTAGAGCCCGGGCCGGGAGATGTCCGCCGCCCGCGCCACTTCCTCCATCGAGGCCTTCCGGTAACCGAACCGCGCGAACGTGACCATCGCGGAGTCCAGAACCAGGGTCCGGCGAGCGGTATCGACGACCGTCGGCGGCGGGGGGCCAGCATCAGGACTGCTCATGGAACCACCGTAAGGGCGGGATCCTAACTATACAAATCAAGTCCTGTGCGTATAGTTCGATGCCATGGCTCACGCACTCATCTCCACGCCTTTCACTGCCTCCAGTACCGCAGATGAGGTGCTGCAAGGCGTCGGTCTCGTCGGGCTCCGCGCGATCGTGACGGGGGCTTCTTCCGGACTCGGGATCGAGACAGCTCGTGCACTGGCCGGTGCCGGGGCGGAAGTGACGCTCGCTGTCCGGAACACGACTGCGGGTGACACCGTCGCTGACGCGATCGAGAAGTCGACCGAAGGGATCCGTCCCCCGGTCGTCCGGCTCGACCTGGCCGATCGGAACTCCGTCACACGATTCGTCGACGCGTGGCGTGGCCCGCTCCACCTGCTGATCAACAACGCCGGCGTGGTTACCGGTGGCCTCGAGCGGACGCGTGAAGGGTGGGAACTCCAATTCGCGACAAACCACCTCGGCCACTTCGCCCTGGCCTGCGGCCTTCATGACGCGCTGGCTCTGGGAGCGGCCGACCGCGAGGGGGCACGGATCGTCTCGGTCAGTTCGACGGCGCACATGCGCTCCGGCATCGACTTCGACGACCTCCACTTCGAGCGTCGCGGCTACGACCCGCAGATCGCCTACGCCCAGTCGAAGACGGCGAACTCTCTCTTCGCCGTCGAGGCGACCCGTCTCTGGGCGTCCGACGGCATCGTCGCGAATGCGGTGAACCCCGGCGGTATCGCGACGGGGCTGCAGCGGAATTTCACAACGGCACAGAAGGAGTCGCTCGCCGCGGCCGAGGCCGCCGGAGTCTTCACCTACAAGACGGTCGAGCAGGGAGCCGCGACCAGCATCGTCGCGGCCGTCGCCCCCGAATTCGCTCACTCCGGAGGCCACTACCTCGACGACGCACAAGAGGCCTACACCGTGCCGGACGACGCCGATCTCGCGCAGCACCCGCACGGTGTCAAGGAATGGGCGCTCGACCCCGCCATCGCCAAGCGCCTCTGGACTGCCTCGGCCGACCTGCTTCGCGCCTGATCCCTTACTGCCTGGGCCAGTTGAGTCCGGGGCGGCACGGAGGGACGCGGTGTTCGCGCGGGAGGCGGTTGCCGACGGCGGGCGCGAGGCCATGTGGCTCTCAGTGATCGGCCGGGTCCCCAGCCAGGGGTTAGGACGAACCAAGGACGGTCGCAGGACCGGTATCCGTAACGTCACCGTGGTGCTCAGCGGTTCCGCGCAATGAAGGGAACAGCGGTGAAGCGTTCGGTTCAGGCAGCAGCGGTGAGGGTCGCGACGGCTGTCGCCCGACCCCCAGTGGCGGTCCGGGCCCGTGGCTGAACGATCGGTTGGCGGGGCCACAGGGGCTGGGCCAAGACGGCGACCCGCAGAGGTCGTACACCCTGAACTACCGGATGACGGATGAGTCACCGCCGTCGCAAGCGGCACGCTGTCGGCCGGCCCGTCGGCGGACGCACCGCCCGCGAGCGCGTTACGCCAGACAGCGGCCGAAGGCGTCCGGCTGATGGCCGGACAAGGTCGTGATGGCAGGACAAGGCCGCGCTTGGGCAGGGCCGTTCACGGAGAGGGTTCGGTGCGGCCGCGCAGTCTGTTGGACCACAAACGTCAGGGAGGGCACCATGCTCAAGAAGCTCGGAAAGCGCCTCGCAAGATCCACCGCCGCACTCGCGATCGCCGCCGGCATCGGCTTCACCGGCGCCACCGCTGCCCACGCCGACGGCGGCATCGCCTACAGCTGGCAGGTCGGACACGACTACGTCATCGGCTCGCACTGGACGGGCGGCTGCCTCGACGACTCCAACGACTTCGGACTGCGCACCTACGAGTGCAACCAGCCCAGCGTCGACGGCGGCTGGCAGCGCTGGCACGTCATCAACTGGTCTTCCGGCTACGGCCAGCTCCAGAACGTCAACACCGGCCGCTGCCTCGACTGGTCCTCCGACTACGGCCTCCGTACCTACGACTGCAATAACCCCAGCTTCGCCAACGGTTACCAGAAGTGGGCGCTGGAGTTCTTCACCACCAGCTCCGGCGCCACCACCCAGGTGGTACGCAACGGAATCAATGCCCCGTGGAACTGCCTCGACGACTCCGAGTACGGCGTGCGTGGCTACCCCTGCAACGATCCGTCAAAGAACTCCGGCTACCAGTCCTGGTGGGTCGACAACGCCTACTAGAGGCCGCATTCGGCTCGTGATCAATCTGCGGGTCTCGCCCTCGTGGCGGAGAGCCGGTCCGGCGGCTCGTTTCGGGTCACGCGAGTGCGACTGCCGGACGGTCACCGGGTGCCTCCTGGCCTCGAGAGCGATGAAGCATCCGCCCGGCCGGTGGGCCGGGGCCGGTATGGAGCCCGCCGATGGTGTGGTCAAGACGGGACGGGGCGGGGTGTCGAGTGCGGCTCCGGGCAGCAGCACGCAGTGAGACAGCTCGTACTCGTCCGGGCCGGTCCGGTCGTGCATGAGTTGACCGGCGGCCGAGCGGGGGTGCGCAGCCGCGTGGTGACGCAGGGTGGTTCGGCACCGGCGTCGGTCGGGGGCCACGCGGCGACGTGCCCGGCGCGGCGGGGGAGCCGGTACGGATAGTGCCGGGCGTGCCGTGCCCGACGTGCAGGGATCCGGCCGGGCAGCCCTCGACGGGGCCGGGCAGTCACCCCGGCTCCGCAGAGGCCCGCCGACAGGTACGACGCGGGGCCCGCCGGCAGGCGTGAACCGGCACTACCGCGGGGAGGCCGGCTGGAGCTGTCCACGTGATGGGCTCCAGGCCGCCCTGGTCTGGTCCGCATGGCGGCGGGATGTCGTCGGCATGCTTCTACCGCTCCGCAGCCGGCTATCTGTTCAGGAGACTATGCGCCAGCGTTGCTGGTCGGCGGGGAGTGCTCCGCAGGGGCGGACCTCCGCGACTTGGAGCACCTTGTCATTGGGTGACAGGTCGGACATGCACCATCCGTCGTCCTTGCTGATCAGGCGAACAAATCCGTCCGCCCCCTCGATCGGCTGGATTGCCCACTTCTGGTTGCTGGTCATCTGCCCGTTCGTGAGACTGGGCTCACGCCCGACGGCCCCCCACATCTGGATCTGGTTGCCCTCCCGCAGGTTGTCGATGACGGCCCACGGCTCGGAGGAGGAGGTGAAGGCGAACTCGTCGCGCGGCAGCGGCCGGACGTACCAGTACTGGTCCCACGTGGGGTTGTCCTTGATCTCGGCCCAGGTCGTGACGTTACGCCCCTCCCGCGAGTCAGAGGTTTTCGTCGTCAGGTACTTACCGAGCCCGGACTGGATCCGGACCAGCTTCGTCGGGTCGTACGTGGGCTTCTTCGGACCGCCACCGCCGCCGCCCCCTCCGGAACCGCCGCTCTCCGGCTTCGGCTTGGGCGCCGGCGGCGCGGGGGCCGACGGCGGCGGGGACGGCTGCGTCGACGGGGACGGCGGCGCGGACGGCAGCGCGCTCTGCGAACCCTGCGGGAGCGGCACCTGCTTGGCCGGTGCCTGCTCCGCCGCCTGGCTCTTGACGCCGGTGTCGTGCCGGAGCCAGATCATCACGAACGCGACGAGCAGCGCCAGCAGGATCGAACCCACCGCCAGGACCCAGCGCGGGAACACCGACGGCTGGAGATAGGTGCCGCGCAGCTCCTGCGGGGCCGCGTCACCCGACCTCAACACCGAGACGGTGAAAGGGTGTTGACGCGTCCCGCCGAACCAGGTCACGTTCACGGCCGTGAGCGCCACCTCGGCGAATCCGGCCCGGCCGGGATCGACCCGCACCGCGGTCGGGTTGGCCTCGACATTGGCCGCGTCCCCGTTGTCACGGGTGGAGAACGACGCCGTCAGCGGCTGATTGCCCAGGTTGTCGACGGCCAGGCGCCCACGCGCGCGACGCCGGCCCCGCACCGAACGCGGAACCAGTTCCGCCCGCATCTCGGCGAACGGACCGATCGTGAGACGGCCCTCGACGACATCCGCCTCATACGGACGCTCACGCGGCTCCACCCGGATACCGAACACACTCGGCCCGGCGACGGCGTCCGAGGTACGCGGCGGCGCGAACGTGATGTCGGCAGTGCCCTCCGCCCCGGGATACAGCCGCAACGCGGCCGGCTCGACCCGCGCCCACCCGGCCGCCTCACCGACCGGCGTAAGCCGGTACTCCTCGACGGTGTCCCCCGTATTGCGCACCCGCAGCCTGACGACGGCGCTGTCACCGGGGGCGACGGTGGTGGCGGGGGGCTCCAGGGCAGTCCACATACTCATCCCATTTACGTAGCGTCGGTCTCGGCGTGCCTGCCCTGCTGGTTGTTGATTTGCTGTCAGAGGGGCGGCAGAGAACACCAATTGTGCGATGAACAGTTGGCGGAGTGGCACGCGGGGGCATGGCCGGGCGTCATCGGTCGTGCGGAGGTGGGCAAGCCCGGCAGGACATGTCGAGTGCGAAGAAGCGTCCACGGGACGTGAGTTCACTTCGGCCGCGTGGCTGGAGCTGGGGGTGGGGAGGTGCGCGCCCCGCGTCCGGTCGCCCCGCGTCGGCTTCCCGAGGTGGCAGCCGCTCGGCGCCGGGGGGGCGGCAAGGCCGGCCGCCGGTTCTTGCGCCGGGGTCGCAGCCCCGGCACGGACGGCTGACGAGGTGCGACCGGGGCGTACGGACGGCTCCTCGTGGTGCGGGGTGCAGCGGGGCAGGGCCCGTGCAGCGGAGCGGACAAGCCCGCACGCACAGCGGTATCACTGGCGACGGGGCCCCTGTTTCGAGCCACCCCCCTGCTCAGGTTTGGCTCGTAATCAATCGCCTACCCCGGGTCCTCGGCGGGGAGGATCGACCACGCTCGGATCCGACATGACGTAGAGGGAGCTTCACCCATGTCCGACGACCAGACCGACGGCGCCACCATCGACGAGACCCCTGCCCCGACAGCCAAGCCCGTCGCGAAGCCCGTCGCGACGCAGGACGGTCGGCAGACTCTTGAGTACAAGACCATCCAGGGGCAGGTCATCACTCACACGATCATCAAGCCCCAGAGGGGCGAGTGATCCTTTTGAGCGTCGGGCGAGGCGTCGGTGAAGGCTCCGGCCGAATCTCGCCCCGCCTGGCGCCCGCTGCCCCGACTGCCCAGCTCGCCTGACGCACCGCGTACGGCTTCACCGGCAACGTCGAGGCCCTGCCCGGCTCCCGGCCGGTCCCGTGGGCTGGCTGACCGGCACAGTCCCACCTCGCTGTCGACGGACGGGGGCCTGCCGCTGTCGATCGCGCTCACACAGGGCACCGCCAATGACGCCATCGCGTTCGACCGGGTACTGACTCGCTCCGCGTCCCGTGCACCGGCGTGGGCCGCCCTCGCACCGCAGCGGAATTCGCGCTGGGCGAAAGGTCTACTCCAGCAGGCCTATCCGCCATCTGCGGCGACGCCGGGGCGTGGCCGCCACGACCCCCGAACGCTGCCACCAGGCTGCCAACCGTCAGCGCCAAGGGCGGATCGGCTACCCGATTCTGGTCAAGTCGCTTATCGCCAGCGGAACTTGGTCGAGCGATGCTTCGCCCGGCTCAAGTAGTTCCGTGCCATCGCGCCCGGGTTCGACGAGCCCGCCGACTGCTGCCGCGCCGGAGTCGTCCCGGCCTCCCTGATGCGAGGGCACGATGCGGCCCGCGCCCGCCGGCTTCGCGGGCGCGGGGCGCTCTCGGTGCATCGGCCCCGACTGGATGTTCCGGCATCGTTCGCGCGTCGGTCCACCCGGACAGCTCGTGTGGCGTGCCGTGCCGACGGCGTCCCCGTGCAGTTGGATCGGCGGTGGGCGGCCGCGCGCGAGACAGACAGGCGTGGCCGGCGACGGACGGAGTGGCATGGCATCCGAAGAACCCGCAGTGGCCCACTGGCTGTTCGGCGATCAGCTGGGGCCCCACTTCATCGACCCGGCGCGCGGCGGCCCGCGCCGGGACGTGCCGCTGCTGATGATCGAGTCGCGCGGTGTGTTCCGGCGCCGGCGTTTCCACCGCGCGAAGGCACACCTCATCCTTTCGGCGATGCGCCACCGGGCCGCAGAGCTGGGCGACCGGGTGCGGTACGTCAAGGCGGATTCGTACCGGGAGGGGCTGGAGGCGTTGGGGGACGGGCCGGTGACGGTGCATCACCCCACGTCGCACGCGGCGCTCGGATTCGTCCGGTCCCTCCCTGCCGTGCGCGTCCTGCCGGCACGAGGATTTCTCGTCACGCACGACGCCTTCAGGTCCTGGACGCAGGGCCGGGGCACCAAACAGCTGCGTCAGGAGGACTTCTACCGGTGGGTCCGCCAGGGGCACGACCTGCTGATGGAGGGCGACCGCCCGGCCGGTGGGCGTTGGAACCTGGACCATGACAACCGGCAGCCGCCCCCGCGCGGCGCCACCGAGCTCGGTGTTCCCGCGCCCTACCGGCCGAGGGAGAGCGACATCGACGACGAGGTGCGGGCCGATCTGGACCGCTGGTCGCGCGACGGCGACGTCCAGTTCGTCGGAGAGGACGCACCGCGCGCCTTTCCCGCCACACGCCGTGAGGCCCTTGCCGCGCTGCACCGGTTCGCCGAGCACCGACTCGCCACGTTCGGCGCGTATGAGGACGCGATCCTGGCGGGGGACGCCACGATGAGCCACAGCCTGCTCTCGTCCTCGCTCAACCTCGGCCTCCTGGATCCCGCCGAATGCGTCGAACTGGCCGAAGCGCGCTGGCGGTCGGGCGAGGTTCCGCTCAACAGCGCCGAAGGGTTCGTGCGGCAGATCGCGGGCTGGCGCGAGTTCGTCTGGCACCTGTACTGGCACTTCGGTGACCAGTACCGCGACAGGAACGCCCTGCGCCACCACCGGGCACTCCCCGACTGGTTCACGGAGCTGTCCCCGGAGGGCACCGAGGCCAACTGCCTGTCCAGCGTGCTGGAACAGGTCAGGGGAACCGGCTGGACGCATCACATCCCGCGCCTGATGATCCTGGGCAGCTTCGCGCTCCAGCGGGGATGGGAGCCCCGGGCCGTCACCGACTGGTTTCACCGCAGCTTCGTCGACGGGTACGACTGGGTGATGGTGCCGAACGTCGTGGGGATGTCGCAGTACGCGGACGGCGGACTCATGACCACCAAGCCCTATACGTCGGGGGGCGCCTACATCGACCGCATGAGCGACCTCTGCGGCGCGTGCCGGTACAAACCGTCCGTGCGCGTGGGCGAAGACGCCTGCCCGTTCACAGCCGGATACTGGAACCTCCTGCACCGCCACCGCGAGCGGTTTGAGCACAACGCCCGGATGGTGCAGGCCGTGCGGGGTCTCGACCGCCTCCGCGACCTCGACGAGTTGCTGGCGCAGGAGGCCGCGCGCGAGGACTGAGGGGCGCCGGGCCGGAGGTGCGGCGGAAGCATGGTGGACGTGTGCCGGGTTTCCTCATGCGGCCGGCCCGTTCAGGCGCCGGTCGCGGAGGTCCCGGTGAGCCGAGGGCAAGGTGAGCCGGCCGCCGCTGGATGCGGCCGGCCCAATTCGGGTCGGTGGTTTTGGCCTGTGCGACAAGCTCTCGCATCGGCGTGGGGACAAGGATCGCGACAATGCCCGTCGTCATGGAAAGGCCGCTTCCCGTGAGTGATCCCGAGTTCGCCCCGCCGCACACGCGGTTGTCCGCTTCGAGTGCCATGGGATGCGAGGCGGTGGAGCGGTGAGGAGAACTCGTCCCGCTCTGGGGATTCTTGGGGGGATGGGGCCGCTGGCGACGGCCGACTTCTACCGTCGGCTCGTCGAGCGGACGCCGGCCGGTTCCGACCAGGGGCACCTGCCGGTGCTGATGTGGGCCGATCCGGCGGTTCCGGATCGGACCTCGGCGTTGCTGGGCGAGGGCCCCACCCCGGTGCCGGCGCTGGTGGAGGGCGCGCGGTGGCTGCAACAGGCCGGTGCGAGCTGTGTCGCCATCCCCTGCAACACCGCTCACGCCTATGTCGAGCAGTTGTCGAAGGCCACGGGGATCGAGGTGCTGGACATGATCCAGGCGGCGCTGCGGGCCGCCGCGGGCAAGGCGCCCGGAGTGGAGAAGGTGGGCGTCCTCGCGACGCGGGGGACGCGCCTGGCCGGCCTTTACGAGCGGGCCGGCGCCCGGCTCGGCCTCAACGTCATTCAGGTTTCCGGCCGCGTCCAGCGCGAGTACGTGGACGCGGCGATCCGCGCGGTCAAGCAGGGCTCATGCCTGGCCGGACCCGAACAGTGGATCGCCTCGGCCGCCGAGATCCTCAAGCAACAGGGCGCACAGGTGGCAGTCGCCGCGTGTACGGAGATCCCGCTGATCAGTGGGGCGGCCGCGCGGGTGCTGCCGCTGGTCGACTCCACCGACGCCCTGGTCGACGCGGCCCTGTTCCGACTGTGGAAGCCTGGTTCGTCGGATTCGTTCTGACCGACGGAGCTGCGGGCATATCCTCGTCCGCAGGTACGAAGGTGCGGGGCTTTGCCGGTCCTAGTCTGCGGAGATGATCAGACACATGTCGACGCACCCCGCCAGGAGTCTCAGCCGTGTGCTCGAGGATCTCGGCTCGACTTTCCTGGACCTGCTGCACGGCGATGCCGGGAAGGCCATCGAGATCGGCGGCGTCGGCATCCACGATCCGCACGACGAGCAGCACTATCCGGACGGCGCCATCGTGCTCGGCGTCGGCGCCCACGGACCTGACGAGATCGCCGGGCTCCTGCGCCATGTCAGGGACCAACGCGCTGTGGCCCTGGTGGTGCGGGGACCGGTCGAGGACGCGGACGATCTCGCACCGATTGTGGCCGAGACCGGCGTGGCTCTGCTGACGCTTACCCGCGGGGCGTCCTGGGCCCAGTTGGCGGCGATGCTGCGCACCCTGCTGGCCGAAGGAGACGTCGGCGAGGCCGGGGAGCAGACCCTGGGCGGTGTGCCGTCCGGCGATCTGTTCGCCCTGGCCAACGCCATCGCCACCCTGTTGGACGCCCCCGTCACCATTGAGGACCGCCGTTCGAGGATCCTGGCGTTCTCCGGCCGGCAGGACGAGGCGGACGGCCCCCGGGTGGAGAGCATCCTGGCCCGGCAGGTGCCGGAGCGCTACCTGCGCCTGCACGAGGAGCACGGCGTCTTCAAGGAGCTGTACCGGAGCGAGGGCCTGGTGCACGTGCCGGCACCGACCCTGGGTGAGGAAGTGGCGCTGCCGCGCGTCGCGGTGGCGGTGCGGGCCGGCGACGAATTCCTGGGCTCGGTGTGGGCGGCGCTGCGCACGCCGCTGACCCCTGAGCGGGAGACGGCCTTCGTGGAGGCAGCCAAGCTCGTGGCCCTCCACATGCTTCGCTTCAGGGCCGGCAGCGACGCGGAGAACCGGCTGCGCGCCGACTTGGTCACCACCGCGCTGGAAGGGGGCGCCGGCGCCATCGCGGCACTCGGCCGCTTGGGGCTGGTCGACGAACCCACTCTTGTCATGGCCATGGGCTTGGCTCCCGGCCAGGGTGAGGACCCCGCCCACGTCACCGCCGAGCGCCAGCGCGTGGCCGGAGCTCTCGCCGTCCATTTGGCCGCGGTCCAGCCGCGCTCGGCGGTGGCCCTGCTGGGCGATGTGGCCTATGCGCTGTTTCCGGTGGCGGCGGACTCCGCCTACGCCCGCGAGCGCGCGGTACAGGTCGCCTCGAACTTCCTGCAGCGCACCGGTGAGCGGACGGGCGCCCTCATAGGGATCGGATCGATGGCGCCGGAGCCGTCCGCCCTCGCCCGCTCGCGGACCAATGCGGACCGGGCACTTCGAGTGCTGTTCAGCGGCCGGAGTTCCCGGCGCGTGGCTGCGATCGCCGATGTGTATGTCGACGCCCTCATGCTGGAGATGAGGGATCTCGCGATCGCCAACCGTGACGAGCCTTCGGGCCCGCTCGCCCGGCTGGCGGCTTACGACGCCAAGCACAACGCCCATCTGGTGGAGACACTCCGTGCCTGGCTGGACGCCTTCGGAGACGTCATCGCCGCTTCAGCGAGCGTGTTCGTCCACCCCAACACCTTCCGCTACCGCATCCGCCGGGTGACCGAGGTGGGGCGGATCGACTTGCGGGACCCCTCCGCCCGGTTCGCCGCGATGCTCGAACTGCGCCTGATGGGTATGGGCGACAGCGGTGGGGTCCGCCCTGCGGGCGCGGACCCCACCGCCTCGGTCGGCTGACCGCGGTCCGGCAGATTCAGAGCCGCACGCCAGGCGGAACTGTCAAGTCCCCGTGAGTGTCATGGAAGGCGTCCGCGCCTTCGATGGTGCGTACCCAGTCGTAGAACAGTTCCTTGGTGGACAGCGTCTCGATGCCCCAGCCGGCCAGTCGTCGCAGCCCCCGCTCGTGTGCTGGGCCCGGCGAGTACGCGGCGTCGTCCACGACCACCACCCGCTTGCCGGCGTGGTGCAGCTGGATCGCCGAGTGAGCGACACAGATGTCGGTCTCGATGCCGACCAGGACCATGGTGGTGCGGCCGGTTGCCTCAAGGGCGTCGGCGATCTGGGGGTTGTCCCACACGGCGAAGGCGTTCTTGGGCAGGGTGACCGCCTTGGCAGGCAGCGCGTCGCGGATCTCCGGCACGGTGCGGCCGCTGGTGTCGGGATCCTCCTCGGTCACCACGACCGGGATGCCCAGGCGGTCGGCCACCGACGTGATCCAGACGATGCGCCGCACCATCTCGTGGAACCGGGGCCGGTCCACGTCGAGCCGCGTGGGCGGGTAGAAGTCGCTCTGCACATCGATGATCACCAGCGCGCAGTCGTCACGGTCGATCAGCGGCATCTTCGTCTCCTCGTGGACTCCAGGGTCACGCCACCCTAGAAACCGCACCGCCCGCGCAATTCGTCCGTGGGTCCATGCCGTGACCTGCCAGTTCGTACGCACGGACCAACCATGGACGCGTCTGCCGTGCGTACGCTGCGGGCCAAGTTCACTCGACCATCCGGAGGGCGTGCGTGAAGGCCGACATGGAGCACTGGGCGGGCCGTCTCGCGGCGCTGTCCGCCGAGTCGAAGGTCCCGGGCGCCAGCCTGGCGTTCTACTGTGACGGTCAGACGTACGAGTGCGCCACCGGAGTCCTCAACACCGCTACCGGCGCCCCCGTCCGTACCGACTCGCTGTTCCAGATCGGCTCGGTCACCAAGGTGTGGACCGCGACGCAGCTCATGCTCCTGGCCGAGCGGGGCCTCATCACGCTGGACACGCCCGTCGTCGACGTTCTGCCCGGCTTCCGGGTGGGCGACGCCGAGGCGACGGCCACGATCACGCTGCGCCATCTGCTCACCCACACCTCGGGCATCGACGGCGATCTGTTCCTGGACACCGGCCGCGGCGACGACTGCCTCGCGCACTACGTCGAGGCGTGTGCCGGCCTGGAGCAGACCTTCCCGGTCGGGGATTCCCACTCCTACTGCAACGCCGGCTTCGTCATCGCCGGCCGGGTGATCGAACAGCTCACCGGGAAGGTCTGGGACCAGGCATTGCGCGAGCAGATCTGCACGCCCTTGGGCCTGGCCCACACCTGGACGCTGCCGGAGGACGTGCTGCGGTTCGGCGCCGCCATGGGTCATGACGATCATGGCGGCACGGCGCCCGCGTGGGGGCTGCCGCGGTCGGTGGGCCCCGCAGGACTCATCTGTTCAACCGCCGCGGATGTGGTCTCCTTCGGCCGCGCCCACCTGACGCCGGGGGCGCTGCTCGCCGATCCGGCGATGCTGCGGAAACCACAGGTAGACCTGCCCAACCCCTACGCCGGTGGGCAACAGTGGGGCATCGGCTGGAGCCTGGACGAGTGGGACGGCCATGAGGTGGCCTCCCACACCGGGGACACCATCGGCCAGCATGCCGCCCTGTGGGTGCTGCCCGGCTCGGGAACGGTCATCGCCGTGCTGATCAACGGCGGCCGCAGCGTCGAGTTCCAGCACCGCCTCATCGGTGAACTCCTTTACGAACTGCGCGACTTGCGGGTACCCGAGCTGCTCGGTCCGCCCGCCGAGCCCGTGGAGGCGGACGTGGACGCGTACACCGGCGTCTACGAGCGCGCGGGCAGCAGGATCCACGTGACCTCCCGAGCGGGCCGGCTGCGGATGCGCACCGAGCCGACCGGGATCCTGGTGGGGCTCGCCCGGCCGCGGAGTCTGGAACTGACCGCGGTCGACGCCACCACCTTCGTCGGCCGCGCCGACGGTGACTCGATCGGGGACGCGGTGGTGTTCGAAATCCGCCCCGACGGCCCTTCGTATCTGCACTATGGCGGCCGCGCCACGCCCAAGACCGGCTGAACCGCGCCACGATCGGAGCACCAGCATGTCCTCATCCCTCAACGGCGCCGAGGTGACGGCCGCCGTAACGTCGGTCTTCGCCGAGGCGGATGTCGTCGGCTGCCTCCACGCCCGTGACATCGACAGCGGCCGCGAAGTCGCCTTCGGGGCCGACGTACCGGTCATCGTCGCCTCCATCCGCAAGATCCCCATCGCGCTGGCCTATGCCCGTCAGGCGGCCTTCGGGCTGCTGGACCGGACGGCGCGGCACACGATCACTGCCGTGAACCGTGAGGGCGGCGGCATCGGCATGGACAGCTGCCTGCACGACGTCACGATGAGTACTCGTGACCTGGCTTTCTTCATGCTGTCCATGAGCGACAACGCGGCCACCGACAAGCTCATGGAAATCCTCGGCACCGACCATGTCCGCGCCCTCGTTGCCGAATTGGGGTGCCCCCGGATGCCGGTCGGGCGCTACCGCGACCTGTGGGACCCGGTCTGGGAAGAGCTGGGCATCGACGCGGACGGCGACATCGACGCCCAGCTCGAAGCGGTGAGCGAGGCGCGGCTCCGAGGCTTGGCCATGCTTGACCCGGCCCGGTCCGCATCCAGTACACCGCGCGAGATCACCTCCTTGCTCACCGCGATCTGGCGCGATGAGGCGGGTCCGGCCGAAGCCTGCGCCGAGGTGCGCGATCTGATGAGCCGGCAGCTGTCCACGCACCGTCTCATGGCGGGCTTTGACGACGAGGTCGATGTCGCCGCCAAGAACGGCGCGCTCTGGGGCGTCCTCAACGAAGCCGGCGTCGTCGAATACCCCGGCGGGGGCCGCTACGCGGTCGCCGTCTTTCTGCGCACCCCCGCGCTGAGTGGCCGAAACCCCGCCGCCGACGCCGCGATCGGACGCGCGGCTCGGGCCGCCATCGACCACCTGCGCCACACCCCGCCCCTTGGGGCCGCCCCAGACCCTACGGAGACGACGTGCCTCTAGCCGCCAACGTGACCAGCGCAGATCAGGTCCGCACCGTGCTCGCGGACACCTTCGCCCGAGCAGGCGTGGACGGGTTCGTCCACGCCCGTGACCTCGACACGGGCGCCGAGTTCGGCCATGGGGGAGATGACCGTGTTGTGCTCGCCTCCCTCTTCAAGATCCCCATCGCCCTGGAGTACGCCCGCCAGGCGGCCGCAGGGCAACTGGACCCGGCCGGGCGGCACATGGTGTCAGCGGCCTACCGGGCAGGTGGCGCCGGCACCGACGGGTGCCTGTACGACGTGGAGATGAGCGCCCGCGACCTGGCGTTCATGATGATGACGATCAGCGACAACGCCGCGACCGACCTGCTCTTGGACGTGGTCGGCGCCGGCCGGGTCCGCACCACGCTGGACCGGCTCGGCTTCGGCGGCTTCGGAGTGTCCTCCTGCCGCGCGCTGGACGACGACATCCGCTGCGAACTCGGCCTCGCGCCGGGCTCCTCCATCGACGACCAGCTCGCCGGCATTACCGACGAGCGACTGATGGCCCTCGGCGTGAATGACCCGGCACGCAGTCCCTCGAGCACCCCGCGCGAAGTGACCGCGCTGCTGGCCGCCATCTGGCGCGACGAAGCGGGGCCGGCGGAGGCGTGTGCGGAGGTGCGGAGCATCATGAGGCAGCAGGTGTGGCAGCACCGCCTGGTGGCCGGCTTTCCCGAAAGCGGTACAAGGATCGCCGGCAAGACGGGCACGGACTTCGCCGTCCGCAACGAGGCCGGTGTCGTGGAATACCCGGACGGCAAGCGGTATGCCGTGGGCGTGTTCCTGCGCACCTCTTCCCCGGCGGGCCGGCAGCCGCTCGCGGACCGTGCGATCGGCAAGGCCGCCCGGGCCGTCATCGACCATCTGCGCTCCTGACAAGTCACACGGACCGCAACCCTGACTGCCCCGGACCGCAAGCGGCCCGGGGCAGTCAGGGTGGCCCGAGGTGTGCGGTGGCCCCGTGGGGCATCCCCGCTTCCCCCTCTTGGGGCGGGGATCCGAAGGCGTCCCACGGACTTTGTCGTCCCGTCTGAATCATTTCCGGCCAGCAGTCGCGAATGTGGGGCAACCTTTCCGCCTCAAGGGAGCCCCGAATGAACAGAGCCCGAGCGGTGGCCGCGTGTCTCACGGCGTCGCTGCTGGCGGCCGGCTGCAGCGGTAACAGCGGCCAGGCCGGGTCGGCCGGTGGTGACGCCTTCAGTTTCGCGATCAAGAGCGATCCCGGTCTGCTCGATCCGGCCCAGGTGCAGAACACCAACACCTACACCGCGCTGTCGCTGGCCTACGACACCCTGGTGAACATCGGGCCCGACGGGAGAGTCGCCTCAGGGCTCGCAGAGAGGTGGAACGTCCAGCCGTCCTCGGTCACCTTCACCCTGCGCCGGGATGTCACGTGTGCCGACGGCAGCCCGGTCACCCCCAGCACCATCGCCACGAACGTCGACCACATCACCGACCCGTCCACCAAGTCACCCGCCTACGGTGTCGTGGTCCCCGAGGGCCTGACGGCGAAGGCCGACGACGGCGCCGGCACGGTAACCCTGGCCACACCCAAGCCGTTCGCATTCATCCTGCAGAGCACCCGCTACCTGTTCATGGTCTGCGGAAAGGGGCTCAAGGACCGCTCCCTGCTCAGGAGCGGCACCTCCGGATCGGGTCCCTTCCAGCTGACGGCGGCCAGGCCGAACCAGAGCTACACCTTCACCCGCCGCGAGCACTACACCTGGGGCCCCGGCGGAGCCACGGCATCCGACCCGGCCATGCCGGGCTCGGTCGTCCTCAAAGTCGTCACCAGCGAGTCGACCGCCGCGAACCTGCTGCTGTCCCACCAGCTGAACGCCGCGCAGTTCGCCGGCCCCGACCGTGCCCGGGTGGCCAACGTCCCCGGCATCACCACCGCTGACCAGCCCAACGGGACCCAGGAGTTCTTCTTCCACCAGGGCCAGGGGCATCCCGGACATGACCCCGCCGTCCGCAAGGCCCTGCTCCAAGCGTTCGACCTGCGCGATCTCGGGGCAATCGCCACCGGCGGCACCGGGCAACGGCCCACCGGCCTGGTGATGCCGCCGCGCCCCTGCCCGGGTGACACCGTCACCGGACACCTGCCGCCCTTCGACGCCAGGGCGGCCGAGGCGGCCCTGGAGGCGGCGGGATGGCATCGTTCCGGCGCTGGCGTCCGCCGCAAAGACGGCCAGAAGCTCACCATCCGCATGATCTACGGCACTTCGGCCGGGGAGACGATGGCGGCGGCTGCCGAATACCTGGCCGACGCCTGGAAGAGGATCGGCGTCGATGTCCGGCTGCGGGCCCTGTCGGACGCCGCCTACGGCGAGGTCGAGTCAGTCACCCAGGACTGGGACGTGGACTGGGCGCCGCTCGGCGTCACCCTGCCCACCCAGCTGCTGGGCTCCCTCTCCGGCCCCTTCACCCCCGACGGCGGAAACTTCGCCCACCTCACCAACAAGAAGTACGAGGACCTCACCGCCCGGGCGAGCAAGCTACCCGGAACGGCGGGCTGCGCGAAGTGGGAGACGTCGGAGAGCGCCCTGTTCGACAGCGCCGACCTCGTCCCCGTCGTCGACAAGACCCTCAGCACCGCGGCGCACAGTGCCACGTTCCGCATCACGGCGGGGCTGTTCGACCCGACGTCGATCCGGATGACAGGAGCAGGCGAGTGAGCACCCTCACCGACACACCGCTCACGGCTCCCACTCGGCCGCGACGCGCCCGGCGCCTGACTCCGTTGTTCTTCGCCCGGCATCTGCTGCGGCTGGCCGTCTCGCTCGCCGTGCTCGTCGTGGCGTCGTTCGCGATGATCCACCTGATCCCCGGCGACCCGCTGCGGCAGATGCTCGGCCCCACCGCACCCAAACAGCTCGTCGATGCCCGCCGCGCCGAACTGGGCCTGGACGACCCGTTGCCGACCCAGTTCGCGCACTACGTCCAGCACGTGTGCGCCGGCGATCTGGGAACGTCGTTCTTCTCCGCCCAGCCGGTGAGCGACCTCATCACGCAGGGTCTGCCCAACACTCTGGCCCTCGCGTTGCTCGCCACACTCGTCGCCCTCCTCGCGGCGATTCCGTTGGGGGTGTGGGCCGCCGTGCGCACCCACAAGGGACGCGGGCGCGCCACGGAAGCCGCCTTCACGACCCTCACCGGCGCCGCGGTCGCCATCCCCGAATACCTCTACGGCCTCGCGCTGCTGCTCGTCTTCGCCCTCGGCCTGAGACTGCTCCCCCCGGCCGGCATGACCGGCCCCGCCTCCTACGTCCTGCCCGTCACCGCGCTGTCGATCGCCCCGACGGCGATGATCGCCCGCATGGCGCGGGTGGAGACCCTGCGCGAACTCGACACGGACTACATGCGCCTGGCTCAGGCCAAACGACTGCCTGCCTGGCGGCTGTACGCGGTACATCTGCTGCCGAACACCCTGACGGCCACCCTGACCCTGGGCGGTCTGCTCCTCGGCGGGCTGATCACCGGAAGCGTCCTGGTCGAGAACGTCTTCGCCTGGCCCGGTCTCGGCCAGCGGACCGTCGAAGCCATCACACAGAAGGACTATCCCGTCGCCCAGGCGATGATCCTCGTCTACGGCGCGCTCGTCCTGGTCGTCAACTTCCTCGTCGACATCGTCCTCGGCCTCCTCGACCCGAAGTCCGCACTGTCCGCCGCCACCCACCAGGAGGGCTGATGCGCCGTCTGTCGAGGAATCCCGCGAGCCTGCTCGGCGCCGCCCTGGTCGCCGTCATGATCCTTCTTGCCCTCGTCGGCCCGCCGATATGGGAGCAGGCCGCCACCCGAATCGACCCCGCGCAGATCAACAAGGGCGCCTCGGGCGGGCATCTGCTCGGCACCGATGCCCTCGGCCGGGATCTGCTCGCCCGCACCCTGGTCGCCACCCGGCTCACGCTGGGCCTGGCCTTCCTCGCCACCGTGATCGGCACCGTGTGCGGAGTCGTGCTCGGCGCGCTGCCCTCTCTTCTGCCGCGCAAAGCCGGGCGAGTCGTGGTGGCCGCGGTCGACATCCTGATCGCTTTCCCCGCACTGCTGCTGGCAATGTTCACCGCCGTCATCACCGGGCTCGGCGCGCAAGGCGCCGTGCTGGGCATCGGGGTGGCGCTCGCGCCGACCTTCGCCCGCCTCACCCACACCCTGACCGCATCGATCGCGGGCGCCGATTACATCGCCGCCGCGCGCATGCTCCAGGTGCCCCGCCGCCGCATCCTGGTCCGGCACATCCTGCCCAACATCGCCGAACCCCTCATCCTCAACGCCGCCCAGTCCATGGGCTCCGCCCTACTGGGCCTGTCCGCGATGTCCTTCCTCGGCATGGGCGTCCAGGCACCCTCCTACGACTGGGGACGCCTGCTGAACGAAGCCTTCGGCCACGTCTACGTCACCCCCTCCGCCGTGGTCGCCCCGGCCACCGCGGTCGCTCTCGCCGGTCTCGGATTCATGCTGCTGGGCGACACCTTCGCCAAGGCCGCCGCCGGCCCCGGCGACCCCGTGGGCAAGCGCGTCGCCCCCGAGACGGCGCCGGCCCAGGGCACTCCGGTGCCGGACGCGGTCCTTGAAGTGCGCGACCTGACCGTCGCGTTCCCCGGCGGCATCACACCGGTGCGGCAGCTGTCGCTGACCGTACGCGAGGGCGAAATCGTCGGCCTCGTCGGCGAATCGGGAAGCGGCAAGAGCATGACGGCCGCCGCGATCGGGCAGATCGTGCCCTACCCGGGGCTCGCCGGCAGCGCCCGCACCCGGCTGTGCGGTACGGACCTGGGCGGGCTCACGGATGCCGAGCGGCGCAAGCTGCTCGGCTCGTCACTGGCCATGGTCTTCCAGGACCCCACCTCCTCCCTCAACCCCGCCCTGCGGGTCGGCGGCCAACTCGCCGAGGTCGCCACCCTGCACGGTGGCGCCACCCGCGCCGAGGCGCGGGCCCGCGCCGTCGAGCGCCTGGCTCGTGTGCACATCAAGCACCCCGCCCAGGTCGTCCGCCAGTACCCGCACGAGCTGTCCGGCGGCATGCGCCAGCGGGCCGTCATCGCCATGGGCCTGATGGGCACCCCGCGCCTGATCATCGCCGACGAGCCGACCACCGCCCTCGACGTCACCGTCCAGCGCGAAGTGATCAAGGTGCTGCGCGAGGTGGTCGACGACACCCGTGCCGGCGCCCTGTTCATCTCCCACGACATCGCCGTCGTCAGCGAACTGTGCGACCGGATCGCCGTGATGTACGCCGGCCGCATCGTCGAGGAACTCGCCGCCGACACTCTGCACGACGCCCGCCACCCCTACACCCAGGCCCTGATCGGCTCGCTGCCGGACATGGACACCGACCGCTCCCGGCCATTGACCACGATCCCCGGCCGACAGCCGTCCCCCGGCGATGTCGGGGAAGGCTGCTCCTTCGCCGACCGATGCGCGCTGGCCACTGCCCGCTGCGGGACATCCCGCCCCGAACTGGCCACTACCTTCAACGGGCACGCGGTGGCCTGCTGGGAGGCACGATGAACATCAGCGACGTGACCGTACGGTTCGGCTCCTTCACCGCCGTCGACGATGTCAGCCTTGAGGTGCCCGAGGGCTCCGCGACCGGGCTGGTCGGAGAGTCCGGCTCGGGCAAGTCCACCCTCGCCCGCGCCGCCGCCGGCCTCACCCCCTACCGGGGCACGATCTCCGGTGTCGAACGAGGCCGCGTCCAGATGGTCTTCCAGGACCCCCACTCCTCCCTCAACCCGCGCATGAACATCGGGGACGCCGTCGCCGAGGGCACGCGCGTCCCGCGCACACAGCGACCTGCGGAGGTCGCACGGCTGCTCGACCTCGTCTGCCTGCCCTCCTCCTATGCGCGCAGGCATCCCCGCGAACTCTCCGGCGGCCAGCGGCAACGCGTCGCCATCGCCCGCGCGCTGGCCGCCCGCCCGCTGGTGCTCATCGCCGACGAGATCACCTCCGCCCTCGACGTCTCCGTCCAGGGCGCGGTGCTCAACCTGCTCCGCGACCTGCGCACCGAACTCGGCCTGACCATGCTGTTCATCTCCCACAACCTCGCCGTCGTGCGCTACGTCTGCGACGACGTCGCCGTCATGCGCCACGGGCGGCTGGTGGAGACGGGCCCCGTCGAGGACGTGATCACCACGCCCCGGCACGCCTACACCCGTACCCTCCTGGGCGCGGTTCCGCGTCTGGCACGCGCCTGACCTTGCCCGCCGGCCGACGCCTCGCCCCGCGCACGACCACCGGCCCCCAGATCTACCCACGCGAAAGGCCCTGCCCGTGTCTTTGGAACTGCACCGCCGCGCCGTCGTCGCCGATGCCCACAACGACCTCCTCATGGCCGTCGCCGCCCGCCCGCCCAGGCGGTGGGGTGGCTTCTTCCGCGAACGCTGGCTGCCACAGCTGCGCGAGGGCGGCATCGACATTCAGGTCCTGCCGGTGTTCATCGACGACCCGTACCGCCCCGAAGGGGCGCTCCGCCAGACCCTCCGCATGATCGAATGCGCTCATACCCTCGCGGAGGCCAACACCGATCAGGTCGCCCTCTGCCGCAACGGCGGTGACATCGACGCCGCCCTTGCCGAGGGCAAGATCGCGCTGGTCCTCGCCCTGGAGAGCGCACCCGGCATCGACGCCTCCGTCGAGCTGTTCGCCACCCTGTTCCGGCTCGGCGTGCGGATGGCCTCGATCGCCCACTGGGGACGCACCCCGCTCGCCGACGGCAGCCGGGAGGACGCCACCGGCAGCCGGCTGACCGTTCCCGGGACCGAGGCGCTGGCCGAGATGGAACGCCTGGGCATGCTCTTCGACATCTCCCATCTCGGGGCGAGCGGTGTCACCCACGTCCTGGAGCTCGCCACCCGGCCGTTGATCGCCACCCATTCCAACGCCCGCGCCCTGCGCGATCACCACCGCAACCTCTCCGACGACCAGATCCGCGGCGTGGCCGGCACCGGCGGCGTGATCTGCGTGAACTTCGTCCCCGACTTCCTCACCGACGACCAGGCGAAGGTGAGTGCCGACCGGGTCGCCGACCACATCGAACACATCGTCTCGGTCGCAGGTATCGACCACGTCGGTCTCGGTTCGGACTTCGTCCGCGAGGTCATGAGAGACGTCACCCCGCCCTGCTGCGAGAACCTCGACGACGAGGACCCCATGTTCGACTTCCCCGGTCTCGAAGGCCCGGCCGGCATGCCCCTGATCACCGAGACGCTCGTCCGGCGGGGCCTGGCCGAGGACGACATCGTGAAAATCCTCGGCGGAAACATGCGGCGGCTCATGACCAAGCACATGGGCTGACGCCCGCTCAGCGCGAGACGGTGCCCGGCGGGTCGTACGGCCGCCGGGCACCGGCGTTCCCGGCCTTTGGGTTCGCGGGACGAATGAGCGGCTCAGGTTGTCACCGGGCCACCAACTCGGCTCTGTTCCGCGTGCCTAGCGTGGCGGTCATCCCACCCTGGAGGACACAACGTGCCGCACGACCATGAACTTCTCGCCGCGCGGGCGGACGACACGGCGGCGCTTGTCGCCATGCTCATCGACCTCGAAGAACTCGTGACGTGCGAGTCCTTCTCCGCCGACCACGCGGCCGTGGCCCGCAGCGCCCAGGTGGTCGCGGCGCAGGGCCGTCGCCTGCTCGGCGCCGTACCCCGAATCCTGGATGTCGAAGGCGTCACCCACGTCCAGTGGACCTTCGGGTCCCCGCGCATCCTGCTGCTGGGCCATCACGACACCGTCTGGCCGATCGGCTCCCTCAAGACCCACCCCTGGTCCGTGGAGCAGGGCATCGCTCGCGGGCCGGGCGTCTTCGACATGAAGGCCGGACTGGTCCAGATGTTCCACGCCCTTGCCTCGCTGCCTTCCCTCGACGGCCTGTGCGTCTTGATCACCGGTGACGAGGAGACCGGCTCGGACACCTCCCGCCGGCTGATCGAGGACATCGCGCGCCAGTGCGCGGCCACCTTCGTCGTGGAGCCCTCGGCGCCCGGGGGAGTACTGAAGACCGGCCGCAAGGGCGTGTCCCACTACGACATCACCGTCCACGGCCGTGCCGCCCACTCCGGGCTCGAACCCGAGAAGGGCGTCAACGCCGCCACGGAACTCGCCCATCAACTGCTCGCCCTTGAGGCCATCGCCTACACCGTGACTGCCTCCACCGGCCCCGGAACCACCGTCACCCCCACGCTGATGTCGGCCGGTACCGCGAGCAACACCGTGCCCGCACGCGCCGAGTTGAACGTGGACGTCCGCGTCCCCACCGCCGCCGCGCAGGAAGCCGTCGACCAGCTCATCCGGACCCTGCAGCCGCGGACTTCCGGCGCCCGGCTGCAGATCGACGGCGGCCCCAACCGCCCGCCCCTGGACCGGGATGCCTCCCGGGAACTGTTCGCCCTGGCCGCCGAACACGCGGCGCAGCTCGGCCTCGGCCCGCTGGAGCAGGCGTCCGTCGGCGGTGCCTCCGACGGCAACTACACCGCCGGCGCCGGCTGCCCCACCCTTGACGGCCTCGGCGCGGTCGGCGACGGAGCACACGCCGACCACGAACACGTCATCACCGCCACCATGCCGGCCCGCGCCCGGCTCCTGGCCCGCCTTGTCGGAGCAGTGCGGTGAACCAACCAGTGATCCGCGAGCTCCACACCATGGCGGACCTCGCCGCCGTCGCCCGGCTCTACGCCGCCATCTGGGGAACCGAGCCCGCCGCCGCGCCCATCTCCGCCGAGATCATGCGGGCCCTGGCCCACGCCGGCAACTACGTCGCCGGAGCCTACGAGGACACCCGGCTGGTCGGGGCCTCCGTCGCCTTCTTCGGCGACCCCATAGGCACCAGTCTGCACTCCCACATCACCGGCGCGGCACAAGGCCGCGGCGCGGGCCTCGCCCTGAAGCTGCACCAGCGACAGTGGGCGCTCACCCGGGGACTCAAGCGGATCACCTGGACCTACGATCCGCTCATCCGCCGCAACGCCCACTTCAACCTCGTCAAGCTCGGCGCACGCCCCGAGGAGTACCTGACCTCCTTCTACGGGGAGATGGACGACGCGATTAACGGCGGCGACGAATCGGACCGCGTCCTGACGGCCTGGGACCTTACCGCGCCCTCCGCATCCTGCCCGCTCGAGCTGCCCGCGGGCGCCGCCCATGGCGTCATCAACCAAGAAGGCCGACCCGAAATTGGCACAACGGATGCCGAGATCGTGCTGATTGACCTCCCCGACGACATCGAGGCGCTGCGCCGCACGGATCCCGGCGCCGCGCGGGCCTGGCGGCTGGCCGTCCGGCACGCCCTGGGCGGCCTGCTCGCCGATGGCGCTCGCGTCGCCGGCTTCCACGACCGGCGCAGTTACGTCGTCCACCGCACCCCCAGCCCCGCCACCTGAACACCCTGGAGTCATCCGCAATGAAGACGAAGATCTCCGGCGTCGAGCTGCGGCGCATCGCGATGCCGCTCGTCGCCCCGTTCCGTACCTCCTTCGGCGTGGAGACCCGCCGCGATGTGCTGCTGGTCCGCGTCGTCACCGCGGAGGGTGAGGGCTGGGCGGAGTGCGCGGCGATGTCCGAGCCCCGCTACTGCTCCGAGTACGTCGAGGGAGCCCAGGACGTCCTGCGCAAGTTCCTCATCCCGGCCCTGCCCAAGGAGGGCGTGGACGCCACCGCGGTGGGACGCTTCCTGGAGCCCTTCACCGGCCACCACATGGCCAAATCAGCGCTGGAGAGCGCGGTGTTGGACGCTCAGCTCCGCATTTCCGGAGAGTCCTTCGGCTCCTACCTCGGCGCTGCCCGCGAGCGGGTCCCGTGCGGCGTCTCGGTCGGGATCATGGACTCCATCCCCGAGCTCCTCGACGCCGTCGAGGGCTACCTGGCCGAGGGCTACGTCCGGATCAAGCTCAAGATCGAGCCCGGCTGGGACGTCGATCCGGTCCGCGCGGTCCGCGAGCGCTTCGGCGACGACCTGCTGCTCCAGGTCGACGCCAACGCCGCCTATACCCTCGTGGACGCCCAACAGCTTGCCAAACTGGACGACTTCGGCCTGCTTCTGATCGAGCAGCCCCTCGCCAATGACGACATGGTGCAGCATGCGCAGCTGGCCAAGCTGCTGCGCACACCGATCTGCCTGGACGAGTCCATCGAATCCGCCGCCCACGCCGCAGCGGCCATCTCGCTGGGCGCCTGCTCCATCATCAACATCAAGCCCGCCCGCGTCGGCGGCTACCTCGAAGCCCGCCGCATCCACGATCTCGCCCGCGCCCACGGCATCCCCGTCTGGTGCGGCGGCATGCTGGAGACCGGCATCGGCCGCGCCGCCAATGTCGCCCTCGCCGCCCTGCCCGGCTTCACCCTGCCCGGTGACACCTCCGGCTCCCACCGCTACTTCGCCACCGACATCACGGAGCCGTTCGTCCTCGCGGACGGCCACCTCGCCGTACCGACCGGCCCGGGCCTTGGCATCGAGCCGCTGCCCGATGTCCTGAAGGAGGTCACCACCTCCACCGAGTGGATCGCACTCTAGGTCCCGCACAAGAGTCTCCTGTGCTCTCGAAGGCTCCCCGGGCACGCCCGGCCCGGGGAGCCTTCGCCGTACGTCGCCTTCGCCTCACCTGTGCCGGCGATCGGCAAAGTCCTGCGGGTGGGGGCGGCGTACCAGGTGCGGCCGATACGGCCGGCCGTGTGCTGGGCCGAGCCGCACTGCATCGAGGGTGTCGGCCACCTACCGCCGGGAAACGCAGCGAGCGGGCTGGCGGCCTGGCTGAACGCCGGTCTCTCCTCCGCTTGAACCGCGGTGCGAGCGAAGCTCCTCAGCTCGCGCTCCGACCTTCCACGGCAGGATCGGTGCGCTGGAGCGCGTCGTCCGGTTCCCAGTCACGACTGGACTGGTCGTGCAGCTGGAGCCGCGTACCTCGCACTTGGTTCGCCAGGCCCTCCATGGCCGAGCATCGACGTGATCTCCTGCGGGAGGCGGCGGCCCCGCTCGCATCGATGCATGCCGCCTTGGTGTCGCGCGTCAGTGGTGGTCGGCGTAGGCGATGAGTCCGCCGATGTTCAGACCCACCGCACATCCGAGGCGGAACGCTTCGTGGCGCATCCCGGGCGTGTGTTGTGCCTCGGTCATCGCGTACGGTGCGCGGATTCCCAGTGTCACGCCGCACAGGCACACGACGCGGCCGTGACGCCGGGCGGCGGCCGACCACTCGGGGTCGTGCGCGACCCAGGTCCGGGAGTAGATCTCACCGTCGGGCGTCCGCAGTTCCAGGCGGGAGTAGGTGTATCCGTACCGCTCCGCCAGTTTTGGCTGTTCATCGGGTATCTCGTGCAGCTCCCATCCTGGGATCGAGCACAGGTCGGCGAAGTCCGGGGGCAGGCGCCGCATGCCGAACAGGATGGCGCCTTCGATCTGCGGTTCATCGGGTATCTCGTCGAGCGAGGCTCCGTCCGGCACGACATACCCGAAGTCGCCCACGCCCAGGGCGTGCCTGAACTCGAAGAGGGTGGCGGGCATGTGATGTGCGTGCCTGAGGGCGACTGTGCCTTGTGTCGTCTCCAGGTTCATCAGCACGCGCTCGAGCCGCAGAGCGGGGTCGTCGCAGTACAGGATCCGCCCGAGGTCATCGACCTGTTCGAACTGGTACCGGCTCATTTTCCGAGGCCCTCCGGTCCGTTGCTGTCTGCGTCCGCGCAGCAGACGACTTGCTGCCTAACCAGCCTATTGAAGGATCGTTCAACAATCCATATGCGTGCACCGCCAGGCCGACGGCATCATCGAGAGCAGGGGTGAGGGTGAGCGCGAAGCAATGGTCTTGGGGTCGGCGGCCGTGCGAGCCGGCCCGCGCGTCCGGGGTGCGGGCAAGGCGATTCCAGCCGGTCGTCACGAAGTCGGGTCCATCCCTGCGAGCGCGGGGAGAAGATGGCGCCGGCTACTGGATGGCGGTCAGGCGATGCCCGGGATCGTCGAGCCACACGTGGTGGGTGCTGTCGGGAGTGATGGTCAGGCCATGGCGTTCGACGCCGGGGCGGCCGAGGCGTTCCCAGCGGGCGTAGGCGACTTCGGTCTCGTCCCACAGGCGGCGTCGTCCGCTCTGGGTGACGGTGAACTCGTCGGCCTGCTGCCCGTCGTAGTCGACGGCTGCGACGGAGCCGTCGGCGCCGTACAGAGCGAACCGGATGGGGGCGTGCTCGCCGGTCGTGTCCCAGTCGTACGACGTGTGGGGGACGGTGAGGCCGAGGTGGAATTCGGTGTCGGGGTCTCCGCTGACGGCCCAGGGCGACAGGCGGGTCCTGGTCGCCGGCGTGCCGGCCGTGGCCGCGGTGTCGGGATCGGGCCGCCGGGCGGGTCCGCCTGGCTCAGAGGGGGGCCGCGTGGCGGCGTGGGGGCCGTTGGGGGTGCGCATCGTCATGTACGAGCCGTGAGGGTGGAATCGGCCCTGCGCTGCCCCATCGGCGGCCACGGCGAGAGTGAGCATGCCGTAGGCGGTCCAGTCCGAGTACCAGGGCGTCACGATGCTGCCTTCGGGCCGGACTTGGGCCCGCCACGGGTCGGGGATGCGGTCGACGGAGAATGTGGCGAGGATCCGGTCGTAGGGCGCGCCCGGGGGCCAGCCGGCGACAGCGTCGGCCTCGATCACGGTGGGCGCGTACCCGGCGGACTTCAGATTCCGCTGAGCCTGCGTGGTGAGGGCGGGGTCGAGTTCGAGGGTGGTGACCGCGTCCTGGCCGAGGAGCGCGGACAGGAGTCCGGCGTTGAAGCCGGTGCCCGTTCCCAGCTCAAGGACCCGGGGCGCCTCGATGCCGTCACGGCTGTTGCTGTCCCGTTGGCGGGCGAGGCCGCCGATGCCGGCCAGCTCGAGCTGGTACAGGACCATCGACGGCATCGACGCCGAGGACGTCGGCACCCCGTCGGTGAGCTGGGTGACGAGCGGCTGATCACTGTACGCGGCCCGTGCCCAGGCGTCGGGGTCGGCGGCGCGGTCGAGGGGCCGGTATCCGCCGTGGCCGTCGCGGACCCAGATCCGGCCGGGCAGGAACAGGTGGCGGGGCACGGCGCGCAGCGCGGCGGCGTAGGGCGCGGGCACGGGAGCACCGCGCCGCACGCCAATGGAGGCGAGCAGCGCGGCGTCGTGTGCGGCGGAGGGCACGGGCTACTTCTTGGGTGCGGGCGGTGGGGGCGGGGGAGGGATGGGCCGGTCAGGCTGTTGCCCGTCGTCTCCGATCGGCGAGCGGTGCTTCCACTCCATTTATCTGACCTCCAGAGGGTCACCGAGGAAGTCCACGGTAAACGTCCAACCCGCCGTGGTGAGGCCTTTTCTGATGGTGCCTCACCACTTCACCAGTCCAGTAGGGCATATGACGCCGCATCCGAAGGCGGCAAGATGCCGCTGGTACACGGCACCGGGCTGACCTCACCGTTCTGACGGCCATCGTGATACTGGTGTCGGCGTCGATCAGCCGCTACAACATCGTGAGTCCAATCTCAACAACCGCCGCCGGCCTCCGGGCATACTCCTCAAGGAACCTGAACGCGGCGCGGCTGACTGCCCAACGTCGCCTTCAGGACGCCCGAGCACCTCAACCAGCGGGGCTGACGCCACATCCTGTCCCGCAGCGACCTCGCGGCAGGCCCGCGAGCTGATCAAACAGTGCCGTCTCACCCCGCGACTGTCGACGTCACGACCCGCCGCCTCACTGACGAAGCCACCTCGAACTGGCGCGGGACCAGACTCGGGAGCAATCACATCTCACCAGGGCGAACGCCCCGTTGAGTGCCAGCGTCCGGTTGGTACAGAGTGCAGTGTCTCGTGATCAGCTCTGTGGCTGGTGGAGGTTCGCTGACACTCCAATGCCGTCCGACGTCGCCCCTCGTGCGCTGGACACCGACCTTGACGACCGGGCTACCCGCGCGGCACAAGATTGGGCAGACTGAGCCCTGTCCCATGTACCGATGAACTGGGGAGAAACTATGCGTTCAACCTTCAAAATCGGGGCCATCGCCGCCATTATCGGACTGTCGCTGACGAGCCAGGCTACCGCCGCAGCGGAGAGTTCCGCTCTCCGTCCCATGTCTCATTCGCAGTGCGACGCTGCTGTGAACGTGGTCTGCGGCTGGAGCGGAATCGGCTACTCCGACAACAGCTACGCCTGGAAATACTCCACCGGCAACACGGGCGCTCCCATCCGCTCCATCTGGAACAAGCGAGCGTCGTGGGTGGTCGTGTACTCCGGCACGGGTTACACCGGCGACCGGTACACCGTCAACGCGGGCGCTTCGGTGTCAGTACTGCCCTTCCCCGCGCATTCGGTCGCCACTAGCGGCTGATCAATCGCCGTCGCAACTCCGGGACGGTGACGGCTGGGTCGGCCGCCTGGAGGAGATCCGGTTCACGGACATCGAATACTTCGAGCTCGGCCGGTGACAGCGGTGGCCCGGACAGCCCGCGAGCCTCGGATCGATAAGGTCCGGGGCTCGTTCGCGTATCCGAGGGGGACGGACGCCCCCTGCTGCACACCGTGCCGTGACACGGCGCGATGGATGGCTGCCCCTATACAACCCATAAATGCACTCTATGGGCTCATAGGCCGAAGACGGCTACATAGAGGTGCATCCCTAAACAAGAGTCGAGGTACTGCTCACCCCCTCACGGGCCTCTCAGGAATCGGCACCTACGTGAACCACAAGCGCATGGCAGTTCTGGCGGCTGTTGCCGCCGTCACCCCGACCGTGCTGGCAGCTGCGCCGGCATCGGCCGAAGAGACACGCCCGGCTGCGCGTTCTCCGCACGTACCCAACCGCAGCCCGCTGTTCGGCACCCACCCCCGGGCCGCCGCACCCGCCGCCGACCCGCGCCAGCAGATGACCTCCGTCGTCCGGGAGGTCCCGGACACCTTCGAAGCGGGCGGCGACTGGGGGGAGTTCACCCTCGTCATTGGCAACCTCACCGACCACGACCTCAGCGACTACGACGTTAACCTCGCGATAGACACCATCCATCCGGCCCCCCGCCTGGTCATGGAGCACATGCGGGTCCAGCTGCGCGTGAACGGCGCATGGGCCGACGCCCCGCTTGAACAGCCGGACCGCGACGGGAACGTGGACGCGGCCCTGCCCCTGGACCGGGTGGTACTGCCTCCGGGGGAAACCGCCTTCCGGGTACGCATCAGGTTCACCTCCGACGCGCCTCTGACGTTCTTCATGCTCGGCCCGACGCCCGATACGCAGCACAGCCCCGACCCAGTCGACAACTGGGTGGAGTCCAAAATCGTACGGCCCCACGCGCCGGATCCGGACCCCGATCCCACACCCGATCCGACCCCGCCCACCCAGACCCCCTCTCCGAGCCCGTCATCGTCGGCCAGTGCGGCGCCCGCTCCGGAACCCACCGCCACCTCGCAGCCCACGCCCGCCCCCGACCCCCGCCCGACCGAAACAGGACTCGTGGGCGCATCGGAGGGTGAACCGGACGGCCCAGCCCCCACCGGCGAACTCGCCCACTCCGGCAGCGATGCCGCCGTGACATGGGCCGTCGGGGGCGCGGGGGTACTCCTCGTCCTGGGCACCACGATGGCCGTCACCCATCGAATCCGCAGCAACCGACGCGCCCGCTGATCCACGGGGCCGTGCCCCACCGGAGGGCCATCAGACCGAGGAGCGCCTGCCCAACTGGATGGTCGCGACCGGTTGCACGCTCTTGAGTCCGCAACGCGCGGGTTCCGGCCGCCGAGCGAGGTCGGAACCCGGTTGGCATCCGCTCCGAGACCGGAAGGGCAGGTGAGCGGAGAGACGAGTTCGGTACGCCGGGTGGCGAGAGTCAGGGGCCGGCGAGGGTCCGGCCTGTTGCGCCCGTGCCGCACGTCGGAGGTGGACCGTTGCGGACATACACCGATGAGGCCGTCAGTACCGGCCCGGCTGCATACCTGTGGTCACGGAAGCCCACGAGGCCGGATGCGGCATGGGTATCCCGAGCCACTGCCCGGGCTGTTGGCGTCGGCAGGCCCGCCGGCCGCTTCGCCGCTCGCACCCAGCGACTCATAGACTCCCTTTTCGGGACGGGGATTTAAGGGGCATGTCGTGATCGAGTTTGGGCATCGGGTAGTCGGCATTCGAGACGGTGTGGACAACCCGGTGTTGCGCCGCAGGCTTGTGGTGGCGGACCTTTATGAGCTGACGGAGGAGTTGTTCTGGGGGGAGCTCACCTTCAAGGCGGGTGATGCGGACTTCAGCCGTCCCGGGCCCGTGCTCGACGCCGCCTACTGTTTCTACGTGCTCAGCGGGGAGTTGGAGGGCCGCCCCAAGAGGACGTACTCGGCCGCCGGGGGAGCGGGGGAGTTCTCCTTCACGAGAAAGGGCGACGTACTGCGCATCCGCGAAGAACGCGGGCCCGTGGTCTCCGTTTCCTACCAGGAGTTCCGCGGGGCGGCAGAGGCGTTCATCCGTGTGGTGATCGCAGACCTGTGCAGGCTCTACCCAGAACTCGACCGAAATGAGGAGATGCTGAGCCTCAAGCGTCGGCTGAAGAGCGCGTGAGACAGGGGCCAACGTGCGCAGTTCTGGAAGGACGCAGGATGATGTCCGGCGCGACTCCTGCGGGCGGAGGGTGCTGAACAGCCAGCCGTAGTAAGCGAGTTGGAGGACTGGGCTCTCCCTCCGATCCCCGGCGCTCGGGGCGGGCGACGGACTGTGTGGTGGCGACAGCGCCTGCTGAAACCTGGGTGTGATCGCTGGATCCGGCCGTAGCGGAAGCGGTGGAGCCGGACTTCCGCAATGCCGGGCGGGAGTTGTCCTGACGAGCGCACCCCCGGAGGCCCCGGCGGTCTTTGTGCGGCACTCCAACTGCGTTGGCGTGCAGTGCGGTAGGTCGTCTCGGCGAACGCCACGGCAGCTGGCGCGAAGGCCCGGGTGCACGTCTTGACCCCGCGCCTCTGAAGGCAAGCAGTACCGGGGTGAGGGCCCCGCGCTGTCAGGGCTTGTGGTACTTGCCCACGGCGGGGTCGTGGAGCCAGGTCGCGCGCGCCGGGTCGATGTTGATGGCCGTTCCGTGCTGGGTGAACGCGTCGACCATCGGGGCGAGGAACTTGTTGTCGAACTCCGCCTGGATCACGGCGCCCGCGGCGATGGCGCTCTCCATGTAGTTGAAGGCGCTCTCGAGCTGCGCGGAGCGGGGGGTAGTGCTGCCCGAGGCGGTGGTGTTCACGTCGAGGCCGCTGCCCGGGTCGTCGGACCTGTCCTCGGGCCGGGGGCCGACGCGGAAGTTGGCCGGGACGTTCTTGAGCGCCTTGTCGAGGTTGGGCGAGGCGAATGCGGCCGGAGCGAGAGGCGCCAGGTCCGTCGTGATCTGCTGCGTCTGAGCAGGGGTCAGCAGCGCGAGAAACGGCTGGAAGAGCGACTTGGGAATGATGTGGTGCAGCGTGTCCACCAGCGGATCGTTGGGGTGGCTGGCCTTCACCGAGGCGAGTTCGGTGCTTGTCGAACCCAGCTTCCAGTCCTTGGCCTTGGCGCGCTGCACGGCCTTGGATCCGCCGCACCCGTCGCCGCACTCGTGACGGCTGCGTTGGACCATGGCGCTGACCGCGGCGTTGCCCGCGCTGCGCTGAAGGGCGAGCATCGCCCCGCTCATGGACGTCCCACCGCGTTCGGCACCGCGCCTCGACGCCGCCCGGGCCTGGGTGTACTCCGCCTCCGATGAAGCCTGCGCGCGCATTGCTTCCCCTCCTTGATCAACCGTCATGATTGAGGGACCGGTCCGGCTCCGCAAAGGGCCGGCAGGGCAAGACCGGGGGCAACATAGTCTTCCCTCGCCGCGCGAACCGTCGGCGCGGGCCCCCCAGGGGGTACCGAGCCGCACCACGTGGTTGGCTTCGCCTTCGCCTCCGACAGGTGTGGATGCCGTGTGCGGGTCATCCACGACGTCCGGCCCTCACCCTCGGGATGGGCGTCTGGCCTGCTCGCGCGCTCAACGTGGATCGTGGCCGACCCGGAGGAAGGGCCCCGGCTGCCGTCACCGCCTGATCGAAAACGCCGACGATCTCACTGCCCTCTTGCGTGCTACAGGCCGGCCGCTCGTCGGCCCAAGACGGGCTCGGCCAGGAGTCGCGCAGGGCCGCACAGGGTCTGGCCGTGTTGGGCGAAGAGCGCGTCTCGGGAGGCGAAGTGACCAAGGTCCGTGAGCAGGTACGCCGAGAGGTCGCACGAGCCGTTCGACGTGGGGCAGGCCGTGCCCTTGTCCCAGTTGACGCTCGTCCTGGACAGCGCTTCGAAGAGCGTCTCGGGGCCGGTGTTCGTGAAGACGCCGCCCCGGCCACGCGGGCCGCCGGCGCCGGTGAACAGCTCAGACACAGGCAGCCAGGGTGCGGCGGTGTGATCGACCTCCGACAGTCCGTCGATACGGAACTCCGGCCAGGCCAGAACGACTTGGTCCGGAACCAGTCGACGCAGCCGGGGGAAGCGCGGGTACCAAAACGAGCCGTCCACTACGAGGCCACGCACGCGCGAGGGAATGCCCCACGCCCGCGCGACTCCTTCCAGGACGGCCATGCGCTGACTGCATGAGCCCCGGCCGAGCCGGAGAACCTCTGATACCGGTCGCGCCTCCTGCACCGAGTACACAGGACGAACCGTTGCGGAGATCCACTGGTGTGCGCGGCGAAGGGCCGCCACCTTCGTTGCGGGCCCAGCCCCTTCCTGGAGCACTATGCCGATGCTTCGCACTGCGGACTGAACACGCGGATGTTCCCAGTCGAGAACTCGCGTGGACACCGTCCCCCCGCTCGAACCGCGCCCATCGGTGACGGCCCGTCGAGCCTGCCTGCGCGGTGTCAGCAGCGCACTCACCATCACTTGCCCCCTCAGTCCCGGTTGCGGCGCAACACATCCTCTCAGCTTTTTTGAACGCGTTCAAGCGAGGCTGATGGCCGGTGTGGCCGCACTGCCGCTACAGGCCGGCGCCGAGCCCGCTCGCGCAAGCACTTCGCCGCAGTCGCCTTCCGGCGCCGCACCAAGCCGGCTCGGCAAACCAACGGACCCTCGCTCGCCACGATGACCTCCTGCCGGGTGAACCGTGTACCGGGGTCTTCCGCGAGCGCGGTACACCACCGCGCACAGGCCTAGCGCCTACGACCCGAGCGCCGCTCGGCGCGGGCTGCTCGCTCTCCACGACGCAGCGCTCGGCGATCAGGTCCTCGAGCAGGACGGCTTCGCGGCCGGTGAAGGCGCGGTTGAAACTGTCCATGACCTCGATCGTGCTGCGACTGCGGGACGCCGGGGGCGTAGAGGGGCTACGAACCCCAGGGCTCAGGAACTCCGCGACGGGGAGGCCAACTTGAGGGGAGCGGTGGGAGCGAGGAAGTCCGGATCGGGCATGCGCCGGCGCCGCACCTCTTCGATCGCGGCGGCCACGACGTCGGGGTCCTCGGTGAGGATGCGCGCACGGTCGGTCGTCGTGGTCACGAGGAAGGTCACACTGTCGTCGCTCGCCACGGCGTCGACCGCGGCGGCCCCGGCCGTGTCACTCGCCGGGACGACCAGCACGGTCGGACAGCGCAGGGCCTCCCAGCCAATGCCGAGGTCACCGTTGACCTCGTCCGTCTCGATGACGAGATCCGCGCGGTCCTGAGAGCCGAGCCTCACCCCAGGGGCGAGAACGGACGGGAGCCGCGAGGATCGCCCGCGCCCACGGCACTGTCTGCGGACCCGCTCCCTGCCCATGTCGTCGAGGACGGACACGGGATGGACGCCGTCGATGAGGACGAGCCCGCTCACCCGCTCCGGGTACTCGGCCGCGTAACACAGAGCGATTGTCGCGCCGTGGGACCAGCCGACCAGGATCGGCTGTCTGAGTGCGGTCGCCTCGACGACGCGGTCGACGTCGTCGACGGCGCCGCGCAGCGAGTGGTCCGTCGAGGTGTTGGAGCTCCCTCGTCCCCGTGCGTCGTACGTGACGGTGCGGTATCGCCCGTCGAGCCGTGTGATGACGCGCTTCCACTGCCGTTGCGTGGAGAGGCCGCCGTTCACGAAGAGCACCGGAGGGTCCCCGCCGAGGGTGTCGACACCGCGCAGGGTGCCGGCCGTGAACTGTCGTGACATGGGAACCTTCCGTTCGTGTGGCGGAGCGCCTATGGAGAGGGACGCCGTACGGCGCGTACGCGGTCGCCCTCAGCCCGGCAGTGGACGACCGTGGCCTTCGGGGGCTGTCGACGTCGGGGGCCGGGGGATTGCGAGCCTGGGGTCGGCGGGCGACGAGGTTGGGCCGTCCGCAAGTGGCTTGTGCCACCGCACCGCGAGGTGCGGTCGGGGGGCGCCTGCCCGGATGGCTCCGAGCGGCACCCAGCGGGGGGCGCTGTGCCGCGGCGTCTCCCGCGCGCTCGCCCCGCCTTCCGCCGGCTCCGGTCGCCCCGCGGGCGTGGTGCCTTCGGGATCGGCGATTGCTGGAAAACGATTCATTCCGTTCCTCGGGTCTGGTCAGGGCGCCTCGACGCACGCGCGCACGGAGCGGGGAAAGGAGGTGCAGGGGGCCGGGCAGGCCCGATGGCCGGGAACGGCCCATCTCGGCCACATGGGGGCGCCAGGAGGCCGAATCGCGTACGTGTCAACGATGGCCGTCTGCGGCGGCATCATCAACGGCCAGTCCGGCAACGAGCGTTGACTCACGTTCAATGCCGTCGACGTCAAGCGGAGGGCCGCCCTCACGTTGACCAGGCGGAGCGGGTATTCGCCACCGTGGAGCCGTGGTTCACGATGAGGCATGATCGTGTCCGGCAGTTCAACGATCAGGGGGAGTGAGCAGTCGATGGAACGCGCGGAGATGGAGATCTTCCTGACGCTCTCCGAGGAGCTGCATTTCGGCCGGACCGCCGAGCGTTTGCACGTCACCACCGGGCTGGTCAGCAAGACGGTGAAGAAGATCGAGCGTCGCCTCGGCGTGGCCCTCTTCGAACGCACCTCCCGGCACGTCGCGCTGACCCCCGTCGGGCACGGCCTGCGAGAAGATCTGGTGCCGCTGTACGAGGGCATCAAACGCGCCCTCGACCGTGCCGAGATGGCCGGGCGCGGCATGCACGGCACGCTCACCGTGGGCTTCATGGGGACTCAGGCGAGCCGCTTCCTCTATGCGGCCCGCGAGGTGTTCGAACAGCGGAACCCGCACTGCGACGTACGCGTCATCGAGACCCAACTGCACCACCACGCAACGCAGTTGCGTGACGGAAGCGCCGATGTGCTCCTGATCACGCTGCCCGTCGACGAGCCGGACATGACCATGGGCGCGGTGATCACCCGCAGTGAGAGGTACATCTCCCTTCCGGTGAACCACCGTCTGGCGGGCCGGGCAGAGGTGTCCATGGAGGACCTCGCGGGCGAGACGTTCATCGGCGTGCCCGAGTCCGTCCCCCGCTACTGGAGCGACCTGCACCTGCCGGTGAGGACCCCGGCGGACCGGCCGATCCGCCGGCGCCCCGAGCCGTGCACCACGTACGCGGAGGCGCTCGGCCAGGTGTCGGCGGGCAGGGCCGTGGTGCCCGGCGACGGGCAACTGCCGCTGCTGTACCAGCGCCCGGACATCCACTTCGCCCGGATCACCGACGCGCCGCCGATCGAGCACGGTCTGGTGTGGCGCGCGTGCGACGACACGGACCAGCGCGTTCGCGCCTTCGCCGACGCCGTACTGGAAATTTCCCCCGCCCTGGCGCCGCCCGGGATGAGCGCGGTGGAACGGCGGGTACCGGGCTGAGCCGACGCCGGGGAGTCCCGTACCTCGGGTTCCGCTGCCGGCGCCATCGCAATCACCCCCCTGACGTCGCCGGTCGCGTTGGCCCGCACCCCCGGGGGCCGTCCTGAGCCTGCGGGCCACGTCTGCGGTGAGGGCGTCCGACAGCGGCCGTCCGCGATGCCCGGACCCACCGGACGTGCGCACCATGCGGGTCAATACAGTCAACCGTCAGGCGACCCCGGCCGAGGCCGGTCTGGTTCGTCCTCTTGGCTGTCGTTCGAGGAAGGTCCAGACATGACACACCCGTACAGCGCTCCCGCAGGGCCGGGCGCGCCTGAAGCAACTGAGCCCGTCCGGGCAGCGGCAGCCGCCGACGACGCCGTGGGGGAGTTGAGTGCGACTCTTGAGCACCGGGCCCGGCTCATAAGACGCAGGCTGGAGCGGCTCATCGGGATTGCCGCGACCGAGGGCAACATGCTGATCCCGCTCCGCAACGGGGACGAGATCTTCACCGCGATGCTGGACGCGATCCGCTCCGCCCAGCACACGGTGGACATGATGACGTTCGTCTACTGGAAGGGCGAGATCGCCCAGCAGTTCGCCGACGCGCTGGCGGAACGGGCCCGGCAAGGGCTGAGGGTGCGGCTGCTCCTGGACGGATTCGGGAGTCGGCTCATCGAGAAGGACCAGCTGGAGTCGATGGAGCGGGCCGGTGTGGAGGTGGCCTGGTTCCGCAAGCCCCTCTATCTGTCGCCGCTGAAGCAGAACCACCGCTGTCACCGCAAGGTCCTCGTCGTCGATGAGGAAACGGCATTCACTGGTGGTGTCGGCATCGCCGAGGAGTGGTGCGGCGACGCCCGCAACCCGGACGAATGGCGCGACACCCACGTCCAGGTGCGCGGGCCGGCCGTGGACGGTCTGGCTGCGGCGTTCGCGCAGAACTGGGCCGAGTGTCACGAAGAACTCTTCGACGACCGCGACCGGTTCACCTCCCACGTGCCTCAGGGCGACGCGGTCGTGCAGGTGGTGCGCGGCTCGGCCAGTTTCGGCTGGCAGGACATGCAGACGCTGTTCCGTGTGGTGATCGAGTCGGCGGAGGAACGGATCCGTCTGGCCACCGCCTACTTCGCGCCCGACGCGTACTTCATCGAGCTGTTGTGCGCCGCCGCCCGTCGCGGAGTGGAGGTCGAGATCCTGCTGCCGGGCCCGCACACCGACAAGCGGGTCTGCCAACTGGCCGGCCAGCGTTACTACGAGGACCTCACCGCCTGCGGCGTCAAGATCTTCCAGTACCAGCCGACGATGCTCCACACCAAGGTCGTCACCGTCGACAGGACGCTGGCACTGGTCGGCTCGACCAACTTCAACCGCCGCTCCCTCGATCACGATGAAGAAGTCATGCTGGCCGTGCTGGACCAGACGTTCACCGCAACGCTGGACCGTCACTTCGCACAGGACCTTGAGCAGAGTGAACTCATCACGAGGGGACGATGGAAGCGACGCGCACCTTTCCAGCGCGCCAAGGAACTGGCAGTCGTTCCTATCCGCCGGTTTCTCTGAGCCAACGGGCCTGCACCGACAGTCCTTGTCCGGTCGCGGAGCAGCAAGCGCCCTGCGGCAGACAACGCCCCGCTTTCCACGTCCCGTAGCCACTGTGCACCACCCCTTCGCCTCCTGGCCGTCCCTCAGGGGGCGGGGGTGCCGTGGCCGATGAGCCAGTAGGACGCTCCTCACGGAGCCGACGCCAGGGGATGCCATAACTCGCGCCAAGCCAGGGCCAGTTCGTCGGTAGGCTTGTCTGCTGTGCTTCGGCGAGTGTGGTCGTGCGTGGTCGAGGCAGGGGAGACCACGACTGCGGCCCGGGGGAGAACCCCACCTCGAAGCCGGTGGACAGCAGGCTCCTCGGAGCGGATCTTGTCCGCGAGTACTCGGATGCACCGAGCTGCCCTCCCCTCTCACAGGAGCCCTTTAGTGTCCGATCACGTGCATGCCCTGAACGGTCCGCATCTCCCCGACCGGGAGAAGTGCGCACGGCGGTCAGCGAAACGTCGGGGACGGTGGCAGGACCAGGCTGAGCCGGGACCTGGGTTCGTCGAACCGCAGCGGACGCGCCTGTTGGGGGCTTCGTCGGCGGTCCCGGCCGGACCGCGTCCGGCACCGCTGTCCATGACGGTCCGTCCGGCGCGCGGGCGGCCAGGAAGGAGTACGGCCGGCACCATCCGGGTGTGACGGCGGCAGGCGGGCAGGCAGGTCACGGCGTCGGCCTCCTGGCTCGACGGCCGGATTTCAACGCGAAATAGGACGTCATCGCCGTCGCAACGAGAGGCAGGATCGGGATCAGAACCGCCGTCCCCCACGACGTGAAGCTCTTGTCCACCACCTCGAAGGTTCCCCACGGCGTTCTGGCCACGGGCACTACGTCCCCTCGCTTGCCGTCATAACCAACCGTCACGGTGACCATGCTCACGTCGCCCACAATCCGACCTGAGCACTCAACGTAGCTTCCGCTTCGAGTGCTTTTGAGCCGGCACTGCGAAAGACGAACCTGGACTTCGTTCCCAGCTAGTCCCAGCCGCAGGAGCCCGAAGGCCACGGTCGACACCGTTATCCCCAGGAACAGCACAGCAAGCACGCTCCAGGCCACGGCCGCTATGCCCCACCCCCTAGTTGTCATGGAGCCAGCATGGCGCACCAGGATCGGAAACAACTGGGGGCTTTCGTCCGTACGCAGCTGGGGATAAGAGTCCGAACGCCGACACCACCCGATACGACAAGACCGCCACGAGCCATCTCGCCGCGCTCCACATTGCCGGGATCGTCATCTGGGCCGCGAGGTGACGTCAGTCGTCGAACCAGACGACCAGCCTGACGTCGTCGTCGCCGTGCCGGAAACTCTCTCGGCGCCTTGGTGGCACTCCAGACCGCGGTCCCGGCACCGGAGCGGGTCGAGGGGCTGGTACTCGTCGACCAGCTCACCGGACAACTCGCCCACAGCGAACCGGCGCTGACGACGGACCCGCTAGGCCAAGGAACGGCCGCGCTGCGACCACTGACCGCTCCCGCCTCGGTCGGCGTCGGTGAACACGACTTGCCCGATTTCTTCATGCGAGGCGAGGGAGAGGGACTGGCCCGCGATCTCAAGGCGGGCCGGACCGTGGTCATCCCGGCCGCAGGGCACCTCGCGCCGCTGGAACAGCACTCTGCGTCGATGGTTCAACCCTGGAGGGCGGTGAGCCAGTCGGTCAGCAGGCGGTTGACCTCGTCGGGGCGTTCCTGCTGGATCCAGTGGCCGCAGCCGTCCAGGAGGTGGGAGGCCGTGAGGGCGGGGAGGGTGGTGGGGTAGGCGTCGATGGCGTCGGCCATCCAGGTGGTGGAGGCGTCCAGTGCGCCGCCGATGAAGAGGGACGGCTGCGTGATGGGGGCTCCGCGGTACGGGGCGAGGTCCTCCCAGTCGCGGTCCATGTTGCGGTAGCGGTTGAGGGCGCCGGTCAGGCCGGTGCGCTCGAACTCCCCGGCGTAGACGTCTAGGTCGTCCTCGGTCAGCCAGGCCGGGAGCGGGCCTGCGGGAAAGCGGTCGCGCAGCCGGCCGCCGTGGGCGACGAAGTGCGGGTCGGGCGCGCCTTGGGCGGGCATGGTGTCGGCGGACAGGGCCGCGTAGAAGCCCGCGAGCCAGCCCCGGACGTCGGGCTCGATCTCCGCCTCGGCGCGGCCGGGCTCCTGGAAGTAGGAGACGTAGAACTCCTGCTCGGGGCCGCCGATCCGGTCGAAGATGTCGGTGGGGCGGGGGCCGCCGGGTGGTGCGTAGGGGACGCTGAGCAGGCCGACAGCGCGGAAGATCTCGGGGTGGAGCAGGGCTGAGGTGGCGGCGATGTTGGAGCCCCAGTCGTGGCCGACGACCACCGCGTTCTCCTCGCCGAGAGCGCGCACGACGGCGACGTTGTCGGCCACCAGGTCGAGCATCCGGTAGGCGTCGGGCGCCTCCGGCTTGGAAGAGCGGCCGTAGCCCCGCACGTCGATCGCCACCGCCCGGTAGCCGGCCGCGGCGAGGGCTGGGAGCTGGTGACGCCAGGAGTACCAGGACTCGGGGAAGCCGTGCACGAGCAGGACCAGCGGGCCGGTGCCCTGCTCGACCAGGTGCAGGCGTCCGGCTGGGGTCTCGATGGTGCGGTGGCGGACTTCGGCGGGCGCCTCGGGCTGCATGGGCTTCTCCTCGGTTCGCGTACGGAGGCGGGTACCCGTCGATCATGCGGCGGGGCGGCCTCCGGACGCGATCGGCGTTGCCAGTCTGGCAAGATCGCAGCCCGGGGCGGTTCAGTGGTGCGGCTGGAAGGAGCTGGAACGGTGGCAGGCGACGACCTGGACGGCACGTTGGCGGCGATGGGGCCCAGATTGCGGGCCGTGCGCGAGCAGCACGGCGCCACGCTCACCGGTGTCAGCCGCGCGACAGGCATCTCGCCGAGCACCTTGTCGCGGATCGAGACCGGTCGGCGTAAGCCCACCCTGGAGGTAGTGCTGCAGCTGGCGAAGGAGTACGGCGCCTCCCTGGACGAGCTGGCCGGTATCGCGCCAGCGCCCTCGGCCGAGCGCCGCAGCACGGCACCGCACAGTTTCGGGGACGACAAGGCGGTACTGCCGTTGACCCGGTACGTCGGCGGGTTGCACGCCCACAAGCACGTCCTGCCCGCCGTCGAGGAACTGCCCGCACGGCCTCGGCAGGTTTCCCACGAGGGCTACGAGTGGCTGTGCGTCCTGTACGGACGGCTGTGGCTCGCGCTCGGTGATCAGGACCTCGTCCTGACTGCCGGGGACGTCGCCGAGTTCGATACCCGCACCCTGCACGGGGTGGCGAACTCCGGACCCGGCGGGCCGGTCGAGTACCTGATCCTGTTCGGGCCGCAGGGTGAACGACTGCGGCCGCGGACACCGCCGACCTCCGGCCTCGTCCCTCGGTAGCCCGCAGCCTTTGTGACCTCGGTTCCGTTCAGCGGCTGGCCTGTCCTTTGTGGTGGTGTCTTCGCCGAGCGCTTCGGCCGGCGAATCCCGCCAACGAAAGCGCCCCTCAGATGGTGCGTGTGCTCAGACGCGGATGTGCTGCTCGGTGAGCGCTCCGGGCGTGGGCTGGGCCGGGAGGGGGGAGGGCTCCGTACGCCTCCGGGCGGCGGGTGGGCGTCAGATGGGCGTCAGGCCGAAGTTGGGCCAGTCTCGTCGCTGGTCAAGGTCGAGGTCGAGGTCGGGTACGAGAACGGCGGGGATGTCGCGCGGCGCAATATTCGTGCCTTGCTCTTCGAACTCCACTGTCCCCAGGCCCGGTTGACGCGATCGGTCGAGGTGGTGCGCCCACAGCGGCCCGCCGATCACGACGGCGGTGAGGGCGGGACCGGCGGGCGGGGGATTCGGGCCCCGGGACATGATGGCGCCCCTGAAGGGCCGCGCATGTGGGAGGTGCCAGGTCAGTGCGGGTCGTCGCCGTCGCCATTGGCCGTACGGAGCAGGCCGCCGCGCCCTGCGTCCGGTGTGCCGGGGCGCTTCTTCCCGTCGTGGTGTGCGGGGTCGCGCCGGTGAGCGAGAAGTGCGGTCGGCGCGATGACGGCCAGCGCGAGCACGCCCCCGGCGGTGGCGAGGAACGGGTAACTCGTCGTGGAGACGACGAGGCCGGAGGCGGCGCCGCCGGTTGCTCCGGCGATCGACATCCCCACGTCGACGAGGCCCTGGGTGGAGGCCCGCGTCTCGGGCGCGGTCGCTTCGGTGACCATGGTCGTACCGCTGACGAGGGCCATGTTCCAGCCGATGCCGAGCACGACGAGCGCGAGGGCCGGCAGGGCAGTGCCGCCGGGCGGGACGGTGGCGGCGAGCAGCCCCGCGGCGAGGAGGGCACCGCCCGAGGCCGCCGCGACCGGACGGCTTCCGACGCGGTCGACCAGGCGGCCCGTCAGGGGGGAGGGCAGGAACATGGCGCCGATGTGAAGCCCGATGACGATGCCCACGGCCTGGGTGTGGTGTCCGTGGTGCGTCAGATGGATCGGGGTCATGGTCATGATGGCGATCATGACGAGCTGTCCGCTGATCATGACCGCGGAGCCGGCGGCGACGGCCGCCCGGCGGGGAGGGTGCGGCCGGAGTCCCGGCGTCTCGTGTTCCGGCATGCCCTCCTGGGCGGCGCGCGCGAGGAACAGCGGGTCGGGGCGCAGCCGGAGAGCTACGACGAGTGCGGCAGCCGCATAGGCGCCGGCCGCCAGGACGAAGGGGCCGGTCAGGTCCGGCAGTCCGAGCAGGCGCGCCAGTGACCCGGTGGGGCCGATCATGACTGGTGCCGCGACGGCGCCGAGCGTGGTGGCCAGCAACACCGTGCCGGCTGCCCGGCCCTGCTCGTGTGGCGGAGCCAGGTCGCTGCCCGCGTAACGGGCGAGGAGGGTGGTGACGCTGCCCGCCCCGTAGACGAACAGGGCGGCCAGCAGGAGCGGGGTGGCGCGCGTTCCGGCTCCGGCCACCACACCGACACTGCCCAGCGCGGCCGTCGCGTGTCCGGCGGCGAGGCCGGGGCGGCGCCCCCACCGTTGCGAGACACGGCCGGTTGCCAGGGCGCCGAGCGCGGCACCCGCGGTGAACAGGGCGACGGGCAGGCCGGCCGGACCGGTGGAGCCGATCAGGTCCTGCACGAGCAGGGCGCCCACGGTGATGCCGGCGGCCGTTCCGGCTCCGCCGAGGACCTGCGAGGCCACCAGCACCCGCATGAGGCGGCGTCGGACCCGGGGCGTAGCGGGCCCCTTGTCGTACTGCGCCGCGAGGACGGTCATGCGGCCGGCTCGGGTTGGCGCAGGCCGGGGGTGTGCGATGGCAGGGCGGAGATCTCCGCGAGGCTCATGCCCAACTGTTCGTGGAGGAAGCGGACGACGGTCCAGTGCGGCATGGCGTCCGCGTCGAAGGGGCCGAAGGCCGCGGTGTACAGCGGGATCCACCGCAGTGCCTCCTCCGCGGACCTTTCGCGTCCCCGGTCGAGGGCGTGGCGTTCCTGGTAGACGCCGTAGGCGATGCTGCGGTGGTGGATGAACTGCCTTCCGGGCAGGCGCTGTTCGCACAGCCTCTGGTACTCGTGGGTCTGGAGGATGAGGAAGTGCCAGATCTCGTCGATGTCCTGCTCGACGGGAAGGAACAGGCCCGCGAGCCGGTCGCGGTGGCGGGAGACCAGGTAGAGATAGCGCAGGCACTCGCGTACCTGGCTCTCGGCCCGGCCGGGCGCGCATCCGGTCCGTGCGACGGCGTACCCGACGGCTTCCTCGTACAGCGCGCTGCCCAGGAGGTCGCGGGCGCTCGGTGCGGATATGGACGGGGCATGGGACGTGCGGGGCGTGGGCGTGCTCACGGGCTGCCTCCTGAGAGGTCCGGCGGGGCGGGGCTTTGTGGGGGAGGGGTGGCCGGTGTCAGCGGGAGCGTTCCAGCCAGGCGTACTTACCCGACCGGCCGATCGGGACATGGGTGCGGTGGACCGGCGCACAGTCCCTGCCGAGCAGGTTCTGGACGGTCTCGGCGAGGCGCCGCGACCGGGCGGCGTCCAGCGGCTCGTCGTCGAACGTCACGTATTCGAGCGCCGCCTGGCCTTGCCCTTCGCCCGCGGATCCGGGTGCTTCGATGACCCGGAAGATGAAGACCCGGTCGCTGACCGCCGTGACGTGTGCGTCGAGATCGGCCTGGGCGAGGGGACCGTGCGGGGTGTCGAGGAGCTCCTTCTCCCGGCCGCAGAAGGCGGTGATGAGCCCGGGGTCGGTGGAGTCGTCGGCGGTGCGCACGCAGTCGCCGGACCGGTAGCGGACCAGTGGCATGAAGGGGTTGCGCAGACTGGTGACGATCAGACTGTGGATGCCGCTGCCGGGGGCGACGGGAACGAGTTCGACGCTCATGTCCCGCAGGTGCGGCCGGTAGCGGCCGGTGCGCGGGTCGCTCGAGTAGAGGTAGCCGAGTTCGGTGCTGCCGAAGAGGTCCACGACGGGGCAGTCGAAGCGGTCGCGCAGCAGGGCGCGGACATTGAGCGGGGTGTATTCGTAGGCGTGGACGATGCTGCCCGGGAGCGGGAAATCGTCCCACAGGTCCCAGGCGTCCAACTTCCTTACCAGATGGGCGAGATGGGGACCCGAGCAGTCCAGGTGGTATGTGCCGGACGGGTGGGCGTCGGCGATGTCACGGATCTCCGCGAGCATCCTGCACACCTCCGGCCGGTCCCAGTGGGCCGGGTCGTGGGTGCGGTTGAGATAGAGCGTGCGGTCGTCGAGCCAGCGTGCGCCGGGGGTGGCCGCCGGGTTCTTCGCGTTGACGCGGGCGACGTGCTCGGTGGCGAGCACGGTGGTGAGGGAGATGCGCTTGCCGCCCGCTTCCCAGGTGGCGCGCAGGTCGGGGTGTTCGCTCCAGAGCCGGTAGTAGGAGCGCAGGAGGAAGAGCGGCGGCCGGATGAGCTGCATCCGGGCGTGATTGGTGCCGGTGGACAGGACGTACTCGGCTTCGCCCGTCGCGAGTGCGCCGGCGAGCGCGGGTGTCATCCAGTTGTCGGGGAAGCCCTGCGCGATCTGGGTCTTCTCCAGGATCGGGAAGTCGCCCCGGGCGACGCTCTCGCGGTAGAGCGGGATGTCCCGAACGCGGTCCACGACATGGGGGCTGGGCATTGGACTCATGCGAACCTCCGTGGTGGCGGGTGCCGCGGCCGGAGAGGCCGGCCGCGGCACCCGCGGTCGGGCCGTGCGTCAGGAGATGCAACCGGTCTTGCCCGAAGCGCTGATGCAGCCCTGTTTGCCCGTGGCGCTGATGCAGCCGTCCTTGACGCCCTGCGCCGAGTTGGCGGCGACCCACTTGGCCCAGACGGTGTCCTGGGTCATCTGCTGGATGAGCTTGTCCACGAGGACCTCCTCATTGGCGGAACCTGGTCGAGGGGAGACGAAGCAGTGCCCGTCAGCCCCGCCCAGCGACAGTAAAGAGAACGCCAACTGAACGTCAAGGATTGGTCAAAGCCACTGGCGTGAATGTGCGGGGCGAAGGTCGATCCCCGGGCGGGCAGGCCACAGTGGCCCGCGAGGGAGTCCGCGTACGGACCCCTCGCGGGCGCGCCCGACATGGGTGGGCTTACCTGCTCCCGGCGTCGGACCCCGTGGCTCCGAGGGACTCCGGCACGCCGTCCGTGACCGGTCCGCCGGCCGGGCCGGGAAGGCCCGCGTTCCGGGACCGGGGTGCCGGCACCCCGGGGCCGCCCGAGGTCAGCCGCACCGGCTCGCAGCCGGCCTGGTTGTGCCGCAGTGCCCAGCCCTCCAGAGCGGTCTGGCAGGCGAGGTCGAGGTGGGAGACGCCTGACAGATCCAGTTCGATCGGACGGTCCTTCGGCAGTGCCTCCAGCGTCTCCAGTACGCGCGGAAGCCGCAGGAACGTCGCCGTGCCGGACAGCGCCACCACCAGGTGTCCGCGATCCTTCTCGCGGACGTCGACGTGGACATGCGAGGTGTCCCAGGCCGACTTGGCGACCGCGAGAACGACGCCCAGGATCACGCCCTCGAACAGATTCGTCGTCACGATCGCCACCGCTGTCGCGCCGAGGATCAGCGCCTCGCCCCGGTCGCGCCGTAGCAGCGGGCCGATCTCGCGGACCGGGACCAGCTTGCAGCCGGCGTGCACCAGCACACCCGCCAGGGCGGCGAGCGGAATGGCACCGATGGCGACGGGCAGCAGCGCCGTGAACAGCAACAGCCACGCGCCATGCAGGATCCGCGAGAGCGAAGTGGTGGCCCCCGCCGCGACATTGGCCGAACTGCGGACGATGACTGCGGTCATGGGGAGCGCACCGAGCAGGCCGCACAGGCTGTTGCCGACCCCCTGCGCGACCAGCTCCTTGTCGTAGTGCGTGCGCGGCCCGTTGTGCATCCGGTCGACGGCCGCCGCGCTGAAGAGGGACTCGGCCGAGGCGATGAGGGTGAAGGCGAGGGCTGTCCCGAGCGCGGCAACTCCTCCCAGTGCCGCCAAGTCGTCGAGGCCGGGCGGCCGGATGGCCTCGGTCAGACCCCGAACCGTCACATGGGCCACGTCCGCCCCGAGTGCGGCGGTGACCCCGGTCGCCAGGGCTACGGCGGCCAGCGGCGCGGGTACCACGCGAAGTCGCGCGGGAACCCTGGGCCACAGGACGAGCACGGCGATGGTTCCGAGCCCGACGGCCACTCCGGTCGCCATGCCGGGGGAGCGTACGGCGTCGACGACCAGGCCCGGCACCCCGAGGAGCTTGCCCAGGCCCGATCGGGGCTGGTGGGCGCCGGCCATGGTGTAGAGCTGCCCGAAGATCAGTACCAGCCCGATGCCCGCCAGCATGCCCTGGACCACGGAGCCCGAGATGGCCCGGAACCAGCGTCCGCACCGCAGCAGGCCCAGCCCGATCTGAAGGGCGCCGGCGAGCAGCACGATCGCGCCGAGCATGCCGAGGCCGAATTCCTGAACCGCCTCGAACACCAGGACCGTCAGTCCGGCGGCCGGACCGCTCACCTGCAGCGAGCTGCCGGGCAGGAAGCCCACCACGAGACCGCCGACGATGCCCGTGACCAACCCCAGTTCGGCGGGGACACCGGACGCCACGGCGACCCCGACGCAGAGTGGCAGGGCCACGAGGAACACGACCAGGGAGGCGAGCAGATCCTGACGGAGTACGTGAGGCCGGCGCAGGCCTCCGAAAGTGGAACGCAGATAGGAGCGCGGAAGAGACATGGACGTTGGTGTTCCTCTGCTCTGGGGCGGGCCGGTGGGAGAGGGGGCGGGGCCCGGTGGCCGGGCCTGGGCGGAGGCCCCTGGTGTGCGCCGGGCGTGGCGACGGAGCCCGTACCCGGCGTGTACGCCGGAAGGGAGTCCTGGGCGTGACGGCATGGCGGCAGGTCGGTTTCCTGAGCAGTCGCCCGACATGAACCGGGTGGGGTCACCGGGTCAGGGGCGACAGAGGCCGTTGGGCTGGTGAGACTCGTGACCCGAGCCCTGCCTCGCCGATATGCCGCGCCCTTCGAGCTCACGGCTACCGCTCCGGCTCCGCGAGAGAGTCAACTTCCCTATGTGGAGGGCTCTTTGGGCGGCCATAGCGATGGGCCCACATATACCGGGGTGCCGGAGGTGGGCCGTGCCGGTCGTCGCGAAGGGGCGGGCGTGCTGGATGGGTGACGTCATGTCGGCCTGCCTCCTGCGCCCGTCTCGACAGGGTTCGGGCGCGGTGTGGTCTGCTCGATGGAGAGGTTCCCGGTTCGTACGGAGGGGCTCCGGGCCGCCCGGTGGGGGGAGCGGTCCTCTCGGACCGCCATCACTACTTTGCCCGTGCATTACCGTTTCTTGACAGACGGAATTCTTGCCAAAGTGAAGCCGCAAAACACGCCATCCGGTGTCGGCATGCAGCGTCAAGGGCCGTGCGGATTGGCGAAGTTGGGCGAGTGCGCAGAGGTGGGGGACACCGTAGGAGCGAAGGTGGCTGCCGCCGTGCTCATGCCGTGCGCTCCTCGCTCACGACCAGCGCGACGACGAGACTGAGTGGTAGCTCGTCGTGGCTTGTCATCCTGTTCCCTCGGCTGCCGGGTTGTCTCGACATCCCTTGTTGCGGCCTCGGTTGACGGGAGTGATGCGTGTTGGTTCGGCTCCCGGGGCCGCTTCGGGGTGGGGCTGCGGACCGCCCGGCGGGGCCGGTGCTGTGGGGCTTTCGGGCGGGACGGCGTCCGGAACCGGTGGCGCCGCGCGAGGGCGGCGCGGTGGGCGTCAGCACAGCAGCAGGGCCGCCTGCCAGGGCAGTGCACCGTGCGGCGCGTGCGGAGTGGTCACGGAGTGCAGGGCGAGGGCCGCGCCCGCGGCGCCGTCGAGGAAGCCCGGCCGGTGCACGACGCCGGAGCCGCCGGGCTCGGCCGCTGCCCAGAGGAACGGCCGGGCCGGGTCGGCCAGTGCCGCCAGATGCTCCGTCAACTCTGGTATATAAACGGCCAGTTCGGAGCCTCCGGGCTCGCGGGCCATCAGGGACACGATCGTGGTGAACCCCGCAAGGCCGTGACACAACGTGGGATCACCGAGGGCGTGGGCTGTACCGGAGCGGCAGACCGCGGCGACCGCGCCGATCGCCTGGCGGTTCCATTCGGGCTCCTTCAGCGCGAGCGCCGCGAGCTGGAGGGCGCGTGCCACCCCGGGTGTGCCGTAGCACCAGCCGGTGCGGGCCTCGGCCAGTTCGGGCCGGCCGCCGGCGGCGGCAGCCGACTCGGCCTCCATCGGCACCACGTTGGGCCAGCCCGCCCCGTCCGGGCTGCGCCGGGCCAGAAGCCACTCGGCGACGGTGCGGATCGCCTGTTCCTGGCCCGGTACCCGCACGCCCGCGGTCAGGGCGAGGGACAACAGGGCGAGCGGACCCGGGATGCCGTGGGCGAGGCCGACGTTGAAGTGCCCGCCGGGGATTCCGTCCGGCTCGCTGTACAGGATCGGATCACCGGTCCACCAGCCGGGCACCCGCGTGCCGTCCGGGGCGGTCACCGGGCGGGTGAGTGCGACGAGGTGGGCCAGGACCAGTTCGGTGGTGTCCCGGTGTTCAGGACCCGCCGCGAGGAGCAGGCGGCCGAGGCCGGAGAGCCCCGCCACCACGTCGTACCCGGCCATCGGGGCCCCCGCCGTCCCCGCCGCGACCCGGGGCGCGTCCTCCTCGACGAGTCGGTACGCCAACAAGGCTGCCTGCGCGTCCAGTTGGGACAGCAGGCCGCCGTACTCGCCGGGGCGTCCGACGGCCGTCCGGGCCGCGAAGGCGACCGCGGGCAGCCCCGCGTACAGGCCCTCCCGCAGCGGCCTGCGTGCCCCGGTGACCGCCGCAGACAGATGGGCGTGCGCGACCTCGGCGTACCCGGGCTCGCCGTGGGCCAGCGTCGCGAAGAGCAGTCCTACTCCGGCATGGCCGTCCGCGAGGGACTGCGCGTGCCACAGGGAGCGGGTCCTGGCCAGCTCGGGGGTTTCGGCGGCGGCTACTTGTGCGGCCAGTCCCGCCGGGTCTGCCAGTCGTCCGGCCAGCTCCACCACGAGGTCGTCGGTCATGCGCGGGCCCTTTCCCGGTCGAGGTGGGCCCGGACGGTGCCACGGGCCACGGCGAGTGTCTGCGCCTCGGCCGTACGGTCCGTGCCCAGGCGGCGGTTGCAGTGCATGTGGACGAGCGAGGCCAGCACGCCGTCGGGGGAGACGCTCAGCGTGCCCCGCTCCTCCTGTGCGCGCACCAGGCGCCCGAAGCGCTCCGGCGCAGCGAGGTGGGGCCGCCCCACCGGATCCGGCAGGCCGTCCGGGGTGATCGTGGCGAGCGCCGCCCGCCTGCGGGTGGCGAACGCCTTGTGGTGCTCTTCCCGTTTGGGATAGGTGGCGGTGAGCCAGCTCCGCCAGTCGCCGCCGTAGCCGCGGTGGAACGCCCGCACCAGTTCGCTCACGTCGTGGGCGGTGGACAGGATCCGGTCGTCCGCTGGAGCCCTGAGCCGCTCCAGCACGAGCCGGCTGTCCGCGTGGAAGACCTCCTCGGCGGCCTCCAGCAGTGCGGGACCACCGTATCGCTCGGTCTCGGGCGCGTAGCTGTCCAGGCGCAGCCCGCGGGCGAGCCCGTCGGCGGCCAACTGCCGCGCCAAATCGTGTAGTTGGGGCAGGGCGACGGCGTTCAGATGAGCCGGGTCGCCGTGCAGCCGAAGCCGCAGGTGCGGGTCGGGGTCCGCGTACCGCAGGAAGAACCAGCGGTCGACGCCCTCCGGTCCGCCCGGCCCGGAGTCCGGCCCGGTCAGGAAGCGGAGAAGGGGCCCGGTCAGGAGCTCGTCCTGACGTTCCGCCGAGGTGTAGAGCGTCGCGTAGAGCCAGGGGCCGCCGGGCGGGATCTCGCCGGTGCCGCGGCGCACGGTGGCGCGGGTGGTGCGCACGGGGGCCCGGGTCGGCTCCGGCCGCAGGGGCATCAGCGTCACCACGGCCTCCACCTCATGGGCGCCACCGGGCCCGTGCAGCCAGCCTCCGTCCGCTGGGTCGCCGAGGGGCAGCTCGTGGACGAAGGCCGAACCCGTCCGCTCGCACTGGCGGCGAAGGATCTCCCGGTGCGACGCGACGGCGAGGTTGATCGGGATGCGGTGGTCGCCCACGGAGAGCTGGACGTGGTCGGGCACCCGCCAGAGCGCGCGCCACGCGTCGAGCGCAGGACCGTCCGCCTCCAGCCGCCAGCGGGCCGGGCTGAGGACGGTGCGACCGATGCGTACGGCGGGCAGGAACGGCAGGTCCTCCGCGGCTCCCCACTCCCACAGCCGCCACTGCTCGCGGCCGAACGCGGCGGCTTCGATGAGGAAGCGCACCGCGTTGGGTGCGGTCAGCTCCCGGTTGAGGACGTGGAGCGCCGACGGAGTCAGCTCCCGCCCCAGCTCCGTGGACACGATCCGGAACCCGTCGGAGTCGGCGCTGACGGCGATGGAGTCGAGCGCCAGGTCGGTGACGCCGGGGGCGGCGGGACCGGGATGTGCTCCGACGACGAGCCGTGTGTCCAGCCAGGTCGGTACCTGGGCGACGTTGGCGTGCCTGTGATGCGACGCCTGGTGGTGGACCTGCACGGGCAGCCGCCCGGTGGACTCGCGCGCGGCACGCACCGTCTTTCGCATCGCCTCTGCATGTGCGGGCGCGAAGAGATGGGCGAACCGTCCCATCAGGCCGCCGGACGCGGTGGCCGCGCCGACGAGCACCAGGGTGAAGTCGCCCCGGTCCATCGAAGCGGCAGATTCCGCGGCCACCGTGACGACGAGTTCCAGTGACGGCGGCCGCGCGGTGCGGGCCGTCCCGTCCCGGTCGGCCGACTCGAACCGGCGCAGCAACTCCTCGTCCAGGACGACCTCGCGCGCCCCGCGTGCCTGCGCCTCGGCCGCGAGCCCGAGCAGCAACCGCTGCCGCTCGGGCCCCAGGGGTGCGGGGCCCGGGTCCGGGCGGTGACTCGGCGGCAGCCGGTAGCCGGCCGGAGCGCCGAGGCCGATGTCGGGGTCGAGGACCTCCTTGACGGGCACGAGGCGGCCGAGCCCGTACCGCTCCACGAAGTCCTGGTGGTACGCCGTCAACCGGCCCGGCGCCGGGGGCGCGAGGCGCCACAGGGCGGCGCCCGCTCGTTCCAGTTCCTCGGCCACCGCGTGCGAGAGCACGGCGGTGCCCTCCAGGCGCAGGTCCACCTGAACGGCGTCCGCCGGCAGGGCCCGGCGGCTCGCGGCCCGGGCGTCCGTGCCCGGGCCGGGCTCGGGGCCCGAGGCCGCATGCTCAAGTGCCCCGCGCCAGGCGCCACTTCCCTCGCCGAGCGGGGTGCGGCGGTAGTCGTCAAGCGATGAGCGCAGTCCGGCGACCCATTCGGCGGCGGGCGTGGCGGGCGAGAGCAGCGCCGCCACGTGAGCCAGCGGATCGGGAGCGTCCAGCGGCGGACGCAGCTCCGTGAGCAGTACCTCCGCCCCGATCAGCTGGGCGACGAGGCCGGCCACGGCGCCGTCGGGTGCGCCGGGGAACCGGGCTTCGACGGCCCGGATCAGATCGTCGCAGCGGACCGGGCCTGCGGCGGCCTCGACCACGGCGCGTACGACGGGGGTGTGGCGGAGCGTCCGGGACGTGGGACGGTCTCCTGGCGTGCCGCCGGCCCCGGAGCCGGCCGCATCCGGGCCAGGCGCGGCCGGGGCGAACGGCAGGACCAGCCGGCCCCCGCGTACGAAGCACAGTCCGTTCGCCACCACACTCAGTTCGCGGTGCACCGTGGGGTCGCGCTCCCACCGGGCGATCAGCTGGGCCAGCCGCCCGGCATCGGGCCGCACCGCCCTGTGCCCCTCGCCCGTGAGCTCTCCCTTGGCGGCCGCGCCGAACGAGCCCCACAGCACCCCCGCGAGCAGCCCGAAGGGGGTGGGCCGTGACGCGGCCCGGAGCAGATACCGGGTCACGGCCCGATGCGCCTTGCGCAGATCGGAGAGGGGCACGGGCGAGCCCGCGAGAACGGCGTCCACCGTACGGGCGAGCGAGGGGCTGGAGACGTCCACCGCTTCGCGGAAGCGTGGGTCGGCAAGCAACTCCACGAGATGGGAGCGGAGTTCATCGGCCTCCCGGCCAGGCCCGCCGGATTCGGCACGGGGCCCGTCCCGCCAGGTGGCGCGCACGCCGGAGCGGGCCAGGAGTGGCGTCCTCAGCAACACTCCGTCCGCGCAGCGAAACACCGGTTCCACGCCATGGCCGTGCCGCATCTCTGCCCCGCCCTCCAACTTGATGCCCCATGAAACGGACTGGGTAATTCCCGGCTTCTTCCTCGGCATTACATCGCCACACTAACCCCGCCCGAACCCTCCCGTAACCCCTTGACTATGTCACCCGCCGTTGCCTAGATTCCGTTTCTGTCGCCAAAATGGCGGCGATTCGACAGGTTCCAGAGGAAGGAATTCCCATGTCCGAAAACATGACGGACCTCTTCGATATCGACCTCACCGAGACCGCCATCCAGGACGTCGAGTCGGAGGGTGCCGCAGGCGCAATCTCCGGCGAGGGCAGCTGTTTCCGCACGTGCACGACCTGCGCCGTCTGCTGACGCAGGCCGCCTGAGGCCGGTTCCGGCGCGACGCGCAGCCGGAACCGGCCTTGCCGGGGTGGCGAGTTTTCGAGGTACCGCCGAGCTTGGCGCCCGCACCGACGCCCTGGGCGCCGGGGCGGTGACGTCGGGGCGAGGGCAACGGAAATTGCCCTTCCGTGCACGGAGTGATTGCGCGGCCGGGCACAACCGTCCAGGCTTGCATCTCGCCGTTGACGCGGGGGAATTCATCGGTGATGCTTTTTGGTGCTGCGGTGCAAAGTGGTGTGCAGGCGCGGATTAATTGAGGGCATCGCGTATCGCGCACCGTACTTATGCAATTCTGCCTGCATTGCGACAGCCCCATGGAGTCCTGTGTTCCCAGTGCCCTGGGACCGCTGCGGCCCGGGCCCCGCGCTGCCGCAGGGACCCGGCATCGCTACAGCCTCCGACCGGTCGGCAGAGGACAGACGGTCGGGACAAGGGCAGGGGAGTGCGGGCGTCAGGATGGATCCCGGCGGGATGACCGCTGCGGGACGTCACTGCTCTTGACGGTCCCTCCGTCCACGTCGCACAGGTCGCGCTGCGTCGGCTCCCTCAGCGCCCTCAGCGCGATGCCGGTCGCCATGCCCACGGCGGTGCGCGCCGAGCGCATGGCGGGAACCTCGATGTCTCGACCTCCCGCTGGCCGACGAACAGGCGGCCCGCAACGCCGAGTCGGGTGCTGGACGGTCAACGGTTCCTCGACCATCGCGACCCGAGAGCGCGGCCAGGTCGGGCGGACACCGCCTCGGCTCCTGACCCGTGGCGGTACCCGTGACACGATGCCCAGTCGCCGACGCTCTCGTCCGGCGGTGTGGCGGGCTGTCCCTGCAAGGAGTGGACGAGTGCGCCGACGGTGACGCGCAGGACGCCGTCGACATGGTCGACGAGCGTGCTCAGGAGCCTGACGTCGCCGCTGCGGGCGATCAGGCTGGTCTCCTCGCCAAATTCGTGAACCAGCGTCACGCGGACGCCGACCGGCTACGGGCAAGGGCCGAGGTCAACTCTCACAAGTCCCGCATGCGGACGCGTGGACGAGCCGGCGGCCCGGAGCAACCGGCCACCCCATGAACGTTTGACTCGGCCGTGGGCCGACGGCTGACGAGAGGAAAGGCAGGTCAGCCGATGCGCACACCGAACTGAAACGGCATGTTGTCCATCGACTCGTAGCGCACGACCGTGCCGGTCCTCGGGGCGTGCAGCACCATGTTGTTGCCGGCGTACAGGCCGATGTGGTGCAGGTCGCCGAAGAAGAGCACCAGGTCGCCGGGCTTGAGCTCGCCGCGCCCGACCCGGGTGCCCGCGTTGGCCTGCTCCTGCGAGGTACGCGGCAGGTTGACGCCGGCCTGGCGGTAGGCGTAGCCCGTCAGACCCGAGCAGTCGAAGGCCGCCATACCGGTCTTGGACCAGCCGTACGGCTTGCCGAGCTGGGTCTGGGCGGCGGAGAGGGCCGCGGCGCCGACCTGCGAGGCGGGCAGGTCCTTGCCGAGGTTGGGGCGCTCGGTGGAGCGGTTGGCGCGCGACTCGTCCGAGGCGAGGGCCGCCTTCTCCTGCGCGGTCAGGGAGTTGAGCAGCCGCTGCGCGTCGCCGAGCTTGCCCTGGACTTCCTTCTTCTTGTCGTCGAGCACCTTGCTGGTGTCGGCGAGGTCCTTCAGCTTGTCCTGGGCTTCCTTGCGCTGCTGCGCGAGGGTGCGCTGCTTGCCCTGGATCTTCGTCAGGGCCTCGGCCTGAGTGGCGCTCAACTGGTCGAGCGAGGAGGCCTTGTCGAGGAAGTCGTCCGGGTTGGAGGAGAGGAACAGCGCGAGGGAGGGGTCGATGCCGCCGGAGCGGTACTGGGCCGAGGCCAGCGAACCGAGTCCCTGGCGCAGGGTGTTGAGCTCCTGCTGGCCACGGGCGACCCGGTCCTGGATCTGGCCGATCTGCTTCTCGAGCCGGCCCTGCTTCTCCTTGGCGCCGTTGGCCGCCTCGGTCGCCTGCTCGGCCTCGTCGTAGAGCTTGTCGACCTTGCTCTTGACCTCGTCCTTGGTGGGCTTCGGGTCCGCCTGGGCGGCCTGCGAGGTAAGGGCGACGACCGCGGCGGCGGTCGCGCTGAGCACGGTCACACGAGTGCGGCTCGCGGGCTTGGGACGACGGTGAGACCCCACGGAATGAGCTCCTTCTTCCTTCCTCGACCGCCGATCACTGCACGCTCGACGGGACCTTCACGGACACCCCGAACGAGTGATCAATCGGCGGTGCTCGTGTTCGCACGTGAACTTCCCACCCCGCGCTAATGATTCGCTAGCGATCGGCAAACATGCCTGAGCCTCAGGTGGCTGATGCATGAGCGCGGACTCGAAGGGGGCAGTGTGCCCTTGGCAGGCGGCTGGCGCGGTTGTGGCGGGAGCAGGTCCAACTCGCCCGGTGACCTCGGGCCTCGACGTCCGCGCAGAGCGCGACGACGCAGCTGAGCGCGAGCTGTTCGCGTCGGTGGTCGGGGGCCGTGATGAGGGCGAGGTCCTCGTAGCGGCTGCCGAGGAAGTACGTGCAGGCGACGGCGAGCAGCCGGTCCTTGCGGGAGGCGCCCCAGGCGTGCCCCGACTCCGCCAGACCGACCGTGCCTCCCCAACTGGCTTGGATCCAGGCGCTGTCGATGCCCAGCGAGGCCACCGCGTGGGAGTCCGTGGCGACGAGGCGGCGTACCGTCACTCCTCGTGACATACGCGGCAGTGTCGGCTGCTCGTGGCGTACGTAGACCATTCGCTCCCAGGGTGTGACCCGGTCAAGACCCGAGGAGAGCGCCGTCAGGAACCGGGGCAGCGCCAGCACGTACTGACGAGCCAGGGGCGCCATCGCGGACGGGCCGAGGCCTCGGGGGAGCCGCTGAGGAGCAGGTAGCCACCGCAGCTGACGGCGATGGCGCGCGGCAGGTCCGCGCGGTCCGCCCACAGGCGGCCGTGGTGGGTGGTCATCACGTGCTCGACGCCGGCACCGACCCCACCGAGCCCTGCCCGCCCCTGACCTACACCCTGCGCGTGCCAAGCTCATCGACCACGCGGTGGACTGGATGTACCACACCGACATCCAGCAGGGCGAAGGCAGCGGGTACCTGTCCCGGGCCACGGTCTCCGGGCGCTGTGTGCCGAAATCAATCGTCTAGGCCGGGAGGAAGAAGCCGGTGATGTCGGCGAGGCTCCCGTCCTCGTGGTGGCGGGCGGTGCTGATGCCGGTCGATGCGGTCTCGCCCTGCCCGCCGAGCTGGGTCCAGCGGGCGAGGGAGCGGTCGTGGTGCTCCAGCACCTCGTCAATGCGGAACCGGTGGCCGGGGAAGGCTTCGGCGAAACCGGCCATGTAGGCGGCGAGTTCGGTCAGGCTGGCGACCTCGGTCCCGGGGTCGCGGTAGGTGACCTCGTCCACCGCGACCGCGCCGAGGGCGGCGAGCCGGTCGGCGGGGTCGGCCGACCAGCAGGCGGCGTAGTCGTTCCAAAGCCGCTGGGTGTCACTCATGGTCGTCCTGCTTTCGTGGAGTCCTCAGGGAGCCGATCGACGCCATCGCGCCGTCGGTGACGCTGTGCAGTGTGGTGCGGGGCAGGCCGGCCCGGACGAGCACCAGCAGGCCCTGGTAGAGCGCGAGCAGGTGGGCGGCCGTGGCCCCGACATCGAGGTCCGGCGGCGTGTCGCCGCGGTGCCGGGCGCGGGTCAGCGCGTCGGCGAAGCCGCCTTCGATCACCGCCAGGCCGTGGTGCACGCCGGCGGCGGCCTGGGGGACGGTGAAGGACTCGACGGCGGTGTTGGTGAGCAGGCAGCCCGGGTCGGGCTCCGCGCCGGTCTCGATTGTGGAGGTGAAGAACGAGCGAATGCCGGCCAGGGGGTCCGCCAGCTCCATCAGGTGGACCCGGACCCGGCCCTGCACCACCCGCTCGTTGTAGGCATCCAGGGCGGCGCGGAACAGGCCGTCCTTGCTCTGGAAGGTCCGGTACAGGCTCCCCGGGTGCAGTCCGGTGGCCTCCTCGATGTCCCGCAGCGAGGCGCCGGCGTACCCCCTGTGGCGGAAGAGCCGCATGGCCGAGGCCACCACCTCGTCCTGGTCCCAGAGTTGCCTGCGTCCCATCCCGACCTCCATAGTTGAACGCTTGCTCACAAAAATAGCACGGCCTGGTGATCGTTCCCAAGGGATCAGTGGTCATAGGCGGTCAGTTAGCGCAGGACGGCCTGTCCGGTCGGGTCGTTGTGCCAGATCGCGGCGGTCGGCGCGAGGATGCGCATGCATGACACGGGCGACGACACCGTCTGGTGTGCGTCCTCGATGTCGTTCGGAATCGAGTTGGCTTTTGAAGGTCTCGTTCCCGACTCGATGGATCTGCCGTAACGGCTTGAACAGTGGCGCGCCGGGTCGTTCCGGCTCGCCCTTGCGGGCCGGCCGCAGGAGCCGGATGTGCTGCTCGGCCAGCTTGTGTTCGAAGTCCCGGCCGAAGTAGCTCTTGTCGCCGATCGGTGTCCGGGCAGGACGTGAGGCGACGAAATCGGGTTCGGCGGCGAGGACGTCCAGCAGGGTCTCGCGCTTGTCGGCCTTCCCCGTGCCGCAGTTGACCCGTGCCGCGGTTGAGATGACCGACCGTGGCCTTCGCCCTGACCGAGGCCACGGTCGCGCCATCGTCGGCAGCTGGTAAGTCTCCGCAGGCCGGCGTCATGGGGCACGTCGTCGTCCAGGACGTCGTCCTGCTAAGCGGCTATATCAATAGCCGTGCAGTTCCGTCAGGCCAAAAGGTGTACGCGCCGCTCGGGGACTGCCAGCGTGTGCATCAGGGGATTCAATGCTGAGGTGCTGTGGTTTCACGGCTGCAGTTCGAGGGGCTGTCAGGGGCCGCCTCTTGGACGTGAGGACCTCGGAGAAGCACAGCGTGTTCCCCCGTCGCGCAGTGTGCGACGCTGACTCAGGCATGAAGGGTCGCTCCGCACGTGCCGGCCGCCGGTGCGTCCCGGTGATTCGTGCCGGGGTTCCGTGAGCGCCGGCCCCGCACTCGGTCAGTGGCGGCTGCATTCGAGGAGGAGTTCGCTCAGCTCCTCAGGCATCGTGATCATGCAGTCATGTCCGGTGACCAGCTCCCTGGTGTATGCGGGAGCATCGCCTGGCTGGGGCACTGGTACGGGACGGCGCACGATGCCGGCGGGTTGGTTGCCGACGCAGCGGATGTGCGTACGCGGGATGGCTTTCACCGCCGGGTTGTCCAGCTGGGCCGGTTGCGTCAGGCAGCGCACGGGATGGTCGGAGAGCAAAGAGGTCAGCCATTCGATGTCGTCGGGATCGGTGACACCGAACAGGCCGTTGGGGGTCTGCTGCATCGGCGGGATCCGCCATCCGTGGCCGTCTCGTGCGGCTTGGTCGATCAGCTGCTGTGTCACAGGCTGGACGTCGACGGCGCTTTCACCGTGCTCGGGCACCATCGCATCGAGGTAGACGAGGTGCCCAATATCCGCTCTGGCATCTGGTTGGCCACAGTGGAGATGACCATTCCGGCGTAACTGTGGCCCACCAGCACCAGATCACGGAGGTCCTCGCTCCGCAGCAGGGTCGTAATGTCCTCAACGTGGGTGTCGAGGCCGACGTCCGGTGCGAGGAGGGATGCCTTGTCGCCGTATCCGGTCAGCGAGGGCGCGAGGACCTGGTGGCCGGCGGCTTCGAGGTGTGGGGTCACCCGCTGCCAGCACTGTGGATTGTGCCAGGCGCCGTGAACCAGAATGTATGTCGTCATGTGCAGACCTTGTTTGGTGGGAGGGCATGGAGGGGCCGGTTCCTGTCTGTGCCTCGGTAGCGTTCAGGAACCGTTCCTCCACTGTGCGCCGACCTGTGCTGGTCGATCAATCAGGCACATTCAGGTGCCTTGGTTCCCCGGAGGTAACCCGTGAGTTCTCGCATCGACGGCCAGGAGCACGGCGACGACCCGTGCCGGGCCCGCAGCGTGCTGGCCATCGTCGGCGACAAATGGGCGCTGCTGATCGTGCGTCACCTCAGCGGCGGCCCACGGCGCTTCAGCGCTCTCAAACGCGACGTCGACGGCATCAGTCAGCGGATGCTCACGGCCACACTCCGCGACCTCGAACGTGACGGCATCCTCACCCGCACGGTCCGCAACGCCATGCCGCCCCATGTGGAGTACGAGCTGACCTCCATGGGCGTCACTCTGCGCCAGGCCACCGCGCCGCTGCTCCAGTGGAGCATCGAGCATCTGGAACGCATAGACGGCGCCCGCGCCGCCTACGACGCCCACGAACACCGTTCATCCACGTGAGCGGACACCGGCATAACCCGTGCGCAGACGGCACTCCCTCTGGCCGCCTCTGCGCCAAAGACACTCATCCCCCTCCCGCACCTGTATCGAAGGATGGTCCATCCCCACGCCCGCGTTCGCCACGGCAAGGACCAGGTCTGCTCAAGGGGCCACATCGACCAACACCCGTACCGTCGCTACATTTCGTTGTGGCAAGGACCGGGGCCGAGTCCGCACCTGCTGGACGACTCATTCCGCTGATCGGGAACGCGACCGGGACGGGTCGAGGGCTCCAATCCTTTGACATATGCAGTGCCGTGCCGAGGCGGTGCAGAGAGCGCTCAGTGGCCTGCGGGGTGGCGCCTTCGATCGAGTTCGACACCCGCGTCTCCCACGGAGTCGCGAACGCCGGATCCGTCGGGCCGGTCGAATATCTGATCATGTTCGGCCCTACGGGAGAACGTCCACGGCTACGCACCCCACCAGCCACCAGCCACCAGCCACCCGCTACGGGGCCGGTGGCAGAGGGGCTGCGGAATGAACACGTGTAGCGAGCGGCGTCTTACCTCGCTGCGGCGCATGCCTGCGCCTCTGCCAGGTATCGCGCCACGGGACCCAGGGTCAGCATTCCACTGGCCGCACCGGCGTGTTCTGTATCTGCTTCCCGCAGGGCAGCCGCAGCGTGCGCGGCGATTCCGCGTTCGCCGAGGAGTACGGCGGAACGGGCGGTCAGGCACCACATGGCTTCCTGCATGTGGTCATGCGGTGGTTCGGGTACCTCGGCGAGGGCCGCGCGGGCCTGCTCGTCCCGGTCCTGGGCGAGCAGCACGAGGGGACGTGTCCAGGATCTGTAGGGGCCCCAGTCGAGGTGCGGGTCGGTGGGCGCGGGCCGGTCGTGCAGCAGGCGCAGTCCCAGGAGGGCGAGTGGGAACAGGCCGCGGTGCAGCCCTGGCATACCGGCTGTCCGCAGGGTGTCCTCGGCTGTGCGGTAGTGGGCTGCCGCTGTGGCCGCGCTCGGTCCGCCCGGTTCGGTGCTGCGGGCGGCTGCGGCGCGGGCCCTGAACCACGCGGTGAGGACGGGGACGAGGGGCGCCTCGTTGGTGGCGGCGAGCTGGTCGGCCGCATGGGCGTGCGCGGTCGCGGCGTCGAGGTCTCCGAGCGCCGAGGCGGATTGCAGGCGGATCAGTCGGCCGAGTACGGCGAAGTTCGGCAGGTCGTGCCGAGTGGCCAGGTCGAGGGTCTCGGCGCCGGTCCTGTCCCGTGCCGCAGCGAGTCCGGGGCTGCCGAAGGACTGCAGGAACACCCCGTTGAGGGCGTAGGCGAGCAGGGCGGGATCGGGGAGGTTCCTCGCCAGCTCTTCGGCCTGACGCGCGGCCTGCTGCGCGTGCTTCAGCTCGGTTGCGGAGAGATCGGCGCTTCGGCTTTCGATGGCGACCGTGGCCAGGAGGCGGGCGCGCAGGTCGGCGGGACCGTCCGGGCCGAGTCCGGCGAGCGTGCGCTCAGCGGCAGCCACGACCGCGCGGGACTGCTCGGGGTCGTCGGCCCGGCTCCAGATGGCCGGCACGTCATAGGCTCCGATGACGCGGGCGGTCAGGAAGAGGTCTCCTGTGCGCTGCGCCGCCTGGATGGCGGCGAGGCGGTCGCGCCGTGAGCGCAGGAGGGCATCACCGCCCGCCAGTGCGAGGGTGCGGGCCAGATCGACGGTAGTGCGCGGGCCGAGCCGGACACCAGGGCGGGTCCATGCGGTATGCGCTCCTTCGAGGGGCACCGACCCGGTGAGGATTTCCGTTTCCAGGGACTGGAGGCTGGGACTGGGGTCGAGCCCGAGCTGATCGACGAGCTGGGCGCGGGCGCGGCGGAGGCTGGCAAGCGCGTCGGCCTGGCGGCCTGTGCGAAACAGCGCGCGGGCGAGCAGTTCCCAGGCCGGCTCGCGCCATGGGTGCTCGGCGACATGGGCACCCAGTTCGGCGACGAGATCCGTCCCTTGCCCGGAGTCGAGGAGGACGCGGGCGCGCAGTTCCACCCCCTCCAATCTCAATTCCTCCAGCCGGGTCCGCTCGCGCTGCGCCCAGGTGGAGCCCGGCACATCGGCGTAGGCCGGTCCGCGCCACGCCGTGAGTGCGGCGCCGAGGTCGGTCACAGCCGCGGGGTCGAGGCGGGCTCGGGCCAGCGTGTCCTGGAAGTGATGGACATCCACGTCCTCGCGCTGAAGGCGCAGCGCGTAGCCGGGGCCTTCGGTGACGATGAGGGTCGGCGGAGTGCGGGGCGGCCGGTCGGGTTCGAGGGCGCGGCGCAGCGCGGCGACGAAGGTACGGAGAGCGCCGACGGCGCGGGCCGGCGGGTCGGCCCACAGGTCGTCGACGAGGGTGTCGGTGGTGATCAGCTGTCCCTCGGCGGCGACGAGCCGGGCAAGTACCTCACGATGGCGAGGTCCGCCCAGGTCAACCGGGCTGCCATCGTCATGGAGCGCCCGAACCGCACCGAGCACGTCGATTCGCATGCCCCCATCCTCCGCGCCATGGGCACCCGCGCCCAACCGCACTGATCGGTTGCTGATCGCTCTCGCCCACGCTGATCCGGTCAAGTTCCCGACCAGAAGAGGTGGTCCCGTATGACGTTCACGATTCCTGGCTTCGAGCAGGTTCGGCTGCCCGGTGCGGACGGTCTGGAGCTGGTCGCAGCTGTCGGCGGCAGCGGCAGTCCGGTCGTGCTGCTGCACGGTTTTCCCCAGACCCACCTGATGTGGCGACACGTCGCCGAGCGGCTCGCCGCCGGGCACAGGGTGATCTGTCCCGACCTTCGGGGCTACGGCGCCAGCGACAAGCCGGCGGCAACCAACCCCGACGTGTACGCCAAGCGGACCATGGCCACCGACATCGTCACGCTGGCAGCGTCGCTCGGCCACGAGCGCTTTGCCCTCGTCGGCCACGATCGCGGGGCCCTGGTCGCCTTCCGCGCCGGGCTGGACCACCCGGAGACCGTCACGCACCTGGGCATCCTCGACATCGTGCCGACGCTCGACATGTGGAAGGTCCTGCACGGCACCTCGGCGGCGATCGGCTACCACCTCTACCTGATGGCGCAGCCGCCGGGCCTGCCGGAGGCGATGATCGCCGCCAGCGCGGACGCGTTCTTCGGCTCCTTCCTCGACGCCTGGGCCAACGACCCGACCACCATGCCCGCCGATGTGCGTGCCGAATACCTGCGTGCGAGCGCCGCGGCGGTGACGTCGATCGTCGCGGACTACCGGGCCTCGGCGGACATCGACGTCAAGCACGACCAGGCGGACGTGGACGCCGGATCGCAGCTGGCCATGCCCGTCACCGTCATCCAGCAGGACTGGGGAGCGCAACTCGGCTTCGACGCTGCCGGAGTGTGGAAGGCATGGGCGCCGGATCTGGACCACCGGCCGACCCGCGCCGGGCACTTCATGGCCGAAGAGGCACCCGACGAGATCGCTGCCGCGATCCGTGACCTGCTGGCCCGCTGAGTCTCCCGCTCCCGCCTCGTCGGCTGGTCCACGGTCGGTCGGCGAAGGCCAGGTTTTGGGGACGAGCGGCATTCTCGTCTTGCGCTCCGTACCCAGGCTGTGGCGCTCGACCTGCACGGGGCGCAACGAGCGCCTGGCTAATCCTGGCTAATTGGGTCCCGTACGTATCACACGCACCTGACCTCGTCGCGCCGCAGCACGAGCCGAGCCACGCCCGCGAAGATGGCCAGTTCGTCATGACGAAATAGGTTCTTGTCCACGAAATTGGTTCGTGCTGAACTTCGGCAGTCGACATACCGGCTGATGACCGACAACGCCGAGCAGAACTTCATGCCCAGCCCGCCGGGGTGATGCGATGTCATGACCGCATGACGGTCGCCCGGTCACCGACGTCATTCCGCCGCGACGAGGTTTGAAGTTTTCGCTCCACAATTCGGGAGTAATTTTGAGATCGATGGCTCACACCTTCGGGGTCTTATTCACCAGCGCGTTGATGCTCGGCGGTGTGCTGGCTGGATTCCCTACAGCAACCGCATCAGCCGCGCCGGCCACGACGGTCCAGTGGTCGGCCTGCCCCGAGGACGCGACCGTGGAATGCGGAAGCCTGCGTCTGCCGGTCGACTACGGGAACCCGGCAGAGGGCACGTTCGATCTCGCGGTGGCTCGCCGCAAGGCGACGGATCCGGTCAAGCGGATCGGGGTCCTGCTGATCAACCCCGGTGGACCGGGCGGTTCCGGGGTGGACTACGCACTGCGCACGAACCTGTTCAGCCCTGACATCTATGCCCGCTTCGATGTTGTCGGCTGGGATCCCCGCGGTGTGTCCCGCAGCCGGCCGGTGATGTGCTCCACCGAACTGCTGGACCACCCGGCGTCGATCTTTCCGGTCAATCAGGCCGAGTTCGACGCTCTGGGAGCGTACAACCGCACACTGCTCGACGACTGCCGCCGGCGCACCGGACCACTCGCCGAGCACGTCGACACCGCTTCGACGGCCCAGGACATGGACCGGATCCGGCGCGCGCTCGGCGAACAGCAGATCAACTACTTCGCCGCTTCCTACGGCACCTTGATGGGACAGCAGTACGCGGAACGATACGGCGACAGGATCCGCACGATGGTGCTGGACAGCAACATGGACCACAGCCTGGGCATCTGGGACTACGCCGGCACCGAGTCTGCCGCCGTGGAGGCCACCTTCACCGAATGGGTGCGCTGGTGCGGCAGAACCCCTTCTTGTGCTTTGCACGGAAGGGACGTCATCCAGCTGTGGCACGACGTGCTGGCCAAGGCTGACCGCGGCGAAGTCACTGATCCTGACCACCCCGGTGTGCGCCTGCGAGCGCAGGACATGATCAACACCGTGTCGTACTCCCTGTACCGGCCGGTCGAGTACGCATCGCTGGCCACTTACGTGCGTCGACTGGAGGAGCAGCCCAAGAGCGATTCCCTCCGGCCGGGGACTTCGGCCGGACCGGAGGAGAACAGCGTCTACCAGGCGGCGGTCTGTTCGGACTGGAACTTCCCGATCCGCACCTTCGCCGAGTATCAAGCGCTGGAGGCCCGGGAGCGTGCGCTGGCTCCCCTCATGCGCGGCGGAACAGTCGGCCACACCGACATCACGGCGTGCGTTGGCGTGCACGATCCGGTCAACAACCCTCAGCACCCGCTGAAAATCCGCAAGGCTCCGCAGATTCTGATGCTCGACGCGCTCTATGACCCGTCAACGCCGTACGCCTGGACGGTCAACGCCCATCAGCAGTCGAAGGACACCACCACGCTGCTGACCTACGACGGCTGGGGCCACTCCTCCTACGACCGCAGCGGCAGCCCGTGCGTCCGTGCCGCGGTCGACAACTACCTGACGACGGGTAAAGCCCCAGCACCGGACAGTCATTGCGCGGCCGTCGACCCGCCGGGGGCAGCAGCGGTCCAGCCCAAGAGAGGCGCCGCGCCGCTCCACGCCCGGTGAGCCAAGGCGATCCGCATCCGGATGTGCGCAGTGCCGGGCCTGTGATTGCCTGGCGTTCGAAGCTCTTTACGGTACGGCTCAGCAGGTCGGCGGGCGCGCGGGGTCCGGCCACGGATCCCGCCGAAGACCGAGCCCAGCATCACTGGTGGCAGGTCGCTACGCTGCCGGCGCCGAACCCACCTGACAGCCGGTCGCGCGAAGGTACGGGCATCAGGAACCACCTGCCGGACCGGCACGGGGTGATACCCGGCGGTGCCTCCCGCCACGGTGGCGTTGGGGGCGCCGTCTGGCTCGCTCCGTCGAGCTCCGGGCCGCGCGTGTGACAACCCGGAATTGTCGCCCAACACCCCAGATTCGGAAGTGAAGTTGACGCATATGCCGATCGGCGAACGAGATCGCGCGCAAGGTGATGGGGGAGGGCCGGCCGTCGCGCAGGCTGGTGCTCCAGCGGCATCGGTTGCCGCCGAACTGCTTCGGGCCGGCCCACCGGGGAGTCCAGCGAAACGGGGTTGCTATGTCGTGGGGGGACTGTCTGACAGATAGTCATAGACGGGGTGTAAGCACCCCGCGAATTGGGCAGTCCGGCAATCCTGAAGGCGTCCTCCCGGGGCTGGCTTTACATGACGCCCATCCCACGCTTGGCCAGGAGCCGAAACTCTCGCGTGTAGGTATCGATCAGCACCCGGGTCTCCTGGTACAGCTCCCTGACGGCCATGTGCACGAGAGGCACGAGTTGCAAGGCGCCTCGTGACTGATGCGACCGCATTTCGTCATCAACGTAGTCGGCCTTTCGCCGAACGTTGCCCGGCATTTCCCACAACCGGAGCGGCTCCTCCACCATCGAGGTCCAGCGTGGTGCTCCCCGCGACATCGGCGGTGCCAGATCTCTCCAAGGATCTGCGGGGACCTGTCCACTGAGAACTGGGGAGAGATGGATCCTGGCTTCGACGAACGGAGAGCAAAACTTGGTCAACTCGTCTTGCAGCCCGTCCAGCTTCGCAATCACAGCAGCGTTCACGGTGTGCCGGCCCGAGATCCGACCCACGGCCAAGGTGGCTGCCGCGCCGGCCAGCGCGCCACCAAGTCCGATGAACGCCACCGGGATTTCCGACTGCGCCACCGCCACCCCCCATGTTGCTTGACAGTACGATTGTCGCTGTCATAGGGCCTGGACTGAAGGTCTGATGCAAGCCCCACGCCTGCCGTTCTGTTCCAGCGAGCGCTGGGCGGGGCATCCGGGCGCGGCGACAACGTCCGGCGTGGCTGGCCACGCTCGTCTGCCGGGCACCATCGCGACCGGTGACGGGCGCTCCCAGCGCGTCGATGGGCCCTGCAGATCATCGGCGACCGGCTGGCCCCGCTCCGAACCGGCCCGACCCCATCGCCCCGTAGCCGCACCTGCGGGACCTGGCCGGCTCCGCCCAGAGCGCCAGCCCTTGATACACGACTCCGCGCCGAGAATGAGCGAGCGGCGCAGGAGATGGACGGTTCTGCATAGGGCCGAGGGCCCGCCCCGGCGAGAGGCGGACTTGAGGATTAGGCGTCCTTGGCGGGTTTTGGGAGCGTGAACATGAGTGCCCACATCAGGGCCAGGGCTGCGATGAGGTACCAGATGGTTCCGGCGAAGGCGGTGGTCACGGCCACGCCGTGGCTGCCTGCGGGCGCTTGGTTGAAGAATATGACCGACGCCGTGGCCAATCCGAGGGCGGTGCCCAGTTGTATGGCGGTGTTGAACAGGCCGGCGGCGGAACCGGCGTTGTCGACGCCGACCTGGCTGAGCGTGAGCCCGGACAGTCCGGCGCCGAGGGCGCCCAGACCGGTCCCGATCAGAAGCATCGGGGCGGCCGCGGCTGCGAACGGCAGGTGGGTGCCGTGGCTGCAGATCAGCAACTGGTATCCGACCAGAGTGAGCGCGATCAGCAGCGTTCCCGCTTGCGGGACCCGGCGCAGGTGTCGGCCCGCAAACTTGGAGGCGAGCATCGCGCCGGCCATGCCGCCGACGGAGATGGCGATGTTGGCCGGGGCGAACTGCCACGGTGTCAGGCCGAGGCCGTCCTGCATGAACAGGACCCAGGTCAGCAGGAATACGCCGAGCATCAGGCCGAAGACCAGCTGGGCGGCGAGTCCGCCGGTGAAGACTCGGCTCTTGAAGAGGGGCAGGGCCACGAGCGCCGATTCGTCCCGGGCGGTCTTGGCCCGCTGCTGAAGGGCGAACGCGGCCAGAGCGACGGCCCCGGCGGCGAGCATGGCCAGGCTCCAGGCAGGCCAGTGCTGCTCGCCGCCCACAGTGAGGGGGTAGGCGATCAGAAGCATCGAGGCGGCGGAGAGCACGACGCCTACCAGGTCCAGGCGTTGGGCCCGCGGTGCGCGGGACTCCGGAAGGAACCGGCTTCCGAACACGAGCGTGGCCAGTCCGATGGGCAGGTTGATCAGGAAGATCATCTGCCAGCCCAGGCCGGCGATGTCGGCAGCGGTCAGGACGGCGCCCAGGGCCGGCCCGAGGATGCCGCCGAGCGACATGACCACGCCATACAGGCCGAACGCCCTGGCGCGGGCGGGCCCTTGGAAGGTGACCGCGATGGTGGCCAGGACCTGCGGCACCATCACCGCCGCGCCGACGCCCTGGAGGGCGCGTGCGGCCACCAGAAGTCGCGGACCGGTCGCGATCCCACACAGGAGCGAGGCCAAGGTGAAGGCTGCTGTTCCGGCGAGGAAGACGCGCTTGCGTCCGTAGAGGTCGCCGAGGCGGCCCCCGGTGATCAGGCCGAGGGCGAAGGTGAGTGCGTAGGCGGCGGGGATCCACTGCATCGCGGCGCTGGAGGCGCCGGTGTCAGCCTGGATGAGGGGCAGGGCGGTGTAGACGATGGAGGCATCGAGCGCGTTCATCAGCTCGGCGATCAGCACCACGGCCAAGATGACTGTGGTGCTGTGGCCGGACTCTGCGGGACGCGGGCGGGTGTCGGTGAACACGAGTTTCCTGTTCGCGTGCGGTGGGAAGCGGGGCAGGGGCGTGCCTGGGCAGGCCCCTGTACGCCGGCAGCGCGACAGGGTGAAGCAAGAGAGGGTGTTACGGAGCCCAGGCCATCGGAGGGCGCCGTCGTCGAGGCATACGTCAGTCGTCCGGCGTGGCGGACGACTGGGAAGAGCCTCAAGACGAGCGGCTACAGGGCCTGGCGGATCGGATTCTCCTCGGAGCGTGCAAGGCCGGATCCGATAGAGGCGGAGCCGACGGGATCCGAAAAGCGTACGGGACGATTCGCCGGCCTCGCAAAGCGGGCAGGGGGCTGGAGGAGAGAGCCGGGACTTGCCTCGTAGGGCCTCAGCCGAAAGATGGATGGCCTGTTGATGCGGTCGGTGTGTACCGTGGTTGGCGGTTCTGTTGTCGCCGATTGAGGTGGACTTTGCGCATCTGAGGTTCGTGCCCCTGCTGTCAGCACGGCGTTCTCCCGTGCTGCCCTGCCGCGGTCGGCCATGCCGGCGGTGGTGGTGTGCGTGCGACCTCTGCGCCCTCCCCGACCCTTCTGGATGCCGGGTGAGGAACCCTGTGTCCCCTGTGTCCCGGCCCCGCGTCCGCTGTCGGACGTGCCGCACCCCGCCTGCCCGTCGCCATACCGAGCGCGTGCCGATCCTCATGCACCCGTTCCCCGTCACCTCAGGTGACGGACCCTTTTCCGGTAGGTGACCTCATGACCGCAACCCTTACAGCCAAGAATCTCGCCGCAGGCCGCGGCGGCGTCTCCCTGTTCTCAGGCCTCGACCTGACCGTCACAGCCGGTGAGGTGGTCGGCCTGGTCGGGGCCAACGGGGCGGGCAAGTCCACCCTGCTCCGGATGCTTGCCGGGCTCGCCCAGCCGGAGGAAGGACAAGTACGCGCGGCCCCGGCCGGGGCGACCATCGGCTATCTGCCCCAGGAGCCGGACCGGCGCCCGGGCGAGAGCGTGCACGCCTTCCTGTCCCGTCGCACTGGTGTCGCCGCGGCCCAGCACGCCCTGGACAGCGCAGCACAGGCGTTGGCCAATGGCCTCGCCGGCGCGGACGACGCATACGCCACCGGCCTGGAGCGCTGGCTGGCCCTGGGCGGCGCCGACCTTGAGGAGCGCGCCGAGCACATCGCCGCCACGCTCGGCCTCGGCGTCCGGCTGGAGCAGCCCATGGTCTCGCTCTCCGGCGGACAGGCCGCACGCGCTCAGTTGGCCTCGCTCCTCCTGTCGCGCTACGACGTGTTCCTGCTGGACGAGCCCACCAACGACCTCGACCTGGTCGGCCTGGAACAGCTGGAGCAGTTCGTACGCGGCCTGCGTGCGGGTGCGGTCGTGGTCAGCCACGACCGCGAGTTCCTCACCCGCACCGTCACGCAGGTCCTCGAACTCGACCGCGCCCAGCAGCAGGTGCGCCTGTTCGGCGGCGGCTACGACGCCTACCTCCAGGAGCGCGAACGTGCCCGGCTGCGCGCGCGGGAAGAGTACGAGGAGTACGCCGACCGCAAGGCAGCCCTCCAAGACCGTGCGAGTGTGCACCGGTCCTGGGCGGACAAGGGCGTGCGCACCGCCTCGCGCCGCAGCCGTGACAACGACAAGTTCGGCCGTCGCGCGCGCATGGAGAACAGCGAGAACCTCGCCGCCAAGGCCAAGCAGGCCGAACGGCTCATCGAACGCCTCGAAGAGGTCGAAGAGCCGCGCAAGGAATGGCAGCTGCGCATGCGGATCGCCGACGCCCCCCGGTCCGGCGCGGTCGTTGCGACCTTGCGCGAAGCACGCGTGCACCGCGGTGACTTCGAGCTCGGGCCCGTGTCGCTACAGCTCGACCGGGCCGACCGCGTCGCGATTACCGGCGCCAACGGCTCCGGCAAGTCGACGCTGCTGGCCGCGTTGCTCGGCCGTATCCCGCTGGACACCGGCCACCAGGCGCTGGGCTCCGGCGTGGTGACCGGCGAGATCGACCAGGCCCGTGAACTGTTCCACGGCTCCGAAACTCTGCTGGACGCCTTCTGCGCCGCCACGCCCGGGACGGAACCCGCCGAGGTGCGCACCCTTCTGGCCAAGTTCGGTCTGGGCGCCCCACACGTGTTGCGCGAGGCGACCACCCTCTCGCCCGGCGAACGCACCCGCGCCGCACTCGCCCTCCTGCAAGGCCGAGGGGTGAACCTGCTGGTTTTGGACGAGCCCACCAACCACCTCGACCTGCAAGCCATCGAGCAGCTGGAATCCGCCCTGGGCTTCTACACCGGCACCCTGTTGCTGGTCTCCCACGACCGCCGGCTCCTGGAAGCTGTACAAATCACTCGGCGGCTGCATCTCGAAGACGGCCAGATCACCGGCGACCCCGCGTGACGGCCCAGTCGCGCCGGCCACGAGCCCGATCGAGGTGAACGGGCAAATGTGAGCGCTGGTGGTGGTGTCGGACTTTCCACCACCAGGCGATGGAGGGATGGGGCGGCCGGGTCGTGCAGTCGTGGTCAGGATGGGTGTCGGTGAGGGTGAAAGTGACCAGTGGCAGTGCCGAGGAAGCGCCGGGGATGCGCTGGCGGTAGCGGGCCGTGGTGGCGTACCAGTCGAGGTTGGCCCGCACGATCTGAAGGTTGGCTCGGGCCGAATGGGCCGTGGCAGGACTGTCCTCGTTGGCCAAGTCGTCTGCGAGGCGGGCCCATGTTGTGAACCCTGTGCCGAAGCTTGAAGGTTTCCGGGTCGTCGGCCACGTCGGCGTTGTGCTGGACGTAGCGGTCTCCGAAGTGTTCGGCGACCGCCTTCTGGAGATTTCCACCGAAGGCCGTCCGATAGTGGTCAACGACGACCTGCTTGTTGCGCTCAAGCTGAGGCATGTGTGGTTACGTTCCGGAAGAGGTCCTCGGATACACACCGAATCACCCCGGCCGAGGCCGGCCGGGTCTATCCGCCTGCGGTGGGCTGGAGGGCCGACGCCTTCCCGCAGGAGGTCGTTCCGGCGCAGTGCTGCATGGCGGCCAGGGTCGCGTGCAATGAGTCGCGCCGGGCAGCGGAGAGCGACGCTGCCTTGTTCTGGAGTTCGTTCGGGTCTGCGGTGGTGTCGTAGTACTCGCGCTCGCCGTCGGCGTACTCCACCCACAGCGCGCTGGCCGTGCGGATCGCTTCGTACGTGGGCGGGTTGCCGCTGTTGTCGGGGGCCGCGTCCGGGTCGTCCGTCTTCGAGACCGGGTGATGGTGCTCGATCAGGACTGCCTGCCGCCAGTCGGTCGGGTTCTGCCCGTGCAGGAGTGGCGCGAGGCTGCGCCCGTCTGCCGTTGTGGGGGTGCCCGCGCCCGCGAGGTCCTGGAAGGTGGGGCTCAGGTCGATGTTCTCGGCGAGCTGGGAGACGGTGTGTCCGGCCGGGACACCCGGTCCTGCCACCACCAGCGGCACCTTGATATCGGTGTCGTACGCCGTCTGCTTGCCCGGGCGCAGCCGGTGCTCGCCCATGTGGAAGCCGTTGTCGGAGCTGAAGACGATGTATGTGTTGCGCGCAAGGCCCTTGGATCCGAGCTCTGAGCGCACGCCCGCGATCATGTCGTCGACGGCCTGGACCGACCGGACGCGCTTGGCGAACTTCTGGTCGATGGAGGTCTGTTCTTGGGAGGACAGGGGCGTCAGGCCGCTCTGCCATTTCGGTGTCGGAGTGGACGGGGTGTTGTATGCGGGGGTACGCGGAGCCTTCAGGCCGGGAAAGGCGTGTGCGTCACGTGGGGCGGGCGTGGAAGGGGCGTGCGGGGCGAAGGTCGCCAGCTCAAGCATGAAGGGCTTCTCGTCGGTGGCCGCCGCGTCGATGAACGAGCGGGCTTTGCCGGCCACCACGTCGGTGAGGTAGTCCTTGGGGTCATGCCCGTAGTGGACGACCTTGCCGTTTTCGTTCAGGGAATAGTTGAACTCCGGGTAACCGTTGCCCGCCGCGTCCCAGGTGTCCCAGCCCGGCGGCACGTACGGTGCGGAGGTGCCGTTCTTGTCGGCGGGAAGGTAGCCATTGAGGTACTTGCCCATGAAGCCGGTTCGGTATCCCGCCTTCTGCATCGCTGGCGCGTAGCACTTCTTCTCGTCACCGTTGCGGTTGAACGACGCGTACCCGCCGTCATCGCCGTTGTTCGTGAACACCCCGGTGTTGTGCGGGAATTCACCAGTCAGGATCGACGACCGGGACGGGCAGCACAGCGAGTCCGTTACGTAGTAGTTCGAGAAGGACGTCCCGTCCTTCTGCAACTCCTTGACGTGCGGCATGTACTGCACCAGATTCCACGACAGGTCGTCCGTGAGGACGAACACGATGTTCGGACGCGTGCTGGAGCCACCCGAAGCCGTTGATGTCGTCCCGGCCGACGCGTTGCTGTGCCCGGAGCCGCCGCCCGAACAGGCGGCCAGGAGCGCCACCGCGAGTCCTACGCCCAGCACCGAGGCCGGGCGGCACTGCCGAATGCCGAACATGGCAACCGATCCCTCTCATCCGCCGATCATCGTGTTCCGCGGCCGCCGGGGATCCAGCTCTTCGCCCCGGCACCGGCTCATCGCACGCTAGGAACCGCCTTTGTGAGAACTCTGTGACGGTGCCGCTGCCTGCCCACGAAGCCGCGCCGGCCAGGGATTTGGGCCGAGCGGTGAGCAGCCGGGTGCGGTGTCGTACGGTCTCCACGCGACGGCGGCCCGACGCAGGCCCGACGGGGTCGACTACGGGAACCCGGCGGAGGGGACGTTCGATCTCGGGGTGGTCCGCCGCAAGGCGACGGAATCGTGTTGGTCAGCGGGTGTGCGGCCAGGGGCTCTGGCGCGCTAGCCGTGTCCCTTGCCGGGCTACCCAAGGGAGTGCCCGAACTGTCCGGTGGGACCGTCGACGGCAAGCAGCTCGACGTCGCATCCCTCAGGTGCAAGATCGTCGTACCGAGTGGACGTGCGCGCCCTGCCGGGCCGATTCGCGACAACGGCAGGGTTGAGTTGATGTGCGACGAAAGCATCGAGGGCCCTCGGCATTACCGACTGACGCGTCATGCGCTTCGTGGCCCGGGGTCCAGTTGTGGGCCGGTTTGGGTGAGACGGAGACCGGAGTGCTGTCATCACGTCGTAGGCGGCGGGGACCGGGTTGCATTGGGCCGGCCAGGTTGTTTCTGAGTGGCGCAGAGCCCTGCTGCTATTGCGAGAAGTTTGCAATAGGGCTACTGGTGCACATATGGGCTAAGGGCGCGAGGGTGTGTCGCTCTCGGTTTCTCGAGCCGTCGCAGTGCGGTTGCGCCGTCCTGGCCTGCGATTTAACGGATGCCCCGGGCCCGCGAGAGCCCTGGAGGGGTATGCAGATGGCCCCGGCGGCATACCGGGCGTGATTTCGTGCCGCTTGCGCAGTTCGCTTGGAGGTCTGTCCCAGCCCCCGACAGTCCCATCGGCTGCCTTTCCTGCGTCCCGGGCGTGCTGATTCACGCATCCAAGATGCAGAACGTCATTCCGCCGCATCCTCTTTCCCCCGCCGCGCCCTCCAGGCCGCCGGCCGGGGGAGCTCCCGCTCGGAAGGATCTCCGTGAAGGCAACTCACGGCACGCCGCGATCGCGCCGCGTACTGGACCACTCCCTGCTCGTCCTCGGTGCAAGCGCCTTGGCGACCGGCTTGGGCGTCATGACCCTGGCGCCAGGCGTCAGTGCGGCCTCAAGTCACCGTGAGGCACCGCTGATCGCGGGCGACCCGCGGGCGGACAACACCGACGTGTACGCGTTCACCAGCCCCGACAAGCCCGACTCCGTGACCCTGCTGGCGAACTGGATCCCGTTCGAGGAGCCCAACGGCGGCCCGAACTTCTACGCCTTCGGTGAGGACCTCCGCTACAACATCAAGATCGACAGCGACGGAGACGGTGTCTCCGACACCACCTACACCTGGCGGTTCCACAACAAGGTCCGCGACTCGGCCAACCAGTTCCTCTACAACACCGGCCCCGTCACCTCCCTGAACGACCCGGACCTCAACTTCCGTCAGGTCTACGACCTGGTGCTCTCCCACGGCGGGGACAGCAAGGTCCTGCTCCACGACGTCCCCGCCGCGCCGTCGCGGGTGGGGCCGGCCTCCATGCCGAACTACGCGTCCCTGCGCAACCAGGCCGTCCGAAGCCTCCCCGGCGGCGGAAGGACGTTCGCAGGACAGGCCGAGGACCCGTTCTTCGCGGACCTGCGGGTCTTCGACCTCCTGTACGGCGGCAACCTCTCCGAGCGCGGCCAGGACACTCTGGCCGGCTACAACGTCAACTCGGTCGCCCTGCAGATCCCCAAGTCGCAGCTCGCGCTCAAGGGCAACAGCTTGCGCAACCCGGTGGTCGGCATCTGGTCGACCACCGACCGCCAGGGCGTGCAGGTCTCGGACTCCCGCTCCCAGCACGGAGACCGCTGGAAGCAGGTCTCGCGGCTGGGCAACCCGCTGGTCAACGAAGTCGTCGTCCCGCTCAAGTACAAGGACGCCTTCAACACCCTCAACCCGGACCAGGACCGCACCGTCCAGCCGGTCGTGGACAAGGTCCTCGACCCGATCCTGCCAAAGCTCATCCAGAAGGTGTACGGGGTTCCCGCACCGGCCACCCCGCGCAAGGATCTCTTCGAGATCTACCTCACCGGCATCTGCAAGGCATGCGGGCCGATCAAGGCCGACCTCAACGCCCACCGCCTCAACAAGGACGCCAACCTGCGCAGGATCGTGCCGGCCGAGGAACTGCGGCTCAACATGGCCGTGCCTCCGGCCGCGAACCCCAACCGACTGGGCGTTCTGGCAGGCGACCTCGCCGGGTTCCCGAACGGCCGGCGGCTGACGGACGACGCCATCGACATCTCCCTGCAGGCCGTCGAGGGCGCCGCCCAGACCGGGCAGATCGTCCCCGCCCTGGCCGACGGCGACCAGGTCGACGCCAACGAGGTGCCGTTCGGCACCACATTCCCCTACCTGGCACTTCCCCACACCAAGTCCGTCAACAGCGGACCGGGCGGATCTGACCGGGCCCAGCAGTCCGCCCTGAAGCACACCGCCGGCGGTGATGTGACCGGCCAGACGATCGCCACCGGTACCAGTGCCGCCGGCGTCCTCCTGCTGGGTGCCGGCGGCTGGCGCCTGCGCCGCCGCACGAAGACCAGCTGACCTCGCCCCGGAGAGCAGCAGTCATACATGTCCGGCCCCGCCCTCGGGGTGTGGGGCCGGACACGTGCACCGCACCACCGGACACGTGCACCGCACCAAGGGAGGACACCTCATGCAGCAGCACGCCCCCGCACCTGACGTCCGGCCACGGCGTGCCCGGCGAACGGTACGCAGCGCCGTCGCCGCGCTGGCCCTGGGCACGGTCATGTTCACCGTCGGCGCCGTGGGCCTCTCACCCGGCGATGACGGCCTGAATCCGGCCTCAGGACCGGCCGCTCAACCAGCGGCGAGAGGCTCGATCGAGGCTCTGCGCGTGCGGGTGAAACATCTGCCCCGGGATTCCGGAGCCTGGGCAGCCCTGGGAATGGCCTACGTGCAACAGGCCCGCACCACCCCGGATCCCGCCACCTACCTGCGCGCGCAGAAGGCACTGGAACAGTCGCTGACCGTCCAGCCGGACGGCAACGCCAACGCCGAGATCGCCATGGGAGCGCTGGCCGCCGCCCGCCACGACTTCCCCACTGCCCTGACCTGGGCCCGCCGGGCCACCGCGACAGCGCCCTACAATGCGGTCGCCTACGGAGTCCTCGCCGACGCCTACACCCAACTCGGCCGCTACGAGGACTCCTTCACCGCGGTTCAGCGCATGAACGACCTGCGCCCCGACGCCTCGGCGCTGGCCCGCGCCTCTTACACCTTCGAGCTGCGTGGCAACACCGCACGGGCGCGCGAGCTCATGCAGCGCTCCCTGACCGCCGCGGCCACCACCGGCGAACAGTCCTTCGCCCGAGTGTGCCTGTCCGCCCTGTTCCTGCAGGACGGTGATGCCCGAGGAGCCCTGGCACAGGCTGATCAAGGGCTGCGCACCACCCCCGGCGACTCCGCACTCCTCGAAGCCCGTGCCCGGGCCCGCACAGCCCTCGGTGACTCGCTCGGCGCGGTGCGCGATTACGAGGCCGCCATCGCCGTCGCGCCACTGCCGCACTACCTGCTGGGCCTCGGCGAACTCCAGGAGTCCCTCGGCCACCGAGTCGAAGCCGACACGCAGTACGAACTGCTGCGTGCCCAGGACGCCATCCGCCGCACCGGCAACACCCCGGCCGACACCGACGCGATCCTCTTCGAAGCCGATCACGGCAGTCCCGAACGGGCCGCGGACATGGGTCAAGAAGCTCTGCACACAAGGCCGTTCATCGCCGTGCACGACGCCTACGCCTGGGCCCTGCACCAGGCAGGACGCGATGAGGAGGCCCTCGTACAAGCAGACCAGGCCCTCGCTCTCGGCACGCACAGCGCGCTGTTCCACTACCACCGCGCCGTCATCCATCACGCGCTTGGCGACAACGCCGCGGCCCGAGACGACATCCAGGCGGCTCTGCGGCTCGATCCCCACTTCCATCCCCTGCACGCCCCCGTGGCGCGTGCCCTGCTCCTCCGGATCGGCACCACGACATGAACCCCATCCTGCGCCGCACGGCCATCGGCACCGCCACCGCGGCCCTCGCCTCTGCTGTCCTGCTCTCTCCGGCAAGCGCCGCGCCCGCACACCCCCTCGGTAACTTCACCGTGAACTATCACACGGGTCTCACCCTGCACACCGACCACGTCGGGGCGACGGTCATCGTCGACCGCGCGGAGATCTCCACCCTTCAGGAACGCTCCCGCATCGACCTCGACCACGACAGCAACACGTCCCTGGATGAGCTCCGCACCTACAGCCGCCGTGCCTGCTCCCTGCTGGGCGGACAACTCGAGGCCGATGTCAACGGCCACCCGCTCCCATGGAGTCCGGTCGCACAGGACCTCGCCTACCAGCTGGGCCAGGCCGGTCTCGACACCAGCCGCCTCACCTGCACCTACACGGCCCCTGCGAACCTCACCCAGGCAGCCGACCTCACCATCCGCACCACCTACGACACCCAGCGCATCGGTTGGCGGGAGATGACCGCCCGGGGCCAAGGCGTACGGATCAGTGGTTCGGAACTCCCCGCCACCTCGCCCACCGACGAGCTGCGCCGCTATCCGCCCGATCCCACCGCGAGCCCGCTGAACCAGCACACCGCACGCCTGCACGCCGAACCCGGCGACAGCCTCATCGCCGGCTCCGACGCCGGGACCGGTGCCGCGATCCCGCCCCGGAGCGGCTGGGTGCCGGGCTTCGTCGAAGCCATCACCACACGCTTCGACGCGCTGATCGGAGCGCGTGAACTCACCGTGCCTGTGGGCCTGCTGGCCCTTCTCCTCGCGGTTGTCCTCGGCGCCTCGCACGCCGTGCTGCCCGGACACGGAAAGACCATCATGGCCGCCTACCTCGCGGGGCGCAGGGGAACGAGACGCGACGCCGTCGCCGTTGGCGCAACCGTGACTCTCACTCACACCGCGGGCGTCCTCGTGCTCGGGCTCGCCCTCCCCACCGCCACCCACCTCGCCGGTGAAACCGTTCTCACCTGGCTGGGAGCCGCAAGCGGCCTGATCGTCACCGGCATCGGCCTGTGGCTGCTGATCTCCCACCTGCGTGGCCGACCCACCCATGCTCACCACCACCATCACGGCCACCACCATCACGGCCACAGCCACGACGGCCACAGCCACGACGGCCACAGCCATGACGGCCACAGCCATCATCATGATCACGACGGCGGGCACGAACACCACGACGCACAGCAGGCTCACGCCCACGACCACGCCCCAAGCGGCCTCCATCCGCGCCTGCCTCAGCGCCGCCGCCCCACCCCAGCGGCAGATGCGCATCCCGGCACCGTCGCCACACTCACCAAGCCGGAGACGCACGCCCTCAGTGGCACGCCTCGCCAGCATGCTCCCCACCACGCCCATGGCAAGGGCGGCTTGATCGGCATGGGCATCGCCGGTGGTCTGGTCCCCAGTCCCTCCGCGCTGGTAGTCCTGCTCGGAGCCGTCGCTCTTGGACGCACGACCTTCGGTGTGCTCCTCGTCATCGCCTACGGTCTCGGCATGGCCGCCACCCTCACCGCGGCAGGACTCCTCCTCGTCCGCATCCGCGACCGTCTGGAAGCCCGCAGTGACACCCTGTCCCCCCGAGCGCAATGGGTCCTGAGCAGACTCGCCACTATCGGCCCTGCGATGACGGCGCTCCTCGTGGTCGTCGTCGGACTCGGTCTCACGCTCACCGCGATCACATCAACCGCCTGACGCCAGCGCAGCCGCGACTCCACCCAGGGTCCGGCCCGGCTGGGCTCCCTCGTCCGGCACGCTCAACAGGCGGCGAACGGCATGGTTGTTCTAGCGGCAGCTTGGGTTCGCCCGGCAGCGGCAGCTGAATGTCTCGGACGTAGTGATCCGCGAGCACGTTCAAGCCTGTCCGGGGGAGTCCCCTGCGGCCGGTCCGAGCCGCCGCCCACTGTGACTTCCCCGTTGCCCAACGATCAGCGCAGTCAGCGCCGTGATCGCAATGGCCTGGCCGATCAGGGCCCAGACTTTGCTGGTGAACCAGATGGGCTCGTACATATCTGGCAGCGGGCCGAGACTTCCGGGGTCGATGTAGCGGTAAAACAGGATCGCCGCGAGTCCGGCTGCGGCGGTCAGCCAGGCGAAGGCGTCTCCGGCCCGGTGCCGCCAGAACACCACGAGCAATGCCGCGAAGATGGCGGCGGCGGCCTCGATGCGGAACAGGGCGCCTTCACTGAGGATCGACGAGGCGATCGGCGAGTAGCGGTGGGCCAGATCCAGGTGGACGTAGGCGTCCACCGCGAGACCCGCAGCTGCTGCACCACGCATGACAAAGAGAATTCTCGCCATGGAGGGCCACCTACCCGACCGTCAGTGTGCCGTGCATGGACGCGTGGATGGAGCAGACGTAGGCGAAGGTGCCGGCGGTGGCGGGAGCCTTGAACGTCGCTGACTTGCCCGGGTTGATGGGGCCGGTGTCAAAGGCGCTGCCGGCGCTCGCGGTGACGGTGTGCGTTGCGGAGTCGTGGTTGACCACGGTGACGGTCTCCCCGGGGTGCACAGTCAGTTTCGCCGGGCTGAAAGCGAAGTTGTTGATTGTGATCTGTGCTGCTGCGGCTGTGGGTGCTGAAGGTGGCGGGGCCTTGCTGCTGGGGGCGCTTTGCGCCGTCGACGCGGTGGGCGCGGCCGGCGTGGACGGAGTTGCCGTCGAGGAGCAACCTGCCGCGGCCAGCAGCACCACGGCCGCCGAAAGCACGATGCGAGTCGGGAATCTGGACATGTCATGTCCTTGTCTGATGCGGTAGCGCGATTACTGCGGGATGTAAGGTTCCTGCCTTGCTGCTGGCTGTTGGTTTCAACGGCTACTCGCTCCAGCAGCCGAGGATGTCGCTGGCGATCTCGTAGGCGAGTTCGGCCCGGGAGAGCTTGTGGGGCCCGGAGGCCGTCGGCATCCCGGTGGCGTCGACGCGCAGGGTTTTGCCGTCCTTGAGGATGACGACGGTGCCGCCCGGCGACTCGTACCCGGGGTTGCCCAGGTCCTGGGCGGCGGTGAGCTGTGTGGTGGTGCCCAACTCCTTGCGGACCGACTCGAAGTAGGCGTTCGCGGAGGACGTGTTCGGCGATTGGTTTCCGGGCGTGGAGGCCGTGGACGGGCCCGCAGGAGGCAGCGCGGCCGAAGCCGGAGGCCGGGGCGCGTGGTGCTGGCTGGAGACCCGATGGCCAGGGTCCCTCCTGGTGTCAGGAGGAGGGCGGTGGCCGCCGACGCCAGTGGGTGTCGGCGGCCGTTACCGAAGGGTCGTGTCGGCCAGGCCGTGACGGTCTACTTTTCGAGGCTGGTCTGTCGGCGCAGGAGCATCGCGCCACCGGCTGCCGCGGTGAGGCCCGCGGCGGTCACGAACAGCCAGGATTCCTGTACGCCGGAGGTTCCGCCGCCGCCGGTGTTCACGCCGCCGCCGGGGACCATAGCCATCTGGGAGGTGGCGAGCGGGCCGCACAGCGCGGGGGAGGTCGCGGCCAGCGGCAGTGACGGCACGAGGTCGCTCGGCTCGGCCTGGGCCTTGGCGCTCAGTGTCGTGGGGTCGATGCCGTGGACGACGATGACGGCTTTGCCGTCCTTGATCGAGGCGACGGTCGCTGCGTCCAGGGTGATGGTGCGGGAGTAGTGGTACTGGGCGCCGGACGGTGCGATCTTGATGTCTGTGCCGGCCGCCGGGCTGGTGTCGCCGGTCTTGCCCAGCGTGGTGCCGATGGCTCCGTAGGCGGGGCCGCCCTCGGTGGTGCTGACGACGCCGTCGCTGTTCTTGTCCGCCGAGGTGTCGGGGCACGTGCCCATTCCGTTGATGTGGATGTGCTGTACGTGGGGGAACGGTGCCTTCATGAACGTACTGGCGAGGCCCTTGACGTCCTCGGTGATCACGGCCTTGGAGCCGGTCAGCTGAAGCATCAACATGCCTGAGCCCGTTGCGTGGTTGAGGGGCTTGAGCGTTGCCATGTAGGTCGTGCTGTCGCTCGACCGCGCACTTGCCGTCGGGCCGGTGAGGGCCAGCGGCAGCGCGAGAAGCGCCAGCGGGGCCGTCATGGCCAGTACCCTGGCCGTTGTCCTCTTCGTCATCGTGCTCTCCTCCAACTACGTGGCGGCGCTCGGATGTGCGATGACTCCTCCAGGGGGCGGTGCCCGGCCCGTATTCCGGGCGGGGTGCGCCAGCTGCCTGGGGCAGTGGTGATGAGAAACCCGACGCCGGGTCCGGGGCGCATCGAACAGGGCTTCTGAAGATGAATTCGTGACCGAAGGCCCGATGGATTGGTTTGGGCGTCGGGTGGCCGAAGACGCCGGGCGGCAGCCGGAGCTCCCGAAGCGTAGGAAGGTCCAGATTCTCCCCGGTGGTCAAGGCGCGGTCGCTCCTTGTGCCACTCAGTCGAAAGGCGAAGGCCATCCACGCGCACCGGATCGCCGGCCGGATTGTCTCTGTCGACCTGTACGGCGACTGCCCGCACATCCTGGTCAGCGTCACCACCGGCGGCGGCAAGTCGGCGACCCCGCACGGCAGCGCCTGCCAGATGCCCCACGACGGCTGCGCAAATTCGCGTTGCGGCGTTCTGGGCGGGGCTGCTGGTCGGCAAGGTAGCCCAGACCGTGAGGCTGCGGTCGCATGTCCTGAGTGGCAGCTCGCGTCACTCGTCGCCGGCTCGCTCTCGAATCGGCCATTTTGTGCCCTAGGAAGGCTTGTTGGCCGGATGGCACTTGCCCTGCTCTGGATATCTGTGGCAGCCCGCTGCGAGGCGAGATGCGTCGCTGAGCTGCAAGACCCAGGTGCGACACGGCTGAGCGGCATGGTGCGCGCTCCGTCACCACGGGTCTCCACCTCGCGGGCACACCTTCTTCACTGACATGAACATGCGTTTTTCGCCAACAGGGCGACCGCGTGGCGGACTTGACGGAGCCTCATGATCTTCCGGTGGTACGCTCGCGTGCACATGCCACGTGAGCTTTCGCCTTGGCATGGCTACAGCCAGGGGGGCTCTCCGGGCGGTGACGTCTGCCCACAGCCGAGGGTCCGCTTGGGCAGACATCGAGAGCTGGATTCCAGCCGCTCAATAGAGAGTCACATGACGAATTTTTGGCAGGATCCGACAGTCTGGGCGCTTGTCGTCGGCGTCGCTGTCGCCGCCACCGTAATCACGAGCCAGCGAAAAGCGATCAAGACGCTACGTCGTCAGAAGCAGGGCCTTCAAGGTGAGCTGACCGCATCGCAGGGCAGCGCCGCCGACCTCGAGTCAACCGTCACCGAGCTGCGCAACGGCTACGACGAGGTGGTCCGCCAGGCCAAGGAGGAGGCGGAGGAGGCCACGAACACCGTACTGAAGTCGGCCATGCGGACCCTTCAAGGCCTCGCCGCGGAGCAGCAGCGGGCCATCTCCGGACTGCAGAAGAAGTACGGCGACTCGGCCGTGTTGCGGGACATGCTGGACATCGACCACATGAACTCGCAATTCAACCGGCGTGCGCAGTCCATTGGCGTGCTGTGCGGTGGCTGGCTCGGCCGGCAGCGCGAGGCCGCATCCGTCTATGACGTGATCCGCGGAGCGCAGGGCCGCATCCGGCACTACCAGCGCGTCGAAATCGCCTCACGGGTCGATTTCGCGGTGACCAGCCGTGCCGTCGAACCGATCGCGCTGACGGTGGCCGAGCTGCTCGACAACGCGACCAGCTATTCCGAGCCGTCCACCATGGTCGAGGTCGAGGTACGGACGGTGCCCCGGGGCATCTGCATCGTGATCGACGACGCCGGCGTCGGCATGAGCGAGGAAGAACGGACGGACGCCACCGCTCTGCTGTCCAGCGGGTCTGCGGTGAGCGTTTCGGAGCTCGGCAACCCTCCCGCGTTCGGTTTCGCGGTGATCGGCGCCCTGTGTGCGCGGTTCGGGTTCACGGTCGCCATCGACAGCACCTCTCCCTACGGCGGCGTCCGCGCGGTGGTGATGGTGCCGAAGGAGCTGTTGACCGAGATGCCCGAGCCCAAGACTCCCACGCGAGAAGTCAACGCCCTTGCCGCGAGCCGTGGTTCGGCTCCTACGGCGACGGAGGGCGGGCTGCCCCGGCGACGGAACAAGCGCGGCATGGCGCTCGTTCCGGACGGCGGGGGCTCGCCTGATGAAGCGCCGCCGGCCCGGTCGGCAGAGGCACGGGTGGCGGCCATAGGCGCGTTTCAGCGTGGCACTCTCAGCGGCCGAGGCGCGGAGGTACCGGCCGCCGACGGCGATCCCACTGTCGATTCACACGAAGGACTCGATGCCCAGTGAGCGACAACCTGTCCTGGATGCTTGAGGACGCGCTGCAGATTCCGCATGCTCTCCACGCGGTCCTGATTTCTGCCGACGGCCTCCAGATGTCCCGTACTGCGGAGATCGACAGGGGCGATGCCGACAAGGTGGCCGCAGCCGTCTCCGGCCTGCAGTCGCTCAGCCGGGCCGTCAGCTTCTTCTGCGGTGAGCACGGAGCGAACTGGCGCCAGACCCTCATCGAGTTCGACGGGGGCTGGGTGTTCCTGAACGCCGCGGGCGGCGGCAGCTACCTTGCCGTGGCGGCGTCGGTAGAAGTCGACATGCAGGACATCACCTACCGGATGCAGCAGCTGGTCAGCCGGTTGGGCAAGGCGATGTCGACCGGCCTTCGCGGCGACACGGTCACCTCATGACGGAACCCGGACGTCCTGAGCCCGAGCCCGAGCCCGAGTTCGTGCCCGAGGCCGGCGAATTAGTCCGGCCCTACGTCATCACCCGTGGCCGTGACCTGCCCGAGGAGGGCGAGTTCGCCCTCATCACTCTCGTCACGACGGCCACCGACGAGCAGCAGCGCCCCCAGCGGCTCTCGCCCGAGGAGCAGCAGATCCTGGACATGTGCTCCAGCGGCTACCTCTCGGTCGCCGAGATCGCCGCGTACTCGCAGCTGCCGCTCGGGGTGGTCAAGGTGCTGCTCAGTTCCCTCGCCGAAGGGGGCTATCTCGTGGCCCGGGCGCCGGTGCCCTCGGCCCGACCCACCAACAAGGCCTTGCTCAAGGAGGTGCTCGATGGCCTCAAGGCTCTCACTGTCTGAGGATGCCTACGTGCCCAGCGGCGCACAGCAGACCGCAGTGAAAATCCTGGTCGTCGGGCATTTCGCCGTCGGCAAGACCACCCTGATCGGCTCACTCTCCGAGATCACGCCGCTGTCCACCGAGGAGCGGATGACGACGCTCTCGGAGCGCGTCGACGACCTCAAGGGGGTTCAGGGAAAGACCACCACCACCGTCGCCCTGGACTTCGGCCGGCTGACGCTGAGCGAGCGCATCGTCCTGTATCTGTTCGGCTCGCCCGGACAGCAGCGCTTCGTGAGCCTGTGGGACGACACGGCCCGCGGAGCGCTGGGCGCCCTGGTCCTGGTGGACCCCGAGCGCCTGGCCGACTCCTTCGACATCATGGATCTGGTCGAGAGCTACGGCCTGGATTTCGCCGTGGCCATCAATCACTTCGACGGCAGTACGGTCCACACCCCGGAGGAAGTCCGGGAGGCCCTCGACCTGCTGCCCGACACCCCCGTCGTCACCATCGACGCACGCGACGAGAAGTCGTCCGTCGACGCCCTGATCACCTTGGTCCGCTATCTGCACGAGCGCGCCGACCTGGAGCACGCATGACTACCCCCTCTGTACCTCCGCCCGGCTGCCCCGCACACGGCAGCGGGCAGCGCATACCCCTGGACAGCGCGGAGTTCGCTGCCAATCCGCACGCGTACTACCGCTACATGCGCGAGCTCGGCCCCACCGCTCCGGTCACCATCGCCCCCGGCGTGGAGGCGACGCTGGTGACCGATTACAACGCGGCTCTGGAACTGCTCCAGGATTCGACGACGTTCCGCAAGGACTCACGCCGCTGGCGTGCACTGGCTGAGGGCTGCATCCGCCCCGACAGCCCGGTCCTGCCGCTGCTGGCCTACCGGCCGAACGCGATGTTCACCGACGGCGCCGAGCACGTGCGGCTGCGGCAGGCCATCACCGACTCCTTCGCCCGCGTCAGCAACAAGCGGCTGAGCCGGATCGTCAGCCAGGCAGCCCAGTTCCTAATCAACCAGTTCAGCGCACGCGGCAGCGCCGACCTGCTCCGCGACTACGCCCAGCAGCTCCCGCTGTACGTGTTCAACGAGCTGTTCGGCTGCCCGGCGGAGATCGGTGACCGGGTGCTGTTCGGCATCTCTGGCATGTTCGACGGAGTCAACGCCGAGGCGGCCAGTCAGGTCCTGCTCGGAGCGGTGAGCGAGCTGGTGGCACTCAAGCGCGCCCAGCCCGGTGAGGACGTCACGTCCTACCTGATGCAGCATCAGGCGCGGCTGCACGACGAGGAGTTGGCGCACACGCTGGTGTTGCTCCTCGGTGCGGGCGGCGAGCCGGAGGGCAACCTGATCGGCAACGCCTTCTACACGATGCTGACCAACGAGGAGTTCGCGCGCCTGGGGCAGTTCGACAAGGCTGTGGACGACACTCTGTGGCGCAATGCGCCGATGTCCAACTACGCGCCCCATTACCCGGTGGTCGACACGGACGTGGCCGGCGACAAGGTGCGCGCCGGTGACCTGGTGCTGGTGTCCTTCGGTGCCGCCAACGCGGCGCTCGCGGACCGGGGTGCCGACACTCGCGGTCACCTCGCCTGGAGCGCGGGCCCGCACGCCTGCCCGTCGAAGGAGCCGGCCAGGCTGATCGCCCTGACGGGCCTGGAGACGCTGTTCAACGCCCTGCCCGACGTTGAACTCGCCGTCCCCGCCGACAGCCTCGCCTGGCGGCCCGGCCCCTTCAACCGGGCCCTGGCCTCCCTGCCCGTCCGGTTCAGCGCAGTGACCCCGCGCGCCGCGGCGGCGCCGGAGCCGACGGCCGTGCCCCGCCACCAGGCACCCCCCGTCACGGCCGCACCCGCGCCCGGGGCGTCGCAGCCCGGCGGCAAGGCCGGGCGCTGGAGCAGCTTCATGAAGTGGCTGACGGGCCAGTAGCCCACACCCCCTGTGATGCGTGTGGCACGGGCAGTTGATATAGCCTGCATAGAAGATCAACTTCCTGGGTAGGACGGCGCGGAGTGTCTGGAGTGACACAAGATGAAGGAGAGGCAGTGGACCTCGCAAGCACCTCCGCGCCCCCATCGGCCAGCGCCCGACCGGGCCCACAGCGCACCACCCCCAGGCGACGGACCCCGTGCGGGGGCGGCGACCCCGACCAGCCGCAGGAACGAATACCCACCGCTCCCGGCAGCGGCCTGACTTTCGTCTCTTCCCTTGTCGGCGGAGCACGCCCCCGTACTCCCGCACCGTCCGGACGCGTCGCGCGCCACGACGTGCGAGGTGCACGATGACCTCCCGCCCGGGATCCGGCATACCGGCGAGCAGCCCCGGCGAGACGACGCTCGGCGACCACGTACTCGGTCAACTGCGGCGCCTGGGCGCCACGGTGGGCCTGAGCGAGGCGGACACCGAGCTGTACGGACAGGTCCTGATCGAGTCCCTCGCCGGCGCGGCCCACCGGCCGCTGTCCCTGCCGCCGGCCTCGTCCGCCTTCCTCTCCGATGACCACACCCCCGTCGAGTTCTCCCTCGCCTGCGCTCCGGACGCCGCCCCGGCCCTGCGCGTGCTCGTAGAGCCCGGGTGGGCCCACAGCGACATGGTCGACAGCGGCCGCGCCGGGCTCGCGGTGATCCGTGCGATGGGCGCCCGCTGGGGCTTCGACACCGACCAACTCGACGCCCTCGCCGACCTGTTCTTCCCCACTGCGGCCCAGGGCCCGCTGGCCCTGTGGTACGCGCTCGATCTGCGCGCCGGAGGGGTCCCGGGGGTCAAGGTCTACCTGAATCCCTCCGCCTCCGGCCCGGAAAGCGCGGCCCGTACCGTACGCGAGGCACTGCGGCGGCTCGGCTACGGCCAGGCCTTCGAGCAACTGCCCCCGGCGGCCGGCTATCCGTTCCTCGCCCTGGACCTGGGCGCCTGGACGTCCCCCCGCGTCAAGGTCTACGTGAGGCACCCGCGCATGTCAGCCGATGACGCCTGCGCGCTCAGCGGTACCTCGGGAGCCGCAGCGGCCGACATCCGCTACTTCTTCCACGCGGCCGCGGGCTCCCTCGCCCCGTCCGAGCGCGGCGACAACGACACCCTGCGACTGGTGCGGCGGCCGGCGCTCACCTGCCACTCCTTCACCCAAGGCGACAGCAAGCCAAGCGGCTTCACGCTCCACATTCCCGTACGCGACTACGTGCGCGACGACGAAGAGGCCCTCGCCCGCGCCACGGCCCTGTTGACCCGGGCCGGCCTGGACCCCACCGTCCTGAACCGAAGCCTGGCAGCGCTCACCCCGCGAAACCTCGCCGACGGCGTCGGGCTGATCGCCTACCTCGCCCTGGTGTACGAGCGCAACCGGCCACCCCGGCTCACCGCCTACCTGAGCTCCGAGGCCTACCGCGTCCGGCCACCGCAGGAGCAGTACCCGCGGACCACCTGGATGCCCGCGCAACGCACCCAGAGCGTCCTGGACCCCGGGCACCAGGCCGTCGCCCACGTCAGCCCGCACACCGCACAGAAGGAAGTCACGTGGAGCCCTACCGCATCAAAGTCGTAGAACCTCTTGCCTTCACCACCCGGGAGGAGCGCGAAGCCGCGCTGAAGCGGGTCGCCTACAACCCCTTCGATCTGCGGGCCGACGAAGTCACCATCGACCTGTTGAGCGACTCCGGGACCGGCGCCATCTCCGCGGACCAGCTCGCCGCGGGAATGCAGGGCGACGAGTCCTACGCCGGCAGCCGCTCCTTCTACCGGTGGCACGAGGTCGTCTCCGAACTCACCGGCTACCCCCACATCCTGCCGGCCCACCAAGGCCGCGCGGCCGAGCGCGTCCTCTTCTCCTCGCTGCTGCGGCCCGGCACGAGCGTGCTGTCCAACACGCACTTCGACACCACCCGCGCCAACGTCGAACTGACCGGCTGCACGGCGTACGACCTGCCCTGCGCCGAGGCGAAGGACCTCGACAGCGACTTTCCGTTCAAGGGCAACATCGACCTGGTCGCCCTCGAACAGGCCCTGGAGAACGCGGACCGGACGCCCGTCGGGGCCGTGCTGATGACCATCACCAACAACGGTGGCGGGGGCCAGCCGGTCAGCATGGACAATCTGCACCGCACCGCCGAACTGTGCCGCCGTCACAACGTGCCGATGATCCTCGACGCGGCCCGGTTCGCGGAGAACGCCTGGCTGGTGACCCAGCGCGAACCCGGCTACGCCGACCGCACCCCGCGCCAGGTCGCCGAGGAGGCCTTCCGCCTCGCCGACGGCTGCGTCATGAGCGCGAAGAAGGACGGGATCGTCCACATCGGCGGCTTCATCGGCCTGAAGGACGCCGAACTGGCCGAGCGGTGCGGGGGTCTGCTCATCGCCACCGAAGGATTCACCACCTACGGCGGTCTGTCCGGACGTGACCTCGACATGATGGCCCGCGGCCTCCTCGAAGTGACCGAGCCGTCCTACCTCGCCGAGCGGGCCGACATAGCCGCCTACCTCGCCGCACGCATCCGCGAGGCCGGCGTCGACATCGTGGAACCCTCAGGTCTGCACGCCCTCTACGTCAACGCCGGGCGCCTCCTGCCCCACATCCCTCCGCACCAGTACCCCGGCACCGCCCTGGTCTGCGAGCTCTACCTGCGCGGAGGCATCCGCTCGGCGGAGCTGGGCTCGCTGTACCTCGGTGAGGAGGACGAGCACGGCAACCCTGTCAAGACGGCGCCCTACGAACTGGTACGGCTGGCTCTTCCCAGGCGGGTCTACACCCGCAGCCACTACGACCACGTCGCCGCGACCCTGGCAGAGATCGCGAAGAATCCTGAATCGGTCCGCGGCTACCGGGTTACCGGACAGTCCCCGATCCTCCGACACTTCAGCATCAAACTGGAGCCCGTGGCGTCAGGCCACTGATCAGCACACTTCGTTCGTTACGGCGCGAGCCCAGCCATCTCTATCGGCTGTACCGGCCCAGCGACAGCGCCGCCACGGGAAGGCCCAACCCTGGTGATGGGAGGGCCTTCTCCACATCACCGCTCGGCCTGACCACGCACCCGGCCGAGTTCGAGGAACTCCGGGAAGGGCTGCCGCGCGACGTGGCACACTGACGGCGCGGGCGGCGGTGAACGGGGGCGATCCGGTTGGGTCTGGAGATCGAGAGTCGGCCGTCGGAGTTGCCGTACATCGAGAGGGTGTGGCGCAGCCGTAGCTTCGAGGGCGATCGGATGACGTCGATCGCGGCGTCGCATGGGGAGCTTGTCTTCTGGGAGCACGAGGGCCAGACTCACGCGGCCGTGCTGGGTCCGGAGCCCCGGGCCTGTCCGGCTCGTGTTCCCGAGGACGCCAGGTTCTTCGGTATCAGCTTCGCCCTGGGGACCTCCATGCCTCACATGCCGATCAGTCGTCTTGTGGGTGGCAGCGTGGAGATCCCGGACGTGACCCGGCGCTCCGTGTGGCTGAAGGGTTCCGCCTGGCACGTGCCCGATTACGACAACGCGGAGGCGTTCGTGCGGCGCATGGTGCGTGAGGGCATCGTGGACTGCGACCCGATCGTGCCCGCGGTGCTCGGCGGCGCGGCCCCCGCTGTCACCGAGCGGACCCTCCAACGGCGCTTCGTCATGGCAACCGGCCTCACCCGGGGTGCCATCCGGCAGATCCACCGAGCCCGCGAGGCAGCGGTTTTGATCCTGGACGGAGTGCCCAAGCAGGAGGTCGTGCACCAGTTGGGCTATTTCGACCAGGCGCATCTGGCACGGTCCCTGACCCGGTTCATCGGCCGGACCGCCACGCAGTTGAGTGCTCTGGACGGGGCGGAGCCGCTGTCGCTTCTGTACAAGCCCACCCCCTCGGTGCCCGCATACTCTTCGTGACATGCCGACGGGATCGGCCCGCCTCGGCCGGAGCACTGTTCGGCCGGGACCGGGCAGAGGCCCGCGAACTCATCACGGAGGAATCATGCGCAAGGTCGTCGCGGGTCTGTTCGTCTCGCTCGATGGTGTAGCCCAGTCGCCGAACGAGTGGCAGTTCGCCTTCGACGAGCAGATGGGCGCGGCGCTGGGACAGACGCTGGAGACGGCCGACACGATTCTGCTGGGCCGGACGACCTTCACGGAGTGGGCCGGGTACTGGCCGACGGTGACAGACGGCGAGGACGCCGGCTTCGCCAAGTGGATCAATGACTCGCCCAAGTACGTCGTCTCCTCCACGCTGTCCAGCGTGGAGGACTGGGCGAACAGCACGCTCATCAACGGTGATCTGGCGGCCGCGATCGATGAGCTCAAGGCGGGCGAGGGGAAGGACATCACCGTCGCGGGCAGCCCCACACTGGTGCGTTCGCTCCTGGAGCAGGACCTGCTGGACGAACTGGTCCTGCTGATCCACCCGGTGGTGGCCGGCGGGGGCCGCAAGAAGCTGTTCGCCGACGACGCCGCCATGAAGAAACTGGAGCTGGTCAGCGCTCAGCCGACCAGCAGCGGAGTGATCATCGCGACTTACCGCCCGACGCACTGAGCACTGCTCCACGCGGGCCGGGTGTTCGATGCCACCAGCGGGCCAGGTTGTGGGCTCTGACGGGGCTGAGGTTGGCATAGATCCAGCTCAGCGCGCGCTGCCGGGAGCCGGCACGGCGGCACGAGGCTTCCTCGGCGAGTTCGGACACCGAGCCGTGTCCGCGTCCCGGCCACCGTCGTGCGTGTGCCGGCAGTAGTTCGGCCCGGCGCCACCGCTCCAGCCGTGCGGCGGACGCGGTGGTGCCGAGGGCGGTCAGGCGCTCGATGGACTCTCGATCCGCCGGACTTGACTCTCCTCTGGTCACCCGCACCACGTCAGAACCCCGAGAGGTGCCGGAAACCACTCGCTCGGCCTCCGCACAGGCCTGGGGCCCGCAACGGCCCGGTTACCAGTGGGCATGCCCGTACGGCCACCACGGCCCCTACCGCCCACCTCCTGGCAGCGTCTCTTTCGGAGCCTGCCTGGCCCGTCGCGCCCTTCGCAAAATCAGGGCCCGGCCCGAGAATGGGCGCCATGGCCGACAACACGCTGTGGGTAGGCGTTCTGACCGCGGGCACCGCTGTGGTGGCGAGCTGGGTGACCAGTCAGGGTACGACGCGTGCCGCCCGCATTCAGGCTGAGACAACGGCGGCGGTCCAGCGGGCGGATCAGCGGCGCACCGCGCGGCGCACCGCCTACGCCGACGTCATCGAGCAGGCGCAGAAGATGGGCGACCTGTACTGGAAGGTCAACGACGCCCATGCAGACCCGGACCCCGAGTCGCGCACGGCCACCCTCAAAGAGCTGCGGCTACGGTTGCGCGACGCGTACGCGACGCTGCGCCACCTCGTGCGGGTGGTCGAGCTGGAAGGGCCCGAGGAGGCCGCGGCGGCCGCCGACCGGCTGCGGCGCTCGACGTCCGACAACTACCAGGCGCTGGAGGACATGATCGGGGGCGAAGCGAACGCGATCCAGCGGTTCAACGAGTGCTACGCCCCTTTCTGGGAGCGGGTCGTCGCCCTCGTGGCCGTCGCGCGCGAGGTGCTCCAAGAGGGTGCCGTCCCAGCGCCGGTTCCCGCACCGACCCCTCGAGCACGCCGACCATGGATCAGGCCTCGGCCGGGACCAGGGGGATGACTGGCCCGCCACCCGCCAGTTGTTCGCGTGGGAAGCAGCCGGTCCAACTTCGGTGGCAATTGATCCGGGTCCGGTGTCAGTGGACACCGAGCTTCCCGTAGCCGCAAGAGCCCGGCGGGCAGACCCGTGGGCGGGGTTCCTGGGCGCCACCAGCTTCCTCGTCGGCGCCTTCACCCCGCGACAGTGCGTCGTGAGCACCCCACGGAGACCGGTCGAGCCCGATTGCCCCGCTGTTCGACCGGATACCCACCGGCGGCCGCACCCGGCGCACCCAGACGCCGACATCCGCCCCCACATCGAGCTGAGCCCCCGTCGGCTGCCAAACGCCATCAGCAACTTCCGTTGGTGATCGGTGCCACCGACGTAGCCGTCCTGGGCCACGACGGCTCCCACTCGGTTCCCGCCGGCCGGGTGCTTGCCGAACTGCGCCTGGACCGGCTCGGCATCACCAATCCCCACGCAACGCTATCCAGCTTCTGCGGCCGGTCGAGGAGTTGGAATCCCTGTCCGAACTTGAGGCACGACGCTGAACCAGGAACGAAGGGAGGAGTGCCTTCCATCTCCGGAAGGTGGCCACCGATTCCTCCCGTCGGTGAGGGTCCCGAAGCGCTCCTCACCGCCCTTGCGGCACTGATCGGGAGTGCCGCAAGGACGTTCCGGCACTTCCGCACCCGGTGGACGAGGACCGCCCGCGCGGTCATGGCCGGCCTGCGCGATGCGACGGGCCTTGCACCGGCCCTCCCGGCTACATGCTGTCGTCCGCGAACTCACCCAAAGCAGCGCGGAGTTACCCACGCGGAAACCCGGCTCCCGCTCGCCCACGCCCTGAGCCTCCTCGGCTCGGTGCGCGCCACTCCACGGCACCGCGCACTCGGTCCGGGCGGTCGGCGCGAGCGCGGCGGACGGGCGGCGGTCAATCGGTGCCTGGTCTGAGCAGATTGTCGACGAGGGTGTCCACAAGGCCTCGGGGAAGGCTCGAACCCGTCAGGGCGCAGTACACGATCGGGCCGACGAGCGCGTCCATCGTGGCGTCGGCGCCAAGCCGCGGCGCAACTTCCCCCGCCTCGATCGCCCGCGTGAGCATCTCGCGCTCCTGGGCGCGGCGCGGGCCGAGATAGCGTTTGTGGAAGCTCTGGGCCGTATCGGCGCTGTGCTGTGCCTCGGCGACAAGGGCTAGCAGCACCTTTCCTGCGGGGTCGCGGGTGACGAAGCGGGCGAAGCCGCGCAGATAGCGCCGAATGCTCGCCGCGGTGGGCCTCTCCGTCGGAACCGGAATCCGCTTGTCGCTGTCCTCGATGAGGGTGTCGAGGAGAATCTCCACTTTCGAGGGCCACCAGCGGTAGATCGTCTGCTTGGCGACTCCGGCCCGGCGGGCGATGGCCTCGACAGTGAGCGAGCCGAAGCCGCTTTCGACGAGCAGATCGTCCGCGGCGTGGAGCACCGCCAGGCGTGCGGACTCGTCGCGCCGGTTGCCGGAGTGGGGCCTGCGGGATTGGGAACTGGCGGCGGGCATACGCGCACGATACCCGCCCGCGCCGGCCCAGGACCGCCCGGGCGCCGTGCCGAGGGGCTCTGCCCGTCCAACACGGCCGGACATCTCGTCCACCTGCACTCCCGTGGTCACCCCACCGGGGCACATCCGGGTTCTGCCTGGACGCATTGTCCAGACACTACGTCTCGTCTAAGCTCCTCCGGGTCCGGCCCATCACCCCGAGGGAGCACACATGTCCGTCTCACCTGTCCGCCGAGCCCTCGTCATCGGCGCGTCCCGAGGCCTGGGGCTCGTCCTCGCCGACCAACTCGCCGCACGGGGCTGGAACGTTGTAGCCACGGCCCGTCGGGACGGGGGCGCACTACGGGCGGCCGCTGATGCCTCCGGGGGACGGCTGGAGGTCGAACTACTGGAGATGACGAGCATCGAGGAATTGGCCGCACTGCGCGAGCGCCTGGCCGGCCGCCGGCTCGATCTGCTCTTCGTCAACGCCGCGATCGACCGGGGCGACCTCCCCATCGAAGAGGTCTCGACCGAGATGTTCACCGAGGTGATGGTGACCAACGCCCTTAGCCCGCTGCGCGCACTGGAGACGCTCCGCGTTCTCGTGGGTCCCGGCGGGACGGTCGCGGTCATGTCCTCCGAACAGGGCAGCGTCTCACTGAACACCGAGGGCGGTTATGAGCTCTACAAGGCCAGCAAGGCCGCCCTCAACCAGCTGATGCGCAGCTACGCCACCCGCCACGGCGACGACGGACACACCAAGCTCCTCATCGACCCCGGTCACAACCGGACCCGTCTGGGCGGGCCCAACGCGCCCCTCGACCCCCAGGAGAGCATCCCGGCCGTCGTCGACGTCCTGGAGGCCCGGGCGGGCGACCCCGGCCTCCAGTTCCTGGACCGTCATGGCGACCGTGTTCCCTGGTAGGAGGTGGGGACATGCGCATCGGCTGGGCTCCTGTCATCCCTTCATGACCTGGGGTCCTCAGTGAGTGCGGCTCGGGCCTGGGGTGTCGAAGAGTTTCGGCCTGACCGTCGCCAGGGACTTCGCGCTGCGTCATCGCGGCCTGACGCGAACGGCTGCCAGACATGCCATCCGGTGCCGACGCGCTGCATCAAAGTCCTTGCGGATCAAGGCAGTTGGGCCAGTACGCGGAGCTGGGGGCACCGTAGGGGCAAAGGTGGCTGTCCGCCGTGCTCATCCCGGTGCAATCTCCGCGTACGACCCGCGCGACGACGAGACTGCGCGGCGGCTCTTCGTGGGCGCGCTCACGTCGATGCGCCCGCCTTGCCGAGGCCGCCACGGGCTCCGACTCCCTAGGTCCGGTGCAGGCCAAACCGTCCGTCGTGGCAGAGCGGTCTTGCGTAGTGGGTTCACTGTTCGGCAGCGGGTACCCGCCATCGTTCACGGTCGCTGTGCACCTCCTGGACAACGCGGTGCGGTGCGCCGACGGCGAGTGTCGGCCGCGAAGCAGGACCGGTCCGCGCACCTGCGACTGCAAGTGCGCGGACAAGGGCCGCAGGCGGGTTAGTGTCAGCGTGGCGTGAGAGGGAAGTCGGCGGTGACGTCCTTGCCGCTGTCGGACGTGGTGGTCCGCAAATCCGTGCACAGCAGGGTCGCCAGAAACAGGCCGTGCCCTCGCGGCCGGGTCGTATCCCGCTCCTGGGGCTGCGGCGGCTGCGGGGAACTGTCCCGCACGAGGATCCGCAGCAGCTGCGCGTCGTCGGTCACGCCGAGTTCCAGCCTGCCGGGACCTGGCGCATGGCGCAGGGCGTTGGTTACCAGTTCGCTGACTACGAGCTGGGCGTCCTGGCTCGTCTGCGTGTGGGCAGGGTGTCCGGCGCGGGTGAGGAGCGCTCGTACCGCTTCGCGGGCGTGAGCGATCGGAAAGCCATCAGCGCCCCAGCTGATGCTGTCCCTGAGGGAACCATCGAAGTCTTGTGCGGGCGGGAGGGCCATGAAGGTATTCCTGGGCTGTAGTCCCTGACGTGTGATCATGTGGTCTCTCTGGCGTGACGAACGCCTACCCGTATCCGCGGGGGAGTATGAGTTATCGGTTTCAACCGGTCTGCGTGGGGCCGTTCTCGACGATGGTGAAGTGTTCCAGCACTCCGCTGAGGGACAGCATCCGGTGCGCGCGCGGCGGAAGAGGACCGAGCAGGACCATCCGTCGCCCTACGGCCTGATGCCGCCTCCGCGCTTCCAGGAGTGCGTTGAGCAGCATGCTGTCGGCGAAGCCGACCGCGGACAGATCCACCGCGGTGACTGTCGGCCCGACCACGTCGGCCGCTTCCCATACCGCGGCGAGGGCATCGGCGTCGTCGGCGTCCGTGTCGCCGCTCACGGCGACCAGCAGTGTCTCGTCCAGTCTGGTGACAAGCACCTTTGGACCGTCGGGAAAACCATGCATGGCGGAATCCTCGCACGCTCGCACACCTGCCACTCCACCCGGCGTCCGAAGCGATGGCGATCTTGGGGAGAACACCGGGAATCGCCCGATAGGCGGGGACTGGCGACGCTCCCGGGCCTGGCGTCGCGACGGTACCGACCCCCGCCAGTCATGGGGATCCGCTCCGGCAGTACGCGACCACTGGCGCCCGGCCCGCGGTCATCGAGCCCCGAGCTCCGTGCCCCCCGCTGCCGGACTTCTTGGACAGCCCCGTTGGGCAGAGCGCGTCACGCCGCCCCACATGTCCGAAGCGGGGGCCGACACCCGAAGGTGGCGGCCCCCGCCACAGGAACAGGCGAGGTCAGTGCTTGAACACATCCTTGATCTTTTCCTTGGCCTCACGCGCATCGCCCTTGGCCTGCTCGGCGCGCCCCTCGGCCTCAAGGCGCTCGTTGCCGACGGCGCGGCCCGCTGCCTCCTTGACCTTGCCCTTGACCTGCTCGACCTTCGACTGCGCCTTCTCGTCGCCTGCCACAGCGCTCAACTCCTCTTACCAGGATCAGGGTGTTCCATCGCGACAACGGATGACCCGGATACCTCGCCACAAACGGGCGCAAGCGTGTTCCCACGCGCGGAGCGTGCGAATGCGGTGCCATGGTGGCGCGGCCCCCTGCGGCCAAAGGCACTCCCGCTGAGGACGTCCCCGGGCGTGGGCCGCCTCTGGGGCGCGGAGGCGGAGGACCGATTCGCCCGTGCTGACGACATGAGTGGAGCCAGGTCCCGGGTGCCGTGAGTGCGAGGTCGGTTTCTACGATGGGGGAGATGTCGGCAGGCGCTTCACACGGAGGAAGCTAAGGGTGTTCTCGGTGCAGGTCACGCAGGAAGAGCGGGGAGTGGTGTTCGCGTTGCGCGGCGAACTCGACTTCGAGAGTACGGTGCAGCTGGATGAGGCCGGAGCCGGGGAACTGGCCCGGGGGCGGGACGGGGGCCTGGTGGTCGCCGACTGTACTGCTCTGTCCTTCTGCGATTCCTCGGGTATCAACGCGCTGCTACGGCTGCTGCGCCAGCTGGCGGGCCAGGAGCGGGCACTGCGACTTGCCGCCGTGCCCAATCCGGTTGCTCGTCTGTTCTCTCTGACGGGGCTGGACCGGGTCTTCGACGTGTACGCCACGGCGGGCCACGCCCTGGCAGCGAGTGTGAGCAGTCATGACAGGGTGTCTGCTGACGTGGACGGCTCCACGCGGACACAGGAGAGGCAAAGTATATGAAGCGCGTACCGGAGCAGCCCGCGGCACAGCCGGCGGGCTCGGCGGGTACACGCACCGCGGCCGAGGCCGGGGACGATGATCTGCGGGCCCTGTTCGGTGAATCTGCTGCCCTTTTCGCCTGCTTGGCGGGGCCGGCCCACATGCTCGAAACGGCCAACAACGCGTTCTTCACTGCGATCGGCGCCGACCGGATCCGTACCGGACTGCCGTTGGGGCAGCTGATGCCGGAGCTCGTCGGGCAGGGGTTCATCGCTCTCCTGGACCGGGTGTACCGCACCGGTCGGCCCTACTCCGCCCGGCACGCCCGCGTGCTGCTCGGAACGGGAGCCGATGCGCGAGAGGCGTTCTTCACCTTCACCTACGAGCCCAGCCTGGACGTCGGCGGCAACGTCACGGGGGTGCGGGTGATCGGAGTGGAGACCACCCAGGTCATGCAGGCCCAGCGGCTGACGGCCGAACACCGGGTGCTGCTGGAGCAGATCGCCCGCCAGGCGCCCCTGCCCGACGTGCTGGAGGGCATGGCCCGTGCCATCGAGGACCTCGCTCCGGAGGAAGTGCTGGTCTCCGTCCTGCTCGCCGACGCCGACGGCCGGCATCTGCGACACGGGGCCGCTCCGAGCCTGCCCGCCTTCTACAACCAGGCCATCGACGGCATCGCCACAGGTGACGGCGTGGGCTCGTGCGGTACCGCCGCGCACCGTCGCCAGTCGGTGATCGTCACCGACATTGCCACCGACCCGTTCTGGAACGAGTTCCGCGACCTGGCCGAGCGTGCCGGGTTGGCGGCGTGCTGGTCCACCCCCATCCTGGCCCGCGACAAATCCCTGCTCGGCACCTTCGCCATGTATCACCGGGTGCCGTGCGAGCCCCAGGAAGCCGACTTGGCCCTGGCACGGGTCTTCGCCGACACCGCCGCCCTGGCCATCGAACGCCACCGGGCGGAGGAGGCCGAAAAGGAGGCCAAGGCCCGAGAGGAAGCAGCCCGCGACGACCTCGCCTTCCTCCTGGAGGCCAGCACCGCACTGACCGCCGATCTCGACGTCACCCAGGTCCTGACACGCCTCGCCGCTTCCTGCGTGCCGAAGCTGGCTCCGCTGTGCGCCGTCGACATCATCGAGGGCGGCCGGGTGCGCCGAATCGCGACCGCCGCTCCCACCGAGGCGGACCGGGATCTCCTGGCTTCCCACATCCCGGTCTACGACGCCGCCGACGACGCCGTCGCCCGTGTCCTCGCCTCCGCGACCAGCGAGGTCGCCCGGCGTGCCCCCACCGGGCCCGGCCCCTGGCACGACCTCGAGGTCACCGGCTACCTGTGCGTACCGCTGGCCGACCGGGGAACCCCCCTGGGCGCCGTCACCTTGCTCTCCACCGGCGAGCACGCCTTCGACGGCCACACCGTCGCCCTGGCCGAAGAGCTCGTGCGCCGCGCCGCGTCCGCGGCCCGTAACGCCCGCCAGTACAACTATCGCCACGCCCTCGCGCATGACCTCCAGGCAGGCTTGCTCCTTCCGGACCTGCCCGACGTTCCCGGTGCGGACGTGGCGACCTACTACCACCCCGCCGGCGAGGGCCTCGATGTCGGCGGCGACTTCTACGACGTCTTCCCGCTGGAGGATGACCGGTGGGCGTTCCTGCTCGGCGACGTCTGCGGACGCGGGGCGATCGCGGCGACCACTACCGCCCTGGTGCGTCACACCGCTCGCGCCGTCGCGCCGCTCCTGCCGGCCCCCGCGGACGTCGTCAGAGCCATCAACCGGGCGCTGACCAACAGGCCCGACAGCCACGGCACCGGCTTCGTCACCCTCGTCTACGGCCAGCTCACCCCAGCGCCCGCCGGCGGCCTGGACATCGAACTGGTCCGCGCCGGTCACACCCCACCGCTGCACCTGGACGCGCGGCACACCAGTTGCCCGGTCGACGCGCCAGGGCTGCTTCTCGGGGTCGCGACCGACCCCCATCTCACTCCTTGCCGGCTGCACCTGGGGCCGGACGAGAGCCTGGTCCTCTACACCGACGGCATCACCGAGGCACGCCGTCGTGACGGCGAACTGTTCGGCGACGCCCGCCTCTCCCGAGCGGTGACCACCGCGCCCGCCCGGCCCAACGCGCAGAACGTCATCGACGCCGTTGTCCAAGCCGTCCATGCATTCAACGAAGGCGACGACGGTGACGACGACCAAGCCATCCTCGTCCTCACCGCCACCAAGCCCTGACCAGGTGGCTCCGGAGGCGACCCGTCACCTCGCCCGGGCGCACCGGGCCCTGTGCGTGTCTGGCCGATCAACCAACTCTGACGGCTGCTGCGGGGCGTTACTGACAGGCGGCCGGTGACTGGGGGCATGGTCAGGCGGAATCGGAATGCCGGCCGGGGCCGAGTTCGGGGTGGGCTTCGAGCAGTTGGTCGGTGGCCGCCTGGCGCCAGGCGGCCTCCAGGATGTCGCGGAGCCCGCCCAGGCCTTTCAGCGCGGCGAGCCGTACTCTCACCCAGGACGATGCGGCTTCGTGTGCGGGCACCCAGAAGGCCATCTCTCCCACGACGAGCTTGGCGCAGGGGTCGCCGCCTTCCTCGTCCTTCACCCGATCTTTGCTGCTTTCGTTGGCGGGGCGCCCAGTGACCGGCGGCTGCGCCGAGCACTACTAGGCCGGCACCGCGGTCGGAACCCCGCCACGGGGCGCGGGCCCCTGCTCCGGGTACAGGGAAGGCCGGTTGTTACCGTGCACCCGTGCCTCACTCCTCACGCGACACACCGGAAGGCGCCGGTTGGGGAAACTCCCAACTCGGCACGTACAAAAGCCTGATGCCCGCTCGGGTGGAAAAGCTGTCGTGGCTGAATCCCGGGACGCTGTGGGCCGCCCGGAACGGCGTCCTCGCCTCCTGGTTCGGGGATCCGACGGGCCGGACCCGCAGTCGCTGGGTGGAGCAGGCCGTGGCCGTAGGCGCTCCCCCCGACGCGGTCGTCCGCCGCACGGACGCCGACCACTTCTCTTTCATGGTCATCGGTGACACCGGTGAAGGCGACGATCCCCAATACGCCGTGATACCCGGCTTCCTGAAGGTCAGTCAGGGAACCGACTTCGCCGTGCTCGCCAGTGACGTGATCTACCCAGTGGGGAGCACCGACGACTACGGCACGAAGTTCTTCCGCCCCTACCAGAACTATCCGGCGCCCATCTATGCGATACCGGGCAACCACGACTGGTACGAGGACCTGCAGGGCTTCATGCGGGTCTTCTGCGAGGCTCCGCCGCTGGCGTCCGAAGCGCACCCCCGCCCTCTGACGCGGGCCTGGTTGCGCTCGCTGCTCTGGCACGCTCCGGGCAGCACCGACGAGCATCGTCTCGCCCAGGCGCGGGCGTTGCGCTCGGAGCCGTCCCAACAGGCCGTCCAGCCGGGCCCGTACTGGGCCGTCGACGCCGGGCCGATACGGATCATCGGCATCGACACGGGCCTGCTGGGCACCCTCGACGCCGAACAAGGCCGCTGGCTCCGTGAAGTGTCGCGCGGTGACCGGCCCAAGATCCTGGTGACGGGGTCTCCGCTGTACGTGGACGGCGAGCACCACCCGTGCGCCATCGAGGGCGGAGGCACGGTGGACGCCATCGTGCGCGACCCGGAGAACCACTACGTCGCGGCGATCGGCGGCGACATCCACAACTACCAGCGGTATCCGGTTCGGGTGGACGGCGGGCGCACGATCCAGTACGTCGTCGCCGGCGGCGGCGGAGCGTTCATGCACGCCACGCACACGGTCCCGCGGGTCTCCGTCGCCGGCGTGACGGAGCACGACTTCCGCTGCTATCCGCTGCGCGGCGACTCGTTGGCCTTCTACAGCAGGCTGTACGGGAACCGGCTGCGGATGCCGCGCTTCTTCACGCTGACCGAGGCCGAGGCCCTGGCGGTGGTCGCCGAAAGGCTGGGCGTCCCGCCCGTCCGCGCGCAGGGGGAGCCGGTTCGCGTCACCCGGCGCATCCGCCTGGTCGCCAGTCTCCTCGGTGCGGGTCGGCGGCCCGACCGCAGGGCGCGTTTCCGGCTGCCGGTGCGCAAGCTCTACACGCAGCTCTTCTCACCGGGTTCGGCGACGTACAGCCCGCCGTTCTTCAAATGCTTCCTGCGGCTGGACGTCACACCGGCCGAGATCCGTCTGCGCTGCCACTCGGCGACCGGGACCCTCGACCACGAGGTCGATCCGCCGGTCGAGGACGAGGTGACCATCCCGCTCTCTTGACGCCCACACGTACCACCTGCAATCGCCGCCACCGCTCGGCATGCGCTGCCCGGCCGCCCCTTCCACTGCTGGAGGACGGCGGTAGATGACCGCGCCGTCGGGCCGTACCGGGGGCAGGCTGAGGCGCGGTCATGTCGATGAGGAGCAGCCCGTGGTGGTCGGGGGTGCCGGGCGCGGCGGTGTGGACGCCGATGCGCCGGCCGGGGGTGCGGCGTATGCCGGCTCCGGGAGTGAGGCCGACGTGTTCGAGCCCCGGCGCCACCGGCGGCCGGTGCTCGCCGGTGGCGTCCGGCGCATCAGGCGCGGTCGTGGAGGGTGATGTGGTAGCCGTCGGGGTCGGCGAAGGTGAAGGTCCGGCCGAAGGGGCCGTCGACGGGTGCGGAGACGATGGTGTGGCCGTCGCCGGCGAGAGCGTCGTGGATGGCCTGGACATCGGTGGCGTGCAGCCAGATCGCGGCTCCGATGCCGGGCTGCGGAACGGATGCGAGATCGGTGCCGGGCGCGATGTCGCGGAGTGCGAACGCGATGGGCTTCGTCTCGAAGACGACGGCGTGCGGGGGCCCGGCCTGTGAGCGGACGAGGCCGAGGTACTGCTCGTAGAACACACGCGACGCGTCGAGGTCGCGCGCCTGGAGCGAGATGAAGTCGGGGCCGGTGACGGGCATGGTGACTCTCCTTGCCTTCGTGTCAGATTCCTGACACGGACAACGGTATGTCAGAATGCTGACATGAGTCAAAAGGGTGCCGGCGTCGACCTGGACAAATCACTGGGCTACCTGCTGAAAGAGGCCTCGAGCGCCTTGCGCGTGGCCATGGAGGAGGTGCTGCGGCCGCTCGGCATGAGCGTGACGCACTACTCCTGCCTGGAGCTGCTGGCGCAACGGCCGGGTCTGTCGAACTCGGAGCTCGCGCGCGGCGCCTTCGTGACCCGTCAGTCGATGAACGTACTGCTCCAGACCCTGGAACGTGACGGCTATGTGACCAGGCCCGCTGCGGCGCCCGTCGGGAAGGTGCTTCCCGCGCGGCTCACGCCTCGCGGTCGGCGGAGCCTGGAAAAGGCGACGGTCGCGGTCCGCTCCGTCGAGGTCAGAATGCTGTCCGGCATGACCGGAGCCGAGCAGTCGAGGGCGTTCGGAATCCTCCAGGGCATGATCGATTCCCTGCGCGCCGACGACGACGGCGCATAGGCGCCTTGTCGGCGCGGACCGCGCGGCGCGCTGGCGACCTCATGCTGGTGGACTGAACAAGTGCCTTGCCCAGCAAGGGCATTCACTTTGGGCGCGCCCCGTGTGGCCCGGTGTTCCGCCCGGCTCGCCTACGTCACCGGCCCAACGCGGGAGGGATCGCCGAACTCCCCACCGGCGCGTATGCAGAGTTCCCCCCTCCGCGTCACCAGCCTCGCCCAAACCCTCCTCACCCCGAATCTGGCCGGCTCAGCGCGAGGAGCGAAGAAGCTCATCGAGGCCGAACGTCGACCATCGGGCCGTTCGTGACAGCGAGGTCCGGCCCGATGAACGTGTCAGAGTGCGTCCGCTGCCCCTACTTCCGGACTCGCCTCGGTGCGCCACAGGTGGAGCGCGTCGGCGTCGCGGAGTCCTTCGGCGACTTGGTGGCGTTCGGTGTCGGTGATGCCGAGGGCATTGAGCCGGCGGCGCCATTCGTCGACGCCATCGGTCTCATCCAGGGCGGCGGCGAGCTCGATGAGGTGAGCGAGAGCGTGGGCCACCTCCAAGGGCGGGGCGGTGTCTCCGTGCCTGCGCAGGGCCGTGGTGATCACGCGCAGGGCGGTGCGGTCGTCGGTCTTGAACTCGGCGAGGATGCGGGCGTGGTCGAGCGCCTTGGCCAGGCCCGTGAGGTGCTTGGAGCCGCCGTATTCCAGCTCGGCGGGTTCGTCCCGCTGGATGAAGATGATCGAGTTCCCGGACGGGTCGATGACGGTGAATCGGCTCGCCCCGGGCCGGTACCGGGTGATGCGCGGCCTGCCCTTGGCCAGGACCCTGCCGTAGGTGGCGCGCATGGCCCGGCTGAACTCCGCGTGGTACGGCGCGACCGCGTCGACTATGACCAGGCATGCGCCGGCGTCCTCCTGGTCCGGGTCGATGTTCTTCGGCGGCGTCCCGAAGTGCAGCGCGAAGCCGCTCCATTCCAGCACCAGGTAGATATAGGGCCGGGCCTGCTGGTAGGTGACTTCGAATCCGAGCGCCTGGTAGAACTCCAGCGTCTCCTCAATTGACACGCACGGCATCACCGGCACTGTCGTCTCGTTCGCCCGCACCATCGGTTCTGTCACGCTCGACACCCCTTCGGTTCCAGTCCCGCCTCCGACCTCCGATCCTGCCGTAGAGCCGATCCCGCCGCCTATGAAGCTTTACGAGTGGGTGCGTGATGGTGGATCAGGCGTGTTTCTCGTCTCCGTGGCTGATCCTCAGGCCCGCACAGTGCGGTCGAACACGAGGCTGGCGGTGGCCTGGCAGGCGGTCGCTTCGGTAGGTCCAGCGGGTCGGTTGCTTCAAGCCGTCCGGCCGAAGACTGTGACGTGCCCGTGCCCGTGCCCGTGCCCGTGCCCGTGCCCGTGCCCGTGCCCGTGCCGGGGCCGGGGGCGCCTGGCGGTCTGCGGGGAAGGCTCGGGGCTGTCGTTCCGAAGCCGGTGTCGGTTCATCGGGCGGTGAGAGTGTGCGCCCATGGCTCGTCGATGTCTGCGAGGCCCAGCACGGCGACGACGTTGTCGAGCATGCCGGCGCCGAACCAGCGCCGCACGGCGTCGTCGTTGCCCAGCAGTTGCTGGACGGTGGCGACCTGCTTGGCGTAGCACCGGCGCACCGCCTGTGCCACCAGCGGTTCGCCGGCGGCACAGTTCGCGTGCATGAGGAAGCGCAGGATCGTGCGGTCCGCGACGAGCGCGGTGTAGGCGTTGCGTGCGGCATCCACCGCTGCCTCGGGCGCCGGCGCGGCGCCACCCTGGGCCGGTGAGTGAGTGACCAGTGTTTCGGTCATGACGACGGACACGTGATCGACCGCCGCCGCGAACAATGCTTCCTTGTTCGGGTAGAGGCGGTAGAGGTACGGCTGAGAGATACCGGCCCGCTGGGCGATCTCGTGTGTCGTCGTACCGTAGAAGCCTTTTCGCGCGAAGCAGTCGACCGCGGCGGCCATGATGGTCTGCCGTCGTTCGTCGCTCTTCGTGCTGGTGCCGGGCGCGGGCATGGGCGTCAGTTAAACACGGCTCTTCTCAGCGCCCAAAAGTCACGCCGAGGTCGGGGTCGGACGGCACGTCGTCGGGCGTGAGTGCCTCGATCGCCACCAGAGGGTTCCAGTAGTCCAGATAGTGGGTGATGCGCGCGTCATCATCGGTCCGGACGACGGAGATGCACGTCTGCTCGTACGGCTTGCCGGTCGCCAGGGCAGTGCCCTTCGAGCGGAACTCGGCGATCACGAGACCCGGGTCGACGGTGTCGTGGAAGACCAGGTCGACGAACTCGACGTCGAAGGTCTCGGGAAAATTGCTCATGTGTGCGACCAGTGCGTCTCGCCCCGTTACCCGCTGAGGCACGCCGGCCGGCGCATACGGGAACTCGAGCACTGCGTCGGGGGCGAACAGCTCCACCCATTCCTCGGTGCGTCCTGCGGCGGTCAGGCGCAGGTGCTCGGCCACGGCATGCTGCGCGGCGGCGCGGCGGGCGACGTCTTCCTTGAGTGTCATCTTCACTCCTCTGTTAGTGATCGACCTATAACCTACCGCCGAACGCCGCTGTCGGATAGGCCGAGGCCGGCCCGAAAGGCCGGATCCGTAGGCCGGAGCGTCTCGGGGGCGTGGCCGAACGGCCATGGGACGGCAGTGGGTTGAGCTTTGGCGATCTCTCACGTCGGCAAGGGACCTGCGGCACGGCACGGCACGGCGCGGGCAAGGCTCGGCCATGCTGCCCGCAGACCTCTGGGAGATGCTCGTGTTCGTCGCACTCGTGCTACCGATTTCCTCCAAGGTGAGTGATCTGTTCCCATGCGGGCCGACCGCGCGGGGTGCAGCGTGCCGCCGGGGCGGGGCTCTGCCACACGTTCTGGGGGAGCCGGGATGCTGTCGGATGAAGCGATCAACCGTGAGGCGGAGTTGGCGCGGCTGAGTGCCGCGGTGGACGCGGTCTTCATCGTGCTGAAGCGGCGGGTCGACCGGCGCGGCGGCGAGCCTCTGATCAAGCTCTCGCCGCGGCGTCCACGTACTCCTTGACCGCCGCCACACGGGCGTCCGGATCCGGCCCGCAGTTGACGTTGTCGCGTACGCGGTCGGATGTGACGAGCTCCGACGCCTGCTCGAAGTGGGCCGGGATGGGCAGGATTTGAGCCAGTTCACCGGGCAGTTGCTCGTTGGCCCACAGCCGTTGCGCGGTACGGACCGCCTCTTCCTTCGTCCACGTTCCAGCAGAGATCGCTTCTGGTGCAGGGCGGCCTGGTACCGCCAACGCCGCGCCGGAAGCGCCGGAAGCGCTGGATCGAGGAGGCGTCGGGCGTCTTGGCGATGGAGCCTTCGCCCATGTGACCCGCCACCTCTGCGGGCACCGGCCCGAATACTCTCTGGCCCGCGATGCGTAGCGGAATGCCCGCTTTGGGGCTCAGTTGCGACTCTTGTGCCTGCGCCACCTGCTGCCACATCACGCACCAGCGCGCCCCACCTCCCAACGATCACTGCGTACTCCTGTTCTAGGGTGTGGGGGAGAAGTGCAGTAGAGGGGACACTGAGTGTGAGCAGGCGCGGTGGGGCTGGGCTGGGGCGGCGGGGTGGCGAGGAAGACGGCCATGGCGTCGCTCGTGGGCGTCGGCGCGCGGCCGCCAAGCGAGGCCCGAGCGGTGCGATGGCGAGGTGGTGGCGTGCACTCTCGCCGATCGTCGCCCTCCTGCGCACCGTGCCAAGGCGCTTGCGGCCCGCCTACCCCCGGCCCGGCCGCGCCGGCTGGCGGCGCTGGGTTCCGTCTTGGCGGCAGTGGCTCGGACTCGCCGGTTCCGGTGTCCTCGGTCTGTGCTGCTTGATCGGATACGCCTACGCGACCACCGACATACCGGACGATCTCAATACCTTCGCGACACAGCAGGACAATGTCTATTACTGGTCCGACGGTTCCAAGATGGCTCGTACGGGCTGGGTCAGCCGGCAGGAGATGCCGCTCGACAAGGTGCCTCCGAAGGTCCAGGCCGCCGTACTCGCGGCCGAGAACGCGAGCTTCTACACCGACTCCGGAGTCTCGCCCTACGGCATCCTGCGCGCCCTGAAGGCCTCGGTCACCGGCGGCGAGTCCCAGGGCGGTTCGACCATCACCCAGCAGTACGTGAAGAACGCGTATCTCAACCAGGACCGCACCGTCTCGCGGAAGTTCACCGAGATCCTGCTCGCGGTGAAGCTGGACCGGCAGACCAGCAAGAAGCAAATACTCCAGGACTACCTCAACACCAGTTGGTTCGGGCGCGGCACATACGGCATCCAGCGGGCGGCACAGGCCTACTACGGCAAGGACGTCTCCCAGCTCAATCCGAGTGAGGGTGCCTTCCTGGCCTCGCTCCTCAAAGGCGCCGCGCTCTTCGACCCGGCCATCAGCAAGGAGAACCACGAGCGCGCCGTGGATCGCTGGGGCTGGACCCTGGACCGGATGGTCTCCACCGGCGCTCTCACCCGCGCCGAACGCGCGAAGTACACGAAGTTTCCCGAGCCGGTGGCGCCTACCGTCACCGGCGACGCCAAGGGCCAGTCGGGCTACCTGGTGGAACTGGCCAAGGCGTATGCGACCAGGGCCGGTCACATCAAGGACGCCGACTTCGACCTGGGCGGCTACCAGATCTACACGACGTTCGACAAGTCCCGCATGACGGCCTTGACCGCTGCCGTGCAGAAGGCGCAGAAGAGTTTCGACGCCACCCGGCGGCCCACCACCGACGCGCACGCGAAGATCGGTGCGGCGAGCGTCGCCCCTGACGGCCGGCTGCTCGCGGTCTACGGCGGACCCGACTACCTGAAGCAGGGTTTCAACGAGTCGAACGCGACCACCGTTCCGGTCGGGACGGTCTTCACGCCGTTCGTGTACGCCACCGCCCTCGATGACGGCATCGTGCGCTCGCGCGACAAGCCCCGCACCCCCATCAGCCCGTCCGCCCAGTACAACGGGAACGACGACGTCACCGTGAAGACGCCCGAAGGCCCGTACTGGGACCGCGGCGGCAAGGTGGCGAAGGGCCAGAACGACGGCGGACGGAACTGGGGGCAGGTCACCTTGCGCCAAGCCATCGCCAACTCCGTCAACACCCCGATGCTTCAACTCGGCCTTGATGTCGGGCTCGACCGGGTCGACGCCCTCGCCGAGCGCTCGGGCCTGCTCGCGTCGAGCCTCGGCCCGCACGTTCCGCTCTTCGCTCTCGGCGAGAACTCGACGCCCAGCGCCATCCGCGTCGCCGGAGCCTACGAGACCTTCGCCGCGGAAGGCATGCACACCGAGCCGTACTCCGTGCGCGCGATTTCCCGCAATGGTGCGGCGATGCCGCTCGACAAGCCGCAGCCGGCCCGCGCTATGTCGGCCAAGGCCGCCCGTGCGGTGACGGACGCCCTGCGGGACGCGGTGACACAAGGAACCGCGAAGAGCGCGCGTACGGCGCACCCGGGCACCGGGGGCAAGACCGGAACCACCGCCGGGAACACGGTCGGCTGGTTCGCGGCCAACACCGCACAGGAATCGACGGCAGTGGTCGTCTACCGGATGTCCCTGACCGATCTCATTCCGCTGTCCTTGACCGGCCTCGGCGGCGATGCGCCCAAAACCCCGAGCAGTGACCGAGCGGTGCGGCTGTGGTCGGACTACATCAGGGCGGTGAAGTGACATCCCGCGTCAAGCCGGCAGGCGCCACACGGAGGTGTTGAAGTGACCGCGGCCGACGTGATCCCGGCATCCACGGCGCGCACCGCGCACCGCGCGCCGCAGTGCCTCCGGAGGAAGACCAACCCCCGGCTCGGCTCTGCCCGTCGGACCCGTTCGACTACTTGACCAGCGTCTTCCAGTCCGGTGCCTGTGCGGGGTCGAGCAGGCGCAACTGGGCCAGCACCTTCGGGTCCTGGACGTCCAGCCAGTCGGACAGTTCACGGAACGACACGCATCGCACGCCCTCGCGCGGACAGACGTCCTTCATGACGTCCTCGACGGCCTTCATGTAGATGCCGCCGTTCCAGTCCTCGAAGTGGTTGCCGATGTACATCGGGGCCCGGCTGCCGTTGTAGACGCGGTTGAAGCCGTTCAGATACGACTTCCGCGTCTGCTCCTGCCACGCCGCGTACTTCGCGGGGTCGCCCTGGGTGCTCTCGCCGGACTGGTTGTAGAGGAAGTTGAAGTCCATGGAGAGGACTTGCACCTCCTTGCCCTGCAGGGGCATGAGTTGCAAGGGGAAGTTCCAGATGCCGTCGATCTTGTTCGGCCAGAGCTGGAAGTCGCCCGACGAACTCGCGTCGTAACGCCAGTCGTACGGTTTGATCGCGGTGATGAGGTTCTTCTGCCCTTCCAGGCAGGGAGCGCGGCCGCCGACGACCTCACGGTCGGGGTCGAAGGGGAGCGGCGCCTCGTCGGTGAACCCCGTGTTGGTCTTCCACGTCTTCACGAACGAGTACGCCTGGTCTATTTCGCTCTTCCACTCGGTGGGACTCCAGTCTCCACCGCCCTTGGGGCCGCAGAAGTGGCCGTTGAAATGCGAGCCGATCTCGTCGCCGTCGGCCCAGGCGCCGCGCAGTTGCTCCAGGGTCGTCCTCACGTGCTCGACGGTGGGGTAGGAGATCGCGGCCGAGCCCTGGCTGTGCTGCGGCGGGTGGTACAGCATCCGCTTGCTCTCGGGCAGCAGGTAGATGCCGGTCAGGAAGAACGTCATGTGTGCATTGTTGGCCTCGGCTACCTGGCGGAAGTGCGAGAAGAGGTGGTCGTCTCCCTCCAGCGCGCCGTCCCAGGAGAAGACCACGAACTGCGGGGGCTTCTCGCCCGGCTTCAGCCGCTGCGGCTTGAGCTGGCCGGGCTGTGGGCCGGTGTACGAGGTGGAGCCGTCCCCGAGCACCTTGGTCTTGCCGTCCCAGGCCTCTTCCTTGCCCTTGCCGGGGCCGGCCTTTCCGTCCGGCCCCGAGGAGGGGGAGGCCGTGGCCTTCTTGGCCCGCTCGGCCGCGTCGGACGGGCTGCCCGCCGTGAAGGCGTACGCGGTGGTAGCGGTCGCGCCCAGCGCCAGGATGGCGGCGCCGACTCCCAGCCTCTTGCGGTTCTGCGCCTTCCTGCGCGCTTTCCGGACGGCCCTGGACTCCGCAGGAACACGGGAGGCGTCGTCGGTGTCAGCCATCGCAGTTGTGTCCCCCATGATCGCCACAGCCGCCGCGTGTGGATAGTTGGTGCGAATATAGAACTTATTTGGCATGCCTGTCGTACCACAAGTCCCTGTGGTCGCCCCTCCCGCACCAAGCCCAGCGGGCGCGGCGGCAGAGACCCGGCGCAGGGCGGGCGGCCCGGTTTGTTCGTGCCGCTCGCAACCGCTTCTGCGGGCTTGCGCAAGACGGCAGGAAACCGGCGGCAGGAGTTCGGCCCAACCGAAGAGCTGTGCAGGTGCGGGGCCCGGCGCATACCGCCGGGCCCCGCACCTGTGACGTTCCGCACTGAGGCTCCGTCAGATGTCGACTGCGGTCGGCGTGTAGCCGACGGCCGCGTCGGTTCCCGGAGTTCCGGACGGCGGGGTCCTGCCGACGCGGTAGCGGACGCTGCCGTGCTCGACCACGTCGCCGGCCCGGTAGCGGTCCGCCACGGCGGGGTCGAACGTGAAGGGGCCGGTGGCGCCATCGGGTCGCCCTTGCTTCGAAGTCACCCCGAAGACCTCGCCGTCGTACTCGTTCGCCATGCGTCCTCCTTGCTGATCGGGCGGCTGACGCGACCGTCCTTGGTCACGCCTCGTCGTGCCAGTTGCGCCTGCCCGAGCACGGCGGACGCACACACCATCCGTCCAGCCAGGGGTTCGCCGAGGCCTTCGAACAAAGCCGGGTTGCCGTCGCGGCCTGCGAACGGGTTCGAAGACGCGGCGACTTATGCCAAAATTCGACCCCCCAGGTCCATGTGGACCGGTGACAAGGGGAAAACAGTGATATCAAAGACATTCCGACCTGCCATGGGCGTCGCGTTGGCCGGAATCCTGTCGTCGGCGTTCCTGCCGACCACGTTCGCCAGTGCCGCCCCGAGGCCAGGCTCGGCGGACAGCGCGACCGTCAGCACCTTCGCCCGCATAGCCGGCGACGTCCTCACGCAGCGCAGCCAGGCCCTGGTTGAGGACCGGGCCGGCCGCCACACTGCGACGACCACCGGCGCCAAGGCCCGTATGTCGCCGCAGTTGAAGCGGGACGAGGACGCGGCCCTGGCGTCGCTGCGGTCGCGCAAGGCACGGCTGAACGCACTCGGTGAGAGCTACACCGACGCGGACACCCACGTCGCCGTGAACAAGGCGACGGTGTCAGGTCGCCGGGCGACCGTGGAGGTCACCGAGGACACCACGCTCACCTACAAGAAGATCCGTGGCGACGAGCCGGCCACGACCGGCTTCCGGACGCGGTACGAGCTCGCGCTCACCAACACCGCAGGATCCGCTTGGGAGTTGACTTCGATCAAGTCCAAGGACAACGGACCGGTCGCCGTCAACGAGCCGACGGTTGCCAAGGCCGCCGTCACGGACGACGGACAGACCTACCCGGACGGCACTCCGGCGTCCACGAAGTACCCCGCGCCGGCCAAGCCCAAGACGAAGACCGGCACGGGTTACGACTACGCCGCGATGGCCGCGTACGCCGAGAAGTACTGGAAGAACTACAACCCGGCCTACCGGCAGTTCAACGGCGCGGGCGGCGACTGCACCAACTTCGTCAGCCAGGCCCTGAAGGCCGGCGGATGGAAGAACGCGCCCGGCTCGACGTCCGACTATCGCAACTGGTGGTACGACGGCGCCCTCCAGACCAACTCCTGGGTCGGCGTGAACGACTTCGCGTGGTTCACGCTCTCCAACCAGCGTGCCACCAACCTGGCCAACGTCTACCAGATGGACGTCGGCGACGTCCTTCAGATGGACTTCGACCGGGACGGGTCCAAGGACCATTCCATGATGGTGACTTATCGGAGCAGCACCGGAACTCCGTACCTCACCTACCACTCGACGAACACCTATCGGAAGTCGCTGGCGAGCCTCATCGCCTCGTACCCCAACGCGGTCTACTTCGCCTACCGCACCTGATGGTTGGGCCCGGCGGACGGCTACCGATCCGCCGGGCCTCGCCCAACCAGGAACTGTCTCTCGTAGCGGGTGGCGACGGCGCGGAAGCCCTTGAGCCGGTTGATGGCGCGTTCGACGGTGTTGTGCCTCCTGTACCGCTCGCTGTAGAAGCCGGTGGGCCGACCGCCGGGTGCGCCGCGGCCCTTAGGGTGTCTTCGCTGCCGCGGATCCGGCCCCTCCATGATGCTCGCCGACCGCGCCTATTCCGCATGGTCATGGTCGTGAGGAAAAACGTCACCCACCGGGTCGAGCCGTCACTCGATCTGCCAGCCACGGACACGCTGACGTGCCAGGCCATCCCATTCGGCGACATCGACCTGGACGCGTAGGGACGACAGGCCCACCGAGCCGCTGCTACGCGGTGGGCGCTGTGCTCAGTCGGCCCCGGTTCTGCGACGCGGATGTGAGGATCAGGCCGCGCGCTCACCGCGCCAGGCTGTACATGACCGATCGCGGACGCTTATGGCGGTGAATCCGTGCCTTGGGCCGATCGCATTGAGCATGCCGCCGGATGTCTCGACCACGCGGGGGGTGCCGCGGCTCGAAAGGATGTCTCACCCAGTCAGACCCGGGCGGCCGGTGACCCGGCGCTCCGGGCAGGGGGCGTGGGCAAGGCGCCCCGACAGGTGGCCTGCCCAACCTCGGACCCGCCACTGGTCGCTGACCTGCCACTGGCCGCTCTCGGCGGGGAGGCTTCGGACGGCGGACGGGCCGGGCGAGGACGCCCTCTCGGCCGGACGGCCCGTGAAGGCGTGGCGCTGCGGTGGGACAGCGAAGCGGCCGGTCGGGTCACGACCCCGGCACATCCTGATGCCCGAGCTCCCGGAGGCTGGCGAGCACGACTTCGCCGGTGTTCGGCCCGGTTGTGGCCGCGGCCAGCCCCGCTACTGCTGCGCGCGGGCGGGGCTGGCCGCGGGCCATTACCGGCAAGTGCGGTTGCCGAGACCTGCGGCCTGCCTGAGGGGCTCAGGACGTGCTGGGAGGGATGCCGCTGCGCGCCAGGGTGCCGAGGCGCGGCCGCCTTTCGGCGAGGGCGACCGCATGGGTGGAACTGCCGATGACGATGATCAGGGAGCTGTCACAGCCAACGCCCCGCGAGGTCAGCTCGTCGGTATCCGCCAAGGGCCCCGCTGTCTCCGACATTCCCGCGCTGTCGCATCGCACATATGCTCCGACAGTGTTCGTGGGGACCAACCGGCGTACCCTTGGGATTGTGGGAAGCGCACCGCACCGAGTGGTGGTGATCCGGTACGCGAGCGCCGAGTTCCGGAGTCCCCATGACACCCCAAACCCGCGGCGGTACCAGCGACCGGCCGAGCTGGGATGAGTGGCTGTCCAACCGCAGGCGGCAGCCGACCACGGCCATTCTGTGCGCACTGGTCGGCGTGACGGCCGTCATCGACCTCGCGACCGGCACCGGAACTCAGATCATCCATCTGTCCGGCTTGGCGGCGCTCATAGCAGCGATGCTCTGTACCACCCGGCAGGTCGTTCTGGTGGGGGCGTTCTACACCGCCTCGGTGGCTGTGGTTTACACCAGTGAGCTGGCCAACTCGGGCGCCCCCACCGTGATCGCCTCGATCACGGGCTCCGCCGTGGCGGGGATCGCCTGCGTCCTGTTGTGCAAGTCCCGGTGGGAACGCGAGCAATTGTTGGCACGGGTCCGGTCCGCGGCCGAGGCCGCCCAGCGGACCTTGCTGCGCGAACTGCCGCTGCACACCGACGACGCGGTGGTGGATGGACTGTACGTGTCGTCCGCCCAGGACGCCCTGATCGGCGGTGACATCTACGAGGTCCTGCCCACGCCGTACGGCACCCGGGTGCTCATCGGGGACGTACGAGGCAAAGGCCTCCCGGCGATCCACGCCGGGGCCGCCGTTCTCACCTCCTTCCGGGAGGGTGCGTACCACCAACCCTCGCTGCTCGGCGTGTGCACCCGGATGGAAGAGGCGCTTTTGCGCCACAACCATTACGCGCGGGACACCGGAGACGGCGAGCGGTTCGTCACCGCGTTGGTACTGCAACTGGAGCCGGCCGGGCGGGCTGAAATCGTCGGGTGCGGACACACCGCACCCTTCCGGCTCGGTGGTGGCAAGGCCGAAGAGATATGGCTCGACGACCCCGGACTCCCGCTCGGGCTCGGCAACTTGGCGCCGCAGGCGCGCACGGCTCAGAGGTGCAGCTTCCCCGCGGGGGAACGGATGGTGCTGTGTACAGACGGGGTGACCGAGGCACGCGACGGCAAGGGAGTCTTCTATCCCCTGGTCGACCGCCTGAGCACATGGGCCGATCTGCCCTCGCCCGAACTGGTGGAACGGTTGCGGCTTGATCTGCTGCGGCACACGGGGGATCAGCAGAGTGACGACGCCGCCATCCTCGTCGTGCGCCGCAACGACTGCGTCGCTGCCGACGAGGCAGCAAGTGCGGACGGCCCGTGACAGCACATCGGCTGTGCCGAGCGCAGATCATGTGTGTAACCAGCTTCGGCAGGTCTCAGCGTCGGCCGGTTCCGGAGACGGGGCGAGGCGATGGGGCCGCATTCCCTACGCTCCGCACCGCATAGGCGGGCACGCTCCACAAGGACGGCACCTCCAGCTACCTGGGCCATCCGCCAAGCGCACCCTCTATGCGCACTTCAGAACCAAAGACGAGCTCGTCCTCGCCCATCTCAAGGACCTGTCCTCGACGGGACGCACCCTGGAGGGCGTGCCGGCACGCGAGGACATCCCTGCCAAGGAGCGAATCCTCGCACTGTTCGACCCGCCCCCGACCGGCACGGATCCCGTGCGTGGATGCCCGCTCATCGACGCCGCCGCGGAGTTCCCCGACCCCCAGAACGCGGTCCACTCCTACGCCCGCGAACAGAAACTGCTGATGGTGCGACTGGTGACCGGACTGGTAGCAGAACTGGGCTGCCGCGAGCCCGCCGTCCTCGCCGAGCAACTCGTGACCCTCGCGGATGGCGCCGCGAGCCGCGCCATGGTGCTGGGCGAGTCGAACTACGGCCGGCACGCACGGACAGCGGCGGAGACCCTCTTCGAAATCGCTCTGCCGACCACGATCTGACAGGCCCCACCGGGTTGCTCGGTACGCCGGGTGCCTGATGCGGATATCCCGCTGCTCGACCGAGAGGGAAGCGGGACTTTCACAACAGGCCCTGGCGGCGGTCGCGATCCTGGTCGAAGGTGGCGAGCCGTGAGATGAGCTCGGAGGTCTCGGGGGCGGTGAGCTCGCCGTGAATCGCGAGTGCCCGCCGACCGTGGTCGCGGGCGGCATCGGGGTCGTCCTCGGCGAGGGAATGGGCGAGGCCCTGATGGGCGCGGGCGATCTGCGGACTGTTGTCGATGGCGGAGGCGATGTTCAGCGCCCGCCGGTGGCGACGGCGGGAGGCTTCGTGGCGGCCGGCCGCGTGGTAGGTGACAGCGAGATCGTTGAGGAACTCGCTCTCGGCGCGTCGGTCGCCGGTCCGGCGGGCGAGCCAAAGCGCTCGGGCGTGGTGGCGGACGGCGTCACCGAACTGTCCCAGCTGCCGGTGGCCGGTGCCGATGTTCGTGAGGGTCAGGGCTTCGCCCCAGGGATCACCGATGCCGCGGTACCGATCGAGGGCCCGACGGTGGTGGTCGAGTGCCTCGGCGGTCCGCCCGAGGCGGGCGTAGACGGAGCCCAGGCTCGTCAGGCTCAGGGCCTCGCCCCAGGGGGCGTCCAGGTCGGCGTAGAGGGCCAGGGCCTGTCGGTGGAGGTCGATGGCCTCCTCAGTGCCTCCCAACGCACTCTGTGCGACACCGAAGTTGGTGAGGATGACGGCCTCGCCCCACGCATCACCGATCTTGCGGCACAGAGCCAGAGCCTCCAGGCCCCGGCTGAAGGCGTCCTCGTGACGTCCGGCGTACCAGCAGGCGATGGCGAGGCTGGTGAGGATCTCGGCATGGGCCAGGCGGTCGTCGAGATGCTCGACGGCGGCCAGGGCGAGTTCATGGGTACCGACCCAGTCCAAGGTGCGTCCACGGATGTCGAAGAAGTGCTGGAGCACGTGGGCGTACCGCCAGACGTGCTCGACGCGGCCCCGCGCGGCGGCGCAGGTGATCAGCGCGACGAGGTTCGCGTGCTCGGCCTCGTACCAGGCCAGGGCCGGCGCCCGGGCGCTCACGTCCGGGGCGTCCACGGGCGGCCGGTCGATCTCGAACGCGAGCAGCCGCTGTCCCGGGGCCACCACCTCGCGGGCGTTGAGCGCGGTGAACAGGTAGTGGTCGAGGAGCCGGAGCTCCGCCTCGTCCTGCCGGGCGGGCGGCTCGGACTCGCGCAGGACCTCCTGTGTGTGCCGCCGCAGGAGGTCGTGCAGTTGATAGCGGTGGGGTTCGTACTGTTCCAGCAGGTGCACATCGACGAGTTCCTCCAGCCCCTGCCGTGCCGTCGCCTCGTCCGTGCCTGCCAGCGCCGCGGCCGCGTAGGCGTCGAGATCGGTACCGGGATGCAGCCCGAGGAGCCGGAACAGCCGCTGGAGGTCGGGGCTCAGACGCGCGTAGGAGAGGGCGAAAGCCGTACTGACCGCACGCTGGTTGCCGCTTTCCCCGGACCGTAGCGAGCCCGCGCGCAGCTCGGCCACGAGGTCTTCCGGCGTCCACGCGGGCCGGTGGGCGAGCCGAGCCGCGGTCATCCGGATGGCCAACGGCAGGTAGCCGCACAACTCGGCGATCTCGGCGACCGCCTCGGGCGCGTCGACGACCCTGCCGCGCCCCGCGATCCGGGCCACCAGTGCACACGCATCGGCCTCCGGCAGCACGTCGAGCGACAGCGGAACGGCACCTTCCAGGGACAGGAGCCGACGCCGCGAGGTCACGATGACCGCGCACGAGGCGGAACCCGGCATCAGCGGTCGTACCTGCTCGGCATCGGCGGCGTTGTCCAGCAGCACCAGTGCCCGCCGTCCCGACAACGTGGTACGCCACAGCGCCGATCGCTCCTGAAGGGAGTGCGGGATGCGCGCGCCGTCGACGCCGGCCATGCGCAGCAGTGCCTCCAGTGCCGATGCCGGTCCCGTCGGCGCGTGCCCGGGCGTGAAGCCGTGCAGGTCGCAGTAGAACTGGCCGTCCGGGAAACGCTCGGCCATGAGATGGGCGGCGTGCACCGCCAGCGTGGTCTTGCCGACGCCCGCCATGCCGTCGATCGCCGTCACCACCACCGCGCTCGTGCCGCCGCCGAGGAGATCCGCGAGACGGGTCACCTCTGTGGTGCGTCCAGTGAAGTCCGGTATGTCGTACGGCAGATAGTGCCGACGCTCCGTGGGGCCTGGGCCTGCTGCGCCCTTCCACTCGTCGGCCGAGGCCGTGGCGAGGAGGCGCCGCTGGTCGTCCGTTCCCAGCCCGAGCGCCTTCGCGACCTCCCGCACCGAGGCGACGCGCGGCACCCGGCCCTGGCCGCGTTCCAGCGCGCGGATGGTCCGGGCCGACAGTCCGGCCCTGTCCGCCAACTCCTCCTGCGTCAGGCCGGCCCGCCGCCTGTAGTCACGCAGCACCGTGTCGAACCGCTCCGGCATCTCCTCCTCCTCTCCCAGAAGGCCCGCACCGCGCGGCATCGCGCCCCACGGCTTCCCTTCTCTGCGGGACTGTGGCCCATCCGGCACAACGTCCGCTGAACGTCCGCTGGACGTCCTGTCGGTGGCAGGGGTCCGGCGGCAGCATCGTATGCGTCCCGCCGGACAGAGCGAGAAGGAGCAACCACCGCTACAGCGAAGGCAGTTGCGTGCACGGGTGTCCGTCGCGCGGCGGGGACGACCATCGCACATCTCATCGCCAACTGGGAGACCGGCATGATCAAAGGCCGTATCGCAAGGACCGCAGCCGCAACAGCGCTCGTTCTGGGAGGGGCGCTGTCCATCGCGCCGAGCGCACTGGCAGACAGCGGCTCGGCGACCACCACCGTTCCTCTGGCCGGCGACTCCGCGCAGGTGTCGTGTTGGGGCCAGCGGGTGGTCGGCAGTGCGGGCCACCACGGGAACAAGACCTGGTGCAACTCGGGCCGATACCGCGAAGTGATCACGTGCGAGACCCTCGGGGGCTACCAGTACGTCCACTACGGCCCCTGGGTGTGGGCCAGCGCGGAGAGCACCGCTTGGTGCAACCTCGGCGACGAAATCATCGGGGACCGGACGCAGGTGGGTTGAGCGACAGGCTCCCGCCATCGTGAGTACCGGCCCCAGCGACCTGCTGCTGGGGCCGGTCGACTTCATGAACGGTGACGGAGCCCGGCGACCGGCCGCCGGATGCTCGGACGTCCGTTCGGCATCGTTACGGCTGCAGTGCACGTCCTTCCCCTGCCCCGGTTCCGGCGAGGGCGGGTCTTGTCGTCAGACCGACCGGGGGAGCGGCTACGGCCTTCGGATACGTGGCCCGGCCGATCCCGCTCCTTCGATCGGAAAGCATCTCGGGCTCGGCGCTCCGACCATCAAAGGTTACAAATAGTCGCAATGCGTAATATTTTGAGACATCTCGGGTGAGGCGGCCCACAGGACCTAGGTCACATACGAGCAGGCCTAGTGGCCGTCGGCGTGCTCTGGCCGTGCCCTTGCCCGCCCGCGGAGTGTGCGGAGGCTGCCGTGCCCCGGCCGGTGGTGGGGAGGCCGTATGGGCTGGCTGCGAAGTCCGTTAGTAGGAGGGGGGCATTGCCAGGCCATCGGGGCGTCGGTAGAACTGGATGAGTCGCCGAGCGGCACGGGTGCTTCATCCGCCGCAGACGAGCCCTCCCGATCGTGTGAGTGGCTCACGTATGCCCCGGCATGCCGCGACCGTCCTTGTTCCCTTCGGAAGGCCTCT